>CAZQQJ010000031.1:0-90965 GCA_964595435.1 uncultured Anaerolinea sp. | reverse complement strand
CTCGCTCAGGCTACCACTGGTTTGGCTTTATGATTCCAAAATACAACAGTCGAGTTAATCATTACCTGACATGCTCTACCATTAAACGGCAATACCTTCTGACCGGCAGATAGTTTCAGATCAAACTCCTTCTGCTCGCTGCCAAGTTGAACTTGCAGCAATGCCGACAGGCTCTCAGAATCTCCCTGGGATGTAATCCGATATGCCCACACCTTAAGCTCCCGGGCACGGGTGGCAGGTAGCCGGAAGGCAATATTGCTCAGGCTGGAAAAAGCAGGGATCTCGCCAGCCGTAGCCTCAATCTCTTGCTCCCCATCCGGATAACCCAGCCGCACCTGGGTTATCGCTGGCTGTCCGCCGACCGTGACGGCAAAAACAGACTGCCCCGGCCCACGTTGGTCGTGCCGCAATTCTACGACCAGGCGCGGGGCAAAAGTCCCCCGGCATGCCAGAACGACAGTCACAACCAGGATCAATCCACCAACCAGCATCGCGGCGGCACGATGCAAGGGGTTATCCCAGATGATCAGGCCATGCAGGAAGAGGCTGGCCAGGTACAGGAGATAGATGCCTATCACCACTACCGGATGACCCAGGAAGCGGTAGACTACCCCAGGCACTACTTCCCCTTTCTGCCGGCTGGCAATCAGCAAGAGCACGGGGAAAGTACCGCCTAGCAGGGATATAACAATTACACCCAGGAAACTGAGCGGCCCAGTAAATGATCCGGCTTCAGTCATCAACAGCCACTCAGTCAGCAGAAAGATCACCGTTACAGGGGCCACCGATAATACGTATCGCCCCTCTTTGCCCAGCAGCACTTGCTTAAGCCGCTGCCATATACCGCCGGTCTCCAACCCCTCTCGCCCTGGTAACTGCTGCTCTCTACTCAGAGACTGCCAGATATCGTCTGGAAGCTGGCGGCCTTTTCTGGATACCAGTCGAGGCCGGTAACAGGTCTTGCCATCCACTGACAGATCCTGAATAAAACCTTGCTCCACCAGCCCGTCCAACATGAGGTGAGTCAGGGTTTCGGACTCCCCAAAATGGTTTGCGATTTCGGCCAGGCTTACGGCATCCTGTCCTATCATCTCTTCGCGCACCAGCCAGGAAACCAGCTCTTGCTGCGGGCCGGGCAAGTCGAAGACATCTGCCATGCTCAGGCCGGCAAGATACCATTGCCCCTCATAAGCGAGGTGTAGCGGCGAACTGACCCGCAGACGGACGTACTCCTGACTGGCATCCAGGACCTCCAGCATCAGGTACATGCCCTGCTGACGCAGTGCTGGCACCTGGTCAAACAAGGCAGCAGACTCCCAATGCCCACAAATCGGCAACTCCAGGCGTTGGCTGGTGCCTTCTGCCTGAATATCCAGGCAAAAGCGTAATTGCCCGGCCTGATTATCGCCGCGAAATTCAAACCCCAGATAGGTCAAACTGATCAGCAGATGGCCATTGATGCCACTGATTTTCGGGTGATTTTTGCGCAAAAGCAACCGCCCTCGCCTGCAAGGCAACAGAATTACCAGCTTACGCATCGTGGGCAGGCGTTCACGAACCAGGTTGTAGAGGGGAAGAGATGAATGGATTGTGCCGATGCCCATGCCAAGGATAACAAATAGTGAGCCCAAAATATGCACAATGGGGCCAATCTCTGCCGCCAGCGGGGCCAGGGCTGTGCCAGACTGGCTGGCCAGTATCTGAGGCCGGATCGTTCCGTTGATGGCCAATACCCAAATGCAATAGATCAACATCACGGCACCCTGGGCCGCCACGCTCCCCCAGATCAAGGAACGGGCGCTGGGGTCACGGTATAGCACAGTTCGCGCACAATTGCTCACCGACAGGTGACCAAAATAAGACAGGAGAATGACGCCAAAGATCAACTGCAAAATCGATGGGTTAAAAGGGCGCCCATTGACAAACGGTACATTCGTGTACAAGAGATAGGTGAATTGCTGGTTGGCGATGGCAAGTAACGAAAGAATCAGGATCAGGCCAATATTGATCACGCCAATCACCAACGCAGAGGCAATGGTGACATTGAGTGTTTCACGCCGCAGAAAATACAGTCCTATGATGAAAATGAGCGCGCACCATATCGATGCAGGTATCTGTGTAGCATCCGCCAATGTGGTTGAAAAGCCGATGTATAAAGGCCAGAGCGTCAACACACACATCGTTGTCAGCCCCAGCGAAAGGATCAGAGAACCGGCACGCCCCAGGTAATCGGTGACCATCTGGCCAAGGAAAGCATTCCCATAACGGATTACGCCGCTACGGGCCACTGCCTCAGCCATACAGGCGACAGTTAGCATATTTATCAGGCCCAATATGAACAGAATCACAACGCCGGCCAGAGGGCCAATATCTGCCAGGGCAATCGGAAGGGCCAGGATGCCCGCGCCTACGGTTTCGGTAAGAGTCAAAGAAAAGACGATCCAGAAAGGCGGCAAGGTCTCCAGATATGTAGCCAGCGTCGCCTTAGCCCACCGTAAGCGGTCGGCCGGGGTAGTCTGTGTGGCAAAGATCGCTTTCAGCGGCGCGTGGTAAAGACGCTGGTAAGCCTGCTCAACCGCTTCGGTATCCAGACCCAGGGCGGAGCGGATGCCAGGCACATCCTGCTTTGTAAAATGGTAGTTTTGACTCAAGTGATGGGCCACAGTGGCCTGCACACTGGGGT
Organism: uncultured Anaerolinea sp.; assembly: GCA_964595435.1. Taxonomy (GTDB): domain Bacteria; phylum Chloroflexota; class Anaerolineae; order Anaerolineales; family UBA4823; genus RBG-16-57-11. The sequence goes on along the minus strand of CAZQQJ010000031.1, from coordinate 88,282 downwards.
TCTTGGGCACCAGCGAAGACCACTGCTGCGCGTAGCGTTCCAGGTCCTGGATGGTAGGAGGGATGGGGGGAGCGCGGCCCAGAGCCAGGGCTTCCAGAAAAGCCAGTTCACGCTCCTGGACCATTTCTTCGGTAAGGAAACGCTCGGTAGCCTGCTTTGATTGGGCTGCCAGATGCGCGGTACGATTCTGTATGGCAAACAATACAGTGCTTGCTACCCTGGCGTGCCTGTCGAACAAGCCGCCCAGCACATCTTCGCCGATCAGCGTCTCAAATTCATCGGCCATACCTGCCCTCGCGCAGAATAAGATCCGCTATCTTCGTGCGCGATATGTCAAGAAGTTGGACAGCAGTTTTTGATGACACTACAAGTGTATATGGATAATTCCCGTTCAGTTTTCCTGGTGAACCACAAATACATCGCCCCTGGATCAACTTCATAACCGGCGGTAATGGTTGACACATTACTAGACATAAACAATCCTGCATCGTTCCGCCTTTTCATGCTATCAACAGGTCCGGCTGAACGCCCCCCTGATATTGATAATACAACGAATGGGGGGAAGTTGCAAGAGCAAAACAGCCATTCGCGTAACTTCCCAACGGCCTGGGAAAGTTGGACCATCACAGTACCGGCCAGTTGGGTAGAGGTAGCTTATGCTGGAAGCAACGTTCAGACTGCCGGCAGCGTAAAGCGGATGGTAGTGCCCTTCCCAACCACGCTCTCAACATGCATCTCCCCGCCGTGGGCTAACACCAGGCTGCGGGCAATGGCCAGGCCCAGGCCCATGCCGCCCGAATCGCGCGACTTGTAGAAACGGTCGAAAATGTAAGGCAAATCTTCGGCAGGGATGCCCACCCCATTATCGCTGACGGCTACTTCCATCCCTTGTCCAGGTTGCGCAGCCAGAGCGGCGCTTACGCGCACCTGCCCACCGGACGGGGTGTAGCGTAGAGCATTGGCGACCAGGTTGGCAATTACCTGGCGGATGCGCGTGGCGTCCAATTCAACCTGCGGCAGATCGGGGGCGGCAGCAACGACGAGCGTCACGCCGCTTTGGGCAGCCTGCGCCTGGAATGAAGCGGCGATTTCGTGGAGCAACACGGCCAGGTCAGCCGGCTCTTTCTCCAGCTTGAGCGCTCCGCTCTCGGCCAGGGACAGGGTGCGCAGGTCGTCGATCAACCGCGAGAGATGCTGCGTTTCTTCCAGCACCGGACGCAGGTGGGCGTCATCCCGAGGGTAGATGCCATCCAGCATTCCCTCCAGATTGCCCTGCATCACGGTCAGCGGGGTGCGCAGTTCGTGGGTGACATCCGCCAACAGGCTGCGCCGCTGCCGGTCGTGGCTTTGCAGGCGCTCAACCATGCTGTTAAAGGCGCGCCCCAGGGCGCGCGCTTCGCGCGGGCCATGAACGGCGACGCGCACCGAATAGTCGCCCTCGGCCACGCGCCCGGTGGCTTCCATCATCTCGGCCACGGGGATGGCTGTCCGGCGCAGCGCACTCAGAACGCGCATGATCGCCAACAGGATGACGCCGATCAGAAGGACTGGCAGTACAAACCAGTTCGCCGGGTAGTTTTCCGTAGCGGATAACTCCAACAGGCGATTCAACACAGCAAACAAAGCCAGGCAGCCGAGCGAGGCAAAGAACAATAACAGCAGTAACAATGCGCCAACGCGGCGGAAGAAACTTCCGCGCAAGCTGCGCCACTCTGGACTCCTATGCGGGCCGACCGGCGGCCAGGGCTCACCGGCCGGCCACCAGGCAGGTTTGTGACGCGGATATGCGCGCCACTTATGATGTGCAAAGGGGAATGACCGCGGCGAGAAATCTGCGCTGGCAGGTTCTTCACCGCTTTGGCTGCGGTTATATCCAGCGCCGCGTTCTGGCTTGGTAGGATCGATAGACATCGCCGAATTTCTCGATCAGCCTCTTTTCCTCGAATTCAATATACCAGCGATCGGTCACTATAAAATATACCAGGATACCAGCGACAGGCAACAGCGAACCCAATAACAGCCAGACGCCCAGGAGCACCAATCCGAATCCCAGGTACATGGGGTTGCGGCTATATTTGAACAAGCCATCGGTCACAAGCCTGTCAGGGTCCCTAAATGTATTTACATTCGTACCCAGAATCGAGAACTGCCGGTCTGCCGCGATATTGATCCAAATTCCCAGCATTAAAGGTGCCAGGCCTGTCAGTCGCAGCAGATCAGGCAGCCACCTGGGGCCTGGAAAGAGCCAGTGAAGCAAGAGCATTACAAACACGCAAATCAAAACAAGCGTAGGAGGAAGCATTCTTTTCATTTCGTCACAATTTCCTGTCTTATCCACTGCGACACACAAATGTCCACCGGCCTCCGCTCAGGAATCGGCAAACTTGTAGCCCACGCCGTATACCGCCAGGATATAGCGCGGGTTGTGCGGGTCTGGCTCGAGCTTACGCCGCAGGTTTTTGATATGTCCATCGATGGCTCGCTCGAAGGACTCGAAAGCCACGCCGTGGATGGCATCCAGAAGCTGGGAGCGGGTGAACACGCGGCCGGGCTGCCGCGCCAAAGCCACCAACAGGTGAAATTCGGTGGGCGTCAGGTCGATGACCTGCTCGCCGAGGGTGGCGCGCAGGCGGGGGATATCCAGGGTCAGATCAGCAACGCGGATGATCTCGGCATCCGCGTTGGCAGTGATTTCCGAACGGCGCAGCACGGCGCGCACGCGGGCAACCAGTTCCTTGGGGCTGAACGGTTTGGTGATGTAATCGTCCGCGCCCAATTCCAACCCGACCAGTTTGTCGCTCTCCTCACCGCGAGCGGTGAGCATCACGATGGGTACCTGCGTTTCTTTGCGCAACGCCCGAGTCACATCCAACCCGTCGATATCGGGCAGGCCCAGGTCGAGCACGATCAGGTCGGGCTTTGCCGAGCGCGCCTGGGCCAGGGCGGTCCTGCCGTCGTAAGCAACCAGCACCTTTATCCCGGCGTGCTCCAGGTAATCCCGGGCGAACTGCACAATACGGGCTTCATCGTCCACGACTAGAATGGTTTTCATCTTCTTCAATAAGTCATCTGTCGATATGTAATGAGTGATGGGGCGCTCAGGCGCCTGGAAGCGATCCTGATTACTCGGTGACCGATTACCCATCACGAATACAAGAAGGCCCACGGACTGGCAACCCTTTCGGAGCTGCCAGTCCTATTGGGTGGCTTGATTATACCCTGAGGATGGAGTTGCAACTATGCAGATGGCTCGCTACCGGAGGTGGGGGTTTCGTGCATCTTGCGATGCCAATCCGCCGCCCAAGGCGGGACGCCTTCACCCCACGGCATGCCCCTGCCCCATGGGCCATGATGGCTGTGCATGCGGTACGTCCTTCCCCAAAACAGCCAGCGCATTCCACCGATGAGCATGAAAAACAACAGCGCCGGGATCAGGCAGGAGAGGAAAAATCCGCCAAAGGGGGGGCCGTAGAACATGCCATACGGTGTATAATGCCGCCCGTAGAAATAAGGGGCTGCGCCGGGCGGCAATGCCTGCGCCTCACCACCCTGGGTAGCCGTCTGCGTAGCGGTATACGCGGCGCCCTGGGCAATGCCCAGGTTATAGGCATAGGCAGCAACGCCGGCGACCGCCGCCAGCAAGACGACGACTGCGATGATTTTGAAAACGATTCTGGTTGTCATACTACAATCTCCTTCATACTGAGTGATTTGTAACCGGTCAATCTGTGATCAATGCTGCGATCGCCGATTGTCTTTTACCGATGTGCCTCATTATGACAGAAGATTGTGTGGCAATTGTGTGCTTAGTTTGCAAAGATATAGCAGATTGCGTTCAGGAAAGGAGAAGGAATGCTCAATGATCTATTCGTAGTTTTCGTCGGGTTAATTGGCGGGGTAGCAGTGGGAATACAATCCCCCATCGCCGGCGCGATGGGGCAACGCGTGGGCGGCACTGCCAGCAGTTTCATCGTGCACATGAGTGGGATGTTGTTATCGGGGTTGCTGTTATTTCTGCGCGGGGGTGAGAATATCCGCAACTGGCGCCAGTTGCCCTGGTACATGCTGGGGGCAGGGATCTTCGGCTTAATTCTGTACCAGTCGATCAATGTGACTCTGCCTCGTCTGGGCGGGACCATGATGATCACGCTGATCATCATCGGGCAGTTGCTTACCGGCGTCTTGATCGATCACTTCGGCTGGTTCGGTGTACCGGTGCACTCGGTCAACCTGGCGCGTCTCCTGGGCGTGGCGATGCTGCTGGCCGGCGGATTTCTGATAGCCCGGTAGTGCCTGTAATCTCTGTAGCCGGGATCAACGATCCCGGCTACAGAGGGCATGGTTCAAGCCTGGGGTTCCGGCTGGGCGCGAAACTGGCTCATATACAGCTTATAGAAAGCGCCTTTTTGGGCCATCAGTTCGGTGAAGGCGCCGCGCTCGATCACCTCGCCGGCATCCAGCACCAGCACCTGGTCGGCGTTGCGGATGGTGCTCAGGCGGTGGGCGATGACGAAGGAGGTGCGCCCGTGCAGCAGTTTTTCCAGCGCCTTCTGGATCAATTGCTCGGTGCGGGTATCCACGCTGGAGGTGGCCTCATCCAGGATGAGGATGCGCGGATTGGCCAGGGCGGCGCGGGCAATGGCCAGCAGTTGGCGCTGGCCCTGGCTCAGGCCGCTGCCGCGCTCGCCCAGCACCGTCTGGTACTTTTCGGGCAGGCGTTCGATGAACGTATCGGCGTGGGCTAACTGCGCCGCGGCAATCACTTCTTCGTCGCTGGCATCGGGCCGCCCGAAGCGGATGTTCTCCATCACGCTGGCGCTGAACAAGAAGGTATCCTGCAGCACGATGGCGATTTGCTTGCGCAGGCTTTCGATCTGCACGTAGCGCACGTCCAGCCCATCGATCAGCACTGCCCCGCCGGTCACATCGTAGAAGCGCGGGATCAGGTTGATGATGGTGGTCTTGCCCGCCCCGGTGGGGCCGACGATGGCAATGGTCTGCCCCGGCTCGGCAGTGAAAGTGATGTTGCACAACACCGGCTGGTCTTGCTTGTAAGCCGCCTGGGCGTTGATGAACTCCACCCGGCCCTGGATGGGCGGCATGGGGCGGGCATCCGGCGCGTCGACGATCGCGGATGGTACATCCAGCAGGCCGAAGATGCGCTCGCCGCCGGCGATGGCGCTCTGGATGTTGGTCCACAGCACCGAGATTTGCTGGATGGGCATATTGAAACGCTGGACGTAGCCGATGAAGGTGATCACCAGCCCGATAGAGATGGTGGCGCCGAACAGGGTGGTCCCACCCAGCAGGAGGTACCCGCCGGCGACAGTCACGATCATCAGCGAGATATAGCCGAGCGCTTCCAGGCTGGGGGCCAGGGCGCTGGTGAAGGCCACCGCACGCACATTGGCATCGCGGTTGGCAGCGTTAACCGCCCGGAATTGTTCGATGTTCTCGTCCGCCCGGTTAAAGGCCTGCACTTCGCGCACTGCGGCAATGCTTTCTTGCAGTTCGGCGTTGACGTTGCCAATCTCTTTGCGCGTGCGGCGGAAGGCTTTGCGCGCCTGCGACGAGAACCAGACCGTCACCAGGGCCATGATCGGGACGATGGCCATGCTCAACAAGGCAAAACCAACGCTCTTGGTCAGCATATTGTAGCCAATCCACACCAGCAGCAGGACGCCGCTGATCACCTGCACCAGGGCAAAGTTGATCGCCTGACCGATGGTTTCCGTATCGTTGGTAATGCGGCTCATCAAATCGCCCGCTTCGTGTTCGGCATAATAACCCTGATTCAGGCGGTGAAGGTGCTCGAAAACCGAGGTGCGCAGGGTGCGCAGCACGTGCTGGCCAGCCCAGGTCATCGAGAAGAAAGTCAAACCGGTGAGCACGGCGCCCATCCCATATAACACCACCAAAAGCAACGCCATACGGCCCAACCCTGCCAGGCGCTCGGCGTTGGTCATGGACAGGGGGTTCGCCGCTGGTGGGGGGAAGCCGCCCAGGCCGAAAGCCCAGTCGATGACCGTCTGGGTAAAGCCCTGCGGTTGGTGTCCTTCGGCCAGCCAACAATTCGATTGGGCCGGAGTATTCGCAGTCGACGGCGCCCCGCCAGGCAATACACCGCCGGTGAAGCTGCTCACCGTCGCCGGGGACAGGTAACAGTCCACCAACTGGCCAATCAATTCCGGCGAAGTCACCTGCGTCCAGGTCGAAATCACCATCAGAAAGAAGACAATGAGCAGGACGTAGGTATACGGTTTGAAGTAATACCCAAAACGGGCCAGGGTCTCACCCGGGCGTTTGGGCTTGGATGTTTCTGCTGCTAAGATATGACGCGGCCCACCGCCGCCACCACCAAACATAGTGCCTCCTCGGGCGTGGCTGAAGGCGCCAATACACAGCACCTGCCAGCCACACAGAATCATCAAGCAATAAATGCCATTTCTTCCGGCGTCTCGCCGATCAATTGCGACTGGACGATCTCGGCGTAGACCTCGCTATCCTGCATCAGATCGGCGTGTGTGCCGCGGGCGACGATTTCGCCCTTATCCAGCACCAAAATCTGGTCGGCGTTCATCACCGTGCTGATCCGTTGGGCGATCACAAAGCTGGTGCGGCCCTGCATCAGAGTATCAAGAGCCTTCTGGATCTGCGCTTCGGTAGCCAGGTCCACGCTGCTGGTCGAGTCATCCAGGATCAGGATGCGCGGGTTGAGCAGCAAGGCGCGGGCAATCGCCACGCGCTGCTTCTGGCCACCCGAAAGCGTGGCGCCGCGCTCGCCCACCAGCGTATCGTAACCATCCGGGAAGCTCAGGATGAATTCGTGCGCCGCGGCAGCCTGGGCGGCGGAGATCACCTCGTCCAGCGAGGCGTCTGGCTTACCGAAGGCGATATTGTCGCGGATCGTACCGGCGAACAGGGTGGTCTCCTGCAGGACGATGCCGATCTGTGAGCGCAGCGAGTCGAGCGTCACCTGGCGCAGATCGTTGCCGTCGATGGTAATACACCCCTGGGTAGGGTCGTAGAAGCGCGGCAACAGGTTAATGATCGTGGTTTTGCCAGAACCAGTGGCGCCCAACAGCGCCACCGTCTCGCCCGGCCGGGCTTCGAAGTTAACTGCTTTGAGCACCGGCTCGCCGCTGCCGAAGTAACGGAAGGTGACGTCTTCAAACCGCACCAGGCCCTGCACAGGCGGAAGCGGGCGGGCGTTGGGAGCATCGGTCACTTCGTTCTGCGCGTCCAGGATTTCGAAGATGCGCACCGCCGAAGCCGCCGCCTGGCCGAACTGGGTGATGATAAAGCCGAACTGGGCCACAGGGAAGAACAGGTAGATCAGGTAGAGACTGAATTCCTGCCATTCCCCCAGAGTCATCGTGCCGCCGATGATCTGCCGCCCACCGGCGTAGAGGGTGGTGGCCTGCCCCAGGTTGGCTACCAGGAAAGTGATTGGAAACAGGAAGCTGAACAGGCGGGCGATGGTGATCTGCTGCTTCATCAGGTCATCCGCCTGGTGCTTGAAGCGCGCCTGTTCGCTCTGTTCGCGGGTGAAGGCCTGGACGACTTTGATCCCTGCCAGGTTCTCCTGCAAAGTGGTGTTCAGCGCAGATAATTTGCGCTGCACCAGGGTAAACATCGGCTGGCTGATACGCCCGAAGGCCATGAACAAGGCCAGCGCCACGGGCAAAATCCACAAGGTGACCAGCGCCAGGCGGGCGTTGGTGGTGAACAGGATGATCAGGGTGCCGCTGAGCAGCAGGATTGCGCCCGCCAGTTGCAGCAGCCCTTGCCCGATGAACAGGCGCACTTTTTCCACGTCGTCGGTGGCGCGGATCATCAACTGGCCGGTATTGGTGCGGTCGTGATAAGCAAAGGAAAGCGTCTGGATTTTGGCGTACAGATCGTTGCGCAGGTCGTAGGCCAGGCTCTGGGAGTTCTTTTCGGCCCAGTAAGTCTGCAAGAAAGCGAACAGGCCGCGCAAAACGGCGAAGACCACAATGGCCAGGGCGGCAGACAGGATGGCGCGCGGGGCGCCCGCCTGGCTGGATTGTAAATAAGCCGTCAATTGATCCAGCGACCACTCTGCGGGCAGCTTGAGGTACTCCAGGATTTTCGGCAGCGCCTGGCTGCGGTAATTGATCGGGATACGCGCCACCCCTTCGAGCAGCATTTGAGCAGACGCGCCGCGGGTGATGGCATCGATGATATTGCGCACCAGCCGGGGTACGGCCAACTGGGAAAAGGTGGCTATGATCAGGAAGACATAAGGCAGCAACGCCTGGCCACGGTAACGCCACAGGTAACGAGCGGCGCGGGCAATGGCCTGGCGCGCGGCAGGGTTTGAGTCAGTGCGTGAGGGACGCAAAGTTAAGTTTCCTCCAGTTTTTGAGCAGCCCGGGTAAGCAGGGCGAGTGCTTCCAGGATGGTTTGTTGTTCTTCTGCGGAAAAATCGACGGTCAGCGACTCGATCCAGCTCAGGCGAGCCTGGATGCCGCTTTCCACCAGGTCGCGCCCCCGGGCCGTCAGGCGCACTTGCTTGAAGCGCCGGTCGCCAGGGTCTTCGCCGCGCTCCAGCAGACCCTGCTGCACCAGGCGATCCACCAGTTGGCTGGCGGCCGGCCGGCTGACACCCAGGTATTCACCGATGTCGCAGACCCCGCTGTCGCCGCGGTGATACAGGCGCATCAGCGAGCCTACCTGGGAAGGAGAAAGATCGGCCTGCTCCATGAAGCGCCGGAAATCGCGAAAAGAGCGCCGCATGAAGATTTCAGTCCAGTTGCGTAAGATCTGAGAGAGGAGGGGTTGTTCAGACATGGTTAATTCATTCAAATGGTTAAGCAAGCTGAACTATATTCCCTTTCAGGCAATTTGTCAAGAGGTCGAGAGGATAAAGGTTTTCGCGTTTGATCTATTATAATAAGCTCTACACATAGATGTGAACCACGCAAAATGATGATCAGAATCGGCGTTTATCCGCGTCAGTCCGCGTCCCATCAAAAAAGACCATGATGAACTCAACCCTGGACATACTCTCACCCGGCAACGTTGCCCTGCTCGGCATTCCCCTGGACGAAAACTCATCCTTTCTGCGCGGCCCGGCCCTGGCCCCGGCGCGCATCCGGCAGGCGCTGCACTCCGGCTCGGCGCACTGGACTACCGAGCCAGGCGTCGATCTTTCCGCCGCCTCGACTTGGCACGACCTGGGTGACCTGGCGCTGAGGCATGGCGACGAAGCTTTCACCCAGATCGAAGAAGCCACCCATCAGGTATTGAAACGTGGCGCGCGCTTGTTGGCGCTGGGCGGGGATCATTCGATCACCTATCCTGTGCTGCGCGCCTACGCCGGCGATTATCCGAAGCTGACGGTGCTGCACATCGACGCACACAACGACCTGTATGACGAGCTGGACGGCAGCCGCCGCTCGCACGCATGCCCTTTTGCCCGCCTGATGGAGCAGGGCCTGCTCGGACGCCTGGTGCAGGTGGGCATCCGGGCGATGACGCCGCATCTGCGCCAGCAGGCCGAACGCTTCAGCGTCGAAGTGATCGATATGCGCGCCTGGGAACGCGGCGCTCGGCCGGCACTGGACGGGCCATTTTACCTCTCGCTCGACCTGGACGCCCTCGACCCGGCCTATGCTCCCGGCGTCTCGCACCACGAGCCAGGCGGTCTGTCCACGCGGGAGGTGCTGAACCTGATCCAGGACCTGCCCGGACCGATCCTGGGGGCCGACATCGTCGAATATAACCCGCCCCGCGATTGGATGGACACGACCGCCATGCTGGCAGCCAAGTTTTGCAGGGAAATCTTAGGAAGAATGATCTCTGGCCAGCCTGCTGGTGATTGATCAGCGGCGCTGCTCCCACATCTGCCGGGTCATCTGGATGTGTCCCAGGTGGAGAGCGGTGTGTTCCAGGGCATGGGCCAAGGCCCAGGCTACAGTGAACTGCTGGCCATCGCGCGGCGAGATGCGCAGCGCAGCCAGATCGGCCAGCGATAACCTTTCCAGCACGCCGCGGCTGTGCTCCAACGCGGCGGCCAGGCGAGAACGCAGCGCTGCGGCATCCAACCCCAGGGCGCGAAATTCGGCGCTGCGTTCTCGCCCGCTGGGGTCCCGCCCGGCCACGTCGCCAATCCAATAGCGCTCGGCGCCGGCGGTGTGCACCGCCAGACGGGTGATCGAGTTCATCTCCGTGCCCGGAACCCAATCCAACGCTTCAGGAGGCAGGCCATCGAGGGCCTGCTCGAAACCGGTGTGCAGTTTTTCCAGACAATCCAGGTAAGCAGTGAAGAAAATTTCCATAACACGCTCCATATCCAAGCCGTAGAATAATTTGCGCTAAAACAGCCATTTCTGCGGCGTCAACTCGAATACAGTGTCGTACTCGCGATCTTGCTCGATGCGCCACTCGTATTTGCGATAAAACGCCTCCACCAGCGAAGTGGGGTACGGCGCATCGACCTGGCGAGAAATGCACTCCGCCACCACCGGCTGCACGCCGTCCTGAAGGGAAAGGCTGGCTTGCGGGCTGCGCGCCAGGTTCCTGGCCTTGACACTGCGCCGGGCAGTGCAGATATAGAATTTCTCGTCCAACCATACAAACCAGATCGGCACCAGGTGCGGCCATCCATCGCTGCGCACGCTGGCCAACCAGATCACCTGTTCAGCTTCTAAACGCTCATTCCGTTCCATGCTACCTCCACTCAAGACATGCTACAATTCTCGCTATGAAAACAGACACATCCCTCGAAAACAACCCTTTCGTCGCCGATATCCTCGCCCAGCCCGCCGCGCTGCGCCGGGCGCTGGAAACCATCCAGCTTGCCCCACTATTCTCCGTGGTCAAGGCGTTACACAACGGCGCCATCGAACGGATCGTGCTGACCGGCATGGGCTCCTCGCTCTATGCACTGTACCCGGCCTGGCTGCGCCTGGCCAATGCGGGGTTGCCTGCCGTGTGGGTAGACGCCGCTGAACTGCTGCACACCGCGCCGGGTTTACTCACCCCGCGCACCCTGTTGTGGGTCGCATCGCAGTCCGGCTGGAGCGCCGAAATCGTTGCCCTGCTCGACCGGGCGCGCCGCCTTGCCGCTAAGGGGCGCCCGGTAACCGGGCTGCTGGCCATCGTCAACGACCTGGAAAGCCCGTTGGCGCACGCCGCGCTGCCCAGCTCGCCATCCCGGTCGATCACCGGCGAATTGGGCGGCCTGCTGCTGGCGCTGAATTGCGGGCCGGAAGGTCCTCTCACTGCGCACACTTTCCTCAACACCCTGGCTGTGGCTGGCCTGGCCGCCCAGGTGCTATGTTCCCCAGGCGAGAGCGATCTGGAGCTTGCTTTTTGCCAGATCGAGCAAGCTGCCGCCAACCTGGAGGCCTACCTGGCAGATTGGCCAACGCACCTGGGACAGATTGGCGCAAGCCTGGGCGTCCCGAAAAAAATCGTGCTGCTGGGCCGCGGCGCATCTCTGGCTGTGGTGTACAACGCAGCTATGGCTATCCACGAAGCGGCCCGCCTGCCCGCTCTGCCAATGCAGGCTGCCGAGTTTCGCCACGGCCCGATCGAGATGGCCGGCGCGGACCTGACCGCGGTGATCCTGGCCGGCGAGGGCGCAGGACGAGAAATGAACTACCGGCTGTGCTCCGAACTGCGCCAAAAAGGGGCCAATGCTCTCTGGCTGGACCCGGCCTCAGCGGGCGAAGAAACTGCCGCCGGTCCCGGCACATTGCCCGCCCCAGCAGCGTCCGGCCTGGCCCTGCTCCTGGCCGAAGCCGTGCCACTGCAGCTTGCCTGTATCCACCTGGCGCGGCAGGCCGGCCTCACCCCGGGCAAATTCCGCTACATCGGCAAAGTGACCGCGCAGGAATAAGCCAGACCGCGCTCACTACCCGGAAGAGGCGGAATTCTGCGCTCCGACCACCGGCGCTGAATTGACACAGTGCGCTTTGCCTGCCCAGGGATGCGGCGGGACGAAGGGTGTATAGGTGACAGACTGCCCTACACCCACTCCCTGGTCATTGGGTAAGAAAGTGGTGTAGGAGCGGTTGAAGAAGTGCAGCAGGCCATCCTGGCCGCGGATGGCGCCGTAATAACCAAAGCCGTCGGATTTCTCGACAATACCCTGGCCTGACGGCTCCGGGCAGTAGGCCTGGCCAGCACGAATATTGCTGTTGATTCTCATCGGTGTGTCTCTCCTGTAAGGTTTTCAGGTGCAATGCACGAAGACCACGTGCAATGCACCAGCCACGCACAACGACCTTCGGTCAAATAAGTATATGCTATCCGGACATCGAATAAGATAAGTTTACTCGATGTTACTTAAAAAAGGGAGGGCTGCCGCAGCATCATCCATACGGTTAACGGATGCCCCGGCACCTGGACCTCACGCACCACCTCGAAGCCAAACTGGCGATAATAATCCAGGTTGGGCCGGTTGTGCGTCTCCAGGTAACAGGCCACTCCATCCGCATCTGCCCGCTGCAGGACTGGCGCCAGCAAGGCGGCGCCCACGCCCTTGCGCTGGCAGGCCGGATCGACAGCCAGCGACCAGAGATACCAGTGCGCGTGGGGGGCAAGCTGCTGGCGCAGGCCGTCTACCACCCGGTCATTGTCCACCATGCGCCGGCAGGCAGCGAAACCGGCCCGGAAGGGCACCTGGAACAGCCCGGCCTGCGCCAGTCTGCCCCAGGTAAAATGGGCGTTTTCAGGCGGCAGCCAGGCAGCGACGCCCTCTACGGCAGCGGTCGTATACACCAGCCCGTGGCGCAGGCAGTAACGCACGGGCAAACCGATCCACCAGGGCAGGGCTTTGCGGCGTTGATCTGGATCAGGGAAGAAATACTGTACCGAGGGATAATCGAAGAAGGCTCGCGCCAGAATGACATAGGCCCGTTCGATCTGAGAGGGGTGAAGGAGGATGACTTCAGTTAAGGAGGGAGAGGACATGGTAGCTCAATGAGGGGAATGAAGTAAGAAGAGTATCCGGTCACTCAGTAATATCGAGTCTTATTATACGACGCGGCAGACGTGCAAAGCAAATCGTATCGACATCCGCATGGGTAGCTTGCACCGGATCATCTGACAGCCTGCCGCCTGGCAAGGTCGGTTTTATGTTATCATAGCGGTGGAGTAAGCAGCAGCAAGACGCGCATCGCGCGGTTTGTTCTGCGAGTTGCAACTTCACCATGGGCACGGGGTTCGATTCCCTAAACTCCATCCCAAAGAGCCAGGCCCTCGGGCAACAGGCCGCCGGCCCTGCAGGTTAACACCTCCGCCGAACGCCTGCGACTCTTTGGGATGGAACCCCGGCAAGAAAAACTGTTGGGGCGTCTACGCAGCGAGGGCGTTTGCACGCTCCAGGGACATAGGAAGCACCTTGCTTGAGAAAGGGTAAAACATGGAAACATTCGCCGCCATCATCGTCCTGTTACTGCTCCTGACCTTTGCCGCGGCCACGGTTCGCCAATGTGTGGTTTTTGAGCACCAGCGAGGTTTACTCTACCGGCGGGGCAAGTTCGCCGAGGTGTGGGGGCCTGGAGTGCACTGGTATTTTCGGCCGGTTCACACCGTACAGAAAGTGGATGTGCGCACCCTGTATGTCACCATCCCGGGCCAGGAGGTGCTGACCGCCGATAACGTGGGCATCAAGGTCAGCCTTGCCGCCAGCTACAAGGTGGTCGATCCATACCGGGCGGTCAACCAGGTTGCCAGTTATCCAGAGGCTTTGTATCTGCTGCTGCAGGTCAATCTGCGTGATATCGTGGGCGAGATGGCCGTGGAGGACCTGTTAGCCAGGCGCAACGAGATCGGCAAGGCGCTGCTCGAACGGACTGCGCCGGCAGTGCAGGAGATCGGCCTGGCGCTGCAGATGGTCAACGTCAAAGATATCATGTTCCCCGGCGAGCTGCGCAACATCTTTGCCCAGGTGGTCAACGCACGCAAAGAGGGCCTGGCGGCCTTAGAACGCGCCCGCGGCGAGCACGCTGCCCTGCGCAACCTGGCCAACGCGGCGCGGCTTCTCGATGAAAACCCGCACCTCTACCAACTGCGCCTGCTGCAAGGACTGGAAAACAGCTCCGGGAATACGGTGGTGATCCTGCCGGCGGAAGGGCTATCGAGTTTAAGAGGCAGCGAGAAGAAGAAAAAAGTGGGGTAAGATATCGACTGGCTAAGTTTTTTCTCCACCTGCCAGACACATTTTTCCGGCTTGCCATGCTCATCAGCCTTGGATGATCAGGCATGGTAATGCAATTCAATTCGTTGGACGGCGATCACGATAAGATAAGGAGAAAAATGTTATGACCAAACTCTTCTCATATGTCGTTGATCACGACACTGGTTTCGCGCCAAATCCGTCAGACGGTTATTGCACTCTTGCCCAATGTAAATTCGGGACCAAGCGCAAAAACATCATTGAGTTAGCAGAGGTGGGAGATTGGATTGTCGGTACAGGCGGGGTGCGTGATGTAAGCGCCGGGCATGGAAAATTGATCTATGCAATGAGAATTGAAGAGAAACTTACGCTTGTTGAATATTACAGAGACGAACGCTTTCAGGGTCGAGAAGACATTACCAGGGACTCAACCGAAGACATAACCAATAGATTTGCCCTTATCTCGCGTCACTTTTTCTATTTCGGCAGAAACGCCATAGGTTTGAATGAAATACATCGAGGGCATCTTGATCACCCTCTCGAGAAAAAAGGGCCTGGCTTTAGAAGCGACTTCAGCAACGAATTCATCGAGGACTTTGCTCAATGGATCGAACGCACTTACCAGGTTGGTGAACACGGGGATCCCTGCGGCAACAGAGAAGAATCATCCCTATGCATCAGGCTAAAGAAACCTTGTACGTGAATAAGTAACCCGATTCTGCCTGTAGAAAGCAACACGAGTGAGAAATGAAAATAGCCCTGCTCAGGATTGGCATCGATACCGGTTCAGGGGGCATCCATGGGCCATTGTTCCAGAATGGTAGGTTCGAGTATATCCCAATTCGGGATGGGGAAGGGAAAGATGAGCGCACATATGGCAATACGGCTGGAAGATATGGCAGAAAGTTGGTCGAATATTTTCCAGAAAGCCGCAGGGCTAAAGTCGCCGATCAATCCATCCACTTTGACCCCGAGTTTGTCACTTTCACTTACGGCGACCCGACCCCGCCAAAAGCCGGTTTACGGCATTTACAGCCAGGCGATTTGTTGGTTTTCTATTGCGGGCTAGAAGGCTGGGATTTCATCTCTCGCCCGGCCTTATACTTGATGGGATATTTCGAGGTATCTGCCGCAGGCAGGGCAAACGATTTTTCAGCCAGCGAGTTGAAAAGCCGGTTCAGCCAGAACTACCATGTAAAACACCGTGATGTCTTCGATCGACAAAAAGGTCAACTGGTTCTAGTTAAGGGCTCTGAGCAGAGTTGCCTATTGAAGAAAGCCATCTGCATCAGCGAAATCGGACAGGATAGAGCCGGGCGGCCGCTCAAAGTACTATCGGCTGAAATGCAAAACATTTTCGGTGACTTTGACAGGAAGATAAGCCTTCAACGTAGCCCAACGCGCTGGGTAAGGCCAAACTACATAACGCGGGCAGCAGAGTTTATTCGATCACTCGGGAAAGGCTGAAGAATAGGATAGCAGTTAGACATTCATTCCATCACTGAGCAGAGTGGTCTTGCAATACTCCCCCAGCTATCCCAGGGCGTTTTTTGGGGGTTCGGGTCACTGATCCGAACCCCCGAAAAATTCACACGGCTACCTGCTCCGCCGCGGCCCACTGCACCCCTCCATCCGAGAAAGCCCCTGCGCGCAGCAGCGGCGTGCCGGGATGCTCGACCGAGTCCACCGGCCATTGCAGGCGCTCGCCGGCGGCCAGCCGCTGGTAGGTGACGCCAGCGTAGATGGGCACCAGGGCGGCGATTTCCTGCATCACCTGCTCCGGGCTGGCGTAATCCCAGGCGGCGAACTCGCCCGCCTCGACCCGGCGGCCGTTGGAGGCCAGCAGTCGCCGGGCCAGCTCGGCAACGATTTCCCAATCGGGGCGCGCCTGGCCGATGGGCTGGATGGCCTGGTTCACCATCTGGATGCGCCGTTCGGTGCTGGTAAAGGTGCCCGTTTTTTCGGCAAAACTGGCGCCGGGCAACAGGACATCCGCATAGCGGGTGGTGTCCGAAGGCAGGATCTCTTGCAGGACAATGAATTCGCAGGCATCCAGGCAGCGGCGGATGTGCGCTCCGTTATCCGTGGCATTGAGCAGATCGTCGCAGAGAATGTAGAGGGCTTTAACGTTACCGCGGCCGGCCGCAGCCACCATTTCAGCGGCAGCCAGGCCCGGCTCGGTGGGAAGCGCCGTTCCCCAGGCTCGCTCGAATTTGCGCAGGGCATCTGCGTCGGCCAGTTTCTGGTAACCCGGCAAAGCCGTGGGCAAGGCGCCCAGGTCGCAGGCGCCCTGCAGATTGTTCTGGCTGCGCAGCGGGTTGACCCCGCCTCCCGGCACATCCAGGTTGCCGAGCAGAAGTTGCAGGTTGGCCAGGCTCTGCACGTTACTGCGTCCGATGACAGGATCGGCCAGGCCCACGCTCCACAGCACCGCCGTCGGGCGGTTCGTGGCCAGGATTTCGGCAGTCTGGTAGAGGGCATCCACCGCCAGGCCAGTGATTTCGGCTACACGCTGCGGGGTATACTGGTCGACGGCCGCTTTGAACGCCGCAAATCCCTGGGGATATTTCGCCACCCAGGTTTCATCCTGCCAGCCCTTTTCAAGGATGATCTGCATCAGACCGTTGATCAAAGCCGTTTCGGTATTCGGGCGATGGTAAAGCGGCAGAGCGGCGTACTCGGCGATATTGGTGAAATCCGGGCCGGCAACGATCATCTTGATCTTGCGGCGCAGAATTGCCTGGCGGATGCGCGCCCCCAAAACGGGATGCTGCTCGGTGAGATTGGAGCCGATGACCAGCAAAGAACGAGCGTGGTTGGCGATGTCATCGAAGGAGTTCGACATGGCGGTCAGGCCCAGGGCGTCCTCCAACCCATCGACGAGGCTGGCGTAGTGGGTGTGGGAGCCGCAATCGATGTGGTTGGTGCCTAGAACCTGGCGGGCCAGCTTGCCTAACAGGTAGTTCTCTTCGTTCAGGCATTTTCCCGAGGCCAGCACACCCAACGATTCGCCGCCATAAGTATCGCGTGCTTTTTGCAGGCCGCGGGCGGCAACGTCCAGGGCGGTTTGCCAGTCCACTTCCACCCATCGGCCGCGATCCGGCGGGCGAGGCGAACCATCCAGAAGATATTGGCGCACGCGCGGCCGGGTGAGGCGGCGCGCGTCGTGGATGAATTCATAACCATAGCGCCCTTTCAGGCACAAATGCAGGCCGTTGACAGTGGGAATGGATGCATCCGTGTTGGAAGTAACGCGCAGCACCCGGCCGCCCGGCACATCGTCTTTGACGTTCAGCACAAGCTGGCAGCCAACACCGCAATAGGTGCAGGTGGTGCGCACCAGGCGGTCGGCGCGCCCGGCGCTGACCGACATTTTGTGATCCAGAGCGCCGGTGGGACAGTATACCGCGCAGGCGCCGCAGGACTCGCAGCGCGCTTGCAGCATGGTGGTATCCGCGCCGGCCACAATGCGCGCCCGGTAGCCACGGAAGGACTGTGACCAGACGAAACGGCCCTGCACTTCTGCGCAAGCGCGCACACAACGAGTACACTGGATGCATTTGTTCATGTCCACCCAGACGAAAGGATTGGGATCACTATCCACCGGGTAGCGCGGCTTTTTGGCCATAGCGCTGCGGACGTCAATACCGTAGACCCTGGCCCAATGTACCAGCTCGCTATCCTGTTCCAGGTCAAACTTTCCGTCGTAGCGCTTGTAGCCCGCGTCGTAATAATTGGTCAATAACATACGCAGCACGGCGCGGCGGTAACGGGCCAGGGCAGGCGTATCAGTCTGCACCACCAACCCCGGGCTGACCGGCAGGTTGCACGAGGTCATTGGCAGGCGAGCGCCCTGTACCTCGACGACACACAAGCGACAGCCGCCGAAGGGACTGAGGTCTTTATGGTAGCATAACGTCGGAATCGTGATACCCAGGGAAGTAACCGCCTGGAGCACTGTGGAGCCTTCCGGGACTTCGAGGGTTTGACCATTGATCGTCAGACTGATCATCGAATACCTTCCTTAGGAAATTAGATAAACGATGCCTGGTAGGCCAATCGTTCAGCGGGAGACAACTCAGGCATTTTGCACACGCCCGCCGGGCAAGTGCGAGCGTAAATATGCTGTTCGACTTCTGGGCGGAAATGTTTGAGGATATCTCGCACCGCCGTGGAGGCAGTCTGTCCCAGGCCACAGTTCGAGAGCAATTCCATATCTTGCCCCAGGGTTTGCAGTTCTTCCAGGCTTTCGGGCGCGCCGCGCCCTTCGGAGATGTCACACACAATCTGGTACAAACGCTGTGTACCCACGCGGCAAGGAGTGCATTTGGCGCAGCACTCGAAGCGGAAAAAGTGCAGGATGACCTTCGCCAGGTCGACTACACAGGTGTGCTCATCGCAAATCAACAGGGCGCCCGAACCGAGCGAAGCGCCGGCTTTACGCCACGACTCGAAATCCATCGGGGTATCTTGCAGGCTGGCCGGCACGATCGAGCCGCTGGAACCGCCCGTCTGCACGAGTTTAAGCTGTGCGCCGCGTTTCATACCCTTGCCGTAAATGTCGATCACTTCGCGAAGGGTGATGCCCAGGGGCACCTCGATCACGCCAGTAAAGTTGACGTTGCCCATAATGGTATAAACTTTGGTGCCGCGGCTGCGCTCCGTACCATACTGGTGATACCATTCCCCGCCATTGCGCACAATGTGCGGCACATTGGCCAGGGTCTCGACATTATTGACCAGGGTGGGTTTACCCCACAGGCCGAAGGTGGGCGGGTAAGGCGGGCGGGCGCGCGGTTGCCCCCGTTTCCCTTCGATGGACTCGATCAGCGCCGTTTCTTCGCCGCAAATATACGCCCCGGCGCCGGCGTGCAGGTGGATGTGGAAATTGAAATCGCTGCCGAAGATATGCTCGCCCAGCAGGCCGCGGGCTTCAGCCTGGTGGATGGCATTCTCCAGGCGGCGATAGGCCAGGCGATACTCACCGCGTACGTAGATATATCCTTGTTCGGCGCCAACCGCATAGCCAGCGATGGTCATCGCCTCGATGACGCTGAAAGGGTCGCCTTCCAGGACCAGGCGATCTTTGAAGGTGCCGGGTTCGCTTTCATCGGCGTTACAAATCACGTACTTGGGAGCGCCCTGGGCGCTACGCACAAAACCCCATTTGCGCCCGGTCGGAAAGCCGGCGCCGCCGCGTCCTTGCAACCCCGACCTGTCCACTTCGGCAATCACCTGTTGCGGGGTCATTTCGGTCAGCGCTTTGCCCAGCGCCAGGTAACCATCTGCCAGCAAATAGTCGTCCAGGCTTTCAGGATCAACGACGCCGACCCGCCCCAGAACGATACGCTGCTGAACAGGCAAAGCGCCCAGGCGCGTGCGCAGCCAGGCGATCTCGCCGACAGGCTCGTGCATCCTGCCCAGCAAACTCTTGACAATGTGGCCCTGCAGTAGATGCTCCTGGACCAACACCGGCACATCGTCGGCCGTAATCGGGCCATATACAACCGATTCGGGATAGATGATCACCAGGGGCACATCATCCCGTTCACCAACGTCGCTGATCGTACTTACCTTGATCTCTTCGGCCAGACCCAGGCCACGTATCTCAGTCCTCAGCAAGTTAAACACTTCTTCTGCACCACGCTCTACGCTAACAGGATCGTTAGAGACAAGGACCATCGAACGGATTGACTTCATCACTCACCTCGTCAAGCAAAGTTCGTTATTATCCACAAAGCCGGTTTGCACCAGGGGCATTAGCGGTAACGGGCCAGGATTCCGGGGACGCGCTCAGGGGTAACATTGCCATAAATGTCCTCATCCACCATGAACACCGGCCCTACAGCACATACGCCCAGGCAACTCGTTTCCAGCAAAGTCCATCTCTGGTCTTGAGTAGTCTCACCGATGCCGATGCCCAAACGATCCTGAAGGGCCTGGATCACCTGGCGCCCGCCAACGACATGGCAGGGGGCGCTGGCGCAAAAGCGGATAATATGTTTGCCGGTCGGCTTGAGCGAGAACATTTGATAGAAGCTGGCAGTAGCAAACAGGTGGCTATCCGCCAGGAAGAGACCCTCCTCCGGTGCGTTGATCAAACGCCGGATTTTGCCTAGTGCTTCGCCAGGGATAAAGCCAATCGCCAGGTTAATCTCGCTCAGGATCGGGATGACCGCGTCGCGCTCTGCGCCGTGTTTGGCGATTGCGGCATGAATGACAGCATCCAATTCGGTTTCGGTGTATTCCAAAGTCATGAGGGTACTCCTTCTTATGTCTCGACCACGTATTCCTGGACGACGATGCCATTCCCAATATGGTCGCGGAGGATACGCCGGGCAACCTCAGGGGTGACTTTCCCGTAGGTAACTTGCGGATGGCCAGCGGCCTGCACCTGAATGATCGGCTCGAGAGCACATAAACCCAGGCAGCCGATTTGGGTTACGCGGATGCCGGAGAGATTCTGGCTGGCGATCAGGCGGTGAATAGCTTGCAGGGTATCCCCGGCGCCTGCGGCAATTCCACAACTGGCCATGCTGACCCGGATGTGGTAGGCTGGCTGGTTGGCGGCACGCTGCTCGGCGGCTTCCTGCCTGGCTTGCGCCAGGTCTTCCATCGATTGGATGAGAGTCATAAGCACCTCGTGTATCAACTTCTACCAGGCAATTCATGCTCTGGGAAAGCCTGATCTTCGACGATCAGGCAGGGCATGGTCTCGATCACTCCAGGGATCGGTTGAATTTCTGAAAGGACGATGTTGCGGATTTCATCCAGGGAGGCGCCTTGAATGAAAGCCACCGCATCAAATCGACCGTAAATCATGTAGGACTCAGTGACCGGCTTCAGACATTTTAGAAGGCGATAGGCATTCCTGGTCTCGAGAGAAGCAAACTTGACGAGAACAATGGCTTTCATCGCTACCTCATTTCCAGTCCGGCGTTGGGGCGCGGAATCACCTGGAAAATTACCGGTCCAGCAGAATATCAGTTCTCAGTTTTTATTTACAATAAAAACCACTTTCTGTCATTGGATTGTTGTTGATTTTTATTGTCAATTCAGCCAAAGAAAATGACCGCCATTGTTGGCGGCCATCTGCACGTTTGTCGTTTTTGATCTACGACTTAAGTGGATACTTCTCTCCTGCTTGCGGCAATCTCTCCTGGCGGCAGGCTTCTGGCAAGATCTCCCGGCGCCGGGTTACCCGTCCAAAGAAGCAATCCCCTTGCGCAAGGCATACAGAGTGGCCTGGACACGGTTGGCTAATTGCAGTTTTCCCAAAATGTTGCTTACATGGGTACGCACCGTAGCCTCACGCAGCACCAGCCGGCGAGCAATCTCTTTGTTCTCGATTCCCTGGGCCAGGAGCTGCAAGATCTCGACTTCGCGCTCGGTCAAGGGTTCGGGGGTCAAAGGATCGCTGGCAGGCCGGTTTAGCTCCTGGATCACTTTGCGAGCGATGGCAGGAGGGATGGACAATTCCCCGCGATAGACCTGGTGGATCATCCGTATCAGGTCTTCCGGGTCGGAATCTTTGAGCAAATAACCCAGGGCGCCAGCTTTGATAGAAGGAAATACTTTGTCATCGGCGGCGAAGCTGGTCATGACCAGAATACGAGATTCGGGATGGGCCACAGTAATCCGTTGTATGGATTCGATACCCCCCATCTCAGGCATCACCAGGTCCATGAGGATGACATCGGGATGCAGCTCTTCCACCTGTTGGATGGCCTCTTTACCATTAACAGCCTCGCCAACCACCTGAATACCCGACTCTTCAGCCAGCAAGGATCGAATGCCGCGGCGCACAACGGGATGATCATCGACAACCAGAACACGAATTGGGGTGCTCATCAGGGCTTATGCTCTCCTTCCAACGCTATCTCTCAACCATAACGACTGCATCTTGCAGCGGAGCATCGACGCGAATGCGCGTGCCAGAGCCGGGGCTGCTATCGATCACCATGCGACCGCCGATCTGGCGAGCGCGCTGTTCCATGCTGTGCAGCCCCATCCCACCACTGGCATTTGCGCGCGACAGGTCGAAACCCACACCGTTGTCGCAGATTTCCAGGGAGACCTGCCCATCATGGGTCGATAGATCAACGGTGACTTTGTGGGCATGGGCATAACGCACCAGGTTATTCAAAGCCTCCATCGCAATACGATACAGCTCAGTTTCAACGGTGCGCGGCAGCCGCTCGATCGCAGTAATGTTCAATTCAGTTTCCAGCCCGGTGCGGGCTTCGATGACTTCCAGACTGGCCTGCAATGCAGCCGCCAGGCCAGCTTTCTGTAACAAGGGCGGGTTCAACTCCAGAATCAGCAAGCGCATTTCCTGCAACGCCTGCAATGCATTGTCTTTAATTTCGTCCAGGTTCTGATCCACCTGGGTATAGTTACCACCGCGGATCGAGCGGCTGGTGGCCGTGCAATACAGCGTAATACCATAAAGCAACTGGGTGACCGAGTCGTGCAACTCGCGGGCGATGCGATTGCGCTCCTCCAGTACGGCCAGGTTTTGGGCCTGCTCGTAAAGGCGAGCATTTTCGATGGCTACGGCCACCTGGTTGGCGATCGTCATCGCCAGGTGGCTGTGGCGTGGGGAGTAATAACCCGGCTCGCTGTGTGTCAGGCTGAGCAGACCGGTCACCTGGCCGCGAAAGACCAGGGGGATGCCGATCCAGGAACGAGCATGATCGAAGGAACGCGCCTCAGGATCACCGGACGATTCGAGCAAGGCGCGCAATAACGGGGTATCGCCTCCCACATCATCCAGGCTGAGCACTTTTTTCTCTTCCACCACCTGCCGGTACATTCCCGCGTGATCGAGACTGAGATACAGCGGGCGTTTCTGGATGGGCAACCTGGGAACCTGATAAGCGATCACTTTGAGCCGGTCATCTTCCAGAATAAAAATTGCCGCGCCGCTATAAGGGATGATGGCCTGCATCTGATCCAGGATCAAAAGGAGCAGTGGCTCCAGTTCGAGGGTGGAAGCAATGCGGTGGGAAACGTCCAGCATCGTGGACAGTTGGCGGGTACGTTCGCTCACTGCGTTTTCCAGATTCTGATAATCCATCACCAGTTCGGTGATATCCGAGGTAACGACGAAGGTACGCTCAATGCCATCCGAGGAGCTTTTCGAATAGCGCTCACGCACACAGCGACGCCCCCCGTCCTGGGCCAGAATCCAATATTCGAGCTCCCTGGGGAATTCCCCGCGGTTTCCAGCGTCTTCCAGCTCATGGCGCAGGCGAACTCGTTCATCAGGGGCAGCAAAGCTGAATATGCGCTGATACACCCCCCCTTCAGGGCAATTGCCAAAGATTTCGCAAGCGCGCTGATTGATGTATACCGGGCGGCCGTTTTCGATGATGGTCAGGCCCTCCTGGATATTATCCGCCATGTTGCGAAAGCGCTCTTCATTGGCCAGGGCGATACCTTCGGCTTGTTTCTGCATGGCGATCTGGAGCTGCAGTTCGACGTTCAAGCGGGCCAGTTCATTGGTCTGTTCTTGCGCACGAGAGGCCAGTTCCTGGTTAAGCTGGTAGAGTTCCGCTTCCAGGCGCTGTCTTTCATCATAGACGGTGAGTGAAGAGAGGGTTCTTGGAGCCAGGCGGGCATCGATCCATATCCCGAGACCCGTCGCGACCAGGAGAATTAATGTCATGGCGAGGAAAAGCAACCCTGGAGAATAACCATCCAGGCTAAAGCGGCGAGCTATTTCGACGAGGAAAGTAGCCGCCAGAATGATCGCCGCCACAATGAGGAATCGCCGGGTAATCGTCCAGGACACGGGATCAGATCATGTGCCAGGTCAAATAGCGAACGTCCGATAACACGGGCAAATGCCACGCGCCAGGTATTACACTTTAAGTATAGCACAAAGTCAGGCGAACAACCCGGCGGAACGTTCCATAAAATCTTCTGTGCTGCAATCCTTGCTGCCCCATCGTACGTATTATATAAAGCAGATACAAGAACGGAAGTCTGCTATATAATAGATATGCTGTGAAACAGCTCTGAGCGACACGGCTGGAAAAACTTTACCAATGATCCGGGCCGAGTCTTCGCGGAAGCTGGCGCAGCGAGCCAATCTCACTCTAACAGCATAGAATCGAATAAAAGTCGCTCAGGTGCGACGCACGAAGAACACGTGCAATGCACCGGCCACGCAAAATGACTTTCAGCCATATGAAGGAGGTAACTCATGGGTTTGACCCACATGCAAATTAAGGAATTACTCGACGAAAGCCGCGCCCACGAATGCGAAGGCGTTGGACCAGACCAGGCCTGCGTCCGCATCGCGGCCATCGCCGAGCTGCCCAGCCGCTTTGGACAGTTCCACATCTTCGCCTTCTACAATAACAAAGACGATAAAGAGCACGTCGCGCTCGTACACGGCGATGTGTACGAGGCGGAAGATGTGCCGGTGCGCGTCCACTCGGAATGCCTCACCGGTGACGTATTGGGCTCCCTGCGCTGCGACTGCCGCGATCAACTGGAAAGCGCCCTGCGCATGATCGGCCAGATGGACAAAGGCATTCTGCTGTATATGCGCCAGGAGGGCCGGGGTATCGGCCTGATCAACAAAATCCGCGCCTATGGCTTACAAGAACATGGTTATGACACCGTAGAAGCCAACCTGGCGTTGGGCTTTCGCGACGACCAGCGCGATTACAGTATTGCCGCGCATATGCTCCATTCTCTTCACGTACGTTCCATTCAGCTCATCACCAACAACCCCAAGAAAATCGAAGACCTGACCCAAAACGGGATCGTGGTCACCGGGCGCATCCCACACGTGATGCCGGCCAACGAATACAACCGTTTCTACCTGGAGACCAAGGCGATCAAGTCCGGCCATCTGATCGATTTGCAGGGCAAAGAGCACCTGCCCGAGCAGGCCGACCATCCGGTGATCGAGGGGATGAACGGGGATGTGCTGGCCGTCATTCGCAGTTACTACAAATAAGTCAACCTGCCGGGCGCGGCCATCACTCAGGATCATTCTAAAAGTTACTCGCAAACCTGACGGGTCTCTAAAGTTGCTCAATCAGCCGGTAGCATTATGAAGACCTGTCAGGTTTGGGCCACACAATACGATTTTCAGTCATAGAAGGAGCTGCTCATGTCTCTCGAAAACCGAACGGTGGTTATTTGCGGCGCGACGGGCGGGCTTGGCGCTGTGCTGGCAGCCAGCCTGGCCGCGGCGAAAGCCAACCTGGCCTTGTTATCCAGCAACCCTGCCCGGCTGGATGCCCTGGCAAAGGACCTGGCCCTGCCCGAGTCGCGTATCCGGGTGTACGCGGTGGACCTGCTCGACCCCAGCGAGACGCAAACCGCTGCCGAGGCGGTAGCTGCCAGGTTTGGCAGGGTGGATATCCTGCTGCACGTGGTCGGCGGCTGGACGGGCGGCAAGACCCTGGTCGAGACTCCGCCCGCTGACCTGGAGTTGATGCTCAACCAGCACGTATGGACTTCGTTCAACGTGGTACAGGCTTTCGTCCCTCACCTGGTCCGCAATGGGTGGGGGCGTATCGTGATGATCAGCTCGCCTTATGCAGTGCGGCCCGGCGCCAGAGGCGGCGCTTACGCCATTGGCAAAGCCGGGCAGGAGGCGCTGGCGCTCACGCTGGCGCAGGAACTCAAGGGGACCGGCGTCACCGCCAACCTGCTGCAAGTCAAGACCATCGATACCCAACGCGAAAAAGTCTCTGCCCCATCCACTGCGAATGCAGCCTGGACCACGCCAGAGGAGATCTCCGCGGCGGTGCTATACCTGCTCTCTGAAGATGCAGGTACAATCAATGGGGCAAAGTTCCCGATGTACGGGGGATTCAACTGATTTCCAATTGCACGTAACACAGACGCTATCTTCACTGAAGGCCAATGATGAAACGCAAACTGATTTGGATCGTAGTTATCGCGTTGGTGGTAATCTTCGCCGGCATGCAACTGATTCCGTTGAACCGCACGAATCCGCCAATCACCCGCGAAGTCCGATGGGATACGCCACAGACGCGCGCCCTGGCGCAGCGGGCGTGTTTCGACTGCCATAGCAACGAAACGATATGGCCGTGGGATGCTTATATCGCTCCGGCGTCCTTGCTCATCACCGGGCATGTCTCTGAAGGTCGCAGCCGGCTTAATTTCTCGGCATGGGACCAGCCCAACGCTGATTTCGAGGAGTTGCGCGGAGTCATACAGGAAGGCGAAATGCCCCCGTGGGACTACCTGATGATGCACCCCAACGCCAGGTTAACAGACGCCGAGAAAGGGCAATTGATTGCCGGGCTGCAGGCAACTTTTCTGCAAGACCCGCCCATTCTCCGGCAAAGAAGGCCACGACCTTAAGCGCTGGCGACTTCCCCTCCCGAAACTGGAACCAGTGCCAGCATGACACCCAATCTAAGATGCTGTGCTGGCGCTGGCTCCGGCAGTGATTTCATCCTTCATGGCCACTGGGGACAAACCCGATCATAGGCCTGCTCGGGCATATACAACGCCCATTCCTCTTGCGAGAAATTGCGTCCCGCCATCTGGCAGGCTTTTTCCAGCCAGGAAGCGGGATCGACATCCCACAGAACAGCCCCCGATGACAGGGTCTTACCATCCGGGCTGAAAGCGAGGTTGGTTATGTTACCTGTTTCATCAAACAGAGGCAAGCCGACATGCAGCAAGGTTGCCCTATCCCACAGGATGATCTCGTTGCCACTGCTGGAGGCCAGAGTCTGACCATCTGAACTAAAGGCGATGCTGCGCACATCGCCCGTGTGTCCGAATGAGGCCTGGTTTTTGGGTTTTCCACTTGCTATGTCCCACAGGATGATGGTCTTATCTGTACTGACAGAAACCAGGGTGCGACCATCCGGGCTGAAGGCGAGGCTGATCACACGATCCGTATGCCCGGTTAGCGGCTGGCCTTTGGGCTTTCTACTCGCCACGTTCCACAAGATAATCGTCTTATCCCTGCTGCCGGAGGCCAACGTTTGACCGTCCGGGCTAAAGACCACACTGTGTATACTGCTCGTATGTTCAGCCAGAGGTTGGCCAATAGGCTCTCCCCTTGCCACATCCCATAGAATAATCGTGCCATCTTGACCGCCAGAAGCCAGGATCTTGCCATCCAAATTGAAGGCGAGGCTACCCACCTGGCCGGTATCTCCGTGTAGAAACTGGCCTTTTGGCTTTCCGCTTACGATATCCCACAAGACGATGGGGCTATCACCGCAATTAGAGACCAGAGTCTTGCCATCCGGGCTAAAAGCGACATTTCCTCCCAAGCAATGATCCCCGACCGGGAACTGGCTTTTGGGTTTTCCACTTGCCACTTCCCACAAAATAACCGTGTCACCTCCACTGGCAGAAAACAGGGTTTTGCCATCCGGGCTAAAAGCGACGCTGCTCACGCTACCCGTCGGACCGGGCAAGAGATGGTCGATGGGGCGCCAGGTGGACACATCCCATAGAAAGACCGCGCCATCGAAGCTACCGGAAGCCACCATCTGACCGTCTGGGCTGAAAGCTACGGTGAACACAACTTCGGAATGCCCGGTGAAGGGCCGGCCAATGAGTTTTCTGCTCACCACATCCCACAGCAGGACGGTCTTGTCTGCACTGCCAGAAGCCAGGGTCTGGCCATTCGGGCTGAAGGCGAGGCTGGTGACAACGCCATCGTGCCCGGCGAGGGTCAGGCGTTCGGGTTTTTCGGGCGCGATCTTCCACAGGAAAATCGTGCTATTTTCATTACCAGAAGCCAGGGTCTGGCCATCCGGGCTGAAGGCGACGCTCATCACGATACCCGCATCTCCCTGCAGGGGTTGGCCCTTGGGCTTTCCGCTTTCTACATCCCACAAAATGATTGTGTCATCAGTGCTACCGGAAGCCAGGGTACGGCCATCCGGGCTGAAGGCAATACTGTTTACACCCAACGTATGCCCAATCAGGGGCTGACCGATTGGTTCTCTACTGGTTACATCCCACAAAATGATTGTACCTTCTTCGCCTCCAGAAGCCAGGGTGCGACCATCCGGGCTGAAAGCCACGCAATTTATCCAATCGATATGCCCGGCCAGGGGTTGGCCTTTTGGCCTTCCACTGGCTACATCCCATAAAATAATCGTGTTGTCGGCGCTAGCCGAAGCCAGAGTCTGGCCATCCGGGCTAAAGGCAATGCCGCTTATAAAACCGGTATGCCCGGCGAAGGGCTTGCCTATTGGCCTTCTGCTGGCGACATCCCAAAGAATAACAGCGCCACCCCCGCCCACAGCCAGGGTCTTGCCATCCGGGCTGAAGGCGACGCTGCTTACACTGTGCGTATGTTTGCCTAACAAGCCATGCAGGTGAGGGTAAGTAGTCAGAGCAGTTAGCAAGCCATCGCGCGTCGAGAAGTTCGCTTCTACCTGGTAGCCCGCTGCGCTCAATAAAAAAGCCAGGTCGGGCCGGTCACGCAGGTGGACCTTCGCCTGTGAAGCCAGATACCCGGCCCTGGCAGTGCGCGACTGTCGCTGCGACTGCCAGGCAAAATAGAACGCTACCATAGCCAGGAGCAGCGCAACGGCCAACCCCGCTGCCAGCGCCATCGTGCGCTGGCGTTGTGTGCGCGCCAACACACGCATCCGTTCCATCTCGCGCTGCTGCGCCGCCTCGGCCTGGGCGATGCTGGCATTGACATATCGCCGCGCCTCCGCCGAGCGCAAAGAAATATCGCCCGCGTATGCCAGTTTTTGCGCCTCGGCCAGGCGCACGCCAGACAGCAGATATTGGTCGCCTTGCCCCTTGGCCTTCCATTCCGCGAAATGCTGTTCAAAGTTCCCGCGCTGTTGCAAGATTTCCCGCTGTTCGGCCACCGCCTGATGCAATTGCTTCCATCGGGTGATCAGCGTTTCGTGGACGATATCCAGCGTTTCGACGCTATCCAGCGCAGCCCCCTCGGTGCTGGCAATAAGCAAACGGGCGCTGGTCAGATCGCTCACAAGCCGGGCGCGCTGGATTGACCCGGCCAGCACTTCGCTCTTGAGCCGCCTGAGGCGAACATCGCGGCGCGGATCGCCATCCGGAGCAACGTCGATCAACTCCAGAAGGATGGCCAGAATTTCGTCCCGATCGGCTTGCGGACGAGGCTTGTTTGGGTGAGGCGTGGCGTAATCTTCCCACTCATAGACAGCCTCAGCCCAGTCCTGGATCGCATCTGCCAGGCATCTAAAACCACCCAGGCGCAGGCTGCCGCTATTCCACATCGCTTGCAGCGTAACCTGCAGCAAAGGCAGATAGCCCACTTCCTGAGAGGTCTCATGCGCCAGGCGCTCTAGCAGGTCCGGCTCGAAGCGCTTTTGGCGATAGCTTTCGTCTATCCGTCCAGCCGCCTGTAAAGGCTTGAGAATTGCCATGCGCAACTCATCTACCCCCATTGCACGCAGATCAATACCACGTATAGCGATCTTCCACAACGGCTTGACCTCGAAAAGTTCGTTCAGGTAATCCGAACGCAACGTGATCAGGACGTGCGTGCGCGTCGTAGAAAAGGGAGGCAACCCGCTCAACAAGGCAAAAAACCGATCTCGTCCTAAAAGCGACGACTGCGTAAAACATTCCTCGAACTGATCGACCACCAGCAGGTTGACCTGACCGGCAGATGTGTTCTCCCCTAACCAATGCCCAAATGCCTGCCCGTTCGACGCCTGCAAATCGGCCACCGGCAGTCCCAATTGCTGTAAGGCATCTGCCAGACGAGCGAGCGGATCCATCGAGGGGCGAAAGACAGCGCGGCACGTTGCGATGTGGCGCTTCTCGTAATATTCTTCCAGCGCCGGTAACAAGCCGGCCTGCACAAACGACGACTTGCCGCTGCCGCTGGATCCAGTGATGAAAAACAACCCTTGGGGGGCTTCTGGAGCCGCCAACATCTCCACCGCCCGGTGTTGATCCGCTTCACGCCCGCCATAGGCCAGGCAATCCTCATACCGGTAGCTTTCCAGACCACGGTAAGGATTGGGGAGGCCTTGTACGTGATAAGCTTGCTCCTCGGTGATGATGGTGATCTTATCACCGGCGACGTTATCGCCATAATGCTGTGTGCCGCCAATGTGCACGATACTGCCTGCCCCTGTCTGCACCTGGCCTACCGACACCCTCCCGGCCTGTACTTCGCTAACGTGCTGTGCCACATCCGCGCTATGCTCTCCAGGCAGGTCGTCTGGTTGAGGTGCATGTTGATCAGGCAGGTTTGTATCCACAGGCTTTACCTTGTTTGCTTCAAGCCAATTAGCGAGGAATTTATCGAGGAACGATGTATCAACTCTGAGCCTATGATACCATGTTTACCTGATCTATCATTGTTCTATACAGCAGGTGCAGTGCACAGCGAAAATGTGCAATACCCCTGCGTGTTGGAATGAACGACATTTTCCGTCAACCGGGCGTCGGCGAAAGTCCAATCACTACATCCCCAGACGCCCCGGCGCCAAGTTCCTGATTACTCATCAACTGATTACCTCCTCCTCCACATTTGTCGAATACACAGCCCAACAACCGCGCAAAGCGGGCATGTTTACATTGTCTCTAAAAATCAACGCCTATCCAATGACAGGAGGGCCGTTTTCATGTAAATAAAAACTGAGGCAAAATACGCTGGCAAAATTCGCAAAGCGATGGTGAGGCGATGAATCATTTCGTAATTGCAGATAACCGTAAGTGCGTTGCATGTTATGCCTGTGTGGCGGCCTGCATAGAAAGCCACCGCCAGGCTGGCCTGCAGGCCTATCCGCGCCTGTATGTGACCTATACCTCCGCCGGGATCATGCCGATCCAATGCCGCCACTGTGAAGACGCAATGTGCGCCCTGGTCTGCCCGGTGAAGGCCATTACCCACGAAGCTGATTCGATCCAGATCAACGAGAGCCTGTGCATCGGGTGCAAGATGTGCGCGCTGGCCTGCCCGTTTGGCAATATCCTGCCCGGCGGTACACCCGTACCGGGACAGGAGCTGAATGTGGGCAATTACACCTTCGTCAACACACCCTTCCAACCCGACCCGATGTACCTGCGCCAGTTGAGCTACCAGGAGCAGCTTTCGCTGGTGGGTTGGAACGTAGGGCAAAAGACCGTGGCGGTAAAGTGCGACCTGTGCTATTTCCGCCCGGAAGGGCCAGCGTGTGTAATTGCCTGCCCGCACAAGGCGTTGACCCTGGTCACCGGGGCGCCCAGTGCAACACAGCGCCAGTTGTTCGAACAGATGAAAGAAGTAGCTACCGTGACGAAAGGAGAGCTGTGACCGGCGCGTAAATGACGCCCCGGCCCAGGGAAAAACCTATGGACGCAATCCAGCTCTTGATGCTTTCTATTGTTCTGTACAGCGTCGGCGCAGTGCTGGCGCTGTTGAGCGGTTCGGGCAGGTTAGCGCGCTGGGCTGGGGGAGGTCTCGGCCTGCTCGGTTCCGTGGCCGGCGTTGTCTCGGCGGCCACCGCCCTGGTCTCCAGCGAGGCCCCCGCACTGGCGCTGCTGCACATCGCGCCGTTCGGGGCGCTGGTGTTACGCATGGACGCTTTATCGGCTTTCCTGGTCGGGTTGATCGCTCTGGTTGGCGCGGCCACCAGCGTTTACTCGATCTCGTCAGAACCCAGGAGCGGCGTGGCCGGCTTCTTCACCGATCTATTCCTGGCAACCATGCTGCTGGTGGTGACGGTCAACAACGGTTTTTATTTCCTGCTATTCTGGGAGGCCATGACGCTGGCATCCTATTTGCTGGTCATCTGGCAGGCCGGGAACCCCGAATCGGTCCGCGCCGGCTATATCTACATGCTGGTAGCGCACGCCGGCGCAGCGTTGATTATGCTGGCTTTCTTGCTGTTCTTCCAGAAGGCGGGCAGCTTCGACTTCACTTCATACCGCCAGGTTTACCTCTCGCCGGGACTGAAAAACGTGATCTTCTTGCTGGCCTTCATCGGCTTTGGAGCCAAGGCCGGTATGGTGCCGCTGCACTTCTGGACGCCGGGCGCTTACGCCGCCGCTCCAGATCATGCTTCAGCCCTGATGGCAGGCGTGATGAAGAAAACTGCCGTGTACGGCATTCTGCGCGTATGCGCTGACCTGTTGGGCGCACCGGTCTGGTGGTGGGGGTTCACCGTCCTGGCCTTCGGCGGCCTGTCTACGCTCATCGGTGCGTTCTACGCTTTGACCGAGCGAGATGTCAAACGGTTGCTGGCTTACTCGAGCGTCGAAAACGTGGGCATTATCCTGATGGGGGCCGGCGTAGGCATGATCGGGATGAGCATTGAACAACCGGTGCTGGCCCTGTTGGGTTTCCTGGCTGCTTTGTACCACATGCTCAACCATGCCTTCTTCAAGAGCCTGCTCTTCCTGGGAGCTGGGGCGGCTATCGAACAGACAGGCTCACGCGACCTGAACCGCATGGGCGGGCTGGCGCGGCGCATGCCCTGGACAGCGCTATGTTTTCTGGTTGGCGCCATGGCCGTAGCCGCCATCCCCCCATTCAATGGCTTCGTCAGCGAATGGTTTACCTACCAGGCGTTCTTCAACGGAGCGCAATCGTCGTCATTCATGATGAGGGTCTTCTCTCCGATCTTTGCTGTGCTGCTGGCGCTGGCCGGCGCGTTTGCGGTAATGGTTTACATCAAGGCTTATGGAGGCGCCTTTAGCGGGCCGGCGCGCAGCCAGGCTTCCGCCGAAGCGCGGGAGGCCCCCGCCGGGATGCTGATCAGTATGCTCTACCTGGGCCTGGGCTGCCTGGCGCTGGGCGTGGGAGCGCCGTGGATCGCGCCGGCGATCGCAAACGTGGCGGCGCGCTTCGCCGGAGGAGCGCAGATGGCGATCTCCAACGGCTGGCAGGTCTTTCCCATCGACACGGCCCAGGCTGTTTTATCTCCACCGCTGGTGGCAATTTTATTGCTTGGCCTGCTGACGGTACCGTTGCTGCTGGTAGCGATCTACGGCGGCTGGCGCGCCGGCCGGCGCAACCGTGGCGTAGAGCCGTGGGCGTGCGGTTATGGTTATGCTGCGTCCATGTCCGTAGCAGCCAGCAGCTTCGACCAGCCGGTGAAGATTTCTTTCCGCCCGCTTTACTGGCTGCGCACGCTGGTGGATAAACCCTTCCAGGTCATCGCTGGTTATGCCCGCGTGATGGTACAGCAAATCCTGCGTGCGGAGCCGGTGGTAGAAACGGTGGTCACTCGCCCAACTGCCCGCCTGGTGGAAACAGCCGGGCAATGGATCCAGGCGTTACAGATGGGTGATATTCGTATTTACTGCCTGTACATCATCGTGACACTGGCTATCTTGTTAATGGTCATCTTCGGAAGGAGTGGACTATGACCACTGGTCTCATTGCCATCGGTATCCTGCAGGCAGTGCTGCTCCTGCTGGTTGCGCCACTGTATTCAGGGTTTGCGCGCGTGATGCGCGCCAAAATGCACAGCCGTAAGGGACCGCCTGTATTACAAAATTACCTTGATATCGTCAAATTGATGAAACGCCAGGAAGTCGTTTCAGAACAAGCCGGCCTGGTGTTCCGTATCACCCCTTACCTGTCCCTGGCATGCATGCTGCTGGCAAGTTTGCTGGTGCCATTGCTGGCAACGCAACCACCGCTGGGTATCGCCGGCGACTTGATCCTGGTGGTTTATCTGTTCGCCCTGCCGCGCTTCTTCTTCGCCCTGGCGGGGCTGGATTCGGGCAGCACCTTCGGCGGCATTGGCGCCCGGCGCGAGCTGCTGGTCTCGGCATTGATCGAACCGGCGCTGCTGCTGGTAGTATTCGTCATCGCTTTGCTGGCCGGATCGACCAACCTGGGCATCATCAGCAACAAAGTCGCTACGGGCGGGCTGCCCTACTCGATGGGTTTCTGGCTTAGCCTGGTGGCATTCGCTTTCGCCACCTTCATCGAAATGGGCAAGCTGCCCTTCGACATGGCAGAGGCCGAACAAGAGTTGCAGGAGGGGCCACTCTCAGAATATTCGGGACGTTCCCTGGCGATCATGAAATGGGGCATCTATCTAAAGCAACTGGTGCTGGTGGCATTGTTCTTAGGGTTGTTCCTGCCCTTCGGCAGCACGATCAGCTTCTCGCCGTTGGGCATCTTGTTCGCCGTGGTGGCATTTTTGATCAAGGCGCTCGTCTTTTATTTCGTTGCCGCCATATTGGAAAACGCCATGGCCCGCATGCGTTTCATCAAGACCCCGGCCGCCATCTGGCTGGCGCTGGGCGCGGCGGTGCTCTCGTTTGTGTTTTACCTGGCGAAGGTGTAACCATGGATCGCATGCCGAGTATCACATGTCAGGTGCGGAGGAGGAACTAGCATGACCGGATTTATCCTTGCAGGAATTTTGATACCCTTTCTTGGCGGCGTGCTGGTGCTGGTCATCCCGCGCTCGTGGATCAAAGCAGTCAGCCAGCTCGTGGCACTGCTATCAGCGGCGTGCAGCTTATACGCTCTGGTGGCATTTACCACGGCAGGTAAAATACCCGCCAGCTACGACCTGATCTACCTGGGCAACTGGCTGGCCTTTGGGGTGGTGACCGACAAGCTCAGCGTGCTGATCGGGATGGCGTTGAGCCTGGTTGGCTTTTTGATCGTGGTATATTCCACCGGTTACCTGACCGCGCAAAACCGCGAACACCCGGAGAAGGAAGTGGAGCGCCGTTTCTATTGCTTCCTGCTGTTCTTCATCGGCTCAATGGCCGGGGTCGTGTATACCTCTACCATGCTGGGCATGCTGGTATTCTTTGAGTTGACCGGGGTGTGCTCGTGGGGTCTGATCGGCTATTATGACAACGAAAAATCGCGTAAAGCAGCCTTGAAAGCGATCATCACCACGCAAGTCGCTTCGCTGGGCCTGTACGCAGCGACAGCATATTTCTTCGCCACTACCGGCAGCTTACGCCTGGCGGATATGGCCGCGCTGACCGAGAACGCCAAAACGGTCATCTTCGTAGGCGTGTTGATCGCCGGGTTCGGCAAGTCGGCGCAGTTGCCTTTCCACTTCTGGCTGCCGGATGCGATGGTCGCGCCGACACCCATTAGCGCTTATCTACACGCGGCTTCGATGGTGAAGGTGGGGGTATATATCTTTGCACGCTGCCTGGTTTCGGCAGGCGGCGCGCCGCAGATCGTCGGCACAATCGGCGCAGCGATGGCGATCATCACCATGTTGTATGGCTTCGCCATGTATTTCCCGCAGAAGGACATGAAAAAGCTGCTGGCCTACTCAACCATTACCCAGCTTGCCTACATTTTCCTGGCATTGTCTCTATCGGTCTTTGGCTCGACGCTGGCCTTTAACGGGGCTGTAATGCACATTTTCAACCACGCCTTCGCCAAGAGCCTGTTCTTCCTGGTGGCTGGAGCGTTGAGCTTTACCACGGGTACACGGATGCTGCCTTCGCTGCGCGGTGTCCTGGGGAAGATGCCGCTGGTGGGAGTCAGTTTTGCAGTGGCTGCGCTGGCGGTGGCCGGCGTGCCGCCGTTCAACTGCTTCTTCAGCAAGTTCAGCATCTTCGCCGGGGGTTTCCAGGCGGCGCAGAGCCACCCGTTGATCATGGTTTTAGTCATCGTCGCCATCCTGGAATCGATCGGCAG
This sequence comes from uncultured Anaerolinea sp., assembly GCA_964595435.1. Taxonomy (GTDB): domain Bacteria; phylum Chloroflexota; class Anaerolineae; order Anaerolineales; family UBA4823; genus RBG-16-57-11. The sequence continues at coordinate 52,535 of CAZQQJ010000031.1, read as the reverse complement.
CTTTGCATGGCTCTTCTGGATATTCAGCGACACTGTACCGGGACAGCCTTCGCAGGAGGTAGCGGCAGCCACCCCACTGGCGCCCTCGATGCAGTTCGTGCTGGTCGCTCTGGCAGCGCTGACGCTCATTTCAGGTTTCTTCGCCGCAGCCTGGATCGGTTGAACGGCACGTCTACGCCCGGTGAATGGAGGTAAAGCATGTCAAGTTATGATGTGATCAACAGCCTAAGCGGTCTCCTGATCCTCACATCCTTGCTGGTGATCGAAACGAAAAAAATGCGCACGGCAGCCATCAACTACAGCGTGCAATCGATGGTGCTGGTGCTGGTCTTCCTGGCGCTAGGGGTGACGATGAAAGCCGAACAGCTTTACCTGTGGGCTGCCGGCGCCTTCGTGACGAAAGTGCTATTGGTGCCCTATATCCTCTACCGCGCCCACCAGCGCATGGGCGAAGTGGAGCAACCCCTCACGGCCGTGAAACCGGCTACTTCGCTCATCCTGGCAGCCGTATCTCTGGTGGTGTCCTTCTTCGTCATCAGCCAGTTGGACTTGAAGATTTCTACCGAGTTCAAACCCGCACTGGCAGTATCGGTGGCGCACTTCTTCTTCGGGCAGTTGTGCATTCTGACGCAACGGAACCTGCTGAAACAAATTCTGGGGTTCTGCCTGATGGAAAACGGGTCGCACCTGACGCTGGCTCTTCTGGCCTACAACGCGCCCGAACTGGTCGAGATCGGCATCGCGACCGATGCGGTATTCGGCGTGTTGATTATGGCCGTGCTTGCGGTGCAGATCTATCGCAGCCTGCACACCCTGGACTCTGCCAGCCTGACCTCGTTGAAAGGATAAAAATATGTACACCACTTACCTGGCCTGGCTTTTGCTCGCCCCATTGATCCTTTCGCTGGTAGCTTTTGCCACGCGCCGGCTGGACCAGCAGGCGACCCGTATGGTAGAGGTGCTTCACCTGATCAGCGTCTCAGGCGTGCTGGTATTGAGCTTGCTGGTCATACAAGGGGTGCTGGTCGAGGGCAGCGTGGTAGCTCTGAACGACTGGCTGCACGTGGATGCGCTGGCGGCGGTCTTTCTACTGATCATTGCGGTGGTCGGTTTTCTGGTGGGCATCTACTCGCTCGGTTATATCCGCAACGACGTGAAAAGCGCAGAGCTGAGTGAGGACCAGATCAGCACATACTACGGCCTGTTCAACCTGTTCCTGTTTACCATGTTGCTGGTGGTGACGGCCAACAACATCATCATGATGTGGGTAGCAGTGGAAGCCACGACGCTTGGCTCGGCCTTCCTGGTGGGCATTTACGGACGCCGCTCATCACTGGAGGCAGCCTGGAAATATGTGATCATCTGCACGGTAGGGGTGGCTTTCGGACTGTATGGCACGATCCTGGTCTATTCCGACGCGGTACACTTCATGCAGGAACCGGGGGCGGCCGTCTTATGGACAGAGATCGTCAAAAACGCCCAGGCTCTTGACCCCACCTTGCTGAAGCTGGCCTTCGTCTTCGTGCTGATCGGCTTTGGTACCAAAGCAGGCATCTTCCCCATGCACGCCTGGCTCCCTGATGCGCACAGCGAAGCGCCCAGCCCGGTGAGCGCCATGCTCTCCGCCGTGCTGCTCAACTGCGCTCTGCTGGTGGTGATCCGCTTTTCGACCATTCTAAGCAAGGGCATCGGTCCAGAATTTCCCCAGATGATCTTCATCATCTTCGGGACGCTATCGGTGGTAGCCTCGTCGTTGTTCATGTTCGCACAGCGAGATATCAAACGGCTGCTGGCCTATTCCAGCGTGGAGAACATCGGCCTGATCGTGCTCGGCCTGGGCATCGGCGGCCCGGCAGGCATCCTGGCAGCGCTGCTGCACACGATCAATCACAGCCTGGTCAAATCGCTGATGTTTTGCACTTCCGGCAACATCCTGATGAAATACCATACCCGCGACCTGGGCAAGGTGAAAGGGATGTTGCAGGCCGCGCCGTTTACCAGCCTGCTGCTGATGGTAGGCGCGCTGGCGCTGGTCGGCTCGCCGCCTTTCAACATCTTCGTCAGCAAGTTTTCGATTATCACCGCAGGCATCTACTCGGGGTATCCCTGGCTGATGGTGGTTTGCCTGCTGTTCCTGGCAATTGTGTTCGCTGCTTTCCTGCGAGTGATCAGTTCGGCGGTGTTTGGTGAGTTGCCCGAAGGCATTACGAAAGGCGACGCCAAGACGATTATCCTGGCGCCTGTGGCAATGCTGATGGTCCTGATCCTGGCCCTGGGGTTATATCTTCCTCCCCAGGTGCTCACCCTGCTAAACCAGGCCACCCAAATCGCAATGGGTGGTTACCCTGTCGCAGATGCGCCGGCCATTCTCATCGCTGCGCCGGCCATCTTCGTGGCCCTGTTCAGATAGGTCTACAAGACACTGCACCCTCAAACGCCAAATCTCTGAGCGCCTGAGTGACCAACGCCCAATTACTGATTACCGATCACTGGCTATTGAAGGAGATGAATTAACGATGCTGCGGACAGACGAGAAACCTAAATCCGGCCAAAAGTACGTTGCCGCCCTGCGCAGCCAGTTCGGCGGTTTGATCCAGGATGAAGCCTGGCAGGCCCCCGACCAGGTGACGCTGACCGTCGATCTAAACAGCCTGCCGGCGGTGGTAGAAACCCTCTACTACCAACACGGCGGCTGGCTTTCGGTGGTTGCCGGCAACGACGAACGGCCGCTGAATGGCCATTTTGCACTGTATTATGTGCTCTCAGTAGAAGGAAACGGCGCTACCCCAGGCGATGAAGATGAGAAATGCTACATGGTCGTGCGCGGACTGGTACCGCCTCACCAGTTGGAATTCCCGGCTGTCACGCCGCGCGTGCCGGCGGCAATCTGGTATGAGCGGGAAGTACGCGATATGTTCGGCCTGCAGCCGATCGGCCTGCCCGACGAACGCCGCCTGGTGTTGCCCGACGACTGGCCGGAGGGGTTATATCCACTGCGCAAAGACACGATGGACTATCGCTACCGCCCCGAGCCAACCACCGAGGATGAAACCTACGAGTTTGTCGACATCGAGGGTGAGGGCATCATGCAAATCCCCCTCGGCCCGTTGCACATCACCTCCGACGAACCCGGGCATTTTCGCCTGTACGTGGATGGCGAGCAGATCGTCGACGCCGATTACCGCCTGTTCTACGTTCACCGGGGCATGGAGAAGCTGGCCGAAACACGCATGAACTACGACCAGGTGACCTTCCTGGCAGACCGCATCTGCGGTATTTGCGGCTACGCGCACAACGTGGCCTATTCGACCTGCATTGAGCGAGCGTTAGGCATCACCATCCCGGAGCGCGCCCATTACATTCGCACCATCTTGCTGGAGGTCGAGCGTCTGCACAGCCATCTGCTCAACCTGGGGCTGGCCTGCCACTTCGTGGGCTTCGACACCGGGTTTATGCAATTCTTCCGCGTGCGCGAGAAGTCGATGAAAATGGCCGAGTTGCTCACCGGCACTCGCAAGACCTATGGCATGAACCTGATCGGCGGCGTGCGCCGGGACATCCTCAAGGAAGAGCGCACCCTCACCCTGCAGTGGATCAAGGAGCTGCGCCAGGAAGTGAGCGACCTGGTAGCCATGCTGCTGGATACGCCTTACATCGTGCAACGCACGCTGGACGTCGGGCGGCTGGAGCCGCAAGTAGCACGCGATTACAGCCCGGTGGGCCCCACGCTGCGTGGATCGGGCTTCGCCCGCGATATTCGCGTGATCCATCCTTACTGCGCCTATGACCGGGTGCCCTGGAAGCTGACCTATAAAGACGGCTGCGATGTGCTGGCACGCACGTTGATCCGGGCGGAGGAATTCTTCGAGTCGCTGTCGATGGTGGAGCGCTGCCTGGACACGATGCCCGAGGGGCCGGTGCTGGTCGAAGGTTTCACTTACAAACCTTACAGTTACGCCCTGGGTTACGTGGAGGCGCCGCGCGGCGAGGACATTCACTGGAGTATGTTGGGCGATAATCAAAAGCTGTATCGCTGGCGCTGCCGGGCTTCGAGTTATAACAACTGGCCGCCGCTACGTTACATGCTGCGCAACAACACCATCTCTGACGCGCCGCTGATCGTGGCCAGCATCGACCCGTGTTATTCCTGCACCGAGCGGGTGACGGTGGTGGACGTGCGCAAGAAGAAGGTCAGCATCGTGCCCTACAAGGAATTGGAACGATATTGCATCGAACGCAAGAATTCGCCATTGAAATCCTGAGGGTCTCAAAGACTCTTAGGATTTGGACTGCCTGAGGAGAATTCTATGGTACTGAAACTGATCAAAGAAGTGCTAAAAGTCGGCCAGGCCACGGTGCCTTATCCATTTGTGGCGGTAGAAGTAGCGCCAGGATTCCGGGGAAAGCCGGAATACAACCCAGAACAGTGCATCGCCTGCGCGGCCTGCACGATTGCCTGTCCACCCAACGCGCTGATGATGGAGAGCGACCTGGAGTCTGGTACGCGTACCTGGTCCATCTACTACGGGCGGTGCATCTTCTGCGCGCGCTGTGAGGAGGTCTGCCCGACCGGAGCCATCAAGCTGGGCCACGACTTCGAGTTAGCCTCCTTCGGCCGGGAAGACTTGACCATCCGGGCAGAGTTTCGCCTGGCGGCGTGCAGCCAATGCGGGGCTTATTTCGCATCGGCAAAAGCCGTGGAACACGTACTGGCGCTGCTGGACCAGGCTGGCCTGCCTCCCGAAGAAGCCGAAGACCGCAAGGCGCTGCTGCGCGCCTGTCCGGAGTGCCGGCGCAAAATCGATCTCCCCCGGGTAAAAATTCCTATACACGAGGCATTCGATGGCAGACTATAACATCAAAACCGATAGCCAATACGCGGCCCGCCCGGACGAAGCCACTGACCGGCTCAAAGGGGCGCTGCTCAAAGACATCCAACGCTCGGCCTATGTCTACCGGGTGGACTGCGGCGGGTGTAATGGTTGCGAGATTGAAATCTTCGCCGCCATCACCCCCATCTTCGATGCTGAACGCTTCGGCATTAAAGTGGTCTCTTCGCCTCGCCATGCAGACATCCTGGTCTACACCGGCGCGGTGACGCGCTCGATGCGCGTCCCGGCGCTGCGCGCCTATCATGCCGCCCCCGACCCGAAGATTTGCGTGGCGTATGGCGCCTGCGGCTGTTCTGGCGGCATCTTTCACGACCTGTACTGCGTATGGGGCGGGGCCGACAAGATTCTGCCCATCGATATGTACATCCCCGGCTGCCCGCCTACCCCACTGGCAACGATTCATGGTTTTGCCGTGGCGTTGGGGCTGCTAACGCAGAAAATGAAGGCTGTACGTCACGTGCAACAGGAAGGCGAACATGCTCAATTGCTGCACCCAGAAATGCCCCTGGAACTGCGCGTCGAGGTCGAACGCCTGGCCAGGCGCATGGCGGGTTACTGGCACGGCAAACGCATCGCCCACACCTTCCTGGACCTGGTCGCCGCCGGGTTGAAAGACAACGATAAGCAAAAAGCTTTCGATGACCTACAGGCATATTTACAAACGCAAGATGACCCGCGCTTAAGCGAGATCATGCACCGCCTGGAAGATCTTTACCCGGGTAATGGACACAAGCCGTGAGCGGACGAATCGTCATTTACCAGCTCAGGCATAAATTCGTCAACCAGCGTGAGGATATTCCCGAAACGGCGCAACAAATCGTGTATTACACCCTGGCAGTGGGTCACCATGTCGGTGTGCTGGATTGCTTCTCCAGCCTGGCCGAAATTCCGCTCGAAGCGTTCCAGTCCTGGCTGGAAAGTTTGCCGGAAGGACCCGGGCGCACCAAGCTTGAAGGCGTGCTCAAGTGGGGCGAAATCGAAATCAACCGCAGCCACGTGAGCATACTGATGCCGCTGTTGGAAGAGAAGACCATTGACGAGACAGAATGGCGGTCCTTATTAAGCCGTTGTTTGCACGGCATGGTACAGGAGCCGGCGCTCTATCTCATGCTACGGAAATATACGTGAAGAAGAAATTGGTCCTGACCGTTGGTAATGGTATGATGGGCGACGATGGGGCGGGGGCATTGCTGGCAACAATCCTTACCCAAAAGCCGCTCGATGAATGGGATGTGTTGAACGGAGGTGCGGCTCCCGAAAATGTGCTCTACGCCATACGTGAAATGGCGCCGGAACAGGTGCTGGTTGTCGACGCCACCGACATGGACCTGCAGCCGGGGACGATCCGCTACATTCCGGAAGAGCGTATCGCCGATCCTTTTTTTCTCACCACACACAGCCTGCCCCTGACCTATTTGATCGAGGCGCTGCGTGAGTTTGTGCCCAACGTGTCGCTGCTCGGCATCCAACCGGAGGTGGTGGCGTTTGGCTTCCCGATGTCGGACAGTGTGAAGCAGGCCGTTGCCCAGATCTATAGCAAGCTGAAAAACGGAAATATGGAATGGGAGAGCCTGTAATGGTTTTTAAGTCGCTGTGATATAATGCGAACACCGCTGCTCCATCGCTAAACAACAAAATAAAGACAAAGAGATTACCCAATTACGCGACGAAGTAAAGTAATGAAGAGGTGACTATGACCACGGCAAAGGATCTCTTGAATCAGAGAGGCAGCAGTTCGAACGTCCTGGTAACGCCAACAGACACGGTCTACCGGGCGTTGCAGTTGATGGCCGAAAACGACGCCGGGGCAGTGATGATCTGCGACCGGGGCAATATGGTCGGCATTTTCACGGAACGCGACTACTGCCGCAAGATCATCTTGATGGGCCGCTCCTCTCTCAATACCCCCATCCAGGACATCATGACCAAAAAGATGGTCACCGTCTCGCCGTCTGCTACATTAGAGGAGTGCATGGAATTGATGGCGCACCATCGCATCCGCCACCTTCCTGTACAGGATGGCGAAAACCTGGTCGGGATTGTATCGATGCGCGATGTGATGGAGGCCATCATCTCCCACAAGCAAGATCGTATCAACCAGTTGGAAAACTATATCCTGGGCACCGACTACGGCCACTGAATCGAGACCTATCTCAAGCAATCCATCGGGGCAATTCCGCAAAGACACCATTTTTATCGTTTCGGGCGGTGTAGGAGCCAGCGGTGAACAGATCGTTCACACCGTTCTGGCTCAGTTCCCGCCCGATCGCGTTCGGGTGATCACCATAGCCAATGTGCGTTTCCCCGGCCAAATCGAAGATGCCGTGGAGCGTGCACGGCAAGCGGATGCCACGCTGGTGCACACCCTGGTGGATGGCGAATTACGCGCTTACCTGGTCGCCCTGGCCACCGCACACGGGGTGGCACAAATCGACCTGATGGGCCCTTTGCTGGAACATGTGACAGCCAGGCTGGGCCAACTGCCATTGGGTAAGCCGGGGCTATACCGCCAGTTGAACCGTCCCTATTTCGACCGCATCGCGGCCATCGACTACACGATGGCGCACGACGACGGCAAAAACCCGGAAAACTGGTCACAGGCCGAAGTATTGCTGGTGGGAGTTTCGCGGGTGAGCAAGACGCCACTCAGCCTGTATCTATCGGTGTTAGGATGGAAAGCGGCCAATCTGCCGCTGGTGCCTGAATTGGAACTGCCCGCGGAGTTGTTCCAAATCGACCGGAAACGGGTGGTTGGGTTGACCATTGCTCCAGGGCAACTCGTGCAATTACGCCAGCAGCGCCAGAGCCGGCTGGGGATCTCCGGGCCCAGCGATTACACCAACCCACAAAAAATTTACGAAGAGCTGCAATATGCCAGCGAAGTTTGCCGCCGCGGTGGCTTTACCGTGATCGACGTGACCGATAAACCGATCGAATCGACTGCGGATGAGGTGGTCCGCCTGATCAGCAGCCGCTTTGTCACCCCGAACCGAGGCGATTAATTCGATGAAACCCTGGATCCCTGTCATCATTAACCCGGCGGCTGGCCAAAAAACTGCCGTGCTGGCAAAATTGAACCAGGTATTCCTGGCCGCAGGAGTGCGCTGGTCTGTAGAGATCACCCTGGCAGATGGCGACGGGACGCGCATTGCGCGGCGGCTGGCAAAACAGGGCGCTGAAATCGTCGCCGTATATGGCGGCGACGGCACCATCTCCGAGGCCGCCAGCGGCCTGGCCGGCACGCAGACTGCCCTGGGTATCCTGCCCGGTGGTACAGGCAATGTCCTGGCTTTCGAATTCGGTATCCCGCGCGACCTGCCCCAGGCTGCCAAACTGCTTACCGGTGAACACAGTGTACGTACCGTGGATATGGGTGAAACCGGGAAACGGAAATTCCTGCTGCGCGCCGGCGCTGGCCTGGAAGCATCGACCGTACAGCGCGCCCCACGGGAACTAAAGGATCGTTTCGGGATACTGGCCTATGGCATTTCGGGGTTGCAGGCCCTGATGGAGATGCGCCCGGTGCAGTACGAGCTGGAGCTGGACGGCCAACCGGTCAAGACGCAGGGCATCCTGTGCAGCATCGCCAACGCCGGGCACCTGGGGGTCATGCCCTGGCTGCGACTGACCCCACCGATTAACATCGAAGACGGCCTGCTGGACGTGGTGGTACTGGGCCGGCTTTACCTGGAAGATGTCATCGCACTGCTATCCCAAAATATCGACAGCCGGAGCAATATCGGCCACTGGCAGCACTGGCAGGCGCGCCAGGTAACTGTGCGGGCTGACCCTGCCCAGGCCACTCAGGTGGACGGCGATCACCTGGGGACCACCCCACTGAGCGTGCAATCTGTACCTCGATCGCTGCGCGTTATCGTCCCGCCGTAATCGCCCGCACCCCCAATTCCACCAGTTCCATATCTTCCTCTTCGGGCAGCCCGCTGACCGCTACGGCACCAACTACAACGCCATTTGCCATTACAGGCACCCCGCCGCCCCAGCCGATATAGCGACGGTCGCCGTAGTAGGCCATATCGAAACCAGTCACCGGGTGGCGCGCTTCCTGGCCAAGCTGGCGGGTGGGCTTGCGCTCGCGGGCGGCCGTCCAGGCTTTGCTGGCTGCGATCTGGACCGAAGCCAATGGTGCGCCGTCCAGGCGCAGCAAAGCGATCAGTTCGCCAGTGGCATCTGCTACGGCAATCACCGCCGCCTTTTTCCGCTGCAACAATTCAGCCTGGATCGCCTGGATGGCCTGCTGAGCTTCGTCATGTCCGAGAGTAAGTTGGGTATGCATAAGACCTCTACAAAGATATTGGGCAGATTGTAGGTTGCGTGAGTCGAGAGCGGCTCACGCAACCTGCACGAGATTGTACTACCCTTCGACCGGAAGATACAAATCCAGGGTAAACTCCCCATCAGCCAGTTTGTCCTTTTCAACCATTTCCTCCAGGCATTGCTGGCTGGTCATGCGGTAAGGGCTGTCCTCGCACCACTGCACCAGCGCCTGCCAGGCAGCCGGAATGGACTGGTAGGCATCGCCTTTCACCTGGCAGCGCGCCACGGCATACAGACCGCCGGGGAAGTCCTTGATTTGCACCTCGTGCCCACCCCGCTCTTCTGGGCCAACCATCATCCAGAATTCGTAGCCGTAATTCGGGCTGCCATGCGAGGGGTTCGGATTGTTGAAGCCGAAGATACGATGCTGGCCTGGAGCCGCCAGGTAACCTTTCGGCCCCGCCCACGCAACCAGTTTTTCCCAGGCCTGGTTTTCCGGTTCGGCGCCATAACCCAACACGCTGGCGACACGACCGGCGGGCAAATGGATGATGTGTACGTTTAATTCGCTCATTTTACTCTCTCCTTCAAATATGGTTTTTATTCGATGGCCGTATCGTACCACAAAAGACTGACACCTTATGTCAGCCTTTTGTGGTATCATTAATCTCGATGCGCGCCGATCGCCTGATCACCTTGATGATGCTTTTGCAGTTACGCGGGCGGATGACCGCCGCTGAGCTGGCAGCCGAATTGGAAGTCAGCGAGCGTACCATCTACCGGGATTTCGTGGCGCTCAGCGCCGCTGGCATCCCGGTATACGCTGAAACAGGCCGGCAAGGCGGTTATGCCCTGGTGGAGCGCTATCGCACCAGCCTGACCGGGCTGAGCGAGGGCGAGATGCGCGCCCTGTTTATGCTGAGCATCCCCGGCCCGCTGGCGCAGTTGGGCCTGGGGCAGGAGCTTAAGTCAGCTTTATTGAAACTATCCGCCGCCTTGCCCCAGGCGCGGCGCGGCGATGAAGAACGCGTCCGCCAGCGTTTCTACCTGGACCCCGAAGGCTGGCGGCAGGCAGAAGAGCAGATTCCCCATCTGCATACCATCCAACAGGCGATCTGGGGAGATCGACAGCTCTATCTGACCTACCGCCCCATTCCCACGCTGGAAATGGAGCAGTTGGTCGAGCCTTATGGGCTGGTGGCCAAGGCCGGCATCTGGTACGTGGTATGGATGCGCAAGGGGCAGACGCGCGTACTGCGAGTAGCAAACGTGTTGGCAGCGCGATTGGCAGATGAAACCTTCAAACGGTCAACAGAGTTCGACTTGGTGGCATTCTGGAAGATGTGGTGCCAGGAACGGGAAAGCAACTCGGTTCGTTATCCGGTAAAAGTGCGCGCCGCGCCGGGCGTGCTGCCCCGCCTGGAGGCTTATCGCAACAAAGACAGCCAGGTACAGACTGGAGAACCTGCCGAACTGGAATGGGTGACGCTAAACCTGTCCTTCGAGTCGCTGGAGGAAGCCCGCAGCCAGTTGCTGGCCTTCGGTGGAGCCGTGGAAGTGCTGGCGCCGGCAGCCTTGCGCCTCAGCATACAGGACTATGCTGTGCAAATCTCGACACGATATCACGAGTGATGGGCGATGTAGAATACATCCTGTACCAACAGCCCACCCGCGCCATCAACAAGTGAATGTGCTATACTTAAAGCACATTCTACGCCCGCAACCCGATTCAATCGAATACGCATTCAGGAAAATATCCTATGGATGACCCATCGATTCTCATTATTGGAGCCGGTTTCGCCGGGCTTTCGACGGGGATTTACGCCCAAATGAACGGTTACCGCACACAAATCTTTGAGATGCACAACCTGCCCGGCGGGCTGTGCACTGCCTGGAAACGCCAGGGATACACCATCGTAGAAGTGCTGGACCAGCGCTTCCCCGGTATCTCCGGGCAGGTGGAAATGGTTGACGTAGCCACGCCGCTGACCTTCGAACGCTACACCGGCAACTGGAAAGGCAGCTTCGAAGGCTGGTTGATCACGCCGCAGAATTCATCCACTTTGATCAGCCCTATGCGCCAGACCCTGCCCGGCTTGCAGAACTTCTATATGTGCGGGCAATGGGTGCAGCCCGGAGGCGGGCTGCCCACCGGCGTGATGACCGGCCGCAAGCTGGTACAGGCGTTGTGCAAGGAGGATGGGAAAAAGTTTGAGGCTACAGCCGCGTAAGTTGGGCCGCAAAAGGGTTCACTCGTGTCCACCCCCCTCCTCTCCACCAAACTCTACCTCCCACCCGCTCGCCCAGACGCCATCCCGCGCCCGCGGCTGAGCGAAAGGCTGCTGGCGGGGGCGAGCCGCCCGGGCGGTCTTGTGCTGCTCTCCGGGCCGGCGGGATTTGGCAAGACCACGCTGTTGAGCGAGTTCCTGGCGCAGTCCCGCCGCCCGGCAGCCTGGCTGTCGCTGGACGAAGGGGATAACGACCCGATCCGCTTCTGGACGTACCTGATCGCCGCCTGCCAATCCGCCCACAGCGGGGTGGGTGAAGCGGCCCTGGCCCTGTTTCACACGCCGCAGCCGCTGCCGGTCGAGACCGTCCCAACGATCCTGGTCAATGACCTCGCCCGGCTGGGCAGCGAGCTATTATTGGTATTGGATGACTTCCACGTGATCCAATACCAGGCGATCCATGCCGCCCTGGCCTTTCTGCTCGATCACCTGCCTGGCAACCTGCACATCGTGCTGTCCACGCGCAGCGATCCCCCCTGGCCGCTGGCGCGCCTGCGCGCCCGCAACCAGTTGACCGAAATCCGTGCCGCAGATTTACGCTTCACCACCGCAGAGGCAGCCGCGTTTCTCAACCAGATGACGGGCCTCGATCTTTCGGCAGAAGACCTGGCGGCGCTTGAAGCGCGCACCGAGGGTTGGGTGGCCGGGCTGCAACTGGCGGCGCTCTCGATGATAGGCCGCAGCGACATCCCTGCGTTCGTCAGGGCGTTCAGCGGCAGCCACGTCTACGTGGCGGAATACCTAGTAGAGGAAGTGCTGCAGCGCCAGCCAGAGGAAGTGCAGAGCTTCCTGCTGCAAACCTCGATCCTGGAGCGGCTGAATGCCGGGCTATGCCAGGCGGTCAGCGGGCGCCAGGACGCCCAGGCCATGCTAACTGCCTTGCAACGGGGCAACCTGTTCATCCTCGCGTTGGACGACGTTGGCGGGTGGTTCCGCTACCACCACCTGTTTGCCGATTTGCTCCAGGCGCTTGCGCAGCAATCCCTACCGGCAGAGGCCATCACCGCGCTTCACGGGCGCGCCGCGGCCTGGTACGAGCAGCACGGGCTGGCTGCCGAGGCAATATCCCACGCCCTGGCGGCAAAAGATTACGAGGCCGCGGCGCGCCTGGTCGAGCAGAACGCTTTCCAGGTCATGACGCGCGGCGAGATGACCACCCTGCTGCGCTGGATCGCGGCACTGCCCGCCGACGTGACCCGCCACCACCCGATCATTACCATCGCCCAGGCATGGACGCTGACCCTGACCGGGGCCGTACAGCAGGTTGAGACGTTGCTTCAGCAAGCAGAGGCGCGCTTTGAAGCCAGCGACCGGACCCCCGCGGCCTGTGATCTGCGGGGCAACGCCGCCGCCATACGCGCCTTCTTCGCCATGCTGGCCGGGGATCACCGGCGCGCCCTGGAACTGGCCGAGCGCGCCGAGGCATTATTGCCCGAAAGCAGCGTCCAGGCGCGCAGCTTGCTGCCTTATATCCTGGGCTCTGCCTACCGCGCCCAGGGCCAGTACGAAAAAGCTGCCGAGGCGTTCGGGCGACAGGCCCAAATGGGCGAAGCACACCACGATCTCTTCACCTGGGCCACCGGAATGACCGAAGTAGTCAACGTCCGCCACGCGCAGGGACGCCTGCGGCTGGCTGCCGAAACCGGCCGCCAGGCCTTGAACAGGATGGCCGGACAAGGGGCGCTACCGTTCGGCTCGCTGGCCAAGCTGGAGGTCGCCCTGTGCGACGTGCTGCGCGAGCAAAACGAGCTGGAGGAAGCCAGCCAACGGCTGGCCGACGTGATCGGGCGGATGCAGGCCTGGGACATGCCCACCGACCGGCTGTTTGCTTACCTGGCCCTGGCCCGCGTCCAGGCTGCGCAGGGCGATTTCGCCTCCGCCTGGCGCAGCTTGCAAATGGCGAAAGACATCAAAGCCTCACAGCCCGTCCTCCTGCAACTGGCGCGAGCGGTGGACCTGCTCGAAATCCGGCTGGCCCTGGCCAGCGGCGATCTCACGGCAGCCAATCAAGGGATGGAGGCACGACAACCTGGCGCCAGCCCGGCGGTGACGATCCGCGAGCAGGAACAGCTCACGCTTGCCCGGCTGCGCCTGGCCCAGGGCAGAGCAGGAGAGGCGGCGACAATCCTGGCTCCGCTGGCACGGGAGGCCGAAGCGGGCGGGCGGGGCAGCGTCTGGCTCGAATGCCTGGTCCTGCAAGGGCGCGTCCTGGATGGGCAGGGCAACCGGGAAGCAGCCCTGGAGGCTTTGCTCAAAGCCCTGGCGCTGGCCGAACCAGAGGGGTTCGTGCGCGTCTTTACAGACGAGGGGGAAGCGCTACGCCCCCTGCTGGCGGCTGCGGCGAGCCGGTTGGCGGAGGCCACCGGCCCGGCCGGTACAGCGGCGAAGGCCTATGTCGCGAAGCTGATCGAGGCTTTACACGGCGACCAACTCCCTGCCGCAATCTCCCAGTCTTCAAACGAGGTGGATCGCCTGGCCGAACCGTTGACCGCTCGCGAAATAGAAGTCTTGCGGCTGATCGCCGGAGGCGACTCGAACCAGACCATTGCCGACAGGCTGGTGATTACGGTCAGCGCGGTGAAGAAACACGCCGGGCATATCTTTGCCAAGCTGAATGTCAACAGCCGCACCCAGGCTGTCGCCCGCGCCCGCCAGCTTGGCCTGCTCCCGGCAGACGAATAGCGCTCCATCTTTCCAATCTCAGTTATCTGCACGGCAGGTATACTTTGGTATACCTGCTCTTCATTCCTTTCCACCGAAAAGATACCCCTTTCGTACAATGACATTTTGCGCTCCGGGTCGTATAGTAGAGGCCATACAAAAGGAGTAAAAAATGATTGCGGAAGCAAAATCCATTGGCATGGTCCGGGCAAACGACGAAACGACCGATTTCGAGTGGAACGGTCTGTACAAAATCAGCGGTGCGGCGGCCCTGCTGGCCGCGCTGACCGCCCTGCTGGATGTGATCATCGGCAACTTGCTGGGCAGCGCGATCCCGGAACCGGGTAAAGGGAGCGTCATCGACTGGTTCACCCTCTTTCAAAAGGACGGATTCCTGGGCCTCTACGGTATGGGGATCTTGAATCTGATCTACACCTCCCTGATGGTGCCGATCTTTGTGGCGCTGTATGCCGTCCACCGGCGGGCCAATCCCGCGTATGCGGCCCTGGCGGTCATCCTTTTATCTATTGGCACAACGCTCTACATTGCCAGGAACGCCGCCTTGCCCATGCTGGATCTTAGCAGACAGTATGCCCTGGACACAAACGAGGCGCAAAGATCGCTGCTCGCAGCCGCCGGGCAGACCCTGCTGGCACAGGCCGAAGACTTTACGCCGGGTTCCTTCCTGGGGTTCTTCCTCTCGATCGTTGCCGAGATCATGATGGCGCTGGTCATGTTACAAGGCGGGATGTTCAGCAAAGCTACTGCCTGGGTGGGCCTGCTGGGATTCGTGTGCATGTTGATCTTCACCCTTTGGGCAACCTTCATCCCGGTGTTTTATGATACCGCGTTGTTGTTCGGTATGCTCGGCGGGGTTTTGAGCCTGGCCTGGTTCGTGCTGGTAGCGCACAGGCTCTTCCAACTGAGCAGATAAGTCTTTCATGGTAATGTGGGCGGCGTTGCACGCCACCCACATTGCAGAGTGGAGTGAATGCGTTATGTCTGGAATAGGCCATCTTGCAGCCGGGTTTGCAGCGAAGCCCGCCGCCCCCAGGGTATCACTGTGGGTCCTGCTGGCAGCCAGCGAAACCAACGATCTGCTGTATTTTTTATTCACGGCCACCGGCCTCGAGCACAAGGTTGCTCTCGTGATGGATTTCAGCCAGGGAGTCCCATATTCGACGACGACGGTAAACCCCTGGTCGCACGGGCTGTTTATGTCCGCCGTATGGTCAGCCCTGGCTGCGGCGCTGGCTTTTCTTTTCTACCGGGAGCGGAGGGCAGCCGCGGTAGTCGGGCTGGTGGTTTTCAGCCACTGGGTGCTGGATTTCCTGATGCACGCCAACCTGCCGCTCCTCTTCGATGGCTCGCCGCTGGTCGGCCTGGGCCTGGAGAACACCGGGGCCGGGCTGATTTTCATGACCATCCTGGATGTCGTCCTGCTCATCGCCGGGATAGCCATCTACCTGAACGGGCGCGGCCGGCAGCCTGGATCAATGAAAAATGGCCTCCGCGTTCGTCCGCGTTCATCCGCGTCCCATTTTTCATAATAGGAATACAAACCCAATGACCAACAAAATTCTGGTAACTTATGCCAGCCGGACCGGCGCTACCGCCGGCGTGGCTGAAGCGATTGGCAAGACGCTGGCGGAAAGCGGCGCGCCTGTGGAAGTGCTGCCCATGCGGGAGGTGAAAGACCTGGCCTCCTACCGGGCGGTAGTGGCGGGCAGCGCCATCCAGGGGAGCGCATGGCTGCCGGAGGCGATGCAGTTTATCCAGACAAACCGGCTGGCGCTGGCGCAGAAGCCTTTCGCCTCGTTTTTGGTGTGCATGACGCTGGCCATGCCCAATGCCGCCAATTACCGGGAACACGTGGCGACGTGGATGGCGCCGGTGCGCGCCGTGGTGAGGCCGGTCAGCGAAGGCCTGTTTGCCGGAGCGCTGGACATTCGCAAAGTGCCATCGCCGGGCGACCGGCTGAAGTTTCGCCTGAGCGTCGCTTTCGGGGTCTGGTCGGAAGGCGACCACCGGGATTGGGACGCTATTCGCGCCTGGGCGGAAAATCTTGCCCCGCGGTTGCTCCAGTAAACATGGCTCGCGCTGCGTGGGCCGCAACGAACTCACACCTGACAGAGACAACGATGGATAAGCCTTGCGTTTATGAGATTTGCATCGAAGGTATCTTGCCAGAACATTGGTCCGGCTGGTTCGAAGGGCTGGCCATCGAGGCGAATGCCAGCGGCGAGACAAAGCTGAGCGGGCCGCTGGCCGACCAGGCGGCGTTGTACGGCGTGTTAAGTAAGATCCAGGCGCTGAATTTATCGCTCATTTCAATCAGCAGAATACCCCCAAAATAATCAGGCCACCATTTCAGCCTATGCGAAGGTACGCATGCCGGCGCTGCCCAATCTCCCTCATTCCATAATCACAAACACCCGCTCCGTAATCCGCGGCCCCAGCACGACCGGGGCGGGCTGCGCGCCGATCTGCAGGTGCAGGTTGCCATCCAGGGCGGAATAACCCACCACGCTCAGGCGCTCGCCGGGGATCAGGCCCAACCCCGCCAGGTGGCGCAGCAGTTCGGGATTGGGCGAGGCGATGCGCTCGACCACCGCTTGCTGGCCAGGGCGCAGATCGCTCAGGCGCGTGTCCGACAGCGGCGGCATGTCCAGCTCCCGGCTGGGGATTGGCTCGCCGTGCGGATCGTACGAGGGATCGCCCAGGGCGCGGGCGATGCGCTCCTCCAGGGCATCGGAGAGCACGTGCTCCAGCCGGTCGGCTTCGGAATGCACCTCGTCCCAGGCATACCCCAACCGTTCTTGCAAATAGGTTTCCAGCAAACGATGGCGGCGGATCACGTCCAGGGCGGCGCGCAGCCCGGCGGGGGTGAGCGCCACGCCCTGGTGTTTCTGGTAATCCAGCAGCGGTGGGTCGCAGGCTGCCAGGCGCTGGATCATCCCGGTGACCGAGGCGGGCGTCACCTCCATGCGCCCGGCGATGGCCAGGGTGGAGGCGCGCTCTTCGTCGCGGGTCAGGTCATAGATTGCCTTGAGGTAATCCTCAAAAGCCGGGGTCAGCGTTGGGCACATACTGCCCCTATTATACCCAACCTGCCAGGCGCGCCAGGCCGGCTGTCAGAAAAGTGACCGAAAATGCCAGCCCCAGGGTGATGACCACGCTGAGCGCGGCCCACTTCCTGCTGTTGGTTTCCTTGTAGATGGTCATAATCGTGGTCGCACAAGGGTTGTGCAGTAACGAGAACAACATCAGGTTGACTGCGGTCAGCAGCGTCCAGCCGTGCTGGCCGACCAACAGGGTATACAACGAGGCATAGTCGGGCACGTCGGTCATCATCCCCACGCCCATGTAGACCATCAACATGGTCGGCACGACAATCTCGTTGGCCGGGATGGCGATGATGTAAGCCAGCAGAATAACGCCATCCAACCCGATCCAGTAGCCTAACGGATCGAGGAAACGGGCCACATGGGTCGCCAGGCTGGCTCCGCCGACCGAAATGTTGCCCATGATCCAGATGACCGCCCCGGCCGGGGCAGCCGTCATTATCGCCCGCAGCAACACAAACAGGGTACGGTCGATCAACGAGGTGTACAGGATGTGCCCGACGTTGGGAACCCGGTAAGGGGGCAGTTCCAGGGTGAAGGCCGAGGCCTGGCCGCGCAGGATGGTGCGCGACAGCGCCCAGGACACCAGCAAGGTGAAGAACACTCCGATCAGCACGACCAGCACCACCGAGCCCGCCGCAGCGAAGGATGCCAGGGCAGGCGGGAAAGCAGCCGCCACGAACACCGTCGCCAGCATGATCAGGGTGGGGAAACGCCCGTTGCAAGGCACGAAGTTATTGGTCAGGATGGCGATCAGCCGTTCGCGGGGCGAGTCGATCACCCGGGTGGCGATCACCCCGGCGGCGTTGCAGCCAAAGCCCATGGCCATGCTCAGGGATTGTTTGCCATGCGCCCCGGCCTTCTTGAACAGGAAATCCAGGTTGAAGGCCACACGCGGCAGGTAACCCAGGTCTTCCAGGATGGTAAAGACCGGAAAGAAGATCGCCATGGGCGGCAGCATGACCGCTACCACCCAGGCCAGACCGCGGTACACCCCGTTCCACAAGAAGCCGGTAATCCACCACGGCAGGCCCAGCGCTTCAAACAGGGCGACGCCCTGCGCTTCGACCCAGAACAGGGCCTGGGCCAGCATCGACGAAGGCACGTTGGCCCCCACGATGGTCAGCCAGAACACCGCCGCCAGGAGCAAGAGCATCAACGGCAGGCCAAACACCGGCGAGGTAACCAGGCGGTCGATTTTCTGATCCAGGTCGTAGCGGCGGTCGCCCGGCTGGTGTACGGCGCGGCGGGCGATGCTTTCGGCCTCCCGGTAGAGCGAATTCACCACTTCGTCGCGGAAATCGCTGCCCAGACCGGGGCGCAGCGCCTCAGCGGCTTTCAAGATATCGCTCGCAGACAGGGCCGCCTGCGCCTGCGGGTCGCGGGTTGAGTTGAGGGTTAAGTCTGTCATGGGAAACTCCTACTGGCGCCCTTGCAGGGCGATCTTGCTGCTGAAGCGCGTATCCGCGCCGCGTTGCGCCTGCACCAACTCCAGCAGTTCGCCGGAGAGCAACGCTTCCTGCACGCGGTGGTCGCCGTCCAACAGGCGGATAGCGATCCAACGCGGGTTGGGCGCTTCCGGGATCACCTGGCGGATTTTAGCGACCAGGTCATCCACGGCGCGTTGGAATTGGGGCGTGCCTTGCACGCGGCGCGGCTGGGTGCGGATTTCACCGCTGATGACCTGTTCCATAGTCACCAACAGGGTCTGCACACCTTCACCGGTGCGAGCCGAAATGGGGATGGCCGGCACACCTAAATCGCGCGCCAGGCTGCGTGTGTCGACTTCCAGGCCTTTGCGGCGCGCCTCGTCCATCAGGTTGACCGCCACCACCACCTGGTCGGTGATTTCCATCACCTGTAAGACCAGGTTGAGGTTGCGTTCCAGCGCGGTGGCGTCGGTTACGACGATGGTGCAATCGGGCTGGCCGAACAGGATGAAATTGCGCGCCACTTCTTCATCTTGCGAAGCAGAAAGCAGCGAGTACGTTCCAGGCAAATCGACCAGTTTGTAGCGGATGTTGTTGAATTCAAAGCCGCCTTCGGCGCGGGTGACCGTCTTCCCAGGCCAGTTGCCGGTGTGCTGTTTCAACCCGGTGAGCGCATTGAACACGGTCGACTTGCCGGTGTTTGGGTTGCCCGCCAGGGCGACAATGCGGTCGAAAGAGCCGATCTTCACGCCCATCTGCGCCAGTTGAGCATTGGCAGGGCAGGTTTCACAAGGGTTTTGGTCAAACTTGAGCTTGTCCAGCTTAAGCTGCGGCATAATTTCCTCCACGGTCCACAGAATCGAGCGGGCGCACCCAGATCTGGGCGGCCTGCTCGCGGCGCAAGGCGATCAGTGTGCCACGCACCCGGTAGGCGCGCGGGTCGCCAAACGAATTGAGCAATTCAGGATAAACGAGCGTCCCCGGCGTCAGGCCCAGGTCGAGGAAACGCCGGCGGGTAAAACCCTGGCAGGCATCGTCCAGGGCGATAATCTCGGCTTTTTGATCGTGCAAAAGGGCGCCCAGCGGAATTAATCCATTTCCAGAGGCAGCCTGTTCGGGCGGCGCGTCGACAAATACGTTGCCCGCCACGGCCGGCGCCAGGCGATACTCATTTTCACCATCCGTCAGCAGGCATCTTTGTGGAGTCATTTCCAACACGCGCACTTCCTGGCCCAGGCGCAACCCTTCGGCAATGATTTGAGCGTAAGCCAACGGCGGCTCGTCCTCCAGATGCGTAATGCGGGCCAGCTTTGCAGGTTCCCATAGGGTCAACGGCACGCCGCGCGCCGGCGGCAATTCGCCGCCTGGCCCGGGGATCGGGTCGCCGTGCGGATCGCGACGAGGAAAACCCAGGTCTGCGTCCAGGTGATCAACTTCTGCCGGGGTCAGAGTGTGTTCCAGGCGATGGGCCGCCCGGTGGATTTGATCGAGAGGC
Source organism: uncultured Anaerolinea sp. (assembly GCA_964595435.1). Classification (GTDB taxonomy): domain Bacteria; phylum Chloroflexota; class Anaerolineae; order Anaerolineales; family UBA4823; genus RBG-16-57-11. The sequence goes on along the minus strand of CAZQQJ010000031.1, from coordinate 32,369 downwards.
ATGCGCGCTTCGGTCGCCAGGTAACGCTCCAACAAACGATGGGCGCGGGTAATCTGCAGCGCAGCGCGCTGGCCTTCGGAAGTGAGACGCAAATCACCGCCGCGCATTTCCACAAGCCCCTGGGCCTGCATACGGTCCACCAGACGCAGCCCGGATGCATCGGAAAGGTGTAAATCTGCGGCGAGCTGCCTGGGGGAAATCGTCCGCGGCTGCCATTGATAATCGAATAACAGCTTGAGCGCGTCCTCGATGTGTTCGCGTTCCACTGCAGCGCGCCAGCGGCGTAGCTGGAAAGACAGCCCCCAGCGAGGAAGGAACATGGCAAAGAGCAACAAAATTACCAGCAATATCGAAAGAATCATCGGCCACATAAGTGAAATCCTATGATGAAAAAATGGGACGCGGACCAACGCGGATGAACACGGACACCATTTTTCATTGATCCAGGTTGCCGGCCGCGCCCGGCAGGTTGACTGACGCGACAAAATTTGACTAAATTATTAATTAGGTATAACTAAATATTATTTTAGACTAATCCTGCCCAATTGTCAAGGGTCAATAAGCCGCCAGGCAGGAATCAAAACCGCCTGGACAGGAGGGCAATCCAATCCCGGCGGCGTGGCTTGAGGAATTTCATTTCCCTGCTTACCGCGACACGACCAGCTTGATCAGTTCGCCATGTTCACCCAGGGTCAGGCGGGCCAGGCGGGGGTGAACGCCGCCCGCCACGGCAATTTGTTTGCTAAGCGTAATGAGGCGCTGTGCACCAGCCAACTCGCCTTTCCGCGGCGGGTTGCCCCGTGACTTACCGCCGCGGCGCGCCGGGCGGCCCGAGCCATCCGAAGCAGACTGCAAACCGCGCTCCAACTGGCTGGTGGGGCAAGAATGCCCTTCCCCGGTGCAGTCGGGGCGCGGGCGAACGGCGACCAGGCGGGCATCGGACATGCCCGGCAAATAGCGCGCCACCACGCGCCGCACCGAAGCAGCCATCGCCGGCGAAAGGGGCACGGCCGGGGCGCCTGGCTCGGCCCGGTCGCAAACGGTGCACACCGTCCGTACAGAAGAGGCGCTCAAACGCAAACTTTTGGGCAGACGCCCCGCGGGTACAGCCTGAGCCAGCGGGTCACCCAACAGGGTGAACGAGATCAGCGTCTTCTGATCTTCGCCATCCAGGTGACCCTGGCGGCGATGCATGGTGGCTGCAAGGTGTAACTTGGCCTGGCGCAAGGCTTCGCCAGCAGGGAGGCCTTCTTGCAGCAGGCTCCAAAAGGTATGGCCGAGCAGGTCGGCTGCCACCAACGGGGCGTCGACCGAACCATAAGCCATGCAGGTGGAGCCGGCCACTGCCAGGCTGCCGGCCTGGAGGAATTTGAGAGCGATGGCGTCTTCGGGGGTACGCCCCTGGATATGAAGCCCGTAACACGCTTCACTGAACACAATGCGAGGCGGCTCACTGGGATTGGTTGGCGTTCCATTCCCCGGGCCAATATCCCGAGGGCGCAGTGCCACCGGGTAATCCGGCCCTTCAGCCGGGGCAAGCGGATCGCGCTGTCCAAACCATTCGGGGGCATCGACCAGGCCGTGCAGGTTGAAGTAACCCAGGCGACCCACCAACGCAGGAATGACATTCGCGGCATAGACTGCCGGGTCGTAGCTATAGATACCCAACGGTGGAGAAACCTTGAGCGCGGCTGGCCGACCAATGGGATGATAGACCAGGGCAGCGGCCTGCTGCCAGATCGCGGCAGTATAGCCGAAATTCCCCGGCACCTTCCGGTAATGGGCAATCTGTTGTCGGAGCCAATCACGCAATCCCCAAAGATTTCCCGGGTTTTTAGGAGCTGGCCCGTCTTTCGCCTGGTGCGAGCAGCGAATGCTGCGTAAGCTGCCGCAAAGCAATGTGGCATCGTTCGCAGCGCCACCCGGCAAACGGCCTACCGGCCAATCCGGGGTAAAGTAATTTTCATCGCGCGAGGCATAAGGATTATCCGAGGCAACATCCACGTCAGGGTCGTCGACAGGATTAGGCAGGTGGTGAAAGGGCACAATTTCCGGCCCGCCCACAATTAACACCGCCCCAATACGCGCCCCCTGGCGAGCCAGGGCAGCATCCAGGTCAGCCAGGGCCAGCTTCAACTCCCACGGGTCAGCAGAACGGACGGGACGCAAATCGAAAGGGCCGACGCTGGAAAGCTGATCCGCAAAAAATACGCACGCTCCCCAACCACGGCGCTGGCGAACAGTGGAAGCCAGTTCGTTCATCTCCTGTTCTACTGCGGCAACCTGCGGTCCATAGACTGCCTGCAGCCCGCCTTTCAGCGAGAATAAGACATATACCGGGTAACGGCCATCCCGCAACGTGATCTCGGGCAACTTCCAGGAGCGCGCCAGGCGATCCAACTCCAGGGCCACGGTGTGCATTTCGGCGCGGGCGGCCGCCTTGGCGGCTGCGCCACGCTGATCATGCCGCCTGCCGGGGCTATTTTGATCAGGTCGCCCGGATCCGTTGGTTCGTTCCGTATCGCGCTTAGCAGCCGAATGGCTCTGAGCAGCCGGCGCTTCACCACCAACAGAGCTGTTTATGGAAGCCGGCTTCCGTCCCGCTGAAGCGGAATTTGCACCCGGGGCAACAGTCACGGGTGAGAAAGGCGACGCGCCTTGCATAACCCGCGACCCGGCGTCTGGCCTGCCCGCCCCTGGCGTCACATTGAGAGCCGGCGCCAGAGGGGACAGGTCAGACAACCCAGCCAGAGGAGGAGAATATACGGAAGCCGAACTGGTGGGCAAAAGGTTCCAACCCAGAGCAGCAGCAACTTCGAGAGGCAACTGCACTTCAAGGGGAAGTTCCAGGCGCTCAGGCCACAGGCCGCGATAGGCATGTTTTTCGCCCCACAGGCGGCTGGCTACCTGGCCACTCACGTCACGGGCGGCTGCCTGGTGCAGCAAAGCCACTGCCTGGCCAGAATCACCGCGCTGCACCATCCAGTCTGCCAGATGCAAACTACAAGCCAGGCAATCGGGCCAGCGCCGGGCGTAATCCTGGGCAATTTCCAGACGCTCAACCAGGTCAATTCCAGGGTTGGCAGCCAGATAAGCCAGATGCGTGACATGCACCAACGCCTGGCCGGGCGCATCGCGCAAGATTTCTTCGAGCAGCGAGCCAGCCAGAGCCAGGTCGCCCTGGGCCAATCTCTGGCGAGCCAGCCACAGCGTTCCTCCCCACGAGGCCAGCGTGCGTAAGTCCTGATTATGCCCGGCGAGGGCAAAGTAGGCGCTGCGCAAGTCGATCCCTGGGCCGGGTGTTGCAAGCGATGCGGGTTTCGTTGCGGCACCCGGTTCGAGGCTCAACAGCACTTCGAGAGTTTCGAGATATTCAGGGTCGGCGCGCAACAACCCTTGCAGGACCGATATGGCCGCCTGGCGGCGATTGTCGGCCGCTAACGCCTGGGCATAGAGCAATCCAACCTGCAGGTCGCCAGGGTAAACAGCCAACCAGTTGATGGCTGCCTGGCGGGCAAACGACGTGCGTTGCACTGCCAGAGCAGCACGCAGCAATTCCAGATAACGGTGGCGGGGCAAAACAGGGTACATAAGGTCAATCCGTGGGGGAAATACGGTGGTTGTGCACCAGATTAAGCGCCACGACCGCGCCCAACAGGCGATGAACGCTTACTTCATCGGGCGCCAACTGGGCCGCGCGGCGCAACATCGCTTCGGCGGCCACGTAATCCTTGCTGTCTTTCAGAACCTGGGCCGCAGCGTAGTAGGGGCGGTAATCACCGCCAGCAAATTGAATGGCCTTTTGATATACCTTGAGCGCCAGTCTATACTCGCGGCGGTCCTGATAAGTACGCCCTAATTCCAGGTAAGGTTCCAACTGGGCGGGCAGAACTTCGACCGCCTGGTTGAGGTGATAGATAGCCTGGTCAAGCTGGCCGGTCTGGCGCATGTGCAGTCCAACCATATTGTGCAAGGCAGCTCGTTGGCGATCATCCAATTGATCGTGGTCTTCCTGCAGCGCCAGGCGGGCGGCCTGCACGGCGGATTCTTTCTGGCCGGCTTCGACCAGCCAGTTTGCCAGCAAAGCGAGCAGTCCAGCATTGCCCGGGTTGTGTGCAACCAGTTCCTGCAAGGCTGCCAGGCCAGACTCCAGACCGCGCCCGCGACGAAGCAGATGGGCGCGTTCAAGCTGCATGGCCAGGCTTCGACCGGGATCGGCCTGGAAGTGCGGCAAGGTGCGTTCCAGAACCGCCAGAGCATCCGCGGGCCGGTCGAGCGCTTCCAGAGAACGAGCAAGCAGATACAGCGCTTCGGCGTGGTCGGGTTGGGAACGCAAAATGGCCTGCGCCCGGCTGAGCGCGCCGCGAGGGTTGGCCGTTTGCAAAGCGATCTGGCCGCGCAGCAGCATGGCGGGCAGGGGCGGGGCATCCTGCCCGGCAGCGCGTTCGATTGCCCGATCGGCGCTCTCTGCCGCATGCTCTAAATCGCCAACGGCAAACTGCGCCTGTGCCAGAGCAAACCAGGCACGAGCGTTGCCCGGCTCCAAATGAGCAGCCCGTTCAAGAGAAGCCAGCGCCTGGCGGGCATCGCCTGCCTCCAGGTGAGCCATGCCCAGGGCCAGATGGCTGGAAGCACACTGGGGATCGAGAGAAATGGATTGCTCAAGATGGTGCATGGCCCTGGCGCGACTGGGAGGATTGCCGGCAGTATCCGAGGCAAGATAGATTCCGGCAGCCAGTTCTTGCCAGCGCGGTTCGTCCGGCCATACAGCCAGCGCCTGGTGAATAGCCTGGGTCGCAGCGCCCAGGTCGTTGGCCTGGCGTGCCAGGCGCGCCAGGAGATATTGCAACGCCGGCAAAGGCGGCCAGTTCACTTCCAGGCCGGCCGCATTCTGCAAGGCCTGGTTAGCATCCTGGGCTGCCTGGCGGGGATCGCTGCGCGCCAGGGCATATTGAACCAGCACCAGGGGATGAACGGTATGGGTATCCAGGCCCGTCGTACTGGCATCTTCGACGGCCTGTATCGCCCGCTGGCGGTCGCCGCTGTAACGCCAGGCCATCACCAGGGCAGCGAGCGCGTCCGGCGCCGGGGGTGCGACCTTCAGAATGCTCTGTATCATTTGCGCCAGCCGCGGCGAGGGATCGAACAAAGCCTGCCCACGCGCCAGATATAATCCAAGCGTCTGGCGGCATTCGTCTTCCCAGGGCTGGAGTCTGGCGGGATCCAGGTCAACCTGAACAGCAAGCCATTCTTGCGCCCGGGCCAGACACTCGTCGATCGAGCGCCGCGCCTGGGAAGACAGCGCCTGTTCACCCTCAGCGTGACGAAGGATATCCAAATCCTGGCACAGGCGCTGCGCTTCGCCGCGCAAGATCAGCACCTGAGCCTTCTTGAAATATGCCAGGCCAGTTTCAGGGATAATTTCGATCAGGCGGTCCAGAATTGCCAGGGCGTCGTCCCATAAGCGGTTCTCCAGAGCGGCCTGGCTGACGGCCAGGAAGCTGGCAATGTAGGCTTCGCGGGAAGAAGGTGGTATTTCAGGAGATTCGTTCAACTGGCGCAGCAGGTTGCGCTGGGCTTCACGGCAACGGCGGTTACGGCGCTCGATTTGCGTTTGAAGTGCGCCGGTGCGCCCTGCTGGCTGGCGCGCCTGTGCGGCCAGCGTACGAGGGTGTTCTGGAGCAAGGGTATGCAAAGCATCGATTGCCGGCTCGGCCAGGGCCAAGTCGCCTGCATCCAGGGCCACCTCAGCGCGCAAGGCGAGCGTGTCCAGGTCATCCAGAGCCAGATCATCCTGCAGGGAAGCGGCGCGCAGATGTTCGAGGGCCTGGATGGGGCGCAAGGTCAGATGGGCAAGAGCGGCGGCGTCCAGGGATAGGGCGCGGCGAATGGCAACGTGCGCTTCACCCTGGGCAGCAGCCAGACCCTGGCGGGCATTTTCCAAAGCCTCGGAGAATTGTCCCGCACTGCGCAGCAGGGAAACGACGCGGCGGCGGAGAAAAGGCTCGTCAGGTTGCAGTTCTAATGCCCGGTTCAGGCTTTGCAGGGCATCCTGAGGGCGGTCGAGACGCTCCAACAGCGCGGCTTTCTCGGCGTGCAACGCAGGGCGCTCGCCAGCCAACGCCAGGGCGTTTTCAACGGCCTGGAGCGCGGCCTGGAGGTCGCCAGCCTGCCGCCACGCGCCGCTCAACTCGGCATAGAGATCGACCAGAGAGGGTAAATTGCCAGGCGGCTGTGTGAACGGAGCGGCGGCCAAAGCGGGTCGAGAAGCTGCCGGACCCGTCTCAAGCGCACCTGCCGCGGCCTGGGCCAGATCGACCGCGCGCTGCAGCAGCGCCAGCGCCAGGGCGGAATCCCCCATCTGGCGAACAGTCTGGGCCACCTGATAAAGATCGGACACCTGGGAAGAGCCAACAGGGCCATTCAACCAACGGCGGAAAGCATCCAGCGCAGCCGGGGCATTGCCCTGCTCCAGGTGCAGGCGGCCCAACTGGGACAACCACGCCGAGCGATCCGGAGCCAGATCGACGGCGGTTTGCAGAGCGAGGATCAGTTCCTGGCGCACCGGCGCGCCGCTCATTGCAGGGCGGTCAAGCACCTGCCAGGCCAGATCGATAAACCAGGCCAGGGTATCCAGATCGACCGGCGCCAGAGCCAGGGCATCGCGGGCGGCCTGGTAGGCCTCGGGCAATAGATTGCTGGCCTGGTAAGCTTCGGCTAAAGAGCGCTGGACTGGCAAATTGAGCGGTTCATCCTGGGCGGCCTCTTGCAATGCGGCGACGGCCATTTCGGGCTGGTCCAGCTTGAGCGCTACCATCCCCAGGCCGGTAGCGAGGCGAGTCTGTACACCTGCGGCCCGGTTGAGCGGCTCATCCAGGGCGCGGCGGTAAGCATCCATAGCCCTGGCCCATTCCCCAGCAGCGGCATAAGCACCCGCTAACAAAGCACGCGCTTCGGCGCGCAGGGCAGGCTGAGTTTCTAAGGGGCCGATATAGCCGCTGTCCACGCCATCCGGCGCCAGGCCAAGAATGCGCTGCAAGAACGGAATGGCACGCAACGCTCCGGCGCGATTTTCATCCGACTGAAGCAACGCCCGGGCCAGGTGCAGGCAAGGCTCAGGATCAGCAGGGCGGGCGCGTACCACGTGAGTGAGCAAAGGAATAGCCTGGGCGCGTTCTCCCATACCCAGCAAGACACGGGCAAAGACGTAGGTCAGTTCCGGGTCCGCGCCGGAGGGAGATTGGTTAGCAGAGACATATGCCGGCGCCAGAACCTGATGAGCCTCCTCCAGGTTGCCAAGCTGGAAGAGCGTTTGCCCCAGGCGCAGGGCAAGATGCGGCGCAGGCGGAGCCAGCTCTGCCGCTCGACGGAAACAGGCCAAAGCCTGGGTCAACTCGCCCCGGGTATAACAAGATTCACCCAGGGCCAGGTGCACTTGCGGCTCATTGGGCACGGCCTGGCTGGCGGCGCGCAAGGCCTCCACTGCCTGGGCTTCCTGGCCGGCCGCACGTTGCTCCTGGACCAGAGAAAGCCACAAAGCTGGCTGGTCGGGCGCCAGCCGCACGGCGTGGGTATAGTGCTCTACAGCCAGGGCCGGGTCACCAGCCGCCTGCGCAGTTTCGGCCAAGCGACGATGGGCAAGCAGGTCTTGCGGGTCGAATTGTAAGGTGAGCTGGCAGGCCCGCACCACCCGGTGCAGTTGTTCAGGGTCACCGGTGGAGGCATTATCTGCGCAGCGGATCAGGGCATGCAGTTCGGCCTGGGAGGGATGCTCCTGCCCTTCAAGCAAGGCCATACGCTCCTCCCAGGCGAGGCGCCAGATGCCAAGCGCTTCCAGGCTTTCGACCATCAGGCGGCGCAATTCGCCGGCTGAGGCACGACGTTCCGGTTGGCAATCCTGTTCCAGTTCGCCAACCGCCAGGGCAGCCAACACGCTGGATAAGGCAGCGGCAGGCTGGCCCAGGGCGAATTGGGCACGGGCCTGCAAAGCAAGCATCTCGCGATCCTGTGGATAACGGTCAAGAGTGATGCGCACGGTGCGCAGGGTCTCTGGCAGAGCCGCCTGCGCCTGAAACAGGCGCGCCAGCGAAAGAAATTCACCCATCGAAAGGGACTGACCCGCTTCTACCTGGCGCAAAGACTGAATGGCACAGCGCAGGGCGTCTTCGACTTCACCCTGGTGGGCGTGCAACAAAGCCGCAGAGAGCCACAATGCCGGATGACTGTCCTGGTCCAGCGCGTTTTGGGCAAGCTGGCGGCGCGCCTCTTCCGTTTGCCCGGCCGCCAGCAAGCTGGAGGACAGGCCGGCGGCATATTTCGGCTCATCGGGCACCAGTTGGACAGCCTGTTTCCAGGCCTCCAGGCCGATTTCCTGGGCTGTTTCATCCCAATGTGGGTCGGCGGGACTCCCGGCCGGGTCGGCCTTACGCGTCTGGGCCAGAGTTTCGGCAAGCTGCGCCGAAAGGTGGCCGCGCAAACGGCGCACGCCGCGCAGCGCGTCAGCGATCAACGGCACGGCGCGATCTGGCTGGCCGGCCAGCTTGTAAGCCTGGGCCAGGTGCAGGCTGGAGATGAGGCTATCGAAGGGCTGCGCAAACCACGTCGCAGGCGGCACATCCTGGCCATTCGGGCTTACAACAGATGGTCGCGCGCCTCCATCTGAAGGAGGCGCGACCGTATGAGCAGCAACTTGCTGTTGAAGGAGATCGGCGGCCAGGGTGTCTGCCAGCCAGGGACGGTGTTCCTGCAAAGCCTGTAGCAACGCCAGGTTTTGCGCGGAGGTCAAATCCGACTGAAGGATACGCAGCACCTCTAGCTGCCGCGCAGGTGGGAGGGGCTGGCAGAGCAGCGTGTGCAAGGCTAAATCCGGGCGGGGACGGCCATCCCCATATTGGAACAAGGCGCGCAGCAAGCGATCGGGGTCGGGAAGCAAACCGTACAGGCATGCCAACAAAGTGGAACAGCCGACGCGATGCAGCCCAATCTCAGCCAGCAGACCTTTCCAGGTGCTGTTCTGACGGTAGCGTTCGCGCACGGCCAGGGCCAGCCAGGCGCAGTTTTCTAACGATAGAGGGAAAACACTTTCTTGCTGCCAGGCGGCCAGGACCTGGGTCGAGCGAATCTGGCTGGCATCATCCAGCGGCTGGAGTAAATAAGACTTGGAAGCCTGGTCTGGTACTTCCAGGGAGGCAGCCAGCAAAGACAAATTTGCCGGGGCCCAGGACTCTGCCCGAGCTGCACGCTCACCCAAAGCTGCCAGGGCGCGCTCTCCCACGTTGCTCTCCAGAAGTGCGGACCAGACCAGAGCGTCCTGGCGCAGTGCTACCAACACCCAGGGCCAATCGGCGGCGGGCAGGCGGCTCTTTATTTCAACTAATATATGCGAACTATTCATGGCAAGGTTTATCCCCGAGCGCGCTGCGCCAGGCCGGCGCGACGCCCTATGCTGGTAGTTAGCTTACACCGCTGTGTACCTGATAGATCAAAATGGCAAAATATGTCGCCAGCCCCATCAGCAAGAGACCGAGCAAAGTCAGGAACATGCCTACACCACGCGTGGTGCGCAGCATCTGGTTCATCGAATCGAGCAAATCAGAAGCATTACCAACCAGGCCGGCCACATCTTCGGCGATCCCTTTTTGCGCCAGACGAACCGTTTGCACGGCCAGCGAGTGGATATCTGCGCTGGAGGCGCGCAGGGTCAGGACCAGCAGACCAACGACGAAAGTGCCGGCGCCCACCAAAAACAGGGCAGCATCCAGGACAACGACAAGATTGTAGGGGGTCAACATAGCAGGGTCACTTCTCCAAAGTAGGGAATTCACAGGCCAGAGCGCCGCCGACCTGGCGCAGTTCGATCCAGCCCGATTGCAGGCGCGCCCAATCCAGGTCGGAACGAGAACTGCTGGCCATTACACCCAGCACAGATTGCGGATCGGCGACCTGGATGATACCGGCGGTCCGGCGGCATAACGCCTGGATTGCATCTGCTTGAAGCTGCAAGACAAGCTGCGGCTGCTGGCGAAAATCCTGGATCAGCCTCACGGTTTGGGCGCTGCCCACCTGACCATACGGAGAGTCGACGCCGCTCCCTAGCTCGAGCAAAGCAGCCAGAGTCTCCAGATCGACCACCAGATATGAATCCCACCACAGGTGGCGTGCGGAGAGCGCTTGCAGGAAGGGCGCCGCCGGGCGGCCGGGCGCATCCAGAGCAAAATAAGCTACCAGGGCTTGACCCTGCGATGCGCCGCCGTTGAGCGCAGGGAAGAGAGGCAAAAAAGTCAGTTGGTTTAACTCGACAGAATAAGCCACCAACCAGACCGTTTCCAAACGCGGAGAGGTAGCAGACAGGTCTTCGACCAGGATAAGCAAGGTATTGTGCTGCTTTGGCACCGCCTGGGCTTGAGCCAGAGATGCGGAGCTGGGGGGTAGCTGTTCGACACTCTGCAGGGCATCTGTTGCGCTGGCAGACATCAGGATCGCGCCAAACACGCACAGGCCAGCAAAGGCAAATAATAGCAACCAGCGCGCCGGGCCGCGGCCGGGTGACTGCAACTTTTCGATGACCGAGACCAGGTGTGTCCAAAAGGCAATTTCCAGCCGTCGCGAGATTGGAATATATTGCATGGCATTTTTCTCAACGAGAGGTGGTGATTTTAAGAATTTTTCCCTGTGCGTCTACGACAGCGCGCAGGTAGAAAGGCACTACTCTGCCCGTGGCGGTGGTCGCCTGGGTTTGAAAAACCAGCAGATACGACGGCGAACGGGCGGCGGCCGGTGAGCCAGGGCGGTTCTTCGCCGCCGGGCAAGTTTGGATACGCGGCAGGCAACCGCGAACCAATGGGAAGCGACGGTAAATCTCCTGAATGACCGCCGCCTGGCGTTCGTTGAACGAAGGCGATTTCATCCTTACACCCTCCCAAGGCAAAATTTATCAACAACCGGTCAGCGAGAGCGGTAGCGAAAGAAAGCAGGCAGATCATGCCCCGCGGCGACGGCGTTGGCCGCAGCGCTGACAGGGACCGGCTGAGGGATCGCCGCAGCGCCAACCGGTGAGCCGGTTGAGGTGACCGGCTTTGGTTCACTCTTCTTGCAACCGGAGAAGGCCTCTTCCAGAGTGGGAGCGCCCAGGCCGGTGATCATCAGGATCACCTGGGCACGGCCCTCCATGCGCTCGTCGTTAATCACCCCGAAGATGATTTCGGCCTGTTCGCCGGTATGGGCTTGCAGGTCCGTCAGGGCAGACTGCACTTCAAACAGGGAAAGGTCCTGCCCGCCGGTAAAGTTTGCAATGACGCCGGCCGCGCTATCCAGGGCAACGCTATCCAACAAAGGATGGTTCAGCGCCTGTTCCAGGGCGCGCTGGGCCTTATTTTCGCCCTGCGCCTGGCCAATCGACATCAACGCTCCCCCACCGATCTGGATCAGGCGGCGTACATGGGCAAAATCCACGTTGATCAACCCGGCCTCGGTAATCAGTTCGGTAATACCCTGCACCGCCTGGCGCAGCACATCGTCTGCCAGGCGGAAGGCGGTCTCCAGTTGAAGATTGCGAGGGGCGATATAAAGCAGGCGGTCGTTGGGGATGGCAACCAGGGTATGAGTGTGTTGGCGCAAACGGGCCATCCCCTCGCTGGCATTTTTCTGGCGGCGGCCCATTTCGAACGAAAAAGGCGTGGTAACGATGGCGATGGTCACAGCGCCCTGCGAACGGGCAATTTCGGCCACAACCGGGATCGCGCCGGTGCCAGTGCCGCCGCCCATACCCGCAGCCAGGAAGACCATATCGGCGCCAGCCAGGGCCGAAGCCAGTTCTTTGCGGCTCTCTTCGGCAGCGGCGCGGCCAATGGCAGGGTCGCCACCCGCGCCGAAGCCCCGGGTGACCTTAGGACCCAGCAAGATTTGGGCAGGGGCAGGATTCTTGTGCAAAGCCTGGGCATCGGTGTTGGCAGCGATAAAGTCGATGCCGCGCAGATCGAGGGCCATCATGCGCTCGACTGCGTTGCAGCCACCGCCGCCGAGTCCGACGACTTTGAGGGCAGGGGCTGGAAGAATTGGTTGAGCAGCGATTGGGTTCATACATCTCCTTCTTTGAACAGGCACGGATAAACGAAGTTCGTTGTGGCGTCCAACAAAATCTTTCTCTCTATGTTGCAACTAACGTGCCATCTTCGAGCAATCGCTCCACCTGGCAGCCAGATTGGTGTAGCATTTGCAGAGCGGAATCCGAAATCGCACCGGCCACCACGGTGACACGGCGAGCCAGGCGAGCCTCGACCAGACTGAAGCCAACGGTAGGGTGCGTCTCGTCGAGCAAAGGCTGGATGAGGGCCAGGTCCCAACTGGACGCTCCCCAGGCATAGAGGGGAAGGAGGATGTAGTGAGCAATCGGTGAAAGGGGTTCAGCTTGGGAACAAGAAGAAGGGGCCTCACCAGCCGGGCCACCCTCGCCCTCCGTAGAGAGGGGTGAAACGGCAGCCGCGGAGGGTGGAAAAGTCCCATCCGTGGAGGCGGCGGAGATATCAGCCGGACGGGCAGATCCGAGAGGAGGTGATTGCGGCTCAGAGACAGTGGACGAGGCAGGTGAACTGTTCGAGGAGAGCAATTGTGGTGTCGCCTGCGAAAGGGTGGCAGCGTGATTTAACCGGCGGTAATATGCAACCCATTGGGCAAAGGCGTGGACAACAGGCAGTGGCTCACCCTGCGATGGATACCAGGCCTGGGCCGCGTAAGGGCTACCGGGCAAAGCCGCCAGCAACCAGAAATTACAGGCCAACACCTCCGGGGGCAAAGGGAGGCAGGTAACCTGGTGCAATGGGTTGCCAGCCGGAACGCCTGGTCCGGCAGATGTGCCCGGTATTTCGGGGCTCGCCTCCAGGAAAGATGGGCTGGCCGATGAAGCAGGCTCACCCTCACCCGCAAAGTCGCCTTGCGGTGGCAACACCTGCTGGTGAGAGAAAGGGGCTTGCCGGGCGTCTTCAGCGGCAAGCAAACGGGCGGCGGCCAGGTTGTGACGGGCATGCACCTGGCGCCCGGCTTGATCTGTCGCTGCGTTCAGGCGCTGGCCGGCACGCAAGCCGAGCACAGGCAAACGGCGTCCAATTTCCTGTTCGGCGACCGCCAGGTACCAGTCAAAAATGCGAAAGCCGCGCTGATCTTCGATTCCAGAAAGCACAGCATAGGGGCGCGCTCCCGGCCAACGCTGCGGTCCACCAGCCCCCCAATCGATGGGGCGATCATCAATCCAGGCATAGACTCCCAGGGCCAGGGTATCGAGCAGGCCCGGCGTGGCGCGGCGCTGCAAGCTGCGCAGCGCCAGGCGCAAGAAGGCCAGGTCCCAAAAATCTCCCCCCGGCTCGAGCGGCGGAAAGACCGGCGACAACCCCTGCAGGTGGGCAGCTTCAGCCAGCGGCAAGAAACTATCCAGAAATCGCTCGACCAGATCGCTCTGCGCCCAGGCAGCAGCAGGCCAGGCAGTGCGGCGGTTGGGGCCATCGTAGAAGGCCAGGTAGCGCACACCCCAGCGGGCGTATTGGCTGAAAAGCAGCGGCCAATCCGCGCTACGCGACGGTTGGGCAAGGGGCAAGACAAAGTGTAAAAGCGGCTGAATGCCGGCAGATAACAGTCCTGAAAGAAACGACTCGGGAATAGCCCGCCCGGAGGGGGCGAGCAAGGTTATCCAGGCAGCGCCCAGGCGGTGCAGTTCGGGCAGCCAGGTATCCAGGTCCTGCTGGCGGTAGTGACGTGTGTCAGGGAAGTAGTGAAAACCGATGCGCCGGTTGAAGAATAGGGGGTTATGGTCAGGCATGACAGGGATACTCCTGGGTCACGGGTAATAGTGCAAGAGATATGCCACAAAGACTGGAAGGCCAGCAAAAATCAAACGACTTTCTAACACAAACTTTGGTAAAATGCACATCAGTTATTGGTGTAACAAGTTATGGAAGAGAAAGCTTTTTGAAAACTATGGAGAGACGATGATGTCATCCAATTTTGTCATCGATGTCAACGAATCAGACTTCGAGTTCGAGGTGCTGGCTTACTCACAGCAGATACCGGTGGTCGTGGATTTTTGGGCCGAATGGTGTGGGCCATGCAAAATGCTTGGACCAATGCTGGAAAAGCTGGCCGAAGAAGGCAACGGCAGTTTCCGCCTGGCCAGGTTGAACGTGGATGAAAATCCTAACCTGGCAGTGCGCTATGCCGTGCGCAGCATCCCCGCGGTGAAGGCATTCCAGGATGGCAAAATGGTGGCCGAGTTTGTCGGCGTGCAGCCAGAACCACGCCTGCGCGAGTTTTTGCGTTCCATTGCGCCGACCCCGGCTGACCTGGCATTGGAAAAGGGCCACAGCCTTTTGACGATGCAGCAGGCCAAACAGGCAGAGGCAGCATTCCGCCGGGCGTTGGAGTTGACCCCCGGCCATCCCAGCGGGTTGCTCGGACTGGCGAAGAGCCTGCTGCTACAAGGAAACAGCAATCAGAGTCTGGCAATCCTGGAAAAGTTCCCCACCAGCCGGGAGTACACCACCGCGCAGGTGCTGCTGCCACTGGCCCAGTCGCTAGAGCATGCGGAGCACGGCGTGGTCTTCGCTGAAGAAGATCCGCTCGATGCAGCCTATGAGAACGCGCTGCGCCTGGTGCGGCGCGGCAACATCGAAGCGGCAATGGACGGGTTGTTGGATATCCTGCGGGAAAATAAGCGTTACCGCGACGGCCTGGCGCGCCAGACGATGGTGGCACTGCTGGAACTGCTGGGCGAGGCAAGCCCGGTGGCACGGCAATACCGGGGCGAACTGGCCAGTGTGCTGTTCTAGTTTTTAACCAGGCTTGCCAGGCGCGGCAGGTGGGTGTAAGATAACCCGAAGAAAGGGAAGCCGCGGCGATGTACACCTACGAATACCCCCGACCTGCTCTAACTGTGGATGTGGTGATTTTCACCCTGCGCGAAAACCGGCTGCACGTGCTTTTAATCCAAAGGGGTGAGGCGCCATTTGCCGGAATGTGGGCGTTGCCGGGTGGTTTTGTGCGCATGGAAGAGTCGCTGGAAGATGCCGCCAACCGGGAAATGGAAGAGGAGACCGGCTTGAACCAGGCTTATCTCGAGCAGCTCTATACCTATGGCAACCCAGGACGCGATCCGCGCGGGCGGGTGGTCAGCGTGGCCTATTTTGCGCTGATCCCGGCGGACGCTCCGGTGCGCAGCGAGGGCGGCAGCGACGCGCGCCAGGCGCGTTGGGTGCCGGTGGAAGAACTGCCCCACCTGGCTTTCGACCACCAGGAAATTATCAGCTATGCCTTGCGGCGGCTGCGGTATAAACTGGAGTACACTGCCGCGGGTTTTGAGTTGCTGCCAGAGATGTTTACCCTGAGCGAGATCCAGCGCATCTACGAGATGATCCTGGGCGAAAAACTGGATAAACGCAATTTCCGGCGGCGCATCCTGGAGGCAGGGATTATCGAGCCAACCCCGCACCGCCGCGGCGGCGAGGGCCGCCCGGCGCAGTTGTACCGCTACCGGGCGGATGCAGTGGCAGAGGTCAAAGCACGCCGGCTATTTCCATAAATTGTGTGATCCTGGAAACAGTAATAAAGATGGCGCCTCTCGAAACGAGAGGCGCCAAATTGACTTTCTAAAGCCTGTTTCCAGGCCCGAAAGACCCCACCGAGCCGTGTGCTGCGAAGTTTTGAACCTGCCTTCGCAGGTCGGGTCCCGCCTCATGGGCGTCGCCTTGGCCAGGGCCTATCGCGTTGCCATTTGAAGATTGGAACCCAGTTAAAGAGTGTTGGCTCAAAACCGGGATGCGGCATCACGCGCACGGCAGGGCAATCATTTTATACCACAAATGATTATGGGTGAGTAGGTGATTTTGGATTAGAATTTGAACAGGTGACGGGTGATGCATGACAAGTAGATACCAATCAAAAGACCACAGCAAGCCTTGATAAGACGCCAGATTTGGCATTTTCGTGAGACGGAAACCGTCTTATAATTAGGCAATGTAAAGCATACAATTTATAAGGCCGGACGAGCGAAGCATACGCTATATTATTGTGGTGAAGATGTAATGGAAGGAAAAGCAAATATGCAGATTTATCAGGTTGAAACCACCGTAACGAAAGAGGGAACGGTCATTGTTCAAGACCTGCCTTTACATGTAGGCGAGAAGGTAAAAGTAACTATTCAACGTCATAGCCAACCACCTCCATCGAAACGCTATCCACTACGTGGAAAACCTTATCGCTATGACGATCCTTTCAAGCCCATCGCCGACGAAGACTGGGAAGTTCTCAAATGATTGTGTTGGATACCCATGCCTGGATCTGGTGGGTGCAGGAAGATCAGCGGCTTACATCAAGACAGGCTGAAGTTATTCAATCGAACGAGTCTGAGTCAATTGGCGTTAGCGCGATTTCGTGCTGGGAAGTCGCCAAACTCGTTCAAGCCGGACGTCTTCAGTTACCAATCCCATTGATAGAATGGTTTGAATCTGCATTGAATTACCCAGGTATTCGGCTCCTGGCGCTTACCCCAGAAATTGCCGTTGAGTCCACAGAGTTACCGGGGGAATTTCACCGCGACCCGGCTGACCAAATTATCGTCGCAACGGCTAGAGTGCATCGCTGTCCATTAGTCACATCTGATGAAAAAATAATAAAATATGCTCATGTACAAACCGTAGCATGAGCCAAATAGATTTCTATGACAACTGACACTTTGATTGAGGGGCGAGTCACCTGGATTAACATCCATGATCCTACGCCCGACGATATCCAGCAGCTCGCAATATGCTGCCCGACGTTTCACCCGCTCAATTTGCAAGACTGCCTGACCGACCTGGAAATCCCCAAGCTGGACCACCACGATGAGTATCTCTTCCTTGTGGTGCACCTGCCAGTGAAAGATGCAGCAAACCAGACTTACGTTCCGGCGGAGGTGGATATCTTCATCCGAAAGGGACTGCTGGTTACGGCACACCGCGGAGAACTGCCTGCACTGGATAACCTGTTCATACAGGCACAGACCAACGCCGAGTTGCGAGCGCGGTGGATGGGCCACGGGGCCAGCCCCTTGCTCTATCATATCCTGGACGAACTGGTCAATGCCTGTTACCCGATCGTCCGTGGGCTGCTGGTTGAACTGCGCCACGTGGAAGGCCATCTTTTCCAAAGCGATTTCATGCACCTGCTGCAAGACATCGCCGTCGTACGGCGGGATATCATCGCCCTGCGCCACATCCTGGCTCCCCAGATGGACGTGTTTCGCCGCTTGGCGCGCGGCAAGTGGGATTTCATCCACGAAGAACTGGACCTGTACTGGATGAACATCACCGATCACCTGGCGCAATTATGCGCCACGCTGGAGGAGAGCAGCGAAGTGAGCAGCGGGTTGGCCGAAACCGCTGATACCCTGGCCTCGCATCGCATCGACGAGGTGGTGCGGCTGCTGACCATGGTCACCGTGCTGACTTTGCCGCTGACGCTGCTGGCCACGCTGTTTGGAATGAACATTATACTGCCGTTTGGCAGCCATCCGCTGCTGTTCTACATCGTTTTAGGGTCAGGATTGACTTTCCTGTTCGGGTTGCTGGTGTATTTCTGGCGGCGCAAGTGGCTATAAAATTAACCCTTGACTCGCGCCAAAAGAACAGTATAATTGGTATATACCAAGATACGAGTACCCATGACCCCGACTGTTCACCGTTCTGCTGATTCGCATTCACCCCTGTATCTCCAGGTGGAAGCCACCCTGAAGGAGATGATCGAAGGGCTGGCCTTTTCGGCGGGAGAGCAAATTCCTTCCGAACGCGAGCTTTCCGAGCAACTGGGGGTCAGCCGCATGACGGTGCGGCGGGCGATCGAGAACCTGACGCGGCGCGGATTACTCGAACGCCGCTCGACCAGCGGCACCTACGTGCGCCCGCCGCAGGTACTGCGCCGGGTGGGCAAGGATATCGCCGTAGGGCTGACGCAAATGTTACAGGAGTCGGGCAGCGTAGCCGGCTCGCGATTGCTGAGCTTTGCTACCGAACGGGCGCCATTGAAGATCGCCGAAAAGCTAAACTTGCGCCTGGGTACGCCGGTGATCGTCATTCGCCGCCTGCGCACGGTCAATAACGCGCAGCCTTTTTGCGTGGAAACCAGCTATCTGCCGCAGGAGATCGTACCCGGCCTGTGCGCCGACGATCTGGCCGAATCGAACACTTCGCTCTATCGAATTATGCAGCAGCGTTACGGGATACGCTTTATCCGCAACGAAGAGACCCTCAAGATCAGCTTCGCCACCCAGGAAGAGGCCGAATTGCTCGGCTTGAAGCACGGAGACCCGATCATGTTGTTGCGCTCGGTGATCATCGACGACCGGGAACGCCCCGTGGAGTATTTGAAATCCGTCAACCATCCCGATCGAGTGGTATTCAATTCGATCAGTACACCGAATATTTGAAATTTTTTTTGACAAACTGGTATATACCACAAACCAATACAACACCAGACTTTGCCGTCTGTGTCCGGCGAAGCAGTATGCTCGCTATTCCAACCTAAAGGAGTAATCGTATGGCAACCGATATCGACCGAAAAGCGTTTTTAGAGAGCCTGGATAAGGCGCTCAGTGAGAAAGACAAAGCCGCCCGTCTGGGCAGCGAACTGGCCCGGCAGGGCGTTCGCCGCGTCTTCCTGGTGGGGTGCGGCGCGCCCAACCGGGAGATGGGGGCGATCAAGTATTGGATGGACCGGGATATGCGCCAGCTGGAAACGTATTTATATCTCCCGGCCGAGTTTATCAACCAGGTTCCGGCCAAACTGGGAGCCGACTCGCTGGTCGTGCTGGCCTCGCATTCCGGAACCACGCCAGAGATCCTGGCTGCGGCGGAGTTCCTCAAAGGGTATCCGTGTAAAGTTGTTGGGGTGACGCAATTCGAGGATTCGCCAATGGCCAAAGCGATCCCCAACATGTTGATTTACGGCAAGAGCCTGCACGGATACCACGCCAAATTCATCTTGCTGATGGCGTTGTTGGCTGGAGTCATGAAGGAGGTGGAAAACTGGCCTTTATACGATAAGGTAATGAAGTCACTGGAAGCGCTGCCTGCGGCCCTGGTGGACGCAGCGGAGGCCAACGAGAAACGAGCGACCGAGGAGGCCCGCATCTACAAGGATGATGACTTCATGATGCTGCTCGGTTCCGGGCCGATGTACACGAACGCCTACGTGTTTGGCGTGTGCGTTTTGATGGAAATGCAATGGATGCACGTATTTACCGGAGAAGCAGCCGAATTCTTCCACGGGCCTTTCGAGGTCGTCGACCAGAATACGCCGGTGATGGTCTTCCTGGGCGAGGATCCGTCCCGCCCGGAGGGGGAACGGGTGGTAAGTTTTTGCCAGAAATTCACCGAGCGGCTGATGGTGTATGACTCGAAGGACTTCGAGATGAAAGGGATCGACCCTGAGGTGCGCCCCATCGTAGCGCCGTTCATCCTGGAGGCGGCGGTGGCCCGCCTTGCCGACCACCTGGCGGTGTGGCACAACCATCCCCTGGCCACTCGCCGGTATATGTGGAAGTTCGAGTATTGATATGGCGCGGCTGATCGGCGTCGGCGATAACACCGTCGATACGTACCTGCACAAGCGCATGCTCTTCCCAGGAGGCAACGCGGTGAACGTGGCCGTGCTGGCGCACCGTTACGGGCACCCCGCGGCTTACCTGGGCTGGCTGGGCCAGGATGAACGCGGCGCGCTGATCCTGGATGCGCTGGCGCAGGAAGGCATCGATACTTCGCATTGCCGGGTCGTGAAGGGGGGCGAGACTTCGTTCTCACAGGTCACGCTGGTGGATGGAGATCGGGTCTTCGGCAAGTCTTCACATGGCGTTTCCAGGCTGATCGCGTTGAACCAAGCGGATTTCGATTACATCAGCGGGTTCGACCTGGTGCACACCAGCGTGTACAGCCACCTGGAGGGGCAGATTGCCGAACTGAAACAGGCCAGCCGGAGGTTGTCGTTCGATTTTTCTCAGCGGCTGGAACCCGATTATCTGAAACAGATCCTTCCATACGTCGATATCGCCCTCTTTTCGCTGGCCGAGGTATCACCGGCAGAGATGGACGCTTTGATGCAGCAGGCGCACGCCCTCGGCCCGGCGCTGATTCTGATGACGCGCGGCAAGGATGGATCGTGGGTCTTCGATGGCAGGCAGGTTTACCACCAGGGAATCGTCCCCGTCGAAGCGGTAGATACGCTGGGCGCCGGCGATGCCTTCGCGGCGCGCTTTTTGGTGGAGTACGTGGATGGCACGCCCATCCCCCTGGCTATGGAACGGGCCGCACACTCAGCGGCAGAGTGCTGCACGTATTACGGCGCGTTTGGATATGGCAAGCCCTATGGATAGGGCCAGTATCCGGCATGGTTTGGCCTGCTCGCACGGCGCGAGCAGGCGATGAGCGACCGAATGTAAGGTACATCCAACACGATTAGAGGAGAAGGACGATGAAAAGCAAAATGTGGTTTTTGGTCAGCCTGGCGATTATCGCCAGCATGTTGCTGGCAGCCTGCGGCAGTCCAACTGCGGCGCCCAGCAGCAGCGGTGGTGGTGAAAGCGGCGCATCGGGTGAGCCGGTGACAATCCGCTTCTTCCATAAATGGCCCGAGCCGGAACACACGGATTTCTATAACTACGCAATCCAGGAATACGAGAAGACGCACCCGAACGTGAAGATTGCCATGGAGGCCGTGGCAGACGAGCCTTACAAGGACAAGATCCGCGTGCTGATGGCTTCCGGCGAAGTGCCCGACATTTATTTCTCCTGGGCAGGCGAATTCTCCTGGAAGTTCGCCCGCGGCGGGCAGGCGCTGGACCTGACCGACGCGCTGATGAACAGCGACTGGAAGGATAAAATCATCCTTTCCGCTGTGGAGCCCTACAAGTGGGAAGGCAAGGTCTACGGCATCCCGATGCGCATCAACGCCAAGTTCATGGTATACAACAAGTCTATCTTCGACAAATACAGCCTGAAACCGCCGGCGACCTGGGACGAGCTGCTCTCGGTGTGCGACACGTTGAAGCAGAACGGCGTGACGCCCATCGGCTTTGGCAACGAATACCCCTGGGCGTCGTCGCACTACGTGGGCGACTTCAACGCCAAACTGGTCAAAGGCGAGACCATCCAGAACGATTACCTGTTGAAATCGCCAGCCGACCAGTTGTTCACCGATCCCAATTACGTCGAGGCGCTGGCCCGCTTCCAGAAGCTGATGACCAACGGTTGTTTCAACGAAGGGCCGAACGGGATCAGCCACTCGGGGGCGCGCTCCAGCTTCATCGCCGGCAAAGTCGCCATGATGTACATCGAGCTGGAGGAGTTCATCACCGTAGCTGACGGCATGGGCAAAGATGCCTTTGGTTTCTTCCAGCTCCCCGGCGGCACCGGCGGGCAGGGCGATCCGAAGCTGCTCACCGGCGCCCCGGATGGCTTCATGGTATCCGCCAAGACGCAACACCCCAAGGAAGCCATCGATTTCCTGAAGTTCATCACCGGCCCGGAGATGGGCAAGGAATACGTCAAGCGCCTGGGCATCCCCAGCGCGGCGGTGGGCGCGGTGAACGCAGATACCGCGCTGCCGGTTGTGGTGGAAGGCGTGAATGCGATCAACGCTGCCAGCGGTATGGCGCTGTGGCTGGACACCGATATCAACATCAAGATCGTGGAGGTCTACCTGCCCGGCATGCAGGCTTTGATGACCGGGACGAAGACCCCCGAGCAGTTGATGAAAGAAGTACAAGAGATCGCTAAGACGGTCCAGGCAGAGACCAAGTAGCAAAACGAGACGGAGGAAAGGGGTTTTGGGCGCTTCGCGGCGTTCAAGGCCCCTTTTCGCCACAGTGAAGTCCAGGATGGCTTCGACCCAAGCAGGAGGCAGCCGATGGCCAGCAGAGCGCGTATCGGGCGCAATTTGACGCCGTATTTGTTTTTGCTGCCGGCGATCATCGTCATGGTGGTGTTCGTGTACTTGCCGGTGGTACAGAATTTCTATTACAGCCTGTTTCGCTGGAGTTCGATCGACCCGAACTGGAAGTTCGTAGGGGTAGACAATTACCTGCGCATCTTCAAAGATGGCCTGATCGGCCTGAGCCTGCGCAACAACGTATTGTACGCAGTGATCTCGGTCTTCTTCCAGGTGTTCGTCGCCCTGGGGCTGGCCGCGCTGTTGGAGGCGCGCTTGCTGCGACCGCAGGGGGTGACCCTTTTTCGCAACACCCTGTTCCTGCCTTCGGTGCTGGCGATCACGGTGGTCGGCGTCACCTGGCAGTTGATCTACCGCCCGGATACAGGGCTGTTGAACCAGCTTTTGCGAGCGATCGGGCTGGATAGCCTGACCCATACCTGGCTGGGTGAAGAAGGCACCGCCATTTACAGCATCATCATGGTCTCCCAGTGGCAGTGGGTGGGATACTGCATGATGTTGTTCATCGTCGCCATCCAGGCCATCCCCGACGAATTGTTCGAGTCGGCGCGCATCGATGGCGCCAACGGCTGGCAGCAATTCATTCACATCACCATGCCGATGGTGCGCGAGACCACGCTGGTGATGACGACGATCACGGTGATCGGGGCGTTCAAGGTATTCGACGTCGTCTGGGTGATGACCGGCGGCGGGCCGAACCACGCCAGCGAAGTGTTGGGCAATTACCTTTACCGGGTGGGCTTCCGCAACGACGAGATGGGCTATGCCTCGGCGATTGCTTCGCTGTTATTCTTCATCACCCTGGTGCTCACCATCGTGCAATTGCGCCTGGGAAAGACCGGGCAGGAGGCCTGACATGGCGACCGCAAACGGATTGCAAATCACGGCACGGCGCCCGGATTACATCCGCCGCAGCATCCGCACGCAGCGCATCAACCGGCTGCTGGCCTACCTGCTGTTCATCTTCCTGAGCATTTTGACCCTCTACCCCCTGCTCTGGGTGGCGACGAACTCGTTCAAGACCGATTTGCAGCTTTTCGAGCATAGCTGGAGCCTGCCCACCGAGTGGCACTGGGAAAACTACGCCACCGCCTGGAAGTTTGGCATCGCCCGCTATATCCTCAACAGCGCCCTGGTTACGACGGTCTCGGTGCTGATCAACGTGGGGATCTCGCTGATGGCGGCGTACGCGCTGTCGCGCTTCCGCTTCAAAGGGCAGACGTTCCTGCTGTTCTTCGTGCTCGGCGGGCTGATGCTGGCCCCCGAGGTCAGCCTGATCCCGCTGTTCCGCATTCTCACCACATTGAAATTGTATAACACTTATTTTGCGATGATCCTGCCTAACGTGGCATTCGGGCTGCCTTTCACCACTTTCTTGATCCGCGCCTATATGCTGGGGCTGGCCAAGGATTACGAGGAGGCGGCGGTGATCGACGGGGCCAGCGCCTTCGGGGTGTTCTGGCGCATCGTGGTGCCGCTGTGCCGGCCAATCCTGGCCTCGGCGATGCTGCTGGACGCCATGCGGGTGTGGAACGAGTTCATGTTCGCCCTGACCTTCATCATCAACGACAAATTGAAGACCATCCCGCTGGGGCTGATGTCCTTCGCCGGCGCGCTGCGCGAGCAGTGGACGGTGGTCATGGCCGGGCTGATCCTTTCGGCCATCCCGATGATCGTGCTCTTCCTGCTGACTCAGAAGCAGTTCATCCGCGGATTGGCGGCAGGAGGGGTGAAGGGGTAGACCGGTTTTATTGCGTGGGGTAAAGTTCGAACCGCGAAGGACGCCAAGGTCGCCAGGGAAGTTTTTGAACCTGGCGGCTTTGGCGTGTTGGCGGTTCACATTGTCCTGGCAGAAGCTTTGTGAAAGCCGCGTAAACAAACAGCGACACCCATTGACTACGATCCATTTGGATATATAATCTATTTATCGGGTAATTCCTCTGTTGAATCAAAGAATGGCGGTTCAAGCCGTTAGAAAGGTTTAATCCCAAAATAGCATGCACTGTACCGCTGGCGAACGTTGGTTGGCGGTTTTTTTATTTCTCCGGTTGATCTTGCACTTTTCCAAATGATTCCGACAATGGTCTTAGACCCTAAAGGTCTCGGAGACCTTTAGGGTCTGGGCCGCACAAAACATCTTTCAGCCAAATCAGTCAACTGCCGGGCGCGGACGGCGGTCTGGATCAAAGAAAAATGGCGTCCGCGATCGTCCGCGTTCATCCGCGTCCCATTTTTCTTGACAGGAGGAGTGATCATGAAAACCAGGCACGCATTACTCAACGTTCTGGTCATTGCCGCTTTGCTGCTTTCCAACCTGGCATGGGCGCCGCCCGCCTCCAGCGCCCCCGGGCGGGAAGCAGGCAACTCGCACCGGGCGCCGGATGCGTCGATCCATTACGTGCGGCCGGGCGGTACGGGAGACTGCAGCTCCTGGGCGAGCGCATGTGAGCTGCGAACCGCATTGGCGACCGCCGTTTCCGGCGACCAGGTCTGGGTGGCTGAAGGCGTCTATCTGCCCACCAATATCTCCTCTGAACGCTGGGTGCCTTTCCAACTGAATGATGGGGTGAAAATCTATGGCGGCTTCCCTGGCGCCGGCAATCCAGTCTTTGCCGACCGGGATTGGGAGCAGAACCATACCATCCTGAGTGGAGACATAGGAACACCGGGATACGATGGCGACAACAGTTACACGGTTGTGTCTGGCTATCAGTTGACAGAGGCGACCATTTTGGACGGTTTTACCATTCAAAATGGAAGAAACGAAACTTTTGGGGGAGGAGGTATGCACATATATGATAGTAGCGTGCGCCTGGATAATATCACTTTCTATCATAATCAAGCGGTTTCCAACGGCTACGATCCAGCTGGATATGGCGGGGGACTGTATTCAGAGGCCAGCGTAGGTGGTACATCAAATCCGTCGTTGACCAATGTCCGCTTCTATCAAAACTCCACACAAACACGCGGCGGAGGGATGTACTGTTTGCGAAGCAACCCTTTATTAACTGAGGTCACATTTTCCGAGAATTCAGCCAATAAGGGCGGCGGGATGTACATCGAAAGCAACAGCCCGGTGCTCAAGAATGTAACTTTCTTTCATAATACTGCTACCAGCTCAATTTACTCGTTGAGTTGGGGCGCGGGCATGTTCACGTCAGGTAGCAATCCGGTGATTATCAATGCAACCTTCTTTGATAATATCGCCGATTCCTTTGGGGGTGGGATGTATATCGCCAGCGGAAATTCGAGCCTGACCAATGTCACTTTTACGGCTAACCGGTCACTGAACATATACGGATCGGACAGCGGTGGGATCCGGATGGAGGGCGGCATTTTGAGCTTAACCAATGCCATCTTGTGGGGGAACATCGGAAACCAGTTAGAAATTACCAATGGCGGCACAGCCACCGTGACGTATAGCGATATTCAAGGTTCCTGGACAGGCGCGGGTAACATTAATGCGGATCCCAGGTTTGCGGACGCAGCCAAAGGCAACCTGCGCCTGCAGGCCGGTTCCCCAGCCATCAACGCCGGCAATAACGCGGCCGTGCCGCCAGAGGTTACCGGCGACCTGGATGGCAGCTCGCGCAAAGCAGGAACCGTAGACATGGGCGCCTATGAGGCCCAGACCAGCGGCGCGATTATCTACGTGGATCAAAACGCACCTGGGCCAACGCATAACGGATCGTCGTGGAATAATGCCTTTACCGGCATCCAGCCGGCGCTGGCGGCGGCTAGCAGTGGAAAAGATATCTGGGTGGCAGATGGCACCTATCGCCCGGGCGTCATCGGCAACCGGAGAGGCACTTTTCAGCTCAAAGCAGGTGTGGATCTATATGGGGGCTTTCTCGGGGGAGAAAGCAGCCTCGGCCAACGAGTTGTGGGTGGAAACATTACAATCTTAAAGAATTCAATCTTAAGTGGGGACATCGATGTCGATGGGTTACCAGACAATAATGTTTATCATGTGCTCAGCGTGCTCAGCGACACCCTCACCATCCCACCCGACCTGGACGGCTTTACGGTTACTGCAGGGAATGCCGATGGCGCTTCGCCGGATGACACCGGAGGCGGGCTATATAGCAACGCCAGCAGCCCTGCGCTGCACAACATGATTTTTAGAGGCAACCAGGGGCTATTTGGCGGTGGGGCCGGCAATGTGAATAGCAAGCCGGTCTTTACGAATATCATCTTTGTAGACAACCACGCAGCCTATGGCGGGGGGATGTACAACAAGAACTGCACCGTCGCAGAGAGGCCGAAACTGGTCAACGTGCTCTTCAATGCCAACTCAGCCAGCGGCAGCGGCGGCGGGATGTATACGGAGAACTGCCCCGCCGAGCTTACCAACGTCACCATGACCCAGAATCACAGCGATAGCACCCCGGGGGGCGGCGTATTCGTCTCAGGAACGGAGCCTGTCCTGAATAACAGCCTGTTATGGGGCAACAGCAGTCCAGGCCCGGCTTTGGTTTACGAACAGCAACTTTACCCCTATGGAGCGGTCGTCAACACCACCATCCAGACGTCCAGCTCTTATCCATCTCCCTTCATGGATGCCGATGGCGCGGATAACCTCCCAGGCACACTGGATGACGACCTGCGTCCCACCTTTTCCTCCACCTATATGGGCCATGCGGTCATCGACAGCGGGGATCATGTGTATCTGCCTGCCGATACTTATGACCTGGATTATGATAACGACCACTCCGAGATGCTGCCGATTGACCTGGACGGTTCCCCGCGCATCACCATCGTCCCTACTCCGGAGGA
The DNA here is from genome assembly GCA_964595435.1 of uncultured Anaerolinea sp. Taxonomy (GTDB): domain Bacteria; phylum Chloroflexota; class Anaerolineae; order Anaerolineales; family UBA4823; genus RBG-16-57-11. Next base: position 5,636 of record CAZQQJ010000031.1, on the reverse strand, counting down.
TGAGGTGGACCGGGGCGCCTTTGAAGCCAGCTGCTGGGTTTCGCAGATGCAACACGGGTACGAAAAGCTCATCGCCGGCCAGGCTTATCGCCAGGGCTTTCATGACGAGATCGACAATCCCTCCAGTATCACGATCTCCGACACTCTGTCATCCTATGCAGCGGAACGATCCTTAGGAAACCTGGGGCAGTCCATTGGTTACTTCGAAAGAGCCAGACAGTGCGCCAGCACGGAGTCCGAGACCATCCAGGCTAACCAGGGTATGCTAAAAGCCATCTGGGAGCGCGCCACCGGCGCCATGCTGGAAGGCAACGAAAAGATGGTGCAGGCTCTGGATGTGACCGATTCCCAGGAAAGCAGCACTGCCGAGCTGGAGCTGCTGAGCGCCGCCCGAGATCTTTTCGATGAAGCCACGCGCGGCTACCTGGAACCGCTTGCCGCCGGCGCGCCCGGTTTGCTCGAGACTTTGACGATCAGCCGGACGCATCCCATCGACTACACAGCGGGCGACAGCATGGTAGACCTGGAACGGCTGGCCGCGGCCTCCGATGAGCGGAGCCGCGCCGCCCTCGAGCTGGCTGAGCGCCAGTTCCGCCTCGGCCTGGAAGCGCAGGCCGAGCAAAGCCTCAGGGAAGGAGCTATCCAGGCGCTGGCCGAGATGGTCTTGATGTACAGCCTGTGGCCCGAAGCGGCAGAGACGGTGGATTACGCGGCTATACTGCGCAACCTGGATGATATGTCCCGCCTGTTGGGTTACATCAAAGCCGGCAAGAACCCCCTGGGTTACGATGCGGATTTCATCCCCTTCAGCTACCACCCGGCAGTGGCCGATCAGAATAATTATATTCAGAGTCGCTACATCGCCGAGGGCGACCTGCTTGCCGCCGGGACGGCCGTGGAAGCGGCCGCAGGCAAGCAACAGGAGGCCGACGACGACTACCTGGCTATGCAATCCCGCCTGTACGAGGCGCGCACGCTTTACGAAAGCAAGCTGGTCGAGCTGTGCGGCGCAGGCCCAGGAGGCTCGTTCGACTCGGAGGACTGCGCCGGCGGGGATATCCAGCAGCAGGTTGAAGTCGTCAAAAACTCCCTGCTCCAGATCGAACGCGTGCTGCAGCAGATGGAGAGCCAGAACACCTTGATGCGCATCGAGCAAGAGCGGGTCGCGGCAGAGAAGGGCATCCGCTACGCTACCGCGCAATTGATCACAGACACCGGCGAGAAGCTGGCTGACCTCGCCAGGCAGGAGGTGGAAACGGAGCGCAAGAAGAGTACCGCCGAGGGGATCATGGGGGCTTTTGAAAGTTTTTTTGCCGGGTCTTCGCCGCTTGGAGTGGCTACCCCAAGTACGGTCAACCCTTACTTAAGAATCGTCGTAGGCGGGATAACCGCCGGCGCGGCTCTCTTCAAGTGGAACTCTGAAAATGAAAAAGCGGAAGACCTGGCCGATATAGCCGCCAATAAAGAGCGCCTGTACGCCAAGCAGCAGGCAGCAGTGCAGTACGCCGAAGGGGATATCGCCGATGCCAGCAGCCTGGCCCTGCAGCGCCAGTACATGCTCAAGTTTGCCGAGCTGGATATCGACCTGGCAATCGCCATGAACAACATGCAGAAGGAGATGGCCCAACTGGTCGGCCTGCGCAACCAGGCTGCGTATGCTCTGGCTGAGAAAGCTAAAGCGCAGGCTTTCACCGCCCTGCTCTACCGGGATCCGGCGGCGCGCGTCCTGCGCGAGCGTTACATGGAGCTGGCCCACTACCGTTACGAGCGGGCGCTGGCATCGTCTTACAAGACCGGTAAGGCGCTGGAATACGAGATCAATGAAGACGTGACTTATTCCGGCCTGCCGCTCTCCGGCCTGGACGACATCTACCCTCTACAGGATATCAATTACCTGACACAAGCCTTGGAGCAGATCGACGACGCCTACACCGACTGGCTGGCCGGCAAGCGCCCGAGCACCGGCACTTACGATGACGTCTACCTCAGCCTGGCGGTCGGCTTAGAAGACACCTTCGATCCGGCCCTGGATCGGGTGGTCACCCGTGAGGAGAAGTTCAACGCCTTCGTGCGCGACCCGGACCAGCGCTTCGACCGCGATAAAGATGGCTGCCCCGAGGTAGAATTCAGCTTCCAGACCTCCATCCAGCCGGGGAACTTGCTGGGCCTCTCCAGCCGCGTCTACAACGACAAGATCCAGTCCCTGCGCATGCGCGTTTACGGGACGGACCTTTTTTACAGCGACGAGCGCGAGACGGTGGACGACATCCGGCTGGTGCAGGGCGGCACCACGCTGCAGCGCACCGGGCGCAGCTCGATCCACCAGGGCGGGGCGGATGACTTGCGCATTTACAACCTGGCGCCCAAAACCATCATCCTGCAGGCCGCCGCCAACACCTCCCCCATCCCGCAGACCAACACCGAGCTGTTCGGGAGGGGCGTGGCCTCCACCAACTGGACGATCAATATCGAAGGGGGCCAGGGGGCAGGCTGCGGAGACCTGAACCTGGACGCCATCGAGGACATCCGCCTGTACATCGACCACGAATATTTCACGCTGCAATCCGGCCCGGCGAGCGCAGCGCCGGATGAGACACCCGCCATCCGTGAATACCAACCCATCCAACGACCGGCGCCGCCCCAACCGCTGAGCCGCCCGGCTCTCCCGCAGGTCGACGCCGGCCCGGCCGATGCGATCCTCATCGACGACCTGAACGGTCTGTTCGTCGGCACGCTGGTGATCACCCGGCCGCTGTACCTGTCCCCATCGGAGCTGGCTATCTATCTCACCGGCGATCTCAGCGGCGCTTTGACCGGCTACATCACGCCTACACTGATGTACCCCGTCCTTCCCAGCGGCGGCCAGGGTCCCGCCCTGAGCGGCGCGTGGAGCGGCGAGAGCTTCACCCTTGCCAGCCAGCCATTTTCGTCCGACCTGTTCCCAGGTGATACCATCACCCAAAGCGTTCCGCTCACCCGCACCATCCAGTTCCAATCCGGTGTCATCACCACCACGGCGACCACGCGCATCCTATCGGGTGTATATATCGAGTCGTGGGAGGGCCTGACGCCCGAGCCGCTCGAGATGCGGGGCGTCTTCGAGCTGCAACGCCCGCTGCGGCGTTTCGCAGCGGCGTTTAGCGCCAGCCCGCGCACCGTCTCCGTTGGGGATAACGTCTCCTTCACCGACCAGTCGTCCGGCGACCCCACCAGTTGGCTGTGGGACTTTGGCGATGGGAGCACTTCGACGGACCAGAATCCGGTGCACGCCTACGCCCAGGTGGGAGGCTACACCGTCACCCTGACCATCGGTGATGGCGTTTACACGCATACGCTAAGCCAGGATGGCTACATCTCCGTCGTGCCATTCGTCGCCGCGCCGCAGGCCAGCTTCACTGCCAGCCCGCTCAGCGGACAGGCGCCCCTGACCGTGCACCTGACCGACACGACAACCGGCGGGCCGACTTCCTGGCTGTGGGATTTCAGCAACGGCAGCACTTCGACCCAGCAGAACCCCATTCACATTTTCTACGAACCCGGCGCCTACACTATCAGCCTGACCGTAACCAACTCGCTGGGCCAAAATACCCTGGTGAAGGAAAATTGGATCGCCGTTTCCCCTCCGGCGGCTGAAATCTTCCTGCCGGTGGTCATCCATTGATCTTTCCTCTTTCGAGCGACGAGTGATCCGTTGCTGAGTAATCCGTCCTTGATTGCCGATTTTGCGTGACCTGCAAGACAGGCACATTTTAGCTGAATGGGCCCAGCCCCTGAAGGTCTCAGAGACCTTTAGGGGCTGCGACCCGTTGAACTCCAGGCAGTGCGGCGCATCGCTGATCGTCGTCCAGGCTGTCGTGTTCCACGTACCGGCATCGTTGACCGCCCCGGCGCGCACCTGGTAACGGCTCGAAGCGTATTGCAGCTCGAGCCGCGCTGCCACCACGTCGTCGCGGTTGAGCGCGTAGAACAGGTAATGGGCGTTGGCGCTGGCCATCGTGATCGAGTTGGGGTCGAAGTAGAAGCGCGCCCGGTAGCGCGTCTCTTCGACCGGTTTCCAGTCGGTGACGAAGATCTTGAGGTTGTCGTCCAGCACGTCCTACATGCCAGTGGTCATGTCGTTTAGGATTTGTTTCAGGTAATCCCTCGGGCTATTATTCGTTCAGTTTTTCAATGGCATGTACCGATACAGCCCCCTTTCTGTACCTATCCACAATGCCCCATCAGGGGACTCAAACAGCCCATACGCCATAATAAAAGGCATCCCTTTATAAATTTCCCACGTCTTACCATCAAAACGAGCAATGCCGCCACCACCACCCTGTTGGTCCCAATAACTTATCCATATCTGTCCGTCGCGAGTCACAACCAAATCACGCGGGACGCTGGCCCCCGCTATTTCAGGATATTGATAGTTTGACCAGGTATCATCTTTCAAACGCGTTATTCCTAAGCCAGCAGATGTAAACCACAAAGCGCCGTCCGGGGCAAGCGCCAAATTTTTCCCTAGCCAGCGTTCATGGTTTTGAGTATGCCAAAACTTTCCAGAAGGAAGCATCTTCCAGGTTTGCCCGTCGAATTGAACCAGCCCTTCCTCTGTGTAAAGCCATAGAATACCATTTGATTCGATCACCATATCATAAATGGCATTACTACCGACATCTTCTTTTGGATAAGCGAACCTTTCGCCATCTTGCAGCCGGATGAGTGGTTCTGGCAAATCGTCAAAGTTGTCATTATATGATCCAAACCACACGCCATTGCCTGGATCGACGACGATAGAGGATATCGATTGACCACCACCATCGATTACTTCCCAGGATGAGCCATCGAAACGAAAAATCCTCGTTGAATAAATATCATCCGTTCTCGCGCTGCCCCCAACCCATACGCATCCATCTGAATCGACCGCTATCATGCCTGCATCGTATTCATCCAGGCCAGCCAATTTATGATTGACCCATTCCTTTCCATCAAAAGAGAATAGAGAGATTCCATCTGCTACTGCCACCCAGAGTTTTCCGGAGAAATCCATATCTATAGCTCTAACCCTACCAGCCGTCATTCCCTCGACTTCATACTTTTTCCACCGATCCGGTTGATATGCAACTATCCTTGCTGGGGTCAGGGTAGCATCAAAATAGAAAGTCGGTACCGGCGTAGGTTCCTGCTCGGGGGTAGTCAACTTCGCTTCGCATGTCCCACCCCAATTGGAAGTTGGTACTGACGTAGACCCAGATGTTAACGTAACAAGCGGAAGCGCGGGCAGATGATTGGGGATCGATCTTTTCGGAGTATAAGTCGGAGGAGAAATGCTTGGTACAGATACATAATCTGCTGAGGGCGACAGCATCCCCTGGGCAGCATGCCGGTTATCTGTTTGAAAGGTGCAGGAAGATAGGAACAGAAAAGCAATTCCAAGCAAGATCACCGACTTGCCTCTTTCCTGAAAAAAACGATGGGTGTTTAGATCTTCCCTATACATCGATAGCCTTCCTTGGGTCATAGTACAACGCTCTCTCAGATGCTTGATTTTTAGCCTTTTATGTGTACGATAAGAATTTGCTCAATCGGGTTTACTGTATTATCTATTGACCTGAACTTGCCCCAATTTGTATAGAATGTCCGACCAGGTCCAC
>CAZQQJ010000030.1:0-93807 GCA_964595435.1 uncultured Anaerolinea sp. | reverse complement strand
CCTTAGTTTACCTTATTTCCTACCTCTAGTTACCGATACTTTTGCGTTACACTCTATACAAGAATGTCCTTAATGCAAAGCATTTTCTATGTTAAACTTACATCGATTCTATGGCCTGGCAAATATCCTTCCAAGCAATCGTGTCATTCCTCGCCGCTGGCATTGCATTGGTTATTATGCAGATTGCCTGGGTGCGTCGCCGGGTGCCAGGAGTGCCCCCTTTTGCGGTCATGATGCTGGCTGCTGCATTATGGGCTTTAGGCTCCGGGTTGGAATATGCGTCACTGATCCCTTCATCCAAAATATTCTGGTCAAAATTTCAATATACAGGTATCGCCACACTGCCGCCGCTTTGGCTATGCTTTGCTATGCAATATAGCCAGCGGGACCTCTGGTCCCATTGGCGGCGCTTGCGCCAGGCAATCTGGGTTATTCCAGCGATTACCTTCCTCCTGGCAATTACAAACGAACAGCACAATTTGATATGGAGCCAGATAACCCCAATCTATCACCAGGGAAAAGTGAGCCTGATTTACGAACACGGGGTCTGGTTTTGGATTTTCGCAGGCTATACTTACCTCGCGCTTTTAGGAGGAACGCTCGTCCTTGCCTGGACAGCATTGATGTTTCCAGTAACCCATCGACGCCAAACCTGGGCAATTTTAATCGGTATCCTGTTCCCCTGGATTGCTAACATTGTGTATCTAAGTGGGATCAATCCCTTTGTCATCGACGATCCGACACCTCTGGCATTTGTAGTTACCGGCATTATTTACACCTTTGGAGTATTCCGCTTTCAGTTATTCGATTTAATGCCGGTCGCATTCGATGCTGTGATCGAGAGCATGCCAGAAGGTGTCGTGGTCATTGATGAACGCAACCAAGTCATCTATGCAAATACTTCGGCACGAGCGATCCTGGATGACGGTAATCCAATTGGCAAAGATGTTATCCAGCTATTCGAACGGTGGTCTACAAAAATCAATTTTTCACTCCCTTCCAGTGCAACGAGTATCGAAATCACCAATACCAACGGCCAAACACCCACGATCGACGTAGTCGTCAGCCCACTGTACAATCGCTTCCAGCGCATTTCCGGCCGCATCATTGTGCTGCGCGATATTACAGAACGGAAACGCACCGAAGAACGGTCTCGTTTGCAAAATGTTGCGCTGGATTCAGCCGCAAATGGGATTGTCATCGCTGACACACAGGGAACAATTATTTGGGCCAATCCAGCTTTTTATGCAACCACCGGATACCGACCCGAGGAAGCAATCGGACAAAAGACCAGCTTGCTCAAATCGGGCAAGCATGACGCAGCTTTTTATAAAAACCTGTGGGATACAATCACAGCGGGCCATACCTGGCACGGGCAAATGACCAACCGCCGCAAAGATGGTACCTTCTATGCTGAAGAACAGACCATTGCGCCAGTCAGAAATGAAAATGGTCAAATCACGCACTTCGTCGCTGTCAAGCAGGATGTATCCGGACGGGCTGAGGTGGAGGAATTGCGCGACGAACTTATGCACACCCTGGTTCACGACCTGCGCAATCCACTCAATTCGATTTTGGTCTCGCTGGATATGTTTCGCTTAGTGCGTGTCGATCTGCCGGATGTGCTAACAGATGTCCTCGAGGTCAGCCGCGAAAACGCCTGGAGGCTGCTGACTATGGTCAATTCCATTCTGGATATCAGCAAACTAGAAAGTGGAAATATGCCCGTACGGCGTGAGACGGTTGAGCTTGCAGGCCTCGTTGAACAGACGTGTCACCTGCAGTCATCCCTGGCTAAGAGAAACGAGATCCTGTTATTAAACAATGTGCCCTACGGCCTGCCAACGGTGGAGGCTGACGCAACACTTATCGGAAGAGTCTTGCAAAATTTGCTGGATAATGCAATCAAGTTCTCCCCCCAGGGTGGGAATATTGTCGTCAACGCGTCGATAGATACAGAGAAAGACGCGGTAATTGTTTCAATAGAAGACCAGGGGCCGGGCCTTACAGACGACATGCAAGGGCGCATTTTTCAAAAATTCTCAGTGGGCCACACCACTCGTAGCGGGACAGGGTTGGGCCTGGTGTTCTGCCGACTGGCAGTCGAAGCGCACGGCGGGAAAATTTGGGTGGAAAGTATTCCAGACCAGGGCACTTCTTTCATATTCACCTTGCCACTTCAATCCAACCTCAGTTGAAGCTGATCCACAATAAAATATGATCGATCGATTCTACTTGACGATTTAACCGTTCAAGTTATAATTAATGTGTCGTATTCGGAAATTAATCACACAAATTATGTACGAAATCGACGAAATTGACATCGGCATCATCGATTTGCTTATGGAAGACGGGCGAATGAGCGCCGTCGAAATTGCCCGGCGCCTGGGGGAGGAAATCACTGAGCGCACGGTGCGATATCGCATCAACCGGCTGGTAGATAACGACATCATCAAAATAAGCGCCATCCCCAACCCCCATGCATTGGGCTTTAAAGTGATTGCGGATATATTTGTTGAAGTCGAGCCGGGGTTGATCAAAGAAGTCGCGCGCATTCTCTCTGAACAGGAGAACGTGAGCTATGTGTCATGCTCCATCGGAGAGCGCGATATCAGTGTCCAAATCGTTGCTCGCGATAATGATGAAATCTATAACTTTGCCACCGATTTTATCGGCAAACTCCCTGGAGTCCGCAAAACAACCACATCGCTTGTCCCACTCACGCTAAAAGATGTATATCAGTGGCGCGTGCCGCGCACTTGCGCCAAACCAAAATCCAGACCTGCAAAGGAGTAAATCAAACGCCAATTTCGCCTGCTCTTCTGTTTCAAGTGTTTTGTGTAGCGTAGCACTATGAAATTAGTTTGAATGAAAGGAGAGAGTGCATGTCTCAATCGTTAAATGAAGCACTACAGTATTCGCAGAGATGGATCGATATCATCCACAAACCATCCCTACCCGAAGACGAGGCGAAGACAATCATCGAAGAATCTAAAAACAATTTCGCTGAACATTTCAACAAAGGTTGGCTGGAATATCGCAAATCGGTTACTGAGGCTGGCGACTGGGCCGCCACAGAATGGACCGGCAGCGGGGCAATCTTCCGCGATATTCTCGGTCGCGAGTATATCGACTGCCTGGGCGGCTTTGGCCTGCTCGACCTGGGTTGGTCGCATCCCGACGTGATCGACACAGTTCGCGCCCAGCTAGAGCGTACCCCTATGCCCAGCCAGGAATTGATCGACCCCCTGCGCGGCGTCTTGGCCCGATTGATGGCCGAAATTACTCCTGGGGATTTGAAATATAGCTGGTTCTGCGCTTCAGGCACGGAGACCATCGAGGCCGCTATCAAAGTCGCTAAACTTTACACTCGTCGCAGCGGATTCATCGTAGCCGTCAAAGCTTTTCACGGCAAGACGATGGGATCGCTCTCGATGATGGGTAAGGCCGATTACCGCCAACCGTTGGGGCTGCTATACGGTGGACCCATCTATCACGTTCCATTCGGCGATGCCGACGCGGTCGAGCGCCAGCTCGAAATCTGCGCCAAAGTCGGGATCGACATCGCCGCCTGCATGTTTGAACCAATCCAGGGCGAGGCCGGTGGGATTATCCCGCCAGATGATTTCTGGCCGCGTGTCCGGGAGGCTACCAGGCATTACGGCGTCTTGCTCATCGCTGACGAAGTACAAACCGGCATGGGCCGCACCGGGAAACTTTGGGGGGTAGAACATTGGAATGTCGTGCCGGATATCATTTCGGTGGCTAAATCCCTGGGAGGAGGGGTAATGCCGATTGGTGCGGTATGCTCTACCGAGGAAATCTGGCAGCCAATGATGTATCCCAACCCGTTCATCCAAACCACCACTACCGGCGGCGGCGCCCTGGCCTGCAGCGCGGCCATTGCTGCCATCCACGTCACCCTGCGCGACCGCCTTTGGGAGCAAGCAGCGGCCAAGGGCGAATATTTGATCCCTAAGCTCCAGGAACTGGCTGCACAGTACCCGCAAATCTTCCACGCCGTTACTGGCAAGGGTCTGCTCATCGGCATGCATTTCCACGATGCCGAAGTCGGCTATAAAGTAGCCGCCGGGCTATTCAAGCGCGGCGTGCTGGTTGCCGGCACCCTGACCAGTGCCCACACCATTCGCATCGAGCCTCCACTGGTCATTACGTACCAGCAAATCGACGCCGTTCTCGACAGGCTGTCGGACGCGCTGCGCGAAATCGCACAAACTCTTTAAATCAGTTCTCGACAAACAAACGGGAAGGATAAGATGGAATTCCAGGAATACCAATACGCCGGTCTTGTAATCGCCGGGATTATCTTCTTTTTCTTGATCCGCCTGGGAGTGGGCTATTATGCATCCCGGCGAGTATCTACCGCTGCTGATTACATTGTTGCTGGAAGACGCTTACCCATTTATCTGGCTGCTGCATCGATCATGGCAACCTGGTTTGCTGCTGAAACCTTGATGGGCGCAAGTTCCACTGCCTACCAGTATGGTTTGCAAGGTGTTGTCTTCGATCCCTTCGGGGCAGCCTTTTGTCTGTTCCTTTCGGGGTTCTTCTTCATCCGCTTGATGCGCCGAGCCCGCTATCTGACGGTGATCGATTTCTTCGACCACCGATACGGCAAAACCATGGGGTTTCTTGGCTCAATTGCGCAGCTTCTCACCTATTTTGCCTGGACAGGAGCGCAGATCGTAGCTGGCGGTAACATTATTCACGCCCTATTGGGCTGGCCGGTTGCCACAGGCATGATCGTTGTCGCCCTTATCGTCACCATTTACACCACCCTGGGCGGCCTGTGGGCTGATACCCTGCTCGACTTTATGCAGATGTTCCTGACCGCCGGCGGCATCACCTTGATTTTTGTGGCCGTGCTCTCTGCGGTGGGAGGGTTCAAAGGCATGATCACCGATGCAGGCTCGTTGTATGTCTCGAAGCCGTTCACGCTGCTGCCTATTGCCGAAGAGGGATATCTGGGCTATACAGGTTACATCGGCATATTTTACTGGCTGGCGGCCTGGATGGCTGTCGGGCTGGGTAGCGTCCCGACGCAGGATTTGATGCAGCGTTCTATGTCTGCCAAGAATGAAGCTGTCTCGGTCCATGGCACTTACCTGGCGGGCATCCTGTACCTTGTGTTTGGGGTTATGTCGCCGTTGATCGGCATCATGATGTTCAAACTCGACCCCAATATTGCTCCTGAAAATACCGAATTCCTGCTCATTTCTGCAGCGATGCAACATCTCAGTCCCTGGCTGACTGCTATCTTCATCGCTGCCCTGGCATCCGCGCTGATGAGCACATCCGACAGCTCGATCCTGGCTGGCGCATCTGTGGTAACCGAAAACATCCTACCCTTTTTCCGTAAAAACATGGATGATAAGACCAAGCTGCTCTGGACGCGCATCATGGTAGTGATCATTGGCGCTATCAGTATCACCATTGCTCTGCTGGCCGGCACCATCTACAAATTGGCTATGGTCGCCTGGTCACTGCTTCTGGTTGGCCTATTTGCGCCCTTCGCCTTCGGCATGTACTGGAAGAAGGCCAACCGCAGCGGGGCGATCGCGGCATTCATTGGCGGTTTTGCCTCCTGGGTTGTGCTGATCGCGTTTTACATGCCCACGACGATGGAGGCCTGTGCGGCCGACTTTGAGTGCGGCTTCTGGGATGCAGTCTATATCGGATCAACACCTGCATTCGCAATATCGGTGCTGTTGGTGATCGTGGTTTCTTTGCTCACTCAAAAGTCCGACCCACCAATTTCGCTTACTGATGTAGATGGGAACCCACTGAAGATGCACAAACGCCTGGGAATCTTACCCCTGAAAGGCATCTTTGGCCCATCGACAGATGAAGCAGACAATCCGGCTCCAGGCGATTGAGCACCGTTAGAAAATCTTTCATCTCTGGAGTGCGCGGTATAACCGCGCACTCCAGGGTACTTATCAATCAAAAGTTGCTCGCAAACCTGACAGGTCTTGACAGGCACACAATGGTCTGGCGTCATCATGAAGACCTGTCAGGTTTGGGCCACGCAAAACGGCTTTCAGCCAAATAAGGAGAAAACACAATGACAGAAGCATCTACAGCCAAAGGGGTAGAGATTCGTAAGGAAGCCGGCAAGCTCAAGCGTGAATTAACCCTGTTACCTCTCTTTGGCTTGATCTACTTCACCGTATGCGGCGGGTCCTTCGGCGTCGAGCCGATGGTTGGGTGGTCCGGTCCTGGGCTCACCCTGCTGCTGCTGGTCATCACGCCCATTATCTATTCCATCCCCAACATGCTGATGGTGCGTGAAATGAACTCGATGATGCCACGTGAAGGCGGCTATTATCACTGGATCAAACAGGCTTTTGGGCCTTTTGCCGGTTTCCTGGCAGGGTGGATGAACTGGGTCGTTTCGTGGGTCGATGTCTCGATCTATCCCGTCCTGGGGGCCTATTATCTGGGTTATTTCATTCCCCAATTACGCGAAGGCGCCGTAATTGGCGGCGTCGAAGTTCCCGCCTGGGTGCTCTCGTGGATTGTCGCTCTCATTTTGATCTGGGCGATCAGCTATCTGAATATGCGCGGGGCGCGCCTATCGGGATTGACCACAAACTGGCTCGGGGCGGTCATGCTCCTGCCGCTGATCCTTATGTCGATCGTCGGCTTCTATAACTGGTTCCGCAGCGGCCAAACGATTTCCTTGCCTTTCCTGCCAGATGGCGAAAGTTTCACCGGGGCGCTGAGTGTTGGCCTGTTCATCGTCATGTGGAATTATATGGGCTGGGAGTTACCAACTGCGGCTGGCGACGAAATCGTCAACCCCAAACGGACCTATCCGCTGGCAATGGTTATGGTATTGGTCGCCGCTATTGCCACCTATACGATTCCAACCGTGGCGGGTCTTTATGGCGGCGCCGGGTACGACGGGCGTTACCAGGCCTGGGGAATTGAAGAATCCGAGCCAGGCGAAGGCATCGGTGTCGCCCTGGAAGAGTATGGGATTACCCAAGACCAAATGGCAGAATGGGGCGTAGACCCTGCCAGCGAAATCGGTTGGGAGTTCCCCGATGTGGCGCACGCCATTGGCGATGCTGCAGCCGGGAAAGACAGCAGCCTGTCTCGTTTCCTGGGGCTGACCGTCACATTTTCGGCAGTCCTGTCGATGATTGGATTGTTCATCGGCAACGGGTTGGGCGGCACACGCATTCCCTTCGCCCTGGCCGAAGATGGCATGATGCCCAGATTTATGGTTAAAGTCCATCCACGTTATGGCACTCCCTGGGTGGCAATCGCTCTCTGCGGGGTCATCTTCAGTATATTCTCTCTACAAGCCTTCGCATTTCTGGTGGTTGTGGATGTCTTCCTCAATGTCCTGGTATTATTAGGCTGCTTCCTGGCGTTGTGGAAGTTGCGCTTCAGCATTCCCAATGTACCTCGCCAAAAAATACCGGGAGGTTACCTGGGTTTGATCTTGACTACTCTTGGCCCTACTCTCGTTTTTGTATTGGCCGTATACAGCCAGGTTATCGAAGAAGGAATGAGTTCCTTGGGGTTGGCGCTTGGTGCAATTGCACTGGGCGCAGTGATTTATTTCCCCATGCGGCGCTTCGTCAAGCCGGGAGTGCCTGACGTCAATCCCTTCGAAGCCGGGCCAGAAGAGGATTAGTTTAACCCTATCTTTTTAGTGTGGAGGAAGACATGCCCAACGGATACAACGGCAAGATATTACATATTAATCTGACCAGCGGCAAACTGGAGATCGAAGAGCCACCGGAGGCTTTTTACCGAAAATACATGGGCGGCAGCGCCATGGGCGTATATTACATCTTGAAAGAAATGCCCGCCGGGGTGGACCCCCTATCCCCCGAAAATGTGCTGACCCTGTTCACCAGTGTGGTCACCGGGGCGCCCATTTCCGGTCAAAGCCGCCTGAACGCCAACGCGAAATCGCCGGTGAGCGGCGCGATTGGCGACTCCCAATCCGGCGGCTATTTCCCTGCCGAGCTGAAATTCGCCGGTTTCGATGGCATTGTCATCAAAGGCAAAGCGCCCAACCCCGTCTACCTATCCATCCTGGATGGCAAAGCCGAACTGCACGACGCCGCCCATTTGACGGGAAAATTGACCGGTGAAGTCGATGCGATGCTGCGCCAGGAAGTGGGCGAACCGAAGGCTGAGGTGCTACAACATGGCCCGGCAGCAGAGAAGGGGGTGCTTATCTCCAGCCTGGTCTCAATGGCTAATCGAAACAATGGCCGCACCGGTATGGGGCTGGTCATGGCCAATAAAAATCTCAAAGCCATTGTTGTCAAGGGCAAAGGGCCACTGAAGATTGCCGACGCTGCTGCCTTAGCCGCGCTGAACAGGGCCGGCCCCAAATGGATGCCCGATAACCCTGACGTGGACGCCTTGGGCAAGCATGGCACGGCCAGCGTCCTTTCCCCCCAGAACATGATGGGCACTCTGCCTACCCGAAATTACAATGAAGGACAATATGAGTGGGCAGATGATATCAGCGGCGAGCGCCTGACCGACACCATTCTCAAGAAACGAGAGACCTGTCACGCCTGTATCGTACGCTGCAAGCGCGTGGTCGAAGTCAAGGATGGCCCCTATTTGGTCGATCCGCTGTACGGCGGCCCAGAATACGAGACGCTCGGCACCTTTGGCTCTTATTGTGGTATCCACGACCTGGCAGCCATCTCGTATGCCAACCAGATTTGCAACCAACATGGTGTTGATACCATCTCCTGTGGAGCGACCATCGCCTTTGCCATGGAATGCTACGAAAGGGGCATGATCGGCCCCGAACAAACCGGAGGGCTGGAACTGCGTTTTGGCAATACCCAGGCAATGCTGCAGACTTTGCAGCAGATCGTCGAAAACGAGGGCCCGCTTGGGTCGCTCCTTTCACAGGGATCGGCGCGCGCCGCGGCAGCCTGGGGAAAGGGCGCAGAAGAATACCTGATCACTGTCAAAAAACAAGAGGCGCCCGCCCACATGCCACAAGCCAAAAAGTCGCTGGCCCTGATCTATGCCGTCAACCCCTTCGGGGCGGATCACCAATCCAGCGAACACGATTGGATGTACGAAGATGGGATCGCTTCACAGCTCTACCTTGACCGGTTGGCCGAACTGGATCTAAAGGACCCCTGCGCCCCAGGTAGCTTAAATTCCGAAAAGGTGCGGTTTGCTTTTTACACCCAAATATTCTACTCGCTGCTGGACACGCTGGAATTATGCCAGTTTGTCTGGGGACCGGGGTGGACTCTGTATGGGCCAGGCGAGACTGTTCAACTGGTCAACGCTGTCACCGGCTGGCGCACCAGTTTGCACGAACTGATGAAAGTTGGGCAGCGCCGCCTCAATTTGCTGCGCGTCTTCAACGCCCGCGAAGGTTTCTCCCGCAAAGATGATATACTACCAAAGAAATTTTTCAAGGCTCTGCAAGGCGTCGGACCTACAGCAGAAGTCGCCATCGACCCAGGAGAATTCGAGACTGCATTGGATTTGTATTATCATATGAACGGGTGGACAACCAACGGCTTGCCCACCCGGCCTGCCCTGGTCGATCTGGGCATCGAATGGGCTACCGAATGTCTGCCAGCTTAACATTCCAGGAGAATAAATGTCTGTAAATACTGAAGCTTTTTCCTTTCTGTCACCTGTCTGGACACACCTGACCCAAATCGTCGCTTCCCGCGCCGAGGGTTGTTACATCTATGACCAGGAGGGAACCCCCTATCTGGATTTCACCTGCGGCATCGGTGTAACCAACACTGGTCACTGCCATCCGCACGTGGTGGAAGCCATTCGCAAGCAAGCCGGGCTGCTGCTGCACGGCCAGGCCAACATTATCTTTCATGAACCAATGCTCGAATTGGTTCGCGAGCTACGCAACATCGTACACCCATCCCTGGATGGCTTCTTCTTCACCAATTCTGGCGCAGAGGCCGTAGAAGGCGCGATCAAACTGGCTCGCCACGCAACCGGACGAACCAACGTAATCGTCTTTCAAGGCAGCTTCCACGGCCGCACCGTGGGCACCATGTCGTTGACCACTTCAAAAACAATCTACCGCGCCGGTTACCAGCCGCTGATGCCCGGGGTTCACATCGCTCCTTATCCGTACGCTTATCGCTATGGCTGGGATGAGGAAACTACCAGCCAGTGGTGCCTGGACGAGTTGGAATATCTACTCCTCTCGCAAACAGCGCCGCAAGAAACAGCCGCTATCCTGATCGAGCCGGTTCTTGGTGAAGGCGGTTATGTCGTGCCGCCAGCCAGCTTTTTGCATGGCCTTCGCCAGATCTGCAACCAACATGGCATCCTGCTGATCGCCGACGAGATCCAATCCGGTTTTGGCCGTACGG
This sequence comes from uncultured Anaerolinea sp., assembly GCA_964595435.1. Taxonomy (GTDB): domain Bacteria; phylum Chloroflexota; class Anaerolineae; order Anaerolineales; family UBA4823; genus RBG-16-57-11. The sequence continues at coordinate 83,431 of CAZQQJ010000030.1, read as the reverse complement.
GCAAATGGTTTGCTCAGGAACATTTCGACCTGGTGCCCGATATTATGACTGTCGCCAAAGGGCTGGCTTCCGGGCTGCCTCTGGCAGGTGTCTTCAGTCGCATGGAACTGATGCAAAAATGGATGCCCGGCTCGCATGGCGGCACCTACGGTGGCAATGCTGTAGCTTGCGCCGCCGCGGCAGCCACGATTCAAGCCATGCGCCAGGATCAGATGCTGGAAAATGCCCGACAGCGAGGCGAACAGTTAATGAGCGGCTTACGCCACCTGCAAGAAGAATACCCTGCCATTGGCGATGTGCGCGGCCTGGGCCTGATGGTTGGTACAGAATTTCGCACACAGGATCGTAAACCCGATAAAGCAACCGCCAAAGCCGTCGCCCATGTCTGCCTGGAACGCAAGCTGATGCTGCTGACGTGCAGCACCTGGGACAACACCATTCGATGGATCCCGCCGCTGATCGTTACCCAGGAGCAAATCAAACAGGCCCTGGATATCTTCGCCGCCTCGCTCAAGGAAGCCCTTGAGTGATTCTGCTTATGACTTTCTGCCAAATATGGAAATAAATACCGGAGTCCTATATGTCTGAAGCAGTCATTATTGACGCTATTCGTACCCCAATTGGCGCCCTGGGAGGCGCATTAGCTTCGGTGCGGCCGGACGATCTTGCCGCGTTGGTCATCAAAACGATTGTTGCTCGCACTGGCATCGACCCGGCGCTTATCGAAGAGGTCTATTTTGGTTGCGCCAACCAGGCCGGGGAGGACAATCGCAACGTGGCCCGCATGGCCACTCTGCTGGCCGGCCTTCCCGTAGAAGTGCCCGCGGTAACGATGAACCGCCTGTGCGCTTCCGGGTTAGCGGCGGTCAACCTGGCAGCGCGTGCTATTCGCGCCGGCGAAGGCGACGTTTTTATCGCCGGCGGCGTGGAGAGCATGAGCCGCGCCCCGTATTCGCTGCCCAAAGCAGAAGCCAGCTTTCCATTCGGCAATCTAACCGCCTGGGATACTGCCCTCGGCTGGCGCTATCCCAATCCCAAAATGCAAGAGATGTATGGCACCGAAGCCATGGGCGAAACTGCCGAAAATATTGCGGCAATGATGACTGAAATCACCCGCCAGCAGCAAGATGAATTTGCCCTGGCTTCGCACCAGCGCGCCATCGCGGCAATCGACTCAGGGAAATTTGCGGAGGAGATCATCCCGGTAGCTATTCCGCAAAAAAAGGGAGACCCTAAAATCGTTGACACCGATGAGCGCCCCCGGCGCGATACATCCATCGAGTCGCTGGCCAGGCTGCGCCCTGCCTTCCGCAAGGACGGCAGCGTGACCGCAGGTAATTCATCCGGGCTGAATGACGGTTCGGCAGCGCTGTTATTGACCAGCGCCCAAAAAGCAGCCGAGCTTGGCCTGAAACCGGTGGCCCGTGTGGTCGCCTCGGCAGCAGCGGGGGTTCCCCCGCGCATTATGGGGATCGGCCCGATCTCAGCGACGCGCAAAGCCCTGCAACGTGCTGGCATCACCATCGACCAGATTGGCCTCATTGAACTCAACGAAGCCTTTGCTGTTCAGTCATTGGCCGTGATGAAGGAGCTCGATCTGCGCCATGAAATCACCAACGTGAATGGTGGAGCGATCGCCCTGGGGCATCCGTTGGGATGTTCAGGCGCGCGTATCCTCACCACTTTGCTCCACGAAATGCGCCGGCGGGCCCCGAATGAAAAACGCCCATATTATGGCCTGGCAACCCTCTGCGTCGGCGTAGGCCAGGGCGAAGCCACTGTGGTCGAGTGGATTGGATAAACAGCCCAGGACTTGATCCATCAGGTTTATGAAACCATTAGCCCTGGTCACAGGCTCGACTGGCTTTATTGGTTCACACCTGTGTCGCGCCCTGAAGGAAAGAGGTTACCGTGTGCGTGCTTTCCACCGGCCAAACAGCCCGTTAGCGAGCCTGGATGGACTGGAAGTAGAATACGCGACCGGTGATATCTTACAACCTGAAACGCTGATCCCTGCAATGCAAGGTGTAAACGTAGTTTTTCACACCGCGGCGCGGCTTGGCAGCTCGCATCGATCAGGAAAAAGCCATCAGGCTACTACAACAGGCACTCGCAACGTATTGAAGGCGGCCCAACTGGCTGGCGTAGAGAGAGTGGTCCACACCAGTTCGGTCGCCGCCCTGGGTGTGCCGGGCTACATGCCCGGTAGATCGCCCGCGCATTTGCAACAGCCCGTTGACGAGGCGCACACTTGGAACTTTCCGGCAAAAGATTGGCCTTATGGCTATGCCAAGTACCTGGCCGAGCTAGAAGTGCAAAACGCCATCGCGCGGGGATTAGATGCTGTCATCGTCAACCCATCTGCGGTTATCGGCGCAGGAGATCTGAATCAAATTTCTGGTAATGTCATCCTCCAGGCGGCGCGAGGCTGGATCATTGTTGCGCCGCCCGGAGGATTGAACGTGGTGCATATCGACGACGTCGTTCGCGGACACCTAGCCGCATTGGAACGTGGCAAGATCGGACAGCGATATATTCTGAGTGGAGAGAACCTGACCCATCTTCACTTTCTGCAAATCATCGCCGGTGTGGCAGGCGTCCACCCGCCACACCGGGTTTTGCCTGGCGGATTGCTGCGTTCCCTGGCCATACCCGTTATAGCTCTGGAAAGCATGTTGGCCCTGCCGATATCGGCGCGTTCTTTCCGTCGCGCAGGCTATTATTTCTATTATGACAATGGCAAAGCCCAACATGATCTTGGACTGGGAAGACCAGCGACCGTCCAGCAAGCAGTAAAAGAGGCCTACGCATGGTATTGTGAGCACGGCATTATCAAAAACCCTAATCCCAATTTGACAGTCTGAGATTTTTTTGATATATTGGAGAGACTATATTTTGGGTCAGACGTGAGTGTATGGAACAGCCAATCGATCAATCCCCTTCCCCTAACGAACAGCAGTCCGAACTATTTGCAAGCCTCCTGGAACAGTATGATCACCAATCGCCGCAAGCTGGTCAGATTCTCCAGGCCACCATCATTCAAATTGACAAAGATGGCATTTTAGTCGATGTCGGCATTAAACGCGACGCGTTGATTCCCGCCAAGGATCTGGTAAAAATTAACCAGACAATCCTGGATGGGCTGTCCCCGGGCACACAGATACCGGTCTATGTCATCGGTCAATCCGATGAAAATGGCGAGCTTCAGCTTTCTTTGAGCAAAGGTCTCGAAAATCAGATCTGGGAAAAAGCCGAACATTGCCTGCAAGATGGCGCTGTGCTCAACCTGGAGGTATTAGGGCATAATCGCGGCGGCTTGATTGTCCGCTTCGATACCCTGCGTGGGTTCATCCCCTATTCGCTCGTGCCAAGCCTGCAAGGGGTTCGTAACCCCAAACGGGCAGAAGCCATCAAAAATGGCCTGATCGGTAAGCCCCTGGCTGTCAAAGCCGTGGAAATCGACCGATCGCTAAACCGGTTGATTTTCTCTGCCCAGGCAGCTCATGAAGAAGCCGTCCATAACCGGCTTGCCGATCTAAAAAAGGGGCAAGTGCTCACCGGCAAAGTGGTCAAGATCGTCGATTTTGGCGCGTTTGTCGATCTTCAGGACGTGGATGGGTTGATTCACATATCACAGCTTTCCTGGAAGAAGACCCAACACCCATCTGAACTGGTCAAGATCGGCGATGAAATTGAGGTCAAGGTTATCGATGTCGACGTAGAAAAGCAGCGCGTCAGCTTGAGTCGCAAAGCTTTGCTGCCTGGCCCCTGGCAAACCATCCAGGACGAGCTGAAATCCGGCGATTATGTGGAGGGTGTTGTCACCCGGCTGGTCGATTTTGGCGCATTCGTCAAGCTGCCGATGGGTGTGGAAGGGCTTGTACACACCAGCCAGATCGGCTATGCTTCTTCTCAGAATCCACAAGGCGCGATCAAGCCGGGCGACAAGGTCTTGCTCAAAGTCCTGGATGTCAACCCGGAGCGCAAACGCGTTGCCTTGAGCATGCGCCAGGTGCCTTTGGAAAAGCAGTTTGCCTGGGCCATGGACACAGAAGAGATCGAGACAAAGGCCGAACCACAGCCCAAGGCAAGCAAAGAAGAAGGCGATTCACAGCCGCAGCCAGAACCAGAACCAGAACCAGAAAGCGGGCATTCAGACCAAGTGGATGAAACCAACCTGGTTACCGATAATGCATAACTGCTGCAGGTGGAGGTACTAAATAGCCAGCCCTTTAATTCAGGCTGGCTATTTTCTCATCTCGCAAGTTATGGTATGATATAGGCAGTTTTACGGTTTCGACAAAAAACCTACGGGGCGCGTTTTCTATCGTATGATGATAATGCTATGTGGATATTAACCGTACGCTCTCCTGGTGGCGAGCCAAGACAATATAATCTGCATCCGGGGAACAATACAATCGGGCGGATGTCAGGTAATGATATCGTCATCCTGGATCCATCGGCCTCTCGCTATCACGCTCAAATCATCTACGAGGCCGAAAAAGAAACCATCATCGTTCAGGACCTGGGAAGCACCAACGGAACGTTTATCAACCGCGACCGTCTTGTCAGCCCGCGGCAGATGAGCGTCAATGATGTGATCCGTATCGGACAGCACCTCATTGAGCTCTCCTATTGGGATGACGCAGTCCAGGCCAAGATGGCCTCCCGTCCTCACAATACACAACTGCTGACACGCGACCTGATACTCGAGTCTCTCGACCAGCATGCCGTGCTCCTCTCCGAAGTGGCGTCCCGGCTTAACACCATTTTGGACCTGCCATCGGCATTGCAAGCAGTTTCAAATATGATGAAGGTATCGATGGGAGCGGACCGTTGTGAACTGATCCTAATGGATCAGATCGACAAGCTCTCCGAGCTGGGCTTTGCCCGTTCGATCGCCCAACAGGCCATTCAACAACGATCCGCGGTGATCATCCAGGATGCTACGTCTGACCCAACCGTTGGCAAAAGCGCGGCGCTGCTGCACATCCATGCAGCCATGTGCGTACCCGTGATCAGCGGTGACGAAATCCTGGGCCTGATTTATGTCTTCAAAAACCGGGCGCACGCCCGTCCCTTTGAAAAACGCGACATGCAACTGGCTATCGCCATTGGTCACCAGGCCGCGCTGACAATCCAACGAATGCGCCTGCTAGAGCGCGTTCGCCAGCAAGAACTGGTTTCCAATTTACTGCACCGCTTCCTTTCCCCTCAGGAAGCCGAGTATCTGCTGAAGGAATTCCTGGAGACTGGCCAGCTTCCACCAGTGGAGGAGCATACGATCACCGTATTGGTGGCGGATATCTGCGAATCCACCAAGATGGCAGAGCGCCTGGGCGCGCGCCGCTTTAGCAAGATACTGAATCATTATTACAAAGAAATGACCGATGTTGTTTTTGCCCACGGGGGGTTGCTGAATAAATATATCGGTGATGGGCTAATGGCTGTTTTTGGGTTGCCTCACCAGCCGCCTGACCCCGAGGATCGCGCCGTCAAAACTGCCCTGGGAATGTTGGACAAGTTGGACGAGATCACCCACTCCACTGGCGAGGCGATCAAAGTTGGCATCGGTATTAACAGCGGCCCCGCCATGGCCGGTTATCTTGGCACAACCGAGTATATTGAATTCTCCGTAATTGGTTACCCGGTAAATATTGCCTGGGGCTTAGAAGCGCTTGCCAGGCCCAATCGCATCTTCATTGGCCATCCCACCTACCAGGCAGTGACTGGAAAATTTATCATCGAGCCGCTTGGGGCAAAAGAGATCAAGAAGCAGGGCGAGCCGGTAGAAACCTACGAAGTAATCCGCTCGAACCAGTGAGTTTTCTCTCTGTGGACTGTGTATTGCAACCTGTGCAGCACACAGTCCATAGAGTTCAAGGGGACATTTATACGAACTGGCTTTATCCCGGCTGGCGAACCGCATTCAGAAAATCGGCAAACAATCCATAAGCTGTCGTATGGGGTCCCGGGTCGGATTCCACCACCGACAATAACCCCAATACATCCGTTTTAAACTGTACAATACTCGTTGTGCCATTTACCCCATACATCGGCGAGTCGGGGCCAACCAGTTCGGGCGCAACTTTCGCCAGCACACTCTGCCCACTGCACTGAGCTGAACAAACCAATTTCCAACGCTTTCCCATCTGCCGGGCACGTTCGATCTCTGCCGCGGTGATCGAGCGAATACCCTGGCGATCTACATCGACGGGCTTGAGCGGAATATCCATCAATACTGTAGCCAGGGCAGCCACTTTCACTGCGGCGTCCCAGCCATCGATATCCCCACTCGGATCGGTTTCAGCGATCCCAATCTTCTGACAATAAGTCACGGCATCGTCAAAACTTCCACCCTGTTCCATGCGGGTTAAGATCATATTGGTCGTCGAATTAAGCACGCCGCGCAATTCGACCAATCTGGCGCCCGGCAAAGCTTCGCGATAAAGAGAAAAGATCGGTGCGCCATCCATCACCGTCGACTCGAAATAAAATTTACGCCCTCGAACCCGGGCCAGATCGGTCAATTCCCGATAGGCGTGCACCACCGGTCCCTTATTGGCGGTCAGGGCGTGCATCCCCATTTCCAGGCCAAGACGCAAGTGGTCCACTGCCGGCTGTCCGGTATGATAATTGACCGGTGTATTTTCAAAAAGCACGTCTGCGCCGCACCGCCGGATAAAATCAAAAGCGTCCCGAGGCACTGGCACCGTGCTCAATAAAGTATAGTCTTCCGCCGCCAACACCTGGCGAAGGTCCATGCCTTTGGGGTTGATTGCCATACCGTGCCGCCCGGTGGCAACCCCTGTCACCGAAAAAGTCACCTGATAGCGCTGCGCCAGTTCGCTCTCTTTTTCCAACAGCAAGCGCGCCAAAGCCTTGCCTACATTTCCAAATCCCAAGAATGAAAGCCGGTAATGATTCACTGGTCTACTCCTTGTACAGAAAATTCTATATCTGAGGCCAGGGGAAGGCGCGCCGGTAAGGGTCTGGTGAAGGGAAACAACCATCCGATGCCAGCCGGTTGGCTCGCGCTGCCAGGGCACGCACTTCTGAGCGGCTCAAAAAGGCCGCCAATTCACTGGCTAACTCCGAGGAAGAACCGCCTGCCGGCTTCAAGCTCTGGCCCAAGCGCCCCAGGTCGGCGCGCAAAACTTCCGGGATGGGTTCGCCAACAAAATCCCAGATGACGGTGCGCAACTTATCCTCGACATGAAAACAAACACCGTGGTCGATCAGCCAGATATGACGATCTTTATCAACCAGAATATGACTGCCCTTACGGTCAGCATTATTCACCAATAGATCAAACAACGCGGTTGGGCGAAGCCTCTGGCGATCTTCATCACTAAAGTTGAAGTAATGATATTCCGAGTCATGTTCGACGAACAATTGCAATGAGCCCGGGCCGAACGGGCCGTTTTCGCGATAAACGGTCAGCGGAACCAATTGCCAGCCAAGCGCCTCGCTTACTCGATAAGCAGCAACTTCGCGACGCGCCAGACTGGCCACAGGGAAATCCCATAACGGGCGTTCCCCTTTGCTGGGTTTGTATACGCCAGCCAATTTGTCGCCTTCATATTCAACCTGGGCGAGAAAAGTATAATTCGACCCCCACACAAACTCACCCCGCACAGTAATTACCCCTTTTTGCAGGGTAGATAATAAATCAATGTTTGTGGCCATTCTTCTTCGGACAGAAGTGGCCTTCTGGATCCATCGGTTCGCCGCACTGCGGGCAGATGGGCCTTCCCCGCGCCGCAACCTGTATTCCCCACTGGCTCAGAGCGCGAATCTGCGAACGAGTACACCAGAAACGCACCGTTCTGGCGAGGTCAGCATCCTGGTCCTCGCCAAGCAACTCGCGCGCCACCAATACGATCAGATCCTGTTCGGCGTCATAACCGAGCCCCAACTCGCCCACCCGGAATAATGGGTCCACCGGCGGACGGATACGCATTAATTCTTCATCATAGTCACCGGGTACATCTGCAATGTCCGGGAAACGTTGCTTTACTTCTGCCAGAAATTGTTCTACGCCAACCGCCAGAGATTGAAGCTGAATCTTCTCGACGATCAGCGTTACCGTGCGCGTGCCTTGCCAGGCCTGAAGATAAAACACTCGCTTGCCGGGCTGTCCAATGGCGTCAGTTGTAATATGGCTAACGGGTTGCAGATCGATTTCTTCGCCCATACGATGCTCCAAAATTTAGGGAAGTATACCAGAATCACGCTTTTGGCAAGGTGAAAGAAAATTCATAATTCAAGTTCATCAGCCTGGCGCCCATGTCGCCCAGGTGCAGCGCAGTGAGCGAAGCCGGGGCGACGTGCAGGCGCTGAAATAAATCCAGGGGAAGGCCCAAATAATAAGCCACTGCCAGCTTGATTGGATCGGAGTGCGAGACACACAGAATGATATCTTTTTCGTCGTGCTGAGCAGCCAACGATTCCACCTCCTGGCAAATTCGCCGCTGCGCATCGGCAAATGACTCGCCGGACGGAAAACGCATCCGCGAAGGTGCAATCTGTACTTTCTTCCACAATCGAGTGCGGCTCAATCCTTTCAATCGTTGGTCCTGCCACTCGCCAAAATCGACCTCGATCAATCCCTGGCGCTGGATCACATCCATGCCGAGCGCCTGGGCCAAAGGGTGCGCCGTCTCCAAAGCCCGCTCCAACGGGCTGCTGTAAATGGCCTTGAGCGGTACGTCCGCCAAACGCTCCGCCGCCAATTGCGCCTGCTTTTTTCCGTTCTCGTTAAGGTGAACCCCTGGCAGCCTGCCTGCCAGGCGCCCCTTCTTGACATAATCGTTCTCACCGTGTCGCATCAACAATAACAAAGGCATCTCGTCTATCTGCGCTCCTCTACAATTCAAATCGTACCCGCCTGGCAATCCAACCGCCTCAGGCGCCTGCCTTATGCTTTCCTTTGATCGCATTGACCTCATCCACCGATAGATCGGGCAACGTTTCGGCTTTCTCGACCCCAAGCGCTTTCCGCTGAGCAAGTCGCCACTGCTCCAGGCGATCGATCACCTGCGCCTCATAACCCTGGCTGGAAGGTTTATAAAAATAGGTGCCCAACAACGAGCGCGGCAAGTATTGCTGAGGCAAGAAGTGGTCAGGAGACTCGTGGGGATACTGGTACCCACGCCCATGCCCTAACGCCCTGCCGTCTCGAGTGCTATCCTGCAAGTGCTGCGGAACACCGGTAATCCCCTCCTGTTCGATCAACTGAAACGCCTTGAAATAAGCTCCAGCCGAATTCGACTTGGGCGCCGTAGCCAGGTAAAGCGTCGCCTCTACCAGCGGATAAATTCCCTCCGGCAGCCCGATATAGTCGAATGCCTGCGCCGCTGCAGCCGCCACGAGTAGCCCTTGCGGATCGCCCAGGCCGATGTCTTCTCCCGCAAGGATAATCAGGCGACGCAAGATGAAACGAGGGTCTTCGCCGGCATACAACATCTTGGCCAGCCAGTACAACGCTGCGTCCGGGTCGGAGCCGCGCACCGACTTGATAAATGCTGAGATGGTGTCATAGTGCGCATCGCCGTCTTTATCGTACAATACCGCCCTGCGCTGGATCGACTCCTGTGCCACTACCAGGGTAACCAGCACTCGACCATCCACATCCAGGGGGGTACTCTCCACGGCCAGTTCCAAAGCGTTGAGCGCGTTGCGGGCGTCGCCGCCGGCCACGTGGATCAGATGCTGCATGGCGTCTTCGTCCACCTGCACCAGGCGTTTCCCATAGCCGCGTTCGGGGTCTTTCAGTGCATTCTCCAACACGCGGCGCACGTCGGCATCCCGCAGCGGGCGCAGTTGGAAGACCCGTGAGCGAGAGACCAGCGCCCCGATCACCTCGAAATAGGGGTTTTCGGTGGTGGCGCCGATCAGCGTCACTGTGCCGTTTTCCACGTGCGGCAGCAGAGCGTCCTGCTGGGCCTTATTCCAGCGGTGCACCTCGTCCACGAAGAGGATAGTCTTCTTGCCGTACAGCTTGCGCCGCTCGAGGGCCTTGTCAATCACTTCGCGCAGCTCGGCCTTGCCGGCCAGCACCGCCGAGAGCGTCTCGAAATGGCTCTTGGTCTGGTTGGCAATGCACATCGCCAGGGTGGTCTTGCCCGTGCCCGGCGGCCCCCACAGGATGATGGAGGAAAACAGGCGGTCGGCTTCGATGGCCCGGCGCAGCAGCTTGCCCGGGCCGACGATCTCCTCCTGGCCGACGTACTCGTCCAGGGTGCGCGGGCGCATGCGGGCGGCGAGGGGCGACTCGTCTTTCATGCGTTGTTGCATGGCGTGGGTGAAGAGGTCCATCATTCGCTTTCTTTCAGGGCACGTTGGAGCAGATCGGCAACTTTCAGTTCGGCTGCCCAATGGCGCAGGTAATCCAAATCCAGCCGCCCGGCCTGTACTTTCAATACCCCTAAAATATCCCGCCACTGCCGGTCGGAAATTTCATAGCCCAGGCGGTACCATTCCAGCTTGGCCAAGATGATGTCTTCTGCAGAGGTAATAAAGGCTCTTTGTTCGGGGTCCGTAGCAAACACCTGCTCAATCCGGCGTTCAAATTGCGCCCGGTCGTACGGGCGTTCTTTGCGGATAAACACATCCACCTTGAACATTGTCTCAAAATGGACCAGATTAAAACTGCTCCTCTGCTCAATTGCCCCTCGGATCATTTCGTCATCTGCGTAAAAGTCTGAGCCAAGTGCAGCAATCAGTGCTGCTACATTCTCCTGGCGGATATCGGCGACTACATCGGCATCCAGGGTCGAGCGTGCAACACCGTATAAAGCGGAAGCCATCGAGCCGCCGACCAGGTAAGGAATTTGCAAGTCGTCAAAAGCTTTCGTCACCAGCATCAACACACGAACAGATTCAGGCAACACGCTGTTTCTCTCCCAGAACAGGGCCATATACCTTCAATGCCAGTTCTTCGCCTAGAAGTAAATCTGCCAGCCGCCTGCGAAGGCATTCTTCGTTGTCATGAGGATAGCGCTGCCGTAAGCCGGCCATAGCCAAAAGCATCACGGATTGATTGAGCTGATCCACCATCTCCAGCTTGCGCCATGGGGATGCCTGGCGTAGCAAGCGGATCAGCACGGCTTCGGCCTCAGGGCAGGTATCAGGGAACAAAACAGACATGTCAAAGATTATAACGCCGGGCAGGGGCAGGAGCAAGGCACAGATTATTCATCCAGCAGGCCGCGTACCGCTTTCGGCCCGCGGTTGAGTACCTGAGTGTAAAATCTTCAACCTCGCACCCGGGCTTCAATGCATCTCTATCCAGGAAATGCACCCTCAACCGTTTCATTTGCCGCATTTCTGGCTTGCATGGGTTAGCTTGTTGGTTGTACAATAATCATTGAGCAACTTTGTGCATGACCATCGTAAAACATCCGTACAAGCCTTATAATTGTAGCTTGAAGATATGGAAAAGATGATATTACCCCTCAACCAAATTATCGAAGGCGATTGCATCGAAGTTCTCAATTCTCTGCCCGAAAAATCTATCGATCTGATTTTTGCGGATCCGCCTTATAACCTGCAATTGCGAAATGAGCTCCATCGTCCAAATATGACAAAAGTGGACGCGGTGGACGACCACTGGGACCAATTTGGCTCTTTTCAGGAATACGATGAATTTACACGCAATTGGTTAACCGCTTGTAAGCGAGTACTAAAACCAACTAGCGCAATTTGGGTCATCGGTTCGTATCATAACATTTTCCGCGTGGGGGCAATCATGCAGGATTTGGGATTCTGGTTTCTCAACGATATCATTTGGGTCAAAACGAATCCAATGCCGAATTTTCGCGGTGTGCGCTTTACGAACGCCCACGAATCACTTATTTGGGCAAGCACTGGAAAAGGCGCAAAATACACTTTCAATCACCAAGCCATGAAAGGTTTGAATGATGAAAAACAAATGCGTTCTGACTGGTGGCTTTTATCACTTGCGACAGGTTCAGAACGAGTAAAAGATGAGAATGGCGATAAAGCCCACTCCACGCAAAAGCCCGAATCTCTGCTCTATCGCGTTATTCTTTCTTCAAGTAATCCTGGCGACATTGTCCTTGACCCCTTTTTTGGAAGCGGCACAACGGGTGTAGTGGCAAAACGTCTTCACCGAAACTGGATTGGTATAGAAAGAGAAAAGAAATATATAGAAGTTGCCAAAAAGCGAATAGCCTCTATCCGACCAGAAATGTTTGACCTGGAAACGTTTGATGTAACAAGCAAAGCCAGATCTACACCAAAAGTAGAATTTTCAACTCTTGTTGAAAACGGCTATTTACAGCCTGGCCAAAAATTGTTTTTTGCTAAAGACAAGTCACGTTTCGCAACCATTAAGCCTGACGCTCGACTTCGTACAGCCGATGGTTTTGAAGGAAGTATTCATAAAGCGGGTAGTCATTATATGAACAGTGCACCGTGCAACGGCTGGGAACATTGGTATTTGCAGGAAAATGGTTCTTTGATTTGTCTTGGCGATGTGCGCGAAAAGTATAGAATAGAAATGGGGCTTTACGATGAGCAACCAGATTAAGCAAATTATTCGACAAACTGTCCTTGAGATGTTGACCGACAGCATGTCTGCAGAAAACATCCGCAAGATGGCAGAAAAACATGCAGAAAAAGTCCATTTTGTCCCGATGCGTTATCGCATTATAGGCGGTATTCTGCATGGGGCGACGACCCTGATATTCTCTCAATTTTTGACCAAATGTATCACACAGTAAGAAACCAGCATTTGCAGATAAAGATGTGATATTCTTCTCTCCTTTGTGCTGGTTCGCGTTTATTTATGGTTGCTCAACTACCACTTGTGCTTGACTGTCTTCGACACGGCTATACAGGTGCTTTGAGGTGGCCGATACTCTGGTTGTGAGGAAGGGTCTTGCCAGAATCAACGGCAAGTGAAGCGGAGCGTCAGGCGCCCCCTTTATTCGTGCGAAAGGAGACATCAAGTGTCCCGTACATCCCTGACCATAGCGCAGATCCTGACCATGCTCAAGGCAGCGCCAGCGCGCATCGCCGAATTTACTGTCGGGCTGACTGAAGCTCAACTGCATGCCGCTCCCGGTCCAGGCGAGTGGTCCGCCAATGAAGTGCTCGCCCATCTGCGTTCATGCGCCGATGTTTGGGGGAACTGCATGCTGACCATCATCAACCAGGACACGCCGGCGATCCGGGCGGTCGATCCCAGGACCTGGATCAAGAGCACGAACTATCTCGAAAAGGAATTTCAGCCGTCATTGCAAGCCTTTACTATACAGCGTGCCGATCTATTAGCGGTATTGGAACCATTAAAGCCCGAAGCCTGGTCTCGTTCGGTGACAGTGACCGGTGCGGGAAAGCCGCTCGAACGGAGTGTGCAGTTTTATGCACAATGGCTTGCACGCCATGAACGCCCGCACTTGAAACAGATCCAGCGCATTGCGAGCACGGTTCGCCAGTCATAACAGCGTGCGGTCGACAGGTGGAATCCTGTGCGATTTTCAGGCAGTTTCAGCGCTTTAGCGGAATCTCACTCTCAAGCCGGGCCCAAATCCCACCAGCAGATAACAAAAACCTTTGGACACAATGCAAAAGGATCTTACTTATATGCAAATCGAATACGAGTTGAGTGAGACGGATATCCTCGCGTTAATGAAATTCCGCATCCATCAAAGTCGTGGAATGCGGAATCCAGTTATGAGGCGACGAATAGGCTATTTTGTCGGATTCGCTATGATAGGAGTTGGCATGTGGCCTTTTTTCCGCCAACCCGTGTTGCCCGCCATCTTTCTTCTTTGGGCAATGGTATCCTTTCTATTTTATCCGATCTTATTTACCTGGCTACTCCAAAGAAGGGTAGCAACAGAATATCGAGACCCGAAGAAGAGAGCTACGCTGGCATCTCGCATCGTTTGTATTAATGACGATGGGTTGCAAGAGATATCTCACTTCGGAGAGACCAAGATCAAATGGGATATAAAGGTGCTCAAGAAGCATGCCCCGCCGCACGCCGGGAAGTTCCTGGTCTCAGCCCGCTGCGACGTCAGCCCGGTGACAGTGGATCGCTCCACGATCATCCGGACGCTGGCGACTTTCGGGCTGGACGATTATTTCAAGACCAGCGCCAAGACCGGCGAGGGCGTGGAAGCGCTCTTTCAGCGCCTGATGAGCGAAATCCCCCGGCATCATACAACCAGGATCATGTAGCGGGCTTTATTCTGGATGGCATAACTGCCGGAGGCGGTTTTGAAAGGCGCAAGCGCTTTGATGATCGCATCGCGCACCGCAGCTTCGCCGGCCTGTTGAATCGCGCGGATCGCCAGGCCAGGCGAGAGCAGGCCGCGCAGCAGGTTGCTCTCATCCGGATAATTCCAGGGGCAATCCACCACCTGGATTTTTCCTGGGGGCATGCCCGCCTGGGTCACCAATGCATCCAGCGCGCCATCCATCGACAGCGCAAAAGGACCAGGGTTTCCCGGTGGAGGCGGCGGCAAGAACGAAGCCAGGGCGTTGAAATAAGGGATCGGGCCGGTTTCCTCCGGCTTACCCCAAATCGCGATGGCCAGGCGTCCACCCGGGCGCAGCACCCGGCGCGCCTCCTTCAGCGCATTCACCGGGTCCGCGGCGAACTGGAATGAATTGAAGCCTGTAACCACGTCGAAGGTTCCATCTGCAAAAGGCAAATTTTCCATCTCGCCCGAGCGGAAATCCGCCTGCGGTACGCGTTCGCGGGCGATATCGAGCAATAGATCGGCTGCGTCCAGCCCGCTGACCTGTGCGCCGCGGTTCGCGGCCATCTGGCAATAGAAGCACGATCCGCAGCCGATGTCCAATACGGCCATCCCGCTGCTGACGCTTGTTTGTTGCAATACAGTTTCAAAAAGTGGGATGTACAGGATTTCCTGAACTTCCGCCCAATCCCTTGCTCGCATCCCCCACAATGGACCTTGCGCCGATGCTGTTCCCATGATAGCGCTCCTTTGGCGAATAAATTCAAAATATTATATCATATTTTTGGCCTGATTTATCGCTATTTATCGCAATTAAAAACACACCCGGGTGAGATGAATACCGGGGGTCTGCTGGCGCGTTCATTTCTTTTTTTCTGGTAGAATACCTCCCATCGGCCCAATTTACCACGTTCGTAAACAATATCCCATCTGTCAAATAACAAGGAGATTTATACGTGTGCGGAATCTTCGGTTACGTCACCGATCAAGAACACACTCTCGGCCCCATTCTCACCGAAGCGGGGCGTTGGCTTTCCTATCGCGGCTATGACACGGTGGGGTGCGCCACTCTGCATAGCGATGGCACCATCGACCTGCGCAAGGACGCCGGCAAGATCGACGCAGTCGCCGGGCGGCTGAATTTCAGCGAGATGAGCGGCAGCCGCGGCATCCTGCAGTTGCGCTGGGCAACTTTTGGGGCGCCATCGCAGGTCAACGCTCAACCACACCTGGACTCGGATGGTGACCTGGTCGGAGCGCACAACGGCAACGTGGTCAACAACGTCGAACTGCGCCAGCAGTTCAGCGCCGAGGGGATGACCGTGCGCTCGCAAAACGACGGAGAGTCGTGTGTGCACGCCGTGGAGCGGTACATCAACTGCGGCCAGGGTTTCATCGACGCCATCCGCAACGCTTACCACGACCTGGAAGGCGATTACGCTTTCGTCATTGGACGCGCCGGCGAAAAAGCGTTATATGCGATCAAAAAAGGCTCCGGTCTGGTCGCCGGGTTGGGCGATGGTTTCACCTGCGTTTCTTCTGATCTGCCATCGATCCTGCCGCTTACCCGGCGGGTACTGCGTATACAGGATGGCGAAATCGTTACCTTGTGGCCAGACCGCCTGGAACTGCACCGCGTCCAGGGTGGAGCGCCGGTACAGCGCGAGCTGGAAACCATCACCGAAAGTATGGAAAGCGCCCAAAAAGGCGGTTACGCTCATTTCATGCTCAAAGAGATCTACGAGCAGCCCACGGTAGCGAACGAGCTGATGCACTTGTTGGAAAAGTCACCCGACGTGGAGCGCATGATCGAGCGCATGGCTCTGGCCCGTCACCTGTATCTGGTGGGCTGCGGGACCAGCTACCACGCCTGTTTGCTCGGCTCCATCTACCTGGCGCGGCTGGCTGGCCGGCCAGCAATCCCGGTGCTGGCGCCCCAATTCATTGCCCAGTACAGCCCGGCCCTCGGCCCAGAAGACGTGGGAGTCTTTGTCAGCCAGAGCGGCGAAACCAAGGACGTTCTCAACGCGATCCATGCCGCCCAACAACGCGGGGCGAGCATCCTGGGGCTGGCAAACGTGGTCGGTTCGACGTTAACGCGTGTGAGCGAAGTTCACCTACCCCTGGTATGCGGATACGAGATCAGTGTCCCAGCGACCAAGACGTTTTTCAACCAGATGCTGACATTTCTCTACCTGGCGCTGAGGATGGGAAAACACGACACCCAGGTGATGGCCAACCTGACCGGCTTGATCTCGCAGACCCTGGAACAGGTCACCTCTCAGGTCAGCGAACTGGAGCCGTTGCTCGCTCCGCGCAACGATTTATATTGCCTGGGCTACGGAATGACCTATCCGATTGCACTGGAAGGCGCGCTAAAACTCAAGGAAATCACCTATGCGCATTGCGAAGGCATGCTTTCCACCGAATTCAAGCACGGGCCGCTCTCCGCAGTGGATGACGGTTACCCCGTACTTTTCACGGCAATCTCGGAAGACGTGCCATTGATCGTCAGCGGGATCAATGAGGTGACCTGCCGCGGCGGTCGCGCCATCGTCATCGGCGAAGAGGATGCCCGGTTGCGCGCCAACGCCCATCATCTGATCACTCTGCCCAAATCCACGCCGGAGACCAGCGCCCTGTTGGCCGTCCTGCCCCTGCAGCTTCTCGCTTACAGGCTCAGCCTGAGGCGCGGCTTCGACCCCGATTTCCCCCGCAACTTGAGCAAAACCCTGACGGTAGATTGAACATGACCGAATATCGTATCCCCTACGGAAAGACCTATCTGAATTTCCACCTGCCGGATGATTTGCAGGTAGACGAGATCGTGCCGCCCCAGGCCCCCGCTGCGGCCGACCCGCTGGCGTTGGTGGATCAGGCCCTGGATCACCCGGCGGGCGGCATTTCCCTGGCAGCTTTCAGCTCCGCCAGGAGCGTAGCCATCGCAGTCAACGACAAGACCCGCCCGGTTCCACACCAGCATCTGCTTCCCCCGCTATTGCAGCGACTGGAAAGCCTGGGATTGCCCCCTGAAAAGATCCAACTGATCATCGCTACCGGCACCCACCCGGTAATGCCGCCCGAAGAGTACCCGTGGGTACTACCCCCCGAGATTCTGGAGCGTTACCCGGTGATCTGCCACAACGCCCGTGATGAAAGCAGCCTGGCGCAGGTGGGGCAGACACAACGCGGCACGCCGGTATGGGTCAACCGGCACTACACCGCGGCCGACCTGCGCATCGTGGTAGGCAACATCGAACCGCACCAGTTCGCCGGCTTTTCCGGGGGAGTGAAAAGCGCGGCGATCGGCCTGAGCAGCCCGGTTACCATCAACGCCAATCACGCCTTGATGATGCACCCGGATTCGCGCCTGGGAGAATATGACACCAACCCTGCCCGCCAGGAAGTGGAAGAGATGGGCGAGATCATCGGGGTTCACTTCGCCCTGAATGCGATCCTGAATCAACAAAAGGGCATCGTCCACGTCCTGGCCGGAGCGCCGCGCGCCGTCATGCAGGCGGGAATTCCTCTCTCGCGCCAGGCGTGCCAGGTGCGTATACCAGCCCTGTACGACCTGCTGATTGCATCACCCGGAGGGCATCCCAAGGATATTAATTTATACCAGGGGCAAAAAGGCCTGGCCAACGCGTCCATCGCCATGCGCCAGGGCGGGACGCTCATCCTGGCATCCGCCTGTCCGGAGGGCACCGGCAGCCGCAGTTACGAAGAATGGGTGCACAAGGTATCGTCGTTCGACGAAGTGTTCCGGCGCTTTCAGCAAGAAGGCTTCCGCATTGGCCCCCACAAGGCATACCAGATTGCCCGCGATGCAGCGCCCATCCGGTTGAAATTCCTGTCCGAGATGACGCCCGACTTTGCCCGCTCGCTCCTGCTGGATCCGATTACCGACATCCAGGCCGCAATCGATGAAGCCCTGGCAATATTGCCCGCGGGCGGGCGGGTGGGGATTATGCCACGGGCGGTAGCGTCTATCCCATATTTGGGTGATGAGTGATCCGTTGCTGAGTAATCCGTTCTTGATCGCCGATTTTGCGTGACCTGCAAGGCACGCGCAGCTTATCTTTCGTGGCGATTGATAGCCGTGATTCATCATCACGGCTATCAAATCACTCATCCAAAATTCGCCGGGCGATGATAATGCGATTGATCTCGCTGGTTCCCTCTCCAATGCTCATCATCCGCTGGTCACGATAAATCCGCTCCAGGGGAAATTCGCGGCTGTAGCCATATCCACCGTGAATCTGCAGTGCGTCGAAAGCGACTTGCTCTGATACCTGGGTGGCAAATAACTTGGCCATGGAGGCCAGCCGGGTGTACGGCTCGCCCCGTTCCTTGGCCCACGCCGCCCGGTATAGTAGCAACCGCGCCGCCTCAATTTGCGTGGCCGCATCGGCGATCTTGAACTGGATGGCCTGGTGATCGGCCAGGCGTTTGCCGAATGCCCGGCGCAGTTTCGCATATGCCACAGCTTCCTCAAAGGCCGCCTGCGCCAGCCCCACTGAAAGCGCCCCAATCGCAATACGGCCGCTGTCCAAGGTAGCCAGTGTTTGATGCAATCCGCGCCCCTCTTCGCCCAGCAGGTTATCCAACGGCACACGTACGTCGGTGAAGGACAGCATGTGCGCCGGAGAACCATGCGTGCCCATTTTCTTCTCCGGTGGGGCGATGTGCAGCCCAGGGCGATCGGTTTCAATCAATATTAAGCTGAAGCTTCGCGAACCAACGCCTTCAGAAGCAGTAGGGGCTGTGCGCACCAACGTGACAATCACCGGCGACAGGCTGGCGTTGGTGATCCAGGCCTTGCTGCCGTTGATAACCCAGCAATCACCTTCCTTACGGGCGTGTGTCTTTGCACCCATCAGATCTGAGCCAGAATCCGGTTCGGTCAACGCCAGGCTGCCCAAGACTTTGCCACCGGTTAACTGCGGCAAGAACCTGGCTTTTTGCTCGGCTGTTCCCCAATGTAGAATGGGCATACAGCACAACTCATTGTGTGCTTCAACACTCAACCCCGTAGACCCACACGCCCTGCCCAATTCTTCCATGGCAATCACCACATTGAAACTGTCGAAGCCGGCTCCGCCGTATTCTTCCGGAACCTGCAGCCCCAACAGGCCCAGTTCTGGCATCCTGGCAATGGCGGCCATACGCAGCTTACTGGTCTCATCCACTTCAGCCGCATAAGGCTTTAGCTCACGCTCACAAAAATGATGCACTGCCTGCCGAAACAGGCGCTGTTCTTCAGTCAGTGTGAAATCCATGGGCAATCCTCCTTGCAATCAGGCGCCAAGCTCACCATCCATCTGGTACAAAATACACATCGGTTGGCTTGAATTTGCTATTGCGCAGATATTGCGCCTTGACCTTTTTGCCGATCCAATCCAGAGAGGGTTGGACCGGATCGACGCCTACCAGGCGGGAGAGGAACAGGGTATCTGCCCCCTCGATCTCAACCAGAATTAGCACAAATGGGGTCTGTGGCAGAAACTCCTCCGACCCAAAATAACATACCGTGAAAGCGTGGACGATGCCGTCATCGGGCAACACGACCCAATCGGTTTCCTCACCGGAATACATATCATGACCACGCGGCGTCGCATAGGTGTAGCCACTCTCGGGGTCGCGCCGTCCCAGCAAAACCCGGTTCGCCAGGCCTGCAAAAAATGGCGATTCCTGGCCATAGGAATGGATGTAATCGATGTGATAGGGCTGCTTGACGACGATCGGGCTCATACTTTTGAGCATTTCCAGCGCTTGAGGGTCCAACGTGCGCGGAAACGGCACGTTGAAGAGCACCTGCCCGTCGTCGTTTTCTTCCATCCTCGAGGGGAGCTTTTCCGTCTCAGACATGGCCTATGGTTCCTTTCCCAGTATCGAAACTGTTACGTAGGTGCCCGTGCCAGCGTGGCTGTGGATTGAACCTCGCTGAGGATTGTTGAGTTGCAGGGTGTTATCGTGAAAATGTACGCCGATGGTACCCTGGAGCTGCCACAGCGCAAACACTGCCTGCATCAACCCGGTCGCGCCAACCGGATGCCCGCAGGCAATCAACCCGCCGGACGGATTGACCGGGCAAAGCGGCTTTTCCGGCAAATTCAAACCGTAATCGATCCCCTCCATAAACGCCTTTCCACTAGCAGCAAACACGCCGCCCTCCCCATAGCGGCACAAGCCCATATCTTCATACGTCTGGATCTCAGAAGAGGTATAGGCATCGTGCAGCTCAACAAAATCCAGCTCGTGAAGCGGGTCATAGATTCCAGCATTGGCATAGGCCTGGCGACTGGCCATCCGCCCGGCCCGGAAAGAATGCACTCCCGGGTAACGGAAACCCCGATTCCATAACGCCTTGTAATACCGGCGCGTATCATCATCGTCGCGTTCGATGGGCAAAGCATTCTGCTGCATGAACGTTTCGTAGGATTGGTGCGGGCGGTCGGCCATACGCATAGCGTCGGTACCACGCCCGATCCCCTCCACCAATACTCGCGCCAACCGTTTGCCGCTGGCCTTTTCGAGCTTGGCCAATCCAAGCTCTGAGCAGAGGATCACCGCCGCGGCGCCGTCGCTCATCACACAGATATCCAGGCGCGTCAACGGCCAGGCGACCATTGGCGCATTGCGCACATCTGCAATCGAGTAACGATTACGCTTCTGCGCATACGGGTTGTAATATGCGTTGAGGTGGTTCTTCACCGAGACATGCGCCAACTGCTCGACCGTGGTGCCAAATTCCTTCATATGGCGAGTGACCATCATGGCATAATAGCCCGAATAGAACCCCCCCACCGGGTAATCGAAACTTACATCTGAGGCCAGGGCAATGAATTCATTGCCTTTCCAGGTATTGACGTGGCTCATCGTCTCAAAGCCGTACGCCACACAAATATCCATATAACCACTGGCAACGTTCTTCCATGCTTCCTGGAAACACAACCCACCGGTGGCTCCGCCGCCTTCGACACGATGCGAAGGCTTGGGACACAGGCCCAGGTAATCCTGTGCCATAATCCCACTCATCAACTGGCGCTGAAAATGGTCCGAGAAATAGGATGCTACCGAACCATCCACCAGCTCGGTGAACTGGGCGAACGTCAGGCCAAGATCGTGGATCGCGTAATCGTAGGCCTCCTTGACAATCGCCTGAAAGGTCTTATCTGGACGAGCTTTGGCAAATTTGGATACTCCACCAGACACCACGTACACTTTACGCATAGAACCTCTCCTTCCATTTTGGGGTTGGCAATGAGTACAGGTACTGTTTGTTAAAACAAGGCGCGCCCGTCTGCGGCGCAACAGGCTCGGCGAGGATCGGACGCGAAGTGGTTACGATGAAACTGGATGGCGCTCCACCGACGCGGAGGCCTGATCAACAGTTGTTATCGGATGAGTCCTGGCAATTTTATCACTTTATAAACAATCAAACAGGATGTTCTACGAGATACCAGACGACAGAGTGATGGCCAATGATGACACGCTGGTCGAATGGATTTCCCCATCCAGGTAGATTTCTACCCGGCCCTGATCATCCAGCAAAGCAGCACATTCTGGCAAAGAGCCGGCATATCCCAAGGATTTCAGGCACCACAGCGCCATGCCGCGAATCTGCGCATCGCCGGCAGCCAGGCAGCGCAGCACTAATGCCTGCCAGGTGATACCGCCTGGCAGATAAGGTTGCTGCACAACCAATACGCCATCTTTCAATAACGGTGCAATCCGGCCAATCGCCCATAAGATCCCCGCCTGGAAGGGCGGCAAGTCTTCAGCTTCCATATCCAGCAGGTAAACCAGAGGAGAAACAAATTCGTCAAACTGTCCCGGGCAGCGGTAGATCGTCTCACCGATCAGCTCCGGCGCTCTCCAGCCGATTCCACCTGACTCGTCATTGACCAACCAAAACAAGCGGCGCAGGTGGTTGCGCACATATTCGGCGTCACTTTGCGCCACCCGGTTCGCCGCCCGGCCAAAGGCGTCCACTGCCCGCCAGGCAACCAGAGGTTGCGGATCGTAACTCAGTGCAGTTAGCAGGCTCAAGATGCGTTTATTTTGCCCGGCAAGCTTTGCGATTTGCTCGAGTTGCCCACATTGTAACAGACGGAGTATACGATCTTCCACCTCAAATACCGTACAAGTAATAACACGTCTGGCATTCCTCCGGAGCAGGTGGGAGGCGATCATTTTCTGAGACTACCCCAAACGCCTGCCTGATCGCCAGGTGTTTCTCGGCCTGCAAACGCGCCTCAAAGCGCTGGCGAAACTGTTGGTAAGCAGGCTTATTCCAGATCATCTCGACACTTTCCTGGTTGATATTACCAAAGCGACGGCAGGGCGCCAGCACACGTTCGCCATCAAAAACGCGGTTTTCGGCATACGACAGTGTAATACACGGGGAGACATCCCCCTTCCAGTTGAAGAACAACCCTTGCAGAGGGTTATGTTCACATATCGTCACTTCCTGCGGCTGCATCGCATACAGGCGCAAATTCACCCCCAGCACCCTGGCCCGCGCCTGCGCTTCGCCAATCGCCTGCTGGTAGTCTATAGCGGGCATGTGGTTGTGGTAAAAGGTGCGCCGCTGATCGTCACCATCTTTGAGAATAACGTCGAGGTTCTTCGCAATGACCTGTTCGACGCCCAATTCGTGGGCCAGGCGGATAAAATCCGGCAATTCGTGGTAATTTTGCTGCTCGCCGGTCATCATGACAAACACCATCATCATACGGGGGGTCGCCAGCCGCCGGGAAACTTTGAGATCACGCAGCACAGCGATATGGTCGATAACCTGTTGGAACCGCGCCCCAAGACGGATACGTTCGTAAAGCTCTGCCGTCGCAGCATCCACCGAGAACGAAATCCAGTCCTGGCCAAATTCGACCAGTTGCCTGGATATTTCCGGCGTCAGGCGCATCCCATTGGTGCTGAAACCCACCTGGCACCCGGCCTGTTTAGCAATACGCACCATCTCAGGAAGACGAGGGTTCTTGAACGGTTCGCCGCCGCCGGTATAATCCACGCTCTCCGCCAATTCGAGGTGAGAGGCAATGCGTTGGAAGGTTTCCCAGGACATCGTCGCATTGGGTTCACGCAGTTCCGCCCACGGGCACATCACGCATTCCAGAGTACACTCCAGCGAAGGCTCGATCTGAAATAATTTGTAGGGGCGTTTGGCCGGTTTACGCACCAGTTTACGGTATACGTTTTTCAAAACGAACTCCTCGACTACTCAACGGTGAATTACGGCGAAGACAGAACATTGACTACAACAACAAACCAAAAATCGGGTACACTTAGCTTACATACCCATTATTCTACCAACCGTCTACTTCTATGGCCAAGAAAAATACACCTAAATTGACCACACATTCAACCCGGACCGCACCGGTCTCTTTGGAAAGAATCCTCTTGACGTTAAGCCTGGCGCCGTTGATCGGCGGTATATTGCTGATTGCCGCCTGGTCGCTGGATATCGTTGTGGTTGGCGCTCTGGAAGCTCAAATCTACCTGGGCGCCCTGATGATACTGATCAGCTTTTTGCTCTTTAATCTCGTCCAGAGACAATGGATCCTCGCCGCCGGCTGGTTATTGCTGATCATTTCCAACTGGCTCTTCCTTTCACGGGCGGACCTGCGCATCCAGGGAGTTGCGATATTTCTGGGGGTCATCGGGCTGGCGTTGCTGTTCTTCGAGTTCATCCGGCGCCTGCGGCAGCAAGCCAAAGACGCGCCCTGAATTTAGTCTCACCGATCACCCTTCTACCCATTTTAGCTAAAACACCATCCTATCCCATCTAAGAAAAGTCTTAGAATGGGATAGGATATTTCTTACTGCGCAACCTCATGGAAGATTATAAAATTTAAGCAAAGAACTTGTATATCCTTGGCCCAAATTCAGGAAGGACCGCTAGCTGTCATCTGCCACGCCAATCAAGTCCTCACCCTGAGGTTTTCAAAACTAGCGGTTGGTAACTGAAAATCAGACGAAGGAGGTGCCCGCAAAGAGATTGCCACTGGCCTGCACTGGGAGCCAGATCACAGACCGGCTAATGACTAGCGTGTCGCCCGATCTTGCCGGTGTGTCCTCAGGCAGGAAATCAACCGTAACCTCGCAACACAATCTCAAATCGCATAGCAACTCTGATCGACAAACCTTTTTCAGGAGAAACAACCATGAAAGTCAAAATCAACGAAGACTGGCTCGCTGTGATCATTGCCTATGGGCTGATGGTCCTGGCAATGATTGGATTGATCAACGCCAACTGGATGAAATTTTAGGCGCACCCCAGCCGACATGAGGAGAATGGAAAATGTCTACCAAGCAAGTTCAGCAAAACGAACAAAATAATCAGTGGCTCAACTTTGTGCTCGGCCTGTTGCTGGTTGTCGTGCTGGCTTTCGCCGCCCGCTGGCTGAAACTTCAGGTCTACGGTATCAAAGATATTGGCCTGGGCGTCCCGGGTAAAGCCCTGGAATTCCCCCTGTGGGCCGCGCTGCTGGGTCTCATCGTCAACCCCATCCTCAAGGGCGTCAAGCTGTACGATTTCCTGAAACCCGGCTTCCGCACCGAATTGTTCCTGAAGATCGGTCTGGTTCTGCTGGGCACCACCATCAGCTTCAAGGTCATCGTAACGGCCGCGATTGGCGCGATCGTTCAGGCCTTGATCATGGTGACAGCCGTTTACTTCTTTAGCTGGTGGCTATCGGGCAAGTTTGGGCTCTCGAACAGCCTGCGAGCAGTCATGTCCACTGCCGTCTCGATCTGCGGCGTATCGGCAGCCATTGCTGCAGCCGGATCGGTTGTTGCCAAGAAAGAGGAGATCACCTACATTACCACCCTGGTGATCATCACCGCCCTGCCTTTGATGGTCATTTCGCCCTTGATCGCCCAGGCGCTCAACCTGCCTGAAGCCGTAGCCGGCGCCTGGTTCGCCGGCAATGTCGATACCACTGCGGCAGTAGTCGGCGCGGGCACCATTTACGGCGAGACCGCCCAGAAGATCGCCACCATCGTCAAATCGACCCAAAATGCCTTGATCGGCGTGGTAGCCTTCTTGCTGGCAATCTATTTCGCCTTCGCCGTGGAAGGCAAGAAAGAAAAACCGAGTGCGGCGATTATCTGGCAGCGCTTCCCGAAGTTCGTCCTGGGCTTCATCGTCGCTTCGATCATCTACACCTTAGGATGGATTCCCAAGGAAGCCGGCGCGGCCATCACTGCCATGAAAGACTGGTTCTTCTGCCTGGCTTTCGTCTGCATGGGCCTGGAGCTTTCCCTGGGCGATCTGAAGAAGATGGGCTGGTCACCGGTCATTGTATATTTGATCGTGACCGTCTTCAACACCGTCCTGGCCTTGATCGTCGCCTGGATTATCTTCGGCTGGCTCTTCCCGCCCACACTGTAAGAACAAGTGCCAACTTTCAAGTGTCAGGTGTCAACTACGTGCGTATTGACGCCTGACACTGACGCCCTAATGGAGGTATACGAATGACAAACGCTCAGGAATCAGAAACCCCTTTGCTGGATCAACTCGAAGAGGGTGGCTGGCCTAGCTTTGTTACGGAAATGAAGCGAGCCGCGCGCAAAAAAGAATCGGCCAACGACCTGCTGCGCCAGCTCGAGCGTTCCTACAAAGACAAAATTGGCCACTGGAAACACGGTGGTATCGTCGGCGTAAAAGGTTACGGCGGCGGCGTTATTGGGCGCTACTCCGACCTGCCCGAAGAATTTCCTGCGGTGGCAGAATTTCACACCCTGCGGGTGAATATGCCATCCGGTTGGTTTTATACCACCGACAAACTTCGCCAGCTCTGCGATGTGTGGGATAAGCACGGCAGCGGGCTGACCAACATGCACGGCGCGACCGGCGATATCATCCTGCTCGGCACGTCCACCGCCGATTTGCAGCCCTGCTTCGATGACCTTGCCGAAATCGGCTTCGACTTGGGAGGCTCAGGCTCGGATATGCGGTCGCCCAGTTGCTGCGTTGGGCCTGGCCGCTGCGAATATGCCTGCATCGACACACTCGATATTTTGTACAGCGTCACAATGGAGTTCCAAAATGAGCTCCACCGCCCGATGTTCCCTTACAAAACCAAGATTAAGATCTCGGGATGCCCGAATGACTGCGTCGCGGCAGTGCCGCGCTCAGATATCGCCGTTGTGGGCACCTGGCGCGACAAGATCCGCATCGACCCGGAGGAGGTCGCCAGGTACGCTACAGACGGCATGGACATCCAGGGTGAAGTTATCCAGCTTTGCCCAACTGGCTGCATGGCCTTTGATCCGGCAAACAAAACCTTGACGATTGACGATGCCGAATGCAACCGCTGTATGCACTGCATCAATTTGATGCCCAAGGCCCTGCGCATCGGCACAGAACGCGGCGCGACGATCCTGGTGGGCGGTAAAGCGCCCATCGTGCATGGCGCCCTTCTTTCTTGGGTCATCGTACCCTTTATGAAGCTGGAGCCCCCCTACGACGAGCTGAAGGACCTGGTGCGTCGTATCTGGGAGTGGTGGGACGAGAATGGCAAGATGCGCGAGCGCCTGGGTGAGTTGATCCACCGCATGGGGATGCGCAGCTTCCTAAAGGCCGTGGACCTGCCCCCAACCCCGCAAATGATCCGCGCCCCGCGCGCCAATCCCTACTACTTCTGGGATCCCGAGGAGGTGAAATAATGGCTACCCGCACTGATTTTGGACCTCCTAATTACAAGGAAATGCTCCCGCCGGTCATCGAGAAGAATTACGGCCAGTGGAAATATCACGAACGAGTTAAACCTGGCGTGCTCAAACACGTCGCCGAATCTGGCGACGAGTTGTACACCATCCGCGTCGGTTCGTCGCGCCTGGTGAGCACCGACTGGATCCGAGATGTATGTGAGATCGCTGACCAGTTCTGCGAGGGCCACCTGCGTTTCACCAGCCGCCATAATTTGGAATTCCTGGTTTCTGACCCGGCTAAAGTCGAACCGCTGCTGGCGTATCTGAAAGAACACAATTATCCTGTCGGCGGCACCGGACATGCAATCAGCAACCCGGTGCACACCCAGGGCTGGATCCACTGTCATACGCCGGCGACGGATGCGTCGGGAATCGTCAAGGCCGTGATGGACGACCTGTTCGAATACTTTGGGGACATGAAACTGCCCGCTTATTGCCGCATTTCGTTGGCTTGCTGCTTGAACATGTGCGGCGCAGTGCACTGTTCTGACATTGCTATCCTGGGCATCCACCGCCTGCCCCCAAAGGTCAATCACGACGTGGTGCGCGCAAAATGTGAAATTCCAAACGTGATCGCGGCCTGTCCCACGGGAGCCATCCGCCCCGATCCGAAAAACAAAACCTTGATGGTCAACGAAGATAAATGCATGTACTGCGGCAACTGTTACACGATGTGCCCCGGTATGCCACTGGCCGATCCCACAGGTGATGGCGTCTCGATCTGGGTTGGCGGCAAGATCTCCAGCGCCCGCACACCGCCGAAGTTTTCACGCCTGGCTATCCCGTACTTGCCCAACAATCCACCGCGCTGGCCTGAGGTTACTGGAGCAGTGCGCAATATTGTCGAGACCTGGGCAAAGCATGCCCATAAACACGAGCGCATGGGTGAATGGATTGGTCGCATCGGTTGGGAACGATTCTTTGACCTGACCGGCATTCCCTTCTCCGTCCAGCTCATCGACGACTTCACCCTGGCGACAGAGACCTTCCGTTCAACCCCGACGTTCAAGTGGTAGCACAAGATTGGGTCGCTACCTGATGGGCGCCAACCTCCCGCAGGTCTGGCACCTGCGGGAGGTCCAACGAAAATAGAAAGGAGCCTCTATGGCAGGCGAGGTAACTGAGGAACTCAAGGAGCAAATCGTCGAGTTCTTCAAGCAAAAGAATAAGATGCTAACCAGCCGTGACGTGGCGAACGGCCTGGGCGTTGATCATTCGACTGTAAAAAAAGCACTCACCGAACTGGTCAATGCCGGAACGCTTGAATTCACCTCTTTTGGAGGCGCCACGTTCATCAAGCTGCCCGAAAATTAAAAACTTTAGGAGTTCGGAATGTCATTCATTGAGATTTCAGGAAAGCAAATAGAAGTAGATGAGGATGGTTTCATTCAGGATCCTGCCATCTGGAGTGAAGAGCTGGCTGTTGAAATCGCCAAGCTTGAAGATGTCGGGGCA
This sequence comes from uncultured Anaerolinea sp., assembly GCA_964595435.1. Classification (GTDB taxonomy): domain Bacteria; phylum Chloroflexota; class Anaerolineae; order Anaerolineales; family UBA4823; genus RBG-16-57-11. The sequence goes on along the minus strand of CAZQQJ010000030.1, from coordinate 55,001 downwards.
ATGAGCGAGGATCACTGGAAAGTGGTCAACTACCTGCGCAACTACTATCAGCAGTTCGGCATCGCCCCCATGATCCGCAAGCTGTGCAAAGAGACCGGCTACGATCTGAAAACCATCTATGAGCTATTCCCCAGCGGTCCGGCAAAAGGCGCCTGCAAGATCGCCGGCCTGCCCAAGCCTACCGGCTGCGTCTAGTCCTTCTATTACTCGACGGGCATCGCGCTGATTTTTGTGTGTCAATTACGGGCGCACCTCGCAATTGACACACAAAATTAAATTTGATATTCGATTGGTCATTCGGACGTTGAACGTTCGTTAAACGTTTGTACGCCGAGGTAATATGGACGCGTCAACTGTTCTTTGGACTCTGCTTTCATTATTTTTCATCGGCCTGTCATACTTTGCCGCGTTTGCTCTGCTGGCCGGGTTGCTGATCAAGCTGACAGGCTATCTGCGCACGCCCATGCCTTTGCCAACCGTGGTGACCCCAGCTCCGACCACTGAGGTTGGAGCAGTTGGACGCGTCTTGGGGGAAGTGTTGATTTTCCCCAGCCTGTTCAAAGCCGACCGTTGGCTGTGGGCGGGGGCATGGATTTTCCACGTCGCCCTGGCGGCGATCCTGTTCCGCCACCTGCGCTACTTCACTTACCCTGTACCCTGGCTTGTGCTCCAGATGGAAACGGTTGCCCTGCTCTTTGGCTACATCTTCGGTATGTCTGCGCTATACCTGTTTTGGAGACGATTGGCTCTGCGCCGCGCGCTGTATATTTCCAACTTGCCAGATTTTTTTGTCCTGGTCTTGTTGGGCTGCATTGCCGGTACCGGCATCCTGGTCAGCTATTGGGCGCACGTCAACATTCTGGATGTCAAAGCCTTTACGATGGGATTGCTCACTTTTCACCCGATCGCCCCTCCAAAACATCCACTCTTTCTCATCCACCTCTTCCTGGTGCTATGCTTGATGATCTATTTCCCATCCAGCAAATTGCTCCACGCGGGGGGTATCTTTTTCAGCCCGACTCGCGCGCAGCCTTATCAGGTCCAGATACGGGGCAAGCGGTACGTGGGCAAAGACCTGGATCATTACAGCAAGATTTAGAGACCCGATTTGTAGTCGCATCAGGCTATCCAGGCTACATTTTTCACAGGAGAACGTGAATGCCAAAGTTCGATGAAGCCCCCATCATTCAGGAATTGACCGAAACAGGTGTTTTGCAGGCGCCGCCGCTGCGCGAAGGCGCCTCGTCGAATGTGCGCTGTTACCCGAGCAAGCCCAAAGACACCCGGATCATCGACCTGCCCACGGAAAGAGTCCCAAACTGGCAGCAACGCGCCATCGAAAAGCTGGGGGAACTTTTGGAAAAAAACCAGGCGCTGCGCATCAACCTGGATATTTGCGTGCGCTGTGGCGCCTGTACCGATAAATGCCAGTTCTACCTGGGCACAGGCGACCCGCAGAATTTCCCCGTGGCACGCGCGGAGCTGCTGCGCAAGGTGTACCGGCGCTATTTCACCCCGGCTGGACGATTGCCCGGCCTGGGTGATGCGGCCGACCTGGATGAGGAAATGCTTCAGAAGTGGTACACCTATTTTTACCAGTGTTCTGAGTGCCGCCGCTGCTCCGTCTTTTGTCCTTACGGCATCGACACCGCCGAGATTACCATGGCCGCCCGCGAAATAATGTGCGCCATTGGGGTCTCTACCAAGTACGTAACCGAGGTGGTGGCAAAGGTATATGAATTAGGCAACAACCTGGGCATTCCCCCGGCAGCATGGAAAGACAATTGCGAATTTCTCGAGGACGATATCCAGCAAGAAACCGGCAAGCCAATCCGTTATCCAGTAGACGTAGAAGGCGCGGATGTGTTGCTTGTGCCGCCATCTGCCGATAACTTTGCCAATGTAGACACTATGATCGGCTATGGCAAGCTGTTTCATTACCTGGGCATTAGCTGGACGACCAGTACCTATTGCAACGAAGGCGGCAACTTCGGCCTGTTCTTGAACTTCAACAACTTGCGCAAAGTTAACAAACGGATCATCGACGCAGCACGTATGTTGGGCGTCAAAACAATCATCTGGGGCGAATGCGGCCACGCCTGGCGCGGCGGCATCCTGACCCCTACGCTCAACGGGCCAATGGATATGTTTGAGCCCCCCTACCCCTATCACATCAGCCAATTCATCGTCGATATGCTGCACAAAGGAGCATTCAACGGGCACATCGACAAAACGGCGAACGATGATTTAATCGTAACCTACCACGATCCATGCAATTCCGCCCGCGCCGGGCAACTGCTGGATGAACCGCGCGAAATCATCCGCGCCTGCTGCAACCATTTCGTCGAGATGCACCGCGACACCATCCGGGAGAAAACCTACTGTTGCGGCGCCGGCGGCGGGCTGCTTACCGACGAGTTAATGCCCATCCGCATGGCCGGCGGCAAGCCACGGGCTATGGCGGTAAAACACAGCGGCGCCAACTATCTGGCGACGGTCTGCGCCATTTGCAAAGCGCAACTGCCCGAATCGATGCACTATTGGAAGGTGCCAGTTAAGGTCGGCGGCGTGATCGAGTTGCTGACCAACTCCCTGGTGTATTGATACCTACTTTCAAGAGCGTTGATCATCTCCCAGATGTTTCATCAGCGCCCGATGGAGAAATGGAATGCGTAAATTCATCTTGATCCTGGCCGTGATCCTGATCCTGGTCCTGGTTATTGCCTGTTATCCACGGTATGTAGAAAAGCCAGTCACAAATGGCATTGGTCCACTGGCCGTTAAGGTCGATCCCAGCCTGGTTGCACCCGAATATCACAGCCCGCTGGACTGGTGGAGTACGCACCACATGGATACCCTCAATCGCGGCGACCAGTTGCAGCAAGACTGTCTATACTGCCACCAACCCGAGACATCGTGCAATAATTGTCATGCTTACGCCGGGGCGGCCGCAATCACGAATCCGTAAATGTGATAAAAATTATGCAATCGAAAACCTCTGCACACCCTTCCGAGAAACCATCCGTGTTCGTCGCCCGCCGCCAATTTATCTTTCTTGGTCTCGGCGCAGTCGGTGCAGCCTGGGCAGGCACATTGATACAGACACAGTTGTTTCCACCACAAGAAACTGCCCAGGAGGCGAAGCTGGTTGAATTTCCGCTGGATGAGTTACCTGTTGGTGGCACAAAATCCATCACGTATGCTGGTCAACCAGCGATCGTGCTACGCACGCCTGAAAGCATTCGCGCCTTTTCTTTGATCTGCACCCACCTGGGATGTACCGTACAGTGGCAAACCGAGAAACAGGAATTCTACTGTCCCTGCCACGATGGTATATTTGATCAATTCGGTGAAGTCATCTCAGGCCCTCCTCCCATTCCTCTCGAACAAATCACCGTCAGGGTTGAAAATGGGCAGGTGATTGTAGGAGAAGCTTAGTGGCGTTGCATCACCAGCCGCATCCCTAAAGGAGACAAGAGAAATGACCAGAGTGCTCATTGTTAGCGGTGCCCTATTGATTATGCTCGCTCTATTGTTCGGCTTAGCCGGACGGCATGAAGTCCGAGCTTTGCCTGAATACGCATCACAAACGGGTGAACCCTGCGCCACCTGCCATATCAGCCCGTCGGGCGGCGGCTCACGGACTGTGCGCGGCCAGGCCTGGGTTGGCAGCAGCAAACCAGGCGCGGTGCCTGATACGTTGGCGTCGCTGGCGTTGCTCGGTATTGACCTCAAGGTCGACCCCGCTCAGTATTCCACCGTTCCTGCTGCGATCCCACCGGCCCAGCCGCTCCAGGTGCAGCCAAGTAAACTATTGGAACTCCATCCCTGGTTGAGCAACTATGACGGCAATTAACACCCCTCCTACCCCACCCGAAGAAGAAATGAGCAACTCGCCAGCACATATCTCACGACGTGATGCGCTGAAAGTTGCCGCTCTCACCAGCGCCGCAGCAGCTACGCTAACCGGTGTGGCATCCAGGTTAACGAAAGAACTACCCCCTGCCTTCTCCCAAGGCGAGACTGGTGAAAAGGTCGTCAAAACCACTTGTGCGATGTGCCCTTCTGGCTGCGGCCTGGACGTACGCGTTGTCGATGGGCGGGCGGTAAAAGTAGAAGGAAACCCTCTACACCCTCTCAACCAGGGTGTGTGTTGCCTGAAAGGACAGACTTCGCTGGAGGCGCTGTATAGCCCTGAGCGCATCCAGCGCCCGCGGCTGCAAACTGGCGAACGCGGCAGCGGCGATTGGAAAGAGATTTCCTGGGATGAAGCGCTGGACTTGCTGGCCAGCCGCCTGTCTGAACTGCGCGCCGCCGGCCAGGCTCACACCGTGGCTTTGCTTCACGGTGAATTGCGCGGCCAGATGCGCGCCACCGTGGGGCGTTTCATGAGCGCTTACGGTTCGCCCAATGTCATCTCACGCGAGAGCCTGGGCGAAGCCGCCGTACGCCTGGCAACTCTACTTACCCAGGGCATTAACGAACTTCCTGTTTATGATCTGAACAATGCCAATTATGTGCTTACTTTCGGCGGCAATCTGCTCGAATCCAGCCGCAATGTGATTGTATACCTTGCAGCAGCCGCCTTCATGCGCCGGGGACGCCCTCAACGAGGGAAGCTGGTAGCTATTCACCCCCGTCTTTCTCTCACCGGTATCAAAGCGGACGAGTGGGTGCCCATCCGCCCTGGCACTTACGCTGCCCTTGCGCTGGGCATGGCAAATGTTATCATCAACAGCGAGTTGTATGACAAAAACTTTGTCCGGGATTTTACCTTTGGATTTGAGGATTTCACGGACGACCAGGGAAAAACCCACACCGGATTCAAGAACCTGGTATTGAAAGAGTATACGCTTGAGCGCGTCTCCAGTATCACCGGAGTGACCACGGATGTGATTGCCCGCCTGGCCGGCGAGTTCGCCACCAACCGCCCATCGGTCGCCATTGCACCGGCTGAGATCGGCGAGCTAACCAGCGGGAATGCCCTGTATACGGCCATGGCAATCCATGCGCTCAACGCTCTGGTTGGCTCGATCGATGCCCACGGCGGCGTGATCGTGCAGCGTTTTCCCGAATTAGCCCCCTGGCCAGAATTTTCCCTGGACCCAGCCGCCAGAGACGGGCTTGCTCACGAGCGTATCGACGCTGCCGGGACACAGGAATTTCCTCTTGCCGTATCTGCGTACCAGAATCTCGCACCGCGTATCCTGCAAGAACAACCTTATGGGCTCAATCTCCTGCTCTTGCTCAACGCCAACCCGGTTTACGACATCCCGAACAATGGCGATATGGTGCGCGCCTTGATGAAGGTTCCCTTCGTGGTCAGTTTTGCTTCCACGCTCGATGAAAGCGCAGCACACGCCGACCTGATTTTGCCGGCGAGCACATTTATGGAAATCTGGGGAGACGACTACATGGAAGGCGTTGGTTACGCCGGCGTCTCGCTGCGCCAGCCAGCCGTCGAGACCGTATACGATACTCGCAATCCAGGTGACGTGTTCCTGGAGCTGGCTGGCCGTTTAGGCGCTCCATTAACCAGCGCTTTGCCCTCGAAAACATTCAAGGAGTTGATTGAGTATCGCCTGGAACGCTTCGACTTTGCTCGCCTGGAGGCCAACGGAAACTGGGCAGAAATGGTTTATTTCAATGCTGCACCTGGCAGCCCGGCCTGGGGTCAGGTGGTGGGGCGCGACCGCTTGAACGCCCCAAAAGATGGGCGTTTCGACCTGTTTTCTCGCGAGATGTTCGCCCTCCTGGCAGACAAGGATGATCTGGCCTATCTGCCACACTTTGAGGTGCCCGCTGCTTTGGCCGAAACACAAAACGAGGCAGCAAATTATCCCTTCCTGCTGGTGAGCCAATCGCTCCTTACGCAATCTACCCAGTGGCAGGGGATCATCCCCACGCTGCAAGAAAGCTATGGCTTGCAAACCAACACGAAATGGGCAAGTTGGATAGAGATCAACCAACAAACCGCCACCGGTTTGGGTTTGCAAGATGGCGACCTGGTTTGGGTCGAGTCGCCCCAGGGAAAAGTACAAGCCGTCGTACGAATTTACATTGGCATGTGGCCCAACGCAGTCTTTATGCCTCACGGGTTGGGACACCACTCCTGGACGAGATGGGGCCGCAACAGCCCCCAGAATCTGGTCGTTGGAGCTAACGCAAACCAGCTCGCCCGGATAAGCAGCGAGCCGCTGACTGGCCTGGCGGTTACTGGCCCAACTCGTGTAAATATTTATCGCGCTTGAAACGGTAAGCAACGCGCAATTCGGAGGTATCTATGCCCCGTTGGGGAATGGTCATCGACCTGGATAAATGCTTCGCCTGCCAGAGCTGCACAGCAGCCTGTCGCATGGAAAACAACACACCTGTAGCAGGACCTGATCAGGCTGCCATGGGCCGGGCAATTTTATGGAATGAAGTTCTGCCATTTGTAGAGGGCGAATATCCCAACATCCGCGCCACGTTAATTCCACGGCCCTGCCAACACTGTGATAACCCACCTTGCACCAAGGTCTGTCCGGTGCGCGCCACCTGGAAAAACGAAGAAGGGATCGTTGTCGTAGATTATGCCCGCTGCATCGGCTGCCGCATGTGTACAGTGGCCTGCCCTTATCTGGTACGCTATTTCAACTGGTTTCCGCCAGAATGGCCCCAGGCTTTGAAAGCACACCTGAACCCTGACCCGGAAGTCGCCCCGCGGCCAAAGGGCGTCGTTGAGAAATGCACCTTTTGCATCCAGCGCCTGAACAAGGCTCGCGCAAAAGCGATTGCGGAAGGGCGCACCTTCACCGCCACCGATTACACTCCGGCCTGTGTGCAAACCTGCACCGGTCATGCCCGCTATTTCGGTGACCTGGACGATCCCAACAGCCTGGTTTCTGAATTGGCCCACAGCCCGCGTGCTTACCGGCTTTTGGAAGAGTTGGGCACGGAGCCCAAAGTATATTACCTGAAACAAGGCTAAAGGAGACTCGCATGCATCTTCACAATCCCGACGAAAAGCTCCTGCTTGCCCCAGTTTCTCGCCCAACAACTGCCGGTTATCGTATCCTGGTATACACTTTGCTCGGCCTGCTGATGCTGGGCATTGCTGCATGGACATGGCAATTCATCCAGGGATTGGGGATCACCGGGCTGAATCGCCCGGTGTACTGGGGTGTGTATATTACTAACTTTGTCTTCTTCATTGGCCTGGCTCACTCGGGCACCTTCATCTCGGCTATCCTGCGCGTCGCCGGGCAGGGCTGGCGTAAGCCGCTCACCCGTGCGGCAGAGGCAGTAACCCTGTTCAGCCTGCCGTTCGGCGTGGCTTCTATCCTGGCTGATATGGGTCGCCCCGAGCGTGTGTTCAATATTATTTTCTACGGACGATACCAATCGCCTATCTTGTGGGATTTCACAGCGGTCGGTCTATACTTACTGTCCAGTATTGTCTTTATGTATCTCTCCTTGCTGCCAGACATCGCCCTGTGCCGAGACAGGCTGAAGAATGTTCCTGGCTGGCAGCAGCGCATGTACCGCATTCTGGCGCTTGGCTGGCAAGGGCACCCGGAACAATATCATCGCCTGGAACGCGTGCTGGATGGTATGGCTATCTTTATGACAATGTTAGTTGTCACCGTTCACACCGTGGTATCCTGGATGTTCGGCATGACCGTCCAGCCCGGTTGGCACACGGCTCTAATCGGCCCGTTCTTCTTGCTCGGCGCCATCCTCTCCGGCACGGCTGCGGTCGTCATCGTCCTGTCGATCCTGCGCAAAATCTACCACCTGGAAAACGTGCTGCACACGGGTCTGTTTAATTCACTGCGCAAACTGCTCATCACCTTCGTGCTCGGCTGGTTATACATGATGATCGCCGAATACCTGACTGCCGGGTACGGCAATATGACCGAAGAAATGGTTGTTTTGCGGGACAAATTCACCGGAACCTATGCGCTGATGTTTTGGAGCATGACCGTCCTGGTCTTCGTTTTCCCCTTGTTGATATTCATTTTCAAGGGCAAAGGATCCATCGGCTGGATGGTATTTGCATCGGCATTGATCAACGTTGGCATGTGGCTCGAACGTTACATCGTTATCATCCCTACCGAAATCAGTCCGCGGGTGCTGACTGTAATGGGCGCCGGGACCTATATTCCCAGATTAACCGAGATACTGATCACCATCGCCTGGTTTTCCGGCCTGATCCTGCTCTACGTTGTTTTCACCCGTTATTTCCCAATCATTCCAATTTGGGAAACCGCTCAGGAGTTGCCTGAACCCGGCGAACAAGCAAGCGAACTGGCACCTGCCGATTGAAAACCGCGAATTGGGAATAGGTGTGTTATGGATATTTACAATTTAGTCTATACCTTTTTCAACTCTCCTGGACCTGGCGGCGTGGTCGTAATGCTAGTTTACACAGGCGCCTGCGTAATTTATTATTTCCTCACTCGCTGGATCCTGGCAGGAGGCTCAAAACCGGCCCAAGAAAACCAGCCCGCCGAATCGCAGTAATGGAGTCACCGTCTATGCATCGCTCCTTGCCCCCTGTCTACTATCTCCTGTCGATTGTACTGGTAGTATTGGCTGCATCCATCTTCACTATCATTCAAACACCTGTCCAGGCAGCCAACACAGAGCCGCCCCTGCCACCTGCAAGCTCATCGCCAGGGATCATTGCAAGCAATTACTGTATATCCTGCCACCTGGCAGACGATCCACGACTGGAAACCGTGACCACCTGGCAAGGCAGCGTTCAGCAAGAAGTAGACAGCCCTTGCCCGGCGGCCAAACGCATCCACGAGGAACTCTATTACACCGAACGCCAAATGCTAATGATCGATCGCGCACGCCAACAGCCAGGGGGCGAAGATACAAAGCTGGCCGCGCGCGTCGACGCCAGCGCTCAGGCCTATAGCCGGCTGCTGGACGAGCCAGTTACCAGCCTGAATGCTTTCATCTCCAAAGCACAGATGGTACGTTATCGCCTGGGTAAGCTTTATTATTCGCAAAACCAGCTTATTGAAACCCGCAAAATGCAAATGGTGTTCCTGTTCGCCATCTTGATCAGCCTGGTCGTCCTGGGATCGCTATTCTGGGGGTTGCGCAATACGCAATCTGCGCAGGGCAGCTTATTGCCAGCAGGCAATAAGCGCCGTAACTTTCTGATCCTCACGGCTATCTTCTTGCTATTGGTGCTGGTATTCTTCGCCTTACCCATATTTACCGTGCCCGCTGCTGAAGTTGCTGCAGCAACCGAGGAAGCCCTGGCCCGCCAGGCAACTTTAGATACTGCACAACGCTCTGCCACGGCTGCCGACCGTGCCCAGGCACGAGCCTGGATGCTCGCCTACATCGGCTCACGCTGGAGGGAAGCGAACCCACAAGCAGGACAAGGCGCCCTGGAAGAGGCGCTGGCAGCACTCGAGGTTGCGCAGAACGAAAACGGCGCTTTGTGGGGAACCGCCCAGTCCGCCCAGGAAGCCACCGTAGGGGACTTCACCATCCTACAGAAAGCTGGTTTAATTGCCAACCAACTCGAAGCCGCTCGCGCCCGCCAATGGGCCGCGCCCCTGATTGGACACGAATGGCAATCGAGCAACCCAGAGCAAAATGAAACCATTTTAGAAACAATCGAAGGTGCGGCAGATCGAGACAGCGGTGTCTACCGAGATTTGCAACTACGCTCGGTGGCTCTTGGTTGGATGACCTCACAACCCGGCCGTGCGAATGCTGTCGCGGCGCGAATTAGCGAGCCTGCTTTGCGCTCCTGGACGCAACGCGAAATCGCCACCCTGACTGGCGACGAGCGTTCTTATGAACTCGCTGCTCAGGCAGCCTCCCAGGTCCAGGATGCGGTACAACGCGCTCGCTTGCTGCGTGAGATTGGCACGGCATCGGGTGATCCTGCCTATTTCGAACAGGCTGCCGCATCCTTGCAAAATGTCACTGGCGCAGCACAGGCCTACGTTCTGAGCAAGCTGGCTATCGCATCGAATAATGCAACCCTGCTGGAACGCATCGATCCGGGCTACCCGGATGCACGCGCTACGGCGTTGCTACATTTCGGGCTCCTCGAGGAGGCGTGGCAAGCTGCCGGGCAGATCAGTGATCCGTACGAACAAGGGCGCGCCCAGGCTGCCATTGCTGCCGCATCAGGAGATGCTGGCCTGGCAGAACAAATCGCTATTCCACTCTATCGCGACCTGGCCTTGCGAGATATCACCCGTAAGACGGGAGAGGCATCGCTGGCGCCCAAAATCCAGTCGCCCTATTATCGAGTCCAGGCATTTTCTTCTCTGAAACAGTTTGCAGACGCCTGGGAAGCTGCCGCCGATCTTTCGGAGACCTATCCGCTGGTAGAATTCGTTACCGCCTGGGCGCAGAGCGACCCACAGGCTGCTCTGCAGGTAGTAGACAAGATTAACCTTGAAGTCGATAAAGCTGCCGCGCTGCGGGCAATTGCAGTTAGCCAGGCGACAGCAACCGGCAGCAAAGACACAGCTTTGTTCGAGCGCGCACTGGGGATGGCATTGGCCAGCCGTGTACGAAACGATTCGCTCTCTCCAGCACAGGCTTCTTTAGACCTGGCTATGGATTTCTTGACGCTTGACCCCGGGCTCGCCGAAAAAGCCTTTGCCCAGGCTCACGAAGCCGCGCAGAGGATTGCCATCAAGTAATTGGAATTTGCGAAATTGGAATCAAAAATTGGCAATGTGGAGAACCGTCGATGGATATTGTTGTATTGACACGCTGGTTAGCGATGACAGGCCTGGGTATTGGCTTTATTGGCATCCTCTTGCGCTTGAAAGAAATCATGAATCGACCTTTCAAAAACGATCTATCTCGCCCGCGCGGCTCAGTACGGAGCGGCATTTTATACGCCTTTACCCTGGGCATGGCTCCCTGGGAAAAAGAAAGCACCCGCAAGCACTGGGTGGCTTATTTGCGCGGCATCTTTTTCCACCTGGGGATCTTTGCCGCCTTTGCTGTACTCCTGGTCGTTCCCTGGCTGGCAGTTTTACCCGTCTGGCTGTTGTGGGGAGGCGCCATCCTGACCGGCCTGGGTGCGATTTTTGGCTTCGCAGGCATTTATATGCGCCTGGCAGGTAAGAACGAACGTGCGCTCAGCCTTCCAGATGATTATGCATCCGTAGCTTTGACATCAACGTTTGTTGCTCTGTCCTGCCTCACACTGCTCGCCTCGGGTATCCCGGCCCTGAGTTTTGCATTTCGCCCGCTTGTTGCATTATTCTATATTACGACCGCAGTTCTGGCAATTTACGTACCTTTCAGTAAAATCCGCCATTGTGTGTATTTCTTCTACTCCAAATTTTTCTTCGGTTTCAACTTCGGCCGGCGCGGTGTTATTGGCCAATCCAAAAATAAGTATGTTGAATAGAGGTATCCTTCAATGAGTGACGAAAAATTTACCGATGAACGCTTTCAATTAACCAGTGACAAGGCAGCCCTGGCATTAGAGGTGCTCCGACAACGCCTCAACCGCCAATTGGAAGCATCTCTGGAGGTTTGTGTACGCTGTGGCTTGTGCGCTGAGGCCTGTCACTATTATGTTGCCAACCCCAAGCCCGAACACGTTCCCGCCTACCGCGCCGAGCAGTTACGCAAAATCTATCGCCAACTTTTCGACCCCATGGGCAAAGTTGCTCCAGGGTGGATAGGCGCAGTCGAGCTGGACCAGGAAATGGTAGAAAAGCTCATCTATGCTGCTTTTGGCAGCTGCACTATGTGTGGGCGCTGTGTTATTAACTGCCCGATGGGGGTCGATACACGCCACATTATCCGCACGGCACGCGCCATGCTCACCGCAATGGACATGACCCCCGAAGGGCTGAAAGCCACTGTCAACGTTCACCTGGCGGATGGCAATAATATGGGCGTCAGTGAGCAGGATTACGTCGAGACGCTGCAGTGGATGGAAGAAGAACTACAATCTGAACTGAACAATCCGAATATCAAGATTCCGATCAATAAGAAACGCGCCCGCGTGGTCTATACCTTCAACCCCCGCGAAGTGAAATATTTCCCCTATTTGATCCAGGCCGCCGCCAAGATTTTCTACGCCGCGGGCGAGGATTGGACGGTCAGCACTGAGAGTTGGGATGCCACCAATTACGCACTCTTCTCCGGTAACGACCAGGATGCCAATATCATCGCTTCGAATTTGGAGCACGCCGTCAACCACCTCGGCGCGGATGTTCTGGCGATGGCCGAGTGCGGTCATGGCTACCGCTCTCAACGGTGGGAAGGTGAGAATTGGGTCGGCCATCGCTATCCCTTCCAAATCGTCAGCTTCGTTGAGCTACAAGCCCAATACCTCCGTGAAGGGCGGCTGCATCTCGATCCTTCCGTCAATAAAAAGCGCGTCACCTACCATGACCCCTGCAACCAGGCGCGCAATGGTGGTATTATTGACGAGCCGCGTTATATCCTGCGCCACACGGTTATGGATTTCGTCGAAATGGAACCGCACGGCGCGGAGAATTTCTGTTGCGGTGGCGGCGGCGGTATGCTTTCGATGAGCGATTTTGCCAAAGACCGTATCGCAGCGGGAAAAGTCAAAGCCGACCAGATCAAGACCACTGGCGCGGAGATCGTAGCCACATCCTGCCACAACTGCCTGGATCAACTGGACGAAATCCGCCGCCACTACAAAATTAAAGTCAAAATCCAAAACTTGAGCGAGCTGGTTGCCGCAGCCATCGTCTGGTCAGGACAATGACAAACACAACAGCCTACGCACTGCACAGTGCATAGGCTGCAATAAACTATTTTGGAGGTAAGGATGTACGTTATCACAATCGATATCGAAAAATGCCAGGGATGTGGCGATTGTACGGAGAATTGCCCAAACCAGATCCTGGCCATTGTCGAAGAGGATGGTAAAAAATACGCCATGGTCACCGGCGACCCTGACGAATGCATTGGCTGCCTTTCTTGCGAATCGTCCTGTGAGGAGGGCGCCATCACAGTCACCGAATTGTAGGTAAATAAGACCAGCTCACGGTTCACACATAAAGCACCTGGTGCGTGAACCGTGAGCCGTGAACCGTAGAACTTGACACTCGACACTTCCCCTGCTCGCGTTGTCATTGCTGCTCCACAAGGGCGCAGCGGTAAAACAACTATTTCTTTAGGAATTTGTTCGGCCCTGGCAGCGCGCGGGCTGACCGTACAACCCTTCAAAAAAGGTCCGGACTATATCGATCCATCCTGGTTGAGTGAAGCTGCCGGCCAACCTTGCCGCAATCTGGACCCCTTCTTTCTGCCAGAAACCCACCGCCTGCGACAGGCTTTCTTCGGGCCTGCCAGCCAGGCAGATTTCAGCCTGATCGAAGGCAATCACGGTTTGTACGATTCGATGTCGGGCGATGGGAGCGACAGTACTGCCGCTGTTGCCCGTGCGTTACATGCGCCAGTTATTCTGGTGGTGAATGCTGCGCGAATGTCGCGCAGCGCAGCCGCAATGGTACTTGGCTATCAAAGCTTCGAGCCAGATACCCCGATTGCGGCAGTAATTCTCAACAACGTCGCCCAAAAACGCCACGAAGATAAGCTGCGCACAGCCATCGAAAGTTGCTGCCACATCCCTGTCATTGGCGCATTTCCACGCCAGGATGAATTGACCATCCCTGACCGCCATTTGGGGTTAGTGCCACGCGATGAAGATGATTCCCTGCTGCCATCCCTTGCCGCCTGCCGCCAGGCCGCTGAACGTTATATTGACCTGGATCACCTGTTAGCGATTGCCCGCCAGGCCCCGGCATGGCAAGAAGCCATTCATCCTGAAGTAGATCACGATCAACCCGCTCATTCTGCTCCGCGTGCCAGGCTTGGCATCATACGCGATCGCGCCTTTACATTTTACTACCCCGAAAACCTGGAGGCGCTGCAGAAAGCCGGAGCGGAATTGGTATTCATCGATGCACTGCACGATGCCTGTCTTCCACTTGTCGATGCATTATATATTGGCGGCGGGTTTCCTGAAATGTTTCTGGATGAATTACATGCAAACCGTTCATTTCGGCAGGACCTGCGCCAGGCGATTGAAGACGGCCTGCCGGTTTATGCAGAATGCGGCGGAATGATGTACCTTTCTGCTGCAATCCAGTTTGAGGAACGGCGTACCAGAAAGGCAGAAGAGGACAACCGGGGAAAAGCAAACAAGGTAGAGATGGTCGGTGCGCTACCGTTTGAAGTCGAAGTAACAGCTCAACCACAAGGACACGGCTACATCCTGGCCGAATGCACCCATCCCAACCCGTTCTTTTCTGCAGGTACGATATTGCGCGGCCATGAATTCCATAATTCTCGTTTGCTAAACCTTCGTGAAGACTGGCCCACTGCTATGCGCCTGCTGCGTGGCAACGGCCTGGGCAACAAGCGGGATGCCTTGATTTACCGCAACACCCTGAGCGGCTACACACATCTTCATGCCCTTGGTTCTCCCGAATGGGCGCCTGCACTCGTCAATCGTGCAGCAGCTTTCGCGTCGGCGTAAAATTCCCTTCAGCTATGACACATTTACCTATCAGGAATATGTCCTACCCACCTGCCAACGGAGCAACCCCATCAGACGGACAACCCGGCAACCAGGGCGATCATCCGGATCGTGCCGCCCTACAACCAGGACATACTGTCGGGTCGCTCCTGCTTATAGGCATTAACCACCACCGGGCGCCTGTAGAAATACGCGAACGCCTGGCTTTCTCGCATGAGCAATTACCTAAAGCGCTCCAGGAGCTTCGTGACTGCCTGCCTGATCCATCTGCGGAATTGGCTTTGCTCGCCACCTGCAACCGCAGTGAAATCTATTTTTGTACAACCCAACCCACCGCTGCGCAAGAGGCCGTGCTCAATTACCTGGCAAACCATGCCGGCCTGCCACAGCCAGGCTTGCTAGATTTCATTGAGGTTCACCAGGGGTTGGCGGCTGCAAACCATCTTTTGCGCGTCGCCGCCGGTCTCGAGTCTCTGGTGGTCGGGGAAAACGAGATACTTGGCCAGGTCAAAGGGGCGATTGCTGTCGCCCAGGCCGCCTGCGCAAGCGGGCCGGTTGTTGCGGCCCTGTTCCGCCATGCCATCCAGTCCGGCAAACGCGTGCGCACCGAAACCGGTATCGGCAAGGCGAACCTGTCAGTAGCCACTGTCGTGGTCGAGCTTGCCCAAAATATGTTAGGTCCACTTGCTGGACGTACTGCCTTACTGATCGGTGCAGGAAAGATCAGCTCGCTGACGGCCCGCGCCCTGGTTCGCGCTGGACTGGATTGTATTCTGGTCGCCAACCGCACGTTCGACCGCGCCCAAAAGCTGGCTCAATCCTTCAGCCAGGCGCCTGGCCCGTCAGGATCGCCTGATCCGAAAGTGCGAGCGGTCCATTTCGATGCTCTGTCTGAGAGTCTGGACGCCGCCGACATTGTTATCTGTTCCACCGGCGCGCCCCACATTGTCTTACACGCCGAAACCCTGGCCGAGGCTATGATCCGGCGGGAAAACCGGCCTTTGTTAATCGCCGACCTGGCTGTACCACGCGACGTAGATCCTGCCGCTGCCCAGCTACCCGGCATTCGACTGGTGAACATTGATGACCTGGCATGGCAAGTGCAAACCCACCACCTGCCCGCCTCCGCCGCCTGCCAGCAAGCCGCCGCCATCATCCAAGAGGAGCTGGATTGCTTCGGGGTATGGTTGGCCGAACAACACAACGTCGCGCTGATCAGCTCTTTACAGTGCAAAGCCAACGCCATTTGCCAGACGCAGATCCAAAAGACGCTGCGCCGCAACCCCGACCTTTCGCCCGAACAACAAAATGCTGTCGTTGCCCTCGCCCAGGCGATTACCAGCCAGTTGCTCCACGGCCCCATCCAGGCGCTCAAATCTCCCCCACCCGGCACAAATTCGGACCAAATCGCTGCGATCGCTCAAATGTTGTTCCGGTTGAATTGACTGATTAACAATCCCTAAGAGTCTTCTTTTTGCGGCCCAAATTGGGATATAATCGATCTGCTTTACTTTGGGCAGGCCCCACCTGAACTTCCGGGCTGCCCTTTTGTTTTACGGAGAAACATGACCTATACCAAAGTCATCGAGTGGATCGACATTCAAGCGCCTCGCGAGGAAGTGTTCACACTGGTCACGGACATCGAGCGCCGTATGCAACTTAGCCCGCTATGGGGACTCGCCAGCCTGGAGGCCAGATTTGGCGATTATCCCAAAGTAGGCAGCGGCTATCTGGTACGCCTGTCCAACCTTCCCAACTCCGCTGAACAACCGCTCTATGAGACTGTCATTACCGCTTACCAGCCTCACTACAAATTTGCCTATTGCCTGGATGTTGACCAGCAAACCAGTGTTGTCTGGACTCTGCAGAACATCCGCTCTGGGACACGCCTGACTTACAGTGAAGAGTTCCTGATCAGTGAAACTGATGTCGAAGAATTCGCCCAATCTGTGCGGGAAATTGTATGCCAGATGCTTGCCAACATCCAACGCTACGCTGAACTACGCGAAAGCAAACTCAAACGCCTGGCAAAGTGGTTGGTTGACCGCTTCTACCTTCATCTGCGGCCTGACCAGCGCAAGACTTTGACAACTGCTCTTTTCTTGCAGGCTGTAGCAATATTCACTTTTGTAGCGGCAGTCATCGGATTCGGCCTGATTAGCCTGTTGCAGACGCTATTTTAGAAAATCGTGTGGCCATACCTTGATGACCACACGATGCACAAAATCTACTTCTCGTAGCAACAGCGGAACCCGGTATCCTCACTATAGTGCATCGGTGCTGCCCAACTACGGTAAGCACAGCGCGCCTGAACCCGGCCCTCTCGCCAGGATCCACCGCGAATCACCATTTTGCCTAATGAGGCTTCGGGGGAATCAGGGACCGAAGTTCCCCCTGTTTCGCGAAATTGGGGTAACAAATCCGGCTCGTTCAACCGGTAAACCGCTGCTTCTCGTCCATCTGATGGAATGTAAGGATAATCGCCAAAACGCGATGCCGTCCATTGTTGCACATTTCCCGCCATGTCGGTAATCCCAAATGGGCTATCGCCCTGGGGAGAAAACTGTCCCACTGCCGTTGTACCACCGAGGTTTGCATCAGCAGTATTGCACCGCCCCGCTTCCCAACGATTACCCCAGGGATATAAGCGCCCATCGCTGCCGCGGGCAGCTTTTTCCCATTCAGACTCAGTCGGCAAACGCACTGGCAGGCCGGTCTTTTTTGCCGCCCACACACAGAACGCTGCGGCATCCAGGAAAGTTACACCCACAACCGGATGATCCGCTTTTACAGCAAATGCTTCACCTTCCAACCAGAAAAATGGCATCCGGCGACTACTCTCTTGCAAGAACTGGGCATATTGTGCATTGGTTACCGGGTAACGCATCATGTAATAGTCGGAAACATCCAATCTGTGTTGCGGCATCTCGTCTGCTTCTGACTTGGAGTCGACATTTTTTTTGCTCCCCATCACAAACTCCCCTGCCGGGATCAATACAAAATCCAACTGTAGTGACATAAATTCTCCTTGTTTTGGAATCCATCTTTGATTCATTAAGAACCAGGCAACACTATGCGCGGCATGGAATTTCCATTACTCCAACAAGCCATTCTGCGTTGCATAGCGAACCAGGTCCACGCTACTATGTACGCCCAACTTGGAAGCTAAGTTTGTGCGATGCACAGACACCGTCTTTGGGCTGATTCCAAGCAAATGGGCGATTTCTTTATTCGTCTTCCC
This sequence comes from uncultured Anaerolinea sp., assembly GCA_964595435.1. Lineage (GTDB taxonomy): Bacteria > Chloroflexota > Anaerolineae > Anaerolineales > UBA4823 > RBG-16-57-11. The sequence goes on along the minus strand of CAZQQJ010000030.1, from coordinate 37,248 downwards.
ATCCGCAATCAACTGCAAGATTTGCCGTTCCCGATCTGTCAACCGGTTATTTGCCGCCTGCCGCCCATTTTCAGCCATCCGATGTTTACCTTCGACACCAGCATAGTTTTCAATTACTCGCCGTGCTACCAACGGCTCCAGGAACACTCCCTGTTCGTAAACCTGGCGAATGGCCGCCAACACCTCGCGCCCCCCCGAGCGCTTGAGCACATAACCCGAAGCGCCTGCCCGCAGGAGCGGATCGACATATGCGACATCATCGTGCTGTGTCAGGATCAACACCCGCACCTGAGGATACGAGGCCTTAATAAGCTGGGTAGCCTCAAGTCCATTCATCTCCGGCATCGCTACATCCATCAACACGATATCCGGTCGAAGATTCCCCACTAACGCCAGAGCATCTCTTCCATTCGCAGCCTCTCCGACGACCTGGATATCATCCTGTCGCTCAAGCAGCGAACGGATACCATCCCGCAAGATAGCATGATCATCCACAATCAGAACACGGATCTCATCCCGCATCATCGTGCCCTCCGACCAATGGCGCAGTGATCAATAAGCTGGTACCACTTCCAGGAAACGTACGTATTTCAACCTCACCACCGAGTAATTCCAGGCGCTCCCGCATTCCTACCAATCCCAATCCACGCGGTGAATCGAGGAGCAAGGTCAAATCACTCAAATCAAAGCCGATGCCATCGTCTTCAACGCCAATGAATACCTGCTCGTTCTTCACTGCATAAACAATGTGTACATTGCGCGCCGCCGAATGGCGGGCAATATTCACAATTGCCTCCTGCATTACACGAAACAGAGCTGTCTCGACCTCAGGCGGTAGTCGCCGCTCGCCCCCTGCATCATCGATCGTCACGCGCACCCCACGCGATTCCAGGCGCGACTTTGCTAACCAGCGCACAGCAGGCATCAACCCCAAATGGTCCAACATCGAGGGGCGCAAATCGAAAATCACTTTGTGCACACCGTCCAAGGTACGCTGGGTCAGTTCGCGCATTCCTTCTAAACGCTTCCGTACCTCTTTTAAACTCTTCATCTCCAGCCCCTCTTCTGTCGCATAGAGCAAAGCAGTTAAAGATTGGCTGGTTTCATCGTGTAACTCACGGGCAATACGTTTTCGCTCCTCCTCTTGTGCATTAATCGCCTTCTTAAACAGCTCTCCACGCAACCGTTCCTTATGCTGCACCTCACTATAGAGCCTTGCGTTCTCGATCGCCACAGCGATCTGGCTACCGATCGCCGTCAGCAACTTCTGTTCTTCATCACTGAATTCGCGCACCACGTGCGTTCCGACACACATACTCCCCAACACGGATCCTTTAGCTGTTAAAGGCACATGCACCAGTGTGAACAGATTCTCATTTTGCAAAGAGCGCGCCCGGCGCCCGCGAAACCGAGAAATGTCCGGCACGACCACCACCTGGCCCCGTTCTAGCACCCCCCCGCATGAACTGTCCAACATCCCCATTTCAGCGACCAGGTTTGCGGCATCTTCGGAGAGCCCACGATATGCCATCAGCTTAAGCGCCCCTTGAATTTCCTGTTGCAAAAATACTGCTCCCACATCCACAACCGTCAACTTCAAAACTGCTTCCAGAGACTGCTCCAATATATCCTCGAGGCGCAGTGACTGGTTAACCGTCATAGCAACCGCATTTAAAATTGACAATTGTTCATTTCGCCGGCTGAGCGCTTCTGTGCGATCCTGCACGCGAATATCCAGTTCGCGATTCAGGGCCTGGGTTTCATCCATCGAACGCTTTAACTGTTTGCGCATCGCCTCAAAACTATCGGCCAGTGCGCCGATCTCATCCCGCCGCCTGTGCCTCACGGAAAACCATCCGGCAGAAGAAATCTCCAACGGCGTCGCCAAATCCCCTCCTGCTATACGTAAAGCCGAATCGGTCAATACCTGTACCGGACGGATGACGCTATTGGTGGTAACCCACACCAACGCCAGCGCCCCAATGACTGTGATCACTCCGAGCACGAGGGTCTGCATCAACAACCGGTTGGCCGGTGCCATTAACTCGTCTGCCTGTTGCCGGAAAATTACTCCCCAAGGAGCTTGAGTCAGTGGCGCAAAAGCAATCACTTCACCACTTGCACCTGCAGAATCAGATGCACCACAGCCCAGGCAGGTTTCGACGCCCGGCTTACCAGACACAAACAGGCGGCTGAACACATCTTCCGTAAGGCCATAGTCTACAGTTCGCTCCGTTTGCGAACTGACCAGCACCCTGCCCTGTGCATCAATCAGATCAAGTGTTCCTGTTTTTCCCAATTCAATTGCATTGCGGAAAGAAGCGATCTGGTCATCCTGCAAATTGAAAGCCACCGCCAGCCAACCTGTCAAGTTTCCTGAAAAGTCCTGGATCGGTGCAGCCATCATGACCCACGGTTCATCGCCTGGCAACAAAGCAAGGTGCACCCTCTTGGTCGCACCTTGCTGGTCCGAGAAATCGAGCAGGCCGGGCAATTCTTCCGCAAGTAAGCCAGGAGTATTATCTCCCACAACGGTCAACGGGGCCCCTACCTCATCCAGGAGGTAAATGCTGTGATCTCCCAGCAGAATCTGGTCAAAAGCAGCTTGCAAGACATCCTGACGGTCCATTGGTGATGCAGCCGGGTCGCGCAACGAGTTGCGTCCTGACACAATCAGTAACACGCTGCGGATATGATTCAATGTCGAATCGACAGTCGCCGCGCTCAATCGCGCTAACATGACGCGTTCGTTCAAAATTCGTTGGGTCGTCTGGCGCGCCGTGTTCACTGCCAGAACCAAAAAGATTAACATTAGCCCGATCAAACCAACTTCCACAATTAACCCCATCTTGGTCCGCAGGCCAACATTAACCCAACGTTGTTCAAAGATGCGCTCCACGCGTTTGCGAAAGCGCTCCTTCCATGTATCGATCTTCTTAGTTTCCTGTGCCTGGGCAACCATCAGTTTCTCCTGGAAGGATCAGATAATTCAGACGGCTGAGGCTGGCCGGTAACCGGCTGCGGCGGCCAGGCGCAATAACGCGCCCGTCCGCAATATTTGCACACACCATCAGCTTCCAGTTTCTCATAGATACCGTCAAATTCGCCCATCATCTCATACCACTCATATGTGCGCCCAATTGTCACCCTCAACGGTGTATTTGGCATGTTAAAGGCAGCCCTGGCTTTCGATCCATCGAAATAAAACAGTTGCGATTCCAGGCGCAGCCGGTCACCCGTCAAAGGCACCGGGCCGCTGGTCTGCGGCTGGAGCATATCCGTCAGCCCGGCAATGAAGGAAACCTGCCAGCGTGGCATCACTTTCAGCTTCATGCCACAGCCAACTACATCCGCTATCGTCTGGTAAAGTTGGCGGTGTGTCATATTTTCCCCCGCCAGGATATACCGTTCACCAGGCACACCTTTTAACGCTGCATCGATGTGTCCCTGGGCCGCATCGCAGATCGGCACCACGTTGGTCCCTCCGGGAGGAATCAATGGCGGTACGCAATGTTTGACCACCTCCACCACCATACCACTGGATACTTTACGGACATCGCGCGGTCCAATTACTGTCGTTGGGTTGACCACGACTACCGGCAAACCCTTCTTTTGGAACATCTCTAACGCGATCTCTTCTGCCAGATATTTGCTATGGCCATAGACAAAGCGGCCTGCTTTCACGTTGAAGTGAAAGGTCTCATCCACTACCGTGTCCGGATGAATGCCCATCGCTGCAGTCGAACTGGTGTGTACCACCCGCTCCACCCGCGCAGCAAGCGCCGCATCCATCACGTTTCGTGTCCCCTCTACATTGACCTGGTACATTCGCTCGACACCTTGCCGCCAGTAATCGACCACCCCAGCAGCGTGATACACAACATCGATATGGCGCATCGCCGCTGGCAGCGTCTCCGGAGACAACACATCACCATTCACGAATTCAAAGGGGCCACCTTCAAGCAATTGCCGAGAAGCGCCTGGACGCTCCAGAATACACACATCCCAACCCCGCTCGACAAGCCGGAGGGCAATATTCGAACCGATAAAACCGGTGCCGCCGGTCACAAGCGCTCGCGCCATCTCACCAATGCCTCTAACAAGCCTTCCGAGGTAAACTTCTCCGGGCTTATGTCTACCCATATCCCGAACTGGCGCGCGGCGCTCGCCGTCACCGGGCCTACGCAGGCCACAATCTGTTGATTTAAAATGGCGATGCTTCGAGCAGTGAGATCAGGCGCACCCATCCCAGCCGGAACCGGTTCTCCATCCACTGATCCTAAGGCCATTTCAATCATTGCGATCAGTCCACGCAAAGCAGAAGGGCTGAACAAAGTGACCACATCCACTCGCCCTTCTAACAAAGATTGTAACGCATCCGGGTCAGGTGGCGCGGTTTCTACCGAATAAGCGACCACTGTGTCAACGACAGCCCCACGCTGCTCCAACGCCCGCACCAAACTACGATCAGCAAGCTCGGAGCGCGGCAAAAGAATCCGTTTTCCATCCAGGCCAGCCGCCTCGGACACCCAATCTAACCCGCTGTAACGCTGCGGGACAAAGTCGGCCTGCAGGCGCTGCTCAGCTAACGCACGCGCAGTAGCCGGGCCAACCGCCCCCAGGCGAGCGCCACCCAAAATTCGACCATCATATCCCAGGCGATACAACCGCTCGAAAAAGAACCTTACCGCGTTGGCGCTGGTAAATACCACCCAATCCCAAGCCGCAGCAATGCCCTGTAAATATTCAGAAGGGTTATACATTTCGCCGGTAGCCGCCGCCCGCGACGATAAAACGGCCTGGGCCATTCGTTGGATAGCCAGATCCAACGATCCACCTTCGGCAACGGGCACCAGGCGCGTGGCAGGCAACTCCACAGGTTCAGCTCCTAAGGCGGCCAGCCGGCGGCTGAATTCATCTGCACCACTGCCCTGGCCAGCATCACCCGAACTTTCTGGGCGCGTGTTCAAGATACGCAGGCCCAACAGGGGCCTTCTTTGCCTGTCATCGAACCAGGCCAACTGTTCACGCAATCGCACCACTTCACCAACGACTGTAATCGCCGGGGGGCAAATATCTGCAGATCGTTCGACAATGTCAGCCAGCGTACCCACTCGCACCTTCTGCCAGGGTGTGGTGCCTTGCTCGATCACTGCAACCGGGGTCTCCGGTGGACAGCCGTTTTCCAACATCTGCGCCACCAGTTTCGGTAAATTATTCACTCCCATCAAAAAGACGCGCGTTCCGGCACTCATCGCGGCACAGTCCAACATTCCAACACCATCCTCGACTTCTCGCGAACGGTGCCCGGTGATTACCGCAAAACTGGTGGTCAATCCTCGTTGAGTGACCGGAATGCCCGCATAAGCAGGCACCGCGACAGCGCTGGTCACACCAGGCACAACCTCAAAAGGGATGCCGGCTTCTACAAGGGCCTGGGCTTCTTCACCACCTCGCCCAAAGACAAATGGATCGCCGCCTTTCAAGCGTACCACCACGCGCCCAGCTCTCGCTTGCTCGACCAGCAACGTGTTGATCTGCTCCTGTGGTACGGGATGGTGATCGGGGCATTTGCCTACATCTATCCAATCTGCATCTGGGGCATACCGCCGTAAAGGGCGGCTCACCAGCCGGTCACACACGACTACTTGCGCCAGTCTGAGGCACTCGATGCCGCGCATTGTAATCAGCCCGGGATCCCCAGGTCCGGCTCCCACCAGATAGACCATAGCAGGGGTCACACCCATAGCGGATATTCTTTCATCCTGCCCGTTCATCCAGTTGTTTGATCCGTTTCAAAATCAGAATTTCGGTTCATCAATGACTCATAAGGCTACCGACTCGATGATCTGCCGCGCCCGCTCGCGCGCCGCATCGACCCCTTGTTGGTGCAAAATATCCAACAAGTCGGCATCCACCAGGCATAACGCCACATCCAGGCGGGCTTTGCCTGGGGGAAAGCGGGCAATCAACTCTGGGCGCAGTTCGGCAAGTAATGCCGTCAATTCACTATATTCTGGCTCGATGATCTGTTCAAGCCTTTCCTTCATCCGCCGTGCCAGAGCCGGGCTGGCCCCGCCCGTACTCACTGCAATCTTCAATTCACCCCGCTGTAACACGGCGGGCACAATAAAGTTACTATGCAGTGGATCATCCACTACGTTGACCAGGCAACCGCGCCGTTTGGCCTCTTGCCAGACTGCCTGGTTGGTCTCGGGCACATCCGTCGCTACAATCGCCAGGGATACGCCTTCCAAATCGCCATCTCGATAGGGACGTTCGATCAGGCGCAAGTTTGCATAGTCTTTTGCCAGGGAATAAAATGCATCCGAAATATTGGGGCTAATTACTGTAAGCTTCGCGCCTGTATCTAACAATACTGCTGCTTTACGCGCAGCAACACTTCCCCCTCCGATTACAACCATGTTTTGATCTTCTAATTGCACCAAACAAATTGGATATGTTTTCATTGTCGTATCTCCATACTTGTACCACAGAAAATGTCTTCGCGTCAATTGTTAGATGTCATATGATATACTACACGTTAATGAAATTAATTATTGCTACCCACTTCTCCCCCCCTTTTTCAACGGTAACCTGAACGATTGTAATCTCCCGAAGGCAAACGAAGTTTATGACGCTAAAAATTGATGCCGAACTCGCCATCCAAAACCAGTACTTGACCCAACGGCCCCGCCGTTTGCGTCGAAGTGCTGCGTTACGCGGTATGGTGCGTGAAACCGAGATAGACCCAGGTGACTTTATCTATCCTCTCTTCGTCCGCCATGGCAAAAACGTGCAGAGCGAAATTCGCTCCATGCCTGGTATCTTCCAGTGGTCTATTGATCTCCTGCCAGCCGAGGTCGAATCGGTCGCCCGGCTGGATATTCCTGCAGTGATTCTCTTTGGTATTCCGGCTGAAAAGGACCCCATCGGGCTGGAGAATTTCTCACCGGATGGCATCATCCAACAAGCTATTCGAGCGATCAAAGATGTTATCCCCGAAATGATCGTCATTACAGATGTCTGTATGTGCGAATATACCGACCACGGCCACTGCGGTGTTTTGAATATCGGGCATGGTCTGAATCCGCGCCTGCCGGAAGGCTACCTGCTCAATGACCCGACTTTAGACGTCCTGGCTAAAGTGGCGGTATCCCATGCCGAGGCCGGGGCAGATATGATCGCGCCCAGTGGTATGATCGATGGTATGGTGGCAGCTCTTCGCGCCGCTCTGGATAAAGCCCGATTTACCGACCTGCCAATTCTCTCTTACGCCGTCAAATATGCATCTGGCTTCTATGGCCCCTTCCGGGATGCCGCGGAGTCGCCCCCTAGCTTCGGCGACCGAAAATCTCACCAGATGGACCCCGCCAACGCCCGCGAAGCCATCAAAGAAGTTCGCCTGGATATCGAACAGGGCGCAGATATGCTTATGGTCAAGCCCGCCCTTCCCTATCTGGATATTATCTACCGCGTGCACCAGGCATTCCCTGAGCTGCCGCTGGCCGCTTACAACGTAAGCGGCGAATATGCCATGCTCAAAGCTGCGGCCGCCAACGGCTGGCTGGATGAGAGAACAACCGTTTTAGAAACCCTTACTGCCATCAAACGTGCGGGTGCTGACCTGATCCTGACCTACCACGCCAAGGACGCTGCCCGGTGGTTGTCTGGCGCACACCAGGTTTGACACAACCTTAAATTCGTAGGATAATCTGCCAAAACGGTTAGCGTATAAATCGATTCGTATGATCCGGTGGTTGAGCAAATTACTTAATATCCAGTCGGGAGAGTGGCCGCGTGTCATTCTATTGTGCCTGATTCTCGCCATCCCCAACGCGGGTATCATCTGGGGATCAACGATTACCTATGCTACCTTCCTTAAACAAGTCGGCGTCGGCGCTCTGCCCTGGGTATTGGTGATCAGTTCCTTACTGTCCATCCTCGCCCTGGCGGTCTATTCCGCTTTTGTCGACCGCATACCAGACAGCCGCTTGCTCCTGGCAATTTTCTTCGCAGGAGCTCTGTGCATTGTCGTCGGGCTAGGCATTTTCTGGTCCGGCTACCCAGGCGCGGCCTACTCCTTCCTGTACCTTATCCTGCTTGCCTGGCTGGCTGTGGCCAACCCGCACCTGACCACATATACCAACAGTTTTTACGACGTCCAGGCAGCCAAACGCATATACCCCGTTGTACTGGGTGCAGGACTTGGGGGTTCGATCCTGGCTGGTTTAGCAATGCCTTTCGTCAACACCTGGCTGCGACCCGAAGGCATCATCATCATCTGGCTGGCCAGCTACGTGCTGGCAATGCTTGTCATCTGGTTGATGCCCTATCTTCTCAAGACGAACATTCATCCATCAGAAGCCCACATAACTGCCGCAGCGTCCGGCCTGGAGCAGATTAAAGCCCAGGATAAAGGTCGCAGCCTGCCTCCCTACCTGAACAATATTCGTGAAGGATTGCATTACACCTCGCAATCATCTTATCTGCTCTGGATAGCGGCCAGCAGCCTGCTGTTGATGATATTCATGGCTTTCCTGGAATACCGGTCCAGCCAACTTCTCACCGTATCATTCGAGACGTCTCAGGCCTTCGCCGATTATACCGGCTTGCTAAATGGCGTCGCCAACCTGATCATTCTCCCCATGCTCATCATGGGAATCAGCCGCTTGATTGCCAGGTTTGGGCTTGGAAACGTCAGCCTGATCTTTCCGGCAACCAACCTGCTGATCGCTTTGGGCCTGGTTCGTTTTCCTGGCCTGTATAGCGCATCGGCCTCTTACCTGAATCGCAAGGCGCTGCGCACGAGCTTTCAGGTGCCAATTGACAGCCTGCTATACAACGCCGTCCCCTTGCGGATACGCGGGCGGGCGCGCGCCTTTGTCAGTGGGTTGATTCTTCCCGTGGGATCGTTGATTGGCGGTTTGCTCTTGCTTCTCCCCATAGGCAAAACCACCTGGTTCATTTCCATCATGCTCGGCGTCCTCGCGCTGGCATACCTGGCGTGTGCTTTCATTATTCGCAAGCAATACAGCCAGGCGTTGGTACGCATGCTTCACCAGGAAGACTACTCTTTTCTTCTCTCTCAAGAAGCATCCGATCTGCCGGTGGCCGACCCAGATACGCTCAAACGATTGCAAAACAAGCTGGAAACATCCACAGGCCACGAGCTAAAAGTTTTCATGACCCGCCTGATCGCCCAGTTAGGCGGCAACCAGGCGGTACCCATCCTGGGGCCTACGATCCAGTCGACACCAGATGCCAACACTCGTTCGGCTATGCTCGATGTACTTGCTGCTTCCGGCATCCGCAGCGTCCAGCTTCGCCAGCTATATACTACACTGCTCAACGATCCGGCATCGCAAGTGCGCCTTTCAGCAATCAACGGTCTGGAAAGCCTGGCTGACATCGCTGACCAGCAATTTCTCTCCCACATGCTGGATACGATTGAAGACCCCGATCCTCAAGTACGCACCAGGGCCCTCTCGACCCTGGCACGTTCCGACCGTTTCTATGAGTATACTCCGGCCGTTGAAGCCCTGGATCGAATGCTGATCTATCCCGAACCAGGACAACGGGCGTATGGGATCAGCGTTTTGGGCAAGATCGATCACCCAAGGGCAATTCTGGCTGTCATGGACTACCTCGACGACCCAGTCGACCAGGTGCGCCTGGAAGCGGCCCTTTCGATTGAAGAGATGGCTGTACGGAGAGTCTCAACGATGCGCTCCCCTGGAATAGGCCAGGGTGTCATAGAGAAGATGGGACTGCGGTTGGGCTTCCAATCCGGCACTCCTGACCCCATCGAACGCGTTCGGCTGGCTGCAGTCACAACCCTGGCTGCTTTCGGACACCAGAGCGAGGCGCGACAGGCGCTGCTCGCTTCGTTGACCGATCCAAGTCCACAGGTACGCGCCGCCACAGTTGACGCCCTGATTGCCTGCGGCAAAGAAATGATCCCCCTCGTACAGGCCGAATTGGAGTCAACCGACCTCCAAATGCGCAAAATGGCAGCCATGGCTTTGAGCCGCGCAAACCCCAGGCAATTTGGTGAACACATCAGTGCTAATATTGCCGATAACCTGGACGTCATCTATGCCAACTACGCCCAAATCGATGCCCTGGCAGCATTGCAAACACCAACCCAAAAATTTCGCGGGCTTTCTATCCTGCAAAACGCCCTGAGCGAGAAGAATCAACAGCTTGCCGATGAAATTCTCTATCAGTTAACCGCCCTCCACGATCCTGCAAGCATCCACGCGATTGGCGACAGCCTGCGCAGCGAAAGCGCGCGCGTGCGCGCTAACGCAGCCGAAGCGTTAGAGACGATCACCTCCCCACACACCGCCCGGCTGGTCGCCCCTTTGTTCCAGCCTGGTATAACCCCCTCACGATTGCTTGCTATTCGCCAGGATAGCACATCTCCACGACCGCTGCTGGCAGAAACGCCGGTGGATAATGCCATCCAGCAGGAAAAAGCAACCCAGGCAATCCGCCAATTGGCTTCATCCGATGACCAGCCCTGGCTCCAGGCCATCGCTGTCTTTGCGCTCGGTGAAATCGGAGCTGCGCTCAAACCCACAAAAGCGGAAACAGAACCTTCCAGACAACCCACGGCCCCTGGCGGAGATACAGCCGCGCCCGCAAGTCAACGCCGTGCTGGTCGGCGCGCCTTCTCCGGCGACCTGCTTGCCGCATTGAGCGACAATTCCGTCTCCCAGGATAAACCAAAGAGAGAACCCGAAACGGCAAACCAGACGGTTTCTTCTGACTCACCCGCCAGTGTACCATCGGGATTACAATTTACAGAAATCGAGGCCATGATCGCCTCAGCATTACAAAGTCCCCATGAAGAGGTGCGCCTGGCGAGCCAGTCCGCCTGCCAGGCCATCGCCGGGCGGCAGACCGCTGCTGCATTACTGGAAGACGCTCATGGGAGGAGTGCTGCTATGCTGTCTATTATCGATCGTATCATCTTCCTGAAGGAAGTGCCCTTCTTTCAGGATATGACTGTGGACCAATTGAAGATTCTCGCCAGTGTTTGTGAAGAGAAACTTTACGAACAAGACACGCGCATCTTCAATAAAGGCGACCCCGGGGGAGTGCTGTACGTGGTTATCAACGGCAAAGTGGGCATCGAACACGAAAAACGCACCGGCTCCTTCGCCAGACTGGCAGATATTGCTGCTTATTCTTACTTCGGTGAAACCAACTTCTTCGATAATACCCCGAACGCCACTTCCGCGGTTGCCATCCAGGATACTCTGACGCTACAGTTGCGCCGTGAGCCCCTGATTGCCCTGGCCCGCCAGAATCCAGAGCTATCGCTTAAATTGATCAATACACTCAGTCAACGGCTGCGCGAAGCCAATGATCGCATCGCGGAGCTGACCCGGTCAATGCCTCGTGAGCTTCACAAGTTATTCGATCAATATGAGTGAATAAGAGCGACCTGCAGGTCGCAAATCCATAAAAAATAATGGGGTAATATGTCTAACGCTTACCGGTTTTCTTGTTTTGTAATTGGGGAAGGAACACTTCCCATCCAATGTGCAGAAATCATCTTACAACGGGGACATCTGATCCATGGGATTATCTCACCCGAAGATGCCCTCAGGAAGTGGGCCCTGGCGAAAAACATCCGGGCTATTGACCCTCTCCATGACCCACAACTCTTATCTTACATCACTGCGCAGCCTTTCGACTACCTGTTCAGCATCGTCAATTACAGCGTCCTGCCAGAAGTGATGGAAATACTGCCCTGGTGGATGTCTGTCGCCGATTCTAACCAGTCCCCGAACTCATTCCAATCGTTATACGACGAGATGATACGCGCTCCTCGCCGGGCAGCCATCAACTACCACGACGCGCCTTTGCCCCGTTACGCAGGCTTCTATACCACTTCCTGGGCGCTGATGAACCAGGAAACGATCCACGGCGTCACCTGGCATCGCATGACCGGCCAAATCGACGCCGGCGATATCCTGGCGCAGTCTCAGGTCAATATTTCGCCCGGTGAAACTGCCTGGACACTGAACGCCAAATGTTATGAAGCTGCAATCCGTTCTTTTGGAAGTTTGATCCAAAACCTGGAGCGCCACCAGGAGACAACCTCTACCCAGGATATGCGGCAGCGTACCTATTTTCCTCTGCATCGTCACCCCCCGGCCGGGGGCATTCTGTCCTGGAACAACAGCGCTGAAGCGTTGGATGCTCTCGTGCGTTCGCTGAGTTTTGGATCGCACCCTAACCCACTTGGCTCACCCAAATTGCTCGTTGCTGGCAAACTCCTGTTAATATCCGAATTAAACATCTTGCCAGATGCGAGTACGCTAAATACAGCGAAAGAAGCGCCGGGAACAATTCTGGCGATCACGCCGCAAGCCTTGACCATCGCCGCCCGCACCTCAGCGATCGGACTGCGCCGCCTCGCTACGATTGATGGACAGGAGCGCTCCATTCAAGAAATTGTTGAACAATTCGCACTCCACGAAGGTTACCGCCTGCAAAATATCGATCCAGTGCAAGCCAGCCGTATCGAAGATGTATACACCCGGCTCAGCCCGCACGAAAAGTTCTGGGTCGACCGGTTCATAAATCTTAACCCCGCCAGTCTGCCCTACACACGCGATATAGAATCCAGGATGCCGTATGCCGGAAATCAGCAAACTGCGCAGATACCAGCAAACGAGATACCAGCCATTTCAGCCCCAATTGTCTCCAGCTTTTCTGCCACAATCCCCAACGATATCCTCAGGTACCTGAAAGAGCACCAACCAGACTACGGCCAGACTGATTTTCTGAGCGCCGCTTTCGCCATCTATATTTCCCGGCTGACAGGAGGCGCAAATTTTGATATCGGCTTACGCACTGCGAGTGCGCTGGAAATGATCTCTGGGCTGGAACATTTTTTTGCATCGTATGTGCCGCTTCAAATATCTATTCACCTGGAGTGGCATTTCAGCCAGACTCTTGCCGCGGTTAAGGCACAACTCGCTCAACTTGAGATTCGAGGCAGCTATGCCCGCGATCTCCTTGTCCGTTACCCCGTCCTGGAGGCGGCTCGCCAGATATTCGAACATCCATCCAAATACTCGATTACCTGGCCCATCGCTTTAGACACCGGAGGATGTGGTTTTACGCCAGGTAACCATGCCAGCGCGCCTCACCCAATACTGACGCTTTCTTTGCCCGCAGATGGTCGACATGACAAATATCAATGGGTCTACGACACTCGCTATTTAAGCCCCCAAATCATCCAGCAAATCCAGAACCAGTTCGATGCGCTGCTACATAGCCTCTGCACTTTTGAAGACACTGTCCCTGTTAAGGCATTGAATTTGCTGGGCCAGGTCGAACGGTTCCAACTACTCGAAAAATGGAACACGACTCAGGTTGTATTTCCCCAGGATCGCTGCCTGCACCATCTTTACGAAACCCAGGCAGAGAAAACTCCCGATGCCATTGCAGTTATCTTTGACGCGCCGGTATCTGGCACAGCGACCGCCTCCAACTCTTCAACTTCCCGGCGCTTAACTTACCGGGAATTGAACGCCCACGCCAACCGCCTGGCCCATTACCTGATGCAACTGGGTACAGGTCCAGATACGATTGTCGGCGTTTGTATGGAACGATCTTTAGAAATGGTCATCAGCCTGTTGGGCATCTTAAAAGCCGGCGGTGCTTATTTGCCTCTTGACCCGACCTATCCCCAAGAGCGCCTATCCTGGATGCTGGCCGACTCCTGCGCCCCTGTCTTACTCACCCAGGGCCACCTGCTGGATGCTCTGCCATCCTACGCCGGACAAATTATCCCCATCAATCTATCCGGACAGGTTGTTCACGGCGACCATTCGATCGTTCAGCCGGCAGAAAATCCTCGCAGCCCGGTAAATGCCGACAATCTGGCCTACGTCCTCTACACTTCTGGTTCAACCGGCCTCCCCAAGGGAGCGATGATCCCTCATCGGGCCATCTGCAACCACATGTACTGGATGCAGGCGGAGTTTTCTTTGGATGAAAGCGATGCGGTATTGCAAAAAACACCTTTCAGCTTCGACGCCTCTGTGTGGGAATTCTACGCTCCACTGCTATCCGGCGGCCGGTTGATCATGGCGCGGCCCGGCGGCCATGTCGATAGCGACTATCTGGTCAAAGCGATCAACACTCACCAGATTACCACGCTCCAACTTGTACCGACATTACTCCACATGCTCCTGCAAAATCCATCTTTCGCCTCCTGTACAAGTTTGAAGCGCGTTTTTTGCGGCGGCGAGCCTCTTCCGCCCGACTATATCCAAAGATTTTTTGAAACGTTGCCAGCGAATCTTTATAACCTGTACGGCCCTACCGAGGTCACCATCGACTCGATCTACTGGCCCTGCGTTCGTCCAGATATTCGGCCAGGCATAACGCCAGGCACACATCAACACGAGAATGCCGCTGAGGCGGCCAGCCGGATCGGCTCAACCTATATCGCATCCACCATTGTGCCCATTGGCCGGCCTGTTCCTAACATAGAGGCATATATCCTGGACAAATTCTTACAGCCCGTGCCCGTTGGAGTGGCAGGTCAACTTTACCTGGGAGGCGCAGGGGTGGGGCGCGGTTATTTAAACCGCCCCAGCCTGACCGCCGAGCGTTTTATTCCCAATCCTTTCAGCAGCACCGGGTCAAGGCTCTACCAAACCGGCGACCTGGCCCGCTATTTGCCAGATGGCGACATTGAATACCTGGGACGCGTCGATTTTCAAGTCAAAATCCGCGGACATCGCATCGAGCCAGGCGAAATCGAAACCGTCATCCAGGAACTTCCCACCATTGAAAAGGCCATCGTCATCGCCAGAGATGACCTGCCCGGCGGTAACCGCCTGGTGGCGTACCTGCTACCAGCATCCGGAATGGGGTCGTTGCCGTCAGCGGGCGATTTGCGTAACCACGTGGCTTCTAAAATGCCCGATTATATGGTACCATCGGTGTTTACATACCTGGATGTCTTGCCCCTTTTGCCCAACGGCAAAGTCGATCGCCATGCTCTGCCCGCGCCACCCACGGACAGGCCTGAACTAAGGGCAAAATTTACAACTCCCGATAGCGCCGCCGAACAACTGATTGCAGGGGTATGGGAACAAATCTTGGGCATATCTCCCGTTGGCAGCCACGATAATTTCTTTGATCTGGGCGGCAATTCCTTACTGGCCACACAGATGATTTATCAGCTCCAAAATATCTTCCAGGTCAAAATTCCCCTGGATCATTTCTTCCGGGCAGCGACGGTATCCCAATCCGCAACGTTGATCGAAGAATTGTTGATAGAAGAAATAGAAAAACTGGATGAAGAACAAACAAAGGCGCTCCTGGGGTAGATCCTATGACTGAATACAACGAAACATCGTTACGTAAATCTAGCCTTTCGCCTGCCAAACAAGCACTACTTGAAAAGAGGCTGCGCGGTGAAAAAACTCCAGGGACTCTCATATCATCTATTACTCCTCGCTCCGGCCAAACACTCCCGCCTCAATCGTTCGCCCAACAGCGTTTGTGGTTCCTGGACCAGTTATCCCCTGGTAACACGGCTTACAACTTGCACATAGCGTTGCACCTGACCGGACCGCTTAATCTCTCAGCTCTCGAGCGCAGCCTGAACGAGATTGTCCGCCGTCACGAGATACTGCGCACCACATTTTCCACCGATCAGGGTCTACCGGTGCAGAAGATCGCTCCGCCGTCTTCAGTGCCTATTGCTCGATTTGATGTACAAACATCACCGGTGTTGGATGCGGGTTCTGTGGCTTCGTCTATGCCGCTCAGTCCCCTGGAAAAGGCTCTACATCTCGCATCGCTGGAAATCCGCCGTCCTTTCGACCTGGTTCATGGGCCACTTTTACGCGCCAGCCTGTACCGGCTGGGTGGGAATGAGCATATATTCCTGGCATGTTTTCACCATATCATTTTCGATGGCTGGTCGATCGACGTGTTTTATCGTGAATGGTATAGCCTTTACAACACGTTTGTCGATGCTGTCAATAAAGATAATATTACACTCGCTAGCAGGGGATCAGCCCCTTTAGGCGAATTACCGATCCAATATGCCGATTTTGCCATCTGGCAAAGACAATGGCTGCCGGAAGTTGCTTCTTCCCAGTTAGCTTACTGGGAACGCCAGCTTGGCGGTGACCTGCCGGAACTTCAATTGCCCACCGATCACCCCCGTCCTGCGCAGCGCAGTTTTCGAGGTGGCACACATCGCTTTCTAATTTCCGCTAAGCTCACCGAGGCGCTTAGAACATTCAGCCAGCAGCATAATGCCACGCTCTTTATGGTACTGCTGGCAATCTACAAGGTACTTCTATACCGCTACACACAGCAAACCGATATCCTGATCGGGTTCCCCATTGCCAACCGCAATCGCGACGAACTCAAAGACTTGATCGGTTTCTTCGTCAATACTCTGGTCTTGCGCACCGATCTGTCTGGCAATCCATCCTTTCTCGATCTGCTTCAGCGCGTGCGCCAGACGGCATTACAGGCCTATGATCATCAGGATCTACCCTTCGAGCAGGTAGTCCATGCGATCAATCCAGCACGTGACCTTGACCGCCAACCCTTATTTCAGGTCATGTTTGCCTTGCAGAGTACCCCATCCATAATGTCTCTTTCTTCTGGACAAGAGACCGGGGCAATACCAGCGTCTTTGCAAGTTCAAATTCTGGATTTGGATCATGACACGGCCATGTTCGACCTGGTTCTTTCCTTTGACGAAACTCCCGAAGGACTGAAGGGTAAACTGGAATATAGTCTCGATCTATGGGATGCCCCTACGATTACCCGCATGGCATCCCATTATCAGACGTTGCTGGAGAGCATCCTGGCCGACCCGCACTGCCCAATCAATTCCTTACCCTTGTTGACAGATGCCGAGAGGCAGCAAATCCTGGTCGAATGGAACGCTACGGAGCTAGAATTTTCCACTCACCTGCTGGCCCACCATCTGGTCGAACAGCGAGCAGCCCATTTCCCAAACGCAATCGCCATCGTCGCTGGCGGCCCACTTTCTCGATCTGAAAGCCAATCACTCTCCCATTCCATACATCTGTTAACCTACTCCGACCTGAACGCCCGCGCCAACCAACTGGCTCACTATCTACAAAATCATGGGGTAAAACCAGATTCCATCGTTGCGGTGTGCATGGAACGTTCTCCTGCGATGATCGTTGCTCTGCTGGGCATTTTGAAAGCCGGCGGGGCATATCTGCCTCTGGATCCGGAGTATCCTAAAGAGAGGTTAGCCTTCATGGTTCGCGACGCCCATCCGGTGATGATCCTTAGCCAGGAACAGTTCCACCAACGCATCCCCGGCTTCGACGAACTGGGCAGCCCCATCCTGGACCTGGATCGCCAATGGCCAACCGTCGCTTCCTATCCTACAGAAAACCCCACCAGCCCGGTACAAGCGCAGAACATCGCTTACATCATCTACACGTCTGGATCGACCGGTTTGCCCAAAGGCGTGCTCATCGAACATCACAGCCTGCTCAATCTCATCTACTGGCATCAACACGCTTTTCATGTCACCGATCAAGACCGGGCGACTCAACTGGCTTCTCTCTCTTTCGACGCCAGTGTATGGGAAATCTGGCCCTATCTCACTGCAGGTGCACAGCTCTGCCTGTTGAAAGAAACGGCCGACCTGGCGCCCGAAAGGCTGGTCGATTGGCTCGCCGCTGAGGGAATTACTATCTGCTTTTTGCCTACCCCGATTGCCGAAAGTACCTTCAATATACAATGGCCGCCTAGCATCGCCTTGCGCACATTGCTCACCGGCGGCGACCTGCTGCGCCATTACCCGCCCCTATCCCTGGGTTTTACTCTGGTCAACAATTACGGTCCAACAGAAACTACCGTGGTTGCCACCTCCGGTGTGGTCCGTGCCGGTTCCAACCAGCCTGCCTACCCATCGATTGGTCGCCCGATTGCCAATGCACAGGCTTACATCCTGGATCCATCGCTCAATCCACTGCCGGTTGGCGTACCAGGTGAGTTGTACATCGGCGGGGCAGGCATCGCACGCGGCTACTTGAACCGCCCCGAACTAACCGCAGAAAAGTTCGTACCTCTATCATTGGATGATGGGTCGGGACCGAATTTTCCGCCGAAAAAGACGGGGAGAGCCAATGGCAGGCTATACCGAACGGGTGACTACGCCCGGTATCTGCCCGATGGACAGATTGAATTCCTCGGGCGCAAAGACTCTCAGGTTAAGATCCGCGGTCTGCGCATCGAATTGGGTGAAATCGAAGCTGCTCTGATGGCACACCCTGCCGTAAGCCAGGTTGTGGTAGTTCTCCACCAACCGCCGGTCTATTCAGCGGCGCAAGGAGATTCCATCCCTTCGAGCGAGCCAGCTATATCAGGCTCGATATCCTCCACCACAGGGTCGCCGGCCCTGGTCGCCTACCTTGTTGTCGAAGGTGGCAGTCAGGTCACCCCTCAGGAATTGCGCTCCAGTCTGGGTTCCCACTTACCGGCTTACATGCTCCCCAGCGCCTATATCTTCCTGCCTGAGATACCGCTCACCCCGAATGGCAAGATTGACCGGCGCGCCTTGCCAGCTCCCGATGATTTACTTCAGGGCAGCAATCATTCGGCATACGTCGCGCCGCGCGGCCCGACGGAGCAAACTTTGCAATACATATGGCAGCAAGTCCTTAGGGCTGGATCGGATGCTAAAGAACGCATCGGAATTTATGATAATTTTTTCGACCTGGGGGGCCACTCACTGGTAGCCATTCGCCTCATCAGCCGCCTGCGCCAGGCATTCGATCTGGAGTTGCCTGTGCGTTTGCTATTCGAGGCGCCTACCATCGCGTCTCTTGCCGAACAAATTGATGCTTTTCGGCGCGTCACACAACCCACTGGATGGGATACTTCCGCCTCCGAGCGCGATGATCGCGAAGAAATCGAATTATGATATCCATTGCAGAACTCATTTATCAACTGAACTCATTAAACATAAAAATCCAGGTCGAAGGAAACAACCTGCGAGTGAATGCCCCCAAAGGGGTATTGACACCTGAGTTGCGCGTCGAGCTGACCGCACGTAAACCCGAAATCATCGATTTCCTTCGCCCTCTCGTCGCTCCAACGCCAATAACGCCCGAGCGCTCCGGCATTCCGATACCATCGACTGTTAGCCGTACTGGAGACTTAACGCCTGCAACAGCCAGTGTCCCGGCATCCTTTGCCCAACAACGACTTTGGTTTCTCACCCAGCTTCAAGGTCCTGGAGCAGCCTATAATATTCCACTGGCCTTACATCTACACGGCAAGCTCAATTATTCAGCACTGGAAGGCAGCCTGACGGAAATCATCCGCCGCCACGCCATTCTACGTACAACCTTTTCCGTCGTACAAGGATCGCCAGTACAGATCATCGCCCCCAGCGCCTACCTGAGGCTTGTTCCTGTAGAAACGCACGATGCCGACGTTCTTGACATCCTTCACACCGAAATTCACCGCCCTTTCGACCTGGAATGCGGCCCTCTCATTCGCACCAATCTCCTGCGCATCGCACCCGAGGAACATATACTTCTATTAACCATGCATCATATCATTTCAGATGGCTGGTCAATGGATGTGTTTGCAAATGAACTAAGCGCAATCTATAATGCCCTGGACGCGGGAAAACCTTCACCGCTGCCCGATCTGCCGATCCAATACGCCGATTACGCCACCTGGCAACACCAGCGGCTGCAGGGAGAAACCTTACAACGACAACTGGATTATTGGCGCTCACAACTGGTGGATATTCCCCCGATCCTGGAACTGCCCTGGGATCGACCTCGCCCTCCCGTACAAAACTTTCATGGCGCTAACCAACGTTTCGCCTTGACGAAAGAGATTACCCAGGGGCTGCTGACACTGGCCCAGCAAACTGGCTCGACCCTGTTTATGGTCTTGCTATCTGCCTTCGCCATATTGCTCGCCCGTTACAGTCGCCAATCCGATATCGTTATCGGCACACCAGTCACCAATCGAAACTCCCAGGAACTTGAGCCTCTGATCGGTTTTTTCGTCAATACCCTGGCTTTGCGCATCAACACAACTTATGGCACTTCCTTCATTCAACTATTAGAACATGTCCGTCAGGTGGCTCTTGGCGCCTATGACCATGCCGAAGTGCCCTTCGAAAAACTAGTCGAAGAACTTCAGCCTGAACGCAGCCTCAGCCACACGCCGTTATTCCAGGTTATGTTTAGCATGCAAAGCGCTAAGCCATCCTACACACTGAGCGGCCTGACCGTCGAGCCAATGCAAATCACTCTTGAAACTGCGAAGTTCGATTTAACTCTGTCTATCACAGCGCCGGACGGGATAAATTCCAACAAATCGGCGTCAAACCTGCCCGCCGTCGAACCCGATACAACGACAGAGACCACGCCGATCACCGCCCAACTGGAATACAATACCGATCTTTTTGAAGCCAGCACCATCCAGGGCATGGTCTCTCGTTTCCAAACCTTGCTATCCAGCATCCTGGCAAATCCTCATCTCCCCATCACCCAACTAGGGCTATTGGACGAAGCCGAACAAAATCAGATTCTGTACACGTGGAACCAAACAACTGCCCCCTATCCGGTCGATTCTTGTATCCATGAAATATTTGAAAGACAGGCGGTAAAGACACCCAACGCCACCGCCGTAATTTTTGGCGATCCGGTTACACCTTCGAATCTGGCAACCGTACATCCTGCCAACCAAATCACCTATCATGACCTGAACGCTCGCGCCAACCAGCTTGCCCACTACCTGTGTTCAATCGGCGTGGGGCCCGAAAAGTTGGTCGGCCTTTGCACCGAGCGGTCGGTAGAAATGATCGTAGGCTTGCTGGCTATTCTCAAAGCAGGCGGCGCCTATTTACCCCTCGATCCCACCTATCCGGCTGAACGTCTGGCCTTCATTCTTCGAGATGCCTCACCCTGTGCTGTTCTGGTTCAGGAACACTTGCTGGCCAGCATACCCACCCTTGAAGCCAACGTCCCCCAGCTTATCTTCCTTGACCGCGATTGGCCGATTATCCTGGCTCATCCAGATGCTTATCCTCCCACAAGCGGGGTAACACCCCAAAATCTGGCGTATGCGATCTACACCTCTGGATCGACGGGAAAACCCAAAGGAGCAATGATCGAACATCGCTCGGTGGTCAATTTGTGGCGTGCGCTTTTACATGCGATCTACAATCATCTTGCTCCATCCCACCATGTTGCGAAGGACAATGCTCTGGAGTCACCCATTCGCGTCAGTATGAATGCATCCCTGCTCTTTGACGCCTCGGTTAAGCAGTGGGTCACTCTGCTCTCCGGATATACGTTGGATATCATTCCCGAAGAAGTCCGGTTGGATGGTGAATCTCTGTTGGATTATATTCGCGGCCACCAATTGGATGTGCTGGATTGTGTACCTTCACAGCTCAAGCTATTATTGGATAATGGATTACTGGAAGAGCAACACTGGATGCCGCGCGCCATTCTGGCTGGTGGTGAGGCCATTGACATGCCCACCTGGAAACGGATCTCACGAGACGGTTCCATCGCTTTTTATAATATGTACGGCCCAACCGAGTGCACAGTGGACGCATCCATCTGCCGTATCAGCGAACGTCCTTTGAGCAATCCGGAATCCCCCGAATACCTGCCTCTGGCTACTCCCAGTATCGGCCGCCCGGTGAATAATGCACAGATCTATATCCTGGATGACCAGATGCAGCCTGTTCCCCCCGGCGTGCCAGGCGAACTCTTCATTGGCGGCGCCGGGGTTGGACGAGGCTATCTGCATCGTCCGGCAGTAACTGCCCGCGTGTTCGTTCCCGATCCATTCAGCAAGTTTCCTGGAGCGCGCCTGTATCGCAGCGGCGACCTGGCGCGCTACTTACCCAATGGCTATATTCAATTCATTGCCCGTACAGATAACCAGGTAAAAGTACGCGGCTTTCGTATCGAATTAGAAGATGTTGAGAGCGCCCTGGCGCAGCATCCAGCCATCGCCGAGGTCGCTGCCATTGTTCGCGAAGATACGCCCGGCGATACGCGCCTGGTCGCTTATTTTGCCACAACCCCGGCCAGCGAAAATGCCATACCCACCCAACAAGAACTGCACCAATTCCTGGCTGAAAAATTGCCCAGTTATATGATTCCATCGATCTTCGTCCGACTGGAAGCCTTGCCACGCACGCCCAACCGCAAGATAGACCGGCGAGCACTGCCAGCCCCAGAGATGAACTGTCTGGATACAGAAAGTATGTATGTGGCTCCACGCGACGCGGTAGAACAAGCTTTGACGGACATTTGGGCGAAAGTGCTCGAATTGCAACGTGTTGGAGTTCTGGATAATTTTTTTGAAATGGGCGGCCATTCTTTATTGGTCACCCAGCTTCTCTATCGCATACGCGAGATGTTCCAAATCGACTTACCGCTACGCAGCCTTTTCGACCATCCAACCGTGGCCGAAATGGCTCAGTTGATCAGGGAATCCCGGCCGGCTATTCCACTGCCGCCATTTGATCCTTCCATTGACGATCTCCTTACGGATGCACAGCTCGATCCGACCATCAACCTACCCATCCGAACGACTGCACAAACTCCTGTCACATCCAGCACGCCAGCTATCTTGCTTACCGGTGCGACCGGTTTTATCGGCGCTTTTCTGCTTCGAGAGTTATTACAGCAGACCCAGGCCAATATTTACTGCCTGGTTCGCGCCTCCGATACAGTGGCCGCTCGACAACGTATTATCGAGCGTCTTGAAGGATATTCGATCTGGCGCCCCGAGTTCAACTCCAGAATAATTCCCGTTGTGGGCGACCTGGCTAAGGCGTCTCTTGGGCTGTCGGATGCCCAGTTTCGAGCGCTGGCTCGCCAGATCGATGTGATCTACCATGCCGGTGCGTGGGTAAATTTTATTTTGCCCTACGAAATCCTTAAGCCGGCCAATGTCCTGGGAACCCGGGAGATACTCCGCCTGGCAACTCATACTCGCCCCATCCCAGTTCACTACCTCTCGACCCTGTCGGTGTTTTCAATACCTCGGCGCCCAACAAATTCTGAGCTTTCTGTTGCTCAACCTCCAATCCTGGAATCGGACGAGCCAGACCCCAGTCCGGCTCTACAGGTTGGCTATTCCCAGAGCAAATGGGTAGCCGAAAAGCTGGTGGCTCAAGCCGGTGCGCGCGGCCTGCCAGTCAGTATCTACCGTATTGGAACCGCTTCAGGCAGCCAGGATACTGGAGCCTGTAACAATGACGATTATGTTTGCCGCTTTATCAAAGGCTGCATCCAGATTGGCAACTATCCAGACCTGGACATTGCCTGGCGGTTAATACCTGTGGACTATCTCAGCCAGGTGTTAATGCATTTGTCTATGCAGCCAGATTCAGCCGGCAAAACATTCCATTTGCTCTCTCCACATCGTTTACATCTCGCGCAATGGATCAATTGGGCGGTAAAATTAGGTTATCCATTGCAGTCGATTTCCTATGAACGCTGGCAAACCGGGCTGGCGGAAATCGCTGCTCACGCGCCCGATCACGCACTTTATCCTTTGGTGCCCTTATTACTTTCCCATCGGCCATTAACCGTCGATGACGAATTAAAATTTGATACTCGTAACGTAGAAGCCAGTCTGGCTGGCACAGGTCTGACCTGCCCACCGATAGACGAAAAACTTCTGAGGACCTATTTCTCTTACATGATCCGCACCGGTTTCCTTCCAGATGTCCATTCCTCCTCTGCCAGCTTGTAAAAGCATTTTGCTCAGAGATGGTTCGATCACAACGGCAAGATAATCGATGCATAAAATCCGTTCAAAGGAGAAAAATATGACCGGTAAGCCATCCACTATCTCTCCTTCCTGCGCTTCCAGGCGAGGTAAAACGCCCCGCCACGCCGATGCAATCAGGCAGCCAGACAGGCCAACACGTCAACGTTCCATCGATGCGCCAATCCAGCGACTTAAGGCAGGTTCAAAAGCGCCTGGCTCAACGCTTGTCGTGCTGCTTCTTCTCATCGCCTGGCTCATCACCGCCTGTGTGCCACAGACCCAGCCACAAACATCACCAGACATGCCTACCGCCATGCCCACTCAGCAATCGACCGGGCGAGGGGCTGGCGGCAAATTGAAAATACTCAATCCCCAGGCCCCTGTCACGCTTAATCCTCATCTATCTGCTTCGGTCAAAGATCTTGAACCAACTCGCATTGTTTACGAACCCCTGGCCAGCTTTGACCAGAACGGAAAACTCGTCCCTATCCTGGCCAGCGAAATCCCGTCCATCGAGAATGGAGAGGTAGCCTCAGACGGGAAATCGGTTACCTGGAAGTTGAAACAAGGTGTGAAATGGTCCGACGGCGAACCATTCACTGCTGACGATGTACTCTTCACCTACAAATATGCCACCAATCCCGACGTCAAAGCCGCCACGGCCAGCGCTTTCGCCGATGTCACTTCAGTAGAGGTCGTCGATAATTACACCGTCAAAGTCAGTTTCAAAGACGCCAATCCTGCCTGGTATCTGCCTTTCGTAGGCAATCGCGGCCTGATTCTCCCTCGCCATATTTTCGAACCCTTCAATGGGACCTATGCTCAGGAAGCGCCTGCCAACACTCATCCAATCGGCACTGGCCCGTACAAAGTTTGGGATCAAGGTATCAAGACGCAGGAAGTGTTACTCCTGGGTTCTCAGCTCGTAGAAACCAATAAAATTGTCTTTGAGTTAAATGAAAATTATCGCCAACCTGACAAACCATACTTCAGCCAGATTGAATGGCGAGGGGGCGGAACGCAAGATGAAGCTGCACGCCAGGTGCAAAGCGGAGAAGTCGATTACGCCTATGGATTGGGCCAACTTTCTCCCGACTTACTCTCGAAAATGACACAAGATAAGCAACTCATCACCAACTTTGGGTCCAATGTCTACCGCATTTTGCTCAACCATACTGATCCAAATCAAGAAACAACGGACGGCGAGCGTTCTAACTTAAAGTTCGAACATCCATTTTTTAACGACCCCAAAGTGCGCCAGGCATTCGCTTACGCCATCGACCGCCAAACGCTGGCTGAACTTTATGGCCCAGTCGGGCGCCCGACATCCAACAATCTGGTCGCACCACCACAATATAATTCTCCAAACACGTTCTACGAGTACGACCTGCAAAAAGCCAAAGATTTGCTTGGCGAAGCCGGTTGGAAAGATACCGACAGAGACGGCATACTCGACAAAGACGGTACCAAGATGAAAGTCGTCTTCCAGGCTGAAAATGGCCCTGCTCTGATCCAGGCTCAGAAAATTGTCAAAAAAGATCTGGAATCGCTCGGCATCGAAGTTGAGTTGAAGAACGAGGACCCAAGCATTCTCTTCGGCCCGTGCGCCAGCAACCCCAACAGCGCCTTCTGCTTCAATGCTGATCTGATTTACCTGTGGATCAGAAGTTCCAGCCCCGACCCCAAAGGATACATGCGCTTCTGGACCTGTGCCCAGATTCCGCAAAAAGCTAACAACTGGTCGGGCTTGAACATCGAACGTTGGTGCAATGATGAGTATGAAAAGCTGTTCCAACAAGCATCTACCGAGCTTGACCCGAAGAAACGCGAGCAACTCTTCATCCAGATGAACGATCTGATAATCAAAGATGTCGCCATGATCCCAACCGTCTTCTTTGCCGATGCCCAGGGCATCAATCCCGATCTGGCAGATGTTGTTCTTACGCCATGGGACAACAACACCTGGAATATCGAAAATTGGAGGCTTGTTTCGAAATGACTGACCCAAAGACCATCCCTCTCGCCAGTAACCCGCAAGCCGGTTTCTTTGCCAATCTCTCCATCAGCGCCAAGCTGCTGCTCGGTTTTGGCTTCCTGGTCATCCTCACCTTTATCGGTGCTGGTATCAATTTCATGGGCAGTTACCAGGCGGATAGCAAAATCACCCGCATGGATGTCGTACGCGTGCCGGTGGTGCTGGCTGCATCCAAAGCACAAACGGACCTGCTCCAAATGCAAGCCGATGTGCGTGGCTACCTGGTCCTGGGCGACCAACTCTACCGCAACCAATACAACCAATCGTCTCAAGCGTTCGAGGCCGACCTGGTTGAGTTGGAAAAGCTTTCCAGTGCTCCGAACACACTCGATACTGACCGTCTCAACGAGTTGAAAGCAGCTTACCAGGAATGGAAAACCTTGCCGAATCAACTCTTTGAGCTGCGTGATGACCAGCTTGATCGTGAGCCAGCTTATCGATTGTTGGCCACAGATGGTATTCGTTACGCAGGCAAAGTACTCATTGCTACCAACCAACTCATCGAGACACAAGGCCAGAGCCAGCCAACAGCCGAGAACCTGGAAATACTCGAAGATATGGCCAAGTTCCAGGGCAATTTCTCATCGATGCTCTCGGCCTTGCGCGGTTATGTAACCACTCGTAACCGCATCTACCGTGGTGAATATGATGTCAACCTGGTCGCAAACCAAAACTCCTGGGAACGGTTGAGCAACAAGCGCAGCCAGTTAACCAGTAATCAACAAGATTTGTTGGATACGATTGCCCAAAACCGAGATGAATTTCTCAAGCTGCCCGAGCAAATCTTCACCACCCTGGAAAGTGAGCGATGGCGCGAAGATCTTTATTTGTTCCAGACCGAGGCCGTGCCGCAAGCCGATCATATGAGCTCACTGCTGGATGAATTGACCAGCGAACAGCAATCCCGACTGCGCCAGGAACTGGCCGCGGGGCGCCAGGATTTGCGCAACACAACGCGATTGATCCTGGCAGGGGGCTTCGTTGCCCTTACCATCACCTTGATTCTTACCTTTGTATACCGTTCTACGATCGCCCGGCCGATTATCCGGCTGACTGGTGTGGCCGAACAAATCCGCTCCGGCGACCTGGAGGCTCAGGCCAGGGTAGAAGCAAGGGACGAAATTGGCACGCTGGCTGTTACCTTCAATAATATGACTTCTCAACTGCGCCATACCCTTACCCAGGTGCGCAAAGAGAAGAAACGCGCCGACGATTTGCTAGAAGTCGTCATTCCCATCGGCGTCGAGCTGACCACTGAGCGCGATTTCAATCGCTTGCTCGAAAAAATGCTCCTGGAAGCCAAATCTTTCTGCCACGCCGATACCGGCTTGCTCTATCTGGTCACAGAAGAAAATAACCTGAAGTTCACCATCGTACGCAGTGATACCCGCAACGTCGCCCTGGGGGGCACCACCGGCAAGGAAACAACCTACCCCGATCTTCCTCTGATCGACGCACAAACCGGCCAGCCCAACCATAAACACGTGGCTGCGTCGGCGGCTTTGAACGGCAACACCATCAACATTTACGACGATGCATCCGCCGGACATTACGATCTGCTCCTGGACAGTGAAACTGCTGCTCAGGAGTTCGACAAATATCAGGCCAAGACGGTGCTGGCTTTACCGCTCAAGAACAGCCAGGGCAAATCGCTGGGCGTTTTGGAATTGATTAACGCCCGCGACCCCGAATCGGGCGAGATTATCCCCTTCGATACCAACTTACAGCAGATGATGGAATCATTCTCGTCGTTGGCTGTCGCCGCCCTGGAAGCTTATTTGCGTGAACAATTGCTGCGCAAAGAAATCCATCAACTGCGCATTGAGATCGACGAGGCCAAACGCCAGAAACAAGTCGAAGAGATTGTCGGAACTGATTTCTTCCAGCACATTAGCAATCGCGCTCAGGAGCTTCGCCAGCGAAAGAAAGATCGTTAGCCGTATTGCGAATCCGTTTAGCGATTAGATACCGGAGGCATACATGAAACGCTCATCGAATGGTAGGCTCTTCGGCCTGATTGCCATTATCGTGACTGGCCTTCTGGCGATCTGCTGCATTGCTATCGCCCTTCTGATGTTTTCTCCTGACGCAGGCGAAGAAACGCAGCTTGTCCAGGTCGAAGAGACGCGGCCCATCCAGGTTGAAAAGACACAGCCCGCCGTCCAGGCCACCCAAACCCCGCCGCGCCCCACCCAGCCACCGGCTCCAACTGCCGGGCCGGCCGATAAAACCACATTCTATCGCCACCCGCGGATCAGCTTCCAGGTGATCCCCGCCAGCGACCAATATGAAGAGGGCGACAACTACGTCACCTTTTACGATGAAGCGAACAACATCGTCGATATTACCATCTTCGAGCTGGATGGCGACCTGAACCAGGAAACCATGCTTGACCTGGCGAACGAAGTGCTTGACGTGGTTTTGGTGCAAACCGATTGGGCTAAAAGCTTCAAAATAACCGCAGGTGATCCCGAACAAGTCAATTCAGGCTACATCGTCTACTTCACCATGCCGGCCAACCAGTCCGGCCAGAAAGGCGGGGCCCTGTTCTTGCGCCAGTCAGGACGATCCCTCAATGCGATGACGTTGCTCACTCCTGACCTGGACGGCGTTGCTGAAAGCTGGCGCCAGATCGTCGAGAGCTTTACGCCAGCCGGTGAAGCGGCCGCGGTCGTATCCCCACCCCCCAGCCAGGATAGCAATCTCTTCGATAGCGGCTTCCGCCCCGAGATCGACGGCTTCGGCTTCGCCAATTATGGCAACGAGCGGGGTACTGTCAATCTTACCCCTGTGGAAATGCGCCGCTTATTCGGTGACCGGGTTTGCGCCAGTCTGAAAGACGGCAAATGTACCCTCAAGCCGGCTGCCCGGCAGTGGATGGAAGAAGCCAACAGCGCCATGGATGGCGGTCACTGTGAAGGAATGGCCGTGCTAAGCCAGCTTTTTTACTACAATCAGATTGAGCCGGGCCAGTTCGGTTCAGCCAGGGTCAACGACCTGCCCTCCAATAACAAAGCCTTGCAGCGCGAGATCGCTTACTGGTGGGTCACCCAATCCACCGATCCGGGCAGCCGTATCAAAGTAGACGAATCACCCCGTGAAGTCGTCAATACGTTATTAGAAGCCATCCGCCTGGGGGCAAACGCTCCCGAATGGTGGGTGCTTGGTATCTATCAGCCCGATGGAAGTGGCGGCCACGCCATCACCCCCATTGGACTGGAGAATAAGGGCAATGGCAAATACGATATCCTCGTCTACGACAATAACTGGCCGGACGAAACCCGCCGCCTGCACATCGACACCGTAGCCAATACCTGGTCTTACCAGGCATCCACCAACCCCGATGAGGCCGAAGCGCTTTATGAAGGTGATGACTCCACGGATACCCTGGAAGTGGTCGCCATCACTCCCCGTTTGCGGGAACAAGAGTGCACCTTTTGCAAAGGACGCGGCGGCACCATCGGCGGTTCGCGCAACCTGGCCGCCCCCGAGGTCTATGAAATCTATCTGGATGGCAGCGCCGATTTGCTCATCACTGACGAGAACGGTAAAAATGTGGGCTACCTGGATGGCAAACTTGTTAATGAGATCGACGATGCTGAAATTGACACTTTCCGTTTCGGCATGGACCCCTGGGCCTCCGACTACGAACCCGTTTACCGCATCCCGGCGGGCACGGCCTTCGCCATCTCCGTTTTGGGCAGCAAGGTCACAGAACCTGTCACAGCGACCGTGTCAGTGATCGGCCCTGGTTTCTTTATCGACATCGAAGATATCTGGATCGAGCCCGACGAGGTGGATATCGTTGCGATCGCTTCAGCCGAAAACTTCCACGGCCTGGTGTATCAGACAGATTACATCGAAACACCGATCGTTTCGATTGGCGTTGAGAAAGAAGATGTTGCCTACGCATTCATCGTTCAAGGTACCGAAGTGACCGGCGCTGAAGATACCCTCAATGTCGGCGTCAACCTGGATACCGGAGAGTTTGTGCTCGACTCGGATCAGAACACCGATCCAGGCAAATACGATGTGTATGCCCTGCGCATCGATAACGAAGACTTCTCAGCTTTTGGCACCTCCGATCTGTTGTTGGATCCGAACACTTCGATCTACTTGCAATACCAGAGCTGGCTCGCCAATGGCCAGCCAATGCAAGCCGAAATCGACAGAGGCAATGACGGCGAGATCGACGAAGTGACCGAACTACCGGATACTTCCGACGAATTTGAGTGGTAGACCAGACCCTTAAAAGATCGAGAGCGGCTCACCTGGATCCGCTCTCGATCTTTTAATATTAATGTTTGGCTTCCCTAATTGACAAATTTCAACAAAATTGCTATAATGATTTTGTAATTTCCAACAAATTTCAACAAATTCCGCTAACCTGTTCTACGAACGAGTGGCAACTTGATCACCCTGGAACGACGCAAGCGCCTCATTGAATTGCTGCGAACGCAACCTGGACTGCGAGTTCCTGAGTTAGCTCAAGGCCTCGGTGTTTCTCAAGGCACCGTGCGCAACGATCTGAACGCCCTGAATGCCGAAGGCCATATCCGGCGTGTGCGCGGTGGTGCCGTCGTCGATGAGCCACCCCAGGCTGCACCATCTTTCTCCCCTTCGTTCTCTGCTCGCGCCCAAAAGAACGCCGCGGCAAAAAAAATGATCGCTCGCTGGGCAGCCGAACTGGTCGAAGATGGCGATTCGATCTTGCTTGACGCCAGCAGCACCGTTTATGCCATTGCCCAATTCTTACAGGGCCGGCGCAAGCTGCGCGTGGTCACCAACGGCATCGAAACCGCCCGCATCCTGGCACAGAATCCCACCAATACGGTGATCTTACTGGGCGGCGTGCTCAACCTCGAAGGCTCATCCATCACTGGCTCGATAGGCGCTCAATTCATCGAAGACTTGCACATCAAAACCGCTTTCGTCTCATGCAGCGGAATCACCCCCGAAACCGGCCTGACCGAAGTGCACATCGCCGAGGCCGAGTTGAAAAGCAAGGCGATTCAATCGGCCAGCAGGGTGATTGCCCTGGTCGATTCAAGCAAATTCGGCAAAGTGGACCTGACCTCCTTTGCCCAATTCGAGCAGATCGCTCACCTGTATACCGACTGCGGCTTGAGCCAGGAATGGATCACCCGCCTTCGCCGGACATGCCTGAGCTTCACTGTCTGCGCCGAAGACAACGCATCCAGTTTCACCCCCTGCAGCCAGGAAGCGCGGCACTATCGCATTGGTTTCGCCAACCAGAGTGAACAGTTGCCTTTCGCAGTCGACGTGCGCCGCGGCCTGGAGCGCGCTGCTACAGAGGCGGGTAATATCGACCTGGTGCTGGCTGACAATCAGCTCGACCCAGAGATTGCCTTGCAGGTTGCTGACCGGCTGTTAGCTCAGAATCTCGATCTGATCATTGAATATCAGATAGATGAAGCTACCGGAAACCGTATCATGAGTCGTTTTAAGGATGCTGGTATACCGGTAATCGCCGTCGATATTCCTATGGTCGGTGCCACCTTTTTCGGCGTGGATAATTACCGCGCTGGTCAATTGGCTGGCCTCGCCATCGGTCAATGGGTGCAGAAAAACTGGCACAGCCAATTCGACCGCTTGATTGTCTTCGAGGAAAAGCGGGCCGGCGCCCTACCGGCCTCGCGTATTCAGGGGCAATTAGATAGCTTTCAATCCGTTCTTGGCATGGTCCCGGCGGAAAAATGCATTGTTTTAGACAGCGGAAATCTGATGGAAGTCAGCCAGGCGGCGATGGAAGAAACCTTGCTTCGATTCCAGAACGAACATAGGCTGGTTGTACTGTGCTTTAATGACGATGCAGCTATCGGAGCACTGGAAGCTTGCCGGGCATTAAACCGCGTTTCAGATGTGGTCATTGTCGGACAGGGCGCCGACAGGCGAGTCCGCCAGGAGTTGCGCCAGCCAGGTTCACGAATTATTGGCTCGACGGCCTATTGGCCTGAGAGATATGGGGAAAAATTATTGGGTGTCTCTATTCAGATTTTGAATGGCGAACCTGTGCTTCCAGCAGTTCATATCGAGCATGTATTTATCGATGCCAACAACATTGCAAAGTACTATGGTGAATAAACCTCTGCACATATCTTTATGATATGCAAAGAATGAAAGTTCAGGAAAGGGGCTTTTCTCGTGAGTGATGTTATTCTGGAATTGAGAGATATCACCAAACGCTTTGCAGGCGTGGAAGTGCTGCACGAGGTTTCGTTTGCCTTGAAACCGGGTGAAGTGCATGCCCTGTTGGGCGAGAATGGCGCAGGGAAATCCACACTGGTGAAGGTGGTCACCGGGATTCACCAACCGGATGGCGGCGAGATTCTGTTGAACGGTGCGCCAGTCCACTTCCATGACTCGCGCGAATCACACCAGGCCGGAATTGCAGCAATTTATCAGGAACTCAGCCTGTTTCCCGACCTGGACGTGGCCGAGAATATTTTTGTCGGTCGCCAGCCTACCAAGCGCAGCGGGCGCATCGATTGGCAAAAGCTTTATGACGAGGCTGGGAAATTGCTCGAATCGCTGGGCGTGCATCTCAATTTAAGGCAGAAAGCTCGCAGTCTGAGTATTGCGCAACAGCAAATGGTTGAGATTGCACGGGCTTTTTCGATTAATGCGCGCATTCTAATCATGGATGAACCCACCTCATCGCTGACGCTAACCGAAGTGGCCGATTTGTTCCGGCTGGTACGGCGCCTGCGAGATGATGGCACCGCCATCATTTTCATCTCTCACCGGCTGGAGGAGTTGTTCGAGCTGGCCGATCGAGTCACAGTTTTACGAGACGGTGCTTACGTAGACACCCGCCCGCTGAAAGACGTCACTCGCGATGACCTGATCCGCCTGATGGTCGGACGTACGATTTCGAACCTGTTCCCCAAGCAAGATGTAAAAGCAGGCGAAGTTATCTTGAAAGTGGAGAACCTGTCAAGGGCGGGAGTTTTCAAGAATATCAGTTTCGAATTGCATAAGGGGGAAATCCTCGGTATGGCCGGCCTGGTCGGAGCAGGTCGCACGGATGTGGCGCGGGCCATTTTCGGGGTAGAACCGCCGACCTCCGGCAAGATACAGATCGAGGGGCAAGAGGTCCGCGTGACGTCGCCCCAGCAAGCAATCGGCCTGGGACTGGCATATGTCCCTGAGGACCGGCAACAACACGGACTGATTCCTCCGATGACGATTACTGCCAATATCAGCTTGCCCACGCTGAGAGAATACGCCAGCCACGGCTGGCTGCGCGACAAATTGGAGCGCACGGCAGCGTTCAGCGCGGCGAGGCAGATGGAAGTGCGCGCCAACAATATCTGGCAGAAGGCACGCGAACTTTCGGGCGGCAACCAGCAAAAAATTGTGCTGGCCAAGTGGCTATCGACCAAACCACGGATTTTGATTTTAGATGAGCCGACGCGCGGCATCGACGTGGGCACGAAAGCCGCCGTCCACGCGCTGATGAGCAAGCTGGCCGCCGAAGGCATAGCAATTTTAATGATTTCGTCGGAACTGCCCGAGGTGTTGGGGATGAGCGATCGTGTGATCGTAATGCACGAGGGACATATAACTGGTCACTTCACCCGCGCCGAGGCCACACAGGAAAAAATTATTTCCGCTGCCACACAGGCGGTGACCACAGGAAGTGTAATGTGAGTGCCCAGACCCAGCCTGCCTCTCGCTCCAACATACTTTGGTCATTTACACGTTACCGCGAAGCCGGAATCGGTGTTTTTATTCTGATTTTGGCTGTACTGGTTGCGTTTCGCGCTCCGGCATTTTTTACAGTCGAGAACGCCAAAGATATTTTGCTCAATATTTCAATTTTATCCATTGTGGCGCTGGCGCAGACGATGGTCATCATCACTCACGGAATCGATCTGTCGGTCAGTTCAATGATCGGTTTGGTAGCAATGATGGTGGCCTTCTTGATGAAGCAAAACCCGGATTTTCCGGTGATTGGAGCTGTTTTTCTGGGTATCAGCCTGGGCGCCGTGCTCGGGGTTTTCAATGGTCTGATCATCAGTTATGGAAAAGTTCCACCGATTATTGCCACGCTTGGAACGCTGAGCATTTATCGCGGCATGGTGTTCTACTACAGCCAGGGGACCTGGATCAATTCCTTTGAGCTGCCACAGGCCTTCAAGGTTCTTTCAAAAGGGACACCGTTGGGATTACCCAACATGGTCATTATTGCGGTACTTTTCGCGGTGGTGGTCTACATTTTCCTGAACCACACCCGCACCGGACGCGATATTTTTGCCGTCGGCAGCAACCCGGATGCTGCACAGGTGGCAGGCATCCGCAAGCAGCGTATCATTTTCCTGGTCTACCTGCTCAGTGGCATTGCCTGCGGGTTGGCAGCAGTGCTATGGGCATCTCGCTTTGAATCGGCACAGACCAATACTGCCCTGGGGTTTGAGCTCCAGACGGTGGCCGCATCGGTGGTGGGCGGCGTCAGCATCAGCGGTGGCGTCGGCACAGTCCCTGGTGTATTGTTAGGAGCTTTGTTGCTCGGCATCATCGAAAACGCGCTGCCGTTGATGCGCATTTCACCATTCTGGCAGTTGGCGGCGCAAGGCTTGCTGATTTTGGTCGCCGTGGTAACCGATAACCTGATCTTACAGAGCGCGCAGAGGAGACATAAATGATCCAGCCCAATTCTCCTGTCGTCGAAACTCAATCTGCCACGCTGATCAATCAATCTGCGCCCCGTCGCTCGTTCATCGCAAATTTCCTGCGCTGGGAATGGCTTTTGGTGACATTGATTGCTGTGGTTGTAATGGCTAACAGCCGTCTCTCACCTTACTTTTGGGATGCGCGAAACATTTCACGTACCTCATCGGACTTCATGGAAATGGGGCTGATGATGCTGCCGATGGTCTTTATCATTATTATCGGCGGAATCGACCTGTCTGTAGCTTCCAACCTGGGAATGTGCGCCTCGTTCATGGGCTGGCTGTTTATGCATGGAGTCAACATCTGGCTGGCAGCTCTGTCGGCACTGGTACTCGGTGCGCTGGCCGGATTTTTGAATGGCGTGCTGGTAGCACGTGTTAAGCTCCCCCCGTTGGTGGTAACACTGGGGACCTACGCCTTTTATCGGGGTGTAGCTTACGTTTTGCTTGGTGACCAGGCAGCACGCGGCTACCCCGAAGCATTCACCTATATCGGGCAGGGAAAACTTCCTGGAACGCTGATCCCTTTCTCAGTAGCGCTATTTGCCATCCTGGCGATCATTTTCGGATTGGTGCTACACCGAACTACCGTTGGGCGCTTTGTTTTTTCCATTGGCAATAACGAAAACGCCTCGCTTTACTCCGGTGTACCCGTGGCGCGTATCAAGATTATCCTGTTTACAGTCTCCGGTTTTATGGCCGCGCTGGCCGGATTGGTACTGGCGGCCCGCTTCGGCAGCACCCGCCCCGACATCGGTACCGGGTTGGAACTATCAGTGATCACTGCCGCAGTCCTTGGCGGCGTGGACATCAATGGTGGGACCGGCACAATGGGCGGAGCGGTGCTGTCGCTTATGTTGATCGGGCTGATGCGTTTCGGCATGGGTTTGCTCAATATCCAGGGACAGGTCCAGGGCATGATGATCGGTTTGCTGCTGATCCTTTCGATCTTGCTGCCCAACATCGCCCGAAGCATTACGTTGACCAGCAGAAAAATCAATCGGCAGTCACTTTTTTCGGTGTTTGCCCTCATTGTCATCTTTGGGCTATTCATTCTCTTCTTTTTCTGGTCGCGCGCCTCGGTATTGTCTTCTGGCTAACTGGGGCGCATTCGTAGCAAGTTCCAGGCGCCTGCCTGTTGACTTGAGCCACCCACCCAATTTCTGAAAGGAGAAAGTTATGAAACATCGCTCGTTCTACTTTGTTCTGGCCTCCCTCATAGCACTCAGCATCGTACTGAGTGCCTGCGGAGCCCCACCAGCAACCCAGGCTCCCGCCCAGCCCGCCGCGACTCAAGCTCCTGCCCAACCTGCCGCCACTGAGGCCCCCGCCGCTGGCCCGTTGACCTTCGTACTGGTCCCCAAGAACCTCGGCAATCCGTACTTTGACACAGCCAACAATGGCGCCCAGGAAGCCGCCAAAGAACTGGGCGTGACCGTTCTGTATCAGGGTCCGGCCACCGCAGATGCAACTCAGCAGATCCAATTGATCAATTCCCTGATCGCCCAGAAAGTCAACGGCCTTGCCATCTCCGCCGACGATTCGGATGCGCTGGTCCCGACCGGTAAAGACGCCATTGCTGCCGGCATTCCGGTTGTTTCCTGGGACTCTGCCATCGGCAAAGACGGACGCGTTCTGCACATCAATCAGGCCGTGTTGCATGACATCGGTGCAATTGAAATCAAGATGGCCCTCGACCTGACCGGACCGGATGGCGGTAAAATCGCCATTCTGAGCGCCACCTCCACTGCCCCGAACCAGAACGCCTGGATCGAGGTCATGAAAGAAGAAGTCAAGAAGCCGGAATATTCCAAGCTCGAACTGGTTGACGTCGTTTATGGTGATGACGATGACACCAAGAGCTACAATGAAGCCCAGGCACTGTTCAAGAAGTACCCTGATCTGAAGGTCATCATCGCCCCAACCACCGTTGGTATCGCTGCCTCTGCTCGCGCCGTCACCGACGCTGGCCTGATTGGCAAAGTACTCGTCACTGGCCTCGGCACTCCCAACCAGATGCGCGAATACGTCAAAAACGGCGCTTCCCCTGAGTTCGCTCTGTGGAACCCCGCTGACCTTGGCTATCTCTCAATCTACGTACTCAATGCGCTTGCCAAGGGTGAAATCAAGGGAGCGGCTGGTGATAAATTTAAAGCCGGTCGCCTCGGCGAATACACCGTCAATGACGATCCTGACCTTGGCCTGAACATTCTGCTCGGCCCGCCGTTTATCTACAACAAAGACAACATCGACAACTTCAACTGGTAAGCCGCTAGATCCGCCCCGCTCAACCCCTCTCCTTCGGAAGAGGGGTTGAGGCGCGGGGAAATCAAAAGGAACCCCATGAAACGAGTAGGTTTTCAGTTCAAAATCCGACAGGAACGTCTCACAGAGTATAAAGAACATCACAAGGATGTCTGGCCTGAAATGCTAGATGCACTGCGTGAAGCTGGTTGGCATAATTATTCATTATTTTCGCGCCCCGATGGGCTTATATTCGGCTACTTTGAAACCGAAGAGAGCCTGGTCGCTGCCCAGGCAAAAATGGCTGCGACCGAAGTAAATCTGCGCTGGCAGCAGTTTATGGCGCCTTTCACCGATTCCAACGCTCGCCCCGACGAGAGTTTTGTAGAACTTGAAGAATATTTGGTAGTGTCCCTCATTCCCAGTGATGAGATAGTCAAGAAGTGAACGATTAGC
>CAZQQJ010000029.1:0-103203 GCA_964595435.1 uncultured Anaerolinea sp. | reverse complement strand
ACCCCGTATTTGTCAATGTCTATCTATCACCCACGATTATATGGGGTGATACCATATTACTCGGGCCGCATTGAAACTCATGATAATGGCGTAAGCCACCATATGGTGCGATAAAAGTTTCTCCTGCTTCTTCTTGCCGGATCCGATCGCTCCGTCTAAATATTGGATATAAGCAGGATTTCTACTCCCAACTCGGAAAATCCACGTAGCACTTCAGCGGGCGTTTTATCGGTTGTGATGATCGTTGAAATTTTGTGTGCAGGCATTACCTGGGCAAGATTTGATCGTCTGAATTTATGATGATCAGAAAGGACGATGGTTTGCCCGGCATGCGCCGCAAATTTTCGGGCGGCTTCCGCCTCGGCCTCACTGCGGTTGGTCAGACCATTCTCAACCGTCAGGCCATCAGTCCCAACAAAGAATTTATGGATAAAAATTCCTTCCAGCGTTCTGTCTACCAACTGCCCCACCAGCTCAAAGGAACCGTGATCTACTACCCCGCCGCAAACCATTACCTTGATACCCGGCAGACCGACCAGCTCACAGGCAATGTTGACCGCGTTGGTAACAATAGTGATGTTTTCAAGAAAACGAAGGTTTAAAGCCAGCTCAGTGCACATCCGTCCACCGCTCAAACCAATCACATCTCCTGGTTCGACCAACTGCGCGGCCCGGTAAGCGACCGCCCGCGCCTCTGCATCGTCTGTGACGGGTAAGGCGACAGGTAACGAACCATACGGTAGCACACTCGAGAGCGCAACGCCCCCATGGGTCCTGCGGATAAAGGGATGATTGCTGAGAGCGCTTAAGTAACGGTTTATAGTGGAAGGGGAAACCTGCAAAATATCACTGAGGCGCTGGACGGAAATCTCACCATGGCGGCAGAGGAGTTCGAAGATTTGTTTATCTCTAGGATTCATGAGCGACTTCCTTAAAACAGCCATCAGGTGCTATCAATTTTATCGGATTAGTTCTTAGTAAGATCATAGCAAATAATATAAAAATGTCAAGCAAAATTGTGCGCAATTGGTAAGAATATTAGCGTATTTACTGTTCTACCGTGCTCCATTTACCCCTAAATGATCAATTGTGTGTTATAGGTGTATCGGGGTCGCTCCAACGAACTGTTCGAAATTCACCCGATAGATTTTTTCCAAAGCAGTGGCAGGCAAGGCGATTCCCCGCAGCCGGTCATTTGACATCCCGGCTCTTACAATCCCAATCTGTCCAGGGAACGGGATATCCCAGTTGGATTCCAGGAAAGATCTTACCAACCAGGGCTGTCCTGCCTCACGGCTTACATCAAAAGGTATAGTTGGATCAAGCAAAGGCAAGGCGCCGATATCTGTTCCGTAGATCAGTCGATCCTGGAAATCGAGAAAAAACTGGCGCGAAGCAGCTATATCCTGGCTCAACTGGGTGTAGCCGTGAACACCGGGTGTCAGGTCGAAAGCAATGGATGGGTAAGCATCCAATATCCGGCGGGCTTCATGCAACTCGCCCCACAGGAATAAGAAGTGAGCCAGGATTAACTTGAGGTGTGGGTGGCGATCCAGAACAACCTCCATCTCAGCGTACATGGCTTGTCTGGATGGATACGGTGGCTCCGCATACGACCAGGGATCCAGGCCTTTGCGCGCCGGATCCCAAAAACGAGGCGCATCTGCCAGGTGTAAGATAATCGGAAAACCCTGCTCCTCCATCCAGGCAAAAAATGGCTCAAAGAATTGGCCATCTAGCCGGTCAGGTAACACGATGTAACCCAGCGGCTTCCCTTCCCACATCTTGATCCCGTCGAACCCCATCTCCTTGATGAGTTGTGCTTGTTGGACCAGGTCTTCGGGTTTAATTTTTTCGCCTCGCAAGTGACGGGTATAATCTAGCGACCCGAATGCATATGCTCTTCCATTCGACACGCTCTTGAAAGATAATGCTTCACCATTTAGAGTCCCCCCTATTTCGAAATTGTTCAGGGATAGGGCATTGCAGCGTTGTACTCCAGCCAGGTCTAGTGTATCCCATATTTGTTGAGGTTGGAATCCTTTCCAAACGTGTAGGTGACCATCAATAATGGGCATCCGAGCAAAAGCTTCAAAATGATTAAAAAATTGTTCGCCCGACATATAATCTCCTCGAACTCGATTAAATTATATCAGAGCTGTGCGTAATTGTTCCAAAATTGTGCATTACTGCGCAATTATCTGAATAATTTGCCTGGATTTTTGAACTATTTCGCAATATCTGATTGACAAAGATATATGTTTTATGCTACTATTAGATCGATAGCATAGTAATAATCACTTGTACAACTGCATATTTGGGCGCTTCTTTCTTTCAACAGGAATCTGACAGGTTTCGTAGTGAACACACATGGTATTGCCATAATCGGAACCGGGAATAATGCTCGTGCCCACGTATTCGCTGTTCTATCGAACAGCAAAGCCAGGCTAGTAG
Source organism: uncultured Anaerolinea sp. (assembly GCA_964595435.1). Classification (GTDB taxonomy): domain Bacteria; phylum Chloroflexota; class Anaerolineae; order Anaerolineales; family UBA4823; genus RBG-16-57-11. The sequence continues at coordinate 100,749 of CAZQQJ010000029.1, read as the reverse complement.
CGATGTGCACCAATGACCCTGAACAGGGTAGGGCATTAGCTGCGGAAACTGGTATCCAATGCAAGATCTTTACCGATCTCGACCAGATGTTAGCTGATCCCGAGATCGAAATCGTCCTTGTCTGTACCCCCAACAACCTCCATGCCCATCAGGCGGCTCTTTCCGCTCAGGCGGGAAAACATCTCCTGATCGAAAAACCGGTTGCATTAAACCTGGAAGAGCTGCACGCCCTGCAACATGCGGTTAAGGAATCTGGAGTCAAGACTCAGGTTTCTTTTGTCCTTCGCTGGAACGCCTATTTGCGCATGGCAAAAAAACTGATCACGGATGGCGCGGTGGGCAAGGTGTTTATGGTCGAAACCTGCTATTGGCATAGCACCCCTCGAGCTGTCCCTGGCCACTGGATGACCACTAAAACGATAGCTGGCAGTGTTTTCCTGATGGGTGGTTGCCACGCCCTGGATGCGGCGCGTTGGCTGGTGAATTCAGACATTGTGGAAGTCTCTGCTTTCGGTACTCAAGGCATCGGGAAAGAGTGGTACGAGTATCCACATACGGTGGAAGCCATTGTACGTTTTGAAAGTGGCGCCATCGGTCGAGTGTCTGCCAGTATGGGTTGCATCATGCCATACGCTTTCGACGTTACGGTGATGGGAGATAAAGGTACGCTGCGCGACGACCGCCTCTGGTCCCATATGTTTTCTGGCCAAACCGATTATGTCTCTATTCCCACGCACCTGCCTACCAGTGGTTCAGTAATGGATCACCCGTTTGCACCCGGCTTAGACCATCTTATCACTTGCATCGAGAATGATAGAGACACAGACATCAGTCTGTCGAGTACGATGAACGTACATGAAGCCCTGCTGGCAATCGATCAATCTGTACAAGAAAGCCGGTCTATGCGGTTACCACTCCCTTAACGGCTTTCAAATTAACATGGGTTTCCCAGAGAGGAGGCCTGGAAAATAAGAATACTTGCTCGATGTACTACAATCTCAACCGCTTGATTCTTAGTATACCGACTTGCCTTTTGGAGGAGAATCTAATGACCAAAACCACAGTTTCGAAGATCGTGCAACTTCTGCTCGCAATCGTTCTTTTGACGGTTGCTGGCTGCGCAAAACCTGCTACGCCAGCGCCCGTTCAGCCAGCCGCGACAGAAGCACCTGCTGCACCGGCTGCAGCGCAACCGGCCGCGCCAGCAGAAGGTAAGCCATTGCGCGTAGCGCTCTATGCACAATATATCCAATGGTTTCCGCTCGAGCAGGCTCTCAAGGATTACCAGGCTACCCATCCCGATTTTAAATATGAATTCTTGACCCTCCCCGCGGAAGAGCAAGCGTATGCAGCCCTGACTCAAAAACTCCAGTTGGAAGCACAACAGCAAAAGGCGCCGTACGACGTCATCTTTGGCCCCACACCCTTCATCGAGCCCAGTTTTCTGGCCAAGCTGGGTTTGCTCGAGCCGTTGGACGACTATTTCCCGAAGGAAACCTGGGATGATGTCTACGGCGGGGTGCAAAAGGAAATCAAGTACACCGGCGACAATAAGATCTATACCTATCCGTTCTGGTCGGATGTTTTTGGTTTAATCTACCGGTCTTCAATGCTGAAGGAAGTTACAGGAAGCGACGTTCCTCCTCAAAGCTGGGATGAAATCCTGAAGGTTTGTGAGCAAGTAAAGGCAAAAATGGGGGATAAGGTCAGTTGCTTCGGCGGCGACTGGAAATTCTCGCACCGCTTGTTTATGCCCATCTTAGGCACGTTCACCGACCAGATGTATACACCGGAAGGCGTGCTTAATATGGAAGGCGAGCCAACGCTTAAGACCCTCCAGCTAATGAAAGACCTGTATCCCTATATGCCAGCCAATTCTGCCGATGCCCTGGGTTCATCCAAGACCTTCCAGGCAAACGGTGTGGTGATGATGACTTACTGGCAAGCTCAGGTGCTGCGGGCCATTCAAGCCAAAGTGCCTGCTGACGATGTCAAGATGGTCAGTTTCCCGAAGGGTACGCGTGAAAACACGATCTTCTGGACCGCTGGGGCTGTCATCCCGAAATACTCGGACAACAAAGATGCGGCGATTACCTTCATCAAGGAAATCCTTCATACTCAGCCGATGATTGATATTTCTTACCTGGAAAACTACAAGATTGTACCTTTCAAGTCTGTGGCTGAGAACTACAAGGCTCAGAATAAGCTACCCGGCTGGGCTCCCGGCTTGATCAGTTTGCTCGAGACCTCTCAGCCGATCCCTTCCAACGAATATTATCTCTCCTTTGAACAGCCCGTCCTGGGCGAGGAATTGGAGAAGATGCTACTGACGGGCCAATCCCCTGAGCAAACCCAGGCAAACATCGTAGCCCGCTTTAAGGAAGAACTGGAAAAAATGAAGTAGCCTTTCCCGCACATGGACAATCCAGTCCTGATGATTTGATCTGCTACCTCCAGAGGCATACTAAAATTTGCCTCTGGAGGAAACCTTTTTACCAGTACAACAGGATAGCGTGTGATGTATAAGCCCACTTCTGCGCTCAAGGATACAGTGGAGAACCTATGGATATAACGGACGCCAAACCAGTTGCCACCCATCGTTCAAGATTTGCCGGAAGTATCCTGGGAAAAATCTGGAAAGGCAAACTTGCTTATCTCCTGTTGCTTCCATTGCTGTTTTTTTATTGCGTTTTCGTTCTCTACCCCAGTCTTCGCACTTTCCAATTTGTGTTCATGCGTTACGAGTTCTTGCGCCCCGACCGGGTTCAATATATAGGGCTGGGCAACATTATCCAATGGCTACGGGACCCCCGCGTTACAGAAACTACCTGGGTAACCGTCAAATTCTTCCTGATGTATGTCCCGGCCAGCACCCTGCTGGCATTTTTGGTGGCCTTGGCCCTCGATCGGGTTGCCAGAGTCCGGCTGGCTACGCTATATCGCACTATTTTTTATCTGCCAGTGGTGCTGCCGGCTGGGATCATTTTTATCGTCTGGACGTGGATTTTCGACCCTACCTGGGGCGTCTTGAACACCATCATCTGGAACTTAGGAATTCCCTGGCCGTGGACAAGATGGCTCAATGATCCATCCACTGCGCTGGCATCACTGGCTTTTATGAGTGTCTGGCGCTTGATGGGTGTTACCATGCTTTTATTTCTGGTTGGATTGGGGAGCATATCCAATGAAATCCGTGAAGCAGCTCGCATTGATGGCGCCAGTGAGTGGCAACTGGTGCGTTTCATCGAACTGCCACTACTGATCCCAACCTTCCTGATTATCCTGACTCTGCGCTTACAGGTGCTGGGAATGGTAGAGGAACCCCTGGTTATGACGCAAGGTTCTCCGGTCAGGTCCACGATGACGTATGGGTTGCAGGCCTATTACATCAGTTTCCGAGATGGCAACTGGAATATGGGCTATGGGAGTACCTGGTTTATTATTCTGGGTTTATTTTCAGCCCTGGCGGCTGTTGCCGCCTGGAAGCTGATGCATATCGAGGAAAGTTAAGGGAATATCATGGCCTCTTCAAATAACCTATCTTACTCGATTGTCAGCAGGCGTCTCTCGGGCATTTTTAAACATCTATTTTTAATCGCTGTTGCATTTTTCAGCCTGGCACCCCTGCTGTGGTTGATCAGCATTGCTTTCCGCCCGGTTGAAGAAACCTATGTCATCCCAATGAAGTTGTTCCCGTCTACGTTGACCCTGAGCAATGCTCACTTGGTCGTCGAGATGCTTCCGAAACTGGTCATGTTTTATCGCAACAGTTTTATCATTACCGGTGTATCTGTATTGCTGATTCTGATTATCTCTTCCTTGTCCGGTTTTGTGTTTGCCCGGATGAAATTCCCTGGTAGGGATATCATTTTTTGGATCATCGTCGCCTCCATGTTTTTGCCAAAAAGCATGTCGATTCCGGGACTTTATGAAGTCTTGCAAAAAATGGATCTGTTGGATACCACAACTGGTCTGGCGTTTGCTTATACTGGTTGGTTTCTCTCCTTGAGTATCTATATTATGCGGAGCGCATTCGGTTCGATTCCAAAAGATCTGGAGGATGCTGCCCTCGTAGATGGCTGCTCCACCCTGCGCATCTACTGGCAGATCATGATGCCGCTCGTATTGCCCTCGCTCGTGACCGTGGCGATTCTGACTTTTGTCCCGATTTGGGGTGAATATCTATATGCGTTCACCTTTACCACAACACTGAAATCCATGCCCATGTCGATCGGAGTTCAACTGTTAAAACCTTCCCCCGCTTCGGGTGAGTGGACCTTCCCGGTGGCGTCGATGGCTATCCTGATCAGTTTTATCCCGCCACTTCTGGTGTATTTTAGCTTGCAGCGTTGGTTCACCAAGGGGCTGATGGAAGGCGCGCTCAAGTTTTAGGTAGATCGTCATTACGTTGCAATGGCTATTTTCGCTTTCGGTCATCAGGATGTACTATTCTTGCGCACCTGGTAGAATCTGTCATCCATGGTTTCCTTGGCCTGCAGGGTCTTACGTAGATTTTGGATCGTCCCGATTGCATTTTCTAAATTCTCGTTCAGAATTGCCCGGCGAATATCCTCTCACCCCGGGGGCACTGGAATATTGTTACCCTATTCCTGACACCGGCTTGCCACAAATCTATGATATGCTATAGAGGATGAGCACCAAAATCCTCGTGGTGGACGACGAGCCTTCCGTTACCGACCTGCTGGCCTATAACCTGCGTAAGGCCCATTATGAAGTGCTGGTGGCTGCGGATGGGCGGCAGGCGCTCAGGCTGGCGCGTGAAACGGTTCCAGACCTGATCCTGCTCGATTTGATGATCCCCGAGATCGATGGCCTGGATGTGTGCCGGGAACTGCGCAAGACCAGCGATATCCCGATCATTATGATCACCGCCCGGGGCGAGGAGATCGACCGGGTTGTCGGCCTGGAGCTTGGTGCAGATGATTACATCTGCAAACCCTTCAGTCTGCGTGAACTGCTGGCGCGGGTCAAAGCCGTGCTGCGGCGCACCCAGCCTGAAAGTGAACAGGGCGCCTCAGCGGTCGGTTTGCAGGGTCCCGGCGATTTGCATCTGGATGTGGAAGGCCACATTGTCCGCGTAGGGGGCGACTTGCTCGACCTGACCCGTTTGGAATTCGACGTCCTGCACCTGTTGCTGGTCAATGGCGGGCGTGTATTGCCCCGCGAACGCTTGTTGGAACAGGCCTGGGGCTATGATTTTGTAGGCGATACTCGCGCGGTAGATAGTGTCATCAAGCGCCTGCGCGCCAAGTTGCGCGCCGCCTCGCCCGAGGCGGATAGCATTGAAGCCGTGCGCGGCGTTGGCTACCGGCTCAACCGGTGAGCGAGTGGCGACCGATGGGCGCTCCACTTCGCTCTCGGCTGTTTCTGAGCACTCTGGCTGTCCTATTGCTGGGTATGGGGCTGGCGGCAGTGTTGACCTGGCTGGCGGTGGAGCAGATGTATCTGGCGACCCAGGCAGAAAATCTGTTGGCCCAGGCGAAGCTGACCGCAGCCACGTTGCAGGGGGCGCCTTTGCCTGGCGAGGTCGCCCAACCCTACCTTCAAACGTCCAACGTCCAGCCGGGTATCCATACGCGCATCCTCAGCGAACAGGGTGGTGTGGTCGTTGGCTTGCCGCTATCCCCCGGCGAGTCGCCTGTACAGGCGCCGGCTGCCGAAAACAGCGGGTTTATTCCCCCGGCGGAATTGCTCCAGCGCTCTGAAATCCAGGAGGCCATGCAGGGTGAACCGGCCACTGCTGTGCGTAGAGTCGCCTCGGCTGGTAATCGCCGTGTGCTCTATGCCGCGGCGCCTGTCCTTACGGCGGATGGTGGGCTGGCGGGCATTGTGTATCTTGCTACGCCGCTGCCATCGGCCGGTTTGCCGTCCAATGTGTTATGGCAAATGGCCGGGGCTGTGCTGGCTGCCATCCTGCTGGCCAGCGCAGCCGGGACATTGCTCGCCCGCCGCCTGGCCCGGCCGGTCGAAGTGGTTGCCCGCGCTGCCCAGGCGGTCAGCGCGGGAGACTTGAACCAGCATATCCCGGCCGAGAGTAATATCCGCGAACTGAGTAGCCTGGCGCGTAACTTCAACGCCATGACCGCCAGCTTGCGCCAGTCGGAACAGGCCCGGAATGCCTTCATCGCTGATATTACCCACGAACTGCGCACACCCTTGACGGTGATCAAAGGCACCATCGAAACTCTGGAAGACGGCGCGTTGGATGATGCAGCCGGGCGTGGGCCGCTGCTGGCCTCGATGCAGCGCGAGACCGACCGGCTGACCCGCCTGGTCAATGATCTGTTGGTGCTTGCCCGCTCCGATGCAGGCGCCTTGAAATTGGATATCCAGCCGTTCGATTTAGGGGAGATGGCGCGGGCGCGCTGTGAACATTACGCTGCATTGGCTCTCCGCCGCCGGGTGACGTTGCGCGTGGAGGATGCTATCACTCCCCAGGCCCTGGGGGACATCGACCGGGTTGCACAGGTGCTCGATAATTTGCTGGATAACGCCATTCGCCACACGGCTGAAGGCTCCACGGTTACCGTGACACTCGGGCGGGCGAGTGGCGAAGATGGTGGGGAAAGGTTTATTTGCTGTGCGGTGAGCGACCAGGGAGAGGGCATCCCGGCCGAGCATTTGCCGTTTATTTTCGAACGTTTTTATCGGGTGGATGCCTCACGCAACCGGCATACAGGCGGCGCCGGGTTGGGGCTGTCGATTGCCCGTGCACTGGTGATGGCGCAAGGGGGAAATATCCGTGCCCAGAGCGGACCAGGACAGGGAACGGTGATCACCTTCTGCCTGCCAATTGCCTGAAAACAGACACTTTTTTGCCTCGATCACCGCATAAGATAGGGATTGTGAGCCGATGCTTCACAACCCCTATCTTATTTGCCTCAGGAGATCGAGATGAAACCATTTCCCACATTGCTCAACACACTTTTGACCGGTGCTCTGGTGCTGGCCTTGTTCGCCTTTGGGCGACCTGATAGCCATGTCCGGGCGGTGCAATTGGCTTCCGAGCCCCAGGCTGCTCAGCCGGGCTGCGATGCAGGCCGCAGCGTGCAGGTGAGCGGCGCTGCCGTGGTCAACGTAACTCCCGACCGGGCGTTGATCCAGCTTGGCGTGCAATCCAATGGAGCTACGCCCGATGCAGTACAGGAAAGTAACACCCAGGCGATCCACAAGGTGATCCAGGCCTTGCAGTCGCTTGGCATCCAGCCCAAAGATATCGCTACCGACTGGTACGTGATCGAGCCGGTTTATGAAAGTTACGATTCGCTGTACATCAAGGGCTATCGCATCAACAATATCGTGGCTGTCACCTTGCGTGATGTGAGCCAGACCAGCCCGGTCATTGCTGCAGCGCTGAAGGCCGGCGCCAACCAGGTGATCAACGTGGAGTTTTATACCAGTGAGTTGCGCAAGTATCGCGACCAGGCGCGCGAGCTGGCCATGAAAGCTGCAACAGAAAAAGCCCAGGCGCTTGCCAGGTCCGCCGGGACTGAAACGGGTTGCGTGCTGACCATCTCCGAGAACACCTGGTCGTACTATAACGGCTGGTGGTACGGGCGTGACCGGAACCTGTGGACCCAGAATACCGTGCAAAATGTTGCCCCGAGCGGAAGTGCGGCGTCCAGCGGTGATGCTGAACCGGTGAGCCTGGGCCAAATCTCGGTGCGCGCCGAGGTGGGGGTGACGTTTGGATTGAAATAGAATCGAGGTAAAATCTATGAGTCATGTACCTGCGCTTCCACGGTGGCACCCTGGTGCTCGAAGATGTTCCCCCTGGTCTTTCTCTGCCGGCTCCATTTCAGATGGTGAAGAGTAAGCCGCGCTGCCCGGCGTATCATTACGTTGCGCTGCGCCCCTGGCTGGCCGGAGGCGGCGTGCGGGATGCCGTCCCTGGTTGGAAGGCGTTGAAGTTGGAACTGGCCGACCCGCGCCAGCCCCACGCTTACCAATCCGAAGCCCTGGGCGCCTGGCTGGCAGCGAGTGCCCGCGGCAGTGTGGTGCTGCCAACGGGGGCGGGCAAGACCTTTTTGGCAGTGCGGGCCATCCAGCGTATTGCTTGCAGCACCCTGGTGATTGTACCGACCATTGACCTGCTGCATCAGTGGTACGCTTGCCTGGGCAGCGCATTCCCTGGCACGGAGGTCGGCGTATTCTACGGGCTGGAAAAGAAGTTGACCGGTCTGACGGTGAGCACCTATCACAGCGCATCGAATGCGATCGGCGAGCTGGGGAACGCGTTCGGCCTGGTGGTATTCGACGAGGTGCATCACCTGCCTGCCCCGGCCTGGCAAGAGATTGCCCTGATGAGCGCTGCCCCCCATCGCCTGGGCCTGACAGCCACCTACCCGCAACCTGTCGAGCAAGCTGGGCCGATGTTTGCTGCGCAGTATGCATCCCTGGGCGATCGTCTGGAAGAGCTGATCGGCCCGCTGGTTTACGCCAAGAGTGTGGATGAGTTGAGCGGGCGCGAGCTGGCCGAATACCGCACGATCCGCATCCGCATCGATCTCACCCCTGCTGAGCGGGATGCATACGATGCCGCCTATGCCGAATATACCGGATTCGTGCGCCAGGCCGGGTTACGCGAATCGCACGGGCCGGGTTGGTGGGGCGAATACACCCGGCGCAGCGCCTACGATGCCCAGGCGCGGCGCGCCAAAGTTGCCGAGCGCACCTTGCGGCGGATCGTCGCCACCGCGCAAAACAAGCTGAAAGTGCTCGACGACCTGTTGAAGGAGCACAGCGCCGAACAGATGCTCGTCTTTACCGACCAGAACGAACTGGTCTACCAGATTTCGCGCCAGCACCTGCTTCCTGCTATTACACACCAGACCAAGGCCAGGGAGCGCCTGGAAATCCTGAGTGGTTTCAACGCCGGCAGTTACCGGGCGATTGTCACCAGCCGGGTGCTCAACGAAGGCATTGACGTGCCGGAGGCCAAGGTGGCGGTCATCCTGGGAGGCTCGGCCAGCGCTGCGGAATACATCCAACGCCTGGGGCGGATTTTACGCAAGCGGGCGAACAAGACTGCCCTGCTGTATGAAGTGATTGCCCGCGGCACGGTGGAGGAAGGGATTTCATCGCGCCGCCGCAGGAAGGCAAAGTATGAGGTCAAGCCTGCATGCTGACCGCTGACCTGATCCGTCCCCGGGTGCAAGTCCGAGGGCAGCGAATCGATACCCGGCCGGTATCACCCGAGGAAGATGCTGTGCTGCGCACGGCAAGTGATCTGTTAGAACTTTTCCGGGCCTACCTGAACCGCCCGCGCTGGGAGTTGGAAGCCGCGCTGGACGATTACGAAGGTACGCGCCTGGATTATCCGGTGATCCGTGGGATGGCCAAGGTGTTGAGCGATTCAGCCAGTTTTGCCAGCCAGCCGCCGGCGGATCCGGCCGATTTGCGCGCCGCGTTATTTCACCTGGCTGCCGGGCGCGGCCCGGTGGTGAGCCATGCCGACACGCTGCACCTGCCTTTGCGGGAACGCCTGGTTGCTGAAACCGCCGGGCAGTTCGGGTTGACGGTCCAACAGGTTGAGCAGGCGTTGTACGCCGACCTGCAAGAGGAGCAAATTCTGGTGGATGCCGGACCGCAGTGGTCGCCGGTTGAGTTGATCGCCCGTTACAACCTGGAACTGGCGCGTGGGTTATTGTACTGGGCCAGTGAGATGCGCGTCACGGTCAAAGGTGGTTACCAGGATCTGTTCAAATACCTCAAACTGTTCAAGCTGATGCATACCATCCGCCCGCTGCCGGGTAGCGGGTATGCTGTCGTCGTCGACGGGCCGATTTCGCCTTTTGTCCAATCTACGTTGCGCTACGGCTTCCAGATGGCCAAATTTTTGCCCGGGTTGATGGTATGCCGTGAGTGGACGATGGAGGCCGATATCCACCCGCCACGCGGCCAGGGGGATGGCGAAAGGCCGGCGCAGGTGTTGCGCTACCACCTGGATTACCACAGCGCGCTGCGCAGCCACTACCCGGCCAGCGCAACCTATGACAGCCGCCTGGAAGCCGATTTTGCCGCCGAATTCGAAGCCAAGTTCGGCGGGGCAAAGCGCAAATGGCAACTGGTCCGCGAGGACGAGGTGATCCCGGTGGGCGATACGGTAATGATCCCGGATTTCTCATTTACCCATCTGAAAGACGGGCGGCGGGCGCTGTTGGAGATTGCTGGTTTCTGGCATCCCGATTATTTACGGCGCAAGGCGTGGAAGTTGCGCCAGGCCGGCCGCCGAGATCTGATCTTGCTCGCCTACCAGAGCGTTAATACCACGCCGGAGACCTGGGCCGACGTGCCCGGAGAGGTGTTGCTCTTCAAAGAAAAACCGGTGATCAAGGATGTGTTGGCAGCTGTGGAACGCTGCGCAATTTAAATTGTTTTATTGGGCGGATGAGGTCTGGTGATTTCTGCGTGCCTGTGTTACAATTTCCCTGCAACATGCATGAAGTAAGGCGGATTGGCAAACAGAGAGCGAGTTTCTTCTCTTCGACCTGTGTGTATAAAAAGCCCCGATAGTCATGCATCAACCGTATGTCTGCCCAACCGTATACTGGCGGCAGACGATCAGCCCTGGCAACGCCGATTCATTTTCAGTGTTGCCCAATTTCAGGAGAAGAGATGGATAACAAACTCTACGTAGGAAACCTGTCGTATAGCACGAACGAAGCTGCTTTGCAGACGATGTTCGGGCAAGCGGGTGTTGTGAAGTCCGTGCAGATCATTAAAGATCGCGACACCGGACGCTCGAAAGGCTTTGCTTTTGTGGAAATGACCACCCAGGAAGAGGCTGAGAAAGCGATCAGCCTGTTCAATGGCAAGGAAGTGGATGGGCGGGCGCTCAAAGTCAACATTGCCCGGCCGCGTGAGGAACGCGGTGGCCCTGGCGGCGGCGGAGATGATCGCCGTCGGAGTTTTGGTGGGGACCGGGGTGGCCGCAAGCCAGGTGGCAATCGCGGGCGCTCCTGGTAGCAGACGGCTGATTCCAGCCTTATAGAACAATCAGACGGGCCGCGCGGGGTTGCAAGCGGCCCGTTGCTATTTCCCTGGAGTAAAAAGCTCGTATAATCCGGCGTTACGCCGGGCGACTTTCCTGGCCGGAGAGAGAATTTCCCGTTATGATTTGGGCTATGCGACGATGGATTGGTCTGTGGGTGGTCCTGGCGACGCTGCTCCTGGCTCAGCGCGTTGTAGCCGCACCGGATGCGTGGAGCGTCCTGGCGCCTGGCATCGATTACCAACTCTTCCACCTCAGCCAGCCGCGCCCGATCAACCTGTTCGTAACACGGATGACGCGCAGCGAGCCATCGACGACTATCGATACGGCTATCGCCCAGGGCAGCCTGGGCAGCGGGCGTGAGAAGATCAGCGACATGGCCGCTCGCTACGACCAGGCGATCAATTATTGGGGGCAGACCTGGGGAAACCGCAGCCGGGTGGTGGCGGCGATTAACGGCTACTTCTTTAACTTAAGTACAGGTGCGCCGCTCAGCGGGCAGGTTCAATCTGGCTGGTACGCTCAGCGCTTCAGTGACTACGTAGGCGATGCCGGCTTTGCCTGGAACCTCAACCGCAGCGCCTTCATTGGCAAATGCGTCTTCCACACGCCGCGTGACCAGTTCCTGACCGATTTGCGCAACGGCGAGACACAAAAGATCAGCGCGGTGAATACTTTGCGCGGCGCGGACGAGCTGGTGTTGTACACGCCGCAGTATGGCGCGGCCACCGGCACGGATAGCAGCGGCGTGGAAATCCTGGTGGAAATGTCTCGTCCGGCGATGGTACTACCTTCCCCGGCGCAGGCGGTAGGGCAGGTGGTATGGATACGCGATGGACATGGCAATTCGCCGATCCCCTTCGATCACGTGGTGCTTTCGGCAACCGGAGTGGTGCGCAGCGCCCTGCACAACAAACTGCAGGTGGGCGACGAGATCGGCATCTCGCAGGAGATCAGTGATTGCACCAACTCCCCGCCGACTTACTGGACCAAGACGTATGCTGCCACCGGCGGCGATTATCATTTCCTGACCGGCGGCGTGTTGACCATCGACAACGGCAATCCCGATGCGGCAGTGCCCAACTCGCGTACCGCAGTGGCCTATAACGCCAGTTACGTCTATTTCATTGTTGTGGATGGCTGGCACCAGGGAGTGAGCGAGGGGATCAGCATCGCTGAACTGGGTTCTTTTGTCCGCAACACCTTGCAGGCCACCGACGCGGTTACCCTAGATAGCGGCGGGTCTTCGACCATGGTGATTTTCGGTCAGGTGGTCAACAACACCTATTGCAATTTCACGCGCAATTGCGGCATGCGCTCGCCCGAAGGAGAAGAGCGGCTGTTGCGCTTCGATCGAAACGCACATGGCCTGGCGGGTGCGGCCGGGCGGAAATCGGCAGCCTCTGTTGCGCAAACGCTGGAACCTCTGGTGGGCAACGCTTTGATGATGATATCCGTCGAGCCGAAAAGCCGCTCGATGTTGTTCGTATCCGGGCAAACGACGGTTACCGCCCAGGCGGCCGATCTGCGCCTGGGACCGGGGACGAATTACGCCGCCTCTGGCTGGCTGCCAGCGGGGGCGCAAGTCACCGTGCTTGGCTCGCGCTATAACGAGTTCGGCGGCATCCAGGCCAAGGGCGCCTTCTGGCAGCGGGTGGAGGCTGGTGACCAGGCCGGTTGGCTACGCCAGGATGCCCTGGTCTGGACCCCGCCGCCTGGATGGAGCAGCATTTTCCTGCCGCTGGTCAGGCGCTGAGAGGCGATCTGATGACTGTCGGGAAGAGACCTGGCGGGTTCTTTATAACCAGGGGCGCCTGTTAAAACCTGTCAGCTCTGCGCTTTCTGCATGGCGTAGAAAACATAGCTGTACCATTCGTGGTACTGGCGGAAGATGTCCACTTCGCGCTGGTGTTCGGCCAACTGCGCCAGGGCCTGCGGGTCGTGCCGGTATTTCTCACGCAGTAAAGCCAGGCGGGCCTCCAGTGGGGCATAATATTCGTCCACCCAGCCTGAAGGCGGCAGGGTAAAGTGGCCTGCTGGCAGGTATCCCGCGCCGCGCACGATCTCCAGGTTGCGCTCCACTCCGCCGATGGCGGGATATTCCGCTTCCCAATAGGCGCGGATTTCCTGGGGTGGCTCGGGATGCAGCCAGGTAATTTCGGAGACCACCACATAACCCCCGGGTTTCAACAGGCGCTGCCAGGCGCGCAGCCCGGTCTCGAAACCCATGATGTAGATCGCCCCCTCCGACCAGATGGCGTCGAAGCTGGCCTCGGCGAAATCCAGGGCGAACATGGATTGGTTGGCGGTACGAATGTGCTTTTCCAGCCCGGCCCGGCGGGCGCGGTTGTTCAGCTCATCCAGGAAAGGCTGGTGGGTGTCCACAGCCGTGATTTTGCCGCGGGTGGCGCGAGCCAGCTCCAGGGTCTGCATTCCCGGCCCGCAGCCGACGTCCAGGATGAGCGGGGAAGCAGGCAGGCCGGTTAAAAGGGTCAGCGCCTGGCGCGTGGCGGCGTTGCTGCCGGGACCTTCGCGGGGTAAATCTTTGTGTACTTCGAAGAAAATATCGTCCATGGTTGTATAATCATACCATGCCGGATGACTTCACCCCTCAGGAAATCGATGCCGCCAGAGACATCACATCTGATCTGGCCCAGGGAAGAAGCGGGCAGGCCATGGAGCGGCTGCGCGCTTTGCAGCAGGCGATCTATGCCGCCATCCCGGAAAAGCAACGCATCTCGCGTGGGATCACCTGGGTGATGCAGCGCCTGAGCGAATTGCTGGTCGATGCCTGCGGCGATGGCGATGCAGTGCGCCAGGCTGCTCTGGCGCTGGACGCCTGCCTGGCGGAGGATGACCGGCTGAGGGGCGTGGTGATCTTCATGATGGGCGAGTACGGCAAGGCACACCTGGCCGATGCGCTGCCCTTCTTCGAGCAGGTTGCCGTCGCCCCGGACTGGGTGGTGCGTGAGTTTGCCCAGGCCGGGTTGCGCGTGCTGATCGGGCCGAACCGGGATGCGATCTTGCCCTGGCTGCAGCAGGCTGCGCAGAACGCCGATCCTAACCTGCGCCGGCTGGTGGCCGAAGCGCTGCGCCCGGTGACGGCCAACCAGTGGCTCAACCGCCAGCCGGATTATTCGTTAAGCGTGTTGCGCGGGATGTTTCGAGAAACTCATCCCTACCCGCGCACCTCGGTGGGCAACAACCTGAGCGACCTGGCGCGGCGCAACCCGGAACTGGTCTTCGCGATTGTCGAAGAACTGGCCCGGTCGGGCGATAAGAACAGTTACTGGATCGCCTACCGTGCCTGTCGCAACCTGGTGAAGAAAGAGCCGCAGCGGGTGATGGACTTACTGGGCGTGGACGAATATCATTATAAAGACAGGAATTTTTTCAGGGAAGCTGAATCTTAAAATCTATATCTCGATCGGGACAATCGATGAAAAGATGGCAGAAATACTTTAACAGGGTCTTATGGGTCGTGGCGCTGCTGCTTGCGAGCTGCCGTGGCGCGGCGCCAGGGCCAACCGCGGCTCTTGCTACACCGCAACTCGCCGTAACGAGCGGCACGCTGGCCCCGGACGTCACCCGTGATCTGCCGGCCAGCCCCAGCGTCTCGCCGGCCTACTGGCCTACGAACGGCTGGCGCAGTTCTTCGCCGGAGGAACAGGGCATGGACGGCGAGAAACTGGCCCAGGTGGTGGAACAGGTGCGCCAGCAGCGCCTGAACCTGCACAGCCTGCTGGTCATTCGCAACGGTTACCTGGTCAGCGAGAATTATTTCGGAGGCTACAACGCCAGGCGCCGGCACGAGCTGTATTCGTGCACCAAGAGTTTCATCGCCACGCTGGTGGGCATGGCGGTTGAGGGCGGGATGATCGCCGGGATCGACCAGAAAGTGCTCGGCTTCTTCCCCGGTAAAACCTTTGCCAACCCCGACCCGCGCAAAGCGGCGATGACCCTGGAAAACCTGCTGACCATGACCTCCGGGCTGGATTGGAAGGAGGGCGACCCGGTTTACCGGGAGATGTATTTGAGCGACGATTGGGTGAAATATGTGCTGGACCTGCCCATGCGCGAGGCGCCGGGCAGCCAGTTCAATTACTGTTCGGGGTGTTCGCACCTGCTCTCGGCGGTCGTGCAGCAGCAAAGCGGGATGCCTACGGTGGATTTCGCCGAGAAATACCTGTTCACGCCCCTGGGTATCGACGATTACCAGTGGTCAACGGACGCCGATGGGGTTGCCATTGGCGGGTGGGGCCTGCAATTGGCGCCGCGCGAGATGGCCAAGCTGGGTTATCTCTACCTGCACGAAGGAGAGTGGGACGGGCAGCAGATCGTCCCGGCGGCCTGGGTGCAGCAGGCCACCCGGGAACGCGTCCCATCGGACGCCCCCGGGCGGGGTTACGGCTTCCAGTGGTGGACCTATCCATCGCTGGCGGCTTACATGGCGCTTGGCCGGGGCGGGCAAATGATCTTCGTCGTCCCCGGCTGGAACCTGATTGTAGTAACCACGGCTGAGGGCATGGCGCACGAGGAACTGTTCCGGCTGGTGGAGGAAGGGATTGTGCCGAGCATTCAGTGATGGGTGACCGATTGCTGAGTAATCAGAGGGCAGGCGCCTGGGGATTGGGCACCTGGGAATCCTATAGGCAGGATTGATTGGGTGTTGCTTTGCTATTTTATTGTCAGGAGCGACAACGAGGTTGCTCTTTTGAATTACTGTCCTGCCAACAAATCGATGCTCTCCCCTGATCCGTTAACCTCCAGCACCAGGCGGGTGAACTCCCACCCGGCGCCGGGCTGCGGCTTTTCGGCTTTCACATAGAGCATCCCGGAGGCCTCTGGCCCGGAGACCGAAGTGGCATAATCGGCGGAGCCGCCTTCCTCGTTCATGTTGATCGACCCGCTGATCAGCCAGCCTGGCTGGATCGGTTCGCCCAATGCCTGTTGCGCCCGCGGGTCTGCCTGCAGCCGCTGCAGGGCGAGCTGGTAAACATCCGCTTGCCGGATCATCGCAAAACCGGCGCCTACCGCGCCAGCGATAATTGCAGCGCAAAGCACCAGCGGGCAACAGACCACGACCAGCGTGCCGCCCGCCAGGGCCAGCCATGTGCGATTCCTGGCCCACCAGGAGGGCCGATCGAAGGGGTTATCGTATCCCATGTTGTTCATCTGTTCACTCCAATGGCTTTTCTTCTGTGTTACTTCCTCGCACGTTGCAGGCCGGCCAGCCACAGCCGCCAGCGCAGTTTTTTCCATGTGCCGAGCGACTCGGTTCGTGCCGCGGCCTCAGGCGGGTGCTGGCTGTAGATTGCCCGGGCGTAGAGCTCCACCAGGCGGCGCGCTTCCCGCCCGGCAGGGGCGAGCCGGGCGCGCCAGAAGTCTTGCCAGCGGGATTGCCCCGTCAGGCGGTATTCGAGCCGTTGGGTGAGCGCTCCGGTGAACTCGTAGGGCGTCTCACCTGGCGAGGCTGCTACCCCCAGGCGCTGCCCCTGGCGGCGCAGGCGGCGGTAGAGCACCGACAGTTGGACTGCGCCTGCCTGGCGACGCAGCCACCAGGCGTCCAGCTTGCCCCAGGCAAACCAGGCCAGCACGGACAGCAATGCGATTGCGAACAGCCATATTTCCCAACCCGGGACCGGCCATTCGATGACCGGCATCGCGGCAGGCGGCGGGGGGGCAACGTTGCTGGCCTCCGCCGCCTCAGGGTAGGGCAGGCGTTCCAGCGGCGGGCGCCCGCCGGTTGGCTCGAAGGTAATCCAGCCGTACTGCGGGAAATAGATTTCGACCCAGGAATGGGCGTCGGCTTCAGTGAGGATATACTGGTCAGCGGCCGGGTCGTAACTGCCCTGCGCATAGCCGATCACCAGCCGCGCCGGCAGCCCGGCGGCGCGCGCCAGCACCACCATCGCCGTGGCGTAATAATCGCAGTAGCCGCGCTGCAAGTCGAAGAGGAAATAGTCGACTGCATCCCGGTCGGTTGGCGGGGCAGGGACGTCCAGCGTGTATGGGATGCGGCGCAAATAGGTCTCGATAGCCCGCGCCCGGTCGTAAGGGTTGGCGGCACGGGCGGTGATATCTCGGGCAAGGTCGTGCACTCTTTGCGGTGTGCTCGTTGGCAAGTGCAGGTAGCGCCCGGCAAGCTCAGCGGGCAACGCCTGGTCAGCGGCGCGCAGTTGCTCTTCGCTGGCGGCGGCGGTGAAGGTGCGCGCCTGGTATTTTCCATTTCGCGGCGGGCGCTGAAGTCGGGCGCTGAAGGCGTCGGGGACCTCGCCGGTGGGACGCCAGGAGACCTGGTAGGAGCGGTCGACGCGCTCCAGCTCTCCGATGTACACGATACCCGTGGCAGTCGGGTCGATGAACTGCATTTCCTGGTCCAGCCACCGGGCGGCGAGGGGCGGAGTCCGGGAGATGGGCTGCCCGGCTTTATAGTCGGCCTCTTCTACCACGCCTCCCATCCAACCGGCCCCGGTGTAAATGTCGTAGGTCGCTAATTTCCAGTAGATGGGGAAATTACGCTCCGCCGGGCCAGGCGAGGCACCCACCAGGCGAGCCAGGAAGACCACCTGCTTGCCAAGCTCCGGGCCGGCGCCCACCAGATGGCGGCGCGGCATATAACCGGCGACCCGGGCTGAGGTGGCGGCGGCTCCTTCGGGAAGGCCGAGCGCCCGCCCCAGTTCGTCGACCGCCGGGCTGCGCGGCTGGATCAGGTCGCGGGCGAAGCGCAGCGCCTGCTGCGGAGAAAAGGTAGATATCCACCAGGCCAGCAGGACAATGCCCAGGGCCAGGATGCCAGACCATACGCTGGCATCGAAGGCGATATCTTCGGCGTAATCTGTCCCGGAGCGGCGCCAGGCGCGGCTGCGTTGCCCGTACTGGTTCCAGGCCAGCAGGGCCAGCGCAGCGCCGAGCGCCGGCACCAGCAGGATGACCTGCCCGCGGCTGTAGGCCAGCCCGGCGGCGAACAGAGCCAGCACGGGCAGCGAGGCAGCCAGGGGCTGTTCACGCCGCCGCATCGCCCAGGCTGCCCAAACCGCAGCGCCCCACAGGAGCAGGTTCCACGCAAGCGCCGCGGCCTGGGCGTCGTATCCGGACGCGCCATGCAAAATACCGGCGATCCAGGAGACCCCTTTACCGGCCAGGTCTCCGGTGCGTTGTGAAACGTCCTGGAACAGCAGGATCAGCCGGGTGGGATCGGCCAGCGGCTGGCCGCTGCGCCAGGTGAGAACGGCGGCGGCATATTCCAGGCTGGTCTCCAGCAAGAGCAACAGCAGCCATCCCATCCGGGCTACGCTTGTGGCGACGGCAATGATCCCGCAGAATGCAGCCAGGCTGCCGGCCAGCCAACCCGGCAGCGAGGTGCGGGCCAGCGCCCAGCCCAGCAGCAGGGCCAGCAGCGTATTCACTACCAGCCAGCGCCCGATCATGCCATGAGCCAGGTAATCCAGCCCGGCGGCAGCACTGCCCAACAGCAGCGCCAGAAGCCCCAGCCCGACCAGCGTGTGCGCTCCGATGCGGCGCACGCTCCAGGATAGCAAGCGAGGCAGGGCGTCTGCAATCATTACAATGCCCTCCAGGATTCATCCTGCAAACTGCCGATGCGGATGGCGCGCCCGCGCGGCGAGATGCGCCATTCTTCCTTGCCCCTGTGGCCCGGCCGCGCCTCCGGGCGATCCAGCAGGTCGGGTGTAATGCGGTAGCAGGGGATGCCCTGGTGGAGCAGCGCCCTGGAAAGGGACGCCGCCTCTCCAGACCCGCCGAAGGCGGCCGGGTCGAGCAACAGCACGGTGGGCACCGCGCCCCGCCAGACAAGCGGCAGGAGCGCTTCCAGCCAGCTACCACTGGCGTCGGGGGTGAGAATCACCAGGCTGGCCTGGCGGCCCAGGTTTCCCCCCAGGCTGGCCAGCAAGCCGGCCAGGGATTGCTGCGCCGGCGTGAGCAGCGCCAGGGCGCGCAGAATAGCCCAACGCTGGGGATCGCCCTGGCGCGGCGGCAGCCAGGCCAGCGGCTCGCCGCAAGCCACCAGGCCCACCGCCCGGCTGAGGCGCAGGCCATGATCGGCCAGCGATGCAGTCAGGATAGCGCCATGTTCGATCGTCGAGCGCGCTCCCTCACCGGCCTGGACGCGCTGGTCGGCATCGAGCACAATCCACCAGTCACCGGAAGGGGTGGTTTCAAAGTTGCGTACGTGTAAAGCGTTCCGGCGGGCTGAAGTGCGCCAGTGGACCCAGCGCAGGCTGTCGCCGGGCAGGTATGGGCGGACTGCTGCAGCGCTCACTGTGCGTTCCGGGGCGTTGGGGCGCGGGCGACCCAGCCCGGCCCGCCCGCCGGCAGCCACTTCGATGTGCGGCAACGGCACCACCGGCGGCGTGACCATCAACTGAACCGAATGAGGATCGTGCAATTCCACGGTATACAGACCGAAGGGGTCCGAAGTGCGCAGGGTCGTTGGTCCGATGGTAAACAGGCCGCGGCGGGTGCACAGGCCGCTGTTGCGCCAGGAAGTCGTGGCGTCGCCATCGATACCGGTGGCCAGCCCGGCGTGCAGCGCAGGGATATTCGAATGATCCACCAGTTCGACCCACAGGGCGGGGAGCGGGCTGCGGTTGGTCAGGGTAAAGCGTTGTTCCAGGCGGTCACCGACCTGCGCCCAACCGAAGCGCATCTCACGCGTGAAGCTTAACCCCTGGGCCAGCGAGCGCGCCCACAGGTAGCTTACCCCCCAGGCAGCCGCCAGACCGGCCAACAAAAAGCGCCAGCCAGCATAATCGTCCACTGCCGAGAGGACGAGCAAGATGACCAATATGGCAAAAAGCGGGCGGTGTTTGCCGGAAATGCGGGCGTGCATATTTTTAGTTGAAAATTGTGACGGATTACCCTGCGGCCGGGCGGGCCTTTTTCATCTGTTCGAGGTGGGTATAGAAGTGATAGGGTGTATCCACTGCGTGATAGGCCAATCGCCGGAAAGTATCTTTGCGTTGGACGATTTCGTCTGGCAAGTTTTCGAACAGGGCGATGGTCTCCGCATAACCGTGTTTTAGCTCGCCCAACAGATCGGCGAGCGTGGGATAGGCGGCAACGGTGGCGCGCACCTGGGCATCGAGATTGCTGCCAAAGTCATCCGCCCAGCGCTCGAAGCCGGAGATCAGCTCGACGAAGAAGAACTGGGCATAGCGCTCACTGTGAATGAGATGGGCCATGATCTCTTTAATGTTCCACTCGTCTGGAGATGGCTTGTGGGATGCCTCCTCTTCGCTCAGCTCCTGGCAGAATGGCTCCAGGACGCCCAGTATCTTTTCCATTTCTGCCCGCAGGGTTCGGGCGATGCCTTCTGGGGTGGGAGGAAGTTCCGGCATTGGACGGCGGGAAAGTTCCATGTCGACGATCTTTTGTTCGGCGCCGCGATAGAAGGTCACCTTCAGGTGCTGGCCGGCCCGGCGGCCTTCCAGGGCGCCGTTGATATCGACAAACGTCTGGATGGGGCGGCCGTCGATCTCGACGATGATGTCATTCTTTTGCAGCCCGGCGGCCTGGGCGCCCATGCCCTCGACGACATCATCGATGCGGATGCCAGCGTTCACTGGCACGCCAAGCCGGGCAGCCAGCTCGGCGTCGAAATCGCTGAGTAAAATGCCCAGCATCGGCCGGCGAGTGAAACGCAGGTCTTCGCCGGTTTCCAATACGGATACCAGGTTCTCCAGGCTTTCCGGCCAGCCTTTTTCAACCTCGGTGATGGTTTTCGACCACACCTCTTGCTCTTCGGGCAGCGTGTGCTGCAAGCGCAGGCGTGTGCCGTTACCCTCGGCTTGCAGTTGTACCAACACCTGGCTGCGGCCCGGATCCTCACGCCCCATCCAGGTGAAGGCTACCTGTTGGTCGGGTTCCGCGGCGGTGTACTCGCCGCTGCTGTAAAAGCCCGAATTCCACGCCAGGTAGATGCGCCCCCCGGGGCGGGGAGCGACGGTGGCCAGGTCGCACAACCATTCGCGCAGCGCCGAGGCATTGGTGAAAGCGCGGTAAACCTGGGAAGGCGGCGCCTGGATGAACTGTTCGAACGAAATCACGCGAGCGGACATCGGTTTCCTCCAATTTTTCTAAGAACTTATTCGCAACATTCCCGGCAGGTTGGGACCTTGCCGGCAGAGAGCGGCTTTTCACAGCCGCTTTCGATCGATACAGGCTGCTAATATGCCAGCAGCGCCTCTATCCGGGAACGGATGCGCTCTACCGAAGGCAGCACTGCTTCCATGCTGGGCACGTGATACGGGATGGGGGCATCCGGTGTGGCCAGGCGCTCCGGCGGCGCGTCCAGGAAGGTGAACGCCTGCGCGGCAATCACGGCGATGATCTCGCCAGCAAAACCGGCGGTGAGGGTGTCTTCGTGCACGATGAGAACTTTACCGGTCTGGCGCACGCTTTCCAGCACGGCTTCTTGATCCCAGGGGATGATCGTGCGCAGGTCCAAGGCGGTCACCCGGCTGGCGAAAGACTGTGCGGCTTCCAGGCAGCGGGTGACCATGGCTCCCCAGGTTACCACGGTCAGCTCGTCGCCGTCAGTCAGCCGGGCAGCTTTGCCGAAAGGCAGGCAAAAGCGATCGCCGGGGTAGGGCCGGCGCCCCTCGGCAGTATCCAGCAAGGCGCGGTGCTCGAAAAAGAAGGTCGGGTCATCGCCGCGCAGCGCGGTGCGCAGCAGCCCTACCGCATCCTCGGCGTTGCTGGGGTAAGCAATGCGCCAGCCCAGGGTGTGGGCGTAAACGGCCTCGCCGCTCACGCTGTGCCACGGGTCCCCGGTCTTCTTGCCGAACCCCACCGGGATGCGGATCACCAGCGGCGCGGCAAACTGGTTGGCCGTCCGCCAGCGCAGCGTACCCAGGTCGCTGATCTGTTCGTGGGCGGGGTCGGCATATTTGCGGAACTGGATCTCTGGTACGGGCAGTAAACCGGCCAGGGCCATCCCTGCGGCGCGGCCGATGATGCCATCTTCGGAAAGTGAGGTGTCGAAGACACGCTCCGGGCCGAAGTGGGCCTGCATATCCAGCGTCGCGCCGTGCACGCCGCCCTTCACGCCCACGTCTTCACCGAAGACCAGCAGGCGCGGGTTGACGCGCATCTCGGCTTCCAGGGTGCGCCGCACGGCGTCCACCAGGTTGATGCGCGGCCCGGATGGCTGCGGGGTCGCATCGCCCAATGGCGGCAGCGCTCCCAAAGAGCGCAGCCCACCCTGCAAGGGAGGGGTGCCTTCGAAGAACAGGTGGTGGGTGGCCTGGGCCGGGTCTGGCTCGGACAACACCTCGGCCTCTTGCCGGGCGGCTTCGATTTCGGATTCTACCTGGGCCTGCAGCGCCTGCCAGCGTGCCTGGTTAGCGGAGGCGTCTTCTTCTTGCGTCAGAAAAGCCTGCAGCCGCGGCAATGGATCCCGTTCGGCCTCGGCGGCGCGCACCTCGGCGGTTTTGTAGGATTGGTCATCGATGAAGGTGTGGCCGCTCAGGCGCACGACGTGCAGGTGCAGCAGGCACGGTCCGGCGCCGCTGCGCACATACTCGACCGCCTGGGAAATTGCCGTCCAGGCGGCCTCTGGCTGTGTGCCATCGCCGTCCACGATGTGTAAATTGCCAAAACTGCCCAGGTTGGCGGCGATATCTCCGCCGGGGGTCTGGAACATCACCGGCACCGAGATGCCAAAACGGTTGTTCTCGACGCAAAACAGCATGGGGAGGCGCAGCGTGGTGGCCATATTGAGCGCCGCCCAAAAGCCGTTGGCGGCTGTGCTGCCTTCACCTCCCATAGCGGCGGCCAGCGCCCCGGACCATGCTGCGTCGCTCAAAGCACGCTGGTGGTACAGGATGGCTTGCGCCCAGCCGGCGGCTGGCGTGTATTGTGCGCCGACGTCGCCAGAAGAGGGCAATACGGTGGCGCCGCTGCGCCGCGGCAGGTTGAACATCACGCCCACGTCTCGCCCGGCGCTGGGGCCGGCAGCGCGGGCCATGCCCGCCGCCAGGGCTTCGCAGGCGCTCAGACCGCTGGCCAGCAGGAAGGGGCGCGAGCGGTAATAAACGGTTGCTGCGTCGTGGGGGTGATCCAGCGCCTGGGCCAGCAGCACCTGGGCCAGTTCATGCCCGCCTGACGAAAACTGGTACTTGACTTTGCCCTGCGGGGTGAGTTGTTCCACTTCCAGGCAATCGATCTCTCGCGCCAGCAGGCAGTAGTAGGCGACTTTCCACCAATCTGGGTTTCCGGGCACGGCAAGGTCTCCTGTTGGGTATACGGGTAAAAGGGTCAATGGGTAAGGGGTCGATAAATAATGGGTCGCTCAGTCGATGGACAACTTGCCTCGCGGAAGGCTTTGTGAGCTGGCCCGGTACTGGTGAAGCAGGAAAGCGGTCAGGGTGGGGCCATCGGTGATCGCGCCCTGGGAGATCATCGCCTCGATTTCTGGCAGGGTAAACCAGCGCGTCTGGCTCACTTCGGAAGGATCGAAAGCCTGCACCTGATCGCCAACCACGCATTGCAGGATATGGAACAATTTATCCGCCATACCGTTCATGGGATAGTAGGTGTATACCAATTCGTAATTCGTGCAATGGAAGCCAGTCTCTTCCAGGACCTCCCGTTCGGCGGCCTGGAAAATGGTTTCGCCAGGCTCCACACCTCCGGCGGGAATTTCCCAGCCGGCCGTTCCGGTGGTATAACGGCTGACCTGTACCAGCAGCAGATGACCAGCCTGGTCTTGAATCAAGATAAACACCGATGGGCGGGGAAAGTGTAGTAAATGGTGCTGATCGATGATACGCCCGTTGGGAAAGCGCACGCGATCCCGGTACAGGTTTACCCAGGAGCTTTCGTAAATTACCGTCCGGTCTAATCTTTTGGGTTTCATTCTTGTTTGACTGAAAGTATTTTGTATGGCCCAAACCTGACAGGTCTTCGTAATGATGCCGGCTCATTGAGTAACGGTAGAGACCTGTCAGGTTTGCGAGCAACTTTTGATCCAGTAAACGTCTGGTTGCGAACATAATTTTCTGAATCGCATCCGTGTTGCGCACACTTACCAGCGATGCCTAGAGTATAAAACAGAATTTGCTTTCGTCAAGCAAGTCCGCTGATCCCCTGTACGATGAGAAGGATACCGAAGCCGGCCAGGATGGCCAGGCTGGCCAGGATCAGTCCTCGCACGGCGCGGTCGCCCAGGCGGCGCGCCTGGCTGAACAGGGCAGCCAGCGCCAGCATGCCGCCGACGAAAGCAATGTAGAAGCCGGATAGGAAACCTGCCCCGTGCAGGGCGGACAGGCGTAGCGCCTCCAGCAGCAATGGCCCGCAAACCAGGCTCCAGAAAAGATACGGGCCGGGGCTGAGCAGGTTGATCAGAGCGGCGCGGCCGAGCACGCTCCAGGCGCTGTTTGTTGTGGGTGCAGTTGTTTCCTGGTCTGGCCCGGCCGTGATGGGCTGTGACGGCGCGGCACGGCGCCATTCTTGCCACATGCCCCAGGCAAGGTACAGGGCAAAGGCACCGCCGAGCAGTCCAATCGCCTGGCTCAAAAATGGCGGAAGCTGGTTCAGCAACAGCAAAATGAACAGGATGATGGGCGGGTCGCTGAGCAGCGGAGCGAAGGCTACCAGCATGCCGCGCCGCCATCCGTTGGCGAGTGTCTGGTGTACCAAAAATGCTTGAAACGCGCCCGGCGCGGCCGCAGCGGTCATGCCGAGCGCCAATCCCTGGATGAAGTATGGCATAGTCCGTTCGCAGTCTTATGAATCGCGCAAGGCTACTTGCTGGCGCACGGCAGCGCTGCGCCACCATAACCAGGCTGTCTGTGTCGCCACGCTGAGGGTCAAGGCCGCGATGCCAAAATACAGGCCGGTAACCTGGCCCCAGATCACGCCGCCTCCCAGAACCAGCAGGCTGGTGAGCAAGTAGACGACTACGGCCTCGGAGATGCCCCGCGTTTGCTTGCTATATAAGATGGCGCCCTGGTACCAGCTTTGTGCCACGCTCAGGGCGGGCAGCGGCAGCGCCAGCCACAGACCAGGCCTGGCCAGTTCGACCAGTTCCGGAGAGAGCGCGGTGACACGCCCAAACCAGATCTCCGCAAGGGGCGTGGCAGCGACCAGTAACAGGGCAGCCGTGGTGGTCGCTGAGAGGATGGCAGAGAAGCGCCGCAAACTGGCAGACGAGCCGTGCTCGTCGAGCAGGGCCACGACCACTTCGTTGTAGGCCACGCCCAGGCTACGCAACATAAACACCAGGCTGGTCAGGACCGACCAGACAGCGAGCGAAGCCAGGTTGTCCGGCATGCGGCTCAAAGCGGCGCTGCCGATCGGGTTGGCCAGCAGAGAAAGCAAGGAGGTGAGCACCAGTGGGATGTAGAAAGCGAAAAAGACCCCCCAGGTGAGCGCCGGCTTGACCGGCAGGGCAGTTTTCACCTGGTCGCGCAGCACCGGGCGAACGGCGATGCCGGCGTAGATCGCTTCGCTGGTCACGCCCATTGCCACGGCGCTGGTGGCAACCACGATACCGGCGATATTCCCAAGCCAGTAGCCAACCAGCAGTACCAACAGGTTGGCGCTCAGGCGGATCACGGTGCCGGCAACCACGGTTTGTGAATGGCCGAAACGGATCAACACCCCCTGGTTGAAACGCCGGTAGGCGATGGTCCACGTCCAGGGGGTCATGATGATCAGACCCATGCGCGCCGGCTCGACGATTTCGGGCGGCGCGCCGAGCAGGCCCTCAACCACAAAGTAATACAGCGGGGTGAGAGCAACCAGCAGATGCAGCGAGGTGAGCAGCGCTCCGGCGCCCATCATATAGCGGCGGATCTTCTGGTAAGATGCCCAATCCTTGCTCAGGGCAGTGGAAGCGGCCAGCAACATGATAATCGGTGACTCGACGATCAGCGCCAGGGGAAAGACCACTCCGCCGTAGGCGGCCAGGTTGATTTCCGGGTTGGGCAGGCGGGCGATGATTGCGCTCAGGGCGGGCGTCTCAACCGACATCAGCAGCCAGCTTCCTGCCAGCGGCCACCAGGTGGTGAAGACGCGTTGCAGCGAAACATGCTCTTTGGCGACGGTGGTGGCACTCATATTATGGGGTGTAGAGAGTCTGCCGGTATACTTCGACGATCACCCCTTCGCCGGGGCGAATGACTGCCGGCATCTCAACGCAGGCCACCAGCCCACGGCGGCGTTGGGCGGCTTTGACGAATTTTTCGGCCAGGCCTGGCTGCCCGGCCTGCGCGGCGATTACCTTGCCCGGGTTGATACAAGGCAGGTTCTCACTTTGCGCCAGCAGCGTGGCGCCACCGGCGAAAAACAAACGCGTCCCCGGTGGAAGCTGGGTCAGGTGGGGGATGCCTTGCAGCAGCAGATTGGCTCCCAACCATTCGGCGTGTAATTCTGGCAACTCCAGCGCCTCGGCGATCTGGGCCAGCTCTTCAGCCGAGACGATGGAGACCTGCCGGTCGTTGCGCATTTCCGTGCCGCGCGGGTAGAAAGGGGTACGCCCATCTGATTTGCGGGTGATCCCGGCGTGGAGATCGCCTTCGAAACCGGCGAAGTTGGCGTTGACCTGCGGCTGGCGGGTAGTTACCAGCGAACCGGCCTGCAATCCCAGGAAAACACCGGATACGATACCGTTGAGTTTATATTGGACAGACATGCGCCCTATTATATCGGATGCAATGGGGTATGCGCAGTTGAAACGAACAAACGTAAAGTGGAGATCGAAAAGACTTTTCGCGGCAAGCTGCCCCCTTCCGTTGGTGCGCCTGACGCCCAGTCCCGAATTCACGTTATAATAGTCTGAAATACGGTATCTGGCTTTGGTGCTTGGGAGGTGGTACGATGCGAGGTAAAACGCTTGTCTGGTTAGGGGTTTCACTGGTGGCTTTTTTGCTGCTGGCCCGTTCCTCGGCGAATGCAGCCTTTGCTCTGGAGAAGACCTTCGGGCCGGCCGCGGCAAACCGGACCGGCAGTTCCAGCCTGTTGCATCAACCCCCCGATGTACAGATCACTATTGATCCGGTGGTGGCCTCGGGTTTCAGCGTCCCCGTTCAGGTGACCCACGCTGGAGATGGCTCCGGTCGCCTGTTTGTAGTCGAACAGAGCGGCAAAATCCGCATCGTAAAAAATCAACAGGTGCTGACCACGCCTTTTATCGATCTCAGCAGTTTCATTAGTTGCTGTGGGGAGCGCGGCCTGTTGAGCGTAGCTTTTCATCCAGACTATGAAACGAACGGTTATTTCTACGTCGATTACACCCGCGCTGGAGATGGCGCCACGGTGGTGGCGCGCTATTCAGTCTCGGCCAACCCGGACGTTGCCAATCCCAACAGCGCCTCGATCCTGTTGGTGGTCCCTCAGCCTTATGCCAACCATAATGGCGGCCAGTTGATGTTC
Organism: uncultured Anaerolinea sp.; assembly: GCA_964595435.1. GTDB lineage: Bacteria > Chloroflexota > Anaerolineae > Anaerolineales > UBA4823 > RBG-16-57-11. The sequence continues at coordinate 73,337 of CAZQQJ010000029.1, read as the reverse complement.
GGCCCGCAGGATGGTTTCCTGTACGTCGGCCTGGGAGATGGCGGCAGCGGCGGCGACCCACAAAATTACGCTCAGAATATCTATTCGCTGTTGGGGAAAATCCTGCGCCTGAATGTGAATCAGGGGTCACCTTACAGCGTTCCTGCTGATAACCCCTTCGTCGGCCAGTCCGGGTTGGATGAAATCTGGTCGTGGGGGCTGCGCAACCCGTGGCGCTTCAGCTTCGACCGCCTGACCGGGGATATGTACATCGGCGACGTGGGCCAGAATCTGTGGGAGGAGATTGATTTTCAGGCCGCAGGTACACCCGGCGGGGTGAACTTTGGCTGGCGCTGCCGTGAGGGTGCGCACAACTATCAGTTCGACGCAAGTTGCGTGTCCAGGCAATTGACCGAGCCGATTGCCGAATACAGTCACAGCGAAGGGCGCTCGGTGACCGGAGGGTTTGTCTACCGCGGCGTCGCTTTTCCGGCCCTGCAAGGACGTTACTTCTATGCCGATTACGTGGACGGCAAGATTTGGAGCGTCTATAAAAAGACCACGAACCCGCTCACCTGGTCGACGCCAGAGCTGGAGCTGGATACCGGGCTGAACCTCAGCGCTTTTGGCGAGGATGAAGCTGGCGTGTTGTATGTGGTCGATTATAGCGGCGGCACGATTCGCCGCCTGGAAGATGCGAACAAGCAATATCCTGATCTTTCGACCTCGAAGAAACAGGTCTCCAGACCCGGCGCCGACGTGGGCGAAGTGGTGACGTATACCATTTTCTTGACCAATACAGGCGTCCAGGTCAGCCGTCCGATCTATCTGACCGATACGTTGCCCGCCGGTTTGAACTACGTGCCCGGTTCGCTGCATGCCAGCCAGGGCACGTGGAGCGATGTGCAGGCTCCCCTGTTGACCTGGCAGAGCAATCTGAATGTTGCCCAGCAATTCACCATCACCTACCAGGTGCAGCCCACGGGCGTGATCACCGGCAGCCTGGTCAACCAGGCGGCGGTCTTTGTGCCGCCGGATATTTCGCTAAACCTGGCGCAATCGCTGGCGGTGCCGGCCAGTATACTGACCACCACCCACCAGGATTTCTTCTTCCCGGGCACGCAGCCCGGTCATTTGAACACCGAGATCCCCGCTTCTATCGATTGCGATACCTGCCACAGCCAACCGATCTATGACCGCTGGCGGGGCAGCATGATGAGCCAGGCCGGGCGCGACCCGCTGATGTGGGCGGCGTTATACGTCGCCAATATCGGCGCGCCCAACGCTGGTGAGTACTGCCTGCGCTGCCATACGCCCAAAGGCTGGCTGGAATCGCGCAGCCTGCTGGCGGATGGCTCTGCCTTGCGGCCGGAAGATATCAGCAATGGCGTGGCCTGTGCAGTGTGCCATCGCATGGTCGACCCGGTGCCCTCTACCGGCGACGAAGCCGCTGCAATTGACGCATCCATCCGCAGCGGGCTGGCCAATCCGATCCCGCAAGGTTTTACCGGCAGCGGCGCGATCATCGTCGATCCCAACGACCGGCGGCGCGGGCCGTTTTCCTTCGGCCTGGCGCTGCCCTACCACAGCGCCTACCAGACCGATTTGCTGCGCCAGACGGGCGACGCCATCACCCGCTCACGGATGTGCGGCTCGTGCCATAATGTATATAACCCGGTGCTCTCCTGGGACGCCGGGCGTGGGGAGTTCTGGCCGAATGCCATGAATGCCCCGGCTCCGTCTTTCAACGGCCCAAATCTGTTCCCGGTAGAAACTACGTTCGACGAATGGTTGTACAGCGATTATGCCCGCGGTGGGGTATATGCACCGTCTTTTGCAGGCAGCAAACCGGATGGCCTGGTAAGGACCTGCCAGGACTGTCACATGACGCGCTCGATTGGCACGGCAGCCGACGCGGGGTTCAACCCGGTGAACCGCGATTGCCAGACCACCGGCTGCCTGCCGGCGCATACCTTCGTCGGCGGCAATACCTGGGTGCCGGAAATCTTGCAAGATACTGCCTGGAGGTTGAACGCAGCCGGCGAGGCCGGTTATCTGAACGAGACGATTGCCCAGGCGAAAACGTTGCTGGGTAAATCGGCCACCCTTACAGCGACGATCACCACCCAGGCTACAGAAAAGATGGTCCTGGTGCGAGTGTTCAATGAGACGGGGCACAAACTGCCCAGCGGTTATGCAGAGGGACGCCAGATGTGGCTGAACGTGCGCGCCTTCGACCAGAATGGCCAGTTGATCTACGAAGCCGGAGCTTATGATCCGCTTACCGGCCAATTGCAGCGCAATGCGGATACGAAAGTTTACGAGGTCAAACAAGGGCTGACCCCAGGACTGGCCGCGCTGCTCGGCAAACCGGCGGGCGAGTCCTTCCACTTCGTATTGAACAATACCGTGATCAAAGACAATCGCATCCCGCCGCGCGGTTACACCCAGACGCTATATGACAGACCCGGTTTGCGCCCGGTGGGGGCTGTCTACGCTGATGGGCAGTATTGGGACGATACCACCTTCCACCTCCCACTCGAGACCGAAAGCCTTGCCATCTTGCTGTATTACCAGACGGCCTCGAAAGAATACATCGACTTCCTGCGCTCCAACGGCGGGGTGGATGGCTTGGCGCTGGGAAAGATGTGGGATCAATCGAAAAGTCCACCACAGGTGGCGGGGCGGTTCTATTGGCCAACGATCAATTATTACTTGCCCTTCGTCGGACGGTGAGAAGACCTTGTAATCTGGCGAAACAAGGATACAATCAACGCATGGCGAGAATCGTTGATATTGACAAACGCCTGAATCAGCCATCTTGGAGGTGAAAGCTTTGCCTCTCGATCAGATCGTTCAAGGGGATTGTGTTGAAGTTCTAAGTTCCTTGCCGGAAAAATCGGTGGATTTAATTTTCGCTGACCCTCCATACAATCTACAGCTTCACAACGATCTGTGGCGGCCGAACATGACCAAAGTGGACGCGGTCGATGATGCGTGGGATAAGTTCCAGGATTTTGCCGCGTATGATAGCTTTACCCGCCAGTGGCTGGCTGCTTGCCGCCGTGTGCTTAAAGACAACGGTACAATCTGGGTGATTGGCTCTTATCACAATATCTACCGCGTGGGGGCAATTTTGATGGATCTGGATTACTGGATTCTGAACGATATCGTCTGGATCAAGACCAACCCGATGCCCAACTTCCGCGGCGTGCGCTTCACCAACGCCCACGAAACACTGATCTGGGCGCAGAAGCTCAAGGGGGCACGCTATATCTTTAATCATCACGCCATGAAGGCGTTGAACGACGATTTGCAAATGCGCAGCGATTGGGAAATCCCCTTGTGTACGGGCGCTGAGCGAGTCAAGCTCAATGGCGCCAAAGCGCACTCCACACAAAAGCCGGAAGCCATTCTCTACAGCAAAAACGATCCTAAATCGACCAAAGAAAGCTGCTCGCAAACCTGACAGGTCTTTATAGTTGCTCATTGAGCCGGTATTGTTATGAGGACCTGTCAGGTTTGGCCACACAAAATGACTTTCAGTCAGATGAGGAATATTAAGATGACAAAAACCTGCTCGATGCGCCCCTTTCGATATGCTATAGCGATGTTGATCCTTGGACTGCCGTGGATTGTTTCACTTTTGGCGTGCAGCCTGGCCGGTTTGAGCACGGGCGCCAACCAGAGTGCTGACGCTACTTCCACGAGTCTGTCGCAAACCAGGGCCGCCCTGGATGTCTTATTGACCGGGGAAGCTCAAAATGCTACCAGCCAGGCAGAACAGACTCGCCAGGCCGCCAACCAGGCGCTTCCTACTTCCAACCCGGTGGTTGAGCAGATGCAGGCTACCCTGGACGCCCAGGCCACCCTCATTGCTCAGGAAGCCCAACCTCCCAGCCCAACGCCGCCTGTTGAGAAGCCTACGCCGACTTCTAAATCTGCATCGGATACGGTTGTCCTCGATAAGTGGAAATTTCAAGCTTTTAAGTTAGATCCAAAATGTAGCGAGTCCTCGGCAAACATAACCTGCTGGTCCAGCCCGCTTACCTATGAAAGCTTGCTGATGGAAACTGTTGAGCGCATTTTGATCCCTTCCGATTGGGATCGCCCTTACTTGCTCTTCGAGCATCGCTACAAATTCGATACCCAGGCCAATGTGCTGATCAGGGCCGATGGCCCCTGGAATATCCTGTGGACATTCCAGGTGGGCGGCTCTGCGGCATGGGTGCCGGTTGAGATCGACCTGAGCAAATACAAAGGTAAAGAAGTCCTCATCCGGTTTGTTATTGATGGTTCGGCATCCAATTCATGGACCGTTGCTCCGAAGAATCAATGGACGATCCGCGACGTGCAAATCGTTCCGGAGCGCCGCTGAGATTATTCGCTCATACTCTGCCGCGTTTGTAGCGCAAAAAGCGAGAACCACCCGCAGGTACCAATCCTGCGGGTGGTCTGGCATAACCGGGTCCAGGGTTGGGTGATCCTTCTAGGCCCAATTCATGATACAATACGGATAGTTCATTACGCGACGCGTCAAAAACCTTGACAGGTGCAGGATGTTTTGGTATGCTTAAACTACCGACCGTTCGGTAGGGAGGGCTGATGACACGTGACGAAATTTTGGTTGCCGCGGCGCAAATCTTCAGCCAGAAGGGCTTTCACGCCACTTCGATGCAAGATATCGCCCAGGCAGTGAACCTGCAGAAAGCCAGTCTGTATCACCACGTCTCCAGCAAACAGGAGATCCTTGTCGAAGTGCTCGACCGCGCCCTCGACCTGCTTATCGAGCGCATGGAGCAGGTCATGGAGCAGCCTCTGGCGCCAGATGAAAAACTGCGCCAGGCGATGTTGGTGTATCTTACCGCGCTGTTGGAACATCGCGACCTGGCTGTGGTGCTTTTCCTGGAACACCGTTCGTTAGAGCCTGAGTTTCACGCCCGCCATATCCCTCGACGCGACCGCTTCGAGCGTTTATGGCGGGTTTTGATCCAGCAGGGCCTGGATGCGGGTCTGTTTTGTTGTGTCGACCCTGGGATGGCGGTACGCGCCTTGCTGGGTGTGGCGAACTGGACGATTACCTGGTATCGCCCGCAGGGTAGCCTCTCCCCGCAAGAAATTGCCGAACAATTTGCCGGGTTGTTTTTGAATGGCTTATTGAAGCGAGGCGAGCCATGATCGATACCAGCGCGGCTCTCCAGATACAACGCTTTGAAACCTCCGCTGGTGGGCAGATTTTTCAGATCCCTTTGCATGAGTTCCCCGGTTTGTGGGGGTACGTATACCTGGTTGTGGTGGAGGATGAAAGCGGATCCTACCGGGTGCTGATCGACACCGGCTCCGGCATTGGGGAATCGAACCAGCACCTGGAAGCCGGCCTGCTGGCCGTGGCGCAGCAGGTTGGCCTGCCGCTCGGTTGGAACGATTTAACCCACGTGCTGATCACCCATGGGCACATCGATCACTTCGGTGGTCTGGCATATGTGCGCCCGCGCACTACAGCGCAGGTGGGTGTGCATGAGCTGGATTTGCGCATCCTGACGAATTACGAGGAGCGCCTGACGTTGGTAGCGCGGCGTATGGAAGAATTCTTCCTGGAAGCGGGCATATCGCCGGAGCGCTGCGCCCAACTGATCGGGGTATATCAAGCTACCAAAAGTCTGTTCCATTCGGTGCGCGTGGATTTTACCTACGAAGCTGCCGGGATGCGCCTGGGGCCATTTGAAATGCTGCACGTACCCGGCCATTGCGCTGGCCATGTGGTGATTCGCCTGCACGATGTACTGTTCAGTGGCGATCATGTGTTGGCTGAGACCAGCCCTCACCAGTCTCCGGAGCACCTGACCCTTTCGACTGGCCTGGATCATTACCTTAAATCGCTTGAAGCGCTGCGCATCTGGGCGCAAGGGGTACGCCTGACGCTTGGCGGTCATAAGAAGCCGATTATCGATCTGCCAGGGAGAATCGATGCTATCCGCCGGCTACATGAGCAACGCCTGCACAAAGTATTGATGTTATTGGATGAACCACATACCATTGCAGAAGTATCACACGCTCTGTTTGGGGAGGTGCATGGCTACAATGTGCTCCTGGCGCTTTTGGAGGCTGGCGCGCATGTCGAATACCTGTATCAACGCGGCCTGTTAGGAATTGAAAACCTTGCAGCGATAGAGCAAGCCCACGGGCTGCTGCCTATTCGCTACCGCTGTTTACCCTGTCAACCTGAGACATCGATGGTTTAGCTGTTCGTTTGTGTAACGTCCAAAGGAGAGTGAAATATGTATTCTTTTGACCCGACTGAAGAGCAACAAATGCTGATCGATGCTATCCAACGTTATGCGATCAACGATCTGCGCGCCAGGATGCGCGACGCCGACGAAGAGGCGCATTTACCAGAGAAGCTGATCGAGAAAGGTTGGGAGTTGGGCTTCTTGCAGGCTTCCATCCCGGAGAGTTACGGCGGCTTTGGTGAACGCTCGGCGGTAACGGGCGTGTTGGCGGCTGAAGAAATGGCCTACGGCGATCTGGCCGGGTCGCTGGCAGTGATGGCGCCGGGATTGTTCGCCATGCCCATCTTGCTCGTTGGCAGCGAGGAACAAAAGCAGGCTTACCTGCCTGCCATCGTCGAGGGGCCGTGGACGCCATACACCGCGGCGTTCATCGAGCCAACTTTCGATTTCGACCCCAACGAGCTGCGTACGCAGGCCGTGGAGCGAGGGGGTGAGTATGTCTTGAACGGCGAGAAAACGTTCGTGCCTTACGCGGCTGAAGCCGAAGGGATGATTGTGTATGCCCGGCTAGGTGAACAGACCCAGGGTTTCATCGTCAAGAAAGGCGCTGCGGGCCTCGAAGTAGGAGAACGCCAGAAGACGTTGGGCATCCATGCTCTGCCGGTCTACAAGGTAACGTTGAAAAACGTGCACGTGGCTATGGCCGACAGGTTGGGCGGCCCGCAAGGGCACGATTTCGCACCGTTGTTGGCTTCCATGCGGTTGGCGTTGGCTTCTTTGGCGGTGGGTATGAGCCGCGCTGCCCTGGATTACGCCGTGGAATACGCCAAGGATCGCGACGTATTCGGAGTCAAGGTGGCGCAAAAACAGGCAATTGCTTTCATGTTGGCCGAGATGGCTACCGAGATCGAGGCGATACGCCTGTTGATCTGGGAGGCAGCCTGGATGCTCGATGTTGGCAAACCCGAGGCTTACAAGCAGGCCTATCTGGCTCTGACCGGAGCGATGGATATGGCCATGATGGTAACCGATCGTGCTGTGCAGACCCTGGGCGGGCACGGTTATATCCGTGAGCACCCGGTGGAGCTGTGGATGCGCAACGGGCGTGGTTTTGCCATGCTCAACGGCCAGGCGATCATTTGAACTCCGGTCAATCAGGAAATGGAATGGAGTAGAACCATGATTGAGTTTGAATCACCCAAGCCCATTGTGATGTTGAGCAACGCCCTGGAAACAGTGGCGGTGAATATGATGCGCCCTAAGTCGCGCTATTTCGACGAACACGAGCACGAAATCCCCTGGGACTACATCAATTTCATGCACATGGCCATGCGCCAGACCGGCGCCGGGTCTTTAGCGCCCACAGAGAGGAAGGAGAAGAAGGAAGGGGGAGGTGAGGTCAAGGAGCGCCCGCGCATTGGGTACCAGCAACTGGCATTTACCCTGGAAATCCTTTCCTGGGGCGACTGTGGTATGTATCTGGTTACGCCGGGCGGCGGCCTGGGTGCGGCTGCAGTAGAAGCCGCCGGTTCTGCGGAGCAAAAAGAGAAGTTCCTGGCCCGCTTCCGCGGCGAAAAACCGGTTTTTGGCGCTATGGCGATGACCGAACCGCAGGCTGGTTCGGATACTTCGGCGATCCGTGCCTCGGCGGTATTGGATCAGGCCACCAACGAGTGGGTGCTGAACGGCGAAAAGATCTTCGTCACCGCTGGCCACAAATCGTTGTGCGAGAGCGATGGTTTTGTCGTGGTGTGGGCGACGATCGATCCCAGCGCCGGGCGAGCGGGGATGCGCGCCTTTGTCGTCCCGGCGGGTACGCCAGGCGTCACCGTCTCGAAGTTGGAGCACAAGATGGGCATCCGTGTCAGCGATACCGCTTCGATCGTTTTGCAGGATGCGCGCGTGCCTTTCGAGAACCTATTGGGCAGCGCTGAGGTGGTGAAAGAGACAACCACCAAAGGTTTCAAGGGCGCCATGGCGACTTTCGATGCCACTCGCCCGCTGGTGGCAGCTTCGGCGGTTGGCGTGGCGCGTGCGGCGCTCGAGGAGCTTAAGGCGATGTTGGAAAAGCAGAGTGCCCCCATCCGCTATGACCTGCCGCGCCAGAAAATGTCGGCCATCGAGCGTGAAGTGGTGGATATGGAGATCATGCTGCGTTCGGCCTGGCTGCTGGTGGTCAAAGCGGTATGGATGGCAGATAACAAGCGCCCCAATTCCAAGGAGGCCTCGATGTCCAAGCTGCGCGCCGGAGATATCGTGACCAGGATTACTCAACGGGCGGTGGAGATCATGGGGCCGCTGGGTTACAGCCGTGATTATCTGCTGGAGAAATGGTTCCGCGATGCCAAGATCAGCGACATTTATGAAGGCACAGGGCAGATCAACCGCCTGATTGTTGCCCGGCACGTGTTGGGCTATACAGGGCGCGATTTGCGTTGAGCGAGGCAGGCCCATTCTTGCCGTTCTGCAAAGGTGAGGTTGGCCTTATTCTTGCACCTTAATAAGTCATATAACCCGAGAGGAACGCTTCCCCTTGACCTTTGGTTAATACACCGTTAAACTATAGGAAACTATAGTAAACGGTTGTGCTGGCTTCGATTGCCCCTGCTCGCCCAGGCAAATTTCCAGGACGCTCATCAAGGGGGGCATCCAGCCCGGTCGATTTACCGTGTTTAAGGAGAAAAAACGATGCGCATTCGATCTGCTCAACTTGTCTGCACCGTAACCCTGCTTGTCCTGGTGTTGAGCGGTTGCTTTGGCGGTTCCAAGACACAGACTCCGCCATCTGCGCCGGCTGGCACGCCGGTGGAAACCACTGCGGTAACGCCGACGGTGGATGTGAATGTAGCCTATACGCAGGCTGCCGAGACGATCGTCGCTGAACTGGAGCATAGCGCCTCGCCCACTGGAGCGATGGCGCAGGCCATGCCGACGGGGACGCCGACCGAGCCGCCGCTGCCGCCGACCAGCACACCACTGCCTACCAACACGCCGTTGCCCTCCGATACCCCGACGCCGACCAACACCCCGACGGTTACCAATACTCCGGTGCCTTCTGTGTCGCCCACCTCGACTTTGCCTCCTGAGCCAAAATGGAAATTCGTCTCATCTGACACGCTGAAAACGGGTTTCTGGCCCAGGCAAGAAGGCGAGACGATGTCTATGCACTATAAATTGGGCGGTTACCTGATCACGAACGACAGCCCTGAGACATTTGTGTGGAGTGCTCGCAGCGATACCTACAATGGGGTACGCGTCGAAGTCACCGGGAGAAGGGTCGCCGGGCCGATCGACGGCTACTATGGGATCGTTTGTGATTTTGCCGATGCTGCGAATTACTATTTGCTGGCGGTTGGAACAGATGGCTGGTACGGGATCGGCTTGAAAGCCAACGGTAAGCTGGTCTTTCTAGCCGAGGGCCGGGACACGACCGGTGCGGTAGGTTCGGGAGGCGCCGAGAATGCATTGCGCGCCGACTGTATGCCTGGTTCGTTGACGCTCTGGTCGAATGGGCAACGGCTGGTTTCGATACGTGATGTCACTTTCACGGCCGGCGCAATTGGCCTGGGCGTGGGGAACCGCAAAACGGGCGGTATGCAAGCGTTGTTCAAGGATTTCACCATTTACGAGCCGGAAAAATAGGTTTCTCATCGACGCTTGCCGGCCTATCTTGGCCGGTCAGGTAAGAAGCTGATTTATTCCTCTTGTGGATTGGGGTGTTTGTGGCGGGCCAGGCCTGCCACAAACACCCCTGTTGTTGTTGGATATTGCTCATCTGGATTGCCTGTCCAGGTTGTTCGTAGACCTGGCGGGTCTTCCAGGCAATTAATGGGCAGGCTCTATGATGAAGACCTGCCAGGTTTGGGCCACGCGAAACGACTTTCAGCCAGATATAGAAAGGAGGCCATATGAAATACCATATTCATAAAGCAGTTGTCATCGGTGCGGGCACGATGGGGGGAGGCATTGCGGCATTGTTAGCCAATGTCGGTATCCCGGTGACGTTGCTGGATATTGTGCCCAATAAACTTACCCCGGCTGAGGAGAAACAAGGTTTGACCTTGAACGACGCCACGGTACGTGACCGCATTGCCCAGGAGGGCCTGGATCGAGCGATTAAAGCTCGCCCGGCAAACTTTTTTACCCCCGACCTGACGTCCCTGGTTACCATTGGCAACCTGGAGGATGATTTCAATGTCGTTGGAGAGGCCGATTGGGTGGTCGAGGTCATTGTCGAAAACCTTAAGATCAAACGCCAGTTGATGGAGCGGATCGATGCTGTGCGCCGCCCATACAGCATCGTCAGCACGAATACATCGGGCATCCCGGTGGCTTCGATTGCCGAGGGGCGTTCGGAGAGCTTCCGGCAGCATTTTCTTGGCACGCACTTTTTTAACCCACCGCGTTATCTCAAACTGTTGGAGGTTATTCCCGCCCCCGATACGCTGCTTGAAGTGGTTGAAGCAGTCGGCCGCTTTGGCGAGACCCGCCTGGGCAAAGGGATTGTGCCGTGCAAAGATACGCCGAATTTCATCGCCAACCGCCTGGCTTTTGGCAGCGCGGCCTTTGCCCTGGATTACATCCTGGAGCAAGGTTATACCGTCGAAGAGGTGGACGCCATTACCGGGCCTGCGATTGGCAATCCCAAGACGGCCACTTTCCGACTGATCGATCTGGTAGGGATCGATGTATGGGATCATGTGGGCAAGAACCTGGCGCCGGCTATTCCTCACGATGAGCATGCCTTGCACTATTTGAAATCAGAGCGGGTGAACAACCTGATCGAAACGCTGGTGGCACGCGGCGACCTGGGCAACAAGACCAAAGCCGGTTTTTACAAAGAAGTGCGCACAGAGAGCGGCAAAGAGTTCTGGGCGTTGAATTTGCAAACTTTGACGCACGAAGCGCCGCAAAAAGTACGTTTCGAGTCGATTGGCAAGGTGAAAGATCAGGAAAAACTGGGCGACCGTTTGAAGGTCTTGCTGGCCGCGGAAGACCGCGCCGGGCAGCTTGTGCGCGCTTTGATCTACCAGAGCCTGGCCTACGCCTCGGAGCGCATCCCCGAAGTAGCCGATACACCCAAGCCGATCGATGACGCCATGCGTTGGGGCTTCGGTCGTGAGGCGGGCCCATTTGAGACCTGGGATATGCTCGGCGTAGCCGAGACGGCCCAGGTAATGCGAGATGCCGGCTTTCCGCCGGCTCCCTGGGTGGATGAGATGTTGGCGGCGGGTTGTACATCTTTCTACCAGTATAAAGATGGCAGCAAGACTGGCGTCTACAACCCGGTTCACGGTGGTTACGAGGCGGTGTCTCGCCCGGCGGGATTGCTTTTGCTGCCGGAGCGGAAAGCGGCCGGCGGTCTGATCAAGAAGAACGCGGGGGCAGACCTGATCGACCTGGGCGATGGGGTGGCGTGTGTTGAGTTCCACACCAAGATGAATGCGTTGGACAAAGATATTTTCGATATGCTTAGCAATGGCCTGGCACTGGTTGAACAGGATTTCGACGGCCTGGTGATCGGCAGCGAGGCAGAGAATTTCAGCGCCGGTGCGAACTTATTCCTGGTGGTAATGAGTGCGCAAAGCGGCGAGTGGGAACAGCTCGAAGCCCTGGTGAAGGGTATGCAGGACACGTTGATGCGCATCCGTTACTTCCCTCGGCCAGTGGTGATCGCTCCGGCTGGCCTGGCGTTGGGCGGCGGCGCAGAAGCGATCATGAGCGGTTCAAGGGTGGTCGCATCGAGTGAGTTATACGCTGGCCTGGTAGAAATTGGAGCGGGTGTCATTCCGTCCGGCAGCGGCACAAAGGAAATGATGCGCCGGATTATCAACCCGCCCATGCGCACGCAAAACACCGAGGTGCTTCCCTTCTTGCAGCGTGTGTTCGAGCAGATTGGGCTGGCCAAGGTAGCTACCAGTGCTGAAGAGGCGCGCCAGTTGGGTATACTAAGCGGCTGCGACCGGATCGTGATGAACCGTGATCTGTTGTTGGCTGAAGCAAAGAAAGAAGTGTTGCACCTGGTTTCTACAGGCTACAAACCGCCGGCGCCTGAGAAGATTTACGCCGCGGGCCGCGGCGCCCAGGCCGCGTTGCAGGTGGGTATCTATATGATGCAACAGGGTGGTTACATCACAGAGTACGAATCCGTGATAGCTGGGAAGTTGGTCAATGTGCTGACCGGCGGCAATTTGAGCAGCCCGGCCTGGGTGGACGAGCAGTATATTCTGGACCTGGAACGCGAAGCTTTCCTTTCCTTGTGCGGCAATGAAAAGACCCGGGCGCGCATGTGGAACATACTCCAGACTGGAAAGCCGTTGAGGAATTAGATAAGGAGGATTTCTTTATGAACATGGAACCTTCCCGTGAACCTGTAATTGTTGCCGCGGCGCGTACGGCGGTGGGCAGAGCCAAGCGTGGCGGCCTGGCTACGGTGCGCCCGGACGAGATGGCGGCTGCCGTTATCGGCGATTTGTTAAAGCGCGCCCCTGCCATCAAACCGGCTGAAATCGATGACGTGATCCTGGGTTGTGCTTTTCCGGAAGGCGAACAAGGTATGAACATGGCCCGCCTGGTTGCGCTGCGAGCCGGCTTGCCGGACAGTGTACCGGCTGAGACGATCAACCGCTTTTGTTCATCGGGTTTGCAGAGCATAGCCCACGCCGCCTTCGCCATTATGGCCGGGCAGATGCAGGTGGCAATTGCTGGTGGCACCGAGTCGATGAGCATGGTGCCGATGACCGGCCTTAAGTTTGCTCCTTTGCCATATCTGGCAGAGAATATGCCGGAGGCTTTCACCAGCATGGGACTTACCGCGGAGAACGTGGCAGCCCGATATGGCGTCAGCCGCCAGGATCAGGACGCTTTTGCCCTGCGCAGCCACCAACGCGCCTGGGAAGCGGTCGAGTCAGGACGCTTCGACCCTGAGATTGTCCCTCTGGAGGTGAATATTGTTGAGCCTGGCAGCAATAGCCACCAACGAACCAGGACCTATGTCGTCAAACGCGACGAAGGCCCGCGCGCGGACACCAGCCTGGAGGCACTGGCGAAACTCAAACCGGCCTTCAAAGAGGGCGGCTCGGTTACTGCGGGCAACTCATCGCAGATGTCGGATGGGGCGGCGGGTGTCATCATTATGTCCCGTGCCAGAGCCGAGGCGTCAGGGTTGAAACCGCTGGTGCGCTTTGTATCTTTTGCCGTGGGTGGTGTACCTCCCGAGGTCATGGGCATCGGCCCGATTGTGGCGATCCCTAAGGCGCTCGAACTGGCCGGATTGTCGTTGAAAGAAATTGGTCTGATTGAGCTCAATGAGGCCTTTGCTGCCCAGGGGCTGGTTGTGATGCGTGAAGTGGGCCTGGATCCAGACATCACCAATGTCAACGGCGGCGCGATCGCCCTGGGGCATCCTTTGGGCTGCACCGGCGCCAAGCTGACCACGCAACTGATCTACGAGATGAAACGGCGTAACCTGCAATTCGGCATGGTGACAATGTGCATCGGCGGCGGTATGGGCGCCGCAGGAATTTTCGAGAATGTAGGCGATTAGGCGTCCAGGCGCTCAGGTGGCAGGCGGATGAACGCTTGAGCGCCTGGCCATTCATCCACCATCTATACGGAAGGAGAATCTATGATGACTGATATTCCTGTCAAGACCCTGATCTATAACCATGAGAAATTCTTCCTCCCTGAAGTAGCCTCGGGGGTGGAAGCGATTATCCAGTACCGCCTGACCGGCGAGGAGGGCGGCGACTACATCATCGACATCCGCGATGGCAAGTGTAAGGTCACCGAAGGCGTGGCGGAGGCGCCCATCGTCACCGTTACTGCGGACGGGCGTGACTTTGCGGATGTCTTGCTCGGCCGCGCCAACGGCATGCAGTATTTTATGATGGGCAAGATCAAACTGGCCGGCGACCTCAACCTGGCGATGAAGCTGACCAGTTTCTTCAAGATGGGCGGCTAGTCGATTGAGATGCATGGGGAAGCGGGCCGTATTTTGGCCCGCTTCCCCATCGTAATTTGCCGGCAGGCTATATGCTACAAAAATTGTTCTTATGTGAAGTTTGTGCGAAAATTCTTAAAATTCACACCCTGATACTATTGAAAATAGATTGCAAACATACTATAATTAGTCAATAAAGCTTTACACAATCGCGTAGATTGCGCAGGCTTTAGAGTGCTATCGATTCTTCTGCCGACTTTCACCGCTGAGTCTGAGTGAGGAGGACAATATGTTCGGGTTGAAAAGAGTCGCACTGGCCTTGTTGATCCTGGCCTTAACGATCGGGGGGATGGGGGCTGCCACGCGACCGGCCCAGGCATCTGGCCGCGCAGGCGACCTTTATCCGCTGTCTACGGCTGGCGTGCGCACCTGGAGTTTTACGGTAACCCACGTAGTGAAAGATACGACGGTTGCCATCCAGTCTTACAACTTTCCCAGCAATGTGTGGTTCAAGGTGAAAATTGGGCGTTACACTGGCGGTGGGTATGACTGGCAAAATTTGCCCGACCTGGATACGGGCAACGGCGGTTCGGCGAGCTATACCTTCGACATCCCGGCTGGCTTTTCCGGCGCGGGGCAGTTGGTATTGCGGCTGGTGCAGACCAAGAAGAATGGCCGGAGCTTTTCTCAGGACCAGGTCTTCTATAACGTGACCGGCAGCGGCGCGGGTGTCCAGCCAGCAGCTGGTCCTTACTACCCATCAGGTTTTGGTCCGGTCCCGCCGGGCTATCCATCCTTTCCTGGATCGAACTGGAGGCTCGTCATGGCTGACCGGCTGGAATCGGGCTTCTGGGATGAGAGGACAGGCAGAACGATGTCCTTGAACTATACGATGGGCGGCTACCTGATAACCAACGATAGCCCCGGAGCGGTGGTATGGAGCGCGCGCAGCGATACGTATAATGGAGTGCGCGTAGACGTCGCCGCGCAAAGAATTGCCGGGCCGATGGATGGTTACTATGGTGTGGTGTGCAATTTTGCGGATGGGGCGAATTACTACATCCTGGCGCTTGGCGTGAATGGCTGGTTTGGAATTGGCTTGAAGACGGCAAAAGGCTCGCTGGCCTTTTTGACCGAGGGATGGGATACGACCCTGGTTGGCACGGGAGGCGCGATGAACGTGTTGCGCGCAGAATGTATCCCTGGCTCGCTGACCCTCTGGGCGAATGGCCGGCAACTGGCTTCGGTAACCGATTTCACTTTCTCGGGTGGGGCGGTTGGCCTGGCCGTAGGGAACCGCAGCACGGGCGGCACGCAGGTGTTGTTCAAAAATTTCGCGGTTTTCGTGCCGGGGAATTAGCTTCTCGCCGAAAGTTGTAGAAATTTGCCTATCGGGAGTTGGCACGTTTTATGCACCGTACTTTGATTGCGCGTAAAGTTTTCACAAAATTTTTGAGATTCCTGCCCTAAACCTATTGAAAAAAGGTTGTGAACATACTATAATTAGTCAATAAAGCTATCTGCAATCTATATTGATTGCGCTGCTTTTGGGCGCTATCGGTTCTTCTACCGACTTTCATCGCTGCGTCTGAGTGAGGAGGACAATATGTTTAGGTTGAAAAATATTGCAATGGTAGTGTTGGCCCTGGCCTTAGCGGTCGGGGGAATGGGTATTACGGCTCGGCCGGCCCAGGCATCTGGCTGCGCCTATTACCACACCGTCTACTGGGGGCAGTCGCTTTCGTGGATTGGCCGTTATTATGGTGTGAATTGGCTGAGTATTGCTGCGGCCAATGGTATTCCACGACCCTATACGGTCTATGCCGGACAGCGGTTGTGTATTCCAGGTGGAGGATATCCTTACAACTACAATTACATAAACTACACGCCTTCCGTGGGTGCACAGCGTACCTGGAGTTTTGGGGTGACCAGTGTGGTGCAGAATGCAACGGTCACCATCCAGTCTTACAACTTCCCCAGCAACGTGTGGTTCAAGGTAAGGATCGGGCGCTATTCTGGCGGTTCGTATGACTGGCAAAATTTGCCCGACCTGGATACGGGCGACGGCGGTTCGGCGAGCTATACCTTCAGCATCCCGGCTGGCTTTTCCGGCGCGGGGCAGTTGGTGCTGCGGCTGGTGCAGACCAAGAAGAATGGCCGGAGCTTTTCTCAGGACCAGGTCTTCTATAACGTGACCGGCAGCGGCGGCACGGGCGGCCAGCCAGTTCCCCCGGGGCCTTTCTTCCCGCCGTATTACTATGGCACAATCCCGACGATCTGGATTGCCAGTGTGGTGCAGAACAGCACGGTTACCATCGTAACACGCAATTTCCCGGCCGGGCTTAACTTCGACGTGTACATGGGGCCGATGGGAACGCGCGGGGTAGGTGGTTACTATGTCGGCACACTATATTCTGGTTCAGGCGGCAGCCTGACGCAGACTTTCTCCATTCCACCAGCACTGTACGGCTCTTACCAGATTGCCATTCGCACACAGAACTGGCCAACCGGCTATTACAGCTACAACTGGTTCTACAACAACACAGCTTACTAGATCAAGCGAAAGCAGCCTGCCGGGTTTCCGCCTGGCAGGCTGCTGGCCCGTTGATTGGGCTGGTTAACGTAGACGTTCTTGTGCCGCTCGTTCTAAAAACTCAAACCCGGATTTGATCAGGGATTCGATGCGCGCCGTTTCCTCGGCGCGCAATTCCATTTTTCCACCTACCTGGTCGTAAATCTCGACCCAGCGCAACAGGGCGCCGCGATGCCCGCTCGCTCGCCGAGACCAGATCGAGTCTACGGAGATTCGTTCCAGGCGGCGTACCAGCAGGCGAGCCTGTTCAATAAGATCAGTGTTATCATCCATCATAGCGCCCAATCATACCACCTTTCGTTTTAAAAGAATGCATATCATAAAGCATCGGCGTGACCCAGAATATGTGGGTCACGCCGATGCTTTGAAAAAAGATAAAGCTGGATGAAATAATCGAAGGGGTAATTCAGATATTTCTCACGACATTGCTGAACATGTTCCCGATTGCTGGTCCAAGAAGGGCTAATATGATCAGTACAATGATGGCGACCAGCATCATGATCAGACCATATTCAACCATCCCCTGGCCTTTGTCGTTCACAGCCGATAACATCGGCGCTCACCTCCTTTCGTCAGGCAGAATATTGACTTTCCTTCTCTTTTAATTATATACTCATTTGGTTGATTTTGATGTTCTGAATGTCGGCCTGGGACAGCCCCTTACAAAAATGTAAGGGGCTGTCCCAGGATGCACTTTTGGGACAGCCCCTCCAATGATCTTGCCGCGAACGGCTTATCCTTCGCTGGTCATGATGAACAAGGGGTTCATCTCGAAACTGTGGAAGAAGGGGCGCAGCCGCTCGGTATTGTAATATTTAGATACGTTGACCACCTTCTTCGTGCTGGTGACCACATCAACTGGCATATTATCGTAACGACCATTGCGCAGCACGACGAGGCGACCGTGTACGCCTTTCAGGATCAGATCCAGCGCCAGGTTGCCGTATGCCATTGGGACGATGGAGTCGATGGCGTCTGGATCGCCGCCGCGCACCATGTAGCCCAGTTTTTGGTTGATCACGTTAACCGTTCTTCCGTTGTTGAACTTGGCCGAGCGATCCTTCAGCTCAGAAGAGAGCAGGTCGCCGATTCCACCCAACTTGGCATGGCCAAAGGCATCGGTGGTTTGGTCCTGGAAGACCATTTCACCGCCCTCGAACATGGCGCCTTCGGAAACCAACACTACAGAATATTTGGATGGGTTGCGGTTACGGTCGTAAACCAGCAATTCTGTCAGCCGGTCGACGTTGAATTTGTATTCCGGGATCACACAACGGTCAGAAGCTCCGGCCATGGTCGGCAGCATGGCGGTGAAGCCTGCATAGCGGCCGAATA
Source organism: uncultured Anaerolinea sp. (assembly GCA_964595435.1). Classification (GTDB taxonomy): domain Bacteria; phylum Chloroflexota; class Anaerolineae; order Anaerolineales; family UBA4823; genus RBG-16-57-11. The sequence goes on along the minus strand of CAZQQJ010000029.1, from coordinate 55,258 downwards.
CTTCCAGCACCAGGAAACGCTCGTGCGAACCAGCCGATGTACGCAGGCTGTTCGCCAACTGGATGGTGCGCGTCACACAGGTGCTGAAGCCAATGCAGTAATCGGTGCCGGGCACATCGTTATCCATCGTTTTAGGAATAGCGATTACTTTGAAGCCTTCCCGGTACAGCCGTACCCCGACGCTCAAGGTATCATCACCGCCAATTGGAATCAGGTAATCGATGCCAAGAAAGTCCAGGTTCTTCAGGACCTCAGTAGTCAGGTCATTCATCTCTTCGGTGTATTTGTCTTTGAGATGGTCGGGGACTTCATTTTTTTTGGTTTTGATTGGGTTGGTGCGCGAAGTGTGCAAGAATGTACCGCCCGTCCGGCCTGCCCGGCGAACGGTCTCCTCATCTAGCACATGGTAATTTTCGCTATTATCCGCTTTGGGATCGCGAATTAGGTTGACCAGGCCTGCCCAACCGCGATGGAGGCCAATCACCTGATATCCTTCGCGCAAAGCGCGGATCGTTACTGCCCGGATTGCCGGATTTAGCCCGGGGACATCACCGCCGCCTGTCAGAATACCGATGACACCTTTTGATTTTTTTACGTTTGCCATGACGCTACCTCCGAATGTTTGATTTTTTGCAGGGCAGCCTGAACTGCCCTGTAGTTTTTACTGCCTGACACAGCCTATATTTTACCCTGTTTTTGGTTTTCTTATTTGACTCAACGTCGTTTTACGCGGCCCCAACCGGACAGGTTTCAAAACTCCGTCAGGTTTACGATCAGCTTCTTTGGCCGAAAGGGGGGCGTGGTCTAAACCCTGGTTTGGGGTATCCCAAAAACCTGCTTTTGGGATACCCTGTGCTGGCTGGCGTTAAATCCAGTTCGGCTCATGGTAAATGCCGAATTCCTGTTTCATTACGGCGATGATTTCACCCAGGGTGGCGTAAGCGCGCACGGCCTCCAGCAGGTGAGGCATGGTATTCTCGCTCCCCTGGCAGGCAATGCGCAACCGGTCTAATGCTTGCCCGACTCGCCCCGGGTCGCGGCTGGAGCGCACTTCTTCCAGGCGACGGACCTGGCGTTCGTGCCCTTGAGGATCCATTTCCAGAATCGGGACAGTGATGGGCTTGTTGTCGGCATAAGCGTTAACGCCAACGATTTTTCGCTTATTTTCGTCAATCTCGCGCTGGTAGCGATAAGCGGCATCGGCGATTTCACTTTGGAAGAAACCCTTTTCGATGGCGGGCAAGACACCACCCAATGCCTCGATACGGTGGAAGTAATCGTAGGCCTGCGCCTCGATGTGGTTGGTCTGGGCTTCGACGAAGAAAGAGCCTCCCAGTGGATCTACTGTATTGGTTACCCCCGATTCTTCGGCGATAATTTGCTGAGTGCGCAGAGCGATGGTCACTGCAAGCTCAGATGGCAACGCCAGGGCTTCGTCGAGGGAGTTGGTGTGAAGAGATTGTGTCCCGCCGAGCACCGCTGCCAGGGCCTGGATGGCAACGCGCACTACGTTATTCTCAGGCTGCTGGGCCGTCAGAGTCACGCCGGCCGTTTGGGTGTGAAAACGCATCAACCAGGATCGAGGATTTTGAGCGCCAAAGGTATGGCGCATCTGCTGTGCCCAAATCCGGCGCGCGGCGCGATATTTGGCAATTTCTTCAAAGAAGTCATTGTGGGCATTGAAGAAGAAAGACAGGCGTGGAGCAAAATCGTCGATGTTCAATCCGCGCTGCTGTGCCCAGCGTACATATTCCATCCCATCGGCCAGGGTAAAGGCCAGTTCTTGCGCAGCGGTGGAACCGGCTTCACGGATGTGGTATCCTGAGATGCTGATCGTATTCCATTGGGGAACGGACCGGGTGCCAAACTCGATGGTATCAACGACCAGGCGCATGGATGGCGACGGCGGGAAGATGAATTCTTTCTGGGCGATATATTCTTTCAGAATATCGTTCTGGGTGGTACCGCGGAGCTGATCGGGGCGCACCCCTTGCTTTTCGGCCGCGGCAATATACATTGCCCAGATGACCGCCGCCGGTGAATTGATGGTCATACTGGTGGACACCCGGTCGAGTGGAATGTCATCCAGCAGGATTTCCATGTCTTTGAGCGAAGAGACTGCCACCCCGCATTTGCCAAACTCACCCGCCGCCTCGCTGGCATCCGTGTCGTAGCCCATTAGGGTGGGCAGGTCGAAGGCGATCGAGAGCCCGGTCTGGCCCTGTCCCAACAGGTATTTGAAGCGTAAGTTGGTCTCCTCAGCGGTGCCAAACCCGGCAAACATACGCATGGTCCACAGACGGCTGCGATACAGGGTGGGGTGGACACCCCGAGTGTAAGGATACTCTCCCGGTAATCCTAAGTTTGCCAGGTAATCCATGCCGGCCACATCCAGGGGGGTGTACAAACGCTCTACCGGTTCAGAGGATGCGGTGATAAAAGCTTCCTGCCGCTCGGGTAGAGCGGCCAGGCTATGATGCAAAGTGGTTTGTTCCCACTGCTCCAGCTTTTGACGTAACGGATCGTGCTCTGTTGGGTGATACATTCGAATCTCCTTTACCAATCTGCTACCAGTTTAGATCAATGCTTGTTGGATAACCTGGGCAAGCTGCCTTAAGTTAGGTGGTTTCATAATCCATGCTACCAGCCCCTGCAGTTGCAATCTTTCCATTTCCTCCTGCATGGGGTGGCCGCTCATCAATATGACCGGCAGTTTGAGCCCATGTTTCTGAATGGCGTGGAACAAAGCTGTCCCGCTCATTTCCGGCATAATCAGGTCGCTTAATACCAGATCGATTTCCGACGCATTTGTTTTCAAGAAATCAAGAGCAGCCACGCCATTGGGAACGTGGCGAACACGATAATTCAGCAATTGGAGGCTTTCCACAATCGCCTGCCGGGTAGCTGACTCATCTTCCACGACCAGGATAGTCTGGCCCTGCCCCGATGGGATGGAGGTACCTGTCTCATTTTCAGCCGGCCCGGGTGTAATTGTTGCGAAGCAAGGCAAGTATAAAGTGAAGATGGAGCCCTGGCCTGGCGTAGACGAAACATTGACGTGACCCTCATGCTGTTTGGTGATACCGTAGACTTGCGCCAGGCCCAGGCCAGTACCTTTACCAGGTGCTTTGGTGGTGTAGAAAGGTTCAAAGATATACGGTAAATCGGTTGAAGAAATACCTGTACCGGTATCGCGAATGGTGATGCAAACCCAGTTGCCTTCCAAAATTTGCCCACAGGTTATACACTGGATTTCATCGAATGTTGTGTGACTTAGATCGATGTACAGCTCCCCCCCTTCAGGCATTGCATCGCGGGCATTTACCGCCAGGTTCATCATTGCTTGCTGGAGGCGGGTGGGGTCGGCGTTTACGAAGTAATCTCCGCTTGCGTAACGAAAGTGCACCCTGATGTTCTCGGGAAGTGTGCGCTCTAACAGTTTGACCTGTTCCTTCAACATGGGCAACAGATCGATTGGGCGCCGCTCGATGACAGAGCGCCGGCTGAAATCCAGGATTTGTTGGATCAAATCCGAGGCCCGGTGAGCCTGCTGGAAAATGGTGAACAGGCGTTCGCGTATCTTGCTATCCAGGTCGGGCATATTCAAGATGATTTCTGTATAAAGCAGGACGACGGCCATAATATTATTGAAATCGTGGGCAATCCCTGAGGCAAGCTGTCCCACTGCGGCCAGGCGCTCTTGTTGCTGCAGACGTTCCTGGCGTTCTTGTTCCTGGGTGATGTCGCGGATGACCATCACCCACTGCTGCCCGCCGGCATCGGCATTCAATGGGCGAGCGATGGCCTCAAAAACGTACTCGCCGGCCTTGATCTTGTGCCAGGCGCCCTGGCTCGTCGTCTGGAGCAATTCGGAAAGCGGGTAATTTCCCAGGGAGCTGATCGTATCACCCACTCCGGCATTTGCCAGTACGATCAAACCTTGCTGCGCCACTGGGTTTGCCAGGACAATTTGCCCGGCGGGGCCAAGCAAGAAAACGCCTTCGGGTACCGTATTCATGATTTCGCGCACTTGCTGCGCCTGTTCGTTAACCTGCACCAGCAGGCGTTCACGCTCTGCTTCGGCCAATTTGCGTTCGGTAATTTCGATGATGACGCCGATGATATGCAGAGGTTTTCCATCGATATCTTGGATAATCTCGGCTTGTTGCTGAAGATATGCAATCGAGCCGTCTTTGCGAATGATCCGATATTCGACGTTGAGAGGTTCTCCGCTTTGGTTTGCCTGGAGGATAGCCAGCGCAAGCAAGCCGATATCATCCGGGTGTACCATTTCATTCAGCATTTCGAGAGGCTGTTCTTGCGAGAAATCTAAAATCGATTTCATCTCATCGGACCAATGGACCTCACCTGTTTCGAGATTCCAGGAATAACTGCCGATGTGGGCAATCCGCTGGGCTTTGTTCAACTCGGCCTGGCTGGTGCGCAGGGCCTGTTCAATCCGTTCGCGTTCCTGGAGTTCGACCTGTAATTCCCGGTTGGCAGTTATCAACTCGGTCGTGCGGGCTTCGACCAATTTCTCCATTTCCCGATAAAGGAGGGCGTTATGGATGGCGATGCCGATCTGATTGGCCAGGGAACGAAACATGTCGATTTCGCTGGCATCGAAGGCTGCCAGGCGGTTTTCCTGTACATCCAGCACCCCAATGACCTGTTCCCCCGACAGCAAGGGAATTGCGATTTCAGACAGGGTGTCTGGCAGCAAGTTGCAATCCATATATTGGTCGGTTTGGTGAATATCTGGCGCTCGGATCAGTTTATTGTTGCGTGCGGCTTGTGCGACCAGGCTGGGTTCTTGATCCAGGCGAACAGAAAACTTTTGTGCCTTCATCAGCGCCCCTGCTACATCGCTGGCTTCACGCAATACAAGTTGGTTGTCATCATCCAATAGAAAGACGCCGACGAAGTAGTAGGCAAAGTTCCCTTTAATCTGGTGAACGATTTCCGCCAGCAGGTGATCCAGGTTCAGTATTGCATTGAGCTGCTCGCCAATCAAGGCGATCACCTTGATCCGGTTTGTACGATCGGCGATACGCTGCTCCATGAAACGGTCACGCTCTTGAACTGCAGCAGCCATCCGGTTGAAGCTTTGGCCCAGGCTGACCATTTCTGTGAAAGTCTCCATCTGTTCGCTGGTCAACTTCTGATACTGGCCTCGCGAAAGTGCGTCGGCATTGCGCGCCAGAAGGGAGATCGGTTGGATAATTTTGCGCAAGCCGAAAAATTCGACCCAGATCAGCAAGGCCAGGCTTATCCCCACGGTTAGTAATGAAGCGCCGATCATCCAAAGCATTGGCCGGGCTGCTTCTTGAAAAGGCTGCAAGGTGACCACTTTCCAGCCATTCTGCGCGGGCATACTGCTGCCGATCATCCGGCTTTCCCAACGGGAGTCGTTAAAAATTTGAAAGGTGGTGTGTTCGGCGCTGCTGTTCGCCAGTAATGGCAGGTCACCCAGGTTGCGTTGTTCCTGCACCCAGCGATAATCCGGATAGGCCACCAGCTTGCCAGAAGGATCGACGATGAAAGTAATGCGTTGTTCACCCGGGCTGATCAAGTCGATTTCCGCCTGTAATTGTTCCAGGTTCAACTCGCCGACCAGCATTCCACGCATTTGTCCGCTACGTTGTAGTGGTACTGCCGCGGTAACTGCTACCTGGCCGGTTGTCGGTGAAATGAAAGGGGGTGAAAAATAGGTCTGCTCTTTTGGCTGGTTCTGGTAAAAAAATTTCTCTCGGGAGAGGTCCAGGTCGAGCAATGAGAGCGCATCTGTATCTTCGAGGATTACTTTACCGGTTGGATCGAGAAGGTAAAGAGCGGTGAAATTCGCATAGGTTTGCCGGCTTTCTGCCAGTAGTTGAGCCTGTTTCTCTGGAGGCAGGTCGATGAGAGTCTGTGCGATCCAGCGCATGGTCTGGCCGGTGTTTTGGATATATTCGTTGCTTTCAAGAGCCAGCTCGTGAATGATGCGATCTTGATCTTTTTGTATTTGCTGCAAGAGCAAGAAAGAACTTACCGAGATCAGGATGGCTAATATGAATATCACCAATAAGATAGGAAAAACCATCAAACGAAATAAGGTTGCCTGGAGGGAATGTGTTTTACGGCTCATGATGCACACGCGATGCTCAGTGATGTTTCGAGAATTTGTTCATTGGGGTAAAGGTGGGATGGTTGCTATCGTGGCAAACTTGCCGTCCGTGACTCTTGCGATGTATAGTTCTCTTTGCACATCGCCATACTCATCCATTGAGATTGTTCCCTGTAAGCCGCGAAATTCTTTGATTTGCGAAAGCGCTTCTGGCAAGCCAGTTGCTTTTCCATTCGTCTGTTCCAGGGCATGGGCCAGGATCATGACCGCTTCGTAAGAGTGCGAAGATGCCAATCCCGGCGGCTGGCGATAACGCTGCTCGAAGCGTGTTACAAAATCCCGGTAATCTGCTGTGTCCATATCAGGGTCGTAAATAGCTCCTAACTCCAACCCCTCTACCGCGACACCACCTTTGTCAATCAATTCGTCGGTTAAAGCCCAGGTAGACGAAAACAGGGGGACATTTGAGCCTTGCTGCCGGAGATATTGTGCCATCAAGGCCGTATCGATCCCAGAAGCAATGAAGATCACTGCTTGCGGTTGGCTGGCTGCGATCTCTTGAGCCAGGTTCTTTATGTCGGTTTGTCCGGAAGTGAAGGTAAAGATCTGCCGGGCAGAGCCACCCAGGCGGGTAAATTCTTCCTGCGTCGCCAACCATAAGGGCTGGCTGAAAGTGGCGTTGCTCAGATCAATGATGCCGGTAAGACCGCGTATGCCGCGGTTTGTAAAAATGTGGTAGGCAATAGCGTGTCCCAGGGTGTTTGTGTCGGGAACGATACGAAAAAAGAAATCTTTCTGCTGGCTAAACTGGCTGCTGGACGATGTAGGGCTGAGCAGTACAACCCCGGCCTGGTCGATCTGATCGATGACGGCAGCGGTCTGTTCGCTGGTGATGTGCCCGATTATAGCGACTACTTGCTGCTGGACCAACTCCTGGTCGATTTCGCGGGCAGTTTCGGGGTCGCCTCGATCATCGAGTACGATCAATTCAACCGGGCGCCCGCGGATGCCGCCGTGCGCGTTGATCCAATCGATTGCCAGAAGCGCGCCATCGCGCCCGGCGACTCCGATTTCGCCGCGCCGGCCGGTCAGCTCTGCTGCATAACCAATACGGATTGGGGTACTTCCAATGCAGCTTTCTGTGATCAGGCTTACAAATAGCAAGACAACCATCAGTCTCTTTTGCATGGCATACCTCCCGGAAAACATCCGTTCACAGGCGCTTCAGTTTGGTCGTGGAGCTATTTCAAAGCCTGAGCAATAATTTGCGCCAGTTGTTTTAGCCTGGGTGGTTTGAGAAGCCAGGCTGTCAGTCCTTGCGTCTGTAAATCTTCCATCTCTTGCTGCATAGGATGGCCGGTCATCAGAATGAAGGGTATCTGGTTGTGTTGTTGGCGAACCGCGCGCAGTAAAGCAATGCCGCCCATCTCCGGCATAACAACGTCGCACAATATCAGATCTACTTCTTGTCCATCTTTTTCAATGAATTGCAAGGCTTCAAGCCCGTTGGCTTTGGTGATCACCCGGTAATTGACCAGCGAAAGGCCGTCTGCCAACGCCTGACGGGTGGTCGCCTCGTCTTCGACGATAAGGATGGTTTCCCCATGGCCGCGTGTCAAGGTGAAGTTTTCGCCATTCGCCGGTTTTTGGTTCGCGTTGGGCAGCGCGGGCAAATATATTATAAAAGTCGAACCTTCACCAGGTCTGGATTGGACATCGATATGCCCATCGTGCGATTTGGCAATACCATAAACCTGCGCCAAACCCAGCCCGGTACCCTTGCCTGGGTCTTTGGTGGTGAAAAACGGCTCAAAAATATGGGGCAAATCATGGGTGGGGATACCGCTGCCTGTGTCCTGCACTGAAATGGCGATCCAATCTTCGTCGCTTATTTGACCGCAGGTGACGCAGTGTATCGATTCGCCCATTTTCCCTCGCCATGTGCGGATATACAGGTCGCCGCCATCTGGCATGGCATCGCGAGCGTTAACCGCCAGATTCATGATGGCTTGCTGGATGCGGATGGGATCGGCGTCAATGTTGTAGTCATCCGGGCCATATTCAAAATGTGTGCGAATATTTTCTGGCAGAGTGCGTTTCAGTAACTTGATCTGTTCCTTGATGAAAGGCAACAGGTCCATGGGGCGCCTTTCGATTACTGATCGCCGGCTGAAATCTAATATTTGCTGGATCAGCTCAGAGGCGCGGCGAGATTGCTGAGCAATGGTCAGCAAACGTTCGCGTTGCCGGGCGGGCAAGTTGGGCGAGCCGAGTGCCATTTCTGTGTAAAGCAAGATGACTGCCAGAATGTTGTTGAAATCATGGGCAATGCCGGCTGCCAATTGGCCCACTGCCGCCAGGCGGTCTTGTTGTTGGATGTGACGCTGGATTTCTCGTTCGCGGGTGACATCGCGCAGCACCATAACCCATCTTTCGGTTTCCCCGGCAACCGGACGAGCAATGATCTCGAATGTGCGAGTGTCTATCTTTACCTCGTGCCATAGTCCTTTGGGGGGCGAAGTAAGAAATCTTGCCAGTGGTTGGTCGCCCATCTGAACCAACTGCTCGCCAACCCCAACCCCGGCCAGTATCTTCAGGTTGTTCAACGCTACCGGATTGGCCAGTATGATTTGAGAATCGGCGCCGAGCAGCAAGACACCCTCTGGCACGGTTCGAATAATCTCACGTACCTGTTGGGCCTGCTCACGTAATTGCACCAATAAATTTTCGCGGTCGGCCTCGGCGCGCTTGCGCTCATGCAACTCGGTATTAAGGTCTTGATTGGCCTTTAGCAACTCGGCGGTCCGCTCACGGACGCGTCTCTCTAGCTCTTCGTTGGCTTGCTGGAGTGCAGTCTCAGCACGAATTCTTTCGGCAATTTCTTGTTGCAAGGTGGCGTTTTGGGCTTGCAACTGCTGTTGGAGCCGGCGCAAGGTGAGGTGTGTCTCGACTCTGGCGAGTACTTCCTTGATTTGGAAAGGCTTGGTGATGTAATCGACCCCACCGACGGCGAAGCCCTGGACTTTATCGGTTTGTTCATCCAGCGCGCTGACAAAGATCACGGGTACTGAACGGCTGTCTTCATTGGCTTTCAAGCGTTGGCATACTTCATAACCATCCATGCCAGGCATGCGGATATCCAGTAAAATCAAATCTGGCAAATGCACGCTGGCACTTTGTAGCGCACTGGGGCCATCCAACGCCTCTCTGACCGCGTAGCCGTTATTGGTTAGCATAGTAGCTAACAGCCGCAAATTGGGCAGTGTATCATCGACAATCAGGATTTCGGCTTTTGGATTTTCCATCGCTCAGTTCCTTTAAGAAATGATAATGCTTTTCAGGTAAATTTTCAACATCATTTTCATGAGAAATTGGGCTTGACAGAAAACTGGATTTTCCATAAAATTGGTGAAATTTGATCCACAGGTTTTTATCGTGATGATGCTATTTACTATGTCCATGCGCAGGGCGGGAGGCTGTTGCCACCGCCTTGCACCTAAAGAGTGTGCCGTGTTAACCGGTTAGACTGATCTGTTAGCACGAATGGCGGCGGACGGCTTTCCCGCAAACCGGAACAGGTTGCGAGCAAGCCGTCCGCTGTTTTATTTTGTCAGCGATTTTCAACCCAATCCACAGGAGAAATGTTTTATGTCATCCCTTTCAGGTTCCCGTCCATATGGTTTTACTACCCGCCAGGTTCATGCGGGGCAGACTCCCGATCCGACGACTGGCGCGGCGATTACGCCGATTTATCAGACGGCCGCTTACGCCTTTCGAGATACAGAGCACGCTGTGCGCTTGTTTTCGCTGGAGGAGCGCGGCAACATCTACACCCGGATTATGAACCCTACCAGCGATGTCTTCGAACAGCGTATTGCTGATCTGGAAGGCGGGGTGGGTGCCCTGGCCGCCAGCTCTGGGCACGCGGCCCAAACCATGGTGATCCTGGCCTTATGCCAGGCGGGCGATCACATCGTTTCAGCTTCTACACTGTATGGTGGTACCTTTAACCAGCTTTGTTACACATTTCCCCGCATCGGGATCGAGACGACTTTTGTCGACCCGCGTGACCCCGAGAACTTTCGCCGGGCGATCCGTCCCAATACCAAACTGATCTGGGGTGAAACGCTCGGCAACCCGTTGATTAACGTTTTCCCTTTCGAGGCAGTAGCCGAGATTGCACGCCAAAATCGCATCCCCCTGGCGATTGATAACACACTGGCTACGCCTTACCTGTGCCGGCCTTTTGAGTGGGGCGCCAACATCGTGGTACATTCGACCACCAAGTTCATTGGCGGGCACGGCTCTTCGATTGGCGGCGTGATTGTAGATGGCGGTAATTTCGATTGGGCGGGCAGCGGTCGTTTTCCGAATTTTACGACGCCCGATCCCAGTTATCACGGCCTGGTTTATGCCGACCTGGGACCAGCCGCTTTCATCACCAAGTCGCGCGGCCAAATCTTGCGGGATATTGGCGCCTGCCAGTCGCCCTTCAACTCGTGGCTGTTTTTGCAGGGATTGGAAACGCTCAGCCTGCGTATGGATCGCCACGTTAAGAATGCGCAGGCAGTGGCTGAATTTTTAGAGCGGCACCCTCAGGTCGTCTGGGTGACGTATCCTGGCCTGGAGAGTCACGTAGACCATGCTGCAGCAAAACGCTACCTGCCCAAGGGACCGGGCGCTTTATTGGGATTTGGCATCCGAGGCGGTGTGGAAGCTGGCAAGAACTTTATCGACCGGCTGCAATTGTTCATTCACCTGGCAAACCTGGGCGATGCGCGCAGCCTGGCCATCCATCCGGCCAGCACCACCCATAGCCAGCTCACCCCGGAACAGCAGATCAGCGCTGGCGTCTCGCCCGACTTTGTGCGCCTGAGCATTGGCATTGAAGATATCGAAGATATCTTGTGGGATCTGGATCAAGCTTTAACGTCGTAGGAGGTCGATATGCCCGTCATCATCCCCAGCACTTTACCTGCCCGGAGTGTTTTAGAAAGTGAGAATATCTTTGTAATGGGCAAGCATCGCGCTTTGCACCAGGATATCCGCCCGCTCAGGTTGGCGATTCTCAATTTGATGCCGACCAAAGTAGCCACCGAAACCCAATTGCTGCGCTTATTGAGCAACTCGGCCCTGCAGGTAGAGATCACCCTGTTGCACATGGAGTCGCACGAATCGAAGAATACGCCTCAGGAGCACTTGCTGAACCATTACCGCAGCTTCGATCAGGTACAGGATGAGAAATTCGATGGCCTGATCGTCACCGGCGCGCCGGTGGAGCAAATGGCTTTTGAAGAGGTCGATTACTGGAGAGAACTGCAAGCGGTTTTCGACTGGAGTGAGACGAACGCGTATTCCACATTCAACATTTGCTGGGCTGCCCAGGCCGGATTGTATCACCGCTACCAGGTTCCGAAGTATCCGTTGAACGAAAAGATGTTCGGGGTCTTTACGCACCAGGTTCTGGTACGGCACGAGAAGCTGCTGCGTGGCTTCGATGACCTGTTCTATGCCCCGCATTCACGTCATACCGAGATCCGCCGCAGCGACATCGAGCAGGTGCCCGAGCTTACCATTCTTTCAGAGTCGGAGGAGGCCGGGGTTTATATCGTCACATCGCGGGATCGACGCCACTTTTATGTAACCGGCCATTCAGAGTATGACCCGTATACATTGAAGGGCGAATATGACCGCGATGTACAAAAGGGCTTGCCGATCAGAGTGCCGCGTAATTACTTCCCGAATAACGATCCTACCCGGCCGCCTTTGGTGAGCTGGCGAGGCCATGCGCATCTACTTTATTCGAACTGGCTGAATTATTACGTCTACCAGACGACCCCATATGATATCCGCCAGATTCCGCGGGGCAGTACGTATGCTATTCTTTAGAGGTCGATCTTTCGCCATGTATGACTTGTACGTAAGTCATACATGGCGAAAGAAGACCGTTGGGTTAAACCTTTACTGGAGAAGCATATTCTCGTCCGGCGTTGAAGGCAACATAATTGGCTGCCCAAACGACCGGGCGGGAATTGATCCGTTTGAGCGCTTTAAGCCACAACTCCGGGGGAAAGAGATTGAAGGGATACACCGTGCTCAAAATGCCCATCATGACCACGTTGGCAATCCGTCCGGTCGCATCGCCGATTTCCAGCGCTTTGCCCAGGACATCTGCCTCGATCACCTGGTATGGGCCAAGGCTTTCCTCGATCTGCGCATTGGTCGGATATCGCTCCTCGGGTAACCCGAAGGGGATAATTTGGGTGCTGGCCAGCAAGACCGTCCCGCCGGGTTTGAGCATTTCAAGGAAACCGGGCCGCAGCACCTCGCTTTTTTCCATGGCGATCAGGCAATCGGCAGTGCCGGGCAGCAATACCGGGCTGGACACCTGGCCACAGCCGAAGGTGCTGATCACCGGGCCGCCCATCTGGGCCATGCCGTGCGTCTCACCCTTGACGATATTTTTCTTGCCGTATCCGGCAAGGAAAGCCAGTTGAGCCAGCACGTGGCCAAAGAAGAGATTGCCCTGGCCTCCCACGCCGCGAATGGCCAGTGATAGCCTGAAGGGGAAATCGACCCTGGATAAATCCGGGATCTCCGGTTCGTGGGCTGGTATCGAAAACGACATCGTAGCAGGCCGGTCCAGGTCTTTCAAGTCGACAACTTTGAGCACTCCGGTGGGGCACATCTGGGCGCAGGCTGGCGTCATCCCGCCGCACCCGCTGCACAGGTTGTTGGCGAAGGGCACGCCGTTGGCATCCAGTTCCAGGCCGGGGCAAATCATACAGGAGTTGCACTTTTTACACACTTCAGGATCGACGTAAACGCGCTGGCTGCTGGGGGTGACTTTTTGAATGCAACTTCCATCGCGGATCACAATTGTCGTGTAGACGCCCTTCTCGGCCTCGGCCAGTGCATTCCTTAACGCCTTGCGCAGGGCGTTCTTTTGGTAAGCGCCAACAACGACGACATTTGCCCCATAGGCCTGCAAAGCCGCCGGCAGGTCGAAACGTATTGGCTCGCCGGCTAGGTTGGCCGGCGAGGTGGGCGATGGCTGCCCTCCGGTCATGCCTGTCCAGGCATTGTCCAGGATCACTTTCACCCCGGCGGCATTCCGGTAAACGGTGTTGCGTGTAGCGTCCATACCGCTGTGGCACTCCGTACTGTCGCCGATTACGCTCAGGCAGCGGCGGGCCTGTTCGGGGCGAGAAAGGACGTAACCCATGCGTTCTGCCTCGCTGGCGCCCATAGCCAGGCAGGTATCCAGGGCGTTCATGAAATAAAGCAGGGTATTACAACCGATGTCGCCGAAGACGGCATCGATCTGCTTTTTCTTCCTCAGTAAGGCCACTTCATTGGCAAACAAACGATACGGGCAGCCGGCGCAGATCACGGGAGGGCGGGGGACCGGCGCGGTCATGGCGCTGCTCTTCTGGAGCTTCAGGAAGCCCATCTTTTCGGCAACCAGCGCCGGGGTCCATTCGGTCAATTTGCTATAAGGTTCTTTGCCGATGGCTTTGAACCCAATCTGTTCAACGGCCTCCTGCAGGTAGCGATACCCGTCCTCGATCACATAGATATCACCATCGATGGAATTGCAAAAGGCCCGGATCAACTCTATGGGCAAGGGATTGGTAAAGGCCAGCGAGAGCACATCCAGGTCTTTCCCAAAGGATTGCTGGATTTCTCGCACGTACAGGTCGCAGACTCCACAGGTGATCACACCTGTTTTTCCGTTTCCTTTATCCCAACGGTTGAGCGGGCTTTTTTCGACCATTTCAACCAGGGCGGGCATGCGCTCGGCCATGACGAGATCATAATTTTTACGCGCCAGGCCGGGGAGAACGTTGAACTCTCGCAGGTTATCCGGCATTCTTACCGGCTCCCGGCGTTGCTCGGGCATCAAGTGTACCAGCCCTTCGCTATGGCACAGATTCCCACCCGGCATGATGACAACCTGAGTCTTGTACTTGCGGGCGATGTCTACTGCAATGGCGGCTGATTCGTGCAGTTCCTGGTGGTTGCGTGGCTCGAAAACCGGCACAAAACAACTTTTGAAAAGGTAACGCGGGTCGATGGTGTGCTGGGTGGAACTGGGCGTGAAATCGCTGGCAATGTAGTAGACCAGGGCGCCGCGCTCCTGGACGAACAGAGCACCGCTGGTAAAAATATCCCCGGCTTGAAACAGGCCGGGAATTTTCATGGTGACTACGCAATCGCGCCCGGCCAGAGAGTGGCCATGCCCGACCCCGGCAGCTACTGCCTCATTTACAGACCATCCCACTTGAATCAGATCCTGAACTTGAGACAGACCGCGGTCGATCACCTCCGAGCTGGGTGTCCCCGGATAGCCATCCGCGCAGTGGACGCCGCCTCGTACGCAGCCAACCGCAAAGGCAATATTGCCCTGCAAGATTTCGGTTTGCCCACTGGGGGCCTGGCAGAGTTGTTTGATTGAATTAGCCATCGTTTTGAGAAGCTTCCAGGATCAATTCCCAGGCCCGCTCGACGTGGCGGGCTTCGGTGTTGGTCTGGCCGATGCACATACGCAGGGTCAGGCGATCGTCCAGGCGGGTATGGGTTAGATATAACTTGCCGCTTTGATTCAGGCGATCCATAATCTGCTGGTTGATAGCATCGCCGCCGGTATGACGGAAACACACCAGGTTGAGTGGCGCAGGCGCGGCCAGCTCGAAATCTGGCGCTGCCTCTACCTGGTGGGCGAAATCCTGCGCCAGCTCGATGTGACGGCGAATGTGATGGCGCAGGCCCTGAATGCCGTAATGGCGGATCACGAACCATAGCTTGAGCGAGCGGAAACGCCGGCCTAGCTGAATGTGCCAGTCGCGGTAATCGAACACCGCCCCTTCTTCAGTGGCCTTGTTGCGCAGGTATTCAGGCAGGATGCTCAAGGTCTGGATCAACGCGGCCCGGTCGGCGACGAAAAAGCAATCGCAATCGAAGTTGGTGAACATCCACTTGTGGGGATTGAAGCAATAACTGTCAGCCAGCTCCAACCCATCCTGGATGTAGCGGTATTCCGGACACAGGGCGGCGGTTCCGGCCATGGCCGCATCGACATGGAACCAGACGCCCTCTGCCTGGCAGATCTGCCCGATCTGGCGCAGTGGGTCGAGAGCATTGGATGAGGTGGTGCCTACCGTAGCGGAGACAAAACAAGGCAGCAGGCCGGCCTGGCGGTCTTCCTGGATGCGGCGAGCGAGGTCATCGGGGCGCATGGCGAAGTTCTTGTCCACCTCGATCAGGCGCAGGTTTTGCCGCCCAATCCCGGCGATCATGGCCGCTTTTTCGATAGACGAATGAGCGTGAGACGAAGCATAAGCCACCAGTCGTCCGTCGCAGCCGGCCTCCCGGCTGGCGAAGTGCGTGGCGCGCTCACGGCCGGCCAGCAGAGCCGCCAATGCTCCGCTGGAAGCCGTATCCTGAATTACGCCACCGCCAGCCGATGTGGATTTGAATTTTTCAGGCAGGCCAAGCATATCCACCAACCAATCCAGCACGCGGGTTTCCAGTTCGGTGCAGGCCGGGCTGGTGATCCACAGCATGCCCTGGACGCCCAGGCCGGAGGAAAGTAAGTCGCCCAGGATGGCCGGTCCGGAAGCGTTGGCCGGAAAGTAGGCAAAGAAGTTGGGCGATTGCCAGTGGGTAATGCCGGGCAAGATGATACGGTTGATGTCCTCCAGGATGGCCTCGAATGGCTCGCCCTGTTCGGGCGGCTGGGAGGGCAGGTTGGCACGAATTTCACCCGGCTGCACCTGTGACATCACTGGAAAAGACTCGACCTGGGTGTAGTAGTTGGCGATCCAGTCCACCACGGCGTGCCCGTAGTGGCGGAACTCCTCTGGAGTCATATGATAGTTTTGATTTTCAGTCATTTGGGGTTTGTTGGGGGCGTGGGTAAATTTCGAGTGAAGCCCGAAATTTACCCACGGGGGTGATCATTGCTTAAGAAAGGGTGCTGGCGCTGATCTGGCCGAACAGGTGCGCCCAGACGACCATGATGTAGGCGGTGGCTGCCAGGCTGGCCAGCCAGCCCACGCACGGGATCCAGCCCAACAGTCCGACGGCCAGGCCCACGCCCAGGCTGACCAGGATGCCGATACCCCAGGCGGTCAAATAAGCCTGGGTGTTTTGGGTGATGATCTGGCTGATGGCGCTGAACTGGAAGCACGAGCCGAAGCTGCCTTCGCGGGCAAAATTGATCAGGATGGCCGGGCCAACAAAGCTCAACGCCAGGCCATAGATACCAATGCAGCAAAACAGCAGGATGCTCACCAGGCCGAAGGCGCCTCCCAGTGCTCCCGAGTCGCCATTGCCCTGTTCTGCCATCGCTGGAATCATCATAACTCCCCAGACGACGCACATAACCAAAATGATCGGCAGGGCATAGACCAGATTAGCCAGACCCAGCATCAATCCCTTCATGAATTTACCACCGAAATCATCCCATTCGGGTAACGGCCGAGGATCATCTTGCTGGACGTTGCGCAGCATTTCGACGATATATCCCAGCCAGGCGAAGTTCAAAATGGGCACCAGGTTGACCAGCGTACCAATCCCTAGTTTCTTGATCCAGTTTTCGTCTTCAGTGACGAAAGTGAGTGATTTACCAATATCCATGATAATTTCCTTTCTCAGAGACAGTTTGTGAGATACTTGCAGCCAGGCCAGGGATCGATGCGCGCCTGGAATGGGAGAAGTTATAACCATCATTGGCTTAACTGTCAAGTTAATATCCGTCGCCTGTTTTATGAATAAAGGTCATTTTGTACGCACTTTGGCCTTCTCTGCGGTTGGCTTAAGGTAGAATAGGGGCATCAATTTTTCTTCTGTTGTGTGCGGTGCATCGCATCCCTACACAACGGGGCCAGGTAAAAAGAGGCGAATCATGTCTTCTTCACCGCAAGAAATCAAATTAGGCAAGGTCTACGGGCTGGAACTGAGCGCTGGCAGGTCATCCTCGGCCGGTTCGCTGCTGCTGTGGGCGGTTTTGGCTGCGCTTGGCCTGGGGCTGTTGCACCTGACGTTTCCACAGGCACTGATTGGCGGCCTGCTGGGAGTGGTTTTTCACTGGCTTTCCAACTTGATCCACCACCTGGGGCATGCCCTGGCGGCTCGGCGGGTGGAGCATCCGATGAGCGGGGTGCGCTTTGGCTTCTTGTTGGGCACTTCCTTGTATCCCCGCGATGAGCCGGAATTGCCCGCCGATACCCATATCCAGCGCGCCCTGGGCGGACCGGCGGCCAGCTCGCAGCTTACCCTGGTGACCGCGGTGATTGCCATGCTGCTTTACGCTACTGGCAGCCTGACCTTCTGGATCGTGCTGTTTGCCTTTCTGGATAACCTGCTGGTGTTTACCTTCGGAGCGCTGTTGCCCCTGGGTTTTACCGATGGCAGCACGGTCATTAGCTGGTGGCGCAAACGCTGAAGGGTGGTTTCCTATGGCTGAAATGTTCATTACCCATCGCGGCGTTGTTTACCCCTGGCAGTGCGATCACGTAGGGCATATGAACGTGATGTTCTACGTGGGTAAATTTGATGAGGCCACCTGGCAAATGTTCGCTGCCATGGGCCTGACACCCTCTTACTTGAAGCGGGAGAACCTGGGGATTGCTGCCACGCGCCAGAACATCGCTTACCGGCGCGAGCTGCGTGCTGGCGACCTGATCACCATCCGCTCGGGCATCCTGGAAATCCATCCGCGGCAGATCCGTTTCTATCACGAGATGTCGAACGATGAGACAGGCGACGTGGCGGCTGCCATGTCGATCACCGGTTTGATGCTCAATACCCAGACGCGCCGGCCACACGAATTTCCGCCGGAAATTGTCGAGCGGGCGCGAGGGATGATTGTCGAAGTGCAACTGCTGGTATAGATGCCTTCAAAAATTTCAGCACTCGTTGCTCATATTCCTGCTTTGCCACCGCATAATTCGAGCCGTGATCGCCACCCGGCACCACCCATAATTCTTTGGGCGGCAGCGCCGCGGCGTATTGGGTTTCCGCCCGGCCGAAGCCCAATTCCTTCTCGCCATAGATCAACAGCACCGGGCGCGGGCTGATCTTGGGTAGTTCGTCCACCGGGCTGATCTCGAAGGGGTTTACGCCGTGTTTCAGCCAGAAGGCGGCCACGATATTATATAAAAAGAACCGCTCCAGCCAGGGTTTCTGCTGGTCGGATTCGACGAAATCTTTTCCCATGTTGTAATAGCCGCCTTCGGCAATCACTGCCTCGATCTGCGGGTGGCGCGCCGCGGTGCCGATGGCAGTCGCCCCGCCCATCGAAAAGCCAAAGACAGCGACGTGCTGGATTTCCGGGCGGGTTTGCAAGTAGGCCAGGGCAGCTTCGGCGTCCAGCACTTCTTTGGCCCCGATCGTGACGGCGGCTGGCGGCCTGGCGCAGTTGCGGCCGTCCACCTGGATGGCGCCGTATCCCTGTTTCAGCAAGAACGCTACTGGCGGCAGGTTTTGCCCCAACGAGCCGCCCGGCCCGCCCATTGCGATGATTGCCACCCCGTTCTGCGGGGGGTAGTACCAGCCGCGCAGCTCCAGGCCATCCGCACTGTGCAAGGTGACCTCTTGTGGTGGGGTGTCCAGGGGTGCGGGGTCGGTAATACATCCCGGATGGGCCAACGCGGCGACGTACAGCCAGGCCGCCACGCCGTTGATAGCCAGGTAGATACCCAGGACAACCAGCAGGGCGAACAGCCCCAATCGCACCAGGCGGCGTTTCATTCCCACACTTTATACTTTGGGGTATTGGCGCTGCTAAACGTTGCCGATACCCCAAAGGTCACCATGCAGGTTTTCTCTGATCCAGGCGGTGCAGCCCGGCCTGGTGGGCCATCTCCACAGTAGCCTGGTATTCCTGTGATGTAGTGCGCCGGTTCAGGCGGGGAAACTGGTTAGGAGACAGGCGCACGACGTGGTCGGGGTGATATTGGTCCATCAGGTTGAGGTAAGTGTCCGGCGAGATTTCCTCGGCCAGGAAACGCACGATTTCGGCGGTGCCTGCCAGCCCGTTAGGCAGCACCAGGTGGCGTACCAGCAGCCCGCGCTCGGCCAGGCCGTCGGCGTTGATCTGCAACACGCCCACCTGGCGGTGCATCTCCCTCACCGCGGCCTGGTTGCTCTGCGGGTAATGAGGAATTTTGGAATAATTGCGAGCGACTTGCTGGTTGGCATATTTCATGTCGGGCATATAGATATCGATAATGCCGTCCAGCAGGCGCAGCGCGGCCAGCGAGTCATAGCCCCCTGAGTTATACACCAGCGGCAGGCGCAAGCCGGCCTGGGCGGCGATCAGCACTGCGGCAATGATTGGAGCGACGACATGCGATGGGGAGACGAAATTGATATTGTGGCAGCCTAGTGCTTGCAGTTCCAACATCACCGCGGCCAGGTCTTCGGGTTCTACCAGATCCCCTGTATCTGCAAAGCTGATGTCGTAATTTTGGCAGAACTGGCAGCGCAAATTGCAGCGGGAGAAGAAGACCGTGCCCGAGCCGCGCCAGCCGCGCAGGGGATCTTCTTCACCCAGGTGCGGCCCAAAGCTGGCCAGGCGGGCTTTCACGCCGGTGCGGCAGACGCCTAAAACGTTGGTGCGGCGGTCGACTTTGCATTCCCAGGCGCACAGGTCGCAGCGCGACAGGTGCTGAAAGGCTGCGGCAGCGCGCTCCTGGAGTTCGCCGCTGCGCAGCAGTTGCAAGTAGGCCGGTTCGAAGGAGTATCCCATGATTTTGGAAAAACCTCGTACTGTCCAAACGACCGCGTACAATTGGATTAGTATACCAGAAGAGCGCTGTTCGTGGATTTGATCCGTGTTACAATTCCACCGAGGAGTCATACGATGCAGCAGAAACTCACTGAATACCTTGCCCAGGGCAATCTGCTCATTGCTGATGGCGCGACAGGAACCATGCTGATGGCGGCTGGCCTGCCGCCGGGCGCCGCGCCAGAATTGTGGAACGCAGAACAGCCCGAAAAAATCCTGGCTTTGCACCGCGCTTATCTGGAAGCCGGCTCGCAGATCATCCTGACCAACACTTTTGGCGGCAGCCGCCTCAAGCTGGCGAAGACTGGCCTGGGTGAGCGCACATACGAGCTCAACCTGGCCGCGGCCCGGCTGGCGAAGCAAGCCGCTGGCGGACGGGCTTACGTGGCCGGCGATATCGGTCCGAGCGGCGAGTTAATGCAGCCGATGGGATCGTTGACCTTTGACGCGGCGCGCGATGCGTTTGCCGAACAGGCCGCCGCGCTGGCCGAGGGCGGTGTGGATGCCATCTGGGTGGAGACGATGACCGATCTGAGCGAGGCCAGGGCGGCCGTCGAAGCGGCGCGCCAGGTGACGGATTTACCTGTGTTTTGCTCGTTGAGCTTTGGACGCAAAGCGCGCACCATGATGGGGGTGAGCGCCAAACAGGCTGCCGCCGAACTCTGGCCGTTGGGGCTGGCCGCAATCGGGGCGAATTGTGGTGAAGGTCTGGAGATGATCCCAGAAGTGTTGCGCCAGATGAGTGCGGTGGCGCCAGGTGCGCCGTTGATTGTCAAGCCGAACGCTGGCCTGCCGAAACTGGTGGCCGGGCAAACTGTTTATGATATCGCGCCTGGCGATTTCGCCGCGCAGATGAAGGAATTCATTGCTCTTGGGGCGCAGGTGATCGGGGCTTGCTGCGGCAGCAGCCCGGCGTTCGTCCATGCGCTGAGCCAGGTCGTCTGAAAAAGTTGCTCGCAAACCTGACAGGTCTCTATCGTTGCTCAATGAGCCGGCATCACTATGAAGACCTGTCAGGTTTGGGCCACACAAAATGGCTTTCTGCCGGCTTTCAGACAGCCACTTGAGGGGCAAAATCTGCCAGCATCTCCGCAGGGATGCGCACCGGCTTGCCGCTGGCCGGGTCGACCCAGGCGCTCAAGTTATTCACCTGGGCCAGCAAGACGCCGTCCCCGGCGCGGCGGATGGTGTAATGGCGCGTGGCAGTGGCGCGGCGCACGTTATAGACCCAGGTGCTGATCTCTAACTCGTCTTCCGGCAAAGCTGGCTGGAGATATTGGATCTGGGCATGGTGGATGAAAATAGCGATGCCCGACTCCACCAATCGTTCCCAGGGCCAGCCAAACGCCGCGGTAGCCTGGAAGCCGCATTCGCCGGCATACACCATGTAAACCGCGTTGTTGACGTGCTGCATACTGTCGATGTCGTGCCATGCCACCCGGCGGCGCATGGTGTAAGCGCCCGGCGGCGGCGGCGGAGGAGTGGGGTATGGCTGGCGAGATGGGAATGTCTTGGGCGCGCCTTCCGGAAAGAAATCGTCCACCAGGGTTTGTGGAATGCCGGCCGGGCGGTTGGCATCTGTATCCAGAAACACCCAGTCGGTATAGGCGCAGGCTACCAGTTCGCCACTGCCAGCCTCGTGGAATTCGTAAGAGCGGCGCGAACTGGCCCGGCGGAAATCGGCAATCCAGGTTGTCACTTCTACCTGGTCGTTGTAGCGCAGCGGCCGCATAAACTCGATGGACGTTTCCCGGATCAGCCAGTGCCGCCGCATCGTATCGTAACGTTCCAGGTCGTAGCCTGCCGCGGCGGAGGCATCGAAGGCGGTCTCTTGCATATAGCGCAGATAGTTGGCGCTGTTCAAATGCCCGTTGGCATCACATTCATAATAACGTACGCGAAAAGCTCGGGTGTGTTTTAATGGCATAGGCTAAACGGGCTGGATGCACGCCGCCAGGTCGTTCGCCGGGCTGTTGACCAGCGTCGAAACCGGGTAGGCGTGCATTTCGTCTGCCGGGTAAGGCAGTAACAGGTTATGCAGTTTGGCCGTATCTTGATCGCCTGTCGCCAGCCAGAGCGGGTAGGTCGCTTCGGGAAGGATGACCGGCATGCGGTTGTGGATGGTTTCCATCAGGGCATTGGGCGCAGTAGTAATAATGGTGCAGGAAAGGATGTTCGAGCCGTCTGGGGAATTCCAGCTTTCCCACAGGCCGGCGAAGGCAAATGGGCGCCCGCTTTTCAAGTGAATATACATGGGCGTTTTCGTCTTGCGCCCAGGCTCCTGTCTCCATTCGTAAAAACCATCTGCCAGGATCAGGCAACGCCGGCGCCGGAATGCGGCGCGAAAGGCAGGCTTCTCGGCCAATGTCTCGGCGCGGGCGTTGATCATCCGGCTGCCCATTGCCGGGTCTTTTGCCCAGGAGGGCACCAATCCCCAGGTAAAGAAATCCAGCCGGTTTTGCCCGTCGTTTGGCACAACGGCTACCGGCTGGCTGGGAGCGACGTTATAGCGCGGTGCAATCCCGGGCGGGATATTGAGCCAGGCAAATGTCTCGGCCAGTTGCTCCGGACTGACCGTCAGCGTAAATCGACCGCACATATTCCTCCTCTTTTTTGAGCTTGAGCTAAGGAAAAACGTTCGAGCGCAACAGGTCATCACCCAGGTAGAGTTCCAAATCTGCCGGCCCGGTGGGGTCGAATACAACCTGGATGCGCGCCTGGGGGATGCCCAACAATTCTACCAGGTATTTGACCGCGTAGGGGCTGCCGGTGTGATCGATGATCGTGGTGCCAGGGTAGTTTTTATCGGCGTTGCCCGTCTGCGTGATGTTGGCTCCCTGGTTGCGCAAGGCATTGGTGGCGCGGGTTCCCAGGCCAGGGTCGCTGCTGCCATTGTATAGCGCGATGCGGGCCGCTTCGGCGCGCATTTGTTCCTGGGAACTGCCAGGCAGTTGCGGCCCCAGGCTGCCCGAACTGGCAAAGATTTCATCGCGCAGATTGCGGATGTCGTCCGGGATAGGGATGAGAATGCTCAGGCCATCCGGCGACTCGGCAAAGAACACGTTGTCTTTATTGATGATGCCGCGTTTGATGCTCTCTTCGGGCACCGTTTGAGCCATCAGCGCCAGTTGCACCACCTCGTCCAGCGTCAGATTGGTGCGAATGCCCGAAGAAAGCTCCTGGTAAAGCTGTGGCGCTTTGGTGATCAGCGTTGGCAACAGGTCGAAGCTGAGGATGCGGTTGCGGATGCCCATAATCACTTGCTGCTGGCGGGCAGCGCGGTCGAAGTCGCCGTTTTCGGTATAACGGTTGCGGGCGTAGGCCAGCGCCCACTCGCCGGGCAATACCTGTTTGCCGGGCTGGAGCTTTTTCTTGGTCTTGGGGCCTTTTCCCAACAGGTCGACCGTGATGGGCGCGGGTACGTCGACAGTTACGCCGCCGATTTCGTCGATGAAGCGTACGAAAGCGGAAAAATCGACCTGGGCGTAATAGTGGATCGGAATGCCCAGCAGACCTTCGACGGTTTTGGCAGCCAGGGCAGGACCGCCGCCCGGCATCTTGTAAGCGTCGCCCATGTAATAGGCCATGTTGATCTTGCTGTGCTTGAAGCCAGGGATAGCTACCCACAGGTCGCGTGGGATCGAAAGAACGCCTGCGGTGCGCGTCTGCGGGTCGAGGCTGAGCAGGATCATCGTATCACTGCGGGATGCTTCTTCGCTGGCCTCCCAATCGCGGTAGTCCAGGCCGAGCAGCAAAACGTTGACTCGCTCGGCGCCATCCCAGGGAGTGAGTGTGGCCACGGGGACGTTTTCCTGGCCTCCTGGCTCAGAACTGGGCGGCAGCGGCGTCCCCTCGGCATTCAAGACTGGCGTGCTGGTGCTGGCGACGACTTGCAGGCCAACCAACCCGCCGGAGCCGGGCCATTCCAGGGCGATCTGGCGGGTGGCCCAAAACGCCACGGCGCCTGCCGCCAGGGCAGCCGCCAGGGCCAGCAGCGCCACCAGCAGGCGCACCAGCCATTTTGTGGGGGAAGATGTTTTTCGTTTACCGGTCATTGTGACATTCTTGTCGTAATTTTTCACGAGAGCGAGTTTGTGCAGGCAAAGTTGATGTGCGATCTGCAGGGATCAACCTGTGGTGGGTGTAGCAGATGGCTCCGGCGGTGGTTCGGTTGGCGTCTCGCTGGGCGGCGGCGGCTCGGTCGGCGTCTCGCTGGGCGGCGCTGGCTCGGTGGGAGTCTCCGATGGCGGCACGCTGGTGTTCGTGGGCGGCGCCGGGGTGTTGGTATTGGTAGGCGTCGGGTTACCCGGCACGGTCGCCGTTGGGCTGGCGTTGTATGACGGGGTAGGTGTGATTGTTGGGGTCGCGCTGGTAGGCTGTGGTGTTGCGCTGGGCGGCGAGCAAAGCAGCGTCACGGTGGTTATTTTTTCTTGTAACGCAGCATCTGCGCCCATGGAAAAGGCCAGCTCGTATTGTTGTTGGGCATTGCACCAATCTTTATTGGCGGCAAGCTGGTCGCCGTATTGGATGAGCACCTCGCGATAGCGGGCGCTGGCGGTCCAACCGCCGGAGTCGCGCAGCCCGGGAGCCGCCGCAGCGACCTGGCTGAGGTAGGTGATGGCTTGCTCAGGATAAATTTCCCAAAAGCTGACCCCGATCATATACAGGCGCGCCATATCACGGGCGGTGTTGGCATGCACATCCAGTGGAGCAAATCGCTCGGCAAGCGCCAGGTCGTACGTGCCGGCTTCCAGGTTGCCTTCTTTCCATATCTTATCGACCCCACGCTGGCGCAGGGATAGATACAACATGCCATCTACCCGGGCGGTCTGGTAGGACGGGTCGGTCTTGCGCAGAGTGAGCAAAGTGTCGATGACTTCATCCCAGCGCTGGCCGGTGAAAGCCGCCTGTGCCTGGGCGAACATCTCCTCAACCGGGCGTAGATCCTGCGTCGGTGTCGGTGTGATGGTTGGGGGAGCCAGCGTGGGCGTTGCCGTAGCATACAATATGGCCATGGCCTCGGCCAGGCGGTCGGCTGCGCCGGGAAATGATGGGTTTCGTTCGATAATGTATTGCAGCCGCTGTTGGGCAATCTCATAGCGCCCGGCTTCCAGGTCTTGCAGCGCCAGGCGATATTGCTCTTCCAGGCTGGTCCCAAGCGATTGCGTGGCGGCTGCCTGGCTGATCTGTTTGCCGTTGCGGTAACCGGCCACGCCTCCGGTAAGCGTGCTGATGACCATCAGCAGGGCAAATAGCGCTGCCCATAGCAGGATGCTCCACAAGAAGCGGCGACGAGACTTCCCCGGCTTATGGGGATGTGTGGGTGGGGCGATTTTTCTGGGCTGTGTGTCCGCGAGACTGGGTTGTTGGGGCTGCGGAGCGCTGGCCCGCGTGCGAACTGGATGGGTGTCGTCGTCCATACTTTGCTATGACGAAATTGGTCTTGTCTGGGTTCCCAGTGAAAAAAATTGGGGTTTTGACGGGGGCGCCACCCCTGCCAAAACCCCAGATCAGGTTCGACGTCTGGCCAGGGAAATCAGACCAGACGCGCGTCGAGGGTGATGTTGGTTGCGGCCAGGGCCGCTGAAACCGGACAGCCGGTTTTGGTGTCCTCGGCAATCGCGGCAAACGCGCTGGCGTCGATGCCGGGAACTTTGGCCTGGCATTCCAGGTGGATGTTGGTAATCCGGGCTTTGCCTTCTACGCTGCCCAGCGTGACCGTGGCTACAGTTTGAATACTTTCTGGCGTAAACCCGGCCTTGCCCAGGCCGGAGCTGAGCGCCATCGAATAACAGCCGGCGTGTGCTGCACCGATCAGTTCTTCCGGGTTGGTGCCAGAGCCTTCTTCAAAACGAGAAGCAAAAGTGAATGGCCCCTCGAAGGTGCCAAATGTCATCTTGCCTTTGCCTTCGCGCAGGCTGCCTTGCCATACTGCTTGTGCTTTACGAACTGCCATATACGGTTGCCTCCTGACAAATACGGATAAAATTTACTCCTGAGGGGCGCGCGACGAACTGCACCGCACGCCCTCAGGGTTGATAGACTTTCGTCCGGCAAGAACTGGATCAGTCCGACAATCCGAAGTCGAAATCGCCCAGGCTTTCGCCATCGTAAGGCGTTTCAGCGTACATACTGGATTCTTGCTGCCGCTCGAATTCTTTCTCTTCGGTGAAGCGCCCACGCACGAAACCAGTACCAGCCGGGATTAACTTACCGATAATCACGTTCTCTTTCAGGCCGTAGAGCGGATCCTCGGAGGATGCAATTGCCGCGCCAGCCAACACCTTGATGGTGTGCTGGAATGAAGAGGCCGAAAGGAACGAGTCAGTGCTGAGTGAAGCCTTGGTGATGCCCAACAACACTTCCAGGAATTTGCCAGGACGCTTGCCTTCGGTCAACATCTGGTCATTGATGTGCTTGAGATCCAGGTAGTCGACCAGGTCGCCGGGCAGGTAGTTGGTATCACCGGGGCGGGTAACCTGTACTTTGGAGGTCATCTTGCGGATGATCACTTCGAAATGCTTGTCGTGGATGTTCTGGCCCTGCGAGCGATACACTTTCTGCACCTCGTTGAGCAGATACATCTGGCAGGAATTGCGGCCTTTGATGCGCAGGATGCGGTGCGGGTTGAGCGAGCCTTCGGTGAGCGGCTGGCCTGCTTCGACGTGTTCGCCGTCTTTGACCAGCATGCGCGCCGTACTGGGGATATCATACGTGGCTTCCTGGCGGCTTTCGTAAGAAACGACGATCTTCGCCCCGCCCGAGGCGCCGTTGCCCGAGGGGTTTTCTTCCAGGAGCACACGGCCCGCGTTTTGCGCGGTGATAGTGGCTTCGTCACCCATGTAGGCCAGGACATCGCCCTGGCTGACCTGGTCGCCATCCAGCACACCCACCTTCCAACCTTTGGGGATGCTGTATTCGTCGTGGATCATTTCGCTGTGCTCGACGCGAGCAATGCGCAGGTCGCTGTAGCGGTCAGACTGGCTGATATAAACAGCGCCGCTGATCTCAGAGACCACAGCTTCGCCCTTAGGGGTCTTACGAGCCTCGAACAGCTCTTCCACACGAGGCAGACCGGTGGTGATGTCGCCGCCGGCTGCCACACCACCGGTGTGGAAGGTACGCAGGGTGAGCTGCGTGCCCGGCTCGCCGATCGATTGGGCCGCCACGATGCCGACGGCTGCGCCGATATCCACCATCCGGCCGCGCCCCAGGTCCATGCCGTAGCAGCGAGCACAGATGCCGTGGGTCAGCTCGCAGGTCAACGGGGAGCGGACCTTGACTTCGCTGATCCCGGCCTGGGTGACTTTGCGCATTTTTTCGTGGTCGAGCATATCGTTGCGTTCGGCGATGATCTCGCCGGTGCGCGGGTCGATGATATCTGCTGCAGCCAGGCGCCCGAACATGCGCGTGCCCATCGACTGGCCGGCGATGTCATCTGATTTCCTGATCCAGATGCCATCCGTCGTCTCGCAATCATCGTCGTTGATGATCAGATCCTGGGCCACGTCCACCAGGCGGCGGGTCAGATAACCTGCGTCGGCGGTACGCAGCGCAGTGTCCGCCAGGCCTTTGCGGGCGCCGTGCGTGGAGATGAAATATTCCAGCGCGGTCAGCCCCTCGCGGAAGTTCGAGCGGATCGGCAGCGGGATGATACGACCGGACGGATCGGCCATCAGGCCGCGCATACCGGCCAACTGCGAGATGGGGCCAAACCCACCTTTGGTTGCCCCAGAGATAGCCTGGGCAGCCAGGTTGCCGTTGGGATCCATGGAGCGCTTGACCGCGCTTGCCACCTCGTTGGTGGTGTTCTGCCAGATTTCGATGACCCGTTCGTTCTTTTCCTGCTCGGTCAGCAGGCCGCGGCGGAAGTCGCGTTCCACCGTTTCTTGTTCGGAAAGCGAGCGATTGATAATTTCGCTCTTTTCGGCCGGGACGGTAATATCGGAAACGGCAAGCGAGTAGCCCGAACGCGTGGCGTAGCGGAAGCCGATATCCTTGATGGCATCGGCGATATCCGGCGTGCGCTCTTCGCCGCACACTTCGTACAGGGCAGACATCAGGTCTTTCAAGCCGCCTTTATCCAGCTCCCAGTTGACGAACTGGATATCTTCGGGCAAGATGCGGTTGAAGATCATCCGCCCCGGGGTAGTGTGAATCAGGCGCTTTTCCGGCTTATCCAGGCGGTTGTGTTGGTCATCGAACCAGGTCTTTGCCACCAGGCGGATGTTGGCGTGAATATCGACTAGCTTGAGCTGGTAAGCGAGCTCGGCTTCATCCATATCGGCGAAGACGCGCCCATCGCCCAGGTGCTTACCAGGAGAGGGGTTCTTGGTCAGGTAATAGACGCCCAGGACCATGTCTTTGGACGGGCTGATGATTGGTTCGCCGTCTGCCGGCTTGAGCAGGTTGCGCGCTGAGAGCATCAACTGGCGCGCTTCCCACACTGCCTTCTGCGAGAGCGGGACGTGTACGGCCATCTGGTCGCCGTCGAAGTCTGCGTTGAAGGCGGTCGTCACCAGCGGGTGCAATTGAATAGCACTGCCCTCGATGAGCACCGGCTCGAAAGCCTGGATGCCCAGGCGGTGCAGGGTAGGCGCACGGTTGAGCAGCACCGGGCGTTCTTTGATTACCTCTTCCAGCACCTCCCACACCTCAGGGCGGTTGCGCTCGATGAAGCGCTTGGCGCCTTTGACGTTGGCGGCGTAGCTGTGCGAGACCAGGCGAGAAATGACGAAGGGCCGGTACAGTTCCAGGGCCATGCTCTTGGGCAGGCCGCACTGGTACAGCTTGAGTTTCGGGCCGACCACGATCACCGAGCGCCCGGAGTAATCCACGCGCTTGCCCAGCAAGTTGCGGCGGAAGCGCCCCTTCTTGCCCTTGAGCATGTCGCTCAACGATTTCAGCTCGCGGCGGCCACGGCGAGAGAGCGCCTTGCCGCGCTGCGAGTTATCGATCAGCGAGTCGACCGCCTCTTGCAGCATGCGCTTCTCGTTACGCACGATCACGTCAGGAGCGCCAAGCTCCAACAGGCGCTTCAGCCGGTTGTTGCGGTTGATCACCCGCCGGTAGAGGTCGTTCAGGTCGGAGGTGGCAAACCGTCCACCGTCCAGTTGCACCATCGGGCGCAGGTCGGGCGGGATCACCGGCAGGACGGTCAGCACCATCCATTCGGGGCGGTTGCCAGAGCGGCGGAAGGCTTCCACCACTTTCAGGCGTTTGGTGGCTTTTTTGCGCTTCTGTTTGCTGCGCGAGGTGCGCACTTCGCGCCACAGATCCTCGGCCAGCTTGTCCAGGTCGATGCGGCGCAGGATATCGTAGAAGGCCTCGGCGCCCATGTCGGCGCGGAATACCTGTCCCCAACGCGATTTCAGCTCGCGGTAACGCGTCTCGCCCATGAAGGTGAGCGGGCGCAGTTCGAGCAATTCGTCGCGCATGCGCGAATTTTCGTCGCGCACCGCCACGGATTGGTCGTCCAACTGACCGCGCAGGTCTTCCATGGTCAGGTCGGCCTCAGCGCGTACCTTGTCTTTGTCCATCTGGATTTGTTCGTACTCGCGCTGCTTCTGGCCTTTCAGTTCGTTTTCGATTTGGTCCAGGCGATCTTTGACCACGCGCTGGACGCTGGTCAGGTGCTGGTTGCTCACCACCTCGCCGGCCTCCACGATGGTGATATCGGTGTCGGGGAAGTGAATGGTCGTTCGTGCAACGCTGTTCAACTGCTCGCGCAGCGAGTTCTCCAGGCGCTTGCCGGCTTCGATGACCGGCTCAAGCTGGTCTGAGATTACATCGATATACTTTGCTTCTACCGCCGACTGGCGCTGTGACAACTCGTTGATCGTACGGTCGCGGCCGGCCTTGACTTCAGCGATACGAGTATTGATCCGGGCTGCCTGCTCGCGCTCGGTGACGGTGATCTTGTCTTCCAGGCGCTTCAGTGCTTTCTGACGGGCTTCTTCATCTACAAAGGTGACCACGTATTGGGCGAAATACAGCACGCGGTCCAGGTTACGGCGGGAAATATCCAGCAGCAGGCCCAGGTAAGATGGGATACGGCGGGTGTACCATACGTGGGCCACCGGCGCGGCCAGCTCGATATGCCCCATACGCTCGCGGCGCACCGATGATCGCGTCACTTCGACGCCGCACTTGTCGCAGACGATACCTTTATAACGGATATTCTTGTATTTGCCGCAGTAACACTGCCAGTCACGGGTTGGCCCAAAAATGGCTTCGCAGAACAGGCCATCTTTTTCAGGGCGCAGACGACGATAATTAATCGTCTCCGGTTTGAGCACTTCACCATAAGACCAACTGCGGATGGTCTCTGGTGATGCCAGGCTGATACGGAGTGCGGTTAAACCCTTGGTTTCCACTATTGAATTGCCTCCAGGCGCGGTTTTCGGAAGAAAGAAAAAATTCGACAGACATTACATTATACTGAAAGGGATTATAGTTGACAAGATAGCAGGTTAAACTCTAAGTAGAATCTAATCTTCTTGAGGCAAAATTGCTTTGCGTGGAGAGCGGCATTTCCAAACGCGGTACAGCCGTGCAGGCTCTTCACGATAATTTGCCAGAGAGCAGGCGCCATCACGTTTGCTTGAGTGGGATGGTCATATAGAAGGTGCTGCCCTTGCCGAGCTGGCTCTCCGCCCACACCCGTCCCCCGTGCCGCTCTGCGATGGATTTGACGATGGCCAGGCCCAGGCCGGTGCCGCGTTGCTCTTTGGCGGCCTGCTGAGCGCCCCGGTAGAATTTCTCGAACAGGCGGGGCATGTCCATCGGCGCCACGCCGATGCCGTTGTCGATCACCTGGATCATCACGCCAATCGGCTGCACCTGCATGCGCACCTGCACACGGCCTTCGGCGCGCGTATATTTGATGGCGTTCTCGACCAGGTTGTGCAGCGCCTGCTGCAGGAGGGCCGAGTCGGCCTCGATCTTGATCCCTGGCGGCAGGTCGGTGGTGATCTGGATGCGCTTTTGGGCGGCCTGCAACTGCAGGGCGCTGATCACGCGTTCGATCACCTCGGCTACCATGACAGTTTCCAGTTGCAGGCCCACGCCGGCCTCGATGCGACCCAGGTCGAGCAGGTTGTTCACCAGGCGCGACATGGTTTCGACCCCGCCGACGATTTTGCGCACGTAGCTGGTCTGCTGCTCATTGAGCTGGCCGACCATCTCCAGCATGGTGGCGTAGCCGCGCATCAGGGTGAGCGGCGAACGCAGGTCGTGGCTGACAGTGGAGACGAATTCGGATTTCAGCGCATCCAGCTCTTTGAAGTGGGTCACATCCCGCAGCACGCACACGCGCCCCACTCGCTGTCCTTCGGCCAGCACCGGCGTGGCGGTAGCCAGGTGCACGCGCCCGCCGGGCAGGGTGATTTCGATGGATTGTTTCTCGGAGCTGGACGAGCGCAGCAGGTGAACCAGCTCGGTATCGGAAATAACCTGCTCGATTGGCTGGCCGTCGTCGGTCTCCATGCTTAGGCCGAGCACCTGCCAGGCGGCCGGGTTGGCCAGCAGCAGGCGGTCGCGCTGGTCGGTGACCAGCACGGGATCGGGGCTGGAGGCCAGGATCGATTCCAGGCGCCTGCGCCCGATTTCGGCGTTGAGGAACAGGCGAGCGTTGGCGGCGGCCAGGGCTGCCTGCCCGCCCAGGGTTACCATGAAGCGCACTTCCTCTTCGGAGAAGGTATGCGGCTGGTCGTAGGCGGTCCACAACGTGCCGTAGTAATTGTTCTCGTGCTTGAGCGCTACGGCCATCAGCGATTCGGGGCGCGGCGCGCCGGGCGCAAAATTGAGCAGGCGCGGGCGATACAGGTTGGAGAGCACCAGGCGATCCTGCTGGCGGGTAAGCGCCAGCACCTGTTCATCCAGGTCGCGGTACAGGTTTTGCGACGGGCCCCCGCCGAAGCTGACCGGGGTGGACGAATCGCCGTCCAGTTCGGGGACCACCGTCGGGGTGAGCACCACACGCGCCGAGCTGGCCCCGGTGGCGAGCGCTGAATCGAGCACCGGCTGCACCGCCTCGGAGACTTCCAGGCTGGAAGCCACCCCCTGGCTGACCAGTAGCAGTTGGTTCAACTCATCCAGGCGGGCTTTCAGGCTGGCGCGCATTTGTTCGAAGGCGCGGCCCAACTGGCCCACTTCGTCCACACTGTCCACGGTCACGGGGCGCTCCAGGCGGCCTTCCGCCAGCCGGCCGGCTTCGTCGGCCAGCTTTTGCAGCGAGCGCGTCACCACGCCCAGCGCCAGGCGGATTACCACCACGGCCACCAGCGAGAGCAAGATGATCATGCCCAGGAGAGGGGCGGCTATGGCCAGGGCGATCTGCTGAGCGCGGTAAGCCGGGATGATGATCACCACCGACCACGGGCGCCCCACGACGGGTTGGTAGTAAACCAGGCTGCGCGAACCATCCGGCGCCGTATCATCGTAGAAAGCCGAGGCGCTGCCGGTCTTCCCCGAGTAGCTTTTCATAATCATGCCGGGATCGGGGTGGATCAGGATGCGCCCATTCTCATCGAGCAACATCCCTTGCCCGTCGATGCCGGCCATATTGTTCAGGCCGGTCAACATCGGTTGGGTAAACGGATTGCTGGCCAGGCTGCTGCGCCCGACCAGCACGCGCACCGGCTGGTCGTTTTCATCGAAGACCGCCGCCACGAAGGATACCTGGGCAGTCGTCTGCCCGGCGGCGGGGGGGACGGTGAACGTCTGGTAGGGTATGCCGTTCAAGGCCATCTGGATGCCCATTTGCTCGTCGACTGGCGCCTGGGTTCCGACGGCGTCGCGGGTCGGGTAACTGGCCAACGCATCCCCGGTTTCGTCGACCACGGTCAATTGGTTGAAGAACGGGACCGCCTTGATATCCTGCGCCAACACCTCTGCCAGGGCATCCGGGTCATTCTCCAGCAGGCGGGGGTTACTGGCCAGGCTGGCGATCATGTTCTGGCCGATCTCGAGGAAGTAGGGCACGTTCTCGGCGGCCATGCGCGAGGCGTTGGCCATCTGCACTTCGAGCAGATTGCGCGCCACCTGGCCGGAGATGTACCAGTCGCCGATCATCAGGGTCAGGATCAAGGCCAACGCCAGCGGCGCCATGCTGACGACAAAACGGGTTTGCAGGCTGCGTTGGGCAGGAGAAGGTTGGGTGGCGGCTGGCGGCTTCCAGCCGGCGGGCAGCATGGCCAGGATCACCTCGGCCACCAGCCCGCCGACCAACAACTCGATGCCGACTACCAGCGATACGCCGCGCAGATTGGTCAGGGCGTAGTCCAGCCGGGTAGCCAACAATCCCTGGGTAATGAGCGGGGTAACAACCAGGTGAATTAGTGGAAAGAGCAGCGCCATCAGGATGGCGGCGGCCAGCGGGTGGCGCAGCAGGCGGTAGACCTGCGTACGGTAGGGCTGCCGAATGGCCGCGCCCAGGCTGGCTGCCAGCAAGGCCAGTTCGATGGGGGTGAAGGTATTGTGGGTTTGCCAGGCGGCTGCCAGCAAGCCGGCCACGGCAGCCACGGCGGCGGCTGGAGCAGGCCCCAGCAAGGTGGCTGACAGCATCCAGGGGATGGCGGCAAAAACCATTACCGCCGGGATAACGGGTTCTTCGGGTACACCGGGTGTAGGGTTCGCTGCGCCACCGGGCAGGGGAAAACCGGCCAGCAGGCTGGTAAACAGGGTGAGCACCAGCAAGGTGATGAACAAGGCCCACTCGCCGCGGCCGAACGGGCGGCGATTGAAGGCGCGCCATTTCCATATCAACACCAAAACCACACCGGCCAGCACAGCCAGGCCAGACCATCCGGCCACGCCCTGTGGCAGATCGATGTATGCTTTGTATTGAAGGAGCGTAAGTATTAGGGCCATATCACAGGCGGTTGCATAAGTTATGCCAGGCGGCGCGCTGGTTCGATTATAGCATCTTCTATAGCTTTCAGCAATCAGCCCTGGGTTTTCAGCTTTGCAAAGCGCGCCGGGGTGAAAAAGTTGCCCGGGTGCAATGCACGAAGGACACGTGCAATGCACCGGCCACGCAAAATTGCCGACAGGATGCACTGCAAGACTACGAAACTACCAGACTACTCGACGAAATAAGGTAGTGCGCACCTCCATTGTGCGTTCCACCTGTCGCGTGCGGATCACTCAACTGAGGAACTCGATCGTCTCCTGCGTCGCCTGCGAGAGATCAGCGTACACGCCGCGGCGTCCTTCCGGCAGCAGTCCGGCCAGGACGAACATTGCCTCGTCGGTCATCTGGCGCAGATCCTGGCGCCCGGCGCGCTGGTAAGCCGGGCGATAGCGGAAAGGCCGCCCGAAGCGCACCGTGGCCCCCGGCCCGCGCCAGGGAGCGGTGAAGCGCAGAGCGGGGAACCCGATCGTGCCGTCCACAGCCACCGGCACCACCGGCGCGCCGCTGCGGCTGGCCAGGTAAGCCACGCCTTCCTTGCCCTGCTTGAGCGCCGGGCCGCGCGTCCCTTCCGGCGCTACCAGCACGATCTCGCCGGCGCGCAGCACTTCCAGCGTCTGCTGGATGGCGCGGCGGTCTACCTCTTCGCGCCGCACCGGGATCACTTCCCACAGCCTTGGGAAGATGCTCACCACAGGATAATCGTACACTTCGATCTTGGCCAGCGGGACGATGTTGCGCGGCAAAATGTGCAGCACGACGATGGGATCGATAAAGGCGATGTGATTGATCATCAAGATGGCCGGCCCCTCGGCGGGTACGTTTTCCATGCCTTCCACGCGGTTCAGCTTGGCCAGGGTGGTGAAGCCGATCCACTTGACCAGGAAACGCAGAAAACGGCGGCGGCGTTCCAGCCGGGCGTGGTTATAACCCTTGGCGGCGATACGGTGATTTTCCAGGCTATTGACGGTCATTTATGGCTTTACCTCTTGATACATTCCACGATATTCGGCGGGCAACTGCGCCGCCAGAGTCCGCATAATTTGCTGCGTGCCGGCCTCCACTGCGGCGTGCCAGCCGCAGCCCTCCTCCCCACCTGGGGTAGCAGATGCCAGGTAAAAGATTTCCCCAAAAGTCATCGTCACCGGCGTGCGGCGCAGGCGTTTCAGGTTAGCGAAAACCTGTCTGTTCTCGGTGCCGGTGAAGGTCAGCGGCAGCAGCGGTACGCTGGCCTTGAGCGCCAGGTAAGCCGCGCCGAGGGTGCCTTCTTCCAGCGCGCCGCTCAGGCTTTCGCGGCCTTCGGGAGCCAACCCCACCACCCGACCTTCGGCCAGCGCTTGCAGGGCGGCGCGCAGGGCGCGCCGGTCGGGCCGGCCGCGATGGATCCAGATCACCCCATAGGCGTGCAGCAGCCTGCCCAGGATGGGGTAATCGTACAGCTCGGTCTTGGCCAGTACCTCCGGGATGCGCGGGCTGTAGGCCAGGCTGAGCACGAAATCGGCGTCGCCCAGGTGGTTGATCACCGCCAGCAGCGGGCCTTGCCGGGGCACATTTTCGATGCCGCGCACTTCCAGGCGCAGGCACAGCCAGACCAACCCGCGCAGCAGGGCGACCACCGCCCGGCGGAAGGCCAGCCGCCGGCGGGTGAGCGGCACCAGGCGGGTGAGCTCCGGGCGCACCTGCCCGGCGACCGGTTTAGGTGGGATGGTGTCCGGCATAGACTCCATGATATTCGAGTGGCAGAAGGGCGGCGATGTGCTGCATGATGCAATCCGCATTCTGCTGGCGCGCCAGGCGCCGTGCCTGGCCGCGCCCATTCACTGGCGGCAGGCGGAAAGGCTTGCCGATGCGCATCTCAATGGTGGGCCGCTTGCCGTGCAGGGCTTTTGCCAGGAAATCGTCACTGGACCCGACGATGCCGACTGGCACCACCTCGATCTCGGCTTGGTCGACCAGGTAGGCCGCGCCGGGCAGGGCGCGGCGCATGCCGGGCAAGTGCGAGCGCCCGCCTTCCGGGGCGATGTACAGGGGGCGGGCGGACTCCAGCGCGCTGAGCATGTCTTCGACCAGCTTGCGGTCGTATTCGCCGCGGTGCACCCGGATGCCGCCGTATAGCCGGGCCAGCCAGTTCTGCCCGGGGCGCTCCCAGATATCCACCGCGCCGGCCGCCTCGGGCGCCACCGGCCAGAAGGCCAGCACGAAGGGCGGCTCGAATAGCGAGACGTGATTGGATGCGATCAGATAAGCGCCGCCGCGGGGTACGTTTTCGCTTCCCACGATGCGCACCCGGCTGAGCAGGTGGAAAACCCCGCGAAACAGCGGGCGCAGAAAAGCGCGAAAAATGCGATTGCGTAAGGGTAATCGGTATGGGGGAACGGTCATTGGGGGTATTATATCAGGTGTATAGGTATCAGCACCTGAAACCCCTGCGCCTACCTCTTCGCCTTCTTCTGCGCCCACAACCTGGCCTGCGCCAGCACCTGGCTGACGTCCAGCCGGTCCGAGTCGATGGTCACCGCGTCGGCGGCGGCTTTGAGCGGCGAGAGGGCGCGGGTCGAGTCGATCTGGTCGCGCTGCCGCATGGCGGCCAGGATGTCGGCGTAACTGGCCGGCTCGCCGCGCTCGAGCAGTTCTTTGTGGCGGCGGCGTGCGCGCTCCTCGGCGGAGGCGTCCAGGTAGATCTTCAGCCCGGCTTCGGGCAGCACCACCGTGCCGATGTCCCGCCCAACCATCACCACCCGCCCGCGCTGCCCGATGCGCCGCTGCTGCGCGGTCAGGGCGCGGCGCACCCCGGCGTAGGCCGAGACCGCCGAGACGTTGGCGTCCACCTCCGGGCGGCGGATTTCCCAGGTCACGTCCTGACCGTCGACCAGGATGTCGCAGTTGCGCCCGTCGCTTTGCGAGGGCGGGAGCACGTCGATGTCGGCCTGCTCGGCCAGGGAAGAAATGGCCGCCTCGTCTGGGATGGGAATACCGCGTTGCAAAGCCAGCCAGGTGACAGCGCGATACATCACGCCGGTATCGAAGAACAGGTAGCCCAGCTCGTCGGCCAGTTTCTTGCCCAGGGTGGATTTGCCCGAAGCCGCCGGGCCGTCGATGGCGATGGTGGATGGGATGGACATAAACCTCCTTGCATAATCCGGTGTTGGATAGGCTGCGAAGCAACCCGTCCAGCACAAAGCATTTCTATCTTGGGAAAAGGTCGCTCCTTGCCCACAAAATCACATACTCGCTGGCCAGGGGGGCCTGGCGGAAGGTCAGCCAGGCGACGGTATTGTCGGGCAGCAGACCGCTCCAGGCGGGGCGCAGCCACCAGGCGAAGTCCTGGCCGCGGTAGGCGCTGGCCAGGGCGGGCGTCTCGCTATCCCGGTTGGCGATGATCACGGCGGGCTGTTCGTCGGGCATCACGTGAGCGGAAAAACGGGCGTTGTGGAAGCTGCGCAGCGCCCAGCGCAAGGAGGGCGCGTCGACCGCCGAAACCACTTCGATCTCGTCCGGAATGCCGCGGGTGCGGTTCGACAGGTCGCGCAGCGTGCTGGCCAACAAATCGACCTGGCCGGGCGCCGGCGGGCGGCCCCACAGTTCCTGGGGCTGGTTGGGGCGCAATTGCGCCGCACCCCACAGGGCGGCGGTGGAATACACGGCGAAAGCCGCGGTCAGGCCCCATACCAGGCCGTTGCGGCTGGATTCCCAGGTCCAGCCCAGGGCGACCAGGGCGGTGGTCAGCGCGCCCAGGGCGAGCAAGCCGCCCAGGATGGCCACCCGCAGGGTACCGATGGGCAGGTCGCTGGCAGAGATGAGCTGGTCGGTGGCCACCAGCGTGCTCCAGAACAGCGCTGCCAGGATGAACACCAACGCGGCTTGCAGCAGGGCGATTGCGTCCGGGCGTTCTTCGGGCAGGTAATGCGCCAGCCCGGCGGCGGCCACTGCCCACAGCGGAACGATGCTCCAGACCAGGTCGGCAGACTGGCGCGCCGGGTAAAGCAGCGAAAGCAACAGCGCAAGAGCGGCCCACAGCAGCGGCAGGAGCAGCGGGAAGGGCCCCTCTTCTTCACCCTGGCTCCAGCGAATGGTCCAGCGTACCACGCTGGCCGTGGCGAAAATGAGCACGAACGGCTCGAAGACCATCAGGATGGCCAGCAGGCCGACGGCGCTGGTGGAATAGGGCGCAGCCCATCCACTCAGGTAAGCGGTGATGGCATCAAAGGTCGATGCAATACCCTGCGGGCGCAGTGAGAACAGCGAACTGCCTGCCAGCAAAGCTGCTGCTGCGGCGAGCAGGGCGGTGCGCCAATCCGCGCTGGAAGGCGGCGCGGTGAGGTTCTCTTCCCGGTAGGCCGGCCGGCGCTGGATCAGGCGGATGATGGCCCAGGCCAATGCCAGCATCAGCGCGCCTTGCAGGAAGGCTGGCCCGCACAGGGTGGCCAGCCCGGCCAGCAGGCCGGCGAACAACGGGCGGCGCTGGCGCCACAGCCCGGCGGCCAGCAAGGTAAAGGCCAGCGCCAGCATCGTCCCGCCAGCCTGGCGCGAGACGATCACCAGCCCGGGGTCAACCGCCAGGCCGAAGGCCATCACCAAGGCGGCTTTGCGTCCCAGTTCGCGGCGGAAACAAACCGGAAGCAGGACGAGCAGCGAGCCGGCCAGCGCCGGCCACAGGCGCGCCTGGAAATTGCCGTCGCCGAGCAAGGCAAAGGCCAGCGCGGCCAGCGCCGCATAGCCGGGTTGCGCCGCGGCCTGCGAAGCGATTGTCGTTTCATCGTATCCGGCTAGCACGGCAGTACCAGGGCGCAGCAGGCTCAAGGCGTGCAAGGCGTGGCTGGCTTCGAGTTCATTGAGCGGCGCGGCGCCCAGGTTGAGCAGGCGCAGCAGCAAAGCCAGCGCCAGGGCCACTGCATACAGCGTGGTTTCGATTGTCAGGCGAGGGGGGTGAGAATCAGGTGTCATGTGTCAGTTTTCGGGTTTCAAGAGTCCGCGGTCCAGGTCAATCTTCACTTCCTGCTCCCGGGGCATACTCATAAATCTTCACCGGCCCGGATTGGAAGACAGTCGCCAGGTTGCGGGTGAATTTGGTTTCGACCAGCCCAAGCGGGCAGCTCGCCTGGTCCGGCTTATAAGTGGTGCGTTCCAGATCCCCAATGATGACATAGCGGATGTTGTAACGCTCCAGGATCGTTTTGGCTTCATCCCAATCGCGGGTGCAGTACAGGCGCGCCAGGTCGCCCTGCCGAGAGCCGACGCTGGCCACGCTGCCTTCGCCGCGCCACTGGTTTTCGTGCCCCACCCAGCCGAGCACATTCGGCTGTCCGGATAGCGTGGCAAAGCGGGCATATTCGGTGTAGCTGCCGCCGGTGGGCGATACTGCCTCGGCCAGCACGCCGGGCGGGGCATTTTGCAGCCAGTGGGCGGCTTCGGTCTCCTCGGGCGCGGAGCGGGCCAGGTAATCTGCGCTGTCCAGCGTCCACCTGGTGGGTTTAAACCCGCCGGTCTTTTCCCACAGGCTGAGGGGCGGGTAAACCAGCCCGGCGGCCAGCAGGAGGACGAACAGCAGGTTGAAGAGAAAGCCCCAGGCGCGGCGCAGGTTGCGCAGCAGCAGCACAACGCAGTAGGCGGCGGCGATGCTCCACATCAACCAGGCCTGGAAGTAGAATTTGAAGATGGTGTTCATGCGCCAACCGAACAGGTCGCGCAGGTAGAAGAACTCCGGCCCGGTGACCAGCAGCGCGCCGAAGATAATCAATAGCAGGACGAAACGGTTGGTGCTGGAGAAAGGGAATGGCGGCCGGGCGGCGGGTTGCGGAGTGCGCAGCGCTGGCAGGTTGGGTGAGGGCGAGTCGGGCGTAGCCGGGCGCGGGGCCGCCCGGCGCGGCGCCCAATAGAACAGCAGGCCCAGGCTTAACCCCAGGACGGCCAGCAGGCTGATCCACCCGCCCGGGCTGGAAAACCGGCGGGCGATGGCTTGCTGGAACAGATCGGAAGGTGTATTGGCGGCCAGCGAATCGAGGAACAAATCGTTGGCCGGCGGCGTGATGACGATAACCAGGCCGAACAGCAGCGCCAGGAGCCATACCAACAACATCCCGCCGCCGGCGAGCTTGAACCCATTCAGCGCGGCGCGCCGGTTTTTCTGGCGGACTGCCAGGTAGACCAGGTAGAACAGGATGGGCAGCAGCAGTGTGCCGAACATCACCCAAAGGTGAGCGCCGCGCGTCGGATAGATCAAGTTGGGCAGCGGGCCGCCGGCCTGGGATGAAAAACCCAGGTAGAAGGGCAGGTAGAGCAGCCCACCTGCCAGGCCGAGCGCCAGGCCCATCCACACCAAATGCCTGGCGGCCTGGCTCAGGCGATATTCCTGGCGCACGATCAGCCCCAGGGCGTAGGCCGCGGCGCACAGGCCCACGTAAATGGGGAAATCCCAGATGTTCAGGAAAGCCATGCCCCCCAGGACGACGGCTGCCAGGGCGAAGAACACGCCGTTCACCTGGAGCGGAACGCCGACCTGGAGCGTTCCCAGGTCCCGGCGTACGAAAATCTCCAGGCCGTATTCGGCAAAATCGTCCCACAGGCGGGCGATGCCCACGCCGGATAGGAAGAGTACCAGGATGCCCAGTTGCACCAGGGCCAGGCTCAGGCGCAAGGCGCCGCCGCCGACCAGCAGGATGCCCAGCGGGATGGCCGCGATGGCTGCCCAGGCCAGTATGCGCTGGTTCAGGCGCAGCGCGCCCCACCCGCCTCGCCAGCGCCCGCTAAGGCCGGCCGACCCGGCCCCCAGGAACAATCCCAACGCCAGGGTCATGCACAAGAAGGCGAAGGGCATGGCCAGCACGTGTGGGTGCAGGTCGCCCAGCAGGTAAGAGAAGAAGGGGAATTCGTCGATGATCTCACGCGGTTGTTGGGCCAGGTCGTAATCCTGCAGGACGCGCGAAGCCCGCCACCACCACCAGAAACGGGTGGGCAGCCAGGAAAAGGGTTCTTGCGGCGGCAGCTTCAGGTCTTCGATGTCCAGCCAGGTCCAGAATGGGGAATCCAGGACGCCGTTTGCCTGGCGCTGCCAGAAGACGCCGGCGCCGTGCAAGACCTGCAGAACGCCTTCCAGGTTGCTGACAATGATTACGTACAGTGGGCCGAGCAGGGCGGCCAGGGTGAAGCGCGGCGCTGGCGGTTTGCCGGACGGGTCACGGCGGGATGCCAGGTTGAGCAGGTTATACAACAGGCCGTAGGTCCCTACGGCGCTGAGCGCAAACACCAGGGCCAGGCCCAGGTTGAAGGCCACGCCGCCGGATGTCTCGCCCAGGCGGGCCAGCATGGCCATCATCACGTAGCCGAAGTAGTAATAGGAAATGGCGTAACCGGAGAGCCAGGGATCGTGGGGGGGGAAGGTGGGCGAGTTTAAGATGGCGTTGGTAAATGCCAGCTCCATCGGCTTTTCGGTGCCTAACGCTTCGGGGTTAGCCGCCCGCACCACCGCCCAGCCGGCAAAGGCGAGCAGGAAGAGCAGCTCGACGACGATGACCGGCCTGGCGTGCGAACGCAGCCAGGCGCCCAGTTTAGCAGGGTGAACGTCCCACAGCGCCCACAGACTCAATCCGCCCAGCAGGGCAGCGGCGAACACCAGGCCGCCGGTATCGTTGCGCAGAATTCCCAGCGAGGCCAGCAGCCAGAAGATAAACCCCCACAGCAGCAATCCCAGGGCGCGGCTGACGGCGTAGCCGCGATCCGGCAGGTTGGGCAGCAGGCGATAGAGCAGCGGGAAGGCCAACAGGCCCAGGGCGGTGACGCTGAAATACCAGGCAATCCAGGAAATGATTTGTGCGGCCATATCTTTGTCTTCTGTCTGCGCTCTCCTGCTTACTGACTGTTGCTTACTGCTCCCTGTTGTACCGGCACTTCATAGATCACCGTATCCCCATCACGGTAGACCTCGTTCCACAGGGCGCCATCCGCCGCCTCGAATTTCTCCAGGCCGGGGCCGGCATATTTGCCGAGTTCTTGCTGGCCGAGCAGGATATAGCGCACGTTATATTTGCGCAGGAATTGCACCACTTGCTGCAAATCCTCCGTGTTGTAGAAATTATCGACTTCGAAGATGCGCTGAGTGACCCAGTCTGCCGAGGCAACGGCGCGCTGCTGTTGTTGGTGCCATTCCCAGCCCACCACCGCCGGCAGGCCGGTGTTGATGGTGAAACGCGAGCCCCAATGGTACAGGTTGCGCAGGTTGGCTTCGACGATGACCGGCGACCCGCTGACGTTTTCTTGCAGCCAGCGGATGGCGCGATAATCCTGGCTCAGATCCATCGGCCCCCAGGCGTCGACGTAGGTGGCCCCGTTCATATAGGCCATGCCATCCAGTGTGTGCGGGGCTTTCTCGTCCATCCGGTCCTGGAGCTTGGCAGTCGTGGCGACGTAAGTATATGAGGCCGCCCCGGCGACCAGCAGGGTCAGCCCGATTTGCCAGGTACGGCGCGGGATGGCATGCCAGTCAGGCAGGGCCGGGATGATCCAGCCCAGGGCTGCCGCGGCGCATACCCCAAACAGCGTCCATACCTGCAGGTAAAATTTGAACACCGTGTTCATCCGCCCGATGTCGCCGCGCAGCACGATGATTTCGACCATCAGGGTCAGGGTCAGGCCAGAGCCTACCAGGAACAGGACGATGCGTTTGGCGTCGGGCATATCCGCTCGCAGCAGCAAGGTGGCAGCCCAGGCGGCCAGGGGTGTCACAAACCAGGCGATATAGATGATGA
Organism: uncultured Anaerolinea sp.; assembly: GCA_964595435.1. Classification (GTDB taxonomy): domain Bacteria; phylum Chloroflexota; class Anaerolineae; order Anaerolineales; family UBA4823; genus RBG-16-57-11. The sequence goes on along the minus strand of CAZQQJ010000029.1, from coordinate 12,704 downwards.
TGTTTTCGGCGCTGGGATCGAACAGTGAGGCCAGTGGGCCGAACAGAGTCAGCCCGGCGGTGAGCAGGAACACCAGCGCCAACAGGGTCTGGATTACCAGCGCATGAGGCGCCAGGCGGCGCAGCGCCGAGACGGGGGTTTTGGCCATCCAGTCGCGGGTTTCCCAGGCCATCCAGGACAGAATCAGCCATAGGAACAGCCCCCAATGGACCAGGTAAGACTTGAGCGGCGTGTGAGTACCCTTCCAGAGATCCACGTGGGTATAACCCAGGGCGTACCATTGTGCGTAGGGCCGGAACAGCAAGAAAGACAGCCCGGCCAGCAGCGCCGCACCTCCCAATGCCGCCAGCCAGCGCAGCCTGCCGGGGGGAATCTGCGCCAGGAAGGGCAGGCGTTGGAGCGCTCCAGGCGAAGGCCGGTAATAACGGCTGAAAGCGTACACTACGGCGACCAGGCCCAGCGCCAGGTAAGTGGGGAAATCCCAGGTATTGGTGGGGCGCAGCGCGCCGATGCTCATGGCGGCCAGGCCGAACCAGCCCACCGCCCCCCAGGCGCTTTTCCAGCGCGCCTGGCCGAGCACCACGGCGACCAGCAGGGCCAGCGCCAACAAGGTGAGCGGCAGCGCCAGCAAGTGGGCGTGCAGGTCGGCGTACAGCAGCGAAAAGTAGGGGAACTCGGTGATGGGTTCCACGTCTCCTGGCGCGGGGATTGCCCGGCTGGGAATCCAATACCAGTCGCCCACGCTGTAGGGCAATACCTGGCCGGACAGGGTTTGCATGAAGCCCTGCAGCGCCCAGACCGGCTTTTGCAGCAGAGTGCCGCTGTCGATGTTTCCGCCGGGCGCGGCCAGCCGTTGAAAACCCTGGTAGATCATCCGGATGGTTCCCTGGTTGCCCAGCACGGCCACGCCCAACGCGGCGGCGATGCCGGGGATATAGGGCGAGAGACGGCCAGAACCGCGCCCGGCGCGGCTGGCAGGAGCGGCGTGCGCCAGGTTCCAGGCAATGGAAAAGGCGCCCAGGGCGATCATGCTGAACAGGGTGGGCAGGATCAGGTTGTAAGCCACGGCGGGCACGATCCCCAGGAATTTGACCAGGGTGCCAACCAGCACGAAGCCGTAATAATAGTAATTCAGGTATCCGCCTGCGTACCAGGGGTCATATGGCGGGAAGGTCGTGCTTTTGAGCACGGCGTTGAAATACGAGAAGTCCATCGGTTTCTCGCCGCCCTTCCACGGGTGCCACAGGTCGGGGTTGCCCAGGCGCACGAGCAGGAAAGCCAGGAAGAAGGCCAGGGCCAGGCCCTCGATGATCCAGAAGTAATTGCGCTTATGGCGCAATTCCTGGACGATTTCCTCTCGCTGGCGGTACACCAGGTAAGCGCTGAACAGGGTCATCAGGATCATCACCACGCCGACCGTGGTAGAAGTGAAGGGGACGCGCAGAGAACCGGCCAGCCAGACCAGGTAGGAGAGCAGCAGCAAACCGGCGGCGCGGGCCAGGGGGTAACCGCGATCTTGCAGCCCGGGCACCGCCAGGCGCACCAGCGGATAGACGATGATCCCCATCAGAGCGACCGTAAAGTACCAGGCCAGCACTGCCAGCGGTTGGAAGCGGTTGACCAGGGCGTTCGTGTCGAACAGTTCGCTCCACGTGCCTCCGGCCTGTTGTCCGGCCCAGCGATCCTCCGGCAGCAGCAGGTTGGCAGGATAGGATTTGGCGCGCAGGGGCGGGACGCGGATGACCTTGGTGAGATCGACTGCCTCCAGTATCTGGCGCATTTTTTGCGAGTCGTATGAAGCGGTTTTCTTGAAGACCAGCACCTTGGGATGGTCGTAAACGGTGAAGGCTTCTTCGGCAAACTGGTCGTTCAGGCGCAGGGGGCCGATGCGCGGCTCGGAAGTAAAAATTGCTTCCAACTCGTAGCCCATGTTGCCCTGGTACATGCCCGGTTCGGCAACCCGGTAACAGTACTCGATCGTTTGTTCCGGTGGGCAGCCGAGCAAATTGCGGTAGTAGGTGCTGGTCATCGGAAAGCGTTCCGGCAGGCGCGGCAGGGTGCCCCACTGGCGGTTGGAACTCATCACGATGTAATCGGCTGCGTCCAGGATGCGCTCAAAGCGAGCCAGCTTATCGGGGTTGTCATCCCAGTACATGTTGAAGTTCAGATCGGGGACGTAAATGCCGCCGTAGCCGTCGTAGCCGTCCATGCGCAGCGGCAGGCCGTCATCCCAATCACCCTCCGTAGCCACGCCCAGGCCGCTCAAGGCCAGCGAGCTGCCGGGCGCTGGCACCTGGAGCGTCAGTTGGTAACGCTCGCCGGGGTTGACGAGGAACGGGTTATTCAGCACCAGTGACACCAGGCCATCCTCTGAAACCTGCAAGATCGCTTCGGATGTAAATACTTCCGGGTTTTCACTCTGGGCCTGCAATGCCAGGTTGAGCGGCACCGTTCCCATGGCTTGCGACCATTCCAGGATATTGCCGGCCCCCAGGTAATCCAGGCGGATCTCGGTCAGCCAGCCGCTTTGCGCGGTGGTGAAGTCGAATGCTACCGGCGCATTGGGGCGCAGCGTGGTGGAAGTCGCCGAGAGAGTCTGGGTGAAGGGTACGTTGGTTTCCCCGGCGGCTGGCTCGAAGACGGCAGTTATCTGCCCGTTGAAGCGGGCTGGCGCCGGCTGGCCGATGGCCAGTTCCAGGAGATAGGCATTGCCCGGATCCAGCGCCAGCGGGCGATCCAGATGGATCGTATATCCTTTGCCACGCGGGTCGTTATCTGGCGTCATCTCGTCCACCAGTTGGGCGGTTGCCAGCGGCTGGCGGGGATCAGCGCCAGAAGCGATGCTGAGAGTCATGGTGATTACCCCGCCGGTTATGCTTTCGTCGCGCACTCTCGGCAGGATCACCTGGGAGAGCGTTCCAGCGGCCTTGGGGATGAAGCTGGCGGTAAAGGGCATGCCCGGCGTGATACGCTGCTGGTAAGCGAAAGGCAGGTTCTGGTTGTAGGTTTCTTCGCCGTTCTGGATAGGCAGGGTGATTGGGCCGGCGATATTCTGGTAAATCCAGCGCGTTGCGGCAATGCGCGTGATGGGGCGGTTGTAGATGGTGGTGAAGGCCAGGGCATAGGCGCTGGTGGCGATCAGCACGAGGCCGCCGGTGAGAATCGCAGCCAGGCGCACCCATTGGCCGCGCCGGGCGGCTGGAGCATCTTTTCCTCGCTTATACCAGGAGACAATCGCCCAGGCGGCGAAAATCACCAGAGTAGGATAAATCGGCAACTGGTAGCGCATGGTGGGGTTCAACTGGATCGATTGCCAGGTGAAGTAAATCGCTGTCCAGCCCCAGATCAGGACGTGCGCCAGCCATTCCTGACGGTCGCTTTTCCAGCGGGTAAGCAGGCGCAGGCCGGCCCACAGGAAACCCGCCCAGGCCAGAATACCCAGCGGCAGCCCCAATCCCCAAACGACCATATTCTGGAACGAGAACCAGACCGGGCGGCGCGCCCACTGCATGGCGGGCGGAAAATCAACGTCCCGGCTGGCCTGGGTGCGCTGTTCGCTGATTTGCTGCACCCATGACGGGTTGAGCTTCACGCCGAAGAACCCTGGCCCGCTGAAGGCATAGGGTTGTAAGATACGGAAGACCAGCACGCTCAACAGGGCGGCTAGGACCAGGTAGCCCAGCAAACGCAGGCCGCGCCGCTGGCGCTCGAGAGCATTCAGCCGCGCCATGTAGATCAATATTGCTCCAGGCAGGGTAACTGCCACCGCCACGGCGTTGATCTTGGACGCCACCGCCATGCCCAGCGCCGCGCCGAAGGCCAGGCTGGGCCACAGCAGGTCTTGCTCTGGCTTGTTGGTGGCAATCCACACGGCAAGATACAGCGCCAACGTCGAGAAAAACGTGGTGAAGGTATCCATGGTAAAGAAGTGCGCCTGCTGGATTTGCAGTACCACTGCTGCCGAGAAGGCGGTAGCCAGGACGCCCACCCGCCGGTTGTACAGGCGGCTGGCGATCAGATAAACCAGGAATACTGTCAGCAGGTCGGCGCAGGCGGAAAGCGTACGGCCCGTCTGGAGAATTTCCTGCCATCCCACGTTCTCGAAGACCCACTCGGCGGTATAACGGGTCAGGAACATGGGCAGGGTTCCGTAGACGTAGAAGCCGTGGCCGCGGTTGTTGGGGTTCAGGCTGGAGTTAGCCGTATCGAAATATTGGGAGAGATTCTGGACCGGGGTGATATCCGCGCCGACCCACACCAGGAAGCGCTCGTCGGGATGGAGATACTGGTATTCGCCCCAGAACAGGCCGTTGAAGCGGAGATAGGCGGCAGCCACCAGGATCAAGACGACCAGCAGGTCGTAGAGCCAGGCTACCCGCTCAGCGGCGCGGCGAGAGGTTTGCACAGGAAGGGAATCATCAGGTAAAAGAGACATTCGTCAGTGGTCTGTGGTCAGTCGTATGTGGTCGGTAGTCTGTGCTCAGTCCGTTGGCGGGACAAAGTAAATCAAGAAATCCTTGGTCGGCGCTTTGGACGGATAGGTCTGGAACCAGCCCTGTGGGTAGAACTGTTCCAGGGCGTCGATAGTAGCCTGGTCATCCGGCTTGACGATGAACAATTTGGCGCGCAGCTCGCCCGCAGTGAGGCCCAGCTCGTCGGCAAACAGTGCAAAATCCTTGCCAGGATAACCGGCGTTGATCGCCACCAGCCGGGAATCGACCCAGTGCGGCGCGCCCATCAACCAGGCGGTATCGGGGGCGCCGATCGTGCGGGTGTATTCGCCCACCACCTGGCCGATCTCGGACGTGTTCCAGGAGGACAGGCGATACTGTTCGTAAAACTGGCGGAAGACCAGGTCGTAATCCTGCATGCAGGCCAGCCCGACCATCACCAGGGCGACGGCCCAGGCATAGCGCCCTCCCCAGGGCGCTGGGATGCGCTTGGTCAACGAGCGCATCAGCCCATCCAGCGCCATGGCGGCCATCAGGAAGACCGGGATCAGCGCCCCACCGGTACGATACAGGTTGGGGTTCTCGGCAGGGAAGGCCAGGGACAGGGTGGATGGAAGCTGCAAGATGGGGACGGATAGCAGCCAGAACAGGTCTTGCCAGTGCCGCCGCCGCAGGTAGCGGATGACCAGCAGGCCAGCGCCCATGTAGAACAAAGCGCCGGAGACCACGCCCAGGGCCGGGTAATGCGGGATCGAAGTGGGCCAGATTTCGCCGTTATCCCAGGAGAACATGGCCAGGGCGCGCCACACGTTGTTCAGAAAGATCAGGGAAGGGGATGCTTCCAGCGGGCGCTCTAACCCTCCCATGCGGGTAAGGGTGCGGAACAGGAAGGCATCCGGCTCGGACAGAATGTAGCGCAGCAGCGGCAGGAACAGCACGAAGCTGGCCAACACCAGCGCCAGCGTGGAAACCAGGACGGACAGCCGCCGCCCGCTGGCCTGGCGGTGGATCAGGTACAGGCCGATCGCCGTCAGGACGAGCACCGGCAGGATGCGGTCGGCGGAATAGCCGTAGAAGCTCAGGCCGAGCGAGATGCCGGCGTAAATAAAATGATTGCGCTTGCCGGTGCGTAAACCGTGCAGCAGGAAGTACAGTGTGGATGCAGTGAAGAGCATGTAGAAGGGCAGGCGCAAGCCAAAGCGGGCCACGACGTTGGGCCAGTAGGCCACGCCAGCCAGCACGAAGGCCAGCCAGCCGACGCGCCGGCTGCCCATCTCGACGCCCAACAGATACAGGAAGGGCAGCGAAAGCGCCGCAATGCAAATCGAGACCCATTTCAGGGCGTCGAAGCCCAGCGGCAAGCCAAGATAACGGTGTACCGCGGCGCCCAGGTAAAAGATCAGCGCTTCGCGCCCGCCGTTGCTCGGGAAGAAGATCAGGTAATCGCCTTGCAGCACGCGCAGGATATCCAGGATTTTTTCAGCGTGATCGCTGTTCATCTCCGGGGGCACGTCACCCAGGCGATAGAAGCGAAAGAAGATCACCAGGGCGATGGCTGCCAGTCCGACCAGCGTCTTCAGGCGGATGGTGATGCCCCAGGAGAGCCACCAGACCCTGAGAGTCTCAAAGACCCTCAAGGTCCGCCAGGGAGCCGATGCGACCCAGAAAGCACGCAGGACGAAGAACAGCCCGACCAGCAGCACAAGAGTGTTGATGGCGTTGAAGTGCAGGTCGCCAAAGATAAAGAAAGCGATGATGCTCAGGACCAGCCCTACCAGCAGGCCGCCCGGGCGCAGGGTAGGCGGGTCGAATGCAGCAGAAAGATTGGGCGGCGGCGCGATGGGCCATTCCCGGCGAAACCCCGCCCAGCCCAGGAAGGCCAGGGAGAGAACCAGCAAGAAGACACCGGTGCTCCACTCGCGCTGCGAAGATGGCCCCAGGCTGTATTGGGCGGCCAGCGCCAGAAACAGGGCGACCAGGCTGCGCCACGGCCAGTGCGCGGCCTGCAGGGCCGCCGCTGGCCGTGCAGCCCGGGCTTCCAGAGTTGTATCGCCTGCAAACATTGCCTGGTCATCCAGGATCGCCTGGCTCTCCAGGACGGCCAGGTCTTGCATGACCATCTGGCCCTGCGGGGCGGTTATTATTTGGCCGGCGGCCGCGTTCTCTGCTTGAGCAAGGGTTGGCCTGGCGCCACCAAGGGAACGAGCGCGCTGCGGCGCTTCGGGTGCGGGTATCTCGATGCGCGGGTATTTCCAGGGCATCAAGCGCGATTTGACGTAATCCAGGACGCTGGGTTCTTCCATAGACCCTGATTATACAACAACAGACGGGATAAGTAGGCGGGAGACAGGAGACAGAATTCAGGGAAATTTTTGGCTGCCGGGCCGACTTCTGGTAAAATGTCTTCCAATAGCCCATTTCACAGGTAGAGGTTGTAATGCTTGATGAACGTGAAGCGATCATAAGGGCGTTGCGCGAACAGCGCCAACAATTGGCCGATATGGGCGTCCGTTCGTTGGCGCTGTTTGGCTCGGCAGCGCGCGGCGAGCTTCGGGCAGATAGTGATATTGATCTATTGGCGGACTTGGCGCCGCCTTACACTTATGACCGATATATCCGGGTCAAATTCTTTTTAGAAGATCTACTGGGCCGTCCGGTGGATTTGGTAATGCCTGAAACATTGAAAACCCGAGTGCGTCCGTATGTGGAGCGAGAGGCGATTTATGTCGCGTGATCTCCGACTTTACCTGGATGATATTCTGCTGGCAGCCCAGAAAATCCAGCGTTATACAATGGGAATGAGCTATGGTCAGTTCAAGCAGGATGATCGCACCTATGATGCCGTGATTCGCAACCTTGAAATCATTGGCGAAGCAGCTCGTAATATCCCGGATGAGATGCAGCAGAGATTTCCTGCGATCGAATGGCGTGCAATTGCGGCTTTTCGTAATATTCTGGCACACGAATACTTTGCGATCCGGGATGAAATTGTCTGGGATATTGTTTGTAATAAGATGCCTGAATTATCCGGACAAATTCAGGCTGTGCTGGATGGTCTTGAGAGCAAGAATATTATTTAGAGGTGTAATTTTACTAGCAGCAGATGCGGGAGTTTTGACGGGGTTGGCGGAAAAGCCAGATGATTATATTCTCTGAGCGATGTAGAAAGTGCACACACCATCTTCGCACGGCGTCGGATCGTAATACCGCCGCGTATACCACTCGGTCAATGCCAGGTTCCAGCGGTAAGGAGCCAGGATCCAGCGTCCGGTCAGGCGGTGGCAGACCAGGGAGGGCAGCCCGAAGTAATGCCCCCACTCGGTGACGCGCATCGCCGGGGGGGCGTAGTAATGCCACCAGCGTTCGATGCTGAAGCCAGCCTTTTCCAACCGCGCTCCCCATACCTCGGGTGAGTCGCAGTGCTGGTGGCGGGCGATGTGGTTGAAGAAGGCCCGGTAGGCATCGCCAAGCGAGTGCAGCCCGATGCGGTCCAGGAAGTTGCTCACCGACAGGCTGGACAGGAACTGGTGGTTGGGCACGCAGAAGACGAACGGCGCGCCCGGCTTGAGCACGCGAGCAGTTTCGGCCAGCACGCTTTCTACGTCAGGGATGTGTTCGAGCACCGAGTTGCTCATCGCGCTGCCAAACCAGGCGTCCGGAAAAGGCATGCGCCCGCCGTCGCCCTGCACCAGCAGCCGGTAACCGCCGCGCTTTGCCGCTTCGCCCATCGGGGCTGTCCACGGGTCGATGCCCACGTCCACTGGCTGGTCGAAGGCCACGGTGACGAAATGCCCGTCGCCGCTGCCCACGTCCAGCAGCGGGGCGGGCAGGTCGATCCCGGCGTAAAAGCTGGCCTCCACGGCGCGCAGCAGGCCGCGGAAATAGGGCAGGTCGCGCAGGTGCAGCCAGAGATAATCGGTGGCGGGAGGAGGAGTGTCAGGTGTCATGTTTCAGGTATCAGGCTGCAGGCGTGATCATGCCGGGGGTTTAACCTCGGTATGATTTTCATGTCCCCGGGGCAGCGGTTCCCGCGCCAGCAGGCGCTCGAAGATCGCCTCGTACTGTTCGGCTACGGCCTGCGGCGTGGAGAGGCGCAGCAGCGTTTCCGACTGGCCGTGATAATCTTTAGGCCGTTCCAGGACGGCGATGATGGCCTGCGCCAGCTCGTCTGCGTTCCCCGGGGGCACAATGCGCCCCATGCCGGTCTTTTTCACCGGGACGCGCACGCCGGGCAGGTCGGAAACCACCACCGGCGCGCCGCAGGTCATCGCTTCCACCTGCGCCAGCCCGAAAGACTCGGTGCTGTTCAGGCTGGGCGAGACCACCACCTCCGCCTGGCGATAAAACGCAGTCAGCTCTGCCGGGGTCACCACGCCCAGGAAAGACCAGTGTTCCCGGATGGGTTCGATGAGAGACAGGACACGCGCCGCGTAGCTTTCTTCGCCGAGCACATTCTGGTACGGGCCAACGTACAGCACGCGCGCCTGCGGAAAGCGTTGCAGCACCTGTGGCAGAGCCTGGGCCAGGTACTCGACGCCCTTCTCGGTGGCCAGGCGGGCGACCATGCCGATAATGCGCTGGCCGGGCTGGATGTCGCATTTCTGGCGGAAGGCGGCGCGATCTGCTTCGCTGGCCGGCGCCACTTCAACCGGCGGGTAGAGCGGGATGGCTTTATCCAGGTAGCGGCGCAGGAAGCGGGAATGTTCAGCGTAATCCTGGCTGTTGTGTACGATCAGCCTGGCAGCGTGGGCGGTGACGTGGTTAGCCAGGTCGGAAGCGCGATTGGCCAGGCGGTGCACCGGGCCGGGCGGTAAATACAGGTCGCAGTGATAGGTCAGCACCACCGGTCTGTGCAAGGCGCGGCTGATCAGGGCGATGGGCGCCGCGTCGAGCTGCGGCACGTGCAGGTTGACGATGTCGGCCCGGCGGGCCAGCCGCCAGGCCCACCACGGCATGGACGGCATGATCACACCTTTGCTGATGCGGAACCATACTTTTGGGCGGATCACTTCCACGCCATCCTGCATCTCACGTCCTGGTAAATCCGGGTCGAAGCGGGAGGTCAGGATCGTCACCTGGTGGCCGCGCGCCGCCAGGGCGCGCGCCTGGCGCTCGGCGTAAATGGTCAGGCCGGAGTAATGCGGGCGGTAATAGGTCAGGGCAATAAGGATGCGCATATCGAAGGGTCAGGTGTCAGGCGGCGTGCCGGGCTGGGGGCGATTGGATCGCACTGGAACGATTTGGGTCAGGCATCAGGGGGCGTCGTCCTGGTGGAAATGCTGCGCACGTCGCGATACAGGCTGCTCAGAGTCATGCCATCCCGGCCCAGGCCGTAGGCGCCAACGATCCCACTGACCAGGTAATTGGCGACGTGGGCGGTCAGGGCGATGGCCAGCGAGGTCGAATGATCCAGGCCAAAGGCGGAAAGGGCGGCCACGATGGCTGCCTCCATGACCCCCACGGCGCCTGGCGAGGATGGCAGGGCGATGCCCAGTGCAGATACACCCAGGGTAAAGGCGGCCCACAAGGGTTGGGCGGCGGGGGAGAAGGCGCGGATCAAAAGGTAAAACTGCGCCAGGGCGACCAGCCAGTTGAACAGCATGAGCAGGATCGCTTTGATAAAGCGTTGGCGGTCCACCAGCGCGGCCAGGCCGGTGAAGAAGGCGTCGATCTGGTTGTAGCCAACGACTTTGCCCAGCACAGGCAGGCGAGCCGCCAGGGCGTCGAACTGCCGCCGCGCCCAGGCCTGGTTGCGCGCCAGCAGGTGCAGGGCGATCAGGAAGGTCAGCACCATGCCCCCGGTGAACAGGGCGGCCTCCACCACGAAACTGCCTCCCACTACGAAGGGCAGCGCGCAGAACAAGATCCCCACCGCCATGACGACATCCAGGGCGCGTTCGATCAGGATGGTGGAGATTACCTCCAGGAACCCCAGGTTGGCTTTGCGGCTGAGCAGGAATGCACGGGCCACTTCGCCCAGGCGAAAGGGCAATACATTATTGAGCAGATAGCCCTCGCCCAGGGTCAAGAAAACCTGGCCCAGGCTGGCCTTTTCCTGGAGCAACGTGCGCCAGACCAGGGCGCGGATGAACAGCCAGGACAGCGAGACCGACAGGTACAGGGCGATGAGCCAGTAATTGGCCAGGCGCAGCGCCTGGACCACCTTGTCCAGGTCGGCAAAGTAGAAAACGATGGCCAGTGCGGCCAGGCTGACGATGACGCCTGGCAGCATCTTGCGCCAGTCGGGGCGGGATTGGATCGTTGAAGCTTGGGTCATTTTACGAGGTCTTGCGGCCTGCACGCCACGCCGCGGCGCACAGGCCACAGAAGAAAAATTTATTCGTCGCCGATGCGCAGGATGGCCAGGAAGGCCTCCTGCGGGATCTCCACATTTCCCACCATCTTCATGCGGCGCTTGCCGCGTTTTTGTTTTTCGAGCAGTTTTTTCTTGCGGGTGATGTCGCCGCCGTAGCACTTGGCCAGCACGTCCTTGCGCAGAGCCTTGACGTTGGCGCGCGAGATCACCCGCCCGCCGGCGTAGGCCTGGATGGCCACGTCGAACAATTGGCGGGGGATGGCATCTTTCAGTTTGGTGATCGCCCGCTGCCCTTTGTGGTAAGCCTCGTCGCGGTGGACGATGGTCGCCAGGGCGTCTACCGAGTCGCTGTTGACCAGGATTTCCAGCTTGATCAGGTCCTCGGGGCGGTATTCGGCGAACTGGTAGTCGAGCGAAGCGTAGCCGCGCGTCTTGGATTTGAGATCGTCGAAGAAATCCACGATCAGTTCGGAAAGCGGGATCTCGTAGTGCAGCAAGACGCGGTTAGGGGCGGGGTATTCCTGTTCTTTGAAAATCCCCCGCCGCTGGGTGGTCATCTCCATGACCACGCCGTAAAAGTCGGTGGGGGTGAATATCTGGATGTTCATCCACGGTTCGCGGATTTCGGCGATGCTGTCTTCGGCAGGCAGGTCGGCGGGCGAATCGACCAGGACGGTTTCGCCTGTGCGCAGCAGCACTTCATACTCCACCGAGGGCGCGGTGAAGACGCAGTCCATGTCGTACTCGCGCTCCAGGCGCTCCTGGATGATCTCCATGTGGAACATGCCCAGGAAGCCACAGCGGAAGCCGAAACCCAGCGCCTGGGAAGTCTCCGGCTCGAAGATCAGCGAAGCGTCGTTGAGCTGCAGCTTGTCGAGGGCATCGCGCAGGTCGTTATAATCGTCCGCTTCGGAGGGGTAAACCCCGGCGAAGACCATGGGCTTGACCTTGCGGTAGCCGGGCAGCGGCTCGGCGGCCGGGCGGCTGTTGAGGGTGATGGTGTCGCCCACGCGGCACTCGCGCACCGTCTTCAGCCCGGTGGCTACGTAGCCCACCTCGCCGGCAGAAAGCTGCTGCGTGGTGCGCAGATCGGGGGCGAAGATGCCGATTTCGACCGGCTTGAGCGTCGCCCCGCTGGCCATGAGCAGCAACGTGTCTGCCGGGCAGACTTCGCCCTCCATCACGCGCACGTAAGCCACCACGCCTTTGTAGGGGTCGTAGTGCGAATCGAAGATCAGCGCCTGCAAGGGGTCATTCTCGTCGCCGCGCGGCGGGCGGATCTGCTGGACGATAGCCTCCAGCACGGGGATGATGTTCGAGCCTTCTTTGGCGGAGATGCGCAGGATTTGCTCGGCCGGGGTGCCTAGCAGATTGCTGATTTCTTCGGCCACTTCGTCGGGCCGGGCCGAGATCAGGTCGATCTTGTTGATCACCGGGATGATCTCCAGGTCGGCCTCCAGCGCCAGGTACAGGTTGGCCAGGGTCTGCGCCTCGATGCCCTGCGAGGCGTCCACCACCAGCAGGGCGCCCTCGCAGGCGTTCAGCGCCCGGCTGACCTCATAGCCAAAATCGACGTGACCGGGCGTATCGATCAGGTTCAGCTCGTAAACCTGCCCGTCCTGGGCGGTGTAGCTCATGCGCACTGCCGAGGCCTTGATGGTCACGCCCTTCTCGCGCTCCAGGTCCATGCTGTCCAGCACCTGCTCGGTCATCTCCCGCTCGGAGATGGTGCCGGTGATCTGCAGCAGGCGGTCCGCCAGGGTGGATTTGCCGTGGTCGATGTGGGCGATAATACAGAAATTGCGGATGTGGTCGGTTCTCATAATATGCAGACTGTATAGTATACCTCAAATCCCTATTTACTTTACCATATGCTTGACAATGAGTGTAACGCAAAAGTGTCGGTGACTTCAGTTCTGAGACCGAAGGATGGCAAA
>CAZQQJ010000028.1:0-105096 GCA_964595435.1 uncultured Anaerolinea sp. | reverse complement strand
TTGACACCGGTCATGGCATCGCGCCCCCAGGCATCGGCGCCGGTGTAGTTCTTGATCTGCTCGTCGATCTGCCCGCCGCCAATCATCACTTTGACATCCTTCAGGCCAGCGGCCTTCAGGGCATCCACCGTGGCTTTCATCGGGTCGTAGGCCAGGGTGAGAAAACCGCTCAGGGCAACGACTTTGGCGCCGCTGTCCTTGGCCGCCTGGACGAACTTCGCCGGCGGCACGTCCACCCCCAGGTCGGTGACATCGAAGCCGTTGATGTCCAGCATGAAGGCGACGATGTCTTTGGCGATGTCGTGGATGTCACCTTCGACGGTGCCGATGACCACCTTGCCAATCTTCTGGGCGGAAGCCTCCTGCTGCAGGCGGGGCTTGACCACGGCGGAGACCTGGCTGAGCATCTCGCCAGCCAGGATGAGTTCGGGGATGAAGCAATCCCCGGTTTCGAAGCGCTTGCCGATCACTTCCATAGCTTGGCGGCAGGCTTCCAGCACGTCGAGCGGGCTGGTGCCGGCGTCCAGCATCTCGGTGGTGATCTTGAGAGCGTCTTCTTCGCGCATTTCGGTAATGGCATCGATCAATTCTTGGGACATATCGCTTTCTCCTTTCACGAGTTTATTTGCTTATGAAGGCCGTTTTGTGTGGCCCAAACCTCCCACAGGCTTGGAGCCTGCGGGAGGTTTTACGATCAGCTTTTGGAGTAATCAATACACGCCAAATTCTTTAGTGGCATCCGTCCAGGCTTTGACCAGATCGGGCCTGCAGCCTTCCAGTTCCATGACGCTGGTGGCCATGATGAACCCTCCACCTTTGCCGACTTCCTGGCATACCTTCTTGGTGTGCTGGCGTACCTGTTCTGGGGTGTTGTTCTTCAACATAGGGATCGGCATGCCGCCGATAATGCACATCGTATCGCCGACGGCCTCTTTGACTTTGAAAATATCGCTATCCTGGAAGGAACCTGCCGTCTTGCCTTTGGGCAATTCGGCCAGGTATTTCAAGCGTTCGTGCCACACGCCCTCATAATATACCCAGGGGGTGATACCGTTGTCGATCATCTCGAGCATCATCGCCTTGAGCTGCGGCCAGTAGAATTTTTCGAACTGTGGCAGTGACATGAAGCCATCCGAGCCGCGATGCAGCGGGATGAAGCAGTAGGGGATATTGGTGACTTTTACCGCGTTGATCAGGTATTTCATCTGAATCCGGGATACCTTCTCTTCGGCCGCCAGGAGCTTATCGGGGATGCGCAACATGTCCAGGAAGATACCCCGCATGCCGCGTAACGTGTCGGACATGAAGTCGAACGGCGCCTCGACCATGTTGGTGAGCAGGTAGAAGGGTGGGAATCCTAAACCGGCCAGGCGCTGCCCGCTATTTATCGCCCCCTGGAGCCAGGTCATGGCTGCCTGGGCGGCTTTGTACATAGCTTCGAAGGAAGACACGACCTGTGGTGCGATCAGGCCGGGGTAATTGATCAAGGAATTGTAATAGCCGAACAGCCACATACCTAACGGAGGCAGCATGGCGAAGCCTTCGCAGTTCTGGAAAACACGCGGCGTGTAGACACGGATGGCCCAATCGCTGGGGTCTTCCAGGAAGTCGTCGTAGTCGGCGGCCTTCATGAATTCTTGCTCGTTGAACTGGAATGAGCCGTTCGGGCCCAGGCCGTAGCCGGGCCATTTGGTCATGCGATCGCCCAGGGCCTTGCTGATTTCCGGCGTGTGCCAGGCACCGAAGATATTGTCCGGCTGGTATTCCAGCGCGGCTTTCTCCAGCAGTTCCTGAGTCAGGTCGGGCTTATCGTACAAGTCTTGCTTGGTAACTCCACCCATCTCGGCCAGGTAGTAACCCATGCCCATCAGGAGCGGGATGCGATCGGGTTGCTTGAGCTGGATGGCGTCAATAATGCGCTGGTTGCGCTCGGCGCATAACTGTTCCGGCGCTTTCCCGGCATCCAATACGTGAGTTGTTGTCATCTCGGCCATTCCATCCTCCTTCTATGACCATCCCCTGGCGAGGTTGACGGCAGTCATGGCATCTCTGCCATAAGCGTCTGCGCCGGTGTAGTTCTTGATCTGCTCGTCGATCTGCCCGCCGCCAATCATCACTTTGACATCCTTCAGGCCAGCGGCCTTCAGGGCATCCACCGTGGCTTTCATCGGGTCGTAGGCCAGGGTGAGAAAACCGCTCAGGGCAACGACTTTGGCGCCGCTGTCCTTGGCCGCCTGGACGAACTTCGCCGGCGGCACGTCCACCCCCAGGTCGGTGACATCGAAGCCGTTGATGTCCAGCATGAAGGCGACGATGTCTTTGGCGATGTCGTGGATGTCACCTTCGACGGTGCCGATGACCACCTTGCCAATCTTCTGGGCGGAAGCCTCCTGCTGCAGGCGGGGCTTGACCACGGCGGAGACCTGGCTGAGCATCTCGCCAGCCAGGATGAGTTCGGGGATGAAGCAATCCCCGGTTTCGAAGCGCTTGCCGATCACTTCCATAGCCTGGCGGCAGGCTTCCAGCACGTCGAGCGGGCTGGTGCCGGCATCCAGCATCTGGGTGGTGATCTTGAGAGCGTCTTCTTCGCGCATTTCGGTGATGGCATCGATCAACTCTTGGGACATATGGGCTCCTTGTTTATGCTGGTAATGAGTGTTGAGTTACTCGGTAATTGGGCTGGCGAAAACGTAAGGCGATGACGAAGCGCCTCGCACCCGGGCAACTTACGGAGTTGGCTTGTCGAAAAGCCCTTTGCGGGAGGCGCGAATGAAATTCAGGCAGTGTGGGTCGCGGCCCAGGAGCAGCTCAGTGGTCAGGATGGTGGCCTGGATTTCACGGTCTAAGGGGTCCAGGATGGCGCTATCCAGCCCGGCCATGAGCGCCAGGCTGAGAAAACCGCGATTGATAAACGAGCGCGCTGGCAAGCCAAATGAAATGTTGCTCAGGCCGATGGTCAGATGGGCCTCAGGGTACTCCTGACGGACGAGGCGCATGGTGTCAAAAGCAATCATGGCAGCCTGGGTGTTGGTGGAGATGGTCATGGCCAGGGTATCGATGTAGACATTGGCATCGGGGATGCCGAAACGGCGCGTCTCGGTCATCATTTTGTGGACAATCTCCATGCGTTTCTGGCTGCTTTCGGGAATCTTTTTCCCGTCCATGGCCAGGGCGATGACCGGGCAGCCGTGCCCGGCGACGATTGGCAGGATGTCGGCCATCCGTTCCGGCTCTCCGTTGATCGAGTTGATCATGGGGGTTTTGTTTACGGCCTGGATGGCGATATTCAAGGCGTTGGGATTGGCGCTGTCCAGGCAAAGGGGAGTTTCAACCGCGGCCTGGATGGTTTCGATCAACCAGATCAGGTCATCCGGTTCCTGGCTGGGGTGGGTGCCAGCGTTTACGTCCAGCCAGGTAGCCCCGGCGGCGGACTGTTTGCTGGCCAGGTCGGTGATATAAGCGGCATCGCGTTCGGCGATGGCCTGGGCAACACGTTTGCGAGTTCCGTTGATTTTTTCTCCGATTATTTTCATCGTTGCAACCTCGTATGGGTAAAGGGTAATCAATTCTTGATTGCCGGTTATGTATGGCAGGCGTATTGCGCTTGTCCTTTGTGCGTCGTGCCAGTCTGACCCTGGTGAGCCGAAACGGTTTTTAGGCGGCAGGTGTAACGGGCGGGCTGGTGGTGAAGAAGTTTGTGTTGTTGGTGCTGGTGACTGTGGTTTTGAAATCCAGGTAGCTGATGGTCTGTCCTGGTTTGACCACCAGGAAATCCTCGTCCCACGGGCCGGTGAGCATTTTCAAGACCAGGGCATTCGAGCCGCGAATTTCTTCGAAGCGCAGGCCGAAGCGGGCAGCGGTCTGGCGGGCGCCCTCCACGTAGGGCTGTTTGTCGCCCTGGCCGGTATCGATATAGACGAGGCGGGTGTAATTTTTAAGCATGGCTCGCATAACCCGTTCAGCGCGAGCCTGCCCGTATTGCTCCACCAAGCGCTCAAATTCATCGAAGGGGGTATCGGCTACTTCGATCCAGCCTTTGGTCAGGTAGTAAGTGCCCGGTTCTTTTTTAGCCTGTTCGGTGTAAGCCTGGCGAGAACCTAAAAAGATGGCAATGCAATCATCCACGCGGGGAACGACCAACGTGCAACCATTGGCCTTCAGACCGACTACAGCCATCGAACACAGGCCATAGCCGAGCAAGATGGTCTCATAATCACTACAGGAGGCATCGATTGCCTCCTGTAGTGTATTCTTTAAATTGCCGGGTGAAAGATGAAGACCAAAATCTAACACTTGATGAGCCATGCCGGACGGCATAAAGGGCAACATCTCTTCGATTACAGTTGCACAGGCAATTACTTTGATATGTTGTGGTTCCATGATGGAATAACTTATATAGTTATATAGGGAAGTTCGTAAATATAGTGTATAATTAAATATCGAAGTTGTCAAGAGGCTTGCGCGCCTGGAACAAAGTATGCATAATTGGGCCGTAGATCATTCTTTAGCTGGATAGTTTTATGGTGCAAGCAACCCAACAAGATACCAATATTCCCTACCAGATCGACCGGGATTCGTATGAACCGGCCTATATTCAACTGGCTAATATCTTGCGGCGGCAGATTGCCGAAGGAATTTTCCGCCCAGGTGACCAACTTCCCTCCGAGGCGCAGTTATGCCACCGCTATGGGATCAGCCCGATGACGGTCCGGCGTTCAATTAATCTATTGGCCGATCAGGGAGTGGTTAGCACGTCGCAGGGACGGGGTACTTTCGTCAAGGCACTGGAACTAAGCACAGCGATTTTTGATTTGCAAGAGCTGCAAGAGCTTTTCCGCCTGGGCCCGGAAAGCAGTATCAAACTGCTGGATGTGCGCGTGGTCTCGGCGGATGAGCGCACGGCGCGTAAATTGGACTTGCAAATTGGTGCGCCAGCAATTTATATCCGCCGCTTGTTTACACGAGATAACTCGCCTATTTTTTACCACCGGGCTTATTTGATTTATGACCCGACGCGGCCGATTGTAGAAGCTGAAATGGATGTGACTTCGCTACAGGGCTTGTTTGCCAATGGGAGCAAAACCTTTCTCAAGCGCGGCTGGTTGTCGATTGAATCGACATTGATGAATATGGAGGAGGCCGAATTGTTAAAAAGGCCCTTACCAGCAGCGGCTTTTTACCTGCAACATGTCTTTTACGATTTCGATAACCGGCCAATCAGTTGGGGATGGTTCATTATCCCCAGTGACCGGCTGCATTTTACAACGCGCCTGGGCATCGATGAATGAGGCGCTGGAGAGCTCTGGAGGAATATGAGAAAATGGAAGAAACCACGAACTCCACCGATGTGCGCGCCGAGTTGATCGGTAAAGTAGCCGATTTACAAGAGCAGGATGCCCTGGCGTTGGTACACAGGCGCTTACAAAACGGTGAAAACCCGTTGAATATCGTGGAAGATTGCCAGGAGGGTTTGCGGCTGGTTGGCGAGCGCTATGAGCGCCATGAATATTACCTCTCCGGGTTGATCATGGCGGGAGAGATTTTTCGTGAGGTGATGGAGATTCTGGCCCCAATCATCGAAATGCGCTTTACGGGCAACGAGTCCGGATCTATTTTGCTGGGGACGGCGGAAGGGGATATTCACGATATCGGCAAGAACAACCTGAGCTTGTTGCTGACCAGTTATGGGTTTACGGTGCTCGATCTGGGTGTGGATGTGCCGGCACAAGAGTTTTTGAACCAGGCGCTCCAGTTTCGCCCCGATATTATTGGACTCTCTGGCCTGCTCACCAGTTCGTACGATAGCATGCGCGAGACAGTGAACCTGTTGCGCGCCGCTCCCGACCCACAGCTCGCGGCTACGCCGATTATCCTGGGCGGAAACCAGCTCAACGAACAAGTTTGCCAATACGTCGGTGCAGACGCATGGGTGACAGACGCGATGACAGGGGTGCGCCTGTGCCAGCGAATCTTGAGCGAGCAGAAACGATAAATTTACCGCTTACGAGAGCGGCAGGCGAATAGTAAACGTCGTACCCTGGTCAGGCTGGCTTTCTACCTGGATCTCACCATGGTGGGCATCGACGATCGAGCGGGCGATGGCCAACCCAAGTCCGGATTCACCGTTCTGCTGGCGAGATTTGTCAACGCGGTAGAAGCGGTCAAAGATGTGAGGCAAATCTTCGGGCAGAATGCCGCTGCCGGTGTCGCGTACTTGAAAGATCATGGCGTCCGGCGCAGCGCGAGCGGCCAGGGTTATGTTGCCTGCAGAGGGGGTGTAACGCAGGGCATTCAGGATCAGATTGTCGAAAACCTGGGCCATACGTTCGATATCGACAACGACCTGGGGTAAATCTTTCGCGACATCGATACGCAGTGAAATTTCTTTTTGCTTGGCGGCCACGCTGTGGCGGGCAGCGGCCCACTCAATGAGCGACTGCGGGGCGACCGCCTGAAGCTCCAGGCGAAGCTCGCCAGCGTCGGCCAGGGAAAGCAGGCGCAGGTCTTCGACCAGGCGGCTGAGGTGCCGGCTTTCCTGGTAAAGTGTTTCGTAGACATCTGGCGTGCCGGGAAGTTTGCCATCGTTGAGGGCCTCTGCGTAGCCAGAGATCACGCTGAGAGGAGAGCGCAGGTCGTGAGCGATGTCAGCGGTCATCTGGCGGCGGGCCTGTGTGGCGCGGGCCAGGTCAGCGCTCATCTGGTTGAACGAGGTGGCCAGGGTACCCAACTCGTCGCGGGAACGAATTTTGACTTGCAGGCCCAGGTGGCCGCGGGCGATCTGGCCAGTGGCGTCAGTCAACTCGCGCAGGGTGCGGGTCAATGAGTAGGCCAACAGGCTACCCAGTAGCAGCGCCAGGCCCCCGGCGATCAGAGCGCTTAATACGGTAGCACGATTTACTTGATCCAGGAAAGATTGTTCGGGGCCAGCGGGCGGTTTGGAAAATACAGCGGTATCTGGCACCAGCCAGCCCACTGCCTGCCCATCGACAGTCAGGGTAATCGCAGTGCTCAAATCGGAGTTGGTGTAGGGTTTGCCTATAGAGAATTGCCGGTTAGAGAGCACCACTGTGCGATTGGCATCGACCAGGGTAAAACGCCACCAGCGGCGAAAATCACGCTGGAGGTCGCGCGGGTGGTCCGCATCCGTGGACGGCGTGCGCAGGTATTCTTCCACGCCTTGCCAACCGCCATTGATCTGGTAGTATTGCTGTAAATTGTCGATCAGAGTCTGGCGGCTCTGGTCGATGATGAATTGGTCGAAGGCAGTACGCGTGCGCTGGTGGACCAGGATAGCTACCAGGATGGCACCCGTCAGGCCAACAATCAAAAACGCCAGGGTAAGTTTGAAGGCAATAGAACGCATAGGAGTATGGCCCTAACGCTGAGGGGCAAAGCGATAGCCGGCGCCATAAATGGTCTCGATATAGCTCGGGTTAGATGCATCCGGTTCGATTTTGGTGCGCAGATTGCGGATGTGTACATCGATGGTGCGTTCGTAGCCTTCGTAAGCTGCACCCTGGATGCGGTCGAGCAGCTCCAGGCGGGAGAAGACACGGCCCGGGGCAGCCATGAGCGTAGCGAGAAGGTCGAATTCGGAAGGCGTCAGGTCTACCGTCATGCCATCTACGGTAACGATGCGGCCGGAACGATCGAGAAAAATATCTGCCACGCGCAGAATGTCTTGTTGCTGAGACTGTTTTTCCATGCGCCGTAAAACGGCGCGCACACGGGCTGTCAGTTCGCGGGGACTGAACGGTTTGGTGACGTAATCGTCAGCGCCGAGTTCAAGCCCGAGCACTTTGTCTTCCTCTTCCAGCCGGGCAGTGAGAATAATGACGGGGGTATCGGCTTCGCGGCTGTAAGCGCGCATGAATTCGTAACCGCCCATTTCAGGCATCATCAGGTCGAGGATGATCAAATCGGGTTTTTCGTTGCGGGCAACGAAAAGGGCTTCACGCCCGTCATTGGCGGTTACCACGTTAAATCCTTCCTGGGTAAGATAGGATTTCAACAAGGTGCGTAATTCACGTTTGTCGTCGACAACCATGATTTTTTTGGACACGGGTATACCTCTTTTGTGGTGAGCAAACAATCGTTTGGTAATTTGTAATGAGCGCTCGGGCGCACAGGATTTATCGGCTTTCCGGGCATCGCTTAATCATCACAATCATACCCAATAATTGTTCAGAAATTGTGAAGAAGTGATTGGAAAAATATTTGACCAGAAAGCAATATCTTATGAAATGCAAGGAAGCAGGATGGCGGAAATAAAAACAAGCAATTAATCAATAAGTTCTTAACAATGTCTGAATATCCTGGTTCTAAACTATAGGCAACACAAATTCGAAATCAATGTTTTGTTCGCCAACAAAGGCCAGCAGGGAGACTACTGAAAGCGAGATCAGTAAGCGGGCCTGCGTTTACAGCCACAGGCGAAGTTTTATCGAGTGATGCAGGAAACGATATGAAGAAGACAGGAAAGTTCCTTTCAATACTCAAAGAGGCGATTCGATGAACGGGCTGACAGATTATGTACTGGGATCTGTGGTTAGCTACGGTTCGCCGTTGATAGGGTTGTTCCTGATGCTGGGAGCGATGGGTATTCCACTGCCAACGACCTTACTGGTAGTGGCCTCAGGGGCCTTTGTGCGCCAGGGGGTGCTGGCACCGGACGTGGCGTTGATCGGGTTGTGCGGAGCGGTGGTGGGCGACAGCCTGAGCTATGCTGCCGGGCGCATGGGGCATGGGTGGTTGGCGCGGCGCTTTGGGTCGCATGGCTCTGGTGCGGCGCTAAAAGGCTGGCAGCAAGCCGATCGGGTTTTTAAGAAGGGTGGTGGGGTAACGATCTATTTGACACGCTGGCTTCTTACCAGCATCGCCATCCCGACCAACCTGGTTGCAGGTGGTTGTGGCTACCGTTTCGACCGCTTTTTGTTATTTGATTTCCTGGGCGAGACGACCTGGATCGCGCTGTTTGGCGGGCTGGGTTACTGGCTGGGCAGCCAGTGGGAACTGGCCGGGCAATTGCTTTCCGATTTTGGCAGCCTGGCGTTGGGACTGATGGTGCTCAGCGCAGGTATTTATCTGGGGACGAAGAGCCTGTACAGGCGGCGAACTCATCTATCATCGAAGGAGATTAATAATGTCTATCAAAACCAACCTGTTTATCGATCTGGCTATCTTCGCTGGATTCCTGGTAGCTTTTGAGCCATCGCTGACCGGCATTGCTATTCACGAATGGTTCAGCCTGGCGTTTGCGGCAGCGCTGGTTGTGCACCTCTTGCTGCACTGGGAGTGGGTAGTAAAAGTTACGGCTCAGTTCTTTCGCAAGTTGTTCCACACCTCACGTTTGAACTATCTGATCAACCTGGGGCTGCTGGTTTCTTTCGCAGGAATTATGTTGAGCGGGCTGATGATCTCGCGAAGCGTCCTGGCGGTGTTGGGAATCCAGTTGGCGAGCGACCCTACCTGGCGCCACCTGCATTCGTTCTTTGCAGATTTCTCGCTCTTTCTGGTTGGCCTGCATGTTGCGTTGCACTGGAAGTGGGTGGTCCATGCCATCAGGCGTTATCTGCTCCTGCCACTGAAGTCGCGTTGGCAGGCTCGCCCGGCCGGTACAAGCGGTCAAAAAGCGGGTCAAACCTCATAGGCCAGGCGCGAGGATTTCACTACTGGGATGCAGGAGTTATTATGTTGAAAATATTGGGCAGATTAACAGTGATTTTGCTGGTCATAGCGGTGGTCGCGGCGGCGATCTATTGGATCGTGCAGCGCAACCCGGATACAAACGGCCCCGATTTTGAAAGAGAAGCATCTATCCGGCAAGGTATGGAGGGTGCCTTCAGACCCGGCCCAGGGGCAGACGGTTTCAGAGAACGCGAGCACGATTTCGAAGGCGGCTTTGCTGCAGGGCGGGCGGTCTTTGGGGTGTTGAAAAACCTGGTCGTTATTGGGATCATCATATTCTTGGTTACCGGAGCACAAAAAGTATTCAAACGGACATCCCGCAGGCGAGCCAGACAGGTTGCAGGATGAAAACGGAGCAGCAACGTGGTACACGTTGCTGCTCCGTTCACTAAATGGCCCCCGGCCAGATAAGATGATAGGGCGGTTATTCGCCCAGGACTCGACAGGCTACGATCGTGGTATCGTCGGCCAGGGGTTGCTGGCCGGTGAAGTCGAGCAGCGCATGCCGGATGTGTTGCACGAATTCCCTGGGGGAAGCATTCGAGCGCTGGACAGCGGCTTGCGCCAGGCGGTCATAGCCAAAAGGCTCTCCAGCAGCGTTCATTGCTTCGGTTATGCCGTCGGTGTAAAGCAAGAGGATATCGCCAGGGTCAAGGTGGACGCTTTCCTGTTGCAACGCCAAGCCCTCCACCAGGCCGACGGCAGCGCCGGTGGGATGCAACCAGCATTGTGATGGCTCACCGTTGGCCCCAGGGTGGATCAGGATGGGAGGGTTGTGGCCGGCATTGCAGTATTGGAGGATGCGCGAGGCAGGGTTGAACGAGGCCAGGAAGAGCGTGACAAAGTTGGCGAAGCGCACATTGTGAATTAGCAGCCGCTGGACGTGCTCGACCACGATCAGCGGCGAATCGCTGGTTGGGACCAATGTGCGCAGCAATGCCTGCACACTGGCCATGTGCAGAGCGGCAGAGATGCCATGCCCGGCCACATCGGCAATCGCCAACCCTTGCGTTCCGTTGTTGAACTGAAAGAAGTCGAAATAGTCGCCGCCGATCATTTGGGCCGGACGGCTGAAAGCGGAAATTTCCAGATTGGGGGTGTCGGGCGTTTGCTGCGGCAGCAGCGATTTTTGTACTGTCTGGGCAAGTTGAAGCTCAAGTTCCAGGCTGCGCACTTCCTCCTGAGAAAGGTCACCCAGGCAAACTTCGCTGGTGTAATCCATTTCCAATAACGGTTCTTCGATAGAACCGTGACAAATTTTGCAGATACCGAGTTCGCCTGTCTGTTCCTTTTCCAGGCTACGCTCGATTACTTCCAGGTGGGCATACACTGCTTCCTCCTCAAGAGGGCCTAACTGCATTTGCCTGTTCTGAGCAGGGGTGCTCTCCAGCCAGCCTTCCAGCCTGGTGCGTTTTTCTAACAGGCCGGAACGAATTTCGGGTTGAGTTTCAGTATTCATGGATACCTCCTCGTCCATCGATCTGAGCATCCTGGCATAAAATAGATAATTTGTTCTACGTAATTTTACGACAAAATCAGTATAATTACAAGCCCGATTCGCAAATTGGTCGGGGGAAAATTGTACCCTTGCGCGCCCTGGTACAGGGTAACCTCTACGCTGTGCCAGGGCGCGCGACGATGCCACTCTGGCGATATCTGCCGGAGCAGTGATATTCGATGAGACACTCAACTCAGGGGTTAGTAAGATGTACCTAAAAAGCTGGTGCTTTCGACGTAGCGCTCCCAGTTCAGGTTGGCCAGCAGTTTGGTGTGCTGGATGATGGCCTCGAAATTGGGGAATTCCTCAACGCCCCAGAAATGCCACTGCTCGGTGCACCAGCTTGGGTTGCACATGAGCACCCGCTTGCCTCCGACTTGATCGAGCGCGCTATTGACTTCGGCCAACAAGGTGTGCTGTTCCTTCTCTGGCAACTGGTGCCAGGCCTCGGTCATTTTCCCGATGAAAAGCTTGTAGATGGTTGTGGCCATTTTTGCCTCCTTACATAAAAATAACCCGCCTGGCAGTCTATTCTGCCAGGCGGGCCTGGGAACTAAGAAGAAGGTCTATTTTGACCCGTTCGGTGCCGCTGATGTCGTTCTTGAAAAGTCAGATGATTTTCACCTATCTAACTGTAGCATGGTTCAGGGTAAAAATCAAGTCGCAAACCTGCCTCACGCCTGATTTCGCTTCACACCCAGCACCAGCGTCTGGCCGTCGACGTTTTGCGTTTCCTGGTAAGCACCTTCTGGCGGCGCTCCGGCAGCCAACCGGGTAGAGAGTGTTTCGGCCTGGATGTATTCGGCCCAGGAGGTGAATACTTCGGCCAGGTCACCCTGCGCCTGGTAGAAGGTAGTTATGCGGTCAGAAATTTCGAAGCCGGCGTCTTTGCGCATGGCCTGCACGCGGCGCACGATTTCACGCGCCAGGCCCTCGGCGCGTAATTCGGCCGTAACGTGAGAGTCGACTGCCACGGTGGCTTGCTTATCGGCGGCCACGGCCAGGCCTTCGGCCGGGTGGGTTTGCACCAGGATCTCTTTTGGCTCCAGTTCTATTGTCTGCCCGTCTACTTCCAGCTTTACGAGCAGGCCGGCCTGTACGTCGGCAGCTACGGCAGCCGGGTCGGCAGCCTGTAAGGCGGCGCGCACCCTGGGGAATTGAGCGCCGAAACGAGGGCCAAGCAGTTTATTATCAGGCAGCACCTGGTAGCGCACCAGTTGGCTGGCCTGGGCGACAAACTCGAAGGTTTTGACATTGAGCTCATCGGTAATGATCTCGACATATTCTTCGTCCAGGGTGCGCCGCCCGCCGGCGTAAGCCAGGGCGCGGCTGAGCGGCTGGCGCACTTTCAGCCCGGCGCTGTTGCGCGCAGCCAACCCCAGGCTGGCCACCTGGCGGGCCAGCTCCATCTGTTCCAGGAGGCTTTCATCGATAGCTGCCGCGTCGTATTGCGGCCATGCGGTGTGGTGTACACTTTCATAAGCCTGGGGGTAAGCCGAACGAACCAGGTTCTGGTAGATGGTTTCCGTGACGAAGGGAGTAAATGGCGCCAGCAGGCGGGCAAACTTAACCATCACGTGATACAGCGTGGCATAAGCCTCATTCTTGTCAGCGTCGTGCTCGCTCTTCCAGAAACGCCGGCGGCCGCGACGCACATACCAGTTGCTCAGATCATCCAGGAAAGCCTGGATAGCAAGCGTGGCGGTCAGCGAGTCGGAATTCTCCAGCGCCTCAGTGACCGGGGAAACGATCTGGTTCAGGCGCGCCAGCACCCAGCGGTCGAGCAGGTTGGTGCTGCGCGGCGTGGGACCTTCGGGAATGGCCGGGTCGAAGGGCGCATTCCCCGCGCCGGAGGCCGGGCACCACCCATCCAGGTTGGCGTAAGTTGCCAGGAAGCTGTACACGTTCCACAGCGGGATGAGGAAGGCGCGGCGTACCTCGTCGCCGCGGTGATAGCCGAAGAGCAGGTCGTTTTCTGGCTTGTGGGCGCAGTACAGCCAGCGCATCACATCCACGCCCATTTTATCTGCCGCCTCGTTGAACTCGATCATGTTGCCCCAGCTCTTGTGCATCGGGCGGCCGTCTTCGGCCAGCAGCGTACCGTAGCCGAAATTTTCCCGGAAGGGCGGGCTGCCATCCACTACGGTGGCCATCGCCAGCAGACTGTAGAACCAGTTGCGGAACTGCCCGGGGAAGGATTCGCTGATCCAGTGGGCCGGGTACCAGGCGCGCCAGTATGCCGGGTCGGAACGATAGCGCAGCGTGCTGAACGAGACAATGCCGGCATCCAGCCAGGGGTTGCCCACGTCGGGGATGCGCGCCATCAGCCCGCCGCATTCCGGGCAGCGCAGCTTAACAGCGTCGACGAACGGACGGTGCGGCGTATGGCCTTCGAAGACATCCCAGCCTTCCACCGCCCGCTCTTTCAGTTCGACTTCGTCGCCGATCACCTCATAATGAGCGCAAGACTCGCAGATCCAGATCGGCAAGGCCAGACCCCAATAACGCTTCTTGCTGATCATCCAGTCGTGCATGTTGCGCAGCCAGTCCATCTCGCGCGAGTACCCAAATTCAGGGATCCAGCGGATCTGGTCAACCACGTCCATGATCTGATATCGTAAACTGTGCTCTTTCTCTTCCTTGGTCAGGGCTTCGCGCGGCTTGTCATAGCTCTCGCCCATGCTGATGAACCATTCATCCACCAGGCGGAAGATCAGTTCTTCTTTGCAGCGCCAGCAGGTCGGGTAACGGTGGGTGTAGGGCCCGACGTAGTAGAGCAGGTCCTTGTGCTGCAAGTCCTCGAAGATCGGCGTGGCCACCTCCATCACCGGTCGCCCGCTCAACCAGGCAAACCCATCCACGAATACACCTTCTTCGTCCAGCGGTGCCACCAGCGGGAAGTTGTGTTCTCGGCCCAGTTGGAAGTCTTCCGCGCCGCAGCCGGGGGCGATGTGTACGATGCCGGTACCTTCGGTTTCGCCGACCGCTTCCCACGGGATCACCTGGTGCGCCTGGGCGGCGCTTTGCGTCACGCCGCGCACCAGGTCTTTCAGATGGGTGTGGCCGCCCGGCTCCTGCTCGGCAGGCAGTTCGTCGAACGGGCCATCGTAGGTCCAGCCGACCATCTGGCTGCCGCTCAGCTCGGCTAACACTTCATAGGGGCCGCGCAGCATGTGCAGGGTGCCTTTGGAAAGGTAGAACACCTCGTCGCCTTGCTTTACTTTGGCATAGATCAGGTCGGGGCCAACCGCGGCCGCTACATTGCTGCTCAACGTCCAGGGTGTGGTGGTCCAGACTAAAAGCGACTCGGGCAGGCCCGTTTCTGGATCATGACGACGGGTTCCTGCCATCCCCTGGCGCAGGGGAAAGCGCAGGGTGACACTGCGATGGGTCAGTTCAGCGTAACCGTCAGTGACAATTTCGTGCTGGCTGATGCCGGTGGCGCAGCGCGGGCACCAGGGCATTACATCCACACCGCGATAGAGCCAGCCCTTTTGCCAGCACTTCTTGAGCATGGCCCAGATCATGAAGTTGTTCTCGTTGGAGAAGGTAAAATAACTGCCGCCCAACTCAGGAAGGCCCAACCGTCCGACGACCTGTTCCACAGTATCTGTCACAGGGCCATCTGGCCCCTGCACCGTGACGACCTGCATGGGATCCTCTTCCAGCTTTTTTGCCAGGTCGCGTAGCTGGCCGGTATCGTTCCAATCCATCCAGTAGCCCAGGCGGATGGATTGCTCGGTTTGCACAGCGGCATAGCGCAGCACGCGAGCTTTGCATTTGCGCACGAACAGTTCCAGACCAAAGTCCTCGATGTCTTTTTTACTGGTGAAGCCCATTTCTTTCTCGACGTTCACCTCTACCCATAAGCCCTGGCAGTCGAATCCGTTCTGGTAGCGAGTCTGGCGGCCGCGCATCGTCCAGAAACGATGGTACAGATCTTTGTAGGTGCGACCCCAGCCATGATGTACGCCCATCGGGTTGTTGGCGGTAATCGGCCCATCGATGAAAGACCACTTCGGGTCATTTTTATGCAATGCAACCATCTTGTTGAAGGAATCGTTTTCCTTCCAAAACTGTAGCAGGTCGCGCTCCTGGGCTGGGAAATCGACTTTGGTGGGTACTTCTTTGAAAGCCATAGATACTCCTCTACAACGCAGTTCTTAAGTAATCAGTCAATGAGTGATAAGTGATGTGTGATGAATAAACCGTGATCAGTGACAGGTCATAATTAAGCAACACCCAACAACTCACTGATTGACCGATTACTCATCACTTTCCACAACACAAAACTCTCGTCCCACAGATCAGGGACGAGAGTGCAAATTGATGCTCCCGCGGTACCACCCTGGTTCCCGCCGTGCAGCGGGCACCTCACTCAGGTACGGTATGCGCTTGCAGTATGCCGACGATACCTGCGTCGCGGATAACGGGTGACGAACCCGGCGTACTTAGTCTAGCTATCAGCGCTTAACTTTCAGCAGTCAGCAATTCCGGATGAAACATTAGCTGATGGCTGAAAGCTGATCGCTGATCACTATTTCAGCTTGCGGCTCCGGAAGGATTTTCGGCTGGCGGGGCTGCCCCGGCTCGCACCATTCCCGGGGTCGCTGGCAGGTCACGCACAATCTACTCGTTTCCATCATTGCCTTTGGGTCAATTTATGAGAATATTATCCCACAAATGTGGGTGGGGGTCAACTAACTTTTTCGTTTCATCCAAAAAGAAGAGCTTCTCTGCATTTTGTCAACCAGGCGTCAACCGTCTGTCAATCCATCCGATGAAGCAAGACGTATACTCCAATTATTCCAGTGAAACAGGAGGACTGATGCAATGCGACGCAAGTGTTTCTTTTTTGTCTTGTTGGCTGTGGCAGTGACCGTGGTGGGAGCTGTCCCAAGAGTACTTTTGGGACAACTCCCAACTTTGTTTAAATCACCACGCCAAAGCGCTGCAGCTCGCTTTTGAGCTGGGCCGGCGATTGGTATTGGATGGTCTGGAAACCCAACTGCTGTGCCGCGGCGATATTGCGGGTTGAATCGTCGATGAACAGGCACTGACTGGCCGTCCGTCCAATTCGCTCCAGCAGCAGGGTGTAGATACGCGGGTCGGGTTTGGCCAGCAGCACTTCGCCAGAGACGACAATATCATCGAACCAGCCGAAGAATTCGTATTTGGGGCGTACCAGGCGGTATTTATCTGCCGGCCAGTTGGTCAAACCGTACAAAGGATAGCCGGCTTTTTTAAGCTCACGCAGGATTTCAACCGTCGGCCAGACCGGACCGGAAATCGATTCTTCGTAGCGCCGGTCGTAGGCCCAGATTAAATCGCAATAGTGAGGAAAGCGGCGGCATAACTCGGGGATGGTTTCGGCGAAAGGACGCCCGGCATCGTGCTGCACGTTCCATTCAAAAAAGTTGATTTCCGTAAGAAAGCGCTCAACAGCCTGACTATCACCGTCCAATAATTTTTTGTACAGGTAGCGTGGATCCCAATCCACCAGCACTTTGCCAAAGTCAAATATAATGGCCATTTTTGAAAGGTAGCTTTGTTGCATAAAATTATCCAGTTTCTGCGCCACGGTCTGGGGTAAAGGCTTTCACACGGCGCATCATAAAAAAGCCAATAGCGAAGGGAATCCAGAAGGTGAGCCCGCGATAAGAAAGGGCGATGACCAGCGCTTTTTCAGCCGGTACGCCCAACGAAGTCAACACCAGGGTCAGGATGCCTTCGACGATGCCCACCCCTAACGGGGTGATTGAAACGATCAAAAACAAGAAACCCATACTGTAGCCGGCGACCAGCACGCCAAAACTGGTGTGCTGGCGAAAAGCGATGAACAGGGCAAAGAGCGTAAGCAGATTGAACAGATGGAGCCCGACGGCAGCCAGCAGGGTTTTCACCAGACGATCCGGGTGGAGCATGATGGCCTGAGCGGCGTCAGCTAACTCGCCGGCGTTGTGCCTGGCCCAGTTTTCATCCAGGAGATGGCGCAGTTTGAGGCGCTCGGCCAGATGGTTAACCGTGTGCTGAAACCAGGTCATTAATCTGAGCAGGTGATCGCGAGCCCACAGGCCTAACAGGAGCAGGCCACACAGGCCAACGATTAACGCCAGCATCAGCGCGGCAGCGACGATCTGATAAATTTGCAAATCGTGATATTTGAAAAGATAGCCCAGGCCAAGCAACAAAACCACGGTAAAGGTGCTGTATTCGGCGATGAGGGCCAGGAGCATCCCCGCAGCGGTACGGGCGGGCGATTGGCCACGCCGGGCGGCATCGTCGATGAATAGCGCTGAACCGCTGGCGCCGCCGGAGGGTACGGCGACGTTCATGAAGACGGCGGCAAAGGTGAGCGGCAGCAGACGAAGCACCTGGCTTTTGACCTCGACGGTGGCCAGTGCCTGCTGGTAGACCAGGGTATAGGAGAGATAGAGGGCAATTTGCATCGCCGCGGCGATTGCCACCCATTCTAGCTGTCCCTGGCGCAAGGTATACGCCAGACGTTCAATTTCGGTAAAGCGGCTGACCACGAACCAGATGAAAACTATTGCCAGCAGCCAGAGGAATACTTTGCGTAACATCTTGTGTAATCGAGACGAAATTCGCCAATCCGTAAACCTGGGCCGCCGGTTATTTTGTGAGCCTTGCAATCGACGCGCGGCAAAGTTGGATGGCCCAAAGAAGAGAACGGTTCATTATACCCCCCAATCAGAACCAAACAGGCTATTATTTTGCAGTGTGTGCGCAGTTTGCAGCGCACACACTGCAAGGTCATGTTAGCGAGACGATAAGATTACTCTTCCAGGGTGCTGACATCTCCTTCGGGCAGGCCCTGGGCGCGGGCTTTGAGCACACGGCGCATGATTTTGCCGCTGCGGGTCTTGGGCAGTACATCTACGAAGGTGATGGATTCGGGCCTGGCAATGGGGCCGATCTCGTGGCTGACGTGGTTGCGCAGCTCTTCGGCGAGTTTTTCGGTCTTTTCAACGCCAGCTTTGAGGATGGCGTAGACATAGATGGCGTGGCCTTTAAGTTCGTGGGGCAGACCGATGGCGGCTGCTTCGGCTACTGCAGGGTGGCTGACCAGGGCGCTCTCTACCTCGGCAGTGCCCAGGCGATAGCCGCTGACTTTGATGACATCGTCCATGCGCCCGATAATCCAGACATAGCCGTCTTGATCTTTGCGGGCGGAGTCGCCGGTCTGATACATGTCCCCAAACTTGCCCCAATACTGGCTTTGGTAACGCTCGGGGTCACGGTAGAGGGTACGCAACATGCCCGGCCAGGGCCTCTTGACCACCAGGTAGCCCTCCTCGCCTGGCGGCACGGGCTTGCCGGCCTCGTCCACTACATCGACGTCGATTCCGAAAAAGGGGCGCGTGGCTGAACCGGGTTTGAGCGGAGTGACAGGCAGTGGGGTGATCATAAAGCCGCCAGTTTCTGTCTGCCACCAGGTGTCCATAATGGGGCACTGGCGTTTGCCAATGACATTGTAATACCAGCGCCAGGCCTCTGGGTTGATCGGCTCGCCCACACTGCCTAAAAGGCGCAGGCTGCTCAGGTCGTGGCGGTTAGCCCAGTTATCGCCGAAACGCATCAGGCCACGGATGGCAGTCGGGGCGGTATAGAGAATGTTGATGCCGTAATATTCGACCATGCGCCACCAGCGATTGGGATAGGGGTGGTTGGGGGCGCCTTCGTACAGGAACGTGGTGGCGCCATTTAGCAAGGGGGCGTAGACGATGTAGCTATGGCCGGTGATCCAGCCGGGATCGGCGGCGCACCAGTAGCGATCTTCATCCTTGATGTCGAACACGTATTTGAAAGTGGTATAGGTGTAAACCATGTAACCACCATGGGTGTGGACGATGCCCTTGGGCCGGCCGGTGGTGCCTGAGGTATATAGGACGAATAATGGATCTTCGGCGTCCAACGCTTCGGTAAAGCATGCCGGGCTGGAAATCGGCAGGCTCATCAGGTCGTGATACCAGTAGTCTCGCCCGGCTTCCATGTAAATTTGTTGCCCGGTACGTTTGACCACAATGCAGGCTTCGATGGTGGGCTGGCGAGCGATGGCTTCGTCGGCGATGTCTTTGAGTGGCACGACTTTGCCCCGCAGCCAACCGCCATCGGCGGTGATTAGCACCCGGCTTTGGGCATCTTCGATGCGCCCGGCCAGGGCGTCCACGCTAAACCCGCCGTATACCACGCTGTGTGGGGCGCCGATCTTGGCACAGGCCAGCATAGCGATAACCTGCTCGGGGATGCGCGGCAGGTAAATGGTGACAATGTCGCCTTTCTTGACACCCATGCTGCGCAGCACGTTGGCGAACTTGCACACTTCCCGGTTGAGGGCGAAATAGGAATAGGTACGCACATCGCCGGGTTCACCTTCCCAGATGAGGGCAAGTTTGTTCTTACGGTAAGTGTGCATGTGACGGTCTAAGGCGTTGTGGACGATGTTGGTCTTGCCACCCACAAACCATTTGAAAAACGGCGGGTGACTGTCATCCAGCACTTTATCCCACTTCTGGAACCATTCGAGTTCTTCGGCTCTCTCGGCCCAAAACCCTTGTGGATCGGCGATCGAGCGCTGGTAAATAGCTTCATACTCTTTCACATGGGCATCGGCGACGACATCTGGCGATGGAAAATAAAACTCATTGTCATTCTGGTTGGGGCTGGCAGCAGACTGATCCATGTTTCCTCCTCAGGATGGAATCCAAAACTTCAAGTGGCTGCGATTCAAGCTTCGAATCCCTTGGCTAAACGGTACGGGAGTAGAGGCCAAAATTGACGTTTGCAGACTAAATTTGTCGTCATCTTGAGCGCCTCCCATTCTACAGGTGCATATCTTTCTTGTCAACCCAGATTCATCAGATAAATCGTGAGGTTTTACAAAAGCTTTCGGGTTTCAGGAAAAAAAGGATATAATCGGCGCGTAAGACAAAGCTGCTCGCGCAGGACGGACAGTCCTGGGAGTGACCTGATTCTAAGGAGGCTGCAAGTGGAAATCTTGGGCATTGATGTAGGAGCATCGGGGATCAAGGGCGCACCGGTGAATACCGATGCTGGCGAGCTGCTGGCGCCGCGTTTTCGTGTGGCAACGCCTCAACCATCCAAACCACAAGCTGTGGCGGAATCCATTGCACAAATCACAGAATATTTTAGCTGGAAGGGGGTCACTGGCTGTGGCTTTCCCTCGGCAATGCGCCAGGGAGTGGTAATGACTGCAGCGAACATTCACAAAAGCTGGGTTGGAGTGAACGCTGAACAGCTTTTCAGCGAAGCAAGCGGTTGTCCAACACGGGTGATTAACGACGCCGATGCGGCTGGCCTGGCAGAAATCACTTTTGGGGCGGGGCGCGGGCACCGAGGCGTGGTCCTGGTGGTGACCATTGGCACTGGGCTGGGTACAGCGATGTTCGTGGATGGGCGCCTGGTGCCGAATATGGAATTGGGGCATATCGAGATCGATGGGCAGGATGCCGAGACCAGGGCTTCGGATGCTGCCCGTAAACGCGAAGGTTTGTCGTGGAAAAAATGGGCGAAGCGCTTCAATATTTATCTAAATACCCTTGAAAAATTGCTGTGGCCTGACCTGATCATTCTGGGTGGCGGTTCCAGCAAAGATTACGAAAAATTCATGCCATACTTGCAGCTTCAAGCTGAAGTTATAACAGCGCAATTCTTCAATGAGGCCGGGATTGTCGGCGCGGCCCTGGCTGCCCAGGCAGCGAAAGTGTGAGAGGTCTGCTATGCAAACGCTCGATATTCTCGCGGCGGTAGCTCTGCTCAGTAGCATCCTTTACATTTCCAGCATTATCCTGATCTTTCAACGGCGTCAATACCGCCCACAAGCGGCACATTTGGCTATTTTGTATGGAATTATTTCGTTCTTGTGGACGTTGGAACTGGCGTTGCGGCAGTTTGGAATATTGGACGTGTTGCTGCCGGCCTTTCTGAATCAGATACCCCTGTTTGGGATTTACAGCCTTTCAGTGTTGTTTTTACTGATTACGCAATCTATCCTGGGTGGAGCGCGCACGCCGGGAGCGTGGTTGGGAGGGGGGATTGCCTGGGGATTCTTGCCAATCCTGGTCGGCTCTGGCCTGCTGCCTTTGCCTGACACCATGTATTTCCAGGGCGGGTTTATGCTTACTCGCCAGGCTCTGACCACTTTGCTGATGATTGGAGGCTGGGCGGTATTCATGGGAGCCTCCACGGTGGTCACCGTCCGGGCGTTGCGACGCAGCTCGCGGTATTTTACCGTTGTTTCTTACTGGGCGATTGTGTTGCTGCTGGCCGTTTTCGGAGATGGTATCTTTTTTACGGGCCAAGCAGTATGGGGCGTTTCGTTACGGCTGGTCAGCACCTTGCTTGCGGTGTACGTGTTCTCTGCACCGCGTATGCCGGAGATCAGTCACATTTTGCGCCATTCGTTGAGTTTCTTATTATCCACCGTCGTCGCGGTAGTAATCTATACGATAATCTTTTCGGCGGCGCAGCTACTCTTGCCAGACCAGATTTTGTTTGGCCCGTTTTGGATTGGGTTGGGTCTGGCATTGTTATTAGTGTTAGCGCTGAATCCTTTGGTGGATTCCTTGCAGAAGCAAATCCAGCGCCGGTTTTCGGGGACGGAACAAGATCCAACGGATATGCTGCGCCAGTACAGCCAAAGTATCACCAATATCTTGGACTTCAACCTTCTGGCGACTGTGGCAGTGGGGACCGCCAGTGAATTTCTCGAGGTCAGGCGCGGGTTCCTTTTTTTGATCGAGCATGAAAAGGGCGACGATGGCAACCATTTCGCGCTGCGCGGGGTCAAGGGAATGGGAGATACCAGCCCAATTTCGGCTCAGATAAGGGACAAAAGCCCACTGGCGGCATATTTCCGTAATGAACACAGACCGCTGACGCAATATGATATTGACTGGCAACCCCGCTTCCGA
This sequence comes from uncultured Anaerolinea sp., assembly GCA_964595435.1. GTDB lineage: Bacteria > Chloroflexota > Anaerolineae > Anaerolineales > UBA4823 > RBG-16-57-11. The sequence continues at coordinate 82,956 of CAZQQJ010000028.1, read as the reverse complement.
GGGATCGTTGATGAGGAGCGCCAGTGGCTAAACAGCCTGGGCGCCGAGGTCTTTGTGCCCATTTTCGCGAAAAATGAGTGGATTGGGTTGCTCATCCTGGGGCCAAAAGGCTCTGGAACGGCCTATACGGCGCGTGACCTGGCGCTGCTCAGCACAATGGCCGACCAGACAGCGGTGGCATTGGAAAATACCCGCCTGGTGGAAGGGCTGGTGCGTTTGAATAACGAATTCCGGCGTGCTTACACGGCTCTGGATTCAGCCAATCGCAACCTGGAGCGGCTGGACAAGACGAAATCAGACTTTATCAGTATTGCATCTCATGAGTTGCGTACGCCGCTGACGTTAATTAGCGGCTCCAGCCAGATGCTTTTGGACGACCCTGATTTACAAAAAAACCCTTATTACAAGCAAATGTTGAATAAGATGCACTCGGGCACGGTGCGTTTACACGAAATCGTAGACAGTATGTTGGATATGGCCAAGATCGACACACGCGCTCTGGAGTTGGAGCCTCAGCCGGTAGCAGTCGCCAGCCTGATTCAATCGGTGGTGAGCGGTTTCAAGAAAGAAGCTGAGGAACGCAAACAAACCATCGATGTAAAATACCTGGAGAATTTGCCATCGATCACGGCCGACCTGGCGGCCCTGCGCAAAGTTTTCCACCATCTGGTAATAAACGCAATCAAGTACACGCCCGATGGCGGCAAGATTACTGTCTCGGGAAAAGAACTACCGCCTTCTAACGAACTGCCAAAAGGCGGCATTGAGATTGTGGTGAGCGATACCGGGATTGGCATCGACCCGCGTTTCAAGGAACTGATCTTTGCCAAGTTTTACCAGACGGGAGAACTGGCGTTGCATTCATCTGGCAAAACCAAGTTCAAAGGAGGTGGCCCAGGGTTAGGGTTAGCCATTGCCCGGGGAATAATCGAGGCACACTCTGGAAGAATCTGGGCTGAAAGCCCGGGCTACGATGAAACCAATTGCCCTGGAAGCGAGTTCCACGTGGTGCTGCCGCTGCGTCAGGTTGACCGGCCGCAACCACCAAAGGATGGCTTTTTAAACCTCAATTAAACACAAAAACCGCGCTCTGAACCGGCTGCCACACCAGTTTACTACGCGGTCTTGTGAGTGAGGAGAATGTAATTCTTATTATATGAAATTATCTAAAAGAGCCATGAACTCAGATTAAAGACATGATGAGAGAAAGTTCGATTTGTGGCTAAAGCGGCGGGAAAACTTATAAAGCTGCCAGTAGTTTTTGCAGCGTGATTGGTCCCTGGCGCAAAATAACCGGCTCGGTGCCGGTGCAGTCCACGACGGTTGATGGCTGACCTCCTGGCGTTTGCCCTCCGTCCAGCACCAGGGGGATGTGGCCACCAAGTTGGAGAAGCACTTCAGCCGCGGTGGTCGTGCTCGGGCTGCCAGACAGGTTGGCGGAAGTTACGGCTAACGGCCCGATGCGGTTAAGCAGATCGAGCGCGGCGGGATGGTCAGGCATACGCACGCCTACAGTAGGGTAGATGGAAAGGTTATCGGGCAGACCAGGGTGGCGCGCGACGACCAGTGTCAGGGGACCGGGCCAGAAGCGCTGCGCAAGCTTACCGGCGATAGAGCCCATTTCGGCGGTCACCTGGGAGAGAGCGTCCGTATTTCCTACGAGCACGGCAATGGCCTTGGATGCATCTCGCCCTTTTACCAGGTATAGCTGTTCGATGGCCTGCGGGTTGGAAAGCAGCGCGCCCAGGCCATATACGGTATCGGTAGGGAATGCCACCAGATGACCCTGGCGAAGATGCTGTACGGCCTCTTGCAGGGCAAATTCACGATATGCGGATAGAATTTTTGTTTCCATGAGACTTAAGCCTGATTGCTCGGATAACCCCTGGCAAAGCGAGCCAGACCTGGTCCCATTTTCAAGGTGGTTTCGACCAGGCAAAGCCCGGCGCGGGCAAAGAGTGTTGTCAAATCTGCTGCATTCCAACGGTAGTGCGCTTCGGCACGAGCGGCCCAATCCAATAACGATTGGCGATCCAGCCCGTGCAGGCCGCGCTGCTCAGCCAGAGCGGTTGCGGCGGCGATGCTCATCTGTTCGGATGGGTTCAAGACGGCCACCTGGCCATCCTGCCGCAGCAGGCGCGCCATTTCGCTCAGCGATTGGAGCGGATCGTCCAGCAGAAAAAGCAGGTTGCTGGCAGTAACCAAGTGAAAACATCTTGCCGGGAATGGCAGGCGTGAAGCCTGCGCCTGCGCCAGGCCCGGGTGAAGGCGCGCGGACAATGTCTGCCACTCCAGATCAATTCCCATAGCCTGGCAACCATATTGGTCCAATAAAGCGGGCAACAAGCCAGGCCCACAGCCCACATCCAGCGTGCGCCAGCCTGGCTGCGGCCGGCACCAGCCCGCAAAACCCTGCAAGACCCGTCCCCAACCGGTGCGGGTCTGGATTTCCAGGAAACTCAATGGTTGATGTCCCAGATAATGCGCAAGCCGTCCAATGTCAGCCAGGGAGCGATGATTTCCAGTACAGTCGTCTCGCGGGCGACGATCTCGGCCAGCCCACCGGTGGCGATTACTTTCATTTGTTGGCCCAACTCGGCACGGAAGCGCGCCACCATCCCTTCAACCAGAGCAACATAGCCAAATAAGAGACCGGATTGCATGGCGTGAACCGTGTTGCGCCCAATGGCTGCGGGTGGACGCTGCAAGTCTACCCGCAACAGTTTGGCGGTGTGTAGATACAGGGCTTCGGCAGAGATGCCAATTCCGGGGGCGATGGCGCCGCCCAGGTAATCGCCATCTGCTGAGATTGCGTCGAAGGTGGTGGCGGTGCCAAAATCGACCACGCAAGCCGGGCCGCCATACAAGCGCTGCACAGCAGCGGCATCGACGATGCGGTCTGCGCCGACTGCGCGCGGGTCCTCATAGCGGATGCGCACGCCCGTCTTTACGCCGGCATCCACGACCAGGGGCTCTTGTTTCAGGTAAGCGCGGCAGGCCTCGACGACCTTGCTGGTAAGCGGCGGCACGACTGAAGCCAGGCAGATGCCGGTTATATCCTCGGGTCGGTAGCCGGCGTGATCCAGCAAGCCGAGCAATTGCAGCCCGTATTCATCCGGCATGCGTTCGTGTACGGTTGCCAACCGCCAGCGCGGGCCCAGTGTTTCACCCTGGTACAGGCCCAGGGTGAGATTGGTATTGCCAACGTCGATCGTAAGAAGCATCGGACTACCCTCCCAGAATGCAATTGTCGATCAGGCGCGTCGTGCCGATGTAGACTGCCATTGAAAGCAGGGCACGCCCGGTGAGCGCTCCGTCGATTTCTTGCAGGGTATCTGCGTCGGCGCAGGAGACGTATTGCAGGCGAGCCAATGGTTCAGCATGGATGGTATCCTCCATTACCCGGCGCAGGTTCGCTGCATGGCGCTGTCCCTGTGCGTAAGCTGACCGGGCAGATTCCAGGGCGCGGGATAGCACCGTGGCAGCCTGCCGTTCGGCCGAGTTCAGGTATACGTTACGGCTGGATAAGGCCAGGCCATCCGGCTCACGCACGATGGGACATACTACGATTTCCAGGTTGAAATTCAGATCGCGCGCCATCTGGCGGATGACTGCGACCTGTTGGGCATCTTTCTGGCCAAAATAAGCCCTTTGCGGCTGGACAGCGTTGAACAGCTTGGCGACAACGGTGGTCACGCCGCGAAAATGTCCGGGGCGCATGCTGCCTTCCAGAGGGCGAGTGATTTCCTCAGCCTCTACCCAGGTTTGAAAACCAGGAGGGTACATCACTTCGGGAGTGGGCGCCCAAACCAGGTTTACACCTAATTCATCCAGCAGTTTGAGATCGCGAGGCAGGTCGCGCGGGTAAGCACTCAGGTCTTCCTTAGGGCCAAATTGGGTCGGGTTGACGAAGATGCTTGTCACGACACTGGCGCACTGTGCTTTGGCAGCGCGCACCAATGACAGGTGACCCTCATGAAGATAGCCCATGGTAGGGACAAGCCCTACCGGTTCAGGCAAAGCGGCGCGAGCGGCGCGCAAATCGGCAAGAGAAATAATGATCTGCATGGTTTTACTCGTTATGCATCCGGGCGTAAGGCCCTGACCAGCTGAAGCAGGGTGCGATTGATCGGGATGGGCACCTCTTTCTGCTCACCGGCCTGGACAATTGCTCCACAGATGGCATCGATTTCGGTGGGCGCGCCGCGCTGTACGTCTTGCAGCATAGAAGAAAGGTTGGTAGCGGTGCGCCGGGCGATTGTTTCAACGGCTACCACCGGGTCGGGATAAGGCAGGCGGATGCCTTGAGCTACGGCTACGGCGGCGGCTTCACGTACCACAGCTTGCAGCAGGGCGCGTGCCGGAGCCCGGCCAATCAAATCTCCGTTGGGCACACCCAGCAGAGCGGTCAGCGGGTTAATGGCGGCATTGATGACCAGTTTTCCCCACAACAGTGCAGTGGCGTCTGGGGCGGTTTCGATAACAAAGCCAGCGCTCTGCAGCAGGTTGGAGAGGGGCGCCAGGCGGGGATGAGCGCTGAGGGTGATGACCGCTTCGCCGGATGGGCGCACCAGACCCGGCCCGAGCAAGGTGGCGCCGACGGTGGTGACGCCCAGGGTCACGCGCGGCACGCCCAGGGCCTGTGCGAGTTGTTCGCGGTTGCCCATTCCGTTCTGTAAGGTCAGGGCAAGGCCATCAGCGGCCAGACATTCGGCCAGTTGCGCGGCGGCGCGGCGGGTTTGCCAGGATTTGACCAGCACCAGGGCGTAGCGGCTGTGGATACAGGTCCTGGGATCGGCGGTTACACGTACGGTATAGGCCGTTTCCTGGCCTTTTTCGTCCATCACGCGAATGCCATGTTTTTCAATGGACGCCAGCGCTGACGCCCATGAGCCTAACATGGTTACAGGAATGCCAGCGGCCGAAAGTCGAGAGGCGAACAGACAAGCCATAGCGCCTGTGCCTACAATCAACAAGTTGAGATTCTGATCTTGATCAAGAGTCATGCGCTACTCCATCCAAAAAAATTTGCCATTCTGTATCGGGCATTTCCACCGTATGCTCGATGGCAGGGAAAGCCCGGCTTTCGACGTCTATTTTGTATGACTCAAAGGCCTGCGCCATTTCGCTGTGCAAGTCGGCGTATTTCTTGACGAAGCGAGGGGTGAAGCGGTCGAACAGCCCCAACAGGTCATGAGTGACCAATACCTGCCCATCGCAACCAGCGCCAGCGCCGATGCCAACGGTGGGGATTTCCAGGGATTGCGAGATATACGCGGCCAGCCGGGCAGGTATCGATTCGAGGACGAGAGCAAAACAGCCCGTCTCCTGAAGCAACAAGGCATCTTGCCACAACCGGATGGCGGCCGCGGCATCACGCCCCTGGGGGCGGAAGCCACCCAACTGGTTCAGGCTTTGAGGGGTCAAACCCAGGTGCCCCATAACAGGAATTCCAGCGGCCAGGATGGCGCGGATCGTTTCGACACGTTCACGGCCGCCTTCGAGCTTGACTGCATCCATGCCGGCCTCTTGCAGAAAACGCCCGGCGTTGCGCACCGCTTCGGGGATTGCAACCTGGTAAGACATAAAGGGCATATCGCCAACAAGCAGGGCAAATTGCGCACCTCGCGCCACTGCTTTGCAATGGTGGAGCATATCTTCCATCGTTACCGGCAAAGTGGAGGCGTAACCTAAAACCACCATGCCCAATGAATCGCCAACCAGGATGGAATCGATACCCGCCTGGTCGATGGCGACTGCAGTAGGGTAATCATAAGCGGTGAGCATGCTGATGGCCTCGCCGCTCAACTTCCGGGCGCGGAGCGTCTGGGTGGTCATTTTCTTGCGCTTTGCTATGGAAAGCGTATGCGGAAAAAGTTGTGTTGACATGGTACTCTCCTGATTTTGGTAGAGGCCAAAAAGTCTGGCTTGATGGGTGTATGGCACAAAACTGTACAAAGGTTACAAGGTACAAAGAACGAATCTGTCCCGGTCGTACTCAGATGCGGGCAGTATGCCTATTATGCCTGACCCTATGAAAATTGACAAGGATTATCTAAGTACCGTTCGAATCGGACCTTTTTCATTTCGCTCAGGCCGAAATGCCACTATAATACAGGCAGCACGATGCAATCTGGCGTGATGCCTGAAAGGCGTGAAAACAACCCATGATGGATAGGATAAATAGGATCGCCAACAGTTTTCATGCTGCGATGCGTTGCCAATGGATGGCATTTGAGCTATGGATTAATTTGTTGAGGAGGTAAGAAAATGCCGTTTGTCAGAGCAGGGTTTGGTTTTTTGATGTTGATCGCTGGCCGTCCATTTTATAGTATTTTTGTCGGCGGAGTTGGCTTTCTGATAGGTGGATTTCTGGTCGAGCAGTATCCTTTCATTTCGCCGATGAACTGGAATCCGGTTTTCATGCCTTTAATTATTTCGTTAACCTTTGCGGCGAGTACGTTTTTGTTCAAACGTTGGATTGCCCGGGCGGCAGGGTTCGTCGCCGGGGGGTATTTGCTCTATCATCTACCTGGAGCATTGGGGTCGTCGGCATCCCTGGGAACACCGGTGCTTTTCGTTATCACCGGCGCGGTTTGTTTCGCGCTGATGATCGTATGGTTTGATTTCGCTCTGATCGGACTATCTACTTTGCTGGGCACGATTTTGGTCGTGCAAGTTTTGCACACCGGCTCTCTGGATACGATGGCGCTGTTTTTGATCTTGCTGGTGTTTGGAATTATCACGCAGTTCTTGCTGATGCAATATATCCGGCCTACGCCGGACTAAGATCATCAAAGTGGGTATTGCATGCGTTCCAGGTATGGGCCAAAGGCCTGCACCAGGGCCTCCTGCTGCACAGTGGTCATTTTGTGCCGGAAGCGCCCGATTTTACCTTGGCTGAAATGAAGACCTTTCTGGTCAGGCTGGGCCTTCTCTGGGCGATATTTCTCAATTACTGCCTGGATGGAGGGATGCGCGGCATCCAATTGTAGAAACTCTATCAGGCGGCTAACTTCTTCATCGTAATGGGTCAGCAGATCCTCGTAACGGGCATGCAATGCACGGTCGCATTCCATCCAGGCGTCCCAGATGTGCAGGTATTCATGCATGAATTCTTGCGCCCTGTCAAAGTCGACCAGGGGGGAGAAGGCGTTGGTACGGCCATGTTCTGCGGCGCGCCGGCCATTCTCCATGGCCGAGAGCATAGCATCGCGTGGATCGCGGTAGATGTAAGCCGGGCGAACCAATCCCAGGCGGATGGTTGCCAGGGCAAAAGGAGTTGGTCCAGCGTGTGCTTTGATGACGAAGGTGTTGCCTAATAATGCAGGCACAAGTACAGCAGCCAGGCGGCGCGGGGTCAGCGCACCGATATTGCAGTTTACCTCGGTGAGGATGTTTTGTAAGTGATAGCGCTGGCGAATCTGGCGCGCGTCCTGAGCGCCAGCAGCCAACATCAGGTCGTTGGTCAGGTTGTAATACCAGCCTGAGCCGGCACGAGGCATTCCGACGGATAGGATGATCATGTCCTGTATTATAATATAGGGGAAAAATTTGAGAAAGCGAGGTGAATGGCGATGGATCGTGTAACTCGATTCGTTGAGGGCTTTATCCTGGGCAGCCTGGTGGGCGCGGCCGTGGCGTTGTTATTGGCGCCGGAATCCGGCGATAGCCTGCGCAAACAGATGCAGAGTGAGGCTGAGCGTATCCGCACTGAGGTTAACAAGGCTGCAGCCGACCGGCGCGCCGAGTTGGAGCAACAACTGGCTGCACTGCGGCTGCCGCGTAAGCCGGGTGCATGAAGACAAACCAAAGGACAGCTTCTTACGCTGTCCTTTGGTTTGTCTCGGAGATTTAACGGGGGAGTAGACTGAACTGGTAGGTAGCTTGCTGGCGGGTGAAACGCGTGGTGCCCGAGACAACCAGGGTGACCTGGCTGTCTTCATTTCTGCCGACGCTGATGGGGATTTCAACCAGATTGTCAGCGGGCAGCTCGATTTTCTCCACAGTTGTTTTGTTGCCGTTTTGATAGATTAGCGCAAGCCGGAATGTCTGGGGCAAGACGTTCTCGATGCGCACGAAACCAGCGGCCTGCCAGCCACCGTCGTCGTTTTCGAAGTCGGTGGCATAGTTAATTTCAGGAATCGTTACATCATCAAGCAGGAAGCCTTCTCCGTTTACGGCAGCGTCGGTGATATATTCGAAGCGAAGCTGGACCTTTTTCCCGGCATATTGCGAAAGATCGACTTTTTCCTCGATCCACTGCGGTTCATCACCGCTATGGCCGTTATATCCCCAGCCATAGCTGTTGCCCACCGGGTCGTCAGCAGTGCCGGAAGGCGTGGTAAGGATGTCCCATTTCTCACCATCGGTGGAAGCGACCAGGTAGAGATAATCGTAATCTTCCTCCAGGTCATACCAGGTCCAGTAGTTCAAGGTCAAAGGGCCGCTGTGGCTGGTAAAATCGAACTCCCGGGTCAGGGTCATGTCGGATTCGTCGCCGGTATTGGAGTAGAAAACATAATCGCCAGAGTGTGGATCGACAGGCAAGATGCGGGCGAAGGGCTGCCCTTCAAAGCGCAAGGTGTAATCACCACGGCATTCGACCTGGATATAGTCAACACCATATTGGTGGACATCCCGTTCCTGCGCCTCTATTGGGCAGCTATCGACACGCTCGGTAGGTTGCAGGTTGGGGGCAGAAGGGTAGTTGGTGTAGGTGAAACGGCCATCCTGCACACGATCATCTTGCAAGAAGGTGGCCAACACCCAATCGGCGAAAACATCGTCTGCCCCAAGCGGCTTGCCCGTTTGGGGGTCGGTAATGCCTAATGTAGCCAGCACTTTGTCGATACTGACCATGCCGTTGTCGGGGTCAGCGACCAGCGCTTTGGTGGCTTCCTCGCCAAATCGATCCAGGAAATAGGTCACAAACAGGAAAGACGCGCCGTAATGTTCGGTACGCGTTTCCGGCGTATCGGGCCAATCGGTCAGTTGTATGTCGGGGTCCTGGGCGTATTCCCAATCAGCGCCGCCGATGCTGTAGCGGTTAAGGAGCATAGCCAGGTCCGAAAAACCTTCGTTTACCCAGGTATCTTCGTTGCGATCGCCATTCCAGTGGATCATGTGTTGGAATTCGTGGGCTAACACGCCGTAGGCATACTCTTCGCCCAGGTCGACATGGTCGGCGCTGAGCAGGAACATTTCATGGGCGTTGGAGTATTCGCGTGCCTGGGGCAGGTATTCGTCTGCGGATGAGAAATAGCCTGCCACGCGACTGCCAATCCCCCTGGCATACAGGATGTAGAGGTGGGGATCAGCATCCACGCCGGGCGTCCATTCGCTGCCGAAGAATTCACGATTTTTGGGGTAAATTTCTTTCTCGAAGGTCTCGGCCAGCGCTTTCAGATCGCCGCGATCATAGCTCACGCCATCCTCGATCCAAAAGTAGACATGATCGGTAATATAGCGCAGGGTAGCAGAGATTTCGAAATTGGTATTGTTGTCCGAGTCGGTCGCCCAGAAACTTTGGCGATCGCCAACCTGGTAGGTGTGCAGCGGGGCATCCAGACTGCGAGGCAGGTTTTGCTTGCCATCCAGGCGGCGCGCCAGATCGATGGGATCGTTAATGGGCACGACGGTGTTTTCCAGGGTATGCAGCGATGCATCCGCTGAACCGGAGGGGGTATTCGGTGGCACCGGTGCGGGCATCTTGGGCGCCGGCGGTTCGGAGGAAGTGGGCTGTATCTCTATTGGCGGCGATGGTGTGATTGAATTTTCAGGCGGCGTGGTCTTGGTGGGCGGAACTGCCTCGGTGGGCAGTTCCCAAACGGCCTGAGTGGGGTTCGAGAAGGTAATTTGCTGCGTATCGATGAACCAATACAGGCCGGCGGCAGTGACGCACAGACCCAACGCCAGGAGGGCGACTATGCCTGCACAACAGGCAATGACGGCAGTAAAGATCTTGGTGGAATTGTTCATGGGTGAATTGACGGAGGATCAGTAATCAGCAGTGATTGGGCGCCTGCGGACAGACGCTTTCGGGCCTGGTCGGGGACGCACATGCCCACTATTTTACTCTTTTTTGGGGATTTGGATGCTTAAGGGCTCTTAATAGCTGGATTGGTTGTAGCAGCGAGGAGACCGGCTTGTAGCAGAGAACGGGTCGATAAATGGTGATCGTGTACTGTCTCTCAAGAATTTTGTAATTCATCATCCGCAGGGTCAGCCAGGTGGGCGGCGGCGGTGATCAGGCCAAATACTACCCACATATTGGGCAGGGCGAAGGAATCGAAGGAGAAGATGACGATGGCAAAAACCACCAGCGCCAGGAAGCCGCTCATTCCCCAATAGCGCTGCTGGGCAGAGGTTGAAAACCACAGGTAGAGAATACAGCCGAGGATTGCCAGCAGGTAGGTGGTAAAAGATGCCACGCCCAGCAGGCCGGTTTCGGAAATCAGGCGGGCATACAGGTTCTTGGGTGTAATCAGGCGATCGCGCCCTTCGCCGGGGGTAAGCTGGCGCAGCATTTCTTGCTGCTGCTCATAGGATTGATCGGGGACCATATCGACAAAGTAGAAGGCATAGTTACCCAGGCCAACGCCCAGGAGAGGTTGGCGCTGGTAGATACGCAGGGCGGTAGCCCAATAAACGAAGCGCTGCTCGAAGGCGATGAATTCCAGGTAAGTACGCGAGCGCGCTTTGCCATCTGTCCAATAACGCCACAGGCGCGAGAAGTATGGGTTCTGCGAGCCAATGATGACCAGCCCACCGAGCAGTACGGCAACGATCAGGCCGGCTTCGAACAGGCGGCGTTTTCTGCCGGGCATCCGACTCTGGACAGGCGCGGGTGTCGCAGCCACTTTGGCAGTTCTGGGCGTGTAAGAGCGGAACAGCCAGTAACCCAGGAAGGCCATCACGGCGAGGATAAACAGCCCGGTGCGAGAGAAAGTGAAGACCAATACCCCTACCGACCAGGCCAACATGAGCATTTCTACGGTCACCCAATGCCAGCGCCATTTGAAAGCACTCTGGCGGGTGAGTATTGCGCCAAGCAGCCAGGGAATCAAGAGAAAGCAGATTTGCTCGGCGAACCACTTGGGTTCGTAGGTCATCCCGGAGATGCGTGTGGGGAAGAGTTTGCGTGATGAGACCAGGCCCTGTATGGTTTGCATGAGCTTGAAGTAACGCCCCGAGTAATGAATGACATAGGGGATTTGCAGCGTGCCCCACAGGAGCGCCAGGCCGAATCCGGCGTACAGCCAGCGCAACGAAAAGCGCATATCCTGCCAGGTTTGCGGCAGGAGCGATACAGTGATGTAAAACGAGACGCCCAACCCTAGCGTGACCAGATTGCGGAAGAAACGCGATGCCAGGCTGACCCCGCGATAGACTTCCAGGTCGCTGGAAAAGGCGACCAGCGAGCTAAGCATGGCGACCGCGACGAAGGCCAGCAAGGGCAAGAAGGTCTTAGGCAGGGGCCGGGTGAACAGGCGGGGAAGTATGACCAGGAGCACCAGCAGCATCAAAGGGTAGATGGCCAGCGGGCGCACCAGCGTGCGCCCGCCCAGCTCGGCGGGCAGGTAGGGGAAGCTGGTCACGGGCAGAGTGAACAGCAGCATTGCCCAGAGCGCGCGCGGGACGTGATGGTACCAGTGTTTCCAATCTGGTCTAATCACGGGATGGTTTCCTGTTGGTTATTCTCGCCAGTTGCACGAAAATCCAGGCCAGCAGACCGGCAAAGCCACCGATCAGGGCCAGCGTGGCGGCCGGGCGTATGACACGGACCTCGATGTCACCGAGTTTTTGGATTTCCAGGTTAGGAGAAAGCCCCAGGCTACGTTCCGCCTCGGCGGAATACTGCGTTTGCTGTTCGCCCCGTCGTTGGCGGAGCAGGTCAATGTGCTGTGCCAGGCCGACCTGGTCGGCATCGATTTGTGCCAGAACGAGATTTACCCAATCGATGTAGTCGCGACGTGGTGCGGCTGGACCGGGCTGCGCTTGCATCAGCGACTGCCAGCCGGGGTCGTCCTGGACCAGCCTGTCGCTCAGGGCAAAAATTCGCCAGCGATCGGTTGCATCCAAGGGTTGATCGAAGGGCAAAGTGGCGGATTCTGCCAGCCACTTCGCCAACGCCTGGCGGGAAGCGTTAAGCTGCTGCTGGCGTAGTTCGGCCTGGAGCAAATTCTCGGCGCTGGCTTGCAGTTCCTGGTCGGTCATAAAGGTATGGCGCGCAGCAAGCACGGCCTGCTGTGCATACTCTGCGGCAGTCTCGCTCCAGGCCTGAAGCAATTGTTCTGCACGGAGGCGATCTGCATAGACGGCATTGAGCTTCCAGGCGCCGGCCGTGCGCCAGTCGGTATCCAGCCCATCGCGAATATCGCTGGTCTCGACGGTTTGCCAGTAAGCATCCTGCTGGCGCAGGTCATCGAGGGTTTTCTGAAGCACATCATCCAGGAAGATCGCCCTATCGAGCTGAGACATCTGCCAGTAGTGATAGTTATCGATGTTGGAGTAACGAGGTTTGGCCAGTGCCAGAAAGTTTGTATCCGAGTAAGTGCGGTAAGGATTCAGACCAACATAAATTTCGCGGGTCGCCTGGTAATAGGCGGGCCACACGTACGATGCCAGCCATCCTAACAGGCTGCCCAGCGCAAAGAAAGCCAGCAGAGTGGGCCAACGATGCAGGGTACGGTAAAGTTCTTCGCGTAATGTCCAGTGTCTTTCCATAGCGAGAGTCATGTTTCAGGTATCATGTTTCAGGTGTCAAGTGATGAGCGACCAGTTGAACGCTCATCGGATTCCCAGGCGGGTGGCCCTTCAGAAACGGAAAGTGATTGAGTTGTGTGGATCATGACCTTTGTAGCGGCAGTGATCAGGCCAAAGACCACCCAGGTGTTGGGAATAACAAACGAGTCAAAAGTGAAGGCTGATAGCGCAAAGGCAAGCATACCACACAAACTGGCAGTACCCCAGTACTGCCAGTCTTTCTGATCGGACAGCCAGAGGTAGAAAGCACAACCCAGGTGTGCGATGGCGAAAGCCAGGAAGGCCACGGCTCCGATAATACCCGTTTCAGCCAGCAAGCGCAGGTAAAAGTTCTTGGCCGTAATCAGGCGATCGCGGCCCCTCTCGGGGGTAATCATAAATAATACTTCGGGGATTTCGCTGATCGATCGGTAAGGTAACATCTCCTCGAAGTAAAAGGCGTAATTGCCCAGGCCGACCCCTAACAGCGGGTAGGATTGGTAGGTGCGCAGGGCAGCCTGGCCATAGATGACGCGGGCATCGAATCCCAGGTGACTCAGGTAGCCTTCAAAATTGGCCCCCGGCGTTTCCCAGTACGCCCACAGGCGGGCAAAAAATGCGTTGCGGGCGCCAATCAGGTAGATTGGGGTTAAGACAATGGTTACGCCCAGGAGGATTTCCAGAAAACGCCGCGAAATAATTGAAGACCAGAACCGCTGGAGGGTGTTTTTCTCCGAAATATCTGTACCAGTCCTGGTTTGACTGCGCCGGCGGAAGAAAACCAGGCTTAAGAAAACCAGGATGACCAGGCTCAGCAAACCGGAACGTGAGAATGTGAAGGGCAGCAAAAGGACAGCCCAACCGGCGATGATCCATTCTAGAGTCAACCAACGCCAACGCCAGCGGAAGGCGCTGTAACCGGTCAAAACGGCGGCCAGCGACCAGGGCAAGATCAGCACAATGATCTGTTCGGCGAACCAGTGTGGCTCGTAGGTGAGGCCGGCGATGCGATCCTCGCGTAGAGGGCGGATCGAGATATAGGTCTGTGCTTTTTCCAGAAAGGCGAACAAGGCAGGGTTGGGACGGGCAATGTGTACCGCCTGTATCGACCCCCAGGCAAACGCCAGGGTGCTGCCGGTGTAGAGCCAACGCAGTGCAAAGCGCAGATCCTGCACAGTCTGAGGCCAAAGGGCAATGACCAGGTAGAAGGCACAACCGATGAACAGCGTCGTCATGCCACGCAGGATGCGTGCCTGTACCGAGATGCCCAGGGCGGGTTCAATGCCGCGTAGCAACGACAGTAAGGAACTGGCTATAGCAACCAGCACAAAGGGGAGCAGGGTTTGAATTGTTTTGGGTATGGAGCGCCTGAAAAGGCCGGGCAAGGCAGTCAGGAAAACGAGTAGCAGCAGTGGATACATTGCCAGCGGTCTGACCAATGCCTCACCGCCGATTGCCGGGGGAAAGAAAGGGAAACTGGTTACTGGAAGGGCAACCAACAACGCGGCATAAGCTACCCGCTGGATTTTTGCAAGGAACACTCGCCAGTTCAAGCAGTACCTTGCCTTGTGCGAGCGTTTGCTTGCACCAGCCACACCAGAAGCCAGGCGATCAATCCCAGGGTTGCGCCGATCAGGATCAGGGTGCCAGTTGGGCGCACTGTGCTGCGCTCTGTTTGGGCGTCGCTGATGCGATCGACTTTCAACTCCGCGGAAAGTCCCTGGCTGTTCTCTGTGGCCTGATCATAGCGAGTGGCCAGGGATTGTTTTTCTTGTTCGGCTGCTTTTTCCTGCGCCTGTATCACCCGGATTTCCTGCTCTACCAGAGGAACGGTCTGCTGTATCCAGGCCAGGTAAGCTTCCGATGGACTGCCTGGAAGCGGAAATGTTTGCGAGAGCGAGAGCCAGGTGGTGCTATCGTGGAGATCGGTTAGCAAGGAGAGCAATTGGGCAAGCGCCTGTCGCTCGGTTGTGGGAAGCGAAGAGGCGGGCGTGGATATGGTGATGCGTTGTGCCCAGGCGCTCAATTCATTGCGTACCTGGATCAAAGCGGCCAGGCGAGCAGTGCTCTGCGCCTGTTGAGTGGCAACCACCTGGAACTGCCGGTCCAGAAGAGCAGCGTTGCGCGCCTCCTGGATGGCGGCATTGACGCGTGCGACGACAACTTCCTGCCAGGCAGTAACTGCCTGGACGGCGCGCAGACCGTCGGGATGTTCAGCAACCAAACGCCATTTTCCGGCATTACGCCAGTAAACGTGGAGCATGGCGGCCAGTCCGCCACGGTTGACACCTTCCCAATAAGGATCGCCGGCGCTCAATCGCTCGAGGGTCTCATCGATAATGCTATCTGTATAAATGATGCTGTTCAGGCTGGCCATTTGCCAGTTCTTATAGTCATTTACATTGCTGAAGACCATACCGGCTTGCTCAGCCGCATTGCGGTCCGTAGCTGCCTGATACACATTCAAGCCGACATAAAGTTCCTGGGTAGCCCGGCTGGGAGAAGGCCATAGCAATGAAACCAGCCAGCCTGCTAGAGCGCCCAGCAGGCAAAACGCCATAATGCGCTGCCAGTGATGTGTGGCAGCCAGGATATCATCACGCAAGGCCCATTCGTTGGTCATAGCTTCTTCAAGTCAACAAGCGACTGGCTCCTGAGTAATCCGGTCAGGTTTTCTATCCATTATCTATGAATGCCTGCCTGTCCAGCCAGACCAGGGTGCTCAGGCCTGCCAGCAGGGTAGCCAGGAAGATGATGTTCGCCACGAACGGTGGTTGGTTCAATCCCAGGAAAGCAAGGCAGCCCAATATAAATGCAGCTACTTGCATCACCAGAACGGCCCGCGTCGATGAGTGCGTCATACGCATCAGGCGATGGTAGGTGTGATCGTGGGCTGCCGAGTAAACCGGGCGCTTACGGCGCAAGCGGGAAAAAACGATCAAGGATGTATCGAAGATGGGGATGCCCAGTAACATGATCGGTACGAACCAGGATGATGCCTGGGAAGGCACCTGGGGTTTGTATCCGATAGCCAGCACGGCCAAAACCACTCCCATCAATTGGGCGCCAGAGTCTCCCAGGAACAGCAATGCAGGTGGCGAGTTGTAAAAATATAGTCCCACACAAATGCCCAGGAGGATGGCGCTGTGCTGTGAGAGAAGGGGCTGTTGCGAGTCCAGGGTGAGCAGCACAAAAAAAGCGGCGGTCATTCCACCCAACCCCACTGCCAGACCATCCATACTATCTACGAAGTTGAGGGCATTGGTGATGCCAACGATCCAAAACACAGTAATCATCCAGTCGAGCAGCAGGTAGATGCCTCCGCTGCCATAGAAGAAAAAACCAGGCGTCTCAAAAATCTGAACATAAACCCCGGACCAGATGAGCAGCGCCGCGGCGATCAGTTGCCCCAGCAGTTTGAGAGGAGCAGAGATGTTGCGGTAATCATCCCACAGGCCAAAGATAAAGATGGGAATGCCCGCCAAGAAAGAGGCCCAAACCGTGCGATCGGTGTAAGTCTTCAACACTAATGTGCAAGCCAGCAGTGCAATCATCACAGCAATGCCGCCAGCCAGTGGCGTCGGATAGGTATGCTGTTTGTGGGGCGCGCTGCCTGGATAATCGATCAAACCGAGGCGTCGCGCAATGCGGATACTCAACCAACCAGCGAAAAGCACTACCAACAGCGAAAGAAGAAGGGCGCGAAAGATGGGGTATATTTGCGAAGGGGTAGAATCCATACACTTTAAGGTTTACGCGAACCGGCGAATTTATCGGAACGCAAAAAGTTGACGATCAACGCAGATAGCAATTTCAGGACCATCGCCAGGTAGTAGACCCAGTTGAAGAGGAAAAAATAATCCTTAGCCAGGTGCTTTTGATAATAGATAAAATAGGAGCGGTGCCAGGCATAGATCGAACGATAGGGCTCGACACGCGAGCCGCCTAGACCGCCATAATGGATGATTTGTGATTGCGGGACATAGTAAACTTGCCAGCCAGCCTGGCGGGCTCGATAGCAGTAATCGGCATCTTCCTGGTAGGCGAAGAAACGCTCGTCCAGGTAGCCGATCTGGTCTACCACCTGGCGACGAATGAGCATACACGAGCCGGCAACTCCGGCAACCGGGTGTGTGACATCTTCGTCCATATAGCTGACCAGGTATTGGCCAAAGAGCCGGCTGTGAGGAAACAAGGCCGAAAGACCAAAGAAATAGGTGAATACTGCCCAGGGGCGCGGATCGCCGCGGCGGCAAGGTTTTTGGAGGGTAAGATCGCGGTTGAGCACTTTGGGTCCGCTGATGCCGATTTCAGGGTGCGTTTGCATGAAGGCGACCAGGCGGTCTACCGCTTCAGGCAAAATGACCGTATCTGGGTTCAACTGCATCAAAAACTGGCCGCGCCCGGCCTTCAAAGCCTGGTTCATCGGAAAAGTATAACCAGTATTGTGATCGTTCTGGATATAGTGTACCTGGGGAAATTCCTGGTGCAGCATTTCGGCGACCCCATCGGCCGAGCCGTTATCGACGACGATTACCTCAAAAGGCAGGCGAGTGTTTTCCTGCAAAGATACCAGGCATTCTCGAAGTACGTCTCTGGCGTGGTAAGTGACAATACATACCGATACGACAGGGGCGTCTAGCGCAATGCTGCCACCTGTTGGTAAACTCTCAGGGTCGCTTGTGCGGTTTGGTTCCATGTGAACTTAGCTGCCTGACGACAACCCCTGGCTGAGAGCTCCTGTTGCAGCTTCGGGTCATCCAATACTTTCAACATTGTCTCACTAAGCGCTGCTTCATCATGGGCAGGTACCAGAAGGGCGCCATCACCTACCAGCTCCAGCATGGCAGAAACTGCGGTTGTAATCGTGGGTGTACCGCAGGCCATCGCTTCCAGAGGTGGAAATCCGAATCCTTCGTACAAAGAAGGATACACAAACACCTGCGCTAGATTATAAACGATAGGCAAGTCTTGCGCAGGAATATATCCGGTAAATTGTACTCTTTCCTGGATGCCGAGCGTTTTGATTTGGGAAAAGATGTCCTCGTACATCCAGCCCGGACGGCCGGTAATTACCAATGGAATATCTTCTCCATGCTGTGACAGCCGGGCGTAGGCATTGAGCAACAAGGGCAGGTTTTTACGAGGTTCCAGCGTGCCCACGTAGAGAATAAAGCGTTGGGGTAAGCGGTATCGCTGGCGGCATTCTTCTAACAGCGCCTGGTCATCGATCGGGCGGAAAGCTGCGTCTATCCCCAGCGGGGTGACACTGATCCTCTGCGAAGGGATTTTCAAAACGCGCATGGCGTCACGGCGGGTGTTTTCGGAGTTGGCCAGCAGAGCGGCGGCATGGCGGGCGCTTAGATGCATCATGACGGGGAAAAACAGCCGCTTGGGCAGGGTGTGTAATTGGGGAAATAGAAAGAAGGTCATATCGTGGAATGTCACCACCGATGCACAGGGTAAAAAGACCGGCCGGGTATAATGCAGTGAATGCAACAGGTCGAGACGATAACGGGATGCTAAAGCGGGTAAGACGGTTTGTTCCCATAGCAGACGCAAGGCTGGCGGTTTATCGGAAGTGATGACCCATTCTGGCGCTGGAACAGGACGTGATTTGGGTGCCGAATCAACCTGCGCGGGTGTGTCGTCGGCTTTTTTCAAGTAATGGTATCCGCTGTGTTGGACGAAAATGACGAACTGATGTTCGCTCCCCAGGGTAAGCAAGGCGCGGACCAATTGGATGATATAGTTGCCAGCGCCGACCGGGTTGGGCGGCAAGGGAGTGGCGTCAATCCCAATACGCATCGTTTCGCCTTATCAAATCCCCGGATTGGCCAGGCGCCATTGAATGCGTTTGCCCAACCAGTACAATAGTCCTTGCAGGCCAGTGGTCCGCCACTGGTGAAATGCACGTTTAGCAAGAGGTATTGGACGGCGAGTGGGAGCCGGGAGGCAGGATGCGGTGGAGGGAATGAGGGAAAGATTGGCAGAGTCTGGGGGACGGGCAAACTCTGGCAGTGGATGGGTGCGACCGGCTTCGATCAGGGGCAAATACTCGCTGCAAATTGCATCCCAGGTCAATATGGGCAATCCATGCCAGACCAGTGGCGCAGGCAGCCCTTTTTGCAGAAGGTATATTTCGGCATCTGAACGCTGGCGCCGGGCCTGGATCGAGCTGCGGCGCTGTTTCAGCTCGGGCAAAGAGCGGAGAAAACACATCCATGCCTGTACATAAGCCATCACCGCTGCCTTGCGAAAGGTAAACAATGCGGCTGTACACCGCAATAAATCTTCTAAGAGATAACGGATGAGAAAACGCCGCAGGTATTTTGAACTGTTGAGCAGAGAGATAAACCGTAACCGCCCGTATGCGACGCGACAAAGCTTTTGGACAGACGAGGTAGCGCCATTGGGCAATTTTACCGGCATTCCCTGGCCAGGAATCTGCCCGCCAAAAGCATGGTACACCCGCGCAGCGGGAGCAGCCCGAACGATGTAACCCATCAACCTGGCGCGGTAACACCATTCGCTATCCTCATAGTACATTGGAAAAGCCTCGTCGAGCGGGCCTACTGTGTGGAACGCGGCAGCCGGGATGAGCGCGGCGGCAAAGCAAGCCGAGGGGACTTCGCTCCAGGCATCGAATTGGCCCAGGTCGAGGTGCCCCAGTGCATTATCAGCACCCCAGGAGAAAGCGCCGACGTGATTGCCCAGTCCGTTGAGAAAGGCAGGGGCCCAAAGCAGGCGCAGTTTCGCAGTTGCAGCGGCACAAGCTGGGCCGCGTTGCGCCGCAAGCAACAACCGGGCGATAGCGCCGGGTTCCAGGATGACATCCGGGTTGAGCAGGCAGTAGTAGTCGCCGCTTGCTGCCTGGATTCCCAGGTTTAAAGCTCTTGCCAGAGGCTGCGGTTGTTCCTGGCAGATGATCTGTACCTGAGGATAATGTTCCCTGACCCATTCTGCCGAGCCATCCTGTGAGGCATTGTCGACAAAGATAATTTCGCCCGGCGGGCAGGTCTGTGCTTGAAGCGAGGCCAGGCAAGAAACCAGCCAGGAGCGGCTGTTATAACCGACCAGGATAGCCGAGACACGCCGCGCACCGTCCGCGCTTTCGGCAACGGGTTGAGACGGGGGTGTAGGAGCGTTGCCGGGATCGAGGGGCAATGGCGTGGGTTCGATGGGCGATCCCAAAGGGTCTTCGCCACGGTGGTTGCGGGCCAACAGGCCAGCCTCGGCCAGGCAGGCCAGGGCGGCGCGCAGTTCGCCAGGGTCGCCGGCCAGGAATGGAAGGGCCAGGACTTCGTCCAACGAGCGCCCGTCAGCGGACTGCCAGATGGCCAGGATATCGGAATCGATTGCCACGAGACCACCTTCACGGGTTGTCAGGCAAATACGCCTGCTGTGAAGCTGTGCTCGAACGCCTGAGGGAATGTGATAAGTGATCACTGCTTCGCTCAGGAATAATGCGATGGCAGGTGTAATAGCCGGCGGATGCGCCGCACGCTTCGCCCCAGCAGAAATGGTCGCAACCAGTGGTGATCCATGAGACGATCGATCTCACCGGGCTCCACCTTGCGCAGTCGTTGGATCTGGTGCCGCTTTTGTAGAATAGCTGGCAGGGCGCGCAAGGCGTCCAGCTTGGCTTTCCAGGCGGCTTTGCCCTGGCCGCGTCCCAGGTAGTACATCCCAAATACCAGGTTGGCAAAGATGTGAATGGGCAAATATTTCCAGAACAACCAACCGGGCATATTGGCGAAATAAGTCCAGATGACGTTGCGTTGCACCTGGTAGACAGAATGATCACTTTCTGCCCCGTAGCTGGCAGAGCCAACGTGGGCGACGATGGCTTGCGGCACATACATACAGCGATACCCTAACAGATGCAGGCGGAACCCCAGGTCGACATCTTCATAGTGGCTGGTGAAATGCTCAGAAAATCCCCTGGCAGCCAGGAATGCATCCCGCTGATACAAAGCCGCCGCGGCGCTGGCGCTGAACACTTCGCCAGATCTGGTATTTGCCTGGCCAATGGGCTGGTTGTTATCGCGCGGCCAGGCGAACCCACTGATGTGGTAGATATCGCCAGTGGCCTGCACTTTATCCGGGGCGTGGGCATACACCAGGCGCGAGGCGAAAAAGGCGTAACCCGGATGTTCGGCAGCCGCTTCCAGCAGATTTTCCAGCCAGTCCTTTTCCGGGAAGGCGTCGTTATTCAGGAAAGCCAACCATTGGCCGCGCGCCATCTCGGCGCCGCGATTATTGGCAACAGAAAAATCCAGGTTGCTGGCAAATCGTACCACTTGAAACTCTGGCCAACGCGCTTCAAGACCATCGCTCGATCCATCGCTTGATGCATTATCCAGCACCAGGACCTCAGTATCTTTGAAGGTTTGCGCGGCGACTGCTTCCAGACAGCGCGGTAAATGTTGGGCGCCATTCCAGTTCAGAACAATCACGGAGACCGCGGGAGGATGGTTTTTTGTGATAAAATCTTTCACCTGTGGATACTCATAAAGGTTAAGTCGCGGTTCCATGCTGGATTCATCTATCCAAACTCTGACACAATCGATTATACGACATGCTGAGACGAATCCCGCCCGACTGGCCCTGGTCTTTATTGGCGAGGATGGCAGCGAGACGAAAATCTCGGCAGCTCGTTTTGATGCTGAAATATCGCGCTACGCCCTGGCGTTGCAGGCGACTGGTGTCCAGGAAGATGATCTGGTTATCCTGGTGTTGCAGCATTCGCAAACCCTGCTGTACGCCTTTTGGGGGGCGATGTACCTGGGCGCGATTGCCTCTATTTTCCCTTTCCTGACCGAAAAACTCGATCCGGAGATTTACCTGGAACGAATTAAGGAACTGGTGACACATTCCAAAGCCAGGGCAGTGATCACTTTCCCTGAATTCAAGGAACAGCTAAGCAATTTGTTGAAAGATGCGCCTGGCCCTGGTGGAGCAGGTTGTGCGGTTTTGAGCACCACGGATGTACCGCAGGTGGAAACTGATCTGGCAAGTGGGTCTCGATGGCCCAGCTTTTCTGCGGATAAGATTGCTTTCTTGCAGCACAGCAGCGGTACCACCGGGTTGCAAAAAGGAGTGGCGCTTTCGCACCGGGCAGTTTTGAACCAGATTCGCGCTTACAGCGAGTCAATCCGGTTAAATGCGCAAGACGTAGTGGTGAGCTGGCTGCCGTTATACCACGACATGGGCTTGATCGCGGGCTTTGTCATGCCGTTGGTGTGCGGTGTGCCTCTGGTCCTGATGTCACCTTTCAAGTGGGTGCGCGATCCGAAAGTCTTGATGCAGGCTATCCAGCAGCACCGTGGCACACTGTGCTGGTTACCCAACTTTGCCTACAACCACTCGGCGCGGGCCATCCGCCCGCGTGACCTGGGTGACCTGGATTTGTCGAGTATGCGGGCATTCATTAACTGTTCTGAACCAGTATATCTGGATAGCCACCGGGTCTTTCTGAATAAGTTCGGCGCGTATGGGCTGAAGGAAGAAGTCTTGTCTGCGTGCTATGCTATGGCTGAGAATACGTTTGCAGTGACACAGTACCCCATTGGGCAGAAAGCGCATGTCGATTGGGTAGAAACTCGCGCCTTGCAGGAGCAACGACAGGCTGAGAAGGCGTCTGCGGAAGCACCAGGCTCGACTCCAATGGTCAGTTGTGGTTTCCCAATCCCGGGTACGCAAATAAGTGTGGTGGATGTGCACGGCGAACATCTGCCAGAGCGCCGCGTGGGTGAGGTTGTTTTACGCAGCGACTGCATGTTGAGCGGTTACTACTTGCGACCTGAAGTAACCGCCCAGGCGATGCACGATGGCTGGTATTTCACCGGCGACATGGGTTATATCGCCGGCGGAGAGCTGTATATCACCGGCCGTAAAAAAGACCTGATTATCGTTGGGGGGAAAAATATTTATCCACAGGATCTGGAAGCGATTGCGAATACGACTCCCGGGATCGTTCCGGGTCGCAGCGTGGCTTTTGGTCTGTTTGACAAAAACCTGGGTTCTGAGAATATTGTCATGGTTTGCGAAGTAGAGAATGGCGCTCTCTTTGACGAAGAACTGAAAGCTATCGAGATGGATTTGCGTCGCCGGGTTGTGCAGCGCAGTGAGGTCGCGTTGTCGGATGTCAGGCTGGTCGGCCGGCGTTGGTTGATCAAGACTTCCAGCGGGAAAATTTCCCGTTCTGCAAATCGGGATAAGTATGTCAAGGAAATTTTAGAAGGTGAATGATGGTGATAGAATCGCGGCGATAGGATCGCGGCACCTCAATCACACAAGCGGAGATGCCCAGCATGGCAGATATTGAAACAACCTTAACCGAATATATCCTTACCCAGGTGCTGAAGCGCCCTAAATACCAGCTCGGTAAGGACGAAGCGTTGATTTCCAGTGGATTGGTCGATTCTTTTCATCTGGTAGACCTGGCGATGTTTGTCGAAGAAAAATTCGGAGTGCGGATAGATGACTCCGAATTGAACGCGGATAGTTTCGACACGATTGCGCAGTTGAGCGCGTTGATCCGCCAGCGCCAGGGGTAAATTTTTCTGTGGTGTATAGGAGGTCCGCTCGAGTACACCACAGAATCTCAAAACCTACCTCATAACTGTCGGCAACCAGATACTGCGAATGACGTCGACGACAGTGATCTCGACAATCACTTGTTGGGATCCAGCCGTCCCGGCGTCGATATTCACGATGGCATTATACGTGCCGGTTTGCGAGACGAGTACCCGAACAGGGATTACGCCGTTGGATGTGATCGCACCGCTGGTAGCCTCAAGCTGTATCAGGCTGGGGGTGGTGGTTTGCGCGCTCCAGTTCAGGGTGAGGCCTCCAATATTGGAGATGGGGATATAGCCGCGCTTGATTGCTTGATTTAACCCGACCCATATCGAGATGTGATCCGGCGCGCTCAAAATGGGCACCCGAGGATCGACCGCCTGTATGATGCCACCCTGGTGAGTTATGGCATGTAAGTGGTAAATTCGTTGGATGGAAGGCAAGGCCACTGTGCCGCTCTTGGTCGAAAGCGAGAGCCCCTGGTCGGAGGCAATAGCCAGAAATGTACCTGCAGTTACATCCCAACTCAGGCTTGTGACCCCTCCCACGGATGAAAGACTGGTGTAGATGGAAGGCGAAGGCCCATCTGTAAGCTGGATGGTGGTGTTGGCGCCATCCACGGCCAGGATGTGTGTACCGCTGGTTGTGGTAGATTGAACAGATGCATTTGTTGATAAAGCTGCTCCATCCAGGCTGGCCGAAGTTCCATTCCAGACGTAAGCCAGGTACGCTGGCGAGCTCGTCTGTGAATCGCCCGCGGCGACGGAGGGCAAAACGGCAGCCGGCACGCCCATCAGCCGAGAGATCGACGGGGAAGCGGAGAGTGTCTGGTTATCGACTACTGATTTGTCGGTCGAAGGAGCCCCGCCTGAGCGAGTGACGATCAAGGAATTCAACCCGGAGGGGGTCACGGATGTGGCTATCGAGTTGCGATAGACTTTCCCACTGTCAAAGTTCGGTTCGTAGAAACGATTGGCATTGTAGATTACGGCGTTATACGAACTGGGGATCGAGCGATCATCGTCGAAGATGGCCCGGCCTGTCTGCTCGACAAAGGTGGATCCTGCTACCACCCCGCTCACCATTGTCTGATATTCGACCGGCGCGGTGAAGATGGCTGCACCGTAGTTTAAATTAGCAGACAGATTGATCTTGTTCTTGTAAAAAACCGAGTTGGTTATGTTGAATTGGGCACCCTGTGCAAAGAATGCCCCGCCCCACTGATCTGCTGAATTGAAAGCGAAGATGGTGTTGCTGATGTTCGCCATACCCCCGGGATATAGAAGAACACCGCCGCCAATACCGCCGCCGGTTTTGCTGGCATCACAGTAGATGATCAGCGAGTCCTCCAGGGAAAGGCTCACGCCTGAGGTGGCGATGGCGCTGCCTTGCCAGGTATCCAGGTCGTAGAATACCATCCGGCGCAGCACCGCCGAGGGCCGGCTGGTGGTGGTAAGACCTGTGGCGTTTAGGCCGCCGGCGGAAAGCGCCACGGTTGTAACGCTTCCATAACGGCCCTGGATCAACGTGTCTTCGATGAGCAAACTGGCGTAATCCGGTCGATCATAGTAATTGAAGTTAATGGCGCCGCCAAAGCCGGACGTCGTGCGCGTATCGGTGGCACGGTTTCCCTGGAAGACGCTGTTATAAATTTCGGCGCGGGCGCGAAAGATATTCACGCCGCCGCCGATCTGGGCGCTGTTGGTAACAAACCGGGAGTGGTAAACGCGCAAGGTACTTTTATCTTCGACATTGATGGCGCCTCCCTCAATCGGCAGGCTGTAGTCGCTTGGTCGTACGACCTGGTTGTCAACGAACGTCGAATTGGCAATGATCACGTCGCTGCCGGAACTTGATGTCCACAAACCGATGATATATAATCCGGCACCATGCCCGCCGCTTTTGTTGCCTTCGAAGCGTGTGTTGGTGATGCGCAGGGTTGAATTGACAGCATATATCGCCCCGCCCAACGGTACAGAGTCGGAAGTGGTAGCGTTGTTCTGGTTGTTGATGAATTGGGAACCGTGGATATAGGCAGTAGAGTCCCAAATCTCGAATCCAGCGCCGTTATCGTTCCAGGTCAGGTTGTTGCGCCATACGCTGTTGTTAAAGAAAACTGTTGAGCCATTGCGCACCAGAACGGCGCCGTTTACGTGATCCTGGAAAGTGCAGCCGATAAAAGCGACGTTGCTCTGGTCAATTGAAATGGCATTGACCAACCCGGGGTTCGAATACCCGCCGGAGAAAGTGATCCCTTCAAAGGTAATGCTTCCTTGCAGGCCATAAGGGGAATTGCGAATATCGAAGATGCGCCGCGATCCACCACCCGCCAGGGTGACGGCGGCGCCGGATGCGGCCCGAATGGTAAAGCTCTTGCTCAGAGAGGAAATCGAAAATCCCCCACTGGGGGTGTTGTAAGTGCCTGCTGCAATTTCAATGATCCCATCGTTGCCAACTTCGCTGATCGCGGTTTGCAAATCTTTGTTATTGCTCCCAGGGACATAGATGACATTCACGCTATCCGCTGATGCCTGGGCAACATTCGATGGAAATGCACTTATTACCAGTACTGTCAGGATGAGGTATATACAGATAAAATGTGTCGTTTTCACCGTTCTAACTCCAGAACTATTTGTTCTGATCGAGCAAACCTGCTGCCTGCGAGCCGGCCTGAAAACGATCACGAGGAAAGTGGTGTAGTGTTAGCGCTAAAACCTCTCTATTTTCAAGCAGGCCTTAAACAAATTATACAGGATGAAATTGCAATATGAATTACAAAAATGAAAGCTAACCTTTAATTAATATTACAGTTAGCCCAAGCAAGGTGAATCCTGCTACAGCCAAGCCGATCCAGAGCAAATCCGGTCGGTAAATAAATTCTACGTAATGCTGGCCCTGGCTCAGAATAACGCCGCGCATCACCAGATTCGTTGGAACAATCTGGCCTTCATAGCCATCTATATAAACCTTCCACCCCGGGTAATAAGTATCTGCCAGCACCAGGAGCCCTGCTTCTTGCAAGTTGACGGCTATTTCAACCCTTTCGGGGTGGTAGCGCATAATTTGGGCTTCTTCAGCATAATCCATCTTCGGCGCGTAGCGGACGACCGGTTTAGCCGGGTTATCTACCTCGATGACTGCCCGGGTCTTCAAGTCGAAATTCGGGTCCCTTAGTTTTCTCTTTACAGCCTGAAAATCTTTGATGGGTACCTGTGCAACCTGGTGGACGATCCAGGCGCGCGGCATCGCATTTCGATTTTCGTACACTTTGTTCGGGCCATCGTATACCAGGCGCAGCGGAGGTGGGGCGCTGCTCTCGATGTAGGGGTTTACCCATCCGGCCCAATCATATCGCACATCGTTATCTGGCCCGGGGCCAGTGACCAGCTTGAGATGGATTTTTTGACCGAGATAAGGACCCAGGTCGATGACTACCGGAACTGGCAAGCGATCGGCCTGATTTTGTTTTGGGTTGAGATACCGCGAGAAAACAGGTGTTTCTGGCTCCTGGTTGCCCCGGCTGATGAAAATCTCGAAGAGCACTCCATCACCTGGCTGGTTCCAGGCCTGCGGATCGATGTAAGCGGCGGTCTTGAACGTCGCGGAGGTATCCAGTTTAAACTCGAAGTCGATCTCGGAAGGCGGGTGTTGGAACAATACATTTTCTGTCTTACCTGCGATGGCCCACGCCATACCGCCAACCCCGTTGGGGAATTGCGTGTCAATTTTTGCTCCAGCCAGATTTTCGATCAGCCGCAACGTGCCCAGGCTCGTCGGTATCGTTCCAGGTGAGGTATAGATATATTTCACGTTCAAGGCGTCTGTCAGGCGATCGCAGCAGTCTATGAAATAGACGTGAAGAAATTCTGTGAAACGATCCCCTGTCAGGTAAGTATATTCGGAGAAACGTTTCAATACCCAGGAAGAGTAGCCGCTGACAGTATAGAATTGATAAATCTCTGGGGTCATGCCCAGCAAAATGACCCCGGAGTTGACATTCAAAATTCGATAGGGTTCATTTTCATTTTTCGATAACGAGGCAAGATAGCGCAGGCTGGGTGTTTCAGGAAAAACTGTCTCTGGATCGAAGGTGGCATTATAGTTGATGCCCACCCAAAACAGGTCAAACAAGGTGATTGCCAGGGCAATCATTTTGAACCAGGGCTGCTTGATCCATCCTATGCCGTAGATGCCCAGCAGTGACGAGCAGGTGACCAATAGAGCAATCGAGGCGCGCAAACTGGACAGATCGTTTGCAGGTTGCGCCAGTGGATCACGCGTGGTTGCATTCCAAAAGATGACCAATATTGCAGCAAGCAAGGCCGAAAAGAGGCTAAAGTATTTTAAGGCTTTAGGATTGCTCCTTTCGGATAACCAGCCAGCGCCTAGACCAGCGGCAACAGAGCCGGTGAATGAAACCAGGTAGAATATCCGCCCTGGAAATACATTTAGAAACACCGGATAGACAAGGGAGATGATCTGGCGAAAGGGTGAGATATTATAGACAGCCAGTAAACTGGCCAGGCCCAGGACAGACATCCCCCAACCCAGTTTGCGGTTGTGGCCCCACCAACTTGCCGGGATGAAAATCAGGGGCAGAATTCCCCAATAGAGAGTTGTTTCAGGGTAGTTCAGCGGTCCCCGGTAGGTATTCCCATGCACATCATTGCCGTACAATACAGGGACCAGCAACCGCACGACATGGCCGGCGATTTCCAGGTAGCCAGTTGCCCCGATCTGTTCATTGCGCGCGGTATTGAAGTAGAGCTGGACGGTCAAAAGTAGCTGTGGGGCAGCCAACAGCGAACCTATGCCCAGGATCAACCCGGCATACAAAACAGGCTTGAAAGCGCAGGCCAATTTCTTTTGCTCCAGCCATTGAAGAAGGCCGCGATAAAACGACCAGAGCAACAGAGTGATGGCGCCATAGAAGGCCCATAAAATGTAGCCAGCCAGTACGTGCAGCAGGAAGGCAAATGAGCCGACAATTGCCCAACGCCAGTTTTGCCTGCTTACAGCACGCTCGAAGGCCCAGAAGATCAGAGGCAGCCATACCATACCGCTGGTGATGTGAGTCAGAGATAGCCAGCCGATGAGATAGCCGCCGTAGGCAAAGGCCAGCGAAGCAATTAGCGCACCAAACCAGCCAGCATCCATTTGGCGCAGGAGCAGGTAAGTAAATATGCTGGCGAGAAAAACGTTGCACAAGGCGACCCAACTCAAGGCCGCGGCGACCGGCATCAGGCTGTTGAAGAGATGGAACAAGGGATTGGAAAACAAGTCACCACGCGCCAGGGCGGGCATGCCACCCATCATGTGTGGGTCCCAGAGCAGCCCTCCATTCTGGCGGGCGCGCATGGCGTATGATGCAATCGGATACATCTGCCAGATCTGATCGGTCAGATTGGGATTCCAAATCTCGGCCAGCGGCTGTTCGTGAAGCTCGCTTTTCCAGGGTTCCTCGGTGTAGATCATGTCGGCAGGGAGCATAACCTGGCCCAGGAATACGACGCGCCAGAAGAAGGCGAGCGTTGCGCAGACGAGAAAAACAATTGCCAGCCATTCACGCTTAGGTGAAACCCTAAACGCCTTGAATACCTTCAGGGTTTGCCGGGTGGGTAAATGCAAATTGAATTTCATGCGATGGATAGCCGGGAGAGCAATGGGGCCAACCTGCGCCGGGCGAGGATGTGTGCGACCTGAGTGGCTCGCCCCGAGGCTTCCAAATCTGCCAAGGGTTCGTAAGCATCATATGCGCCATAGACCAGGCCTTTCATATAAAAATATGAAAGGATGGTCAGATAGGCTCTATCCAGCATCGGGTGAGAGACCCATTCGTGCTGGCTTGCCCAATGGATGGCGCGATTTTCCAGGCTTTCCAGATCACCTGCGGGGTATTTTTGAAGGCTGGCCAGCAGCCTCCAGCCGAGAAAGCGATAAGGCCAGCCTCTACCTACCAGCCATTTGCGCGCCGGAGGGTGTTTGCGGGCTAACAGGCAGGCCATCTTGCCGGCCCTGAACTGGCGGAGAGCGAATGTCCAGATGGTGTGATAGTGGTAATGATAGCCAATGAGATGGGAAAGATATACGATCTGCATACCTTGCTGCGCCAGGCGAAAAGATAGCTCCGCATCCTCAAAGGCGGCATAGGGGAATTGTGTATCGAACCCGTGCGGTTGAGTTTGCAGCAGGTCTGTTTTCAAAGAAATATTGGCGGTGTAGAAATGACGGAAGTCATATGGATGGCCGTCTTGCATATAATGATAGCTGAATTGTTGGGCGCCGATGCCATCGATGTGCGCCATCAAGGTATTCACCGGTAAATCGGATGGCCAGGCCACCCGGCCCAGGATGCTGACCTGAGTTTGGGGGTAATAGCGATGGGCGGCGAGGTGCCCTTCGATCAAGCAGGAATCGGGTAAGATGTCATCTCCTACGAACAGGATCAGCGGGGCGCTGGCTTCGGCCAGGGCGCGATTGCGCGCTGCGGCAGGCCCCTGGTTTGTCTCCTGGCGGATGATCTTCAGGGCAAAACGGTTTGGTTCGTAGGATTGCAGGATTTGCCAAGTATGGTCTGTAGAGCCATCGTCTACGGCGATGAGCTCAAAAGGCCCTACCCCTCGCTGCCGGTCATAGGCGTTCAAGGTGCGGAGCAGGTCGTGTGCCCGGTTATGACAGGGCATGATGGCGCTGATGGCGTATTGCGAACTGGAGATGGCAGATGGTGAGCTACCGCTCATGGGAACAATTTCTTCAGGCGATGCCGGATCGCTTTGGCAAGATGAGCCAGACCAGACTGACGATTGGATCGAAGGCGAGAGAATGCAGAAGGAGAGAGCGCCGGGGCTGATTGCGGTTCGGCTTGTAGCTGCTGGCGGATAAATTGCAGATAGATGCCGCGCTCAGGATTATCGGGCTCGAGCAGTTGCAGCGCCTGGTCTAAGTGGTCGTGCAACCTTTGCAATAACATGACCGATAGAGCGCGGTCGCATTGGGCGGTATAGATTGAATGCAGAAGAAGGTCGATGCGCTTTTCCGGCGGCTGGCTGAAGATTGAAGTATCTGTATAGAAAGCTGGCAGATGGACAGCCAGTATCCAGCAAATTTCAAAGAGCATGGCCGCCTGATCCTGACGGATCGTGTTGCTGGCATGCACGCGGTAGTGGAGCAGCGGTTCGGGCAACAACGCCAGGCCTGCCTGTTTTGCCAGGCGCAGCGCGTAATCCCAATCATGGGTAAATCGCAGAGGGCGGAATTCGCCAGTGCGCTCGAACCACTGCCGGGAAATAACGAAGTTCGAGGTAGTGGCAAAATAATTCTCAGTGAGCAGGGCGGCGCGCAGGTCTGTACCGGCGCGGAAACTGCACTGTGGGCTTTCCAGAATCCATGGTTCGCAATCCTGGTAGCCGTGTTTAACGCCCCGGGGTTGGCCCTGGTGGTCGATCAACTGAATATACGAGCCAGCCAGCCCGACTCCAGGGTCGTTTATCAATACCCCCACCAGTTTTTCCAGGCGCTGCGGATGATAGACGTCGTCTGAGTTCAGGATGGCCAGATAGTTCCCGGTTGCCATGCTTAGCCCGCGGTTGATCGCAGCGTGTGCGCCCTGGTTCGGCTGGCTATAGAGGCGCAAGCGGCAGTCTGAAAATCCTGACAGAATATCCAGGCTGGCATCCTGTGAGCCGTCGTCGACGATGATCAGTTCCAGATCGGTGAGCGATTGTGAAAGCACACTTCGCACCGCCTCAGCGACATAAGCAGCATGGTTATAGGAGGGTAAGACTACGGAGATTTCAGTCACTGCATTTGTCCAACAATGCTGCCAGGTACTTCTGGGCGACGATTTTCCAGTCAAAATGGACGAGCGTATTGTGGCGCAGTGTCATAGGATCGGGAGGATGATCGAGCATCTGGCGCACTGCGCTCATCAAAGCTGAGACATCGCCAATTTGGGATAGCACGATGCCTCCCTGGGTGCGTTCGATGATTTCTCGGTTGTTGCCTACATCGGTGACAACGACCGGCACACCCATCGTCTGCGCCTCGAGCACAATCATGGGCATCCCTTCGAATTCGGATGGCAGCACCAGCACATCGGTCACCGCTAAAAGATCGCTGACCGGCTGGTAAAAGGGGATGCGATGGATGTTTTGTAAACCGGTCTTGCGAATTTGTTCGTCCACCTGGCCTGCCAGTGGCCCATCTCCGGCCATGAGAAAGACTGGTTCGGAATCGGACGAGAAACGCCGGGCCAGTTCGACAAAGTCCAGGGGGCGTTTTTGGGGATGCATGCGCGAGGCGAATGTAACCATCCTGGCCTGAGCAGGCAGGCCAAGTTTGAGTCTCAGATTGAAACGCTGGTTGTCGTCATACTTGCCGGGATCCAATTCCTGGGGGTCGCTGCCGTTTTCGATGAAATAAATCTGTTCCGGACGCACCCCTTTTTGGCGATAGGCCTGGCATATCCTGGGGTTCGAGCCAATGTGAACATCCAGGTACAAAACGAGCGTGGGGTCGTAGCGATTGATCCAGCCGACCTGGTGATCATAGACCTGGTTTACCAGGCGGATATGGGGGTAACGAGTTTTAATTTCGCCTAAAACCTCGTAAATCCAGGGAGTGCCGTTGGCGATATAGATCGTACATGGATCAAAACGTGCGATCAGATAGTCCAACATGGAGGCGTTAAGGCTGTTCTGCGCAAAGTCCGGCAAGGTGTAAACATAGGGGGTCACCCGGCGAAATTCATCGGTCATGGTGCCGAGGTGTGTATCCAATTCTTCAAAGGTCAAGACAACAAAACGCACCTGGCCGGCCAGGTTTTGCATGACTTTGAGGGCGATCTTTTCGGCGCCTCCCACGGCCAGGAAAGGCATGACCAGAAAGACGGTGGGCAAGTCGCAGGGTTCGGGTGCGGCGGGGATTACCTGGTGAAGAGGAAAAACTGTTTGTACCCATTGTATATTGGCCGTTGGCGATGCACCCGACTCTGGCGGGGAATTTGAGATTAGATAGCGATCCAGGATAGTAAGGGACGTTCCAGTAGGCTGATCGAAAGGCAGATCGCCCTCTAAATCCGGAAAATTGGTCGTCAGGGCAATGATCTTGCCGACAATCACGTTGGCATTGCTTATTTTCTGACCGCTGTCCAGCATGACCTGTTCGTTGTCCAGCCAGGGAAGCAGATCGAGGGTGATAGGAGCACCGGAATTTTGCCCATCACCGGCAACCCGGCTCACACATTCCTTGCGAACAACCAGGCGCGCCAGTGGAAGCGACCGGTTGCCGGGCAGCCAGCCTTGCTCCAGGCGGCGAATTGTCTGGAGTGTGGGCTGGCACAGATTGATGGTGAACGCAAGTGTTTCCGTTTGCAGGGTGCACAGGTTGGTTTCCAGGTAAGTGGCTTCCTGTTTGAGCAGGTCTTTGGATGCCAGGCAAATGTACGGGGTCTGGATTCCAGCATTCTGGTTGCTGATGAGCGCGGGAAGATCGCCAGCATTCCAGGAATGAGATGGGGTGTCCAGGAAATAGGCCTTTCCAGCAGTTTCATCCCAAATAACAATCTGCCCTGCCTGGCGTAAGGTCTGCTGTTGAAGCCAGTGGATAGTTTCATCGACGGAGGGTGACGTGTTTTCGCCGTTCAGGATCACGATGATGCTGATTGCCGGGAGAGCACAGGCCGCGACGGCAGGCAGCGCCCCACTGAACAGGGATGTCTGAACACGAGGGGACGCCTGTACAGCCACCTGTACAGGCGTCTGCCCGATCGAGCGGATGCTTTGCCGCGCAACTCGTAAAGAAGCGCGCACCCCCAGGTTCTTTAGTGCCGCGGCCGATTGGTACACAGCTTTGAAGATCTGCTCGCGCCGGCTGCCTCTGGGGGCCAGGCGCAACCGCCAGCCGATCAACCTTTGCATCAGGCGCCAGCTCCGGCTTGTAATGATATCGTAGTAAAGCGTACCGAATTCTTGCGCTGTATGGTTCAGGCGAAGGATATGGCGCTGCTGTTCGGCCATTTGGGCACGCAACTCATCCCATTGTTCCCGCGACCGGATATCTTCTTGCCGTTTGTCGAGCAAGTCCCGGTAGAATGTGCTCATCTTTTGGGCGATGCGCGGCGCGAGGTGAACGGCGTCCTGTTGCGGATGCTTACCAGATGTATCTGATGCAAAACTGCGATACAGCCGGTTGAAATGATCAAGATGTCCTGATAACAGCCATTGACTGCGCAGCGTTGCCAGCGCTTCATTGCCCATACGGATACGCAGGGATGCATCTTCGATCAGCAGGCGTAGACAGTCTATCCATTCATTTGGCTCGCCAGCCAGAAAACCGTTCTGGCCGTGGACGACGACCCGTTGGTAAGGGGCGATGCGGCTGTAGACACCCGGGGTTGCCAGAGCGCTGTATTCCAGGAATTTCAGGTTGCTTTTGCAGCAATTGAAGAGGTTATCTTGCAAGGGAGCAATGAAGATATCGCATTTCTGGGCAGAAAAATAGGCGGCAAAGCCGGGGTAATCACCCATCCTGACCGGGATCCATTCGACGGAGGGATGTTCGCGTAAGCCGGGGGGCGGCTCTAACCCCCAAAATTTCATGCTTACCTTGTTAGGGTGCCCGGATGATGGATACGTCTCAAGGATGTGGATCAGGGCGGGTACAATGGGTTCCAGGTCAGTGGCGTGGCTGTGCCCGCCCATGTAGCCTATGCAAATTGGCTGGCCCGGGCTTTGGGGTGGATAGCCAGGTGTAAAGCTGGCCTCAGAAGTGTTCAGGTGGCTGTGAGCCGGCTGCCACAGATGGTCATCCAGGTAATTTTCCCAGAGCCGGGTGTTGGGGTTGAAGGCGCGCAGGTAGTTGCACAGATCGGGTGTGCTGCCGACGACGGCGTCTGCTTCAACGATAGCCTGCAGTATGGCAGCCCGAGCAGCCAGGTAACGCTCATAATCAGGATGAGACTTGGGCAATTCCAGCAAGAGGTCGTCCGTTTCGTAGACTACGGTTTTGCTGTAATTATGAGCTGCAGCCATGACCTGCTGGTATTCGCTGGTGTGGGCCGGGAAATCCCGGGTGATAACGACCACATCGGCCTGAGATATTCTCTCTGGAAAAACACGCAGGGCGCCGCTCACCCACTCGGCGCCCTGGATCAGTGCCCAGCCTGCCCGTTGTGCGGGAGAGATGAGCCTTACAACCAGGCAGGCGTGCCACCAGGCGTCTGCGCTGTAAATTACCAGAGAAAGGGGGGAGTCCGGTGTCATAGGTCAGGTTTGAAGGGCGAGTTCCAGAGCAGTTTGCCAGGGAGGCAGGCGCAGGCCAAACGTATCTGAGAACCGGTCACAGTCCAGAGCCGAATAGAGCGGGCGTTGAGCCGGGGTAGGAAAATCGCTGGTCCGGGCTGGTTGGATCGCCTGGCAGATTTGCTCTGCGCGGTGTGGGTCGAGACGCAGGATCGCCTCTGCCCATTCCAGGCGGCTGGCCTGTCCGCTGCCGGCCAGGTGATATAGCCCACTTCGCTCGCCAATCCATCCGGCAAGGTGTTGGCAGTGCGTATTGGCCATGCCCAGCAGTTGGCCGGTGGCTTCGGCTAACATGCGCGCCCAGGTAGGATTGCTAACCTGGTCTTCAACGATACGCAGTGTGGGGTGCTGGCGCGCCCAGGCCAATACTTTCGTTACGAAACTTTCTCGCCGCAGGCTGTATACCCAACTGGTGCGCAAAATGAGGTAAGCGCCGCCCACGGCAGTAATTGCCTGTTCCCCGGCAAGCTTGCTTTGCCCATAGAGGTTGAGCGGTTTAGGCTGATCGGTTTCGCAGTAAGGGCTGGTTTTGGTTCCATCGAACACGTAATCGGTGGAGTAATGGATCAGCGCGGCCGGAAGCTTACGGGCAATTTCAGCCAGTATGCCCGGAGCGTGGGCATTCACTGCCATAGCAACGCCGGGCTCGCTTTCCGCCCGGTCGACGGCTGTATAAGCTGTAGCGTTGATGATGACTTCTGGCCGGGCTTCCAGGATCTGGCTGTGCAGGCTTTGCGGGGAAGACAGGTCGATTTCGGGATAATCCAGCGCAGTCAAATCACCCAGGGGAGCAAGTGCCCGGTTGAGTTCCCAACCCAGTTGGCCGTGTTTACCCAGCAAGAGGATATGCATCATTTTCTAAACGGATGTTTTATGAAAAGGAATTTCTTCTTCCAGCAGTCGCAGCAGGTAGGTCCCATATTGATTGCCGCTGAAACGCTGCGCCTGAACACGTAGCTCGTCTCTGCTGATATAACCCATGCGATAGGCGATCTCTTCGGGACAAGAAATCTGCATCCCCTGGCGTTCTTCGACCGCCTGGACGAAATTGGCTGCCTGCAACAAAGATTCGTGTGTGCCTGCATCCAGCCAGGCCACGCCACGGCCCATGATCTCGACGCGTAAATCACCGCGTTCCAGGTAGATGCGATTCAGATCGGTGATCTCTAACTCGCCGCGCGGGGAGGGCTGTAAGCTCTGGGCTAACTCCACCACCTGGCCATCATAGAAATACAATCCTGGCACAGCGTAATGCGAACGCGGTCTTTGAGGTTTTTCTTCGATAGACAGGGCTCGCCCATTGGCGTCGAACTCGACTACGCCATAGCGCTGGGGGTCACGAACCGGATAGGCAAAAATCTGTGCGCCGTGTTGGAGCTGGGCTGATTTTTGCAGCAGTGCCGGCAAACCATGTCCGTAGAAAATATTGTCACCCAGGATCAGGCAGACCGGTTGCCCGGCAACGAATTCTGGCTGCACCAGGAAGGCCTCAGCCAGGCCGCGCGGTTCGGCTTGCATGGCGTAGGAAAATTGCAAGCCCCACTGGCTTCCATCACCCAGCAAGTCACGAAAGATCGGTAATGCACTGGGGGTGCTGATCACCAGGATATCTTGAATGCCAGCAAGCATTAACATCGAAAGTGGATAATAGATCATCGGCTTGTCGTAAACGGGCAACAGTTGTTTGCTGATGCCAATGGTGAGCGGGTAGAGGCGGGTGCCATGCCCGCCGGCCAGGATAATCCCTTTCATTTCTCTACGCTTTGCCTCCCGAAACAGTCTCATTTCTCGTGTCGTAATTTTTTGATAGCCAGCCCTGGTAATCTTGCTGCTGGCGGATCGCGGCGACCCAATCGGGATGATCTAAATACCATTGTACGGTGCGCATCAGGCCGCTGTTCAAGGATTGGCGTGGCTGCCAACCCAATTCAGCGCGTATCCTGGTAATATCCATTGCATAGCGGCGGTCGTGACCAGGACGGTCGGCTACGAATTGGAGCAACTGCCGATGTGGGGCAAAGCCGGAATCGGGTTTCAGTTCGTCCAGGATATCGCAAAGCTCCTCGATCAGGATCAGGTTGGGCGGTTGGTTATTGCCGCCGATCGCGTAGGATTGGCCTTCCTGGCCATGGCGCAGTATGGTGCATATTGCTTCGCAATGATCCTCGACGTACAACCAATCACGGATCTGCTGGCCGTCACCGTAGACCGGCAGTGGTCGTCCCTGCAACGCGTTCAGAATGATCAGTGGGATCAGTTTTTCCGGGAACTGGTATGGCCCGTAGTTATTGGAGCAGTTGCTGATGGTAAAGGGCAATCCATAGGTGTGTCCATAGGCGCGAACCAGGTGATCGCTGGATGCTTTGGAAGCAGCGTAGGGTGAGCGAGGTGCGTAGCAAGTGGTTTCACTGAACGGCGGATCTTCTGGCTCAAGCGTGCCAAAGACTTCATCGGTGGAAACGTGGTGGAAGCGAACGGCTGATGGCAGGCCAGACTCTGGCCGTTCTGCCAACCAGAAACGGCGCGCTGCTTCCAGCAGATTGAATGTCCCCATGATGTTGGTGCGGATAAACTGTTCTGGCCCGAGGATAGAACGATCGACGTGCGTTTCGGCAGCGAAGTGTACAACGGTATCTACCCGGTAACGGGAAAAACAGTCTTCGACAAGATCACGGTCGCAGATGTCTCCGCGGATAAAAATGTGTCGCTGGGGATCGGGCAGGTCTTTTAGGTTTTCCAGGCTGCCAGCGTAGGTCAAAACATCCAGATTGATGATTCGCACCTGAGTTTCAGCACTCAATAAATAACGGACAAAATTGGAACCGATGAATCCGGCGCCTCCGGTGACCAGGACGTTTTGCATTCGTTTTCCTCTCTACTTTGTTTTACGATTGAGAGTCATGTTGTGTAGCAGGTATGGCACCCTGCTGAAGTGTCATACCCGGACAGCTTATTCGAAACATTCGGCGTGTTCCAAAGGTATCCCCAGGGCATCTTTGGGCGAAATGAGCGGCATTTGATCCTTTATGAGAGGCCAACGTACGCCAATTGTGGGATCGTTCCACAGCAGGGTTCGCTCCCACTGAGGGGCATAATAGTTACTTGTCTTGTAGATCAGTTCAGCCCATTCACTCAATACATAGAAGCCATGGGCGAAGCCTTCTGGAACCCACATCTGCCGGCGGTTTTGGGCGGAGAGGTGTTCACCGACCCACTGGCCAAAAGTTGGCGAGCTGCGCCTTAAATCCACAGCTACGTCAAAGATTTCACCGGCAACGACGCGCAGCAGCTTGGCCTGTGGTTGGCGGATCTGATAATGTAAGCCGCGCAGCACGCCCTGGCGCGAGCCAGAATGGTTATCCTGGACGAAGGTCACAGTAATCCCGGATTGAGTAAAGTGCTCGGCGCGGTAAGTTTCCATGAAAAAGCCGCGTTCATCGCCGAATACTTTTGGCTCAATGATTAAGACATCTGGTATCGTAGTTGTTATGAATTGCATAGGAACTATCTGGTTGGAGGACAAGTATAAATCATTAACGGACTTCCGAAAAGCGGTTGATCTGTAGAGATTTCCTTCGCCAGTGTGCAGTGTTCCTTCAGGTAGCGATCTTGCAAACCCGAAAATTGCCCGGTCCACAGTACCAGGCTGTAAGGCTGGTATTGGTTCACTGCCCAATAAGCGGCTTCCTCGTATGAACTGCGCCCGATTAAGTGTAATGCTACAGCAGGTTGCAATAAGCCGGCAAAGTCGATGACCGGCCGTTCGGAATAATATCCGATGATCCCAACTTCCAGAGTCCCAATTTGTGCCAAATCAGGAGTATTGGCTTGCAGCCATTCACCGGCCGCACGATAGGCCGGATAGCGCGGGTCGCCTGCCTGACGGATAGACCATAATTCACTTACCTGGCCCGAGAAAATAACCAGGGTAGCCGCAGTCGCCAGCAGGTGGTAGGAGGTCCATGGCTGGAGTATCCAGTGATTGAAAGGCCATCGCTCTGCCAACCAGGGTATCTTGATTGGGCGACCCGGAAGTTGGCCCATCAACGCTATTCCTAAGCTTGTGGCGGCAATAAAGCCCGGCACTAATGGCGCATAATACCAGAAATAACGACTGA
Source organism: uncultured Anaerolinea sp. (assembly GCA_964595435.1). Classification (GTDB taxonomy): domain Bacteria; phylum Chloroflexota; class Anaerolineae; order Anaerolineales; family UBA4823; genus RBG-16-57-11. Next base: position 44,207 of record CAZQQJ010000028.1, on the reverse strand, counting down.
CGCCTAACAAGCTGTAGGCAACGAAGTGAAATATCATCCAGGCCCAGATCAATAACCAGTTGTGCCAACGGGTTATTGATAGATAAACGCCTGTGGCGGCAAAGACCACCTCCAGCCAGAAGTACGGTTGCCGGGTGTAAATATCTAACAGGCTCAAAAATCCGGCCGCAAAGCGCTGGCTGATTAACATGGTGCCCTGGTATTGTTTGGCTAAAAGTGTAGCAGGGAGCGGCGAGCCGAAATATTGCCAGGAAAAAAGCGCCCAGGCGAGGATCGGGGCTAGAAAAAGAGCCAAAGCTCGCCAGGGGATGGTTCTTTTTACCCAGATCAGGTAATGGATTGCCAGGAGCGAAAAAACGACCATACCATCCGGGCGGGTCAGCGAAGCCAGAGCGGCAAATAACCCGGATAGCGAATACTTTTTTTGGGCATAGCAGACAATACAAGCCAGGCAAAATGCCAGGTAAAGAGGGGCCTCAGATCCCAGCGTGGAAAGCAGTAGTGGAAAAGTGGGATAAAGAGCCAGAGCAACCCGGCCGGAAGATGGAACCCCCCAGGTTTGTGCCAGCTTCCACAGCAATAGCCCGCCGCAGGCTAATGAGAATGCCCCGATCAAATTTGCCAGGCGAGGGAAGTCTGACCACAAGAAAGACAAGCCCGCCAGCAGGATTACATGCAACGGAGATGTGGTACTGAGCACGCGTTGGGCAGGATTGTAGACGAAACCTATTCCGTTTGCCAGGTTACGGGCATAACGGTAGGTGATGAAAGGATCGTCGTAGAATCGCTGCGAGAGTGAAAAGTAGATCACCCCAGTGACCAATCCTAAATAGAGTACATACCCGCTCAAACGGGTGTATGAGCGGGTGATGGTTTGCTCTTTTGATTGCCGATGCATTCGTTCTAGGGGGAAAGCTCGATATAGACAGGCGCAGTTACGGCGATAGCGCCGTTCACCGGTGAAATTTGATCGCCAAATTTATCGAGCACGCGAATCACGTCGGCAGGCAAGGTGATGGAGCGGGCAAGATAATCTGGCGACCAAAAGACCCAGATAAGCTTTGTGGAATCGCGGAATTCATAACCTGTCAGACCGGGGTATTGGGTAATGGCTCGGACCAATTTGGCGTCATTCAATTCGCTGGCTGAGAACTTGAAAGCATAATATGCTGGCCGGGCGGCGCCGGCTGAGTAGAGCCCGGTGCTGTACCAACCGGAATCCTCCAGCGTATACCAGATGGTGCCCATTAAGTTTTCGGCCCAACTGCGGACGTAAACCCAGGTGACGTAATCGGCCTGCTTGTCAAGGAAATCATCACCTACCGGGTTGCATCCTGGCGTAAAGGGATGACAGGCCAACGGCGCTTCGGTTAGAAGCAGTGGTTTGCTCACTCCATACTGCGCCATAATTTCTCTCAAGTAACTGAGCTTTCCATAAAAAACACCACCGCGTGGAGCCCAGGCGGGAGTTGCCTCGTAGATTTTCCCGGGGTTATAGTAAGCGTATGCGTGGTAACTGAGAATATCAAAGTAGGCACCACCCTGATTGCGGAGGATGCCCTCCATGAAACGCCCTTCTCTGCACTCACTCCCGGATGGTGGATGTGTTGGATCACAGTTCATCAGCAAGCCACCGATCATCACCTGGGCGTAGGGGTTAACGTTTTTGACGGCCGGATAGATGCTTTTCAGCATCTGGGCATAATAACCGCCGCCATAGTAATAGTCGTCTTTGTCTCCCCAGCATCCAAAGACTTCATCGGGCGGGATGACGGTGTGATCGACGTCTGGTTCATTGCCGATTTCCCAATATTTAATGTTATAAGGTGGAACCGAGTAACGCTCCACGAGGGCAGCTACAAACTGGGCAAACTCATCCAGGGCCTGTTCGGCGGCAGGTCCACAGGAATAGCCGGGGTACTTCTGCGCCCAGGAGGGTACAAACTTAATCGTAGCAATCAGGTTGATATTTTTTTCAGCCAAAGCCTGGATGCCTGTTTCATTGACATATTCCCAATGATAGGTGGGTGTTGGCGTTGTGCGTACCGGCTCGATGCTCGCCCAGGAAAACGTGGCCTGGCGTAGCCAATAGGATTGGGCTGTTTTCGCGGAATCCAACTTCCATGCATCGAGTGTGTAAGTTTCGACGCCAAAGACTTTGGGCGGGAGGGGATATTCTTTCGATACCAGGGGGATAAATCGGACGTTCTGGGATACTTCGGTCTGGGCTACAGGGGTATCTTGCGGTTGGGGCGGTGGTTGTTCGGCGCGCCCAATTCCGCTTTGCCTGAGCGCTAATGGCATCAGGATCAAGGCTAACAGTATGCTATGAATAAATGACTTTACAATCCACCGGCGTTTCATTGACTATTTCCATTGCTGCTTTGTTGGTCGACCCAATGGCCCGAATTCGACAACAGTGCTTTTGATATGTCAATCATAACATGAGATTACACCAGTTATCGTTCAAATAGCATAAAAATGTTTTATTTGTAAGGTGTGAGCCACCTCGCGGTGTACCTTTCAGCCGTATGAAACGGTATCCATATTCCTTATGGCCGGCAGAAGTAATCACCACGAATGCGATGCGTCCCTGAACCCAATTGCAGGCGAATACCATCAGGTGTGTCATGTGTTTCGATGGTCTCTTGATCTACCTGTGCGCCGTTCAGCACCAGCTTGAGGTCAGGAGCGATGCGGGGGATGATCACTTCACCACGTGTCCCCGGGGGTGCGATTACATCCAGGCGAAATTCTCCACAACGGCTGTGTTCCCAGGAGACTTGCAGCTTACCGCCAGGCAACGGAATGGCACCTGAAGCAAACTTTACACCGGTAAGTGGAGGGCGCACCTGCCATGTATTCTGTTGTAATGGGCGCGCACCAAGCACGTAAGTGGAAAGGAAGTAAGTGGGTGAAGCGGCCCAACCATGCGAAAAACTGGATTGGGGAAAGTTGTTGGCATCGAATGACTCCCATCCTATGGCATTGCCGGTCTTCAGTAATCGACCGTAATACAAGCGGATCAAATCGAGCGCCTGGGGAATATGCCCGGTTTTTCCCAGGGCCTCTAACACCCAATACATGCTATAAGTGCCGACATTTGGATCCGTTGGGTCAGGCGATATGGTTTCCAGGAGCGCTTTAGCCACGCCATCGCCAGCACCGGGTGGCACCAGTTCGTAAGCCAGGGGCCAGGCCTGGGCGTGCGGGCCAGGCTTGAAACTTGCTCCCTGGTAGAGGTGTGTCAGGTAATGCTGCATGGAGGGAATGAATAGAAGGGTGTTAAGTGAAAACTGGAGTTTACCGGCGGAGGTGTTCCAATTTTGCGCTGCGGAGGCATCGCCAACTGTTCCTGCAAGTTGCGCGGCGTAGCGCAGTGTGGCAACATAAAGAGCATTCAAGGCCGTACTCTGGCCATAACGGCTATAGCGAGCGGTGGTGTCGACGTAGGCTGTGGTCGACCAATGCCCCGGCTGGATGTCCAGCAAGCCGCTTTCAGGATTTTCGAATTGTTTGAGGTGCGCCATGAATTGCTGCAGGGCCGGATACAGGCGTTTGGCGAACGCATCGTCCTGGGTTTGCTCTACATAACTGGCAAGGCTGTGGACCCACAACATGGAGTAATCTAACATGTGAAGATTGCCATTGTTGGGGGCCATACCGGGAGATGGCGCTTTAAGCATGGCATTGGCCATATAGGTCAAGCCGCGACGGAGTAAGGCCATATCGTCGCAGAGGAGGCGGGCGATTTGGTGCTCTACATATGCATCTCCCCACCATTGGCCTCGCTCGCGCCAGGGGGTATCTGTGTACGCGTCAGTCAGGTTGGGGATTAAGACGTCCACGCCAGCTTGCCAGATTTGGTCGAGCAGAGGATCGGATGAATGGAATTCGCCGGATAAGGTGAGAGGGTAACGTTCCTCGTAAACCTGTACTTTGCGCAGAGTGATTTGCTCGTTTGCCTGCTGAGCACCCCAGGCAGTGATCAGCAGGTAACGCCCGGCGCGGGCATCAATGGTGGTAATGGTGCGAGGTGCGCCGTCCAAAACCCAGGAGTCAACCTGGTTCCATTCCGGATACATCGCGCCAGGGTAAGGCAGGGGGCGTTGGTTCTTGCCCCACAGGCGTTCATCCCACCCGATATCGATGATAGAGCCGGCTGGGCCGCTTACTTCGGCTACCAGACGACCATGCACGGTGCGGCCCATGTCTAAAATGGCGTAAACTGGCGAATCGTGAAATTCGATGATAGGGATGGATAACCCGGTTGTCAGGGGCTGGGGCTTGAGGGCAGGTGTTTGTAAGCTGGCAAATTGGGTGATTGGCGATTGGAAGTTGGCGAGCAGGGTGCGCTGCCCAGCGTGGTCACCTTGCCGGATGGTTAAGCTATTCGTGCTTATGCCCTGCTGTGAGATTGCCAACAATGGAGCGTGGTCAGGCGCCTCTGCCAGCGATTCCTGGTCAAAGATGATCGAATGCGCTCCCGCGCCGATTGCCTGGGCAGTTTGATAGACATCCGGGCGCTGGTCCCCGGCAGGCAGCCAGGCTAACGGGTTCCCGTCCAGGCGCGCCCAGGCAGATGGCGGCGTACTGGCAGCGAGGGTTTCCAGGGTCAGGCTGACCGCTGGATAGGATGCGGTAATACTCAGCGTATACGTCAGTGTATTCGCAGATGGGTGAGATGGTGATTGAGACGAAGGGGGTGAAGTGATTTCACCAAGGGTAAAGCCAGGGGAGATGCGGCCGGTTTTGAGCAATGTGATGGGGATAGGGACGTTTGCGAGCGGGGCTATAGAGCGAGGGCGGTAGACCACACTATGCTTATTCTTGCGATGATAGGAAGGCGGGTAATATTGTAAAGCTGTATTACCCCATGAGGCCGTTTGCACGGCTGCTTGAGGCCAATCTGCATCGGAGTAATCGGTTTGATTCCAATTGGATGGCAGCAGGCGCAGATCGAGGAGTTCGGTGGGGCCAATCAAGCCACGAGTATCGACCGGAGCCGCATGCTGATTCCAGGCAGGGGATATTTGGCAACGCCATTGCGTGCTGCTCATGGTCACAAAACGGGTCCCATACCGATCGGCGCCCTGCACAAGAACCATTAACGCTGGTGCTATAGACTCGCTGCGGCGCTTGTTAGGCGCCCACTGTACCTGCACAGCAATCAGGTGGCTTCCGGCATCCAGAGTGCCCAGTGAATAGACATCATATTCGCGCAGGGTGGATGAGAAACGGGCCGGACCGCGCCCCACCCAGGTGCCATCTACCCATACCTCGTAACGGGTATCGGCAAATATTTGCAGCTCTATTTGTTGGACAGGTTGCTGCAATTCGAAGGTGCGGCGGAAAAGCGCTACTTGCGGATTTTCAGGAATGCCAGAGGATGCCCAAATCGGCAAAATATCCTGAAAAGGTAGGTGGATGGCAGACGGTAGGATATCGGCAGAAACAGGTTGAGAGCAGTAGCCAGCAGGTGGGGAACAATTGACAGCAGACCGGGAGACAGGGGGGAGGGGATAGATGGATGGTTGTCCCCCAAGAGCGCTCAAGCTTATGATGAGCAATAATAAGGCTACAGCCGGAAAGAGAGAATTTCGCCGAGTATTAGATGTTGGTTGCAAGGGCTAACCGGCCTGGCTTTGTCGATAGGCGTGGATCACATCCAGCGGATCGCCGATTTGCACCAACCGCCCGTGATGTAGCCAGGCTACCCGATGGCAAGTTTCCTGGATTGTAGCCATGTTGTGGGAGACGATCAATAACGTTGCACCATGATCGCGAAAGGTTTGCATGCGGGCAGCACTCTTGCGCTGGAAGGCTTCATCTCCTACCGAGAGTACTTCGTCAATGATCAAAATATCCGGTTTTACGTCTGTGGCGACAGCAAAACCCAGGCGCGCCCACATGCCTGAAGAATAAGTGCGCATAGGGGCGTCGATGAATTCCCATAATTCAGCAAAATCAACGATACGCTCGAATTTTTCGTCCATCTCCTGGTGGGTAAAACCCAGGAGAGCGCCATTCAAATAGACGTTCTCTCGTCCGGTCAGCTCGGGATGAAATCCGGCGCCAAACTCGAGCAGCGGGGCAACCTGGCCACGGACGACAACCCGGCCTCTGGTAGGACGCAAGATGCGGGCGATGAGTTTTGCCAGGGTGCTCTTTCCGGCGCCGTTGTGTCCAATGATCCCAAGCGCCTCTCCCCGGGCGACGCTCAAAGTAATGTCTTGCAAGGCCCAGAAATCCCGGTATTGAATCTTGCGTTGTATCCAGCGAATGGTAAATTCTTTGATCGAGATAATTTTTTCACTGGGCAGACGGTAGCGCACCCCCACCTGCTCCATGCAGATCGCCTTCTCTGAATACGTTTGAAGGTTCGAACTCATATGCGGTATGCAAACTCGTCTGCCTTATAAGTGAAAACCAGCCAGCCGGCCAACAGGGTGATGAGCGCGATGGCCCCAGAAATGGCAAGCTCGGCCAGAGAAGGCATCCGGTTATCATAAACGGACATGCGGAACAAGGTGATCAGATAATACATTGGGTTGAGCCTGGCAATCCAGGTGTATCGTTCGGGCAACATATTCACCTGATAGATTACCGGACTCCAGTACATCCAGGCCGTCAGGGCGATCCCGTACATCTGGGCGATATCGGCGAAGTAAGCCGCAATTGTGGAGAGCAGCAAACCTACGCCCAGTGAGAACATCCCCAGGAAGAGCACCGGGATGGGCAGGAATAAGATGCTTCTTCCGGGCATGATCCCGCTCAATATCAATACCAGGAACAGAGGAAGCAGGCCGAAGGCCAGATTTACCAGGCCGGTACCCACGGCCGAAACGGCGAACACTGTGCGCGGGACATAGATGCGCTTCAGCAACCCTTCACCCCAGATCAAATGGGACATCGCATCGCTGGTAGTCTGGGCGAAAAACCCCCAACAGATCAGCCCGCTCAACACGTAGGGTGCATAACGGGCCACACCGCCGAAGACATTGGAGAAAACAAAAGTCAGAATAAGGGTTGTCCCCAATGGGTTTAGCATTGTCCAGGCAACGCCTAATACCGAGCGCTTATAGCGGATGACGATATTCCGCCGGACACTCTGGAAGACGAAGTTGCGATAGCGAAGCAATTCACGCAACTCTTCAATGGCAGGTATGCCGCGCTGGGCTGAGTCGTACACCGGGAGTGACATCGATAGACAATAGACGGAAAGCGGAGGTAGGATGCTGGTTTAGAGCCGTTGCCGCAGCCAGACCCGCAGGCGCAGCGGCAGCCAGGCGTAAATCAGGGGGCGGATTTTCGCTTTGAGAACCAACCAGGAAAACCAACTCCCCCCGTTGCGCCAGTGCACTCGCAGCATCTCGGGCCAACAACGATCGTCGGAGACCACGGACTTGCCGGTATTGTGCAGGCGAAAGTTAGCCCACAGGCGCGGCACGTATTGTAAAGGCGCCTGATGAGACAGGCGCACCCACAGGTCGTAATCCATGGCGAAATAGAAGCTGGGATCGAGCGGGCCAACCTGCTGCCACAGGCTGGCGCGGAAGAAAGATGCCTGTTGGGGAATATGTACGTAGCCGCGCCGCAGGCGACGGTAGTCTGTTTGCCTGGCTGGAAAACGGCCGATGACATTTCCCGTTTCATCGATTAGATTTGCATCGCCATACACCATGCCTGCTTCGGGATGAGCCTTCAGGAAAGCCACCGCCTCAGAGACGGCGTTGGGAAGATAGGTATCATCCGAGTTGAGCCAGGCCAGGATTTCGCCTTTTGCCCGGGCGAAACCTTTGTTGATGGCATCCGTCTGGCCCTGGTCGCGCTCTGAAACCCACCAGGCCAGGCGGCCGGCATAGCGCTGGATAATCTCCCGGCTGCCGTCGGTCGATCCACCATCGACGATGATATATTCCAGGTTGGGATAGTCCTGTCCCAACACCGAACGGACGGTTTCTTCCAGGTAACGCACCTGGTTGAACGAGGGGGTAACGATAGAGACGAGAGGATAATCGATGACAGGTGCCATGTGTCGGGGCGCGGGTTGTTTACTGGACGATCAGAATATAGCCCGGTGGATCTACCAGGTCTGGTCGGGGTAATATTGGGCGGCGACCTCTTCGGTCAACTGGCGGATGCGTTCGATTTCAGAGGGTTCCAGCCGGCGTTTCCAGTTATACAGGTTGGCCTGGCTGTTCAGGCGAACGGCATGTACCGAGCGTTTGGAAAGCTCCTTGGGATTTTCGGAACTGCTGGATTGCAGGATGGTTTGCTCGGTTTGCTCGTCGAATGGCAATCCCAGGTTGGCGTATAAGGAACGGAACCCGTCCACCGGCTGCATGGACAGGTCTTCGTGGCGTACCACATGAACCCCCTCGAAATCTTTGCGATATTCTGCCACTACCTGGTAAACCAGACGCCAGAGCAGGCTGGCCTGGCCGATGATGTCCTGCGGAGCGCGCAGCATCGCTTCCATTTCAGCGCGGCCAGGCTCCAACCAGTCTTGCATGAGCAGAGGCTGCGCCAGCAAGTCGGAGAAATCGAAGGGCCAGTTGAGGCGTTTCAGGCTGCCGGCAAACGCGGCAGGGTGGCGGATGGTGACAACTACCTGGCAGTTCAGGCGGTGGGCAAACCAGGGGGCCGAGAAAACGGCAAAGGGATCTTTGAGCAAGGCCCGCTTTCCTGCCAGCCTGCCGCGCAGGAAGATGTTCAAGTCTCGGCCCATACGGCCAGCGTCTTTGATCGAACGCAAGGAGATTATCTCACGCAGGAGGTGGTAGCGCAGGCGCAGCGTGTCTTGCAAAGCTGCCAGATAAACCGTTTCGTTCTGCTCGCAGATGTAGGTGTACCAGTGCTTTACCGGAGCGCGCATCACGCCTGGCCGGTGAAGAACATTTAACGGCTCGCTGACGTAGGCTACCTGCGGATTAGCGGCCAGCATTTTGCCAACCCAGGTCGTGCCGGTGCGATGTGCTCCTGTTACGAGAATTGGTTGTCCCATGTCGACTTACGAATTGCGAATGATGCGTTGTAGATTTCTTTCATCACTTATTCACCCAGGCATATGCCGGGCCAGTTTTCCAAATCCGTAGCGGCGGCAGCGCGCAGTTCTTGGGTGATGCGGCGGCGCCCTTGCTCCGCTGAACGCAGCAGCCAACGGTCTGCCGGACCATTCAGCCGCAGCAAGGAGAGCAGCGCATAGACCATGCGGTGGCTATGTTTGAGGGCGTAGGACGGCCAGTTGAACAGCGCCAGGGCATAATATTTGAGCGCCTCGGCGGGCCGGTTGCCATCCAGCAAGTAGCGGGCGATCAGCCGATAGGCGCCGCCGAACACATGCCGCCGGTCGCCCGCGACCAGCGGAGCCATTTCCGGTTGCTGCTGAACCCAGGCCAGCAAGCGTTGGATTTCACGGGCAAATTTTTCCGGCTGAGCAGTGTTCTTGGCCTGGGCATGGTGGCGGGCCGCAGCCAATGGGAATTCAGGGGATAGCGGACCGTAGGTTGAATGTCGGGTGTGGGCGCCACGAGCGATGTACTGGATGGGCGCGATCCCCGCGATGCGCAGCCACAGATGATGATCCAGAAAACAATGGTAGGTGGGGTCGAGCAGGCCAGCCTGGGCGAGCACGCTGCGGCGCATGAAGACCGCTGGCTGGCAAATGATACGAAAGCGCAGCAGCTCGGCCTGCCTCCAATCGCCAAAAGTGAGCAGGTTGAGCGGCTTACCGTTCGTGTCCGTGGTCAGCGCATTGCCAAAGACCAGACCCAGGCGCGGGTCTTGCTGGAAAGCTGCTGCCGCTCGCTGGATGGCGCCCGGCAGGTAAGTGTCGTCTGAATTCAGCCAGGCCACGATCTCGCCGCGGGCGCGCTGTAAGCCTTTGTTGATGGCTTCGGCCTGGCCACTATCCGGCTCTGAAACCCACCAGGCCAGGCGGTCCGCATGGCGGCGGATGACCTCTACGCTGCCGTCTGTGGAGCCGCCATCGACGATGATGTATTCTAGCGGGGTATGGTCTTGCTTCAGCACCGAAAGAATCGTTTGCTCAAGGAACGCCGCCTGGTTATAGGACGGCGTGATGATAGAGACGAGCGGTGAAGATGTGCCAGATATCATGTGTCGGATGCCAGGTGAGCGGCCCTTGCAGGCTGGTAAGTGACCCGTTCGCTGTTTACCGCCTAATTCTTCGGATGGGCCAGATCGTAGATCAGGTATCCTTGCCCCTGGGCCAGGATGGGATAGCGTTCGTTGAGCACCCGCTGCAGCTCGGGTTGGTCGTCGAATTGCCGGAAAGCTGTGATGACAAAATAAGCTTTATCGGCAGTGCGCTTGGCAAAGAAATCTTCGAAATCTTTCTGGCTGCCACGCAGGATGTTCAGGCGAATTTCACCGCGGTTGGGCCACAGGATAACTTTTCGCCAACCATAATACATCAGGCGATAGCCATAGTCCTGGGTCAAGGCGACGATTTTGCCATCGGCGGGCAGATAGGAGGCAATTTGCTGCCAGTAGGCCGGTTCATTGCGATAATCTGCGCTGTAGAGTGGGACGAGCGCCTGCCACGAGGAATACACCAGGATGGCCAGCGCCAGGCCGGCCGCGGCGGATTGCCAGATTTTTGTCTGGCGCCCCAGCCAATGGGCGATCCGGGTTATGGCGGGTATCATGGACAGGGCGACCACAGGCACCAATTGCAGGTGATAATAACTGTGCGAGTCCATCTGGTAGGGCAGGAACAGTCCATAGGCGACATACCCTGACCACAGGCCAAGCAACAGGGCCAGGTTGCGCTGGCGGGCCATCACCAAGCCAGACAGCGCCAGGATCAGGGCCAACGGCGTTACCAGCTCCTGGACCAGTTTCAGCCAGCCGAGATAGAATAAAGGCTCCAGCAGCAAGTGAGAAAGTGCAAGAGTCCAGTTGGTAAAATATTCGGAAGCGCGGTCTTGCCTGCTCAAGTAATAAATCGCTGTGGGCGCGATCATCCATATCGCCATGCACCAGATCTGCGGGCTGCGCAGGGCTTTCAGTATTACCAAGGGCGCATTGCGAATGGTGGATAGCGAAGTATTGCTGCCAGGCTGGTGAACTGGCAGGCAGGTGAAAAGTACGATTGCCAACAGCGCGGCGGCCACCGGGTAGATTGCCACCGCTTTGGTAAGTACTGCCAGCCCGGCCAATAGGCCAGAGAAGAAAGCCCATTTCCAGCTTTGCGCCTCAGACCAGCGATAAAATGCGTAAGCCGAAATGGTGATCCATACCGCCATACCCGGGTCCGGTTGAAAAGAGCGGCTGGCCTGAACGCTGAAAGGCAGGAACAAATAGTAGGCCAGGGCGGTTAGAGCAGCGACCCAGGAGATGCGATCCGGATTGGCTGTTCCAGGTTGAGGCTGAGAGGCATCCTGCGCTTGACCTGGTCCGTTTTGCTGGAGATTGGCGATGAGGGCATTGTGCGCCATGCACCGCGAAAGAGCAAACAGGGCCAAACCGCCGGCCATCCACAGCAAGGTGTTGTAGATGCGCGCCACCCAGAAAATCTCTTTTCCGACGACCAGGTAGGTGAGTGCGACGGCAAATTCCAGGATGGATGGCTCATATTGCCCGGTGGAAGAGCGGAAGGCCATCGCTTGCTGGCGGGTGGCCTGGTCTGCGGATGGCAGCATTTCGTAATACATACCGCGCGCCACAATTGCACCGCGCAACTGGCGAGTGGGATGGAAGTCGATGGGCTGGTCGGTCAGATCGTAAAAGCGCAGGCCAACGCCCAGCAGGGTGAAGATCACCAGCAGGCTGGTCAAGAACAAGGCGTGGGAGCAGGCAAGCGCGGGCGATTTCGGGGAGGACATGAGATGATAGATGGTGGGGCGGTAAGCGACGGAAGCAAGCGGACGATCCGCGGCTATTATGAACGGAATAACGAGTTGTAATCGACTTTTTCGAAAATGGTCAGTTTTCCGCCTACGGTGGCATCCAGCACCTGGCGGCCGGCCTGTTCATAGGCCTGGCGCGCCATGCGGTAACCTTTCTCGGATGTCTCCAGGTCGGGAAGCTGCCAGCGAAAGCCCTTGCCAAAGTAGCTGGCATGGAAATGATCTTTATCGTCGCCCTGTGAGACTACGGTGGTGTTCGGTTTGCCCTGGGCGGAATAATTGTGATCCACGCCGATCAGGATGACCTGCTGGAAGCCCATGTGAAAGGCAAGCTGCAAAGCCACGTAGGTGACTGTGGCGCTTTCCCATAACCGGCCGCGGGCATCGATGGCGAACTTCGGGCCGGTATAGGTGGTGTGCAAGAAGTTCAGGTCGGGAGCTGTGCCGATTACATGGTGCGAACGCCAGCAGACGAAGCGCGGCATGTTCAGGGCGCGGATATCTGCGGCGCACTGCTCGATGACCAGGCTGTTGACTGTCAGGTAATAAGTGGTGGCGAAGCCCATTTCGGGGAAGCCCAGGTAAATGCGGTTCATCCCGAAGGTGTATTCGTCCCGCAGGCGGGTCAGGTCGGTCTGCTTCAGGCTGGGGCCGTTGCCGATGATAAAGCAGCGCTGGCCGCGATGGGCATCTTTCAATTCTCCCAGGCGGCGGATGCTGGCTCTGCGCCAGGGGTGGAAGGTCGCTTCCGGCCACAGGGCTGCGTTTTGCAGCCCATTCCAGGCGCTGCGCGCTGCCTGCCACACCGGGCGAGGGGTGATTTGTTTCAGTGACTCTTTAAATCCAGGCATATCGTTCTACTCTGGGAGTATACGACGCAAAGCATCGTATACTCCCAGGAACATCTTATTCGGTGCTCAAACGGCAGGTAGCGCCGCCGTCTACGATCAAGGCCTGGCCAGTCATAAAAGACGATTGGGTGTTATCGGCCAGGAAGTAGATGGCGCGGGCGATTTCTTCCGGTTTGCCGACGCGCCCGTTGACCGTCTTGCGCGCCAGGTTATCCAGGCGTTCCTGGATATTATCGCCGCCCACATGGCCGCGACCCAGGCCAGCGCGTAACATGGGCGTATCCACCGCACCGGGCAGGATGGCGTTGCAGCGGATATTATCGCCGGCGAACTCGATGGCCACCGCACGGGTCAGGGCCAGCATACCGCCCTTGCTGGCAGCGTAAGCGGCAATATTGGCCGACGTGGCTACCGCGTGCACCGAAGACACATTGACGATGGCGCCGCCCCCGGCGGTTTTGAATAAGGGATGGGCCAGTTTGATGCCCAGGAAGACCGAGCGCAGGTTGGAGGCCATGACGGCATCCCATTCGGCCACGCTGGTATCCAGCAGCGGCTTGGCAATTTGTAAAGCGGCGTTGTTGACCAGGGCGTCCAGGCTTTGAGTGAATGCCCGTGCCTGGGCAAAGATCGATTCCAGGTTTTCGCCCACGGAAATATCGGCCTGGATGTACAGGCCATCGGCTGGAAAACCTTCGCCGAATTCGGCGCGGTCAACGCCGATGACGCGCCAGCCGTGCTGGGCGAAATGGGCGACAGTGGCGCGGCCAATTCCGCCGGCGGCACCTGTGATCAGTACATTTTTCGTGTTTTGTTCAGTTTCCATATATATGCTAACTCCATCTTTTGGCTCTATTCAGCCATTAGATTGAACCTCCATTCTTCACAAATTTGGGTTGGTCAAGGGGCTGATTTTGACTGGCAGTTAACCAGTGAATAGAAAACTTCGAGCGTCAGGTTAGTGGGGCAAGGTAGCTGGTCGATGGTATCCACAACTTGATAAGGGATATGATACCGGGCAAGAGTCGTAGCCGTTGCATCCAGAGTTCCGTAATACACCAGCACCGGTTCACCTTGCAGGCTAAGTTTTTCCAGGATGGCCCTGGTTTTAGTCGTCTGAATGAAATTATTCCCCAGATAAGCGCCGGCTACCAGTAGGATGTTCACCAGAATAAGTACAGCAAGAGGAGATGCAAACAGCCTGAGCGTTCTGTTGTCGCCCAAAAACATTGCAATCAGCACGACCACAGGTATCAACCAGAGTTGAGGGGAAAAACGCGCCCACCAGACCTCGCTGTTTAACAGGGACGTGATTGTAATTAAACCGACGATGCCAATGACAATTGCCCAGTTCCGCCGGGCTAAAACAAACAAGGGGATCAACAATATCAGCGCTGTCACAAGAGCTGCACCATAAAGCGGCCCCCAACCGCCAATGCGAGTGTCTGGAACACCAAACGTTTTGATCTCCCCCATGCTTATGGTGAAAGGATTTTTCAAAGGGCCAGAGGTGCCCTGATATGTGTTCTGTGAGCGGGAAAAGATTGAAATGAATAGTTTGCCAGGCTGGCTTTCAGATTTCATATTGAGGGGCATTTGCCCGCTCATGTCATAATATATTTGCTTCAGATTGCCGCTGTCTCCATAAAGTGGATAGAATGGGTGCCCGTGGCGCAAGGTATTGGTTACGTATGGGTTGAATCCAACGATCAAAACTCCCACGATACAGCCAGCCGCCAGCGTTATCAACAGGGGCACCGACTTTCGCCAGCCGTTGACCAGCCAATTCGAGACGACCAACGCGGCCAGTATGATGACTGCATAGGCGGTGCCTGTAAATTTGACATTCAACCCGATCACGACCGCGGAGAAGATCGTTGACAAAACCACGATATCTGGATCGATTACAGACCAGAAGATTAGCAGTACCAGGATGATAAAGAGTGAACTGACCTGGCCATCTACATAGAAACTCAATGATTGATAGACGCTGACCGGATTGGCTGCCAGGAAAAAACTAAGCAACAACGCAAGCCACATCTTCAAGGAGCGAGAGCGCAGCAAAAAGGCGAATGCAATACAAAAAACGGCAACAATGAGCACAAAGTGGAAGAGCTTGCCAGCTTCAAGGTTCCCGGTCAGATTGAAAATAGAAGCAGCAACAATCCACGGCCCCCTCGGATAAGCATTCAAAAAGGCGTTGTAAGAGATATGCTTTGGCTCGAGTTCCTCCTGTATCGGGTTCCATCCATTGGCCAACCAGCGAACTGCTTTCTGGTGGTAATTTCGGCCATCGTGGGAAATATCGATGGCATAGCTTGAGACAAGCCCACTAAAAATAATAACCAGAATGACCCCCAGGACAATGAACAGCATATGTTTGGGAGTCATCCGGTAGACTTTAATCCCCAGCAGCAAACCGTAAATTAAGGTAAAAAGAATCGCCAGTAGCGTAGTAGCATTATTCAGGGGGAACCCTGATAGCAGAGATGCAGAATGCAAGATAATCAGACTGGCATAAAGAAATAGCAGCGTGGAGCCCGCCAGGAGAGTTGACCTGGAGAGCAATGAGACACCGGCGAGATGGCTGGCGTTGTCGCCTGGGGAATAACTTGTCTCCATTATCGGCTATTTTGCAGATGGATCCCTGTCGGGTGGGGTTATTCCCAGGCCGAGCAGCAAATTGCGCACGGTATTCCAGTGTACCCGTTCCCAGGCTGCCGGGCTGGAATTGGCGTTGTGCGGCGCAAGCATGACGTTGTCCATTTTCAGCAGCGGGCTATCCTTGGGAAGCGGTTCGAATTCATAGACGTCCAGCGCGGCGCCGGCGATGCGGCCATTTTGCAGCGCATCGATGAGCGCCGCCTCCTCGACCACCGGCCCGCGCGCGGCGTTGATCAGGATGGCGGTGGGTTGCATCAACGCCAGGGTGCGGCGGTTGATCAGGTGGTAACTGGTCGGGTTGAGGTCGGTGCTCAGGCTGACGAAGTCGGCACGCGCCAGCAGGTCCTCCAGGGAGGTCATTTCGACCTCGTTCTCGCGAATGAAATCCGGCGGGATCTCGATGATGTCGTTGCCCAGCAGGTGCATGCCGAAGGCGCGCGCCCGGCGCAGCACAGCTTTGCCGATGTTGCCCACGCCGATCACGCCGAGGGTGCATTCGCTGAGGGCGCGCCCGGGGATCTTTTCCCACACGCCGCTTTTAATGGCGCGATCCATCCAAGGCTGGCGGCGAGCAAAGGCTAACATATAGCCGAACACCGTGTCGGCGACGGGCAAGGTGAAGGCGTTGGGCGTGCGGCCGATGGCGATTCCCAGGCGGGCGCAGGTCGGCTGGTCGATGGAATCGATGCCGGTACCCCATTTGGAGATGACTTTGAGGCGCGGGGCGCAGGCTTCCAGGACACGGGGGGTGTATTGGTCGTCGCCGCACAGGGTACCATCGAACTTGCCAGCGTAAGCCAGCAAATCGGCTTCGTTCAGGCGCTCGGCGACAGGGGCAATGATCAGTTGGATGCCGTAGCTTTCCAGCAACGGGCGGAAGCGGTCGATGACCGGTACCATGTAGGGGGCGGAAACAAGGATCGTGTACATAGTTCACTTTTTCATCAAAAAGTCGGTGATGGCAAAGTCCAGCTCTTCGTCGATGTCCCAGGCTTCGGCGGCGTCGATCTCGAAGAGCATGGGGCGCTCGCCCAGGCGGTTGCGGCGGGCCAGGAGGGTGGGGCGGGTGAAGATGTAGATACAGGAATTCTCCTCGTAGACGGGGGGCAGGTCTTGGGTCTGGAGCAGAATGGCCGGGTTGTGGTTGATGGCGCGCCCCAGTTGGTCCCACAGGCGGGTTTGCAGGCGGGTGACGGAGAAGAGCGAGTCGTAGGCCGGGTAGACAGCCAGCAAGGACTGGATAGCGCGCGAGATAGTCCCCGAACGCAGCAGGGGGTTGGTGCTGTGGGTTTGCAAGTAGAAATCGGCCGGCGCCTGTTCGCTATCGTAGGCCAGGATTTCATTCATGGGGATGGCGTCGGCGCGCAGGTGCTCGGGGCGCTCGATGACCCACACCTGGGGAAAATTCTGGCGCAAGCCATCCATCACCGGAGGGCTGTCGGTATCCACCACCACCTGGGAGATCTCCGGGCAGGCGAGCAGGTTTTCGATGATGTGCTGGTAGAGCGGTTTGCCGGCCAGCGGACGGTAGTTCTTGCCCGGCACGCGCTGCGAGTGGTGGCGCATGGGGACGAGGGCGGCGACTTGTGGTTTGTGTGGATTATTCATGTTGTATGAGTGATAATGGTTGTAAGACTTTGACCTCGCGTTGGATGCGTTCGCTCAATTCTCGATCAGCCGTTTCAAGATCATAGCGCACCTGTAACCGCAGCCAAACCGCTGCGCTTGTGCCAAAATAGCGCGCCAACCTCATCGCTGTATCTACCGTTATCGAACGCTGCCCATGTACGATCTGGCTGATACGGATGGGAGCAACACCGATATCCTGGGCCAAACGATATTGGCTCAATCCAAGCGGTTTCATAAAATCTTCCAAAAGCACTTCACCAGGGTGAATGGGGGATAACAACTCATCCATAGCATTTCTCTCAATCGTGGTAATCCACAATCTCTACATTTCTGGCCTTTTGCTCTACCCACTCGAAACAGATTCTCCATTGGTCATTGATGCGGATGCTATATTGCCCGCCTCGGTCCCCCTTTAGCTTTTCGAATCTATTCCCAGGGACGGCTTGCAAATCTCGTAAATCCTCCGCATCATCCAAATAGAGCAATTTGCGACGGGCTGTGCGTTGAATATCCAACGGCAGTTCCCTGGATAATTGGCCTGAGAAAATCTTTTCGGTTTCTTTGGATGCGAAGGATTCGATCACCGAGCGATGATATCACAACGCGATAATATCGTCAAGCGATAATATCATAATAGAGAGACGTGCAAGGGAGCGATATTCAATATGCGTACCCCAATTGTTCCAGTAAATCCCCCGTCACTTCCTGGAACAACCGTTGGTGTTCTTCGGAAAACGAGCTGCGCCAGCCGCCGATCTTGCCGCTGCGGAAGGTCGGCGAGCGCTGCGGGTCGATACTGGCAGCCAGGGCCTGCAGCGCCTGTTCGCGGTCGAGGCGCGGCGCGAAGCCGCGCCGGATGGCGTGATCCAGCACCCGTTCCAACGTGGCTTCCCGTTCGAGGATGAAGTCTTCGTAACGCAGGAGCAGCACTTCGTCTCGTTCCAACCAGCCCAAATAAGGCTCGAAGCGCCCCCGGATACCCGGCAGCGGCTCGTAGACGGGTTTGCCAGCCGCCTTTTCCAACTCGCTGGCCGGCACGCCGGCAATGCTGGCGCGCAGGCGCTCGTCGAAGGTTTGCAAGACCTCGTGGTAATAGCGGTGATGGATGTGGTTGGGGGCCATCTCAGCCACGTAGTGGACGTGGGAAACCACCACGTCACGCGGATCGCGCAGAATGAAATAAGCGGCCATCCCGGGCCGGCACAGGTAATCCAGCGCGGCCGGAAAAGCGTGCACGTGGCCGTAACCGATATCGCCGGGCAGAAAGCGGCGCAGGTCGGCCAGGATTTCCCCTTCGCTTCGCTGGCGGCCGGTGAAGCCGTCGAAGGTAACTACGGCGGGCAAGCCGCTGTCGACGGCCGGGCCGATCCGGGTAAAGCCGTGCATTACCTGGGTGAGCAGGTGCGTGCCGCTCTTGGGGAACGAGTTGGCAAAGAGCACCGGCGAAGCCGAAAGCGGCCCAAAATGCAACCACTGCTGCACCCGGCGCAGCACACGCCGCGCCAGGCGTAGAAACGTTGAGATGTCGAGCGGTTGTGCGGTTGTCACAAGTTTTCGCCCACGCGAGTTTGCGCCCGGCAAGTATTGGGGGTTATCCATAACGTCCGCGTTCATCCGCGCTCGCCCGCGTCCAATCTCCTTCGGCGCGACCAGACAGGGTTGCCCTTACCAGTTGTCGTCCTTTTCGTAGCCCAGGCGGACCAATAAGTCCCCGGCAGTCTCTTTGAAGAAGGCCTTGTTGGCTGCGGTGAAATGCTCCCGCCAGTTGCCGGGCTGCCCTTTGCGGAAGGTGCCGGATTTCTTGGGCGCGATGGCCTGCTGCAAGATTTCCACCGCCTGCGGGCGCGGCAGGGTGGGAGTGAAGCCGCGCTGTTCCAGGTAATCGAGTATCTTGCTCAGGGCCGCCTGACGGTCGAGGATCAGGTCTTCGAAGCGCAGGCAGAGCACGGCCGGCTGTTCCAGCCAGCCCAGGTAGCCTTCGTATTTGGCGCGGATTGGCGAAAGCTCTGAGCCAGGCTCATCCACACCCTGGATGGCGGCCTGGATACGTTCCTCCATCGTCTGGAGCGTCTCGGTGTAATAGCGGTACATGCCGTGCCCTTTGTGCATTTGCGAGGCATAGAAGACGTGCGAGACGATCATATCCCGCGGGTCACGATAGACGAAGACCGTCGCCCGGCCCGGGGTGGTGAGCGGCGCAATAAACGGTGGGCAGCACTTGATATAACCGTAAGCAATGTCGCCGGGGCGCATGCGCTGGATATTCGCCATGACTTCAGCGTCGGGCAGCTTGTTGTTGACTTCGTCGCGGTTAACCGGCGGGAAACCCGGGTTGACGAACGGCCCCAAACGCACCAGGCCCTGCACCACCTGGTTGATCAGGTGCGAGCCGGATTTGGGCATGGCGTTGCCCAGTACAGCGGGAGTGTGTTGTAACTGGGCTGGCCCCCAACGCAGAGCAACTGCCGCACGGCGCGCCTGCCAGCGGGCGAGTTTGAGGGAATGTTTAACGGTGTGAAGGAAATCCATTTGTAGGTGAGCGGGCAGCAGGATGGATAGAATACAGGAGATGGCGGCAGGCAGGAATGGATTTACGCACGAGGGTTCCGATGGGGAGTGGTCGGCTGCGGCGTACGGCTGAAGAAAACCAGGTCCTTTTTGTGCAGCAGGCTCACTACTTCCCAGGCCGACTGGAAGGAAATGTCCAGTTCGGTGGCGATGTCAGCGACGGTGTGTTCGCCGTCGCAGCGCTCCATGATCTCGAACAGGCGGCGGTGGCCCTCCGGGTTGACCCGGTAATCGATCCAGATGCCGTAGCCCGAGCAGAAGATCTCGCCCTTGAATTGGTTGACCACGTACTGGTTGCACTCCCAGGCTTGCAACAGGCCCAATAGTACTTGCTTCGACGATTCGAGCCGTTCGGCGGTAACGATGGCGGGCGTATCGTAACTGGAATGATATTCCGGGTAAGGCCAGGTAGGCGACTCGCGGCGCTCGACGCGTGAAAGCGAGAGCATGGGCACGCGCACACCGGGGGCATTGAACTGGCGTTCGTCGTTGTTGATCACCATGCGATACGGGGCGCAGTAACTATCCGGGTCCAGGCCGCGCAGCGCAGAGACCAGGCAGCGATCCGCCTGGCTTTGAGGAATGAAGGATTGCTGCAGGGCGTGCGGCGAGTCATTGCCCAACATTTCCAGGAACAGGCCGCCAACCATCTTGGGGATCAGGCTTTCGTTATGGCTAAGATAGGCCACCGAGCCAATCGTTTCTGGCAGGATGAGCAGGCGATAGGTGTAGTAGGGACGATGGGCGACAGATGGCGGATCACCAGCGATGGAGGGTAGGCTGCCAGGGTCAGCGATGGGAAGGCCGGCGAGCAACTGGCGGGCAACGTCCAGGCCGACGACCACGCCGGTGAGATCGTCGTTGACCATGGCCGGGTGGCACAGGTGGGCAACCAGGACGAAGGTCTCCTCGCTCTGGCCGGGGATGAGCACTTCGCCGACTTTCAAAGTGCCCGGCTCGAAACGAGTATGGATGACGACACGATAGGCGTCATCGGTCAAAGAGTCGCGCAAGGTTTGTGAAGCGCACAGCCCCCAATCGCGCTGGTAATATTTGAAGACAAAGGGGATAGCGCCCGGTAAGCGGGGATGGACGTGCAGGTGCTGAAGCAGCTCCTGGCGGCTGACCACGCCTTCGAAAGGGAGCGAATAAGAGACGACGTGCAAGGGGTGGTCGCGGTAGTCGACCAGCCGCTGGCCGTCCAGGGTTTCCAGGTAAGCTTCGTCGCAGGTCCATTTCTCAGGGACGCGCCAGGTCCAGCAGCTTTCACCGCTGGGGTATTCGTGGATGGACATGGCGGAGGGTGCCCTCACTCCCGGCCCCAAGAATGGGAGAGGGGGGGATGTCAACCCCTCCTGGCGCGATTCTGCGAGAGGGGAGGCGAGTTCGGCGGCAAGACGGTAGAGGGCGCGGTCGAAATCGTCGGAGACCAGGTCGCGTTTGAGAAACCAGAGTTCTTGGATCAGGGGAAGCATGATCAGTGAACAGTAGAGAATGAACGGTGGACAGGAGTCGAAACTGGCCGCCTGTGCTTTTGGGGTTACCTGGCGAAGTCAGAGCGGTTCGTGACCACAGACCAGGGATCTTCGGCGAGGAAATGGCCGG
Source organism: uncultured Anaerolinea sp. (assembly GCA_964595435.1). Classification (GTDB taxonomy): domain Bacteria; phylum Chloroflexota; class Anaerolineae; order Anaerolineales; family UBA4823; genus RBG-16-57-11. Next base: position 23,014 of record CAZQQJ010000028.1, on the reverse strand, counting down.
CAGCGGCGACGAAATCCTTCAGGCTGCAGGTGGTCACCTGGCCGTAGTTGAGGGGGTGAGAAACCCACTCGCCGCGTGCCTGCATGTAAGCTACCACCGGATCGAGGGTCAACTGCGGTTGTGGATCGAGATAGCGCACGAACAGGCGGTAGGTGCACGTCTGCCACCCCTGGGGTGTGCGCACTTCGCCGCTGAACTCTTTCCAATAGCGATAGGGAACTTCGGCGCGCTGTTCGCAATAATGGAACATCGAAGTGGCGCGCGAGTCGGCGCCGAGCAGGAGCAGTTTGAACCCCAAATCCAGCATGCGCTCGAAGGCCGAGGCGGGGTCGAATGCCGAAAGCGTATCGCGCTCTGCCAGGTCACTGGCGTGAAATCCCACGATAGCAATCGACTGCATCGGATGCAGGGTGCGGCGCGCTTCGGGCCGCTGGCGCACGTATTCGGAAAAGGCTCCCATGCCTTCAGATGGCGTTTGAAGCGGATCGTAAGGCTCGCCCCGGGTGAAGGCAAAGTTGAACGTCGGCACGACGAGCGTACCGCGTGGCCCGATTACACTCTGGATGGCGTCAAGGTACATGCCAATGCCGGGGATAGGACGCCCCAGGAATTGCACTGCCGAGTGCACCAGCAGGCCATCGCCTTCGCCAATGCCCAGAGATTTCAGGCAGGAGATCACCTGGTCCTGTGTGACTTCGCGCATGGTAGCCCGAATTCTAATTTGTCTTGTAATCTTCCCAGGTCAGGCGCAACTGGTAAAGCTCTTTCTTCATCCCCAGGCTTTCCACCAGGCGGATGATCGGCTCGTTGCCCAACAGGATCTGCGCTTCGACAGAGTAGACGTTTTGCTGATGGCACCATTCGATCGCCATGCGGAGCAGCTTTTCGCCGATGCCCAGGCGACGCACCTTGTGCTCGACCCACATGTCCTTCAGTTCGCCAATCATCACCCCGCCCAGGTATTCAGGCACCCGCTTCAGCCGCGCGACAATGAAGCCTACCACTTCGCCTTCGTATTCGGCGACATATAACACGCTGAAACGCCCCAGGGTACGGCGAAACATCTCCAGCCATAGTTCACCCACCTTTTCTACTTCGGGAAAGGTGTAGGTGTGCTGGCGCAGAAGCTGGTCCAGCCTGTCGTACATGGCAGTTACGGCGGGGAAATCGGCTTCTGCTGCCTGGCGGTAAACGACCAGGGCAGCTTCGTTAGTGGACAAATTGGGATCGCTCATGCAACATACTCCCGGACCTCGGCGGGCCACGCCGCGGGCTCCAATCCGAATTGCGCCAGGAAGGCGAAGGCAATACGTTCCAGCCCGAAAGCCACGCAGCCGGTATGGGCTGGAGTGCCGTCGGGCAGGGTAATATTCAGGCTGCGCCCGAAGAAGTCCTGGTGGTAATTGTATGAACCGACGGCCAGGGTCGAATCTTTGAAGGGCAGGCTGGCGCGGATCTCGAACTTGAGCTGGAAAGCGCTCTGGAAGGCGGCCTGCTTGCGGAATTCACCGATGAAGAAGGGGTCATTGGCGCTCTCGACGCGGTAGGCCAGGCCGATTTGTTCGAAGACTTGCGCCATGCGCTGGCGGGCGATTTCACGGTTCTCGAGCACGAAATCTTTGGCGCCGACGAAGATGACTTCGCGCATGGTGAAGTTCCACAGTCGCTCCAGGGAGGTCAGATTGATTGCCTCGTAACGGAAGCAATTGCCTACGGCAGTGGCAACCACCTGCCCGCCGGGTAAGGGCTTATCGGCCAGGCCAAAATACAGGTGATAACACACGGCTGGCGAGAGCAGCGATTGCACTGCAGCGAACGAGTCGGGCGGGGTGGCCAGGCTACCGTGCGTGTTGCAGGCGGCGTGCTGTGAAAACTGGTCGATCACTTCCAGGTCTTCACGCAAATGGGTGGCAAAGGTCAGCGAGTGAGGAAAGGCGCGGAAATAATTGACCCGTTCCAGGTAACGCGCCGGGATCAAGATGGGGAAGCGATATGGTTGCGCTCCAAAGGAATCGGCCAGACCGACAAACTTCGCTTCGAAGTAAGCGATCAGGCGGGTCAACAGGGGGCCCAGGGCGAAAATTCCAGTGGCTTCCTGGTTCACCTCGCCGCGTTGGATCAGTTCCGGCATGGGGTCGGCGTGGTATCGCACGGGACGATCCAGGTGGTCTTCTAATACCTGGGCCTTGGGGCGGATAGCGCCTTTGGCCATCGATAATACGACACGCTGCACTTTTTCTTCGAGTTCAGTGCGGAGTTCGCCGGTCAATTGCGGCGGCTCGTCGAGGAAAAGATCCAGATCGCGCGGCGCGGTGGGCAATACAACGTGCAGGACGATGCGCTCAGGGCTCACCAGCGCTTGCAAGATTGCTTCATCTACATAAGCCAACTTGGCTTGAATCTCCCCAGTCAAATAATCCGGAATGGCCGTGGCGGGGGCAAACTCGATGACGGTTACCGGTTTTGACGAGGAAGCATTGGCTGGTGCGTTTTCACTGGACATGGTTATTCTCCTCCAGGTATTTGCAGATCTCTGGCACGCTGATCAATTGAGCGATGGTATCGGTATCGACAGCCACGCCGAAGCGCTCCTCCAGACGGAGGATGATTTCCATGTGACCAAGCGAATCCCACTGGGGTAAATCGCCGAAGGCCAGGTCTGAAGTTACCAGATCTGGCGGCACTTGCAGCGATTCGGCCAGGAGATCCTGGACGCGTTCGATGAGAGTTGCATCACCATTCATTCTTTTCATCTCCCTTGTTTGACCGAATTTATTTTGCAGACGCCCACAGGCTGGTACTGAGGCGCCCACTTCCCGCCGGGCATACCTTTATCCTGGGCGGAAAAATAGAAGCTGGCCAGATTTTCTTTTAGTTCGCGGCTATTTTGCAGCGCATCGAAGAGTACATCATACTGGCTGTAATTGGATGAGACATCCTGCCCCAGATCAAAAAGTCGGCGCAGACTGGCGTCGCTATAGCACCACCCGCTGGATGCTTCGTGCCACCAATCCTGGTCACGGGCAGCGGTCAGTGTGGCCAGGAGCATCCCGCCGGGCTTGAGCACACGCATCATCTCGGTGACGACTTTTTGCAATCCTTGCGGGGTGTTGTGCTCCAGGGCCGATACCGACACGACTGCGTCGATCGATGCATCCTCCAGGAGGTCCAGATGAGCCAGATCCTGGTTGTAGATGAGCACGCGACCGGGAAGTTGTCTATCAGCAGGGGCCGCGTGATGAGCAGAGGCTACCGGGTTTGCAGGAGGCGGGGTCTGGATAGCGCCGAACAGGTCCCTGGCCTGAGCAGCGAGACGTACACCCCAGCGGCGGTAGAATGATCCGCTGACCGGGCGGTTGAAGTTCTGGATGAATGCTTTCCCCGCGGGGAGCAGGTCTTCGTCTCGCAGTCCGGCGGCGCGGAATTGGCGGCGAAAACGCAGCGGCAGCGCCGCCCGGCTGAGGCGGTCGACACTGACGACCTGGGCGCCTTGACGGGCCAGGTACCATTGTAGAATACCGGTGCCGGCACCAGCATCCAACAACTTCTTGCCACCGACATCTCCCAGGCGGCTGATAATCCAGGCGAGGTCGAGCAGATAATGCCAGCCGAATTCCAGGCCCAATGAGCGCGCCAGGCGTTTGAGGTCTTCGACCAGGGCGCGGTTTTGATCCAGGAGTTCGACCGAAAGGATCTCAATCGCTTCGCTGTTATGGACTGCGGGTTGTAGATTCTCGCTCATGCGTCATCCTCCGCCAGGAAAATTTGCGTTAATGGCTGGGTTTCCTGACTGCGCAGGCGAGATTGGCGCTCCGGGTTGTCCCCCAGGATGCCATCAACCAGCACACGCAGGGTGGGCGAATTTTCTGGCAGGAGCGCCTGCCAGGGGAACGCCAGCAAGTTGGCATATCCTTTACGGTAGCCTTCGGTGAGGTAGGTTTCGAAGCTAAGCGAGGCGCGGTAAAGTTGGTAATACAGGAAACGGCGAGCGTTACGCTGAAATTCTTCGGGGACTTCGATCTTTTCGGCAGCCAGGAACGTTTCGGCAGTTTGCTGATATTCCTGGGTTGTCCCTGGAAAGAATACAATCGGGTATTGAGTGTAGCGGGCTTTGCCACCGCACAGTACCGGCGATCCCAGGATGGTGGCCTCCAGGCCAATCGAAGAATTGTAGACCATAACGAACTTCGCTCGCTGGATCAACTCATACGAACTAATGTACTCCTGCGAGTCGATGAACACAACGTTGGGTAACCTGGTAATTTGTTTGGCGGCTGCCCAATCGCGCACACTTTCCCGGCTTTGCTTGGCCGTGCCGGGACGCATTTCATCAGGGTGCGCACGGATGACGAACAGCGTCTCAGGGTGCGCACGGATCAAATTCAGTACCATCTCCAGCCAGGCGAACATATCGGAGAAGACTTTGTTGGCGTGTACCTGGCTGGTATCATAAGCAACGTTGGTAAATACAGGGACGATTTGTTTGAAACGGGCGGCTTTTTGAAGGAACTGTCGATCCAGGCCGCGCATCTCAGGCCAGAAACGAATGCCTGCCATACTGAACTGCCCTTGAAAGCGCTTTTGCAGATATGCTTCCAGGCGGGCGTTTTGCTCAGGGGTCAACTCGAAGTCTTTGGGGATATGGATCGGGTAGGCGGTTGCCTCGCCATCCGTGAAGAAGGCCGAGAAGCGTTGAAAACCTACCTCATAGGTAATCACGCGCAAGCCCCGCGCCTGGGCCACCCAGCGGGCAGTCGCTTCCGGATACATGATGCCATTGAAAATGACTACCGCGGCGGGTTTCGATGTATCTAAGAAGGCAGAAAACTCCTGGGCAATATGGTAGGCCGAAAGGATGTATTGGCGCATCAAGTAGCGCGTTGGCTCGTCTTCAGGGATGGTGTGGCGGCGCAAGGCCCAGCGCAGCGCGGGTAACACCAGATGGCCCAGGGGGATGCTCATGCCGGGTGTGACCAGAGGACCTTTGGTGGTATTAAACTCAAAAGCGCTCAGTTCGGTGATACTGAGACCTTGCAGTTGGGCTTCCAGTTCAGGATCTGCTTTATAGGTGAAGTTGTGTACTTCTGATGCGGTGTACAGGCGGTGCGACTGGCGGATGCAAGCCCGGCAAGGAGGTGCTTTGTAGTGATTGGCGCGGTCGGTGCCCAGTACGCAATGGCTCATCCCGGCATTGCATACGAAATGCCGCACCGAAATTCCCGAGAGGCGCAATGCCCAACTGGTCAACAAGGCAAAAGCGGCATTCTGGCTCATGCCGGTGATGCGGGCAGTGGCGTTAAAGAAGACAACCGGCTGCGCCGAGGCTGTTTTAGGCACGTGTATTGCTACCTGGCGCGCCATACTTACCACGCGCAGGTGATTGCGCCATTCGGTAATGCGGTTGGACAGCTTGATTTTGGGCATAGTTGGGTTCAGGTGTCAAGCGTCAAGGTGTTGGATATCGAGTATTGGGCGTGAGGGGTTTGGTACGCGTTACGAAACGCCTCACACTCGACACTTAACTTTGGAGACTGGCCTCATATGCCTGCGACAGGCGTTGGATGGCGATCAGGAAGCCTTCTCCCTGGCGCTGGTGGCCGCGCCAGATTTCGGGGATCATCGTACCACGATAATCACCCAGCACGCGGAAGAAATGCACCCAATCGATGGAGCCTTCACCGATTTGCAGGCCCTCGCCGTCGACACCGGCGCCATCCGAAAGGTGCAGGTGGCTGATATAGGGTAGCAAAATGCGTACTTGTTCGTAAAAGTCAACGTGCGCCCAGTTGCAATAGAGCTTGTGGTGCGATGAATCGTAGCAGAACTTCAAGCCGAGCGGGACGAGGAAATCACGGATTTCGCAGGCATCCATAAAAGCATTGGTCAGCCACTGCCCGCCGAAATACCAGGGATGCGGCGGTAAATTTTCCAGCAGCAGCTCAACGCCAGTGCCGTCCAGCTCGCTTACCGAGCGGCGCAGGTTTTCATACAAGGCAGCCTTGTCGTTGATGGGGTGATCCAGGCTCATTGCTCCCGGGTGGATGACCATTTTGGGCGTTCCTACGAAGTAAGGCGCCATTTCTCGCGTCAGGTTGATGGTCTTCTGCAGCAGGTCGCACGAGCCACGCCGCTGCCGTTCGTCCAGGGCGCATAGATCGACCAGTGAGCGGTCCCAAAATTCCGGGGCATGGACGACCAGTTTCAGGGGCTGCGCCGATTTCTCGCCGAAATCTTTGCCTGGATAGTGTTCGTCCAGGTCCTGGTCGGTGAAGTGGAACTCCAGCATGCGCGGCTGGTAAGGCAGCATCTCCTCGAAATCGCGGAAGCGCACGGTAAAACCAGATTCCATGGGCAGGCTGCGGCCAATGTCCAGGTCCAGCCGGATGCCCAGGTCGCGATCCAGGAATGGCTCATCTTCTTCGATTGTCCGTTCGGCGGTCCGCCCAACCAGGCGGGTATAGTTCTGCGGCGAAAGTCCGAGTGCCGGGCCTTTTACCGCGATTTTATCAGAAGTGATGACCTCGCCGGGTTGAATGCGTTTTGCAGCCACCAGGCTCTTGCCCAGCACCTCACGGTTGAGGATTTCGCCACGTGAGATAAATTTTTCTTCACCGGTGCCCAGGGCGGTTGCCACCTGGCGGATATCGCGCACCATTTTCTTGAAACCTTGCGGCTCCAGGCTGGCGGCGTGATCAGGACCTTCCATGGTACGGTCGAGAGTCAGGTGGCGTTCGATAATGCTGGCTCCCAGGGCAGCCGCAACCGTAGACACGGCGATGCCACGCTCATGGCCAGAATAGCCTACCGGTACGCCAAACCGGCGCAACTGATCCATGAAGCGCAGGTTGATGTCCTCAAACGCTGCGGGATAGGTGCTGTTGCAATGAAGCAAGGCAAACTCGGCGTTGCGCTCTTTGAGAAAATCCACGGTCACTTCGACTTCGTGCATGTGCGACATGCCGGTGGACAGGATCAAGGGCTTTCCCTTTTGCAGAAGGTGATCGAGCAGGGGCAAATTGGTCAGGTCGGCTGAAGCCACCTTATAGGCGGGAATCCCGAGTATATCCAGGAAATCAGCGCTTTCGGTATCGAAGGCGGAACATAGAAAGGTGATGTTCTGTTTTTGGCAATATTCGACAATCCGGTAATAATCCTGGTCGGATAGCTCGACTTGCTGCAAAATGGGCAGAAGATAGCGCAAGGTCTTCTCGCCAGCATTGGCGTTATCCAGGTATTTTTTTGCGTACAATTTCTCCAGGGACCGCTTCTGGAACTTGACCGCGTCTGCCCCGGCGTCGACAGCTATATCGATCAGCTTCAACGCCAGGTCCAGAAAACCATTGTGATTGACGCCAATTTCAGCAATCACATACGTTGGCTGTCCATCTCCTACCAGGCGGTCACCGATTTTGATTACAGGCATTTAATATCTCCTGGGCCAGCAGCCAGCAGTCAGCAACCACCGGTCAGTAACCATTGTTAATCCTGATCACTGACTACCGATTACTGATGACTGATTACGAAACCCAAATCTTCAAACGTAATCTCGCCGCTTTCCAGCAGGCGTTCGGCGCGCCGCCAGTCATCGGGTGAGTCAATGTCGATCCACTCACTGGGATCGATCACCAGGGGCAAAATATGCTCGCCGGTCATCGAGTTCTTATGCAAAATGGTATCTGCCCAGGCAGCATCGACGTAACCGGTTTGCCAGTATACATCGGGCAAAAGCTGGCGGGGCAGGTTGTATGGTTCGGGGTGGCCGATATTCATCAGGGGGCACAGAAAACCGTCCGGGCCAATTTGCCACATCTTGAAAGGGTTTTGGAAGGGGATGCATACTGTGCGGACCGCGTCCGCTTCTGGTCGTTCCAGCAATCGATATACGGCCTGGTCGATGTGGGCAACGCGGCGGAAAGGTGAAGTGGGGCGCAGTTGAACGATGATATCCGCATGGTAGCTTTCATTTTCGGCCAGCCATGCCAGGGCGTGCTGAAATACAGGCAGGTCAGGGGTGTTATCCTGCGAAAGTTCCGCCGGGCGCAAGAAAGGTGTTTCAGCGCCATAACGACGAGAAATCTGTGCGATTTCATCATCGTCTGTGGAAACGATCACCCGGGTGACTGTTTCGCCCGCCAGTCCGGCGGCGATGCTATATGCAATCAGCGGGTGGCCGGCAAAAGTACGGATATTCTTGCGCGGGATGCTTTTTGAGCCACCCCGAGCGGGGATCAGCGCCAGAACCTCAATCATTTTCCATATCCTGCATGCCGTATCCCACATCACGGATGGTTACCATGCTGTCCACCCTCCATCGACGACCAGGTCGGCCCCGGTCATGTACTTCGAAGCGTCCGAGGCCAGGAAAAGCAAGGCGCCGTTCATCTCGTCTTTTTCGGCCATGCGTCCCAGCACGGCACGCGCCGAGTAGGCCTGTACGAAAGCTTCCTCGTGGCCGTTGTACACGCCGCCGGGGGAGAGGGCGTTCACGCGGATGTTCTTGCCGGCGTAATATGCGGCCAGGTAACGGGTGAGTCCGAGGATACCCGATTTGGTTACAGAGTAGTAGACCGGCTTGAATTGCGGCGGCTGGCCAGGGCGCTGGTACATGCGCTGGTCGGGCGCTACCAACCCGTAGATCGAGGAAAGATTAATGATCACGCCATTGCCCTGCTCCAGCATTGGACGCACGGCTGCCTGGCAGCACAGAAAAACGCCGGTGAGGTTGACCGCCAGAGACTGGTTCCATGCTTCGAGCGGGAAATCTTCGAAAGCGCCCGGGGCGAATTGGGCGCCCGGAGATGAGGAAACGGGGTTTGGCAGGTGATGGGGGTCGAATTTCGGGTCGAGGGCGGCGCTGTTGACCAGGATATCCAGGCGGCCATAGGCCTGGAGCGCGGCCGCCACCATGTGCTGCACAGATTGCGGATCGGTCACATCCGTCTCGACGGCCAGCGCCTGCCCGCCGTCCTGAGAGATTTCGCTGGCCAGGGCTTCAGCGGGTGACCGGTTCAGATCGGCAATTACCACATGGGCGCCAGCGGATGCCAGGGTGCGGCAGAACTGCACACCTAATAACCCGGCTCCTCCGGTAATAACTGCCACGCGTCCGGTTAAGTTGAACAAATTCTGCATAGGGAGAAATTTTTGCAGGTATGAAGGCTTACCCGGCAGCCCTCATACCTGCACAGCCAAATCAATTGTTGTTATTGGAGCTAACCGGCAGGAGCAGACCGCGCTCTTCCAGGCAGGCCACGATCTGGCGGGCATTACCCAGTGGGTCATTGCGCACCGTGTCGAGGATGATTTCCGGGTTGACCGGTTCTTCATAGGGGTCGTCGACGCCGGTGAAGCCGGTGATCTGGCCGCGGCGGGCGCGGGCATACAGGCCCTTCACGTCGCGCTGTTCGCAGACGTCAATGGGCGTATCCACGAAGATTTCGATGAAGTTCTCACCCACCATTTTGCGCACTTCGTTGCGCGTGGCGCGGTAAGGGCTGATGGCGGCGCAGATCACGTACCCGCCGTGGCGGGCGATTTCGCTGGCCACGAAGCCGATGCGGAGAATGTTCGTATCGCGGTCTTCGCGCGAGAAGCCCAGGCCCCTGGAGAGATGCGTACGCACAACATCGCCATCCAGCAGGGTTATCTGTTTGCCGTGTTCCAGCAACAGGGATGTAAGCACTTCGGCGATGGTCGATTTGCCGGCACCGCTCAGTCCGGTAAACCAGATGCATACGCCTTGCTGGTGGCGGGGCGGGTACATTTGCTGCAAAATCTCGGCGGTCTCTTTGCGGGTGAACCAATCGGGCAGCAGCTTGCCTTTGGCCAGGTAATCTTCGCGTACCTGGGTGCCGGAGATGGTGAAGACTTTGGCGCCTTCGGGCACTTTGGTAACTTCTTCGTAACGGTCTTCTTCCGAAAGGTAGACCAACTCTTTGAACTCGACCGGCTTGACGCCAATTTCTGCGGCATATTGCGCCATCATCTGCTGCGCTTCATAGGGGCCGTAGAACGGCTTGCCCTGGCTGTCGTTGCCGGGGCCGGCGTGATCGCGGCCGATGATCAGGTGATTGGCGCCGTAGTTGCGGCGGATGATGGCATGCCACAGCGCCTCGCGCGGGCCGGCCATGCGCATGGCCAGGGGGAACAGGCTGAGCAAGGTGCGCTGCTGATCGTAGTAATTTTCGGCCAGAGCACGGTAAACGCGCACGCGGGTGTAGTGATCCACATCCCCGGGTTTGGTCAGGCCGACCACCGGGTGGATGAGCAGGCTGCCGCCTACTTCCTCGGCGGCGCGCTTGGTCAGTTCCTCGTGGATGCGATGCATCGGGTTGCGGGTCTGGAAGGCGACCACATTGGCATAGCCCATGCTTTCCAGTTTGGCGCGCACCTCAGCAGGCGTACGGCGCAGATCGACGAAGTCGTGGTAGATGGGCAGGTTGATGACTTTCAACGCGCCTGAAACGTAGACCTTGCCCCAGCGCACCATCTCAGAGACCAGGGGGTGCTTGGGATCAGTGGTGCCCAGTACCAGGCGTGCTTCGCGCTGGGGGTCGTAGTGGAATACTTCTTCGATCTGCATAATGGCGAGAGGGTTGTTGCGGGCGTCGCATAGCGTGATCGCCTCGCCCCAGCTCGGCAGGGCGTTTTCATCCACCGGCAGGGTGACCGGAATGGGGAACAGGGTGCCATCTTTGAGGCGCATCTCGGTCAGCACGCGCTCGTAGTCGGCCTGTCCCATGAAGCGATCCAGCGGCGAGAAGGCGCCGGTGGCCAGCAATTCCAGGTCGCACAGGGCGCGGGCAGAAATTTGCACCGAGGGCAGTTTGCTGGCGCGCACCACCAACTCCTGGCGCTCTTCGCCGGTAGTGACCAGATCGACCAGCTTTCCCCCGTAGGGGGTAATCAATGTACCCGTTTTAGCTTTTTGAGCCATGAACAATAAATCTCCTTACAAGTCGTTTTTTAGCACGAAAGGCTATTATAGCAGCTTTTCTAAAAATGAAAAAGTTTCTCCTCAGCCTGGGACTGGTGGACGGCGAGGGCCAATTTCAGCGCCTGTAATCCATCTTCCAGGCTGCATAACGGCGCTGCATTACCCTGCGCCACCTGCACAAAATGGCGCATCTGATCCAGGAACAGGACGTTGCGTTCGAAGTCCGGCGGCGCCGGGATAGTTTGCCATTCGCCGCTGGCGGGGCGGTATAGCCGCACATTGCCGTCGGCGTTGTCCCAGTGGATCGCCCCGGCGCTGCCGGCGATTTCCAGCCAGTGGGCCGGCGGGCGCTGGTTGTAATCCAGGTGGACGCTGCCCAACGCGCCGCAGGCGAAGCGCAGGCCGATTTCGGCGGTGTCTTCAACGTCCAGGTCGAGGTCGCCGAGCTTGCCAGTGAACGCCCAAAGGGCCGTTACCTCGCCCAGCAGCCAGCGCAAATAATCCAGGGGGTGGCACAGGGTCAGGGTTACCCCGCCGCCCAGGTCGGCGCGGGCGCTGTAGCCCTGGCGGTAATCTTCCCAGGGATGCCAGCCGGGCAGGTATTCACCCCAGTGGACGCGCATGGAAAGCGGGCGTCCGATTTCGCCCTGCTCCAGCAAGCTGCGGACCTGGCGCAGGCCAGGATGGAAACGATACTGAAAGCCGACGAAAACCTTGCTCCCACTGCGCTGCACAGCCGCCAGTAATTCATCGACCCGTTCCAGGGAGTGCGAGACGGGTTTTTCCAGGAACAGGTGGCAGCCAGCCTGTGCGGAAGGAATAGCCACATCCAGATGCAAGGCGGTGGGGTTGGCGACAATGACGGCATCCGGGCGGTGCGCCAGCGCGGCAGCCAGGTCGTATTCCACTGTGCAGCCGCGCAATTCGTCGTCCGGCAGGGTGCTGCGCCCGCTGCGGTAGAACAGGATGTCCTGCTCACCCAGGGCCAGCAGATTGCGGAAGTGGCGGCGGCCGATCGAGCCAAAGCCAGCGATGAGGAATTTGGTTGCCATCAGTCTACAGATTCGACTGCCAGAAAGAGGATATCCTTTCCAGTCAGTTCTTCATAGATTTGCGAAAGGCGCCAGCGGTAGGTATCGTCTGTGTTCTCGCGATAGGAGAGGACAATCCTATCGAAACAGGCATCTGTGCACCAGAATGCCTGTCTCAAGTTTTTCATCCCTTGCTCCACTGCCTGCGGGTCGCCATGCAAAACTGCCTGTACGGATTGTTCGACAAAGCGTGTGGTTTGCCATTGTACAAAACCCGGCAGCCCGGCTGCCAGGAGCAACCCTAGCAGTGCCATGACTGTAAAGATCCACCAGGCTTCCAGCCCGGATTGTTTCGTTCGGCGAAAGATGCGCACCGCGTTGCGGAAATAAATCAACGCGGTTACGAAAGGGGTAAACCCCAATAACCCAAGACCGTAAGCTATTAAACCCAACAGGCTGTAGGGTAATAGAACGATGCCAATCCAAAGCGAGAAAACTGTTCCACAGAGAAATACCCCGGCGAAGAAGCCATTACCTTTTTCTATGCGCTCACCGAAAGCCAGCCAGACGGCCAGAGCGAGAATGCCCAGAGTGATGCCCAGATAGGCGAATACGCGGTAGCGGGCCAGCGGACTGGGCAAATAGGGGTCGATAGCGCTGCCCTTGAAGACAATCGGATCGAAGGCCAGACACAATACCGGCAACAAGACGCCGAAGATGACATCGCTCCATTTCTGGGCACGTGTCGTCTCGATACTGAACTGCCTGCACCAAAAGGCAAACTTTTTGGGATGAGTGGGATCAGCAGTCATCGGATGGCCTTCTCTTTGTTCGTAATCGGTCGCTGAGTCGGAGCCGGGGGGAAATCTTCTATCAAGCAATGCGCCGGGGATCAATCCCCTGCTCAGTACACGAAAGCCCTACGGGCTGGAGGAGCCGGTTTCTAACCGGCTTGCATGGACTGAGGTGGGATTTCAATCCCCCGAGATCTCCATATCCTCATAGCCCCAGGTGCGCAGCAGTTCCCCTGCCACTTGCGCAAAGATTTCCCGGTCTCGGTCCGTGAAAAGCTCTCGCCAGGTGCCGCGCTTGCCTTTTTGCAGCGCCTGGGCGATGCCCTGGGCTTTCTCTTTTTGCCAGTCGGCGTCGGGGTTACGGGTCATCTCTGCCGCCAGGGCCTGGCGCAGCGCGTCGTCACCAGGTGCAGCTCCCAGGAAAGCCCACAGGCGGCTCATGACTTCCCAGGGCTGCGCCAGCAGGTCTTCGTAGCGCAAGGAGTGATACTGGTCGCCGTAGATTTCTCTGCCGAACTGGTCCGTCTCGCTGACGTTGCGCGCCCAGCCCTCGGCTGCCCGGCGGATGCCCGGCTCGGTGAAGATCGAGCGCCGGCCGAAAAGAAACGGCTGCGGGTCGGCGGCAAAGTCGGCGCGGATGCGCTGGTCTTCTTTAGAGAGGCGTTCGGGGAACTCGATGAAACTCTGGAAACGGTGCGAGATGGCGGTATCGCGGCCGTCGCGCACGATGTAGACCAGCCGCCCATCGGGGTAGACCTTGTGCATCAAGCGCACTGCCTGGCCATCCAGCAGGCTGCTGGGGCTTTTGTCGCCGACGATGGTCTTGCCTTCTTTGCGGGCGTCGCGCTCCAGGATGTAATCGGCTACGGCGCGCAATACTACGGGGGAAAGGTCGCGGCCGTGGTTCCAGCGATTGCTGCCCCGCGCCAGCCATTCGCCGGCTTCCTGGCTGGCGACCAGCGATTCGAGCAACGGTGGGCGGGTGAAGAAGTGCGCCTGGTAATTGCAGTGGACCTGCGGGTGCAGGCGCACCAGCCGGGTGAGCATGGTGGTGCCGGAGCGGGCGTGGCCGAAGATGAAGAATTTTTCCAGCGGGAAGAAGGTGCGCGCTTCGGCGACTTCTTCCGGGGAAATGGCAGGAATTTCACGCTGCGCTTTTACCGGCGCGGCTGCCCCGCGAAAGGCGCGTACGGCTGAGAGGATGCGATGTTGGAGGGTAGGAGGCATGAGAATGAGGAATGGGTAATCGGTCGATGAGTAATGGCGGGTTGGGCGCTCAGGCGCCTGGGGACTGGGCGCTCAGGCGCTTGGGGTTGCAGGATGAGCCGTTTGGGCGCATTGCACAAGCTATCCGTGTATGCACTACTCATCCTCTTCGACTAAATTGTCCATGGCGCCCGGCGTCTGGTGTTCTTCGCGGGCAATTCCGGCGTTGGGGCGGGCCTGTTTCAGGCGCGCCAGGCGGCGGCGCAGCGGATAAGTCAGCGCCCGCAGGCCGCCGGATAGTGCGGTGGCAGAGATGTGGTTAGAAATTTCCGGGCTGTACTGATAGGTTTGCATCGGCGAACGGTCCATCCACTCGATTACTGCGGCATCCTGGGGAGGCAGTCCGCTTTTCCAGCGGGCCACCGGCGCGGCACTGATGACGTTAAACTGCTCGGCGAACATCGAATTGCCCTGCCATTGCGCCCCGGCGCGGGTGGGCGCGGCCAGGGATGCGTCCCATTCGATCTGTAAAAAGTCTGCCAACTGAGGCAGGTGGGTCGCGGGGGCACCGGTCAGGTCCTCGAAGCGTACCACGCGGTAGCGCTGCGCGCCGTAGCGTTGCTGGTTTTGCAGGCCGGCCAGGGTGGAGCGTTTCCAGTTGGCGGCAAAGAATTCAGCACTCCACTCCGGGTGTTTGCGCCGGTAGGAAACGTAATTGTCGCGCGGGTCGCGCAGGATGTGGATGCAGCGCGCCTCGGGCCACCACTCGAAAATTTGTCCGCAGAAATATTCGTTGTAAGGAGACTTTTCCACCCACCAGCGGGTTTGGGCGCTGGCCTGCCCGCTGACCTGGCCATAAGCCAGCACGGCGGCGGAGAGGATATCGCCTGGGTGGCGGCAGCGCTGCGCGATCTGGCCGCGCAGCGCCTGGCGAACTTGCTGATAAGAGATGGGCGAATAATCCCGGTCGGGGAAGCCCGCCTGGCTGGGGACCGGGTTCTCCCGGTTCCATTGGAAAATGTGGATCAGGTATTGGTCAGCCAGATCCAATTGCCCCGCCAGGTCGAGGTGGGCAGCCTGGGGCAGATAGCGGCGAAAGAAAGTGGTCTCTTCAGGATAGACGATCAACTGTGGGTGGGAGTCGAAGATCGCTCGCACCAGGCTGGTGCCGGCTTTGGGGTGGCCGCAGATGAAGAGAGGGTGGTCTCGCAGGTTGAAGGGCATTTTGTCTCAAAATTGATGGGTGGGTAATAGTAATTCAGGCGCCTGGGGATTGGGCACCCAGGACATACGGGGCGCATGCCTGTGTGGATGGTTGTTGTGGGTCACGTTTCGCACATTTACGATACGGGGAATACGGAATATTGTTCTCAGCGGTAGAGAATTTCGAAGAGGCGATGGTACAGCGCAGAGAGAACGCGCCGGCCGCCGGGGATGCGCAGCAGCCAATGCTTGCGACGGATTGTCTTCTGACCCTGGCGAGCATGTGACGGTAGTGTACCATTCCCCCCTGTGGCTGAGAGCAGGCCAAGCGCCTGGGCTTCACGGATGACCTCGGTGCTCAGGGTGTTGCCCAGGTGGCGGGTGTAACGCTCTACGGTGGACAGGCGCAGGTAGCCAAGCCGGTCGATGGCCTCGTCCAGTTTGATCATCGAGCCCATCAGCTTGCCGGTCCAGGTAGGTGGCAGCGCCTGTAAAATGACCTGGCGCGGCGAGACGAACTGAAAGTGGTTGGCGGAGCCGATGGCTTCGCAGGCCCTTGAACCGTCCGGTTTTTCCATACGGAAGACCAGGTCCAGATCATTGCACGTGGCTTGTAAATGCGTCTGTGGATCGCGGCCGGTGCTGATTGCCCAGTCGGCTTCCCAGGCGTCGGGGATGCGCCGCTGGCGGGAGACGCTCAGGCCCAGCGCCCCACTCCCGGCCAGGGCATCCAGGCTCTGGCGGGCATGGCCGGCGGCGTTGCGCACTGCCACCCCGCTTACCATACCAGCCTGCGGGAAAGCTTCCAGGATTTCCAGGTGCGCTTCCAGCCAGACAGGGTAAAACAGGATGTCATCGTCGTTGTAGGCGATGATCTCGCCCGGCGCGGCGCTGAACAGGACGCGCAGGGCGTCGATCTTGCCCAGGTTGCGGTCGGAGAGAATCAGGTAGTTGATCTGGCCCTCAGATTGCATGCGCTGCAACTCGGCGACGACCTCGGCGCAACTGTGGTTGTCGAAGACCATCACCTCGTGGGGCGGGGTGGTGTGCGCCTGCAAGCTGGCCAGCACCAGCCGCAGGATCTCCAGGCGGTGCTCGAAGTATCCCGACAGGTCCGGGATGTAGGTAACCATACATACGGTTACCTGCGCCGGGCGGTAATCGGTTATTTTGCCGCGCGCCGGGTTGGCGCCGATGCGAGCCATCAGTACAACCTTCTGCGCAGGCGGCGAAAACGGCGCGCCAGCGCCCCGCGCAGGCCGCGCAGCCTGCCATCTTTGGGCATCAAGCCGCGTTCGATGGCGCGGGCGGCGCGGGCCAGGTTGGGGACTGGGCGGCGCAATCGCCCGTCGCGCAACTGCCAGTCGGCGTCGAGCACCATGTACATATTCGCCAGGCCGCCGCCCATGGCCATATTCTGCTGGCTCTCTTCCAGGTTGTAGTGCGGCTGGCCGCCGGGCAAATGGCTGTAATCGTGGCTCTGGTGGATAACCATTAGCGACGGGGTGCCGTCTACCACCGGCCACTTCTGCTGGCGGGCGTGGTAGATCATCCAGTTATCCCACCCGGCGCGCCCGATGGCAAAATCGGGTATTTCGGTGAAGGCGGAGCGCGGAAAGACAAAGTAATCGCTGCCGGCGGGGCGATGCAGCTCGCCGTGGGCGGCCACGTCTGCCCACAGGCAGGTTTCCCAATCGGGTGGGAATTCCAGCAGGTTGGGCACATCCATATCCCAACGCTGGCCGATCAGTAAAAAGGGGGATTGGGGATTGGGGATCGTAGATTGGGAAAAGGGCGGCGCAGAGAGTGCAGCGGCAATGTTTCGGACGGCCGGGATAAGATCGGGCAGCAGCAGGATGTCGCCGTTGACGTAGGCCAGGTAAGGGCTGTCGCTGGCCTGGCGCGCCAGGTCGAAGATCGAGCTGACCAGCGGGGTGCCAGCGGCGTTGCGTTTTACATCTGGCAGCAGGCGCACGCCATACTCGGCGGCAACTTCGGCCATGCCGGCTTCCTGCCCGACCAGCAACACCTGCACCTCTTCTCCCAGATGCAGCCAGGATTGGATGGCGTTACGTTGAATCGTGGCGATGTGCGGGTTGGTAAAGGGTTTGGGGGCGGAAAAAATGGTGAGGTAGGTCATCATCTTTACATTCTGTTATCTACCTGGCGATAATCTTTGTGCTGCACCCCGGCGTTGATTTGGGCCAACTCAGGGTGACGCTCGAAAAGTTCCAACACTTCCAGCCAGGAGAAATCGTCTCGCCCGGGGAAGCGGGCGTAGACCTGGCGCACCAGTTCCAGGTCGTCGGCGGTGTCCACTGTCCAGCGCAGTGTGCCATAATCAACCGGGTGGTTGACCAGCAAGACGCGGAAGTGCTCCTGGTGGTCGTAGAAAAACGGCATGACGTGCTCGCGCTGGTGGGGTTCTTGCGCCTCCTTCCAGGCCATCTCCAGCGCCTGGAAAGAGCATACTTCGGTATCCAGGCCAATCGGGTAGGTGCGCCCCCAGGGCGGCGGCAGGCGGTTGGCGGCGAAGTCGAAAGGCAGATCGTTGGCTGCTGATCGTTGGCTGCTGATCGTTGGCTGCTGACCGCTGGCCGCCAAAACCTGATCGCTTTCCGATACCTCGCCCAGGAAAGCGCGTACAGTGTGGTCGATCTCGCCCGGGTCGATCAGGGGGCAGTCGGCGGTGATGCGTACGACGATGCCAGCGGCATAGGCGCGGGCAGCCTGGTAATAGCGGTCGAGCACATCGTGCAGGCTGCCGCGCGAGCAGAGATAGCCGCGCCCCTGGCAGAACCCGGCCACGGCGTCATCGTCCGCTTCGGTGGTCGTGGCGACGACAATCTTTTGGACGGTTCTGGCCCGCCGCGTCCGTTCGACGACGCGGGCCAACATCGGTTCTCCAGCGATATCGCGCAGTACTTTGCCCGGCAGTCGGCTGGAACCCATGCGGGCCTGGATGATAGCGATGGTGTGGGGGTAGGTGTCAGGCATCAGGTAGTCAGGTGTCAGGTATCAGAGTTTACTGCCCAGTGCAATGTCGTAGGCGCGCATCAGTTTGGGAAAGTTTTGCTTCCAGTCGGCGCGCTGTTCGGCGATGCGGCGGGCGGCGCGGCCCATTTCGGGCAGACGCTGGCGCTGCTCGACGGCGTTGAGGATGGCTCCCGCCAGGGCTTGAGCATCGTCGAGGGGGAACAGCCAGCCGTTTTCGCCGGGCGTAACCCACTCGCGGTTGCCAGGAATGTCGGAAACCAGCGCCGGGCAGCCGCAGGCCATCGCTTCGAGCAGGGAGATGGACGTGCCATCGCTGTGGGTGGCAGCCAGGTACAGGTCGGCGGAGCGGTAGAAGCGCGGCAGGTCGGCGTAACCGATCTGCCCAGGAAAGAGCACCGGGTAGGGGTTGGCCTCGGAGGGGTAGGTCTCATGGGGGCGGGTCTCAGAACCGCCCCTACCACCGCCCCCGTTCATCGCGGCCAGAATCTGTCTTAACCGGCCGGCCAGCGAGCCGTTGCCCAGCATGACCAGGCGCAGGCCGGGGCGTTGTTGGGCGGCGAGCACGAAGGCTTTGGCGATGGTTTCGACGCCGTAGATCGGCTCCCAGCCGCGGGTGGAGAGGATGGTGAAGGGGCGGACCCTCACCCCCGGCCCCTCTCCCAATTCTGGGAGAGGGGAGCGCGTTGTCGCCTCTGGCTTTTCTACCAGGGATGAGAGAGGGGAGTTGGCCATCATCCCCGAACTCTCTACCGATCCTGGGAGAGGGGAGGATGCCGTCACCCCTGACCCCTCTTCCAAACCTGGGAGGGGGGAGTTGGCGGGGGTGAAATGATCCAGGTCGATGCCCCAGGGGAAGGTGACGATGCGTTCGCCGGGCATGCCGTAGGAGATGGCTAACTGGCGGATGGTGTCGCAATCGCCGACCAGGGCGTCGCTGTGCTGCAAGGTATAGCGGGTGGCCCGGCGCCACCAGCGATCCCGCTGGGCATCGATCAACAGGTCGTAACCCCAGGACATGCTGACCAGGGGGTGGAAACCGGCCAGCGCGGCCAGGAAGGCCGAACGCTGCAGGGGGCCAGCCTGCACCAGGTCGGGCTTGAGCTTGCGCAGGACGGCCTTTAGCTCGAAGAGCAGGCGCGGGCCATCGCGCAGCGCCGCCGGCGCCTGCCCACCGCCCCAGGAGACGATCTCGATCTGCGGGGGCAGCGACCGATCCTCCAGGGAATGCCCGCGCTGTTCCAGCCGCAGGTAATAGACCTGGTGCTCGGTTTGCGCCAGGGCAGTCAGGAAGCGGTGGTCGTGGGTGGTGTAGTCGCGTGAAAAATAAACGACGCGCATAACTCTTTGTCTTATCACTCGAAGACGGCAACCGCCCGCACCGGCGAGCCGGTCCCGCCGCGGATCTTGAGTGGCAGGCCGATAAAGCGGAAGCGTCCCCGGCCGATGAGCCGGTGCAGGTTGATCAGGTTCTCGTAGTGGGTAAAGCCCATCTCTCCGCAAATGTGGTGGACTTCCCGGTTCGAAACGTGGCGCACGCCCGGCGACGCCGTTTCGACGCCAAAAGTGGCGATCTTTTGCGCGCCCAGCCAGCGCGCTGCGCTGGCGCTGATCCCGGGACCGTGATCCCAATCGTCCGTCCCGAAGGCGCGCCGGTAATGATCTGTATATAGCAGCACGGTATCTCCCGGCTGGATTTCGAGAGCCGCCGCGGAGAGGGCGCCTTCCAAATCGGCCGGCTCGATCAGCTCGCGCAGGCCCTTGCGCGACAGGTCCAGGCAAATGCCCCCGGTATAGAACATTGTCAGCGGCATGGTGTCGATCGACTGCCCCCGGTAGGGACGGGCCATGTGGTTGAGCGCATCCACGTGCGTGGCGGTATGCTCGCCCAACACCAGCCGGTTTACGGCGGGGGAAACCACGTCGCTATCGGTAATACCATCCCATTGTTCGTGCGTGGCGTGGACGGTGATCTCCACTTCCGGCATGCCGGGGAAGACCGGCATGCCAGGGTAGATTTCCTGGCTCAGGTCGATGATTTCGAACACGTTTTGTTCTCTTTTTTATTTGACCGAAGGTCATTTTACGTGGCCGGTGCATTGCACGTGTTCTTCGTGCATTGCACCTGAAAAACTTTCCTAATCTGCTTCGCGCTGCTCGGTCAATGCTTGCAGAAATTGCATACCAGCCAGAATCTGATGTACCCGCTGCTCGGCCAATGACCCGATGTATTCGCCCAACTGCGTCTTATCTACCACCGAAACCTTCGAAACGACCACGACGCTTTGCCTGGGTAAATTTGCTTCACCGGCTTCGAGAAGTACATTACCGGGTGCTTTTGCCTGCTTCATATTCGACGTCAGTGCACAAACAACCACAGAATTGATGCGGCTGTGGTTTAAGACATTCTCCTGAATAACCACGTAGGGATGGGCATAATCCGGCTCGGTCTCGCCCGGTCCTGCCAGTTGAACCCAGTAAATATCACCTTGATTGATTACCATTTGCCATCTACTGATTTGTGTTGTCGTTTTGGTATTCCGGCAGGGTAATCCTGCTCGGCAATGCGTTCCAGCCTTGGTCCCCACAGACCTTTGCGCCTGGCCTTTTCTTCAACCGGGTCCGGATAATGGCTGTGCCAGAGCAAAATGCGCAAACCGTGAACCGCGATCAATTGCCGAGCAGGGAGTTTTTGCTTGACGTAATCGGGTTCGTCATTGCCATGTACGGCGACGGTGGGCGCGAACTGGCTGAGCAGATCCAACACATCCAGCTCGCCGACATCGCCCGCATGCAGGATGAGCTCCACCTCACCCCACAATTTTCCCAGGCCTGCCGGCAGTTCGAACAAGCGGTCTTGATAGTGCGTGTCGGATATAAGACCCAGCGAGGCGACAATTGGGCTATTCATCTCGCTCCATTCACTCACTACGTGGTCCTCTGACGTTTCTTTCTGTACTTACGACAGTCGCCCCCGAACAGCCGTAGCGATCTCCTGCATCAGTTGCCGGTCGCGCTGAAATTCAAACTTCCTGCCCTCTACCACCTCGTCCGGGTAATTCCACGGTGGCCCGTTGCGCCACTCGTCTGGCTCATCCCGGTAACGCGGCACGATGTGGGCGTGCAAAACCGGGTCCGAGTTGCCCAGGATGGCGTAATTGATGCGGTAGGCCCCAGTGACCTCCAGCAGCGCATCGCCCACCAGGGCCATGTCGCACAGGTATTGCGCCCGCTGCGCCTGGTCGAGGTCGTTCAGGCCGGAGACCACCGGATCGGGCATCAGAATGGAGTAGCCGCGCAGGAATTGCAAGGTGCACAAGACAACCCAGCCGGAGGGCACCGGACAGATCAGGGCCGGCTCTCTGCCGGCGCGGGCGGCCTGAACCTGCTCGAGGATCGACATGATTTATACCGGACGTTGTTTGAGAGAGTGCTGACCCAGCCGGGGAGCGCAAACCTTGTGCCCCTACGCTCCCAGGTCGGTCCAGCGCAGCTCTTTGCCCAGCGGCAGATCGACCAGGGCGCGCGTGCCGATCACGGCTTCGACTTCGGAAGGCTTGATCGCGCCGGGCGTCGCCGGACGGAGCACGTCGATCATCTCGCGGGTGAAGACCTCGCCGGCCCGGATGTCGCGGGCGGCGCGCAGGCAGCGGCGTTGGACGACGGCAGTCTGTACCTCGTTGGCGGCGATGAATTTATCCGGCGAGCCTAAGGCGCGTTCCAGCAGGCGGGTTTCCTCGACCATCTTGGCCCAGGTCTGCGGGTTCATGGCGAATTTGTGGTCCGGGCCTTCGCGGTCGTTGCTGTCGGTGAAGTGGCGCTCGATGACGCGCGCTCCCAGGGCCACCGCCCCCAGCACCGGTGCCAGGGCGTGGGTGTGATCCGACAGGCCCAGGATGACCTCAGGGAACATCGTGGCGTAGGTCTTGAGCACGTTGACGTGCAGGTGGTCGTAATTGTCCGGGCTGGCGGTGTAATTGGTGTTGCACTGCATGAGCACCAACTGCGGGTTGATGGCCAGGATGGCGTGCACCGCGCGCTGCACTTCGCCGATGGTCGAAGCGCCGGTGGCGACGAAGAAGGGTTTGCCTTTGCGCGCCATGCGCTCCAGGGCTTCGATCCAGTCGATCTCGCCGGAGCCGGCCTTGTACATCTGCACGTAGGAGTCGAGCATGTCGATGGCTTCGAAGTCATACGGCGAAGAGAAGTAGTGGATGCCGACCTGGTCGCACTCCTCTCCCAGGGTCAGCGTCCACTCGAAGGGGATGGATGCGCCCTGGTAGACCTCGAAGACCGATTTCTTCCAGCTTGCCTGGTGCGAAACCTGCGCGTTCATGTGCTTGAAGCCATAATCCGAGACGATCTTGGGGGCGCTGAAATTCTGGAACTTGGCCGCGTCCGCCCCGGCTTCTTTGGCCAGGCGGATGAGCAGCCTGGCCCGCTCCAGGTCGCCGTCGTGGTTGGCGGCAATGTCGGCGATGAAATACGTGGGTTGTTTGGGGCCGATGATACGGGAGCCAATTTTAATTTCCATGAGGATTCTCCTGAAAATCGTGGAAAAGAGTACTTTCTACTTCTGTTGTAGTCCAGCCTTTTTTGTTTGCCCAACAATTAATCGCTGTCATATAGCGGTTATAACTCTCCCAATCATTCTCGTAGCTCCACCACCCATTGGGCAAAGGTGGTTCCTTATAAGTTCTTTCCAAATCTATCGAATGATTGAATTCGGGCCAAACCTTCTTCAAGATTATTGCATTGTCAATAGGTACTGGACCATTTCTTTCATACAACTGTGAGAGGGTTCGACGAGTCAGTTGACTGGTTACGCTGAAACGTAACCAGTGCGTAAT
>CAZQQJ010000027.1:0-108647 GCA_964595435.1 uncultured Anaerolinea sp. | reverse complement strand
TAAATCCTCCGGCTACACGGCGGCGCCGGATGAAGTCCGGCTTTCACCCCTCGCCACCAAGCCCCATTTCATGGGGCGCTGCCGTGTAGCCCGGCGACTTCATCGCCGTCCGTCATCGCCGGGTGGTTCGTCGCCAGGTGATCCATCGCCGGGCGATCCATCCCCGGCGGTTCATCCCCCGCGCCGGATTCGCCGGGGATAAATCCTCCGGCTACACGGCGGCGCCGGATGAAGTCCGGCTTTCACCCCTCGCCACCAAGCCCCATTTCATGGGGCGCTGTCTTGTAGCCCGTAAGGGTCAGGCGGCCCGGCGATTTCATCATCGGACGGCCCATAGCCTGTCCCAACCAACTCCCGCCACCAGGTTTCTGAATCAACTGTATACAGGGCGGGCTGCTCGTGTATGGTTATCACATCACCTTCTGTAACTCGCTCCAATGTTGGAATCACCGTCCTTTGTGCGTGATGCTCTTTCTGCCGCTCCACATAAGCGATGTAATTCGGCAACCTCTTTCCGTCAAACGAAAAGACGCCATATTCCGACTGCCAGAAAAAGGGCTTTGCGCCCACGCCAGACTTGTTAAAACGTGTTGAGGCTACCGCCTTGATCTGTCCGACAAACTTCGAAACTGCGATGTTAGGTGGAATCGCGGCAACAAGGTGTACATGATCAACCGTGCCATTTAGAGCGAAAACCTTCGCTCCCAATCCAACCGCCTTACTGCGCAAAAACCCGTGAATTAAACCCTCGATCTCCCCAGTGAGCAAAGGTTCACGATTCTGAGTAGTCCAGATCAGGTGATAAAAAAGCTGCCAATAGGGCATTGTCCACCTCCGACGAAAATTATACCCCACGCTACGCCGGGGATAAATCCTCCGGCTACACAGCGGCGCCGGATCAAATCCGGATTCCGCCTCCACCCACAAGCCCCATTTCATGGGGCGCTGCCCTGTAGCCCGGCGACTTCATCGCCGGGCGGACTCATCGCTGGGCGGACTTCATCGCGGGCGGACTCATTACCGGGCAATCCATCGCCGGGCGGACTCATCGCCGGGCAGACCTTATCGCCCGGCGACTTCATCGCCGGGCGGTTCATCCACCGCACCAGCGCCGGACCCGCCGGGGATAAATCCTCCGGCTACACAGCACCGCCGGATCAAATCCGGCTTCCACCCCCATCTCCAAGCCCCATTTCATGGGGCGCTGTCTTGTAGCCCGGCGACTTCATCGCCGGGCGGACTTCATCGCGGGCGGACTCATCGCCGGGCGGACTCATCGCCGGCCAATCCATCGCCGGCCAATCCATCGCCGGCCAATCCATCACCGGGCAATCCATCACCGGGCAGACCTTATCGCCCGGTGGCTCATCGCCGGGCGGTTCATCCCCGCACCAGCGCCGGATTCGCCGGGGATAAATCCTCCGGCTACACAGCACCGCCGGATCAAATCCGGCTTCCACCCCCATCTCCAAGCCCCATTTCATGGGGCGCTGCTATGTAGCCCGGCGACTTCATCGCCGGGCGATTCATCGCCGGGCGGACTTCATCGCCGGGCGGTTCGTCACCGGCCACCGCCACCGCGCGCCCCTCTCATCCCCCCAACCCCCTTCTCTCCCCTCCGGGGCGAGAAGGGGGCAACAGAACACAGGGCACAGAACCACAGAAAACAAGTGCGTTAATAAGGGCGGGCCAACACCCGAAAACCGAGAGCGTCGAGCCATTCGTAAACGGGGCCGCGCCCGCCCCGCACGGACAGTCGGGCGTAGCCACCTACACCGTACCACGCCCCGCCGCGCAAAGCCAGGACCCCACGGTCGCTGGCCGTCCACTCCCACACATTACCCGCCATATCCCACAGCCCGTACGGCTGGCTGGCGCCCAGGGGGTACATACCGGCCGGCGTGGTGCGCCCGATCTGACTCTCATCCACGTTAGCCCGGCGCAGGATTTCCCGCAAATCGTCGGTCGCTTTCCCAGGCAAATCCCACGGGTAACGCTCCCCAGGCTGGTCCCCGCCCGCCGCCAGCACCCACTCTGTCTCCGTCGGCAAGCGCACTTCGCCCGGCTGCCAGCCCGGGTTGGCTCGTCCTTCCTCGAGCGCCGCCCAATTCCGCTCCAGCCAGCGGCAGTAGGCGCTGGCTTCGTACCAGGTGATCCCCACCACCGGCGCGCCCCTGCGGGCAATGCCCAGGCGGGGGTCATTCCAATATTTCGGATAAACCACCCTGCCATCCGGCGAGCGATCGGCGTCTTTCAACTTCTCTTGCAGCCACCGCCAGCCTGCTTCACCCCAGGTTTCCTGCATAGTCCGGCTGTTCTGGTCAAACCTTGCGAAGTTCACCCACAACTCGCGGTCGGCGAAATCCTCCGCCTGCAAGAAGCGGGCGTATTGGGCGTTGCTCACCGGGTATTTGCCCAGGTAGAACGGATGGCTGACGACTGTCCACAGCTTACTGCTTACAGTCACCGGTTGTCCGTCATCGATGGAAACAAACTCGTACAGGTCGGGCGGCTGCCAACCCAGCGCATCCAGGGCATCTGCCGCGCTGGCGCGGTCCTCCGGCTTAAGTTCCGGGTCGATCATCCGCCGGTGCAGCGCCTGCTCAACCTGTTGATGCTCAGGCCCCGGCAGGTAATCGGCCATATCATACGCAAGCTTACCCGCCACCAGCAAACACCGCAGGGAAAGTCCTCCATTCTTGAACTCGTATTTCTTTCCACCCGGCTCGACTTGAAAACCGACATCGACGCGAACCGCCTGATCCCGGCCTTCGGCCTCGTCCAAAATCCGGTTGACCAGCTCGCTGCGCAGGTCCTCCGCCAGCCTGGGGTGCGCTCCGGCCAGCAGGAGCACCTGCTCCCACCAGTCGTCGCCCAGGTGCGCCAGGATAGTTTTCACTAACTCCTGGCTGCGGTTGACCAGCGCGGTGGCCGCCAGGAATTCCAGGAAACCTTTGTGGGTAAAAGCGTAAATCTCCGGGCTGGTTTCCACCAGCAGCCCGGAGTGTTCGTGCGAATTGAGCAGGAAATTTTCCGCCCAGGTGCAGGCCGTGTCCGCATCCGGGGCGCGCTCCCGCTCCAACAAGAAGCGCGCCAGCGAGTCGACCGCCTGCTGCCGGGGGATTTCCGCCTGGCGGTTCTCCTGCATCTGGTAAGCCAGGTGGCACAACCGGCGGCGCTTGGCCATCACCGCCTCGTTCAGATCGCGAAATTGCCGCCCGGTGCCGTCTTCCTTGGCCAGCCGTTCGGCGTCCGCCATCTGGCTCTGCTGCGCCCGCCAGAAGCCCAGCAGCAGATCCACGATCTCGTCGAATACATCCACCCGCCGCTGCGGCAGCTCCGCCCCGTGATATTTGTACACCTGCACCAGCGCCGAGCAGAACAGCGGGGTGCCTGCCACCTCGGTCAGCTCAGCGGAGTTGAAGATCGCCTGCGCCAGCCGTTCGGCGTCGCGCCCGCGCTGCCGGGCGTTGGCTTCGATCAACGCCAGCAGGTTGCCGGTAAGCTGGCGAATGCCCGCCTGGTCCAGCGGCAGCACGTCCGCCTCGGCCAGCCCCGCCGGGCGCAGGTGCCATTCGACGCTCTCGTAACCGCGCGGGCGAGACGCCAGGCCGATGCGGTTGCCCAGCCGGGCGTAAGGGGCGGCAAAGGCGTTCACCTGCTGCGCCACCTGGGCGCGGTTTTCGGACACCTCGTCCAGCCCGTCCAGCAGCACCAGGCAGCCGCCCTCCGCCAGGCGGCGGTCGAAGAAATCCGCGGTGAGCGGCTTGCGCAGCCCGACGCGGAAATACCGGTCCAGATAAGCCACCAGCGCGCCGGGCGCCGGCTCGGGGAAATCGCCCGCCCGCTGGCTCAGAAAAGCGCCGAAGTTGCGCAGGCGCGCCAGCACGGGCAGCAGCGGCTTGCCTGCCCAGCCCAGGTCCTCCCCGGCGCGCCCTTCGGCGAAGGCCAGCGCCACACGGTGCAGCAAAGTGGACTTGCCGCAGCCTGGCGGCCCAATCAAAATAAAGGTTGTATAACGGTTGAGCAGATCACCCATTCCGGCCGGGCGTTCCGCCCCACCCCCTTCTTGTTCAAACTGTCGGTCGGCCATACTCAACCGGCCGGATTTTCTGCTCCGGCGCTCGCTGCTGCGCCTCTCAGCTCGCGCATCGCGTAGCCGTAGCGGCACAAAGAATTGCTTCAAGTTAGCCTGCACCGCCTCGCCCGAACGCTTGCGGATCAAGGGCAGGTTCAGGTCGCCGCACGACTGCCGCATCGTCTCCAGGTAAATGCGCAGCGCCCGGGCATCCTCGCCGGCCGGCAGCAGCCGCCGTTCGCCGATCAGCGCGTCTTCGATGCTCACCAGGCGATCGGCGCGCGCCTGTAGCGCGATCACCTGCTGCGTCAGGCCAGCCAGCAGCCCGCGCCCGGCCAGACGGTCGGCCAGGGCGACGCCATCTTTGTATTTCTCCACGCCTGCCAGGCGGCGGTGCAGATAGAAAAGAAAGCGCGCCAGCAGGTCGCGGCGCGTTTCATCCAGGTCCAATGCATTCAGCAATCCCAGCGGCAGCGCCTCGGGGCGGAAATCGGCCATCTCCACCGCCGCCGCCGCCAGCAGGTCCAACTGCTTCTCGTCCAGCCCGGTTAGCTTGAGCGACGCCACCAGCCGGCCGTAGCCACCCACCTGCTGGTCTTTCTCCAGGTCGTCCAGCGCCGCCCCCACCGCGCCGCGCAGCGCCTCGGCGTCTTTCGCCCGGTCGTACCCGCCGGTCAGCCACTTCTGGAACGGCTCCAGCCCCTTCTCCAGCGCCGGATCGACCACCCCCTTCTCCAGCACCTTCTCGAACGCCTTGAACAGCGCCGGCCCCAACATGGCCGCCAGCATCGCCACCGCCTGTGCATCCATACGCGCCTCCTGAGTTGCATACCCATTATACGACAAGAGCAGCCCCGCGGTGGAAACCACCATTTATGTGTAAATTGCGGGCTTCGCCCGCAATTTACACATAAAAAAACCGCTCTCACTCTGCGGGCCAGGCAAAACCGTCGAGGTGCCGACCTAAGCGCCTGAGTGCCTGATCAACTAAACAAGAAACGTCCCCTCTTGACTCGATATACAACTTGTGTAATAATATAGAATATATTATATAATACAAGTGATATAGGTAAACGATGAACCTTCAATATGCCATCCTGGGTATCCTGACCTATTTCCCGTTGAACGGCTATCTCCTGGGAAAGATCCTCGATAAAGCCATCAACAGTTTCTGGAATGCCAGCTTGAGCCAGATCTACCGCGAGCTGGGCGTGCTGGAAAAGAAGGGCTACGTGTCCTCCACCATCCAGGAACAGGACGACCGGCCGGATAAACGCGTCTACAGCATCACGCCGGAAGGGCAGAGAGCGTTCGATGCCTGGCTGGTCCAGTTTCCAGAATCGTTGTCCACCCCCAGGCGCGACGAGTTTGCCCTGCGGATTTTCTTCGGCGGCAAACTGAGCCGGGCTCAACTTAAGAAACAATTCGAGCGTTTCCTGGAAGAAAGACAGGCCTTTGCCCAGGCGATGGTCGACAACAAGAAAAAAATCACCGAAATCATCGCCGCATTCAAAACCCCGGGGGAGAATGAGGAGATTGGAATGCGTTTTATCGCTCGCAGAGCGCAGTTGAGCAACCAGGCCTTGATCCAGTGGGCCGAAGAGTGCCTGGCAGAATTAGAGAAAAAATAAGCAATATACCCCAATATACCAAACGGAAGGCGCTGGCATGAAAATTACAGATGATGTTTACGCATTGGAATCGACCCGCGGCAACTACGCTTACGTGATCCTCGGACCCACGGCGATCCTGGTCGACACGGGACATCCGGGGCAGGGGCAAAAGATCATGGATGAATTGGGTTCGCTGAACGTGGAGCCGAAAGACGTCCGGCACATCTTGATCACCCATCACGATGTCGATCACATTGGCAATGCCGCTTATCTCGAGCGGGCGACAGGCGCGCAAGTCTGGGCGCCGCAGATCGATCTTCCCTATATCCTTGGACAAAAGCCTCGGCCGGGCATTAAACGGTTCGCCGCTTTGCTCATGCGGGCGGAAATACCCGCTCAGGTGCACCCATTTCCCCCAGAAAACGAGATGCAGGGATTGAAGATCATCCCCACGCCCGGCCACACCCCCGGTCATGTCTGCCTGCTGTACAAGGACGTGCTCTTTGCCGGGGATCTGGTGGTTGGCCTGAGGGGACAGCTTCGCCTTTCGCCTGCCCTCATGACCTGGGATACGGCCCTGGTGAAAGAATCGGCCCGGAAGATAGCCGCCTTCCCCTTCCGCTGGGTCTGCCCCGCCCACGGCGCGCCGGTGGAGAGAGGAAATCTGTGGGAACAATTATTATGAGACGTAAGTCTTGCGCTTTGTGTTGACAGTACCCTCGCCAAACTGGCATGGATGGCTGCCAGGCAGAGACGCGCCAATCCAGTTTGATCGTGCAGATGCCCGGGCAGCTTATCCCCTGGCGCCCAGGCGCCTGAGCGCCCAATCCCCATTGCCCATCACCCTTCTTTGGTATAATTGCAAGGCTATCATACCAATCCCTTCTGGAGTACGTACCATGCCCAAGCCTTTAACCGGAGCCCAAATCCGTCAAGACTTTATCGATTTCTTCATCGAGCACAACCATACCTTCGTCCCCTCGTCTTCCCTCGTCCCTGGCGGCGACCAGACCTTGCTGTTTACCAACGCCGGCATGGTGCAGTTCAAAGACGTCTTCCTCGGCACCGACAAGCGCCCCTATACCCGCGCCGCCAACTCGCAGAAGTGCATGCGCGTGGCCGGCAAGCACAACGACCTGGACGACGTCGGCCGCGACAACACTCATCACACCTTCTTCGAGATGCTCGGCAACTGGTCGTTTGGCGATTACTACAAAAAAGAAGCCATCGCCTGGGCCTGGCAGTTGCTCACCGACGTGTGGGGCCTGCGCAAGGAAGACCTGTGGGCCACCTGTTTCAAGGACGAGAAAGGCCAGATTCCCACCGACGAAGAAGCCGCCGCCTGCTGGCGCGCCCAACCCGGCATCAACCCCGATCACGTGCTGTACTTCGGGCGCAAGGATAACTTCTGGGAGATGGCCGAGACCGGCCCCTGCGGCCCGTGCAGCGAGATCCATATCGACCGCGGCCCGGCGTACTGCAATCAGCAGAACGCCCCCGGCCACGTGTGCGGCGTCAACGGCGACTGCACTCGTTTCCTCGAGCTGTGGAACCTGGTCTTCATTCAATATAATCGCACCGGCCCGAACTCGCTGGAGCCTCTCCCTGCCACCCACGTCGATACCGGCATGGGCCTGGAGCGCATCGTCTCGGTGCTGCAAGACACCGACTCGAACTACAAGACCGACCTGCTCCTGCCCTTGCTGCGCGCGACACAGGAGCTGACCGGGCACAGCGACGCCGAAATGGACGCCAACCTGACCCCCTACCGGGTGGTTGCCGACCACACCCGCTCGGCCTCCTTCCTCATCGCCGATGGCGTCGTGCCCGGCAACGTCGGGCGCAACTACGTCTGCCGCATGATCATCCGCCGCGCTGCCCGCTTCGGCAGCAAGATCGGCCTGCACGGGCCCTTCCTGGCGCACGTGGCCGAGCAGGTGATCGAAAACTATGGCGCTTTCTACCCTGAGCTGGTTCGCAATCGCAGCGCCATTCTCACCAACCTGACCCGCGAGGAAGAGCGCTTCCAACGCACTGTGGAAAGTGGCCTGGCTAAGCTGGAGAATCTGTTCGACAAACTGCGCGCTGGCGGAGGGGCAGTTCTGCCCGGCGACCAGGCCTTCGACCTGTACGCCACCTACGGCCTGCCCCTGGAAATCACCCGCGATATTGCCCGCGAGGGCAGCCTGGAAGTCGACGAGGCCGGCTTCCGCGCGGCGATGGAGAAGCACCGCATCGCCTCCGGCGCTGGCGAGGCCTTCGGTCCCCTGGGCGGCGAGGACGCCGATTTCTACCGCGACCTGCTCGAAGACCTCAAGCTGAAAAGCAAGCTGCCCGCCGAGGGCGTGGCTTACAATCCCTACAAGTGGTTGGAAACCGAAGGTGAGGTGCTTGCCCTGGTCAAGAACGGCGAAACCATCCTGGAGGCCATGCCGGGGGATAAAGTCGAAATCCTGCTCCCCCGCACCGGCTTTTACGTCGAGTCCGGCGGCCAGGTTTCGGACGGCGGCGTGATCGAAGGGAAAGGCTGGCAGATCGAGGTCAGCGAAATGCGCAAGCCCGCCGCCGGGGCCATCGTTCATGCCGGTAAGGTGACGAACGGCCGTCCCAAGGTAGGCGACCCCGCCCTGGCGCGCGTCGACCTGCAGCGCCGCCTGGACACCATGCGCAATCACACCGCCACGCACCTGCTCCACGCCGAGCTGCACGCCGTGTTGGGCGATCACGCCCGCCAGGCCGGCTCGCTGGTCGCGCCCACCCACCTGCGCTTCGACTTCACCCACCCCCAGGCAGTCACACCCGAGGAATTAGAGCGCATCGAGGCCGGCGTCAACCGCGCCATCCTGGGCGACTACCACCTGAATATCGCCTTCAAACCCCTGCAGCAAGCCATCGGCGAAGGCGCTACTGCCCTGTTCGGCGAAAAATACGGCGAGATCGTGCGCAACATCACCATCGGTGAGCCGCAGGTATTCTCCAACGAACTGTGCGGCGGCACGCACGTCGATGAGACCGGCGATATCGGCCTGTTCCTCATCACCAGCGAAGGTAGCGCTGCCGCCGGCATTCGCCGCATCGAAGCCGTCACCGGCCGCGGCGCCTACCAGTTGGTGCAGCAGCGCTTCAAAGCCATCAAACAATCCGCCGGCCTGTTGGGCGTCATGCCCGACGAAGCGCCTGCCCGCGTCGAACAGTTGCTGGATGAGCTGGCCCAGGCGCGCAAACAGGTCGAGGAGCTGCGTTTCCAACAGGCTTTGCTGTCCTTCCAGAGCCACCTGGAAAATGCCCCCCGGGTCAAAGACACGCCCGTTCTCGCCGTTACCATCCCCGGCGCCGACGCCGACGCCCTGCGCCTGTTGAGCGACCGCTTCCGCCAGCGCTACCCCAGCGGCGTGGCCGTGCTCGCCTCGGTCAGCAGCGACGGCAAACCTTTTGTCATCGCCTCCGTCACCGAAGACCTGGTCCAACGCGGCCTGCACGCCGGCGAACTGGTCAAATACGTCGCCGGCTTCCTGGGCGGCGGCGGCGGCGGCAAACCTACCCTGGCCCAGGCCGGCGGCAAGGACGCCAGCAAACTGGCCGAGGCGCTGGATGCCGTGCCGGCATGGATCGCCGAAAAGCTGAACAGAAGCAGTAAGCCGTAATCCGTAACCCGTGATCAGCTCTCCGTACATGAGTTGCCGCAAAGCTGAACCATTCGACGCGCATCCGCAATGGATGCCCCGCTGGCAGGTTCGGCGATGAACATGCCCCTCGCCTCCAGCCCGATTCACCCCCCGGCGGGCACAGCGGGCGCGCCAGATCTCCACCTCCGCCGGGCGAAACAACTGCGCCCCATCAATGCGGCTTTCAGGCCACCCGCGCTGCTTTCCAGCCGGATTCATCCGGCAGCCACAGCGTCAAACACGGCCAGTCCATTGCAACGTTATCACCGTCTGCCAACCCGTATCAGCGGGCTTCGCGGAAACCACCTGCGACTTCAATCGCGGGGCAACCATCAGCCATGCGAAACGCCTTCGAGCATCCTGGACAGGGCAGCCTGGTAGCCCGCATCCGGGGCCGCCGCCTGCCGCTGTGGACCGTCCCGGCCGCGCTGCTGGCACTGTGCGCCATCAGCTTCGGCGTCATGGCCTCCAAACTTGGTTTCTACTGGGACGATTGGACCCTGGCCTGGTCGATCCACTTCCTCGGCCCGGCCGGCTTCAAAGAAGCTTTCGCCGGCGACCGCCCCTTGCTCGCCCCCATCTACGTGCTCACCACCAGCCTGTTGGGCAAGGCGCCGCTGAACTGGCAGATCTTTGCCGTCTTTACCCGCTGGCTGGCCGGCGTGGCCGTGTGGTGGCTGCTGCGCGGTCTGTGGCCGGACAGGCCCGTGCAAACTGCCGCGGCGGCGCTGCTCTTCGTCGTCTATCCCGGCTTCAAACAGGGGCCCATCGCCATCACCTACGGCAACGCCTTCCTGATCACCTCCCTGTACTTCGTCTCGTTGGGTATGATGGTCTGGGCGGCGCGCGCGCGTCTGCACAAATCGCCCTGCTTCTGGCCCCTGTACGCCGGCTCGCTGCTGCTGTGCGCTTATTCGGTGTTCACCTCCGAATATTACTTCGGCCTGGAACTGCTGCGCCCTGTCTTTTTATGGTTGGTGTCGCCTCCCTCTCACCTGACGCCTGACCCCAACAAACCCGACGCTCGCGCCCCCCGGCTACCATCTACTGTCTATCGTCTACTCGCCCTTTGGCTCCCCTACCTGCTCATCGACCTCGCCTTCCTCACCTGGCGCATCTCGAACGCCACCCCCCGCGCCGCCATCACCCTCTTCGCCGCCTTGCGCGAATCCCCGGTTGCCGCTCTGGCCGGGCTGGGTCGCACCGCCCTGGAAGATATCTTCCAATCCAGCGCCCTGGCCTGGGCGCAGACCCTGGATTTTTCCGCCCTGCCCGCCTACGATACCAACGTTGTCTTGAAATACCTGCTGATCGCCGGCAGCGTCGCCATCCTTTCGGCTTTATACCTGGCAGCCCTCCACATTTCCACCTCATCACAGCAAATCGCCCCGGGTGGGCCATCGAAACAGGACGACTTTTCTCCGCGTCCCTCCGCGTCCCTCCGCGTCCCATCCAATCCCCGCCCTCCGCGTTCATCCGCGTTCATCCGCGCCCCATCCAATTCCCACCCTCCGCGTTCGTCCGCGTCCATCCACGTCCTATCGAATTTTTCCCTGCAAACCATCCTCATCGGCCTCTACGCCCTGCTCATCGCCGGCATCCCCTTCTGGCCCACCGACCTGCGCATCGAGCTATTCTTCCCCTGGGATCGTTTCACCCTGCCGATGATGTTCGGCGCCTCGCTGCTCCTGGTCGGTCTGTTCGAGGCCGTAACCGTCGTTGGGGCGGGTCTGAGACTTGCCCCTACCAGCCCCGTCTCTACTAGCCGCCGGCCCTGGCTGAGCATCCTGTTGGTTTCCATCTTCGCCGGCCTGGCCGCCGGGATGCACTACCAGAACGCCCTGGCTTTCCGCAAAGACTGGCTGGCGCAGCGTGATTTCTTCTGGCAGTTGGCCTGGCGAGCGCCCGCTTTGCAGCCCGGCACCATCATCCTGACCTCCGAAATGCCCTTCCCCTACGATTGGGACAACTCCCTCACCACCACCGTCAACTGGACCTACGCTCCCGACTTCGACCAGGATACCCTGCCCTACCTGCTCTACAACGCCGAATCGCGCCTCAGCCGCGGCCTGCCCGACCTGGAAAAAGACATGCAGATCGACGAATTCCTGCGCGTGGTGCCCTTCAAAGGCTCCACTTCGCAAACCGTGCTCGTCTTCTACCGCCCGCCGGGGCGCTGCGTCAAGGTGATCGACCCCCAGATCGACCAGTACCTGCCCGATAAACCGCGCTTCTTCCGCGAAATATACACCCTCTCCCGGCCGGAGTTGATCCTGCCCGATGTGCAGCCGCCTGCCACGCCTCCGCTGCAATTTTTCGGCCCGGAGCCAACCCACGACTGGTGCTATTTCTATGAAAAAGCCGACCTTGCCCGCCAACAAGGTGACTGGGAGGAGGTCGCTGCGTTGGGCGACCAGGCCTTCGAGCAAAAGAACAAAGAATTCTTCCGCCGCAGCGCCCCCGAACTGGTGCCCTTTATCGAGGGCTACGCCCGTACCGGGCGCTGGCCGCGCGCCTACGAGTTGACCCAGGAGGCCTATAACGCCTGGGGAAACATGCGCCATACGCTGTGCGCTACCTGGAGGCGCGTCTACCAGGCCGGTCCCCTGGATGATCAAGGACAGGCCACCTACGAACAGGTCCAGCAAACCTTGCAATGCCAGGCGCCATGAACCCACCAGCAGAACCGCTTCCAAACCCGGCGTCCAGCGACCTGCCGCCCGCCCATCCGGCGGATGAAAACAGCCTCCCGCCTTCATCCGCCTTCATCCACGTCCCATTTCTGAAGCGCGTCTGTCAAAGCCGCGCCCGGTTGGGTATCCCTCTGGGCCTGCTCATCTTGTGCCTGGTGGTCTACGCACCGCTCACTCCTTTCTTGGGTTTGTATTGGGACGATTGGCCTTCTCTCTGGTTCCTGCACTTTTTCGGCCCGGGCATTTTCCCCGCCGCCTTCGCCATCGACCGCCCCGTCCAGGGCTGGCTGTTCGTTCTGACCACCGGCCTGATCGGTGAATCCGTACTGGCCTGGCATTGGTTTGCCATCCTGGCCCGCTGGCTCAGCGGCATGGCTTTGCTCTGGCTGCTTTCCTCGGTCTGGCCGCGCCACAAAACCCAGGCAGTCTGGGCCGTCACCCTGTTCCTGGTCTACCCGGGCTTTTTACAGCAGTACATCCCCATCACCTACAGCCACCAGTTTCTCATCCAGGCCAGCTACTTCATCGGGCTGGCGCTCATGGTGCGCGCCGTTCGCCGGCCAGCCCGTTACTGGCGTCTCACCGCGCTTTCGGTGCTGGTCTCCCTGCTCAGCATGTTTGCCCTGGAATACTTCTACGGCCTGGTACTCCTACGCCCCGTGCTGATCTGGCTCGCCCTGAGCGCGTCGAGCTTTCAGATTTCAGCCTCCAGCCTTCAGGCCTCCCGCGTCCAATCTCATCCCCCCCGTCCACAGCCTACCATCTCCCACACCCTTCTCCTCTGGCTTCCCTACCTGTTGGCCGATGTGCTCTTCCTGGCCTGGCGCGTCACCCATTCCACCCCGCGCGGTGCAATCGTCATTTTCGACCGGCTGGCCGCCGACCCGGCCGGCGCCTTGCTGTCATTGGCCCAAACCATCGCCATCGATCTTTACGAGTCCAGCCTGCTGGCCTGGGTGCGCACCCTGTCCTACCTGAACACCTCTGGGATGAAAACCTTGCTCGCCGCCGGTTATTGGGTCGCCATCCTGGCAGCCGGCCTGCTCACCTTTTTCTTCCTCCGCAACCTATACAACTCCGCTCGCACCGCGTCATTTAAAAACCAGGTCTCGTCCACGCTCATCAATACTCATCCGTTTCCAACCAGCACTTCCTCTCCATCCGCGTCCATCCGCGTTCATCCGCGTCCAATCCCTGCCAGGCACTGGGGCATGATAACCGCCCTGATCGGCCTCTACACCCTGCTGATCTCCGGCTGGCCCATCTGGGTCACCGACCTGCATCTCGAGCTGGCCTTCCCCTGGGATCGTTTCACCCTGCTCATGATGCTTGGTGTTTCCCTGTTGCTGGTCGGGCTGCTCGAATGGCTGGTTCGCCCTCCCCTCTTGAAGATCGCCCTGCTTTCGCTCCTGGTAGGCCTGGCTGCCGGCGCCCAATTTCGCGAGGCATTGCTCTATCGCCTGGACTGGATGGTGCAAAAAGACTTTCTCTGGCAACTGGCCTGGCGTGTGCCCGCCCTGCAATCCGGTACGCTGGTGCTGTATCCCAATTCACAGTTCCAGCGCGTCACCGACAATTCGCTCAGCGCCCCGCTCAACTGGCTGTATGCCCCGCAGCTCGCCTCCCGCCAGATGCCCTATCTGATGTACGATCCGCTTGGCCGCCTGGGAAACAAATTGCCCGAGTTGAAACCCGGCTTTCCGGTAAGGCAAAACTACCGGGCCACCGATTTCACCGGCTCCACATCCCAGGCGCTGGTTCTCTTCTACGAACCGCCCCGCTGCCTGAAAGTGCTCGATCCCACCAGAGATGCCAACCTGCCCAACAAACCGGACATCGTCCTGGAAGCTTTGCCTCTATCCAGGCCCGAGCTGATCCTCCCCGCCGCTGCCCCGCCCACCGGGATGCTGACATCCCTCTTTGGCCCCGAACCGGAACATGGCTGGTGTTATGATTTCCAAAACGCCGAGCTGGCCGTCCAGCGAGGGGATTGGGAACGAGCCGCCAGGCTGGGCGACCAGGCGCTCCGCATCAAGCCAGAGCCCGGCCGCGAGCAAGCCGCCGAGTTGGTGCCTTTCATCGAAGGCTATGCCCACCTTGGGCGCTGGCAAGATGCATGGCGTCTCTCTCAGTCGGCCGCCAGAGCCTCTGAAAAAATGTCCCCGACGTTGTGCGACTTGTGGTACCGGATCGCTCAATCCACACCTGCCACCGCCGAAAGGCTGGCCGTTCTCGAGCAAGTCCAGCAAAAATTAAACTGTGAACTCCCCTGAGTCACCTCTATCTTCCCCACCATACACGCAAGCTGATACCTGATACCTGACACCTGACGCCTGACACCTGACACACCTGCCGAATGACCCTCACCCCCGAAACACCCTCCTCCCGCCGTACGTTCCTGGCTCCTCTGGCGCTGTTCATCCTGTGCGCCGTCGCCTTTGTGCCTCTGGTCCATCGCCTGGGCTTCTATTGGGATGACTGGCCTTCCATCTGGTTCCTGCACATGTGGGGCCCCGGCGGGTATCGCGAAAGCTTCGCCGTCGACCGCCCGCTGCTGGCCTGGATCTTCATGCTGACCACGCCGCTGATGGGTAAGTCGCCACTGAACTGGCAGGTGCTCTCGATATTCGCTCGCTTCCTGGCCAGCCTGGCCTGGTGGTGGACGTTGCGCGGCGTCTGGCCCAAATTCCCCCGCCAGGTTCTCTGGGTCGCCATGCTCTTCGCTGTTTACCCGGGCTTCAGCCAGCAATATATCGCCGTAACCTACAGCAACGGCTTCCTGGTCTTCGCCCTGTTTATTTTCTCCCTGGGCAGCATGGTCTGGGCCTACCGCCGGCCGCGCTGGCTCTGGCCGCTGATGGCTGCCTCCCTGGCGGCTTCGGCCTTCAGCATGTTCACCACTGAATATTTCTTCGGCCTGGAGCTCCTCCGCCCGGCCCTCTTATGGATCGTATTGCAGGCAGCCTCGCCTTACCCGGCGCCAGATACTGAACCTCCCGGCGCTCGCCATACCCATTTCCCATCTCCCGTCTCTCGTCTGCTGTCAACGACCATCAATCATCAATCACATCAATCATCAGCCTCCAGGTCCCCTATCTCCCGTTTCCTGTCCACAATCTACGGTCTATCCATCCTCTGTCTCCCCTACCTGATGGTTGCCATCCCTTTCCTGGTTTACCGGGTCTTCTTCAGCCGCTCTCCGCGTGGTCAGCTTCTGCTGTTCAGCCAGCTTAGTTCCGCCCCATTGGAAACCATGCGCACGCTGTTAGCCGCCATCGGCGGGGATTTTATCGAAGTGAATTTCCAGGCCTGGTATCACGGGCTGGACGTTCGCTTCCTGAAAGATTTCGACTCCAACGTGCTGCTGCAAGGAGCCGCAGCCGTCCTGGCCGCCTTTGCCCTGGTGCTGTTCTTTTCGCTGCGCGCCGAAACCGGCCGCGCCGGGAGAGGCCAGTCGCCCGCCCAACAGCCATCCGCGCAGCCCGGTACCTCGCGCCCCGGCAAGACCATCCTTGGCCGCATCACCCGGCGTCTGGCGGCTGCCCAACTGGATCAACGTTGGGCCCTGCAGGCCATCCTGCTTGGCGTATATGCCTTCCTGGTCAGCGGTTGGAGCATCTGGGTCACCGACCTGCACATTGAGCTTCTCTTTCCCTTCGATCGTTTCACTCTGATCACCGTGCTCGGCACCTCGCTCCTGGCGGCCGGACTGGTTGGCCTGCTGACCCGCGCCTACCTGCAGAGCGCGCTGCTCCTGGGGATACTGGTGAGCCTATCGGTTACGCTTCAGTTCCAGCAGCGCCTGCTCTACCGCCAGGAATGGCTTTCCCAGCGCAATTTCTTCTGGCAGTTGGCATGGCGTGTTCCTGCCATCCGGCCCGGCACCACGCTGATGACATCCG
The DNA here is from genome assembly GCA_964595435.1 of uncultured Anaerolinea sp. Classification (GTDB taxonomy): domain Bacteria; phylum Chloroflexota; class Anaerolineae; order Anaerolineales; family UBA4823; genus RBG-16-57-11. The sequence continues at coordinate 92,696 of CAZQQJ010000027.1, read as the reverse complement.
AAATTCCTTTCACTTACTATACCGACAATTCGCTCAGCGCTCCGCTGAACTGGATTTACGATCCCGATAACACCTCTCGCCAGATGTCCTATCTGCTCTACGACATCGAGGCCCGTCTGAACAAGGGCCTGCCCGCCATCCAGCCGGATATTCCGATCAACATGTTTTACCGGGCCAAAACCTTCAAAGGCTCCACCAGCCAGGCAATCGTGTTCTTCTACGACCCGCCGCGTTGCCTGAAAGTGCTCGACCCCGGTATTGATCGCTTCCTGCCTGTCCGGCCATTGTATATAAAAGAAGCCACACCGCTCTCCCGGCTGGATCTGATCCAGCCGGGGACCGGTGCGCTGCCTGCCTTGCTGGATCAACTGCTGGGACCCGAGCCGGCGCATGGCTGGTGTTATTACTTCGAGAAGGCCGAGTTATACAACCAGTTGGGCAACTGGAATGAAGCCGCCCGATCCGCCGATCAGGCCATCAAGCTGACCCGCCACTTCACCGAAAAGAATGTCTCCGAGCTGATCCCATTCGTCGAAGCCTATGCCCACACCGGCCAATGGGAGAAAGCGCTGCAGTTGACCGCCCAGGCCATCCAGATCTGGGACAAGACCCGCTACCCGCTTTGCGATACCTGGCAGCGCATCGCCGCCAATACGCCCCCCGATTCCGCTCAAAAATCTGCCCTCACCCGGATCAATAACGACTTTGGGTGTAAAATCCCCCTGGAATAAATCATGGTCGATGCAATGAAACTTCCCAATGGACTTTCCGTGGTCGTGCCCGTTTACAACAGCGAGCACACATTGGATGAATTGGTTATGCGCCTGCAGCCCGTTCTGGAATCGCTCCAGGTGCCTTATGAAGTCATCCTGGTCAATGACGGCAGCCGCGATCAAAGCTGGGCCGCCATTGGCCGTCTGAACCAGCAATATCCCTGGGTATTGGGGATCAACCTGATGCGTAACTATGGCCAGCATAACGCCCTGCTTTGCGGCGTGCGCGCCGCTCGTTATGCGATTGCCATTACCCTGGATGACGACCTTCAGCACCCGCCCGAAGAGATCCCCAAACTCCTTGTGCCGCTTGCCGATGGACAGGATGTCGTCTATGGCACGCCGCTGCACCAGCGCCACAGCCTGTGGCGCAACCTGGCATCTTACATCACCCGTCTGGCTCTGCAGGGCACCATGGGCGTGGAAAACGCCCGCAAAGTGAGCGCTTTCCGGGCCTTTCGCACCGAAGTGCGCCGTGCCTTCGCCAGCTACCAGAGCCCTTTCGTCATCCTGGACGTGCTGCTCTCCTGGGGAACCACCCACTTCGCTACCGTTCCTACGCAGCACGCCCCACGCCAGGTTGGCCGGTCTAACTACACCTTCCGCAAGTTGCTGCTCCATGCCGCCAACATGGTCACCGGCTTCACCGTGCTGCCCCTGCAGTTGGCCAGTTGGATGGGCTTCGCCTTCGCCGCCTTCGGCATCCTGGTGCTGTTCTACGTGATCGGCCGTTACCTGATCCAGGGCGGCAGTGTGCCAGGTTTCCCCTTTCTGGCATCCATCATCGCCATCTTCTCCGGCGCGCAGCTTTTTGCCCTGGGCATTATCGGCGAATACCTGGCCCGCATCCATTTCCGCATCATGGAAAAACCCACCTACGTGATCCGCGACGAGACAAAATGACTATCACCCCTTCACCCTGCCAGTTATTAGAATGGGATACCGGTTTCTTCGGTTATCGTATCGCCCGTGTCCAGGGCAGTCGCCTGACCCCTGGGCTTCTCGAACAAATCGTCGGCTGGAGCGAACAAAACGCCGTCCAGTGCCTGTACTTCCAGGCCGACTCGGATGACCCCCAGACTGTTTTCCTCGCCGAAACCCACGGCTTCAACCTGGTTGAAGTGCGCCTCACCTTCGAGCGCAATCTGAAAGACTGGCAGCCGGAGACTCGCCCGAAGGCAACGGAAGAGGTGATCATCCGTTCCGGTCGCCCCGAAGATATCCCGGCCGTCCAGGAAATCGCCCAAAACAGTTATGTCGATTCACGCTTCTACTTCGACCGTCACTTCCTTGAACAGGACTGGCAGCGTTACTACCAGACCTGGACAAAGAAGAGCTTCAGCGGCGGTGCCGAGATGGTCCTGGTAGCCGAAAAAGACGGCGAAGTGCTCGGCTATATTACCGGCGTGCTTGTCAACCAGGGCAAAGAGTGCCAGTACGAATTGACCGGTGTCCGAGAATCGGCTCGCCGTTTCGGTGTTGGGCAAGAACTATTTCGCAGCGGCATGGATTGGTGCGTCGAGCGGGGTATCCCTTACATCTGGGTCATGACCCAGGGCCGCAACGTGACCACGCAACGCATGATCCAACGCCACGGCTTCCTCACCCGGGCCTGTCATCTCTATTACCACAAATGGTTCGCCCCGCCCGCGCCTTGACCTCACGGGCCAGCCATTGCATCCTGTCTGCTATCCGGAGCTTTTGACCCTTGACACCCAACCACCTGCCACCTCCCTACCGCATTCCCTTCAACCGCGCCTGCCTGGCCGGGCAAGAAATGGCCTACATGGCCCAGGCTGTTGCGAACCAGCATATTTCTGGCGACGGGCCATTCAGCCGCCGGTGCCATGCCTGGCTGGAAGGACACCTGGGGGTCCGCCGGGCGTTGCTCACCACCTCCTGCACCCACGCCCTGGAGATGACCGCTTTCCTGCTCGACCTGCACGAAGGCGACGAGGTGATCCTGCCTTCATTTACCTTTGTCTCCACGGTAAATGCTTACGTCATCCGCGGCGCCCGCCCGGTATTCGCCGATATCCGTAGCGACACGCTCAACCTTGACGAAAATCGCCTGGAAAGCCTGATCACCCCCCGCACGCGCGCCATCGTCGTCGTCCATTACGCTGGTGTAGGTTGTGAGATGGACGCCATCCTGCAGATCGCTGCTCGCCACAACTTGCCCGTCATCGAAGACAACGCTCACGGCCTGTTCGGCAAATACAAAGGCCATTACCTGGGCACCTTCGGCAGTCTGGCGACTCAAAGTTTCCACGAAACCAAAAACATCACCTGCGGCGAAGGCGGCGCTCTCCTGATCAACGATCCTGGATGGATCGAACGCGCCGAGATCCTGCGCGAAAAAGGCACCGACCGCAGCCGCTTCTTCCGCGGCCAGGTGGACAAATACACCTGGGTCGATATGGGCTCCAGCTACCTGCCCTCCGACATTTTAGCCGCCTTCTTGTATGCCCAGCTTGAAGCGCATGCCACCATCCAGGAAAAGCGCGGGCGCATCTGGCAGACCTACTACACCGGGCTGTCCGATTGGGCAGAGGAAAACTCCGTCCGCCTGCCTTATACCCCGCAGTCCTGTGAACAGCCCTACCACATGTTCTACCTGCTGCTGCCTTCGCTGGAAGACCGCCAGGCATTCATCGCCCATTTGAAAGCCAACGGCATTTTGGCCGTATTCCACTACCTGCCGTTGCATATTTCAGAAATGGGCACCCGCTACGGTGGAAAACCCGGCGATTGCCCGGTTACAGAGCAGATCAGCGACCGCCTGGTGCGTCTTCCGATGTATAATGACCTCAGCGATACCGACCAGCAACAGGTTATCCAGGCCATTTGCCAGTTTCACCCTTCCCAATCCCAGGGCGCCTGAGCGCCGGATCGAACGCTTCGGCAATGACACATCACAAAAAATAATCCTATGGACAAACAAGAAGCCATCGCCTTCATCCTGCGAGAATATGCCCAGGGCGCCAAACCAGCAGACATTGCCATCCGCCTGAGCGTATTGCTTGGTGCCCCCGCCGATCTGACCGATAAATTTGTAACCCAGACCATCGCCCAGCACACGCATGCCGCCACCCAGCCGATGAGCGAGGCGCTCGTCCAACACAACGCACAGCTTGTGCAATCCGCTCAGGCCGCTCCTGCGCCGCTTTCTCCTCGTCCGTCCCCCAAGAAGGAAATACCGCTTCCTCCTCAGCCAGCGCCGGAGAGCACCTGGCAACCTGCCCAACCATCACCGGCGAACACATCCTGGTCGCCACCGCCTGCCAGCACCCCGTCCTGGCAGGCGCCTGCTCCGGCGATGTCGCAGCAGCCCGATCCTGAACTCGAGGCGTTCGTCCTGCGCGCTCTGACGAAATCCTCCAAACAGAGCGACGTCGTTATGATGGTATGCGAACGCGAGAACCTCAACTGGGACGAAGCTCAGCGTATCGTCGCCCGCATCGCCACGCAAAACCGCAAGAAGCTAACCGGCCGCCAGAACAGGATCATCATTCCGCTTGCCGTCATCGCCATTATCGTCGGCTTGCTCCTGGCTTACGCCGGCCTGAGGGAAATATACCTGGTCACCACTGCCATTGAAGCCTACCAGGCCGGCAACCCGGCTGCCATTCCGGTTGAAGCCAGGGACCCGATGCGCAACGCGCCCTGGGCAGTGCTCGCCGGGTTGAGCATCACCCTGGGAGGCATATTCGGCTTGTTCAAAGCGATCAAAGCGCAAGTTGACGCGTAATGAAAACGTTCATCATCCAGCTCGAACATTACGATGACCTCGTATCCGCCCGCGATAAAATGAATTGGGCCAAAGGCGGGCGTATCCTGCTGGTGTGGCCCGAACATAAGGCGCTGCTCAACCGTCGCCTGGATCTGGTCCTCTTGCAGCGCAAAGCGACCGCCCTGGGCGCTCAACTTGCCCTGGCCACTCACGATCGCGAGGCGCGCTACCAGGCGCTGCGCCTGGGCATCCCCGTATTCAAAAACGTACGCCAGGCGCAAAACGACAACTGGCGCCTGCCTCGCCGCTTTCGCAAGCCTCCATCTGCCCCTCTTGCAGAACGCCCGCCAGGTCTCCCAGCTCAGCCCGAAACAACCTCGCACCGCTTCAGTCCGCTGGCCAGGCTGGGCATCTTCACCCTGGGCGTGTTGGCTGTCCTTTCCATCGCCGCCACCTTGCTGCCCTCGGCGCAGGTAAACCTGATCCCGCAGACCCGTGTTCAAGAGGTCGTCATCGATGCCTGGACCAGTCCCCAGGTCAATCAGGTCAATATCGCCGGCGCGGTGCCATCCCATTGGGTGAAAGTGACCGTCGAGGGGCGCGATTCGATCCCTTCCAGCGAGATCCTTCATCTCCCCGACCAGCTTGCTGTTGGGGAGGTGGTCTTCACCAACCTGACGGATGGGCCGGTCGATATCCCTTCCGGGACCGTAGTGCGCAACCAGGCGACCAAACTGCAACGCTTCGCGGTCACTCGCCCCGGGCAAATTCCCCCTGGTCCAGGGACCACCTTGACCTTGCCGGTAACCGCCCTGGCCCCTGGGACGCAAGGCAACCTGCCTGCCGGCAGTCTGACCGCCCTCGAGAATCTGCTGGGTACCCGTGTCAGCGTGACCAACCCTTCGCCGACCTACCGGGGCACGGATCGCCAGGAACCTGCCCCTGGCGCCAGGGATCGCCAGCAGCTTGCCGAACGGCTGCAAAAAGCGCTTCAAGAAACTGCTTTGCACGAGTTGCAAACTATCTTGCCCGAAGGCGACTTGCTCATCCCTACCAGCCTCAATCTGGTGAACACCCTCGAGACAGACTTCCAACCCGGCGAAGGCCAGCCGTCCGACCGTCTCAGCCTGAGCCAAAGGTTGGAATATCAGGCCCTGGTCGTTTCTGCCCAGGATTTGCACACCCTGGTAAAAACCGTGTTCGACGCCAACCTGCAGCCCGGTTTCATCCCCGATGACGGAACCCTTCAGATAGAAGTGCTCACCCCGCCCTCACCCGGCGAAAACGAGACGGTTCGCTGGAAATTGCACGCCAACCGCCAGGTCGTGGCCCAGCTTTCTGAGCCGCAAGCCATACAGTTGGCCCTGGGGCGTTCGGTTGCCCAGGCGGCCGGGCGCATGCAAGACTCCCTGCCCCTCGAAGAACCGCCCGGCATCACTCTCACCCCCTCCTGGTGGCCGCGTCTCCCCATTCTGCCCTTCCGCATCGCCATCCATCACCAACCGGTCCCATAATCACCTGTCTGTATCCCGGCTACTGTAATCTGTTCTACTGCCATGCGTATCCTCGCTATCGACCCTGGAGAAAAAAACATCGGCGTCGCCTTGAGTGACCCCACCGGCACCATTGCCAACCCGCTGACCGTGTTGAAACACATTTCGCGCCCGGTCGATGCCGCCAGCATCGCTCAACTGGCCCACGAGCACCAGGCAGGCCGGATCATCGTCGGCCAGGCCCTGGACGACGATAACCAGCCTACCGTGCAAAGCCGGCGCGCCTCCCGCCTGGCAGCCGCCATTCGCATTCAGACCCAGGTGCCGGTTGAGTTGTGGGACGAAAGCGGCAGCACCCAGGCCGCCCGCGCCGCCCGGATCGCCCTGGGCGCCTCCCGCCGCAAACGCCGCGGTCACCTGGATGACCTGGCCGCCACCTACATCTTGCAGACCTACCTGGATGCCTACCAGCCAGGCAACGGACAGTAGGCAGAAACCGGGAAACGCTTCAAGCCGTGAAACGCCTGCCGCTTCTCATATTCCTGTTGTTAGTCCTGGGCTGCGCCTGCCTGGTCGTGGCCTCTGCCTACGTTGGTTTCGTCCAGTTGCCGGCCCGCGCCAGGCAAGCCTTTGGCCCGCCGTCAGCGTCCCTGGGTTCGTTCCAGAGAATTTACCTGTCCGCTCAACTGTTATCCCAGAAACAAACCCTGACGACGCCTCTCAGCCAGTTTGCTGCCTCGCGCCCTTTCCAGGTACAGATCGGTGAATCCACATCGGCAATCGCTCGCCGCCTGGAAGACGAAGGCTTCGTTGCCGACGCCAGCGCGCTGCGCAACTATCTGGTCTACACCGGGTTGGATACCAGCGTCCAGGCCGGCGATTACAGTCTCAGCCCGCGCATGACCCCGCTGGAAATCGCTCACGCCTTGCAAGATGCCACTCCTGCGGAGATCACCTTTCGCATCTTGCCCGGCTGGCGTCTGGAGGAGATCGCTGCCTCCTTGCCCACTTCGGGCCTGAGCTTTTCTCCGCAAACATTTCTCGATGCAGCCGCTCATCCACTCCTGCCCGCAATGCTGGAAAACCAGATCCCGGCTGGCGCATCTCTGGAAGGCTTCCTGTTGCCTGACCAATATCGGCTGCCGCGCCAGGTCAGCGTTGAAGATTTTCTCAAGACCATCCTGGCAAATTTCCAGATCAAAGTAGATGCCAGCCTGCTTCAAGGCTACCAGCAGCAAAACCTGAGCTTATACGAAGCGGTCACCCTGGCCTCCATCGTCCAGCGCGAAGCAGTGGTGGAAGATGAAATGCCCACCATCGCCTCCGTCTTTCTCAACCGCCTGCAGGCCGGCATGAAACTGGATTCCGACCCCACCGTTCAATACAGCCTGGCCTCTACCAATCCCCCGCCGGGCGGCGCCTGGTGGAAAAGTCCCTTGAGCCTGGATGACTTGAAGATCGACTCGCCTTATAACACCTACATCTACCCGGGGCTCCCACCCTCTCCCATTGCCAACCCCGGCCCGAGCGCCCTGCATGCGGTCGCCTTCCCTGCCCAAACTCGCTACCTGTACTTCCGCGCTGCTTGTGATGGCTCCGGCAAGCACAACTTCGCCGAAACCTACGAACAGCACCAGGAAAATGCCTGCCCCTAGATCAGGGCCGGTCGAGGCCCGAGGCTAAGCAGACTCAAGGAGAAACCTGGCGCACTCCAGGTCAGTGATCAAAGTTTTAAGATATCCTCCCCGCACTGCTCCCAGGATCGCCTGAATTTTCTCTCTGCCCCCGGCGACCCCAATCACCCGCGGCAAGGTCCGGAAATCTTCCAGATCCACCCCGATGATCCGATCGTCCACATCGGATTGCACCGGGTTGCCATTGATATCGAAGAAATGCAAACCGATCTCCCCCACCGCCCCGCGTTCGATCAATGGTTTAACTTCCTCCCAGGTGATGATGCTTTCATCACGCATATATGTCGCCTGGGCATTCAATGCGCCCAACCCGGCGAAGACGATATTTGCTGTCCTCGCCATCTGGATCGCCTGATCGATAAATCGCTCCGCTTTCAACAAGTACGCCACCTCGCGCGAATTGACGATGCCAGGTGCGGGGATCAAGCTGAGCGTTGTATCCAGTTTCTGGGATATGCGCCGGACAATATCCGTCGCATGGCTTTCCTTCGCCGGATCGCCCAATCCCCCCACCATCTGGGCCACAATCGCGTCTTGCTTTTTGCCCGCCGGCAGGTTATCGATCATGCTTGCCAGGGTCTCGCCCCAGGTGAAGCCAATCACGTCGCCATTCTGCACTGTCCGGTTGAAATATTCTGCTGCAGCTTTCCCCAGCTCGCGAGCGACAACCATGTGTGAATCGGGCTCAGCTACTTCAATCACGATCGTTTCATCCAGGCCATAGCGCGATTCAATCTCGCGCTCCAGCTCAGCGTAAACGCCCGGCATCATTGCAATTTTGAATTGGACAATCCCGGCTTCACGCGCCTGGTTGAGAATTCTGGAAACCCGCGGTCTTGAAATGCGCAGGCGATCGGAAATCACTTCCTGGGTCAAGCTATTCTCATAATATAGCTTGGCAACCTTGATCATTAAGCGGAAATCGTCCTGTTCCATATCGAGCCATCCAAGAGCCGATAGGGTGCGCTTGAGCTAACCGGCAGACATGCGAAAAACGTCCCGGAGTTGTTCGTAAAGCTTCAAAAAGACACGGTATTGAGCTTCGTACACCTTTTCACCTTCAGGGAAATAAATCTCCGCATCCGCAGTAGCCAGGCTGGGGACAATCTCTTCATACGAAGAAAAGATTCCCAATGCCTTCCCACACAACAAGATGTTGCCCAGATTGGCCGTATCCCGCACGCTGACCGTAGCGAGCGGTTTGCGCAAGATTTTGCCAAGCGTTTCGAGCCATATACGGCTTTTCAACCCACCTCCAACCGCACGGATCTCCCTGATCGTAATACCCAACGATTCAACCGTCTCGATGTTATTCCTTAAGCCAAAAGAGACGCCTTCCATGAGCGATTTAATGAAATGGGCCTTCTCTGAGGTCAGGTTAACCCCATAAAAAACTCCCCGCGCATAAGGGTCCCAATACGGGGTCCGCTCTCCGTTGAGATACGGCAGGAAAATCAGGCCATTACAACCATCTGGCACAGGCTCGATTTCCTGGTTGTATCGCTCGAAGATATCCCCCGATTGGAGATCGGTATCCTCCTGGCGATCGAAACCATTTTTGAACCAGTTCAGCGACTCCCCGGCAGTCTGCATAATTCCCAGGGTCACCCAGCGGCCCGGCAAACAGTAATGCCAGCAAAGCGTACGGTTTTGTGTGTCAACCAGCGGCTTGTCCGAACAGACCGTGATGACGCCCGCCGTGCCGATGATCAGCGTGACCTGCCCGGGCCTTACCATGCCGGCCCCCAGCGCCGAGGCGGAGTTATCCGAGCTGCCGTTGGCCACCGGCGTTCCTTCCTTGATACCGGTCTGTTCCGACGCCAGCCTGCTCACCCGTCCGATGATCGTATCCGATGGCAACACATCCGGGAATAAGCTGCGCGAAATGCCAAAGTAGTCAAAAGCCTCCTGCGACCATGCCTCTTTACCGACATTGAACAACAACGTCCCGCTGGCCTCAGCGTAGTCGATAGCCTTCACACCCGTCAGCCGGTATTTCAGGTAATCTTTGGCCACCAGGATGCTCGCCGTTTGTTCCCACACCTCGGGCTGGTTTTCGATCACCCAGCGCACCTGTGGAGCCGTGTAGGTCGTGGAAGCGAAGTTATACGTCTCGCGGAAGATCAACTCCCGCGCCAAGTCGTCTTGCTGGATCCGGCTGACGATCTGGCTGGAGCGTTGGTCCATCCAGGTGATCGCCGGCCTGAGGATACGGTCTTCACCGTCCAGATAAACTTGCGTATGCATCTGCCCACAGATGCCGATCCCTGCCATCGCGCCAAACTGCTCCGGCCGCCTGGCTTTCAGGCTCTGGCAGGCAGAGACAAATCCGTTCCACCAATCCAGTGGGTTCTGTTCCGCGTAACCCGGCCGAGGAGTCGAAATCGGGTATTCGCAGTACGCTGAATCGATCAGCGCCCCCGTTTCACTAAAGAGCGTCACCTTAAGTCCGGTGGTCCCCAGGTCGATGCCAAGTAATGTGTTCATTCCGTCCTGCTCCTGAGTTGCCTGTTCTCAACTAGAAATTTGACGACCATTACCAGAATCAACACGATGCCCCACAGGGCGATGGTCAGAAAATTGCTCACGCCCATCAGGTTCAGCCCGCTGGAAATTACCTGCAGAATCACCAGGGCCACCAGTAAACCGGAAACCCGCCCAAATCCGCCGGCCGCACTGACCCCACCCAGCACCGAAGCCAGGACTGTGAGCAGCAAGTAGGACTCGCCATAATCGGCCTTGGCCGAATTGAAACGCGAGATCATGATCGCTGAGGCAATCCCGGCAAGCAATCCTGAGATGAAATAAGTGCGGATCAACACCGAACGATTGTTAACCCCCGAAAAGAAGCACGCCGTAGGGTTGGAGCCAATCAAATAGATCCGTGTGCCTAGCGGCGTGCGCTGCAGCAAGATCGCCATGAAAACCGCACAGGCCAGGAAGATCAAAATTGGCACCGGGATGCCCAGGATAACCCCATTGCCAATGAATAACATGGCAGGCGGAAAGCCAGAAATCACGTAACCTTTGGTCAGGACAATAGCAAACCCACTGACCAGGATCATCGTTCCCAGGGTGGCCAGGATGGGAGAAATATCCAGCACTGCAATCAAATAGCCGTTCAATAATCCGATCAATGCAGCAACAGCCAACCCGATCAGGATCGCCAGCAACACCAGGGCAACGCTGCCAGGATCAGTAGCCTCTGGCGAGACATAGCGGGTGATCAAAATTGCCATGATGATGCCGGCCAGGTTGGCCGAGGCGATGATCGAAAGGTTGATCCCAGAAGTTAACATGGCGATCATCATTGCCAGCGACAGTACCCCTAATTCAGGGATCTGGAAAGCCATGGATTGGATGCTGTCAAACGATAGGAACCCAATCCCGTTCATTGAAACCATCAGGATGAGCACAACGAGCAAAAAGAGGAGCAAGATAGCAAGTTCAGAAAATCGGCGCCACACGATACATTCTCCCGACTTTATTCAACTTCGATAATCACCTTCTGTCGCGAGGACAGTTTGTGTTGGTAAGCGCTGATGCCCACGCTTGCCAGGATGACCAGGCCAATGACCACCTTATACCAGTAGGACGGAACGTGCATCAGCGTCAGGCCATTGCTCATCACCCCAATCAAAGCCACCCCCAGCAACGTGCCCAGGATGGTGCCTCGTCCGCCCGTCAGGCTGGCTCCGCCCAGGATCACTGCCGCCAATACGTCCAGTTCCTTGCCAACCAGCGAATTGGGAGCCACGGTTTGAACCAGCAACGCCTGGATCACGCTGGCAAAACCGGCCACCATTCCCATAAAGGAAAACACGAAGAAACGGATGAACAGGATGTTGAAACCGGCGCGCTGCGCAGATGCCACGCTCCCCCCCAGGGCATAGATGCTGCGCCCTAAAACAGTGTAACGCAAGATCAGCCATGCGACCAGGATCAGTCCACCCCAGATAACAGTCACCACCGAGAGCCCGTATGGAGCACCACCAGCGTTATACAGGGTGAAAACACGTAACACCGCAAATTTGGCGAACCATTCCGGAAAGCCGTAAAGCCACTTCCCTTTCGATAGGACGGTCAGGATGCCGTAATAAATATTCAAAGTGGCAATCGTAGCAATAATGCTGGGGATCTCGAAAAAGTGGATGATCGCCGCGTTAATCATTCCAAGCAGGATGCCGATCACCCCGGCGATCAAAAACACCAGCAAGATATTCAAATGATTTCCATAGTCTAGCAACAAGACCGCGATCACATAACCGGTGATCGTGGCGGTAGCAGTAAAAGAAATATCAATTCCCCCCGAGATCAGCACAAACAATACACCAATCGCAAAGGTACCCATCAGCGAATAGCTTTTTAGCAGGTCTAACAGGTTTTCCAGGCTGAAGAAACGTGGGTTGATAGCTGAAATAACCAGCGAAAAAGCGACCACAGCCAGAAAAACATAAGTTTCGTGATGTGAAAACAATTTCTTCATGCAATCATACCTGGGCGGTCATATTTACATAATCCTGGATTTCATCCAGGGTTGAGTTTGTCGTGTCGAATTCCTGGGCGAAACGTCCCTTGCGCATCACAATAATCCGGTTGCAGTTGTGAAACACCTCAGGCACCTCGTCCGAAATCAAGATAATTGCCACGCCTTGTTGCGCCAGGTTACGGACGATTTCATGGATGGAATATTTGGCAGCGACATCGATCCCAATGGTCGGCCCATCCAGGATCAATACTTTCGGCTGCGTTGCAATCCATTTGGCCAGCACCACCCGTTGCTGGTTTCCACCCGATAACGTCTGCACCGGCGAATCGACCGAAGGGATGCGGATCGCAAGTTCTTTGACGTCTCGATTGACACGTTGGTTAACTTTGCCCTGATCCAGCAACCTGAAGCGATTGACCAGACTTTCCAAAGTAGTCAAGATCACATTCTTGCCTACCGACTGGTTCATAATCAAACCCTGCACCAGGCGGTCCTCGGGCACATAGCCTATACCCAGGCGGATCGCATCCTGGATGGAGTTGATCCTGACCGGTTTTCCTTCGAACAGGATCTCACCCGATCCCGATGGGTAGACGCCGAACAACGCCAGGGCCAGTTCCGTTCGCCCTGAGCCAAGCAGGCCGGTGATGCCCAGGATTTCTCCCCGGTGCAGGCTAAAATTTATATCCTTGAAATTCCCGGCCTTTGAAAGGCCGCGCACTTCCAGGATCGGCTGCTGGCGGTCGCTGCTGGATACAAACGGCGTATATTCGACCTTTTTACCGGTCATCAGGTGGGTGAGTTTTTCGTCATCCAGCGCCTTGCCCTCAAAGGTGCCAATAACTTTGCCATCCCGAATGACCGTCACCCGTTCCGCGATTTCGAGCACCTCGTTCAACTTATGGCTGACGAACACGGTGGCGATGCCTTTCTCGCGCATATCCATCACTACTGCCAGCAAAGAATCGACTTCTCTCTTCGTCAGCGAAGCCGTCGGTTCGTCCATAATGACCAGTTTCACATCCCGGGTTAACGCCCGGCAAATTGCCACCAACTGCTGGTCCGCAATCGGGATATCTTCCACCAGCTTGTCCAACGGCAGGCTGACCCCGATACGATCCATCGCCCTCTCCGCAATCTGGCGCAGTTCTTTCCAACTCACCACCATTCTACCGTCGGCTACAAATTCCCCCAGGGCGATATTCTCAGCCACGCTTAAATTAGGGAAAAGCGACAGGTCTTGATAAATGACCTCGATACCCCGGTTGATCGCATCGATAGCCTGGTAACCGTGGATGCTATGTCCTTCGATTTCGATGCTGCCGCCTGGATCTGGCTGCACCGTTCCAGAGATAATCTTAATCAACGTCGATTTTCCCGAGCCGTTTTCTCCCACCAGGCAGTGGATCTCCCCGGCTTCGATCTCAAAATCAACGCTGTCTAAAGCCTTGACGCCGGCGTAATGTTTACTGATTTTTTTTAGGGTGAGGAAAGACATATTCATGCGGGCCAATCAATCCACAACTTATAAAATGGAGCCTCTCCTATTCACTGGAGAGGCTCCTTCTTCAAATATTATATCTTAGAAGCCAAAGCTATCTACGTTCTCAGGTTTGATGTCGCTGATCGCATCTGCTTTGACTACAGTCCCTTCTACGGTCACCTTGCCAATCCCGGGGATTTCCACGCCGGTCACGACCTTATTGCCATCCAGCATGTACTTTGCCAGCCAGACCATACCGTAGCCGGCATCGGCAGGGTTCCACAAAATGCCTTCCTTCATCGAGCCATCCTTGAGATAAGGAGCAGCCTGGGAGGGGATGACCGTCCCTACGACCGCCAGCTTATCCTTCAGACCTTTCTCACGCACCACCTCTGCCGCTCCTGGAGGGCCAAGGCTGCCGAAACCCACAATCCCTTTCAGGTTCGGATAAGCCTGGAGCAGTTCAAGCGTCTTCTGGCGCGCCAGTTCCTGATCCTCGCCGCAGGGTATGCGGTCCGTGACCAGCTTCAGGTTCGGGTATTTCTCCTTCGCATAAGCGATACCCGTATCCGCCCACAGATTGTGCAGCGGAACCGTCAGGCTGCCGACGAAGATGGCGTACTCACCCGAGTCACCCATGTGCCGGACCAACTGATCCCAGGCCATCTGGCCGAATTTCACGTTGTCGATCAGCTCGAAGTCATAATCGTTCCCGACCTGATCCGGGGATTCATGGGTGATAATGATGATGCCCTTCTCCTTGGCTTTCTTGAAGACTGGCTCAAGCGCCTTGGCATCATTCGGGACGACCGCGATGGCATCCACGCCTTTTGCCACCAGGTCCTCAACCACCTTCACCTGTTGGGCGGGATCTGCCTGGGCCGGGCCGGTCTGGTAGGCGTTAACGCCCAATTCAGTTGCCGCACGCTTCACACCCATCTCCACCGTGTTGAACCAGGGGATACCGGTGATTTTCACAACTACAGCGATCTCGTACGGCTCCTTTGCCCCACCTTGCTGTCCCGCTGGCGCACTAGTCGGGGCAGGGGTGGTGCAAGATACAAGCAGGCTCACCAGAACGAGCATACTGGTGAGCCATAGCAGGACCTTACTACCTCTCATAAATTTCTCCTTTCTTTAGAATTTACCTTGATCTTACAAAGCCATGCAAAGGCTTTGTCACAACCATTTCATTCTTGAAGCAAGGGAAGGATCATTTTTTTTGCCCGTAAGTTTTGAACTTCTCCATGACCGTAGCGATTTCCCGATCTGGCAGAATAACCGGGGTGCCAATACATTTGGCTTGATAATAAATGCGGGCCACCAGCTCGATTTCCTCCGCCGCGGCGAATGCCGTGGGCAAGTTTTTGCCGAGCGCCACCAGGCCATGGTTCGCCAACAGGCAGGCGTTATAGTTGCCGATTGCCTCGACGACGCGAGAAGCCAGCTCCGGCGTTCCAAAGGTAGCATATGGAGCCAACGGCACCTTGTCGCCCGAAAAACCGATCAGGTAGTGAACTGCCGGCAGTTCCCAATTCAGGCAGGCAATGGTTGTCGCATACACGGAATGCGTGTGGACCACCGCGTTGATATCAGGCCGGTGCTTGAGCAGCCCCAGGTGCATGCTTAACTCGCTGGAAGGATCTTTGTCTCCTTCGACGATTTCCCCTTCCGGCGTCACCACGACGATATCTTCAGGAGTTAAGCAGAAATAATCGATGCCAGTAGGCTTGATAGCCACCAGGTTTAGATCACGATTGAAAATGCTCAGATTCCCGCCTGAACCGGTGGTCAGATTGCAGGTAATCAGTTTCTGGCCGAATTTGACGATGAGCTCGCGCTCGGCTTTCATCAACATAATCTATCCTGTTCTCGTCATCTATCAATGACGCTACTAATATAAGTGTAACACAGATGTTACAAATTTGCAAGCCTGAAATTTTGTTCAGGGCTTTGTATGGTATGATTGTGTGAGTGCACACTCATCTCTCGACAAATGCCAAACTGCTGTTCGTCAGGCATTCCTTGCCTGAAATTCATCCTGGCATCCCGGCCAGCCAGTGGCGCCTGTCGGCTGAAGGGCGCAGCCGCTGCCTGTCCCTGGCCGAACAGTTGGTTGCCTGCCAGCCGCAGGCGCTGTTCAGCAGCCTGGAGCCGAAAGCCATCGAAACGGTTCAAATCCTGTCCGGGCGACTTTCGATCCCGTTCACCTCTGTGGCGAACTTGCATGAACACGAGCGCCCGGTTTTAGAGCGCCTTGAACAGCCAGATTTTGAAGCCTCTCTCGCTCGCTTCTTCGCCCGGCCGGACGAACTGGTCTTCGGCGCAGAGACCGCCACCCAGGCGCAGCAGCGCTTCTCTACGGCTGTACACGATCTACTCGCCCGGCGCCCCGGCCAAACCCTGGCCATCGTCACCCACGGTACGGTCATGACTCTCTTCGTCGCTCGCTACAATCCCATCGCCCCCTCGCCTTCTGGAAAAGTCTCTCCCTGCCTTCCTTCGTAGTCTTATCTCTTCCCACCTTTGCCCTCGAATCCGTTTACCCCTGATCCCCAAGCTCTGGACACCATGTACTTCGCCATCAACTATTCCACCCAGGCAGCCCAGCTGGTTGCCGCCAGCCGGCTGACCATCGACCGCTTCAAATGCCCTGCCTGGCCAGACTTGGTCGCAGAGGCCAGCCGCCTGCGGCAGGTAGCTGTCCATTTCAACCTGACTGCCGGTCGCGGCCAACTGGGTAAAATTGACTGGATGTCCATCAAGGATTTCCTTGCCAGCACCGGCACGCCCTATGTCAATCTGCACCTGGAGTCCCGGTTGGACGATTTTCCCGGACTGCCGGTGGATACCACAGAAACCGGACATCGTCAGCAAATCCTCGCTCGCACCCTGAAAGATGTGCAGTTTGTCGCCATGCGCTTTGGCGCCGAACGGGTCATCATCGAGAACGTCCCCTACCGCCCGGCCGGCAAAGTGCTGCGCCCTTCGGTTGAGCCGGAGTTCATCCGCCAGGTAATCGAAGAAACCGGCTGCGGCCTGCTGCTGGATATCTCCCACGCCCGCATCTCCGCCCACCACCTGGGGATGGACGAGCGCGACTACATGCGCCAGTTGCCCGTCCACCGCCTGCGCGAGCTGCACTTCGCTGGCGTCCACGACCTGAACGGCTGGCTGCAAGATCACCTGCCCCCCTTGGATGCGGATTGGCACGCTCTGCGCTGGGTCATGGAACAACTCGCCCAGGGCAACTGGCCCCGCCCCTGGATGCTGGCCTTCGAATACGGCGGCGTAGGGCCAAAATTTGAAGGCCGCAGCGATCCACAGGTGATTGAACTGCAAGGCAAAGCGATTTCAGAAATCGTGAGCAAAATCTGATTATTTCTTATACAATCGGACTCGAGCAAGCCAAGATACAGTCTCCCATCGTCAAGGAGTTTTTTATGCCAAAACCTGTTGTCATAAGCCATGATTCGAATTTCATACTTCCTTGCCTGCCAGGTGCAATACACTGGAAAAACAACCCTTTGGGTTTCCAGCTTCTCTCTGAAAATGACTTTTCCATCACCACGTGCCCTACTTCAGACTGGTTCATCGATCCTGCCAACGGGCAGGCCACGAACAACGCTCCGGCCGCTCTGTTTATACCGCCAGACCAGGATTTCATCCTGAGCGCCCGGGTAACGGTCGATTTTCATTCCACCTATGATGCTGGCGTACTATGTATCTACGGAAACAACCGTTTCTGGGCCAAGTTGTGTTTCGAGTACTCACCGCAAAATCAGCCGATGATCGTTTCCGTTGTAACCCGGGGCACGTCAGATGATTGCAATGCTGCAGTTATTGCCGGAAATGCGGTGCATTTGCGAATTCACCGCAGGGCGGGCGCCTGGGCGTTTCACTATTCGTTGGATGGGGACATCTGGGGCCTGGTGCGTTACTTTGCTTTAAAGACGAAGGAGAACGTACAAGTTGGCTTTTTAGCGCAATCACCGACCGGCAAGGGATGCAAGGTCGTTTTTTCAGACATCAACTATTTGCCCGGGATAATTGAAGATATTCGCAGTGGAGCATAAAGCATCTGGATTGACATGATTGAGAAAATGCCCTCCGCCGTGTTTCGGCAGTGTCGGTAAACAACCAATACCACGGCGGAGGGCAACCCAATGATCGACAACTTTGACGGTTATTGAAGGCGTTCGCCTTCCCGAATTAGTATAAGACCCTGCTAATGCCGGTTATATTGGCCCAAGAAATCAGCCACCCTGGCCCGCATTTCTGGATAAAACAGAAGAGTCAGGTGACCGCCTTTTTCCGTCGGAAGGAACTGCGCCCCAGGGACCATCCTGGCAGTGAATTCGCCCTGGTCAAATGCGACCAAAGTATCGTTGCGTGCATGCACCACCATCGTGGGCGCCTCGATCTTTTGGATCTGCTCTGCATCGTATTCCGACATGTGTTGTTCCAGCAGTTGCCCCTTTTGCCGGGCGCCCATCGGCAGAATGTTCTCGATAAAAGTGTAGGCCTGTGCCAGGGCTTCGGGAGCCAATTCTTGCTGATCCTCCGCCGGCACGCCCAGGGCGGCCAGCAACCCTTCTTTGGTGGCATGAAGCAGTGACCAGAAGACGAAGTCCTTGGTAAATACGCTGAACAAAGTGCTGAGATAAGCCGGGCGGGCTGGCATGGTATGGCTGACGGCAGAAATCATGACCAAAGATGTAGTCCGCTGTGGATAACGCAGGGCAAACGTGAGCGCCGAGGGCCCGCCACCTGAAACACCGACTACACCCACCCTGTCAATACCCAGGGCATCCAGCAGGCAGGCATGCGCATCCGCTTGCAGCTCGGAACTGGCGCCTTCGGGGACAGGCGTCCCCAGGAACCCAAAGCGTGAGGGGGCAATCCAGCGGTAATCCCCGCCGATCACCTTTGCAAGATATTCCCCCTGGTCGTATCCGCCGCCAGCGCCGTGGATCATCAGCATGGGCGCGCCTGTGCCAAACTCGGTGTACTGGATGGGCCCGCAGGCTGTCTCGATCACCTTGCCGCCGCTGGCAATCCGCTGGTACGCTTGAGAAATATCTACCCGATAGTGACGGTATATGAGTCCACCAGGGACCAACAACCCCAGCCCAACCAGGCTGAAAATTAACCGTTTGCGAAATAGCATGTCCATGTGTACCTCCTGAAAAAGGTCTGCTCGCGGCTGAAGTTAACTTTTGAAGACAAAGATGAGCATAACGATGATGGTGATGAGGGTCATGACCACGGTGCCAATGCCAAGCTGCGTGTGAAACGCAATGCTGCTGGGTTCGACACCGTGCGATTGCAGCCATAATCCACAAATTAACTGGGAAAGGGCCATGAGAATGGTCAGGGAAGACAGGACGACCGAAGCGATTTTCATTTTTTACTCCTTCTGTTTTTGGTTGAGTTGGTTTGAGACCTGAACAAAAATGGTTCAAAGGTTTTCCGTATTTGCCGGAATCCTCGTAACAGAGACCAGCGTGAGATTCAAATCCAGGATCTTGTTCAAAACACCATGTAACGCTGACCGGTCGACCCGAGCCCGGCTTAACAGGAATTCGCCATTCTCGAGGTTGGTCAGTTCCCATCCATCAAACCATTCGGACCAGTAAGGGTCCAAATGATCCTTCACCCGGATTTGATACCCATCAGGCAGAGAAAATTGATTTTCCATAGTTAATCTCGATTTCATGCTTTAATCATAGCGCCAACCCCCTCGGGTTGTCTTCTATCGAAATATAGGTTGAGGGGGGTTGTTTTTGGGAATATAAAAAGCCCATGCACGGGCAGCATGGGCTTTTTATAAAATTATTGGTACGGTTTAGATCAGGCCATGTTCCCTTGCGCTGGCGATCGCCTGGGTACGGCTGTGGACTCCGAGTTTCTCAAGGACGGTGTGCACGTAGAATTTCACAGTCCCTTCAGCCAGGACGAGTTCTTCTGCAATTTGACGGTTCGAGAAACCTGCTGCCATCAACCTGAGAACATCGACCTCGCGGCTGGTCAATGGTTCAGCCAGATCATTCTGAGAAGCGCCAGGAAGTGCAGCTTCAGGGGAACCGGGAAAGGCTTCGAGCAGCTTCTGGGCATAAGCCTTCTGGGAAGTTTCCGGCGTGTGGAGATAGGTGATGAGCAAATCCCGTAACGGCTCGCCGGCGTCCACGAATACCCGGGCGTACCCGCCAGGTTCAGCCAGGCGGAAGCACTCCTCGATCTCTTTTAATGCTTCCGTTTTGTTTCTCATCATTTGGAGCGCACTCGCTTTGATGGTTAGGATCTCGATTAACGCGTTCACGCGCTCCGCCGCTCGGGCGTTTTTTTCCAGGCAGGCCAGTAAACTCACCGCTGCTTCCACAGGTTCAGCGCTTTTGTCAAGCCTCGCTTTTTCCAGCCACACCCGGGCCAACGTGGTCAGGCGCATTTCCCGATACTCATCGATCCCACTGCAGGCTTCCTTGCCGGATGGCTTTATCGCCAGCATAGCATTCACCCACTCATCGAGTACAACCCAGTCCCCTTGCGCCAGCCAGACGCGCGCCAGGGTCCGATCCACCAGGCTGTGGACAAAAGGTGTCACCAACCCCTTCTTCCGCTCTTGATCCGCCTTCTGGATCGCCTGGTCACTACCCTCCAGGTCTCCGTGAGCCAGCAGGATCAACGCCAGAAATGTATTGGCAGTAGCGATATGGTTATGGCTCGGCCACCACTGGGTATATTCCACCGCCTTCCTGGCGTGCGCGAGAGCCTGCTCCAGTTGGTTTTGCTCCAGCAATATCCCGCTCAGATAAGCTTCATCTCGCGACAGGTTCCCCTGATTCCTGCTGCCTCGTTCCGCTGCAATTTGGAGCGATTCAGCAAAAATATCACCCGCCTGGGAGAGCTTTCCAAGCAACCGCGTGGTGATGGCCAGGTCGGTCCAAAAGTCACGCAAGGTCATCCCCGATTCTTTTCCCAGACGGGTAGCCTCAGTGAAGAAATCAAAAGCTTGCTGCAGTTTCCCGAGACTCCGGTACGCAAATCCTGCCACCCAGTGCAGCCAGGCCCGCTCCCTGAGATCGATTTCAGGAATTTCGCTCAAGGCCGTCTGGGCAAGTGCCAGGCCATGAGCCGGGTTCCCCGACACCACTGCCAGCAACCCACGTAGCATCGCCGCCAACGCCCGAATCTCGGCTATCTCTGCCGGGGTCAACAGGCCCAGGTTCCCTTCACCTGTGTGGCTTTCCCGGGGGTTGGCCACCGTCTCTGCTCCTTCCAGGAATGGCCCGATTTTATCCATTTGCCCGGCGTGGGCCAATGCCTCGGCTACCCGAATGCATAACTTCGGTCGCTGGCGGATCCACTCTTGAGGAAGAGCCTCCACCCATTTTAAGATGGTGGAAAGCTGGCCGCGTTCCAGGTAGTCCTGCAGGTTCTGCTCCAGCAACCTGGCGGTGTTTTCCCAATTTTTGGCCTGGTTGGCGTGAAGGACCGCCTCTTCGATCCAGCCATTTTGCTCATACCAGGTAGATGCTCGCATGTGCAGGTTGGGAACGAGATCAGGCCCGGCTTGCTGGAGGCGGGCGCGCAACAGGCCTGCAAAGAGGTGGTGGTAGCGGAACCAACAACGTTCATCATCCAGGCTGACCAGGAAAAGGTTGGCGCGATCCAGGTATTCGAGCGCCTCTTGAGCAGTCGTTTGGCCCTCGCCCAGCACAGCATCACATAACGGTGCGGACAATCGATCCAGAATCGAAGTGGACATCAAGAATTGAACGATCTCCCCAGGCTGGCGGTTGAGCACCTCCTCGGCCAGATAATCCATGATGTAACGGTGGCTGCCGGAAAACGACTCGATATATCGGTTCGCATCCGCGCGGCTACGTGTGGAAAGGGCGCCTCGCAGTGCCAGGGCCGCCATTTGCAATCCGGCAATCCAGCCTTCCGTGCGTTGATCCAGCGCCATGATGTTATCAGAAGAAAGTGGCAACCCCATGCCTTGAACAAGAAACTCGCTGGCTTCACCAGCCGTGAAACGCAGGTCCTCCGCGCGGAGTTCAAGCAATTGGTTGCTCGCCCTGAAGCGGGCGATGGGGATTGGAGGATCAGATCGCGAAGCAATGAGAAGATGCAGGTTAGGCGGCAAGTGATCCAGGAGAAAGGCAATCCCCTCGTGGATGGTCGTGTTCGTAATGAACTGGTAATCGTCCAATACCAGAATGAAATGAGAAGAAAGTTGATTCAGCCCATTGATCAGAAATGTCAAAAGGGTAGGAAGCGGCGGGGAAGGAAAAGCGCCGAGAAGAGCTTGAACTTCCTTTCCGGTTTCAGGCTGCATGCTTTCCAGACTGGCAGATAGATAACTGACAAAACGAAGCGGGTCATTATCTTCCAGATCGAGGGAGACCCAGGCAAATTGTTTATTGTTGCTTGCAGATTGAAGATATCCCTTACCCGCCAATCGACAGTTCTGGATCCACTCAGCCAGCAGGGTGGTCTTCCCATAACCGGCGGGTGCACAGACGAGTGTCAGGGCATAACGGATGCTTTCGTCCAGGCGAGTAAGCAGGCGAGGCCGGGTGACCAGGCTTTGGCGAGATGGGGGAACAAAAAGCTTGGTCAAGAGCAGAGGAGCTGCTTTTGCTACCATACGCGTATCCATCACAGCAATTCCCAGGGAACCAGAATGGGTGTAGATCCACGGGAATTATAATTTGTAATTGGTTCAATTTTCCTGCCAACTTACATTAATGGATGGGGCCACGACAGGCTTGGCAGTCGCCATCACCCTCGGCTGGATGCTCTTCGCTTCCAGCAAGCGTTTGAATCTGCACCAGTTCTTCAACGTGACCAACCTCCTGCTGGCATTGTTCGCCGCCGGGCTGGTCGCCCACGGCGTTCACCAGTTCAACGAAGCCGGTGGGATCCCGCCGCTCATCGAACACGTGTGGGATCTCAATCCTGTTTTGAACGAAGAACAACCCATCGGCCAGCTTCTCACGTCCCTGTTTGGCTACAACGCCAATCCGTCCCTGACCGAGATCATTGCCTACCTGGCATATTTCCTCGGCCTGGCATTGGCCTGGAAAGGTTTGAAGCGGCCGGTTCCTGCCGGGCAGGCAGTGTAGGCAACCGCAGGTTACTTTTTGGGGATCCACACGCGCATCGGGCCAATGCTCCGGTTTCCCCAAGAAAAGTATGGTATCGCCGTCAGCCGCACCGTCCGGCCTGCCGGATGGCCCATTACGTCTGCCCGTTGGTACAACTTCCCCTTCCATGAGCCGTTATCGATCAGTTCCCCGGCAGCCTGGATGACCACAACGCCGCCGAGTAAACCTTCTTGCCAGCCTGTCTCAAGGATCGTGTCAGGGTCGATCACCACATCGAGCAAGCCCCCTTTGACTTCCTGGTCGCAATCCTCCAGGCAGTACACAACTGGCCCGCGCTGAATTGCCAGGCAGCCCCGCACGGCGTCAACTCTCGGGGCTGGAGCCACCAGGACCGCCTCCAGGTTCAAATCTATCTCGACCACATCTCCAACCTGCCAGGTCTGTTCCAGCGCCACATACCCCTTCTCGATCCGGGGGGCAACTAACGCCTGCCCGTTGACCGCCAGCCTGGCTTCCTGGCTCCATTCCGGAATTCGCAGGGAGATTGCCCAGGGCATCTCGTCCGTCCCGCTGATCTCCAGACGGATCTGTCCCTGCCAGGGATAACCGGTTGTCATGCGCAGGCCCACACGCCGTTCTTCCGCCAGGTCGAGGTCTAAATCCGCCGGCGCATAGTGGTGGATCTGTATGCCACGCGCGTCCCGCGTGGCCAAATAGTAGCGCAGCGAAGCGAACAGGCGCATCACGTTCGGCGGGCAGCAGGCCACATCGTGCCATTCTGGCCGGATGGTTGGGGCCAACGCCTCCTGTGGAGACGGGTTGCTGGATGAACGCAGGAAACGTGCCTCGCGCACCTGCAAAGGATTGATGTAAGCATAATGTCGCCCATCCTGCGCCGGGCTGGCCAGGATATTGTTGTACAGCGCCCGTTCCATCTGGTCGGCATAGCAACTATCCCCCGAAGCGAGCAGCATGCGCCAGTTCCACATGAAGCTGGCGATGGCGGCGCAGGTCTCGCAGTAACACTGGTCAGGCGGCAACTCGTAAGGGTCGCCAAAAGATTCGCCATCGAACCGGCTGCCCACCCCGCCGGTGATGTATATCTTTGTCCCCACGATATCCTGGAAAAGGCGCCGCATGGCGGCCAACAGGGCCGGCTCGCCGGTCTCCAGGTACAGATCGGTAACCCCGCACGCCAGGTAAAGCTGCCGCACGGCGTGGCCAACCGCCTCGTCCACTTCTCGTACCGGTAAATGGTCCTGTTGATATTCCGGCCCGTAGGGCCCCAACCCGACCATTTTCCTCTTGCCACGGTAATCGATCAAAAAAGCCGCCGTCTTCAGATACTCCGGCGTGCCTGTCGCACGATATAGCTCCATCAAGGCCATTTCGATTTCGGGATGGCCACACGTACCCTGGAGTCCATCCTCTCCAAAGACGTTGCAAATGTGGTCGGCAAAACGGCAGGCGATATCGAGCAGCCGGTCATCTCCCAGGGAGCGGTGGAAGGCCACCGCTGCCTGGAAGAGGTGTCCGGCGCAGTAAAGCTCGTGCCCGTGGTCCAGGTCTTCCCACGGCGCAAAGCGCTTTGTCGCCTGGACAAAACTGTTGATATAACCATCCGGGCGCTGCGCGGCAGCCACCAGCGCGATGGCCTGGTCTACCATGTGCTGCAGTCCGGGATCGGGTTGGTTGCCAAGCTCCCAGGCGGCTGCTTCCAGCCATTTGTACACGTCCGAGTCGAGAAAATTACGGCCCTGGTATTCCCCTACCGTCAGGCCGGCTGCCAGGCGCAGGTTGTGAAAGTTACCGTTCTTCTCCAGCATGTGATAGGCGTGCTCCAGGCTGACCTTGCGGTTGGTCGCCTGCTTTTCAGTCCAGAAACCAGGGTTCAGGCTGATCTCTTGCGAATTCAACGTTTTCCACAGGGCGTGCAGGCTGTGCAGACTATCCACAGGTCCAACTCTGGGAACGGTGGGGGTTTTCATAAGGGATTCTCCTCGAGGTTGATTATTTTATCGCTCCGGCAACTAAACCGCGCACGATCGCTCGCTGCGAGAACAAGACCAGGATCACCAGTGGGACGGCCATCGTCACACCGACCGACATGATCAACTCCCAGGGTTTTCCCCACGGCGAGTAACCTGCGTAGATCTCTGTGATTGCCACGCTGAGCGTTTTGGAGGTTGGCGACGTGGTAAAGGAGAGCGGAAAAATCAGGTTGTTCCAGGCGTTAATAAAATTGATCAGGCCCATCGTCACCAGCCCCGGCATCGTGACCGGGAACAGGATATTCCAGAAAATGCGCGGCAGAGAAGCGCCATCGATGATCGCCGCCTCTTCAATCTCATAAGGCACTTGCTTGATGAAGGAAACCAGCACCCAGACTGTGAAAGGGGTCAGGGCGCTGCTCAACACCAGGGTGATCCCGGTGATCGAGTCGATTAAGTGCAATTTGCTCAGGATGCGGTATAACGGGATGATCGTCCCAACATCTGGAAGCGCCATCGAAAGCACCAGTATCCACATCAAGACCCCACTGCCAGGGAACGGGAGGCGCGCGAAGGCATAGGCCGCCATAAAACTGACCAGCAGCGTCAGCAAAGAAGTGCCGGTCGCAAAAAGCAGCGAATTGGTCACATATTGGACGAAAGGCACCTGCTCAGTCAGCGTCTGGAAGTTCTTCAATGTCACAGGGGGGAAATAGACCAGCGGCGTTTTGTACAGATCGGAAGCGTTTGCGAGAGAGGAACGTACGATCCAATAAACAGGCACCAGCACGACCAACGTGAACAGGATAAAGCAGGCGTAGGTTGCGGCAGGGCCCCATCTGAAAACCGGCAGGGTTGCTTTGTTTGATTGTGTCATCATTCTTCCTCCAGGTCAATAGGACACATCGGTCTTCCTGAACAACCACAACCCCACGATGCCCGTAATTCCAACCAGGATCAACAGGAGCACGCTGATCGCGGATGCAAAGCCGAACTTGAAAAACATAATTCCTTCGCGGAAGATCTGCAGCGCAAGGACCGAAGTCGCCGTTCCCGGCCCACCCTGCGTCAAACCATAGACCAGATCAAAGCTGCCCAGCGACCATACCACCCGGAAAAGGCCCATCGTGATCGTCAGTGGCAGGGTGAGCGGGACGGTTAACCGCCAGAACTGGTTCCAGGCGTTTGCCCCATCCACCTTGGCAGCATCGTACAAGTCGAGCGGTATCCCTTGCAGGCCAGCCAGAAAGACGACTGCCATGAACGGGGCATCCTTCCAGACGTGGCCTAAAATGACCGCCAGCCGCGCCAGATTAGGATCGATAAACAGGATCAAGCGATACCCGGTTAACTGGTAAATCCAATAAGGGATCAGCCCAAACTGGTCGTCCATCAGCCAGCGCAGGCCATAGCCAGCCACAATGGTCGGGATTACCCAGGGGATCAGGTTGATCGTGCGGGCAAAATTTCGACCGCGAAAGGTCGAATTGAGCAGCAGCGCAATCAACATGCCGAACACCAACTCGAGGATGGCCGACCCCAGGACCAGCATCACAGTGAAACCCAGCGCGCCTCTCACGTTATAATCGCTTGCGATCTTCGGATAGTTTTGCAAGCCGATGAAGTCATTTGTGTTTTTTAAGATATTGAGATTTGTAAAGCTCAGGTAGATGGTTTGCAGGATCGGATAGGCTGCGGTGAGGATGCGCAGTAGAAATGCGGGGGCAATCAACAGGATAAACAGGGTGTACTTTCGCCGCGTGGATTTCGATATTCTGGGCTTTACGCTTTCCGGCGCTGCCAACTTGAATTCTAAATCTTGTGTATTTGCTTTTTGCATAAGGTTACTGGCATTGATCAAACCGGTAGCATGTGGGTTGCCCCTGGAGTTGAGGCAACCCACAACAGGAGAGAGAAAAAGCTTCTGTATTACGACAGTTCAGCCAGCTTATCTTTTGCCTGCTTCATGGACTCGTCAACGCTGATCTGCTTGGTCAGGTAAGCGGCGGCGGTGTCTTCGAGGATCGTAAGCGCTTCCACAAACCTTGGATGATAGGGGCGCACGCCGATCACTCCTGCATCCGTGTACATCTTCATCTTCTGCACCAGCCAGTTGTCCTGTGGAGCTGCCGCCAGAACAGACTTGCGGGCATTCAAGAACCAGAAGCCAGCTTTCATCGCTTCTACCGCCGTATCCTTCTGGATCAGGAACTTCAACAGTTCCTTCGCTTCAGCCAGGTTCGGGGAGGTCTTGATAATGCCGAAGCCCCAGCCGGCAGGGTAGGTGGAGCCAGCTTTGCCGCCTGGCCCAACAGGCGGCAAGGCAACCGTCACCTTGTCTTCGCTGAACCATTTCGCGTTATCCTGGCTGCGCGCCACATCGCCAAAGAACGGCCACTGGCGCATGAAGGCGACCTTGTCCGCGATATAATCGGCGTTTTGTGTATTATAGTCTTTTTGCAGTGAAGCCGGGTTCAAGACATTGCTCGTGTACATGAGATCATAGGTATATTCGAGCGCCGTCTTGTAAGCATCGCCGACGTCAAATGGGTTACCCCCGGCTTGCAGGGTTACCCAGGCCAGGTACACATTCAAGAAAGCGCCTTTGATCAGGCCATCCTCTGTGGCCCAGACACCCGCTTTGTCGTCGGTGAAAACCTTGCCCATCGTCTTCACTTCGTCCCAGGTTGTGGGGGCCTTGACGCCTTTGGCATCGAACCAATCCTTCCGATAAAACCAGTAGGGCATCTCCCAGTTATGGATTACCCGGAAGGTTTCGCCTTTGTAGCTGCTCCACACTTTGCTGTAAGCAACCATTTCCGGCGAAAAATCATCCCAGACTTCCTGCGAAATCAGGTCATCCAGGCCAATCACATAGCCAGCCTGCGAGAAAGAGGTGGTCAGCTCGTCCTCGAAATCGATTACGTCATAGGGACTGGTTCCGGATTGCACGGCGCTGGCCAGGCGAGTGAGCTCGGTCTCCTTGGTATCTGTACGGAGCACAATCTCGACCTCGATCCCGGTCTGTTTGGTGAAATTAGTCCGGGCAAGCAGATCCTTCATGTTCTGTTCCGCCCAGGAGCCAACGGCAATGCGAACTTTCTTCGCTTTAGCCACTGCCGGAACTGCTGTGGCGGGTGCAGCAGGCGCCTCGGTTGCTGCAGGGGCAACAGTTGGGGCAGCTTTTGGAGTACAGGCGGCGACAACCGCCGATGCTGCGGTAATGCCAGCCAGCCTGATGAACTCACGGCGTGAAACATTCGAAGTGGTTTTCATTTCTTTCTCCTTGTATGACCGAAGGTCATTTTACGCGGCCTGTTGGTGCGCGATGTGTGGCGCTGCACATATCGCAGAAGAGAACTTACGTACTTTGATGCGAGGTTTGAAACTTTTTCACGTATTGCCAGGTTTCGGTATAAAGTGAACGATATCACCTCCCTCCCCAGACGATAAGACGATCATAGAGTGGTCATGGGATCTATTCATCACGGTTTTCCTCACCGCGATGTAAATTTTCATTTTGAGTATCCCTGCGGACCAATAACTCAGGCGGTGTCGTATGGCTGAGGTACCCACCGAGCGGTATCTTTCCTTCAACAGAGCCGCACGACTCCCGAACGATCAGCTTGCCTTGCACGCGGATCGGCTCTTCCGTCAGGGTCCGGTCATTGAGCAGGCTCAGCAATAGCCGGGCTGAATTTTGCCCCATTTCATAACAGGGCAGGGTGACCGTCGTAATCGTCGGATGAGATATGCTGGCAATCTCCCGGTTGTCGTATCCCACCAGGGCAATATCATCCGGTACGTTCAAACCCGCCTCCTGGATGGCATAGATTGCGCCCAGCGCCATCAGGTCGTTGGCAGCAAATATGGCCGTCGGTCGTTCCGCCAAAGCCAGGAATTTCTTTGCAGCAGGATACCCGCTCTGCACTTCCCAGGTGCCTTCCTCGACCAACTCCGGCTGATAAGGGATACCCAGTTCATTCATAATAATTTTGAAACCTTCGAGGCGGTCTCGTGAAGCCTCCCATTCCTGGGGACCATTGATAAAAGCGATTCGCCGGTGCCCCAGCTTGAACAGGTGCTCGATTGCCAGGCGTACCCCGTAATGCTCGTCGACCAGCACGGCGTTGGCATAACTGCTGTTGAACAGGCGATGGACGAAGACGTATGGTTTATTTTCCAGGTCGAGGGTAGGGTTGGCCCCACGCAGCCAGGATTCCACGAAAATGACGCCGTCAATCGAACGGCTGATCAACTGGTGGACCGCCTCGGTTTCCGCTTCCGGGTCGAAATCCGAGTTGATGATCACGCTGAAATAGTTGTAGTTCTTGAGGTGATCCTGGATACCGCGAATAATGATCGGGGAAAAGGGGCTGACGATATTATCGACAATGATGCCAATCGTAAAAGTCCGGTCGGTTTTAAGGCTGCGCGCCATCATATTGGGTCGGTAACCGAGCTCGTTGGCCAGAGCCAGGATCCGCTTGCGCGTCTCTTCGTTTACCGGGTGGCCGCTGTTGGTCAGGGCTCGCGAAACTGTGGAGACTGAAACCCCCGCGGCTTTCGCTAATTCATGTAATGTGATCGTCATAAGGTTTTATCGCTCAGATTGTACGTTCATGGCTAATAAATGACCCTTCGACATAGATGGCAAACGTTTGCCATCTATGCAAATTATAGCGGCAAACGTTTGCCGCGTCAAGAGGAAGTTGCACCGATAGAGGCCAGCATAATAACCTCTGGCAAATATTGATACGATTGACGAAATTGGACGAACCGCATTTAGGCGTGGAGTCAAGGCTCCAGCCGGGCTGTTTGCGGACAAAACATCCGGCTGAGGCCTCGATTCCAGCATAGCAGGCGCCCGGTTGGCTGCATCTTCTATTGGAGTGTTTTACGCTTTCGCCTCTCGCAACATCTCCATCGCCACCCTCCCAAAACTGTGAAAATCCTCTTCCCGCAGATCGTCCACCCTCACCCAGCGCGGCTTCTCCACTTCCCCGTCATCCACCTGCCCATCTTCACATACTTCCCGTGTCGCCGGCTTGCACGAATAGAAGAACAAGAAACTATGAAACGCCACATCCAGCGGGTCGTAATAAAAGAACTGCTCGCGAAAAGCCTGGAATTGCGCCTCCGCGATCTCGATCCCCGTCTCTTCCCGGGTTTCACGCCGCAGCGCATCTTCCAGCGTTTCGCCCAATTCCACACCGCCACCCGGCAGGGCATACTTGTTCGTATTGCGCGTGCGCACCAGCAACACCCGCTCCCCATCTCGGATCACCCCGTACACCGATGGGCGAAAGCTCAGTTTCTCAACCGGCACATTCTTCACCCCGCCCAGAAAAGCCTCACATTGGATCGCTGGCATTCTTTCTCCTGCCTCATATACCTGGCGGCGTGACCGTGGGACCTGCAATGATGTCCCCACCACTTCGCCACCTGCGAATCAACCAAATCCGATGATCAGACGCCCTACCTGAGCGCCCAATCCCTGGGTGCTTCAGCGCCTGATCACTCAGTAACCGATAACTCATCACTTCCTCAAAATATAATACGTCGCCCGCTTATCCCCCACCTTGATCACCAGGCCGCGGTCCACCAGGTCTACCAGGTCACGCCGCAACGTCTCAGCATGTACGTCCGGGCACAACTCCTGGTAATCGCGATTCGTGATCCGCCGGTTTCTAAGCAGGAACACCAACGCCTGCTCCTGGCGTGGATTCAGGCCCAATTCCTGGTAGGGGCGCAAATCGGGCAGTTGTCCGGCGGGCGCCGGTTCATCTACCGCGCCGTACAGGGTCACGCGAAAAGTCCCCGCCGTCTCCTCGAAGTGCGGAGCGCGCAAATCATTCTGGCGCATTACCTCCACCACCCGGTTTAAACCATAGCCCAATCGCTCCACAAAACCCAGGTCTGCCAGCGCCTGCATAATCACCGGGTTGCGCGAAAAACGCGCTTCCAACAGGTTATCCAGCGTCATCGGCCCTGGCAGCCCGCCCGGCGAATGGATTTCGATCCGGTCGGCGAAAACGTAGATGTGAATATTATCGCCCTGCACGTTATAATCCCGGTGCGCCACCGCATTCACCAACACTTCCCGCAGCGCTTCCAGCGGATATTCCGCCGTTTCCTGGTGTGTCAGTCCCACCAGCCGCACCACGCTGCGGATATTTTCACGCACAAAAGCCTCCGCCTGGATTAACTGCTCCGGCAGCGTGCCGCCGATTTCTTGTTTGACAAAACGGTCTGCCAGTGTGCGCCCGGCGAAGCGGGCCGCCAGGATATTTGCATTAGGTACCCACTGCTGGGGATGCCTGCCAAACAACAGCAACGCCGCGTAAGTAGGGCGCAGTCTGGCGTCCGGCAAAGATGCCAGGTCTTGTGTCTCTACCGGCACATGCGAAACACCGCTGACCGGGTGCAAACATCCGCGCCGCAGCAGAATCGTCCTTCCCGTTTCAGGCAAAGCCGTCTCACCGCCTGGCAAGTTCAGCGCCTGCAGGTATGCGCTCACCCTTTGCCAGTCCAGGTCATCCAGCGTCGCCCCTGGCGGCATCTGCGCCTCGAATTGAATGACACCCCGCTCCATCAAAAGCTGGCGCAGGCGGCGCGCCGGCAGCGGGTTGGTCTGCGCGCCATCCCGTCCCAGGTAGCGCCCATCCAGGCTGTATACGTTAGGCAGACCTGCCGGCACGGTGATCCATACCACCCGCGTACCCCGGGAAGAGCCGCCGCGCAAAGATGATTCCGCTTCGCTCTGCGCCTCTGGCGACCGGACGGGCACCAGGCGCGGCACAGGCAGCACCAGCGGAGGGTCGACCAACAAAGCCGCCTGAAAAACCAGGTCCATAGCCGCCTCGCTGTCCACCACTCCCTGGATTTGCGCGGAGCGCGGGGCAACTCCCAGCAATACCGTGCCGCCCCGGGCATTCGCCATGCCAACCAGGACCATCGCCAGGCGCTCGCAGGTCACGTCAGCCGGGAACCAGTGCAATTCGGGCCCCATCCCCTGCGCCAACAAAACCGGGATATCTGCTACGTTCTGCATCCCTCAGGCCGCGTCCTGCACCTCATGCCCGGCCTCGCCGTGCTCCTCCGGTGCAGCTTCGGCTGCGGCCGGCTTCTTACGGCGTGGGCGCGGCGGCTTGGCCTCTTCCACCGGCGCCGGCGCCAGCGCCACTTCCAACACCTGGTCCACGTGTTCCACAGGGATAATTTTCATCTCATTGCGCGCCCGCTTCGGCACGTCGATCAGGTCTTTCAGGTTCTTTTTGGGCATGATCACCGTCTTCAGCCCGGCGCGATGCGCCGCCAACACCTTCTCGCGCACGCCGCCCACCGGCAGGATACGCCCGCGCAAAGTGATCTCACCGGTCATCCCCACCTCGCGCATCACCTCACGCCCGGTAAAAGCAGAAACCAGCGCCGTACAGATGGTAACCCCCGCACTGGGCCCATCCTTTGGGATCGCCCCTTCCGGAATGTGCAGGTGAATATCCACCTGTTCATAGATTTCCGGGTCGATCCCAAACGTACGCGAGCGCGACTTCAAGTAAGAAAGCGCCGCCTGCGCCGATTCTTGCATGATATTACCGATCTGGCCGGTAATCTGCATGCCGCCTTTCCCCTCCATCAACAGCACTTCCACCGGCATAATTTCGCCGCCGTTTTCTGTCCACGCCACTGCCGTCGCCACGCCGATCTCATTCTGCAGTTCCGCTTCCAGGTTGAAAAACTGCGGCGGGCCTAACAACCGCTCAACCGCCGCCGTGCCAATGTTCACCAGGTGGCGCTTCCCTTCGGCCTTCACCCGCGCCACTTTGCGGCAGATGCGCCCGATCTCACGTTCCAGGTTGCGCACCCCTGCTTCATAGGTGTACTCGCGAATCACGCGTTGCAAAGACTGGTCGGTGAGGCGCAATTCGCCCTCTTCCAGGCCGTTCTCCTCGATCTGCCGGGGGATCAAAAAATGGCGTGCAATCTCCAGTTTTTCTTCTTCGATATACCCTGGAAACTCGATCAACTCCATGCGGTCCAACAACGCCAGCGGTATGGTGCTGGTGGAATTCGCCGTCGTAATGAACATCACCTTCGACAGATCATACGGCAGTTCCAAATAATGATCGGAAAATGCAAAATTCTGCTCGGGATCGAGCACTTCCAACAGCGCCGAAGACGGGTCGCCGCGAAAATCCTGCCCCAGTTTGTCGATCTCGTCCAGCATGAACAGCGGGTTCACCGTCCCTGCTCGCCGCATGGTCTGCAAAATACGCCCGGGCAGCGCCCCGATATATGTCCGGCGGTGGCCGCGGATTTCAGCCTCATCGCGCACGCCCCCTAGCGAGAGCCGCACAAACTTGCGTCCCAGCGCTTCCGAGATTGAGCGCCCTAACGAGGTTTTACCTGTACCCGGTGGGCCCACAAAGCACAGGATGGGCTGGCGCAGGCGTTTGGGTCGCAGGCTGCGCACCGCGATATACTCCAGGATGCGCTCTTTCGCTCGCGGCAGCCCGTAATGGTCACGCTCCAGGATCTGCGCCGCATGGCGCACATCCAGGTTATCATCCGTAGCGTTCACCCACGGCAGTTCCAGGATCCAATCGATATACGTGCGGATGATCCCCACCTCGGGCGACATCGGCGGCATCTGCCCCAGGCGCTCGATCTCCTTGATCGCTCGCACCTGCACTTCTTCCGGCAGCCCGGCCGCTTCCACCTGCGCCTGCAGCTCGTATAACTCGCGCGCCCACGGGTCGCCCTCCCCTAATTCGGACTGGATAACCTTCATCTGCTCACGCAGATAAAACTCCCGCTGGGTGCGGTCAACTTCGCTCTGGGCGCGCGAGTGGATTTCGTCTTCGAGCTCGAGCACGTCAGCTTCCTTCACCAATAAGCTGATGACGCGCTTGATACGTTCCATCGGGTCCAGCACTCCCAACATTTCCAGCCGCACCGACAGCGGCGGCGCAACCGCCGTAACGATCATATCCGCCAGCCAGCCTGGATCAGAGATATTCAACGCATAGAGATACGCTTCCTCCGGCAGGCTGCGATCCAGTTGAACGCACTTGTGAAACATCTCCAGTGCGGTGCGCATCGTCGCATCCGTTTGGCGGTCCACGTTCCCTTCCGCAAGATTCTCTTCCACCAGCCGGGCGCGCGCCACCAGATAAGGCCTTTTTTGGACAAATTCGACCACCTCCACCCGGCGGCGGCCCTGGACAAGCGCCGAGCTGGAATTATCCGGCATGCTCAACAAACGCCCTACCGCCATCTCCACGCCGATCAGGTAAAAATCGTCCGGGCCGGGTTCATCCTGGTCCGGATCGCGCTGCGTCAAAGCGATCACCGTCTGATCGCTGAGGTGCGCCTCTTCAACGGCCAGCAGGCTGGACTCTTGTGAAAGAAACACGGGCGAAACCATACGAGGGAAAACAACCAGATCGCGCAACGGCAACACCGGGCACTCGATTAAGCCATCCTGGTCCGGCTCAGTATCTGGCACGCTATATAATTCCTCGGTGCGATGGTGCAGCATATCCCCAAAGTCTTCGTCTTCATCGCGGTAATACCAGTCATCGTTTTTCATAAATTATCTCCAGATGAAGTGAGCCAGCAATGTCGAATAGCAGCCGCAATAAACAGGCTGCCCGCCGCCAGCACCATCGTATGGGCATCAACGAGGCGCAACGCCTCATCGAGGGCATCTTCCACAGCGGCTACGACCTGGACCGGCCGGTCATAGCGTTCTGCCAGTTCGACCAGTTGCTCAGGGAGCATCGCCCGGGGGTGAAAAGAACGCGTTGCAATCACTTGCTGGACGCGCGGCAGCAATTCAACAAAAATCCCATCCACATCTTTATCTTCAGAAGCCCCCAGGATGAGAATAACCGGCCGGTCCGGGAAGTACGTATCCAACGCCTGGCGCAGTTTCAGTGCCGAGTCGCGGTTGTGCGCCGAATCGATCACCACGGGTGGTTCGCGCTGCAACACTTCGAACCGCCCGGGCCAGACCGCCCGCCGGAAACCATCCCGGATGGCGTCCTCGCTGAGGAACAAGCCTCGCTCTTTTGCAACCTGCAGCGCTGCATAGGCAGAAACTGCATTTTCCACCTGGTGGGCTCCCAAAAACGGGATGCTCAGGCGCTCTCGCGCGGACACATCCGCATCCCCAGTTTTCCACACCCAAAAAGTTTGCCCGTCCAAAGAGACATCCAGCAGATCGAAGCCAAAATCTTTATCTGCCTGGATCAGCTTCGACCCGCGCTCGGCGGCTACCCGCTCGACTACCTGGCGGGCCTCTTCTTTCTGTGGCGACAGTACCACCGGCACGCCCGGCTTGATAATGCCGGCCTTTTCGTTCGCAATTTCCGCCAGTGTATTGCCCAATACCTGCATATGGTCGTAGGAAAGCGAAGTGATCACAGACACGACCGGCGTCACCACGTTGGTCGCATCCAACCGTCCCCCCAGGCCCACCTCCGCAACCACCGCCGTGGCGCCCTGCCGGGCAAAATAAAGAAAAGCCAGCCCGGTCGTGATCTCAAACGTAGTCAGTTTCGTGCCCCGATCCAGGTAAGGGCGTATCTCATCCACCAGCGCCACAAGCTCATGCGCCGGGATCGGTTGCCCATCCAGTTGGATGCGCTCGGTGTAATCCTCAAGATGGGGAGAAGTGTATAACCCAACGCGATATCCGGCGACCTGCAGTGCGCTGGCACACATCGCGCACACCGAGCCTTTCCCCTTCGTACCTGCCACGTGAATAATCGGGTATCGCTCTTGTGGCTGACCCAGGTATTGTAAGAATTCGAACATCCGCCCCAATTCGAACTTACCCAGCATATTGCTGAAACCGCCCCGCGTCAGGCTGTAATCGACAAAACCGTATAAATAGCTAAGTGTATTCTGGTAAACCTGGTCTGTATTCATCATCCTTGATCACCCAATCGCCTGCCAGCAAATGTCTTGGCAGCCGATCACCAATCGAAAGATGATTGTAACCGCGCCGGAGATTCCAGACAAGAGGCCAGAGCTTCTTTTCCTCTGAAAAACGACTTCGTATGGCCTGGTTGTGCAAAAATGTCGCCTGCCGCCTGCGGCGGATAACTTCTGGTAAAATTCCAGGCATGTTAAGGAGACTTTTCAAAATGCTCATACGCTTGATCCTGACACTGCTGGTAATCATCCCGCTGGTATTGCTTTTGCCGCGCCTGATTACTACCAGTTATGCGCGCTCACGTACCTATACTGTGCAAGATGTGCCTGCCCGGCGAATCGCGATTGTATTCGGCGCCGGCCTATGGCGTGATGGCAGCCCGTCGCCAGTCTTGCGTGATCGCGTGGCCACCGCCGCTGACTTATACTTCGCCGGCAAAGTAGAAAAGTTGCTCATGAGCGGTGGGAACCCCTCAGCCTATTACAACGAACCCGGAGCGATGCGCTCCTATGCCCTGGCCTTAGGCGTGCCCGATGAAGCGATCGTCCTGGATTATGCAGGAGATCGCACCTACGACACCTGCTACCGTTCACGGCACGTCTTCGGCCTGCAAGAGGCCACCCTGGTTACCCAAAGTTTTCACCTGCCGCGCTCCATCTACACCTGCAATGCTCTCGGCATCTCAGCCGTCGGCGTGTCCGCAGACCGGCGCGAATACCATCCTTACTCCCAGGCCTATTGGAATATGCGCGAAATCCCTGCAACGCTCACCGCGCTTTGGGATGTGCACATTTCACGGCCCCAGCTTACCCTGAACGACCTTGAACCCATCTTTCCACCGGAGGCGCAATGAATCGCTCTGAAGCCCTTGACATCGTACACGAATACATCAAAAGCGAGAACCTGCTCCGCCACATGCTCGCAGTCGAAGCCGCCATGCGCTTTTACGCCGAAAAACTCGGCGGCGACGTCGAGTTGTGGGGCATCACCGGCCTGCTGCACGACTTCGACTGGGAAATCCACCCCACCCTGGAAGGACATCCTCAGGATGGCGCCCCGATCCTGCGCCAGCGCGGTGTGCCAGAAATCATTATCCAGGGCGTCCTCAGCCATGCGGACCATACTGGAGTGCCCCGCCAATCACAAATGGAGAAGGCCCTGGCCGCCTGCGATGAAATTACCGGCCTGGTCACCGCTGTCGCCCTGGTGCGCCCCACGCGCTCGCTTTACGACCTGACTGCCTCTTCGGTCAAGAAGAAGTGGAAAGATCGCGCCTTCGCCGCCGGAGCCAGCCGCGAAGAAATCGAAAAAGCCGCTGCCGAGTTCGGCGTGCCGCTGTGGGAACACGTCGATAATGTCATTCTGGCCATGCGCCGCATCGCTCCCGAATTGGGACTGGAAGGCACTCTTTCAGCAAGTTCCTGATACTTCCCGGCGCCAGCCATTTTCGCCAGCGGATGAGGTTGTCTAAAAAGAGGTTTGGGGAATGATAACCCCGTGAGCAGAGGCCATCATTCCCCAATGATCCTCTACAGAGGGATGGGGTTGTCCAAAAAGCAGCTTTTTGGACAACCCCACCCGCGAGAATGCCCTATTCTGTAGCGACAACGATGTCTTTACACATCTCCCCGCATGTTTGGATAACCTTCATTACATCGTCAATCGCTGGCTCGACTGTTACCAGAGTCCGGCCGTCCTTGAGCGTCAAAAAGACCTTCAAGTCGTGCGTCTGCGTCGCTTTGCTCACTTCGCCATTCATGATCATCGCCAGGGCTTGCTCCCAGGTCACTTCTGCGCCGTCCTGGTAATTAGGATACAACGGGCCGCCCGGCTGCATGACCGCAGGATAAGGCGCCGGATAGGGACCCGGTGCCGGTGGCAAAGGATAAGCGGTAGCCGGCACAGCCGTTGGCTCCGCAGTAGGAATTTCTACGGTAGCTGTCGGAGACGGCTGAAC
Organism: uncultured Anaerolinea sp.; assembly: GCA_964595435.1. Classification (GTDB taxonomy): domain Bacteria; phylum Chloroflexota; class Anaerolineae; order Anaerolineales; family UBA4823; genus RBG-16-57-11. Next base: position 55,025 of record CAZQQJ010000027.1, on the reverse strand, counting down.
TTCTTTTGTCTCCTCGACCACAACTTGCTCCGTCTTTTCAACTGTTGGCTGCTCCGTCTTCGCCGGTGGAGTGGATTGGCAGCTCGTGCTTACCAAAGCCAACAGCAAAACAGCAAACCAAAACCATCGCACTTTCATTACTTCCTCCAAGAATATGGGGTATTTTGACCTTCATGCTTCTGATGGATGCAGATCGTGCTGCAATCTGCACAAATCCATTCCAGAACAATCTATTATACCCGATCTAAATTGGTTGACAGCCAGCGCATTTTGCGCTACACTCAGGGTGTACGACTATGCGAAAGGCGAATCGAAGGGCAAACCCATTCCGACTCTCTCGGCTTTCGTGAGATAAGATGCCGATCTGCCGCTGGAATCGAGGCTTCAACCGGATACCGCTATCATCTATGGCCTGGCTAAAGCCTGGAATCCAGTCAAGAGCAGACGAGCCCCGTTCTATACCTGCCAATCAGCAACTTGCTTTACTGGAGAATCGTATGACCGCTGAAACCACACCCACCCCAAAACAAGAACCAGCCAGCGCCCACATCACTTCTCGCAATCTGCTGCTCCCAACTATTCAGGCCTGGCGTATTTACCTGGAAGATCAGGGCGTTTCCCCTTACACCGTAAAGGCATTCCTATCCGATCTCAATCTGCTCGCCTCATACGTACCCCCCGATCGCACGCTTGCAGATATCTCCACTGCCGAGCTAAACAATTTTCTGAACTGGTTGCAAACCGGTCGTGGCGTGCCGTGCAGTCCCAAGTCACTGGCGCGGCGCATCACTTCGCTGAAGGCTTTCTTCCGTTGGCTGAACCAATTTGGTGTACTGTTGATTGACCCTGCCGAGCGTGTTCCCCAAAAGACCGTTATCAGCCCGCTGCCGGCGGTATTGACCCCGGACGAGACACAGGCCATGCTCGAAGTTGCCGGTCGCTATCGCCTCGCCGCCAAACCCGACACCCGGCCTTATGCGCTGCTCGCCTTGCTGCTCAGCACCGGCATCAAAAAAGGTGAGTGTCTGGCTATCAGCCTGAACCATATCGAGCTCGATTCGCCCAATGGCCCGTTCCTGTTCGTGCGTTATGCCAGCCCGCAAAACCGTTACAAAGAACGCAAGATCGCCCTGCCAGAAGATTGGATCAGCGCTTACCACGAGTATAAAACTCAATACGAACTCAGCGACCGCCTCTTCCCCTGGTCGCCTCGCCGTCTGGAATATTTGCTGGAAGATATCGGCAAAGAAGCCGCTCTGGATAAGCACTTATCCTTCGACATGTGTCGCTGGACGTGCGCGCTTAACGACTGGGCGTCGGGCCTGGAGCACGACAAAATTCGCCAGAAACTGGGTATTTCCAAAATCCAGTGGCGTGAAATCAGCATGAAACTGGAACGCCTGGCAGAGTAAAATAAACCCTGACAGCAGTTCGTTGCAGGAGCTATCACCCGAAAGCGTAAATTAGCCGCCGATCTCGCTCATTACCCGGTTCAGAGGCACATCGCCGTCCGCGAGTTTGTGCCCCCACGGCTTCAGCCAGATGCTTTCGACTACAAGCTGGCGTAACGCTTCCTGGGAGTACCCCTGGCGCATCGGCGTTAGGAGGTCGATTTCTTTTTCGCGCAGCAGGCACAACCTCAGCCGTCCATCAGCGGTCAAACGTGCCCGCGTACAACTGGCACAGAAGGGCTGTGAAACCGTGGATATCATGCCTACCGTGCCCCGCGCCCCCGGCAAACGATACAGGCGTGCCTCGCCGTCCAATTCGCCGCCGTTCACCTCTTCCAGTGGGCCTAGCGCGGCATCGATCCTGGCTTTGATCTCGGGCGCAGTTACCTCTTGCATGCGCTGAAATTCCGTCGCGCCGGCGAAGGGCATCATCTCAATAAAACGCACCTGCCACGGGCGCTCGATGGTCAGCCGGGCCAGGTCTACCACGTCTTCCTCGTTATAATCGCGCACCACGACGGCGTTAAGCTTGATCGGGGTCAGCCCGACCTTCTCGGCAGCCTCGATCCCGGCCCACACATCATCTAATTTACCTCGCCGTGTCAGGCGCTCAAATTTTTTGGGGTCGAGCGTATCCAGGCTGAAGTTGACCCGCTGCAAACCCGCCTGCGCCAGGTCACGCGCCAGCTTTGAAAACAGCACGCCATTGGTGGTCATCGACAGGCTGCGCACCCCCGGCGTGTGTGCAATTCCGCGCACCAGGCCGACGACGTTGGCGCGCACCGTGGGCTCGCCGCCCGTCAGACGGAACTTATCGAACCCCAGGCTGGTAAACAAACGCACCAACCGCAAGATCTCATCATCCTGCAATAATTCAGCATTCGGCCGGAAGATCATATCATCCGGCATGCAATAGACACACCGCAGATTGCAATGATCTGTCAGGCTGATTCGTAAATAGTGAATTTGGCGACCAAATTGATCCCAGGCCATAAACACCTTCTTCCAAACATGATGTTGCCTCATGTCAGGATGACAGGTCTTGCTGGCCAACCCGCCATCCTCATAAGGCATCCTTCTTCCCAGATAAAGCTACCACTAAAGTCATTTTGATTATACGCGGGATTATTGCGGACGAAAATTTTAAAATTTTTTTTAAAATTGCACAATAAAGCAGAAAATGCTAGTATAGAGTTGGATGTCTAGATAGCTCCACAATCTTAAACCACTCTAGCTTACAACGCAATGTCCACCATTAAAGTCAACGTAAGTCTATATGGCGCCATCGCCAGGTTCGCTAACGGCCTGCAGGTAGCCCAATTGGATGTCAGCCTGGATACTGGTTCTTACAAATCAGACTTATTAACCAAACTCGGTATCCCGGAAAGCGAAAGGGGCTACGTGTTTATTAATTCCGTCCTTTGCGATGTTCCCGGCCTGGTTACCGAGTCGGATGAACCGCTTAAGGATGGTGACCACATTGGTATATTTTCCGTTGATCGTTTGTGGCCTTATCAATACCGCGACGGTATCCGAATGTCCGCAGGATTGAAGAAGGCTATGGAGCAGCATGGTGCAATGCACCATTCATATGATTCATAAACGGTAAATAAAAACTTAGTTTGCCAGGCTCAAGAAAGGAAAAAAGGATATGGCTAGAAAGATTTTACGCATCAACATGACCGATCTCAGCTATAGATACGAAGATGTCCCCGAAAAGTGGGCCAAATGGGCCGGACGTGGCCTGACTTCAAGCATCGTCTGCGACGAAGTCGATCCGACCTGCCACCCCCTTGGACCCTCGAACAAGATTGTTATTGCTCCGGGATGGGCATCCGGTACTCCAGCGGCCCCCAGCAGTGGACGTACCTCGTTTGGTGGTAAAAGCCCTCTCACCGGTGGCATCAAGGAATCCAACGCAGGTGGCTTGAGCAGCCAGATGATCGCCAAGCTCGGCCTGGCAGCCATCATCCTGGAAGGCACCCCTGCAAAGGACAAATGGTACACCGTGGTGGTCAACAAGGACGGCGTCAAATTTGAGGATGCTGCTGACCTGATGGGCAAAGGCATGTACGAAGTCGATGAGCTGCTCTGGGAGAAATATCCCAAGACGGCAGTCATCGGCATTGGCCCGGCCGGGGAAATGAAACTTTCCAACGCTGGCATCTCGGTCAATGACATGGAAAACAAGCCAGGGCGCTATGCTGGCCGTGGTGGCATGGGCGCGGTTTGGGGCGCGCGCGGTGTCAAGGCCATGGTCATCGATGACAAAGGCGGCCCGGGCGTCGAGATCGTCAACATGGATCTGTTCAAGCAAGGCCGGCGCAAACTGACTGAAGCCATTCAAGAGCACGGCCTGACCAAAAAAGATGGCGGCCTGAACTCCTTCGGCACCGCCGTTCTGATCAACATTCTGAATGAGGCGGGCGGTCTGCCTACCCGCAACTTCAGCTCCGGCTATTTCGAGGGCGCAACCCACATCTCGGGCGAGGCGATTGCCGAAACCATCCAGCGCCGCTGCGCCGGGGGCGCTGAGGGCACCACCGATCACGGCTGCCACCCTGGCTGCATCATCAAATGCTCCAGTATCTACCCGGACGAGACCGGCGAGCAGCCTGTATCCTGTCTCGAATATGAAACCGTCTGGGCGATGGGCGCCAACTGCGGCATCGATGATCTGGACTATATCGCCAAGATGACCTGGGAATGCAACGATATTGGCCTGGACACCATCGAGGCTGGCAACACCATCGCCATCGCCATGGAGGGTGGCGTGCTACCGTTTGGCGACGCCGAAGGCGCCTTCAAGCTGTACGACGAAATCCGCCGCGGCACGCCGTTGGGCCGCATCCTGGGCCAGGGCGTGGAAGCTACCGCCAAGGCCTTTGGTGTCTATCGCGTACCGGTCTGCAAGCACCAGTCCATGCCGGCCTACGAGCCCCGCGCCGTCAAGGGCATCGGTGTCACCTATGCCACCACCCCCATGGGCGCCGACCACACCGCCGGCTACACCATTGCTCCTGAAATCGCCGGCGTCAGTGGAAAGGTTGACCCGCTCTCCAACGAAGGCAAGGCCGAGCTTTCGCTCACCTTCCAGAGCGCCACAGCCTTCATCGACAGCACCGGCTACTGCCTGTTCATCGCCTTCCCCATCCTGGACATCGCCAAGGGTTGGGAAGGCATGGCCGAGACTGTTGCCGGCATTACCGGCCTGAACATCACCGGCGCCGACGTCGTCCCGATGGGCAAGGAGATCCTCAAGAAGGAGCGCCTGTTCAACGAGAAGGCCGGCTTCACCGAGGCGGATGACCGCCCGCCGGAGTTCATGCGCCACGAGCAGTTGCCGCCTCACGACGAGGTCTGGACCATCACCGACGAACAACTCGACTCCGTCTACGCCTGGGTACACCAGGCCTAGAACGTCTGGCCGCATAACCAAATAAATGTGGCCGGGTGCGGATGAACCCGCACCCGGTCACATTTGGGGATACCGCTATGGCCGTTTTCCAACACGTACTCTGGGGTTACGAATTGACCTATCCGGATGACTGGGTTCACCAGGCCATCCAGGATGCAGATGGTTTCGCCGCCGTCGAAGCAGCCCTGGATATGGATTACGCAGAAGAAGACGCCGGCCTGCTCATGGTGCGCGGCGAGTGGAACTGCGCCCGCCAGCCGGTCGAGCCTTTCTGGAACCGGCATATTGGCATGCTGGCAGGTATGTTAGGCGCCAAACAAGTTGGTTCCGCGCCCTGGCACATGGGCGGGGCAACTGGCATCGAAGCCGAGATCGTGCTGCCCAAACGAGATAGCCGCCGCTTATGGGCGGGCATCCTGTCGCGCGATTTTCGTATCCTCCACTTCATGGTCACCCATCCCAAGGACCAGCGTGAGCGGTTTGAGCCCCTGGCTACGGCTATCGTTTCCAGCCTGCGTTTTCCCCCCAGGATCGCCGGTCTCAAACAGACCCGCGAAGGCCTCCCCCTACCGCCGAATTACGCTGCTGTTGACCCGAAAAGCGTCGTCAACGACATCGCCGATCCAGAGCAATGGCGGGCTTACGATGGCAAGGACGGGGTCGGCGCCCTGCAGGCCTTTTACCTGCGTGAAGCGCCCATCCACGATTGGGAAGTGGTCGAGTATGTTCCATTTCCCAGCCCGGCCGACCTGGGCTTTGCCCGCCTCAAACTGCGCAGAGGCGACCAGCAGGTGACCCTGGGGATCATGCCTTTCGACAAAGAAAAAGTCACCTCGTCCAGCCCGGCCAAGCTGGTGCTTAAAATCTCTTAAGTTCTAACCCCCACCCACCGCCGGGAAGACCCCCAATACCTCATCTTCCGCCAGTGCGGTCTCCAGCCCCTGCTCGAGATGCATCACATCGCGCCCGTTGAGAAAAATATGCACGTGCTGGTAGAGCTGCCCCTGTTCGTTCAACAACTCAGGGCCTAACCCCGGGTAGCAGCGGATCATCTCCTGGACCAGTTCCCGGACCGTGGACCCGCCTGGCAAAGCAAACTCCGCCGCCTTTGTCCCAACCACCGAACGTAAAGTCGCATAGAAATTAACCTTCATCGCACCCTCCACCCAATGCGGGAAATACGTTGACCACATCCTCCGGCCGCAGCGCCGTCTCCAGTTGTCTCTCCAATAACAGCGCCTCTCTTCCATTCACGAAGACATGCACATGCGGGTGCAAACCGCCGTTCTCGTCCAGCAACTCTTGCTGCAACCGCGGGTAACGCGTGATCATCTCCCGGATCAGCCCCCCGACCGTAGCTCCATCATGATCAGGAAAATCGACCCTCTTTTGGCCGACGATATCCCGCAACGTGGCGTAAAAATTCACCTGCATAATGCAGTTCCCGGTCTGTCTGTCACTTAATCAGCGAAATCAGCATCGAAAGAATCACGATCAGGCCCACGATGATGAACAAAATTTGCTGGATGCGCAGGTTGCGCATCTCGCGCTTCGATGGTGAGCTTCTCTTGCTTGCCATAATTCTTAACTCCTCTATTCCAGATACTCTTTGATCGCCTGCGCCAGGGCCAACGGAATTCCCGGCACAGCCGTCAACGCTTCCACGCTTGCTTCCTGGATGCCATCGATCGATCCAAAGTGTTCCAGCAACGCCTTGCGCCGCGCCGGCCCAATTCCCGGAACAGCATCCAGGCGCGAAGCCAGCCCCTTTTTCGTGCGCAGCTTGCGATGCGAGGTAATCGCAAAACGATGCGCTTCGTCTCGCACGCGCTGGATCAAATACAAACCCTGCGACTGGCGCGGCAGCAGGATCGATTCAGCTTTTTCCGGCAAAAAAAGCTCCTCGTTCTGCTTTGCCAACCCCGTCACCGGGATTTTACCCAGCAGATCGAAACGCTCCAACACCGCCACTGCCCGCCCCAATTGTCCCTTGCCGCCATCCACAATCAGCAAATCCGGCAAGATCGAAAAAGCCAAGTCGATCTTCTTCCCCGGGGCTTCGCCGGCCTCCTGGGCCGCCTTCCAGCGGTTGAAGCGCCGCGTCAGCACCTCTTCCATGCTGGCAAAATCGTCCGGTCCGCTCACCGTGCGGATATTAAACCGCCGGTACAACGCCTTCTTGGGTACGCCTTGCTCGAATACCACCATGCTGCCCACCGCCGCCGTACCCTGCGTGTTCGAGATATCGTAACATTCGATGCGGTTAACCGGCCCCGGCAGGTCCAACGCCTGCTGCAATTCGCCCAGCGCCTGCTCCTGCCGGTGGCGGTCCGCCTGCCACTGCGCCTGCAAAGCGCGCAACGTCTCGCAGGCATTATCCGCCGCCATCTGGATCAGCTCCTGCTGCGCCCCATCCCTCGGCACCAGGATCTCCACCGCCTGGTCGCCCCGCCGCTGGCTGAGCCACTGGCGGATGATATTGGCCTCCTCCACCTCTTCCGGCAGCAGCACCTGCGCCGGCACGGTCAGCGCCCGGTCGTAGAACTGCTTGAGGAACTCAGCCATCACCGTGGCGTCGCTGCTCTCCGCCGCTCCTTCCAGCAAATAATAATCTCGTCCGATCAGCTTGCCACCCCGGATGAAAAACACCTGCACGCAGGCATCCCCGTCCGAGCGCGCCAGTGCCAGCACGTCCGAATCGATGTAATCGCTGGAGATCACTTTCTGGCGCTCGACCACCGTCTCGATGGCGCGAATCTGGTCGCGCAGCGCTGCGGCGCGCTCGAAGCGCAGTTCCTCCGCCGCCTGCTCCATTTCCAGGCGCAGACGGCTGACGATCATCTCCGTCCGCCCGTCCAGGAAATGGCACAGGTCTTCGATCATCTGCCGGTAGCCGGCCTGGTCGATCTTGCCGATGCACGGCGCGCTGCACAGCTTGATGTCGTAATACAGGCAGGCGCGCTCATCCTGCCCGGTAATCACCCGGTCGCAGGTCAGGTAAGGGAAAATCCGTCGCAGCAGGTCCAGCGTCTGGTGCACCGCCCACACGCTGGTATACGGTCCAAAATAGCGCGAGCCGTCCTGCACCATCTGGCGAGTGATCGTCACCGTCGGGAAAGGATCGGCCCAATGCACCTTGATGTAGGGATAGCGCTTGTCATCCTTCAGCCGCACGTTGTAGTGCGGGCGGTGCTTCTTGATCAGGTTCATCTCCAGGATCAGCGCTTCCAGCTCGGAACCGACCACGATCCATTCGATATCCGCAATCCGGCTCACCATCTGCAGGATGCGCCGTTCATGGTCAGCCTTGGCGTGGAAATACGAACGCACCCGGTTGCGCAGGTTGATCGCCTTGCCCACGTAGATCACCCTCCCGTCGCTATCCTTCATGATATAGCAACCGGGTCGGGTGGGCAAGGTATCCAAAATTGCCCGCAAATGCTCAGAAATCGAACGCGCCATCCGCCAGAACCATCACTTTGCCCGCAAATCCGTTTGATGCCGGGCAGCATTGAATCTTATCACGCTCTATCGTTTTTGCAACGACATTCAGCGCCTTTTAATCCTCAGAAGCTGCTCGCAAACCTGAAAGGTTCTAATGGTAGAACCGAATCGCGACGCGTCTGTAAAGATCTGCCAGGTTTGGGCCACACAAAATGACTTTGAATACAAAGGCTGGCGGCTGCGCTACATCGACGGCAAAGAAGTCAAGGACTGGTTTGCCGGCCCGCGGCTTCACGAGTACAGCGACTTGCCCGCCGGGGAAGGCTGGCAGGTCGCTGCCGCCTGTTCCGGCCAGGCCATGTTCGGCCACGCCGATAAATACCAGGTCTTCTTCAAACACCCGCGGTAGATTTCTTCGTCGTGGCGCTGCTGATCAGCCGTAGCCGGGTCATGCTTGCCGGTCTGCCTGGCAGGCGGATATTGCCATCCAAATCTCCGCCAGAAAATAGCACCCTACAATTGTCACAAATTTGATCTGACAAACTACCGCTTGACAGGCCGCCCAAGTGGGCTATAATCTTATTCATAAAATCGAATGCGATTCTTTTACCAGGTAAACGATGGAGTCTTTTGAACAACAAGCGAAATTGTTTAGAACGCTGATGCACCCGGCTCGGCTGGCTATTCTGGAGGTCCTCCGGGGCGGGGAACAGTGCGTCTGCCACATGGAAGCTTTCCTGGGGCTGCGCCAGGCATATAGCTCTCAACAACTGATGATCCTCCGCGAAGCGGGCCTGGTGCAGGATCGCAGGGATGGCTGGAATATTTTTTACCGGGTAACTCAACCCGCGGTGTATGATATCCTGGATGCCACAAACGTACTGGTTGGCGCCCCGCCAATGTCATCGGCGAATGCCATCCGCACCGAATCCGGACACTCAAAATGTGAATGCCCGAAGTGTAAAGAAGCAGAGCAAATGAAAATCCGCAATTAATATTTTTTCACCAAGGAAATGTCATGACAGAATATCTCGAAACCACAGTCGATAAATTTATCTTCAAAGTTGCCACCGGCTACTTCTATAACAACGAAGGCGTGTGGGCAAATGCAGAAGGGGATCGTATCCGCATCGGCCTGTCCGATTTCCTGCAGCAGCGCAGCGGAGACGTGGCTTTCGCTGAGGTCAAGCCCGAAGGGAGTGAAATTCAGTTTGGCGAGGAAGTGGCCTTTATCGAGACGATCAAGGTCAACATCAGCCTCAGTTCGCCCGTAACCGGCAAGGTCGTGGAGGTCAACCCGGCAATGGCAGACGCCCCGGAAGCGATTAACCAGGACCCCTACGGTGCTGGCTGGCTGGCGGTGCTCGAAGCCACACAGTGGGAGGCGGATCGGGCTCGTTTGTTGGACACACCGGCCTATTTTGCCAAAATGAAAGCGGATGCCGAAGAGGAAACCCAAAAACCATGACGCAAGATTCATCAAAGAAAAACGCATCAAAAGTAATCATCGTCCCCTGCAGCGGCATCGGCAAGACATACGGCTCGGTCAGCCGGGAAGCCGCTTATGACGTGACCGAACAGGTCCGCCCGCAAGAGACACAGCTCGTCGCGCTCTCCTTGCTGGTTCTGGGGGATGAAGACGCCCGCGCAGCCGTGGCTGGCAACCCGGTGGTCACCATCGATGGCTGCAAGCTGGCCTGCGCCACGAAAATGGTGCAAGAAAGCGGCGGTACGGTCGCCCAGGATTTTGCCGTGCTGGATGTTTATCGCCGCTACAAGCAGTTCAAACCGCAAGGCATCGCTGAATTGAATGAAGGCGGCCTCCAGCTCGCCCGTGCCCTGGCCGAAGAGATCGCCGCGGTCGTCGACCAGGTCGTTGCCGGACCTGAAGGAGGCCAGCATGGTTGATCTCCCCAAGAAGAAAGTCGGCATCGTGGCCTGTTCCGGCGAAGAGCTTCCTGAAGGGACTGTCACCCGCCTGGCAGCCCTGAAAGTATTAGAAAGCCTCCGCCCGGCAGATACCGTTACTATCTGCCTACCCTTGTTTCTGGCAGGCGGTGAGGGCGACCGGGCTTTTGCTCGTTTCTACCCCACCGTGGCCGTCGATGGCTGCGAGCTACGCTGTGCCGCTCGGGCGACCGAGATGTATTCCGGCAAGCCTGCCGCCAGCGTAATGGTCCGCGACCTGGTGGCTGAGGCCGGCATCGGGCCACTGGCCGGGGCGCGCCGCCTGAACCCGGCCGGTCAGCAAGCCGTGCAGGTAGCCGCCGAACGCATCGCCGCGACGGTGGACGAACTGCTCGGGAAACGCTGGAGCCGTCTCTCCGGCGAGTTTGTAGAAACCGGCCCGGACGATCAACCGGCTCCAGAAGCGGAGCACCCCGAGGAAGTCCAGGCGACCTGTTCTTGTGGTTCGGGCATCCCCGTCCAAAAAGTGACCATCGACGGCGAAATCGTCACCCTGGTTGGCCTGCCGCTGATCTTCCAACAATTCCGTGAAGCGGGCAAACCGCCCACCGCTGCAGTTCTACGGGAATTGTTGGATACCGTGAAGATATATAACCCGGTCCCCCCGGCTGAGGAGCAGGCCTATTTATCAGCGGTCCAGCGGGAATACAGCGCTTATTGGGAGAAGGATACCCTACCATGAGCCGCACTGCCACCTACCATACCACGGTAAACTGGAAAAACGAGCACTGGGGACACGTCGTCATGGGGAACGGCCCGGAGATGGATTTCTCCGCCCCGCCCGACGCCCAGGGCCATCCCGGCGTGCTGACCCCCGAAGATGCCTTCGTGGCCGCGGCCAACACCTGTATCATGATGATGTTCCTGTGGGCCTGCGAACGCTTCAAGCTAAACCTGATCTCCTACGACTGCCGGGCAGAGGGCACCAAGTTGGTCGAATTGGACCGCACGGAGATCTTTACCCACCTGCATTTCTGGCCCAAAATTCGCATCTCCGCCGGCGGCGATGATCCCAGGCAGGTGGAAGGGCGCGCCCGGCGGGCGCTGGCCGCCGCGCAGAAATATAGTCTGGTGGCCAACTCGGTCAAGTCCGAAATCATCATCGAGCCTGAGATCGAGATCGTTGTTCCTTGATGGCGTTCTTGATCGCGGCCGGTTTTGCCCCGCACGAGCGGGCCGACGAGATCGAATGAACTGCCAACCAAACTCAAAAATTCTATCCGGAGGATCAAATGCTTACCATCAAAATTCTTGGCCCTGGTTGCAACAATTGCCAGCAGGTCGAACGGATTGCCCGGCAGGTAGCTTCTACCCTGGGAGTCGAAGCCAATTTTGTCCACGTAACCGATTGGAACGACATCAAGAAATACCCTATCCTCTCCACGCCTGGGCTGGTGATCAACGAAAAGCTGGTCTGCGGCGGGCGCATTCCCAACGAGGCGGAAGTGTCCACCTGGCTGGCCGACGCCCTGTCTTGAAGCATCCACAAAACGGAGCGCCGGCGCTGCCGGCGCTCTTTGGAAAACGACCAGCTCTTCAGGGAATCCGTAGCGCGCCCGTAAGTGCGGCTGGCATCCGCCCGGTATGGCTGGTCACTTCGATAGGCCCCTGAGCGCCTGAGGGCTTGCTTCCTTACCTCTGGAATAAGATGTTCCTTACTTCAATCGCTCTCACCCGGACCTTGCCCTGCCTGGCTGAACCCGGCAAAATCATCGTCATCGGCAAACCTTCTCGCCCGCTCGATGAAGTGCTGCCTTACCTGGCGACTCTGCCCAGTGTCATTGCCTATAACCCGGACGCTTGCACCCTTACCTTTCGCCGCCAGCCGGGTTTTCTGACCCTCTACCGTGACAAAGTTTACATCACCATGGTCAAAGACACCGTGGAGGGGCTGGAACTGCTCCAGGCGTTGGCCGAGGCGATCAATGCCACCTGGGTACACCACTCCGAATTGGTCAAGGTAACTGCATCTCGCCGCGCCCCGCGTCCACTCGACGTCTGGACACTCCTGCCTCAAACCAACTGCGGCGGGTGCGGAGAGGCCACTTGCATGGCCTTCGCCTTCAATTTGCTGATGCAAAAGCGGGGGTTGCAAGAGTGCCCACATCTCCAGAATGACGCCGCCTTTAATGACCGGCGCGCCACGCTGGAAGCGATGCTATAGCAAGTTGTGATATGCTCCCACCGGATGAGGCCCAGGAACTCAGCCGGCTGCTCAAAAAACTATCCAACTCCCTGCCTTTTTAGGAAAAACCAAATGGACAAAAAGAAACTCTTCACTCTGTTAGCCTACGCCTTTGTTGGCTGGCTGCTTTGTTTCGCCACCATGGGGATTGGCATGGCAACGACGACAATAGACAACGCCTTGATCATTCACGCCATTGCTACCCCGATCATCTTCGGAAGCCTGGCGCTGGTCTACTTCACCCGCTTCAACTACACTCCACCCTTGCAGACCGCCCTGTTCATCACCGCTTTCATCATCCTGGCCGATTTCTTCGTCGTGGCGCTGCTCATCAACCGCAGCCTGGAGATGTTCACGAACCCGCTCGGCACCTGGATCCCCTTCACCTTGATTTTCCTGTCCACCTGCCTGGTTGGCCTCTACTGCAATCGAACCGGCAGAATGGTGGTTTCATAACCGGCCTGTTGGCGGCCAGCATACTCAGGACCTGGCAAACGTCAGACCCTGCTCAGCCGCCAACTTCTGCCAAAAACTCCAGCACCGCCTTGCACGCCTCTTCGGGATCGATTAACCATCCATAGGGGTGAACCCATCCCGGCACCGCCACGATCTTTGCCCCGCCGGCCAGTTTGCCCAACCCCTCAATGATCGCCCTGGTTCGTTCATCGCTCCAGTCGTCTTCGCCCGGCAGCATCAAGACCGGGCATTTCACCCGCCGGTAATAAACCTCGAAGCGGTAGTCGAAATAATTTTCCATGTAATTGGTGCTGAGCGGCTTCCGCCAGGTGACCGCACACTTTCCGTCCTCGATCAGACAGGCGCCATATCGTTCCGTTGCATCGAACGCTTCGTTCCACCAGCCACAAGCCTCGAACACCTCGCGCCGCGCATCCATCAGCGCCTCGAGCGAATCGAACACCCGCACGGGAGCATTGCGCACCTCTTCCATCTCCTCGGCCACATGCGCCCTAAACGTTGTCTCCGTACCTTCCCAGGTCCCATACGGCCCGTATTCGCTGGAGAGCGCCCCCTCGCAGACCAGTGAGATCACCTGGCCGGGGAAATTGGCCGCCAGGCTGAGCCCCACTTCCGCCCCCATCGAGCTCCCCACCACGTGCGCCCGCTCGATCCCCAGCGCTTCCATCACCCCGGCCACATCCCGGGCCATCTCGTCGATGTGATACCCCGTCTCCGGCTTATCCGACTTGCCATGTCCCCTCATATCGACCAGGACCAGCCGGTAACGCCCCTGAAAATACGGCACAACCCTCTGCCACATCATCAAATTCCCGCCGCCGAAGTGCAGGAAGAGGATGGCATCTCCAAATGCTTCGTATTCTCGAGTTTGCAACACGATATCATTGGCCCACACACGTAAATCTTTCATTTTGACCTCCAGCAATTCTCCTTACTCGAATTTCTGCCGCCAGTGGGGCCAAGCCGTTTTCCGCTTGAACGAAACCTCTTCATGCTCAGCCAAGACTTCCAACTGCCGGTGCAGTGTTTCAGGAAAACGTAATGTTAAACGGCTCATGATTCGATCCGGTCGATCGTCTGGATCAATTCCCAGGTGAAACCTGCCGCGCGCTGCAGGGTAGCCGGTTCCAGGTTTTCCAGCCGGTCGCTCAAGCGGTGCCAGAGCGGCAGGTAGCCTGCCTCGTCGTAGCCCATGATGCACAGGCCATTATGGCCGGCGTGGCGCAGCGTGGCGACTTCCTCCAAAATCAGCATCTCGCGCCCGGTAACGTTCAACTCCGGGTGCCGTTCGGCGGTTTGCCGGGCCAGTTCCAGGATTTCCGGCCCGGGCCGGTATTCCGTCAGGTAGGTGACGCCGTGCCGGGTGGCGTAGCAAATATTCCCCGCGCCCACCAGCTCCAGGTCGATCCAATAAGCGTTTTCGACGGCCGGCCGGTAGCGTTGCAGATAATCCCTCAGGCCATGATGTCCCACTTCCTCGCAGCCGGTAAACAACAGGATCACTTCGCTGTTCTGCAGGGGTTGCGCCTGGAGCGTTTCCGCGACCCCGAGCAGGATGCTGACCGCGCTGGCGTTGTCGTTGGCGCCCTCCACGGTTGGCTGCATCTCATCGTATAACAGCGTTCCAATGCTGATCGCCAGGAAGCCGATAGCTGCGGCCTGGATCCAGAACAGTTTCCAGCCGAAGAGCGCCTCGCCCCAAAACGTCAGCCCGACGATGACCGGGATCAGAATAGAAAATGTCTGGCTGGGTTTGAGCAGGCGCGGGGCCGGAGTGGGCAGCAAGAAACGCTGCTTGTTCGCATCGAGGTGCCCGAGCAGGTAAATCCGCCGCCTGGGCTTAAGCGAAGGCTGGATCTGCCCGATAACGTTCCAGCTATCCCAGCGTTCGATCCACTTGCTGAAAAACGGCGGGATGTTGGCGTACAACTGGTACATGGTCAGCCCGCAAACCAGCATCAGGATACCCGCAATCCATTTTCCGGGAGCAGAACCCGTCCAGCCAAAGGGGATGGCCAGCAGCCCGATCAAAACCGCCAGGATGCCCGGCAGCCCCAGGGTAGGGATCCCCTTGAAGGTCTCGATGCGGCTTTCCACGCCCATTTTTTGCAGCGTTTCATAAACGTATTGCGCTGCCTGGCGCTCCCCGGTGGTAGTCGGCTGGCGGGGTGGCAGCTTTTTGCAGAGGAAATTGATATGTTCCAGAAGACGTTCGGCGCTTAAGGCGTTCACAGTGTTCTCCTATTCGGCAGAAAGCCATTTTGTGTGGCCCAAACCTGACAGGTCTTTACAGACGCTCCATGCTTCAGGCTTACCATTGAGACCTGTCAGGTTTGCGAGCAGCTTCTTCAGGCAATCAAGAGCCAGGCGCTCAGGCCAACATCTCGAAGATTTTGCATGCTCCGCAAAGCGCGAACAACTTTTATTTTGCCACGTATTTCACACCTTGGATGCCATTGAAGTGTTCATCCTGCGTCCAAAGCGTAGCATCATACGCGCGGGCAGTAGCCAGAATAACGCTATCTGCCATAGGTAATTTCAGCTCATCAGAAAGAACCGCCGCACTGATCGCCAAAGGAGCCGTCAGATCGACTAATTTTCCCTTATACAGGTCCGCAATTCGGGTTTCGGCAACCCCCAAACTCTTCTGCTGTAGAATGCGTTTGAACACCTCGTAAACACAAATGACCGGAACCAGCAATTGTTCAGTTTTTTCGATCGCCGGGGCGAAGAATTCCGCGTTTTGACCGTTGGCGAAATATTCCAGCCAGCCAGAAGAATCCACTACATTCATATGCGCTCTTCCTCTTCACGTGGGACATCTGTGTCGATGCCCTTTAACGAACCGCGCGCTTCCTCGATCGGGCGAACTGGGATCAAAACGACCCGGTTGTCATACAAGATCACTTGCATTTTTTGTCCAGGTCGTATACGCAATTGCTCCCGCGCCGCCTGTGGAATGACAACTTGATATTTGGTCGATACAGTCACCGCTTCCATACACTTCTCCTATCGATCAATAAAACGTAATACGATTATACTACTTTCCCTGCAATCCTCGTCCGCCGGCCATCCAAATTGTCTCGATTGCCCCACAATCCACGGGCCATTCATTCCGTAATAATCTCCATGACCGGCTGCATCATGATCCTATCCCCGACCTGACGGATACTAAATAACCCGCCAGACTTCCACATCCTGCAAAGCCCACGCCGGGTAAGCTGCGCCGTCCAGGAAATGGGACGCATACAACTCGGCCAGCCTGGCATACCGTTCGCCGCCCGTCTCGGCCAGTGCGTATAACAGCGCCACCTGGGTGCCGTCCGCCAGGCGGGACAGGCAGTGCTTGCCATACCACTGCGCCTCCGCCGCCGGCAGCGAAGCCAGCCTGCCCAGGTTTTGTTCGATCCCCTGCCGCGCCCGGCTCGCCGCTGGCGTGCCCGCCCGCTCGAGCATGGGAATGAATTCATCCAGGAATGGCTCCTGGGCGCCCTTCTTCTGCATCGCTTCCAGCATATCCAGCGCCTGGATATTGCTGCTGCCTTCCCAGATCCCCGTCACCAGCGCCTCGCGGTGCAGCCGCGAAACGGCAAAATCTTCCAGGAAGCCGATGCCTCCGAATAACTCCATCGCCAGTTGCGTGACCCAGGCGGCGTGCTCGGCGCTGCGGTTCTTGACCAGGTGCGAGAGGAAGCGGGCGTAGTGATACGCCATCGTATATGGCGGCTGTTCCCGCCACGCCTGATCGAATGCATGGATGGCGTGAAAAGCCAGCGCCAACCCGCCCGCCGTACGTACTGCCATGTCAGTCAGGTCATAGCGCACCAGGGCATGGTCAAGCAGCGCCTTGCCAAAAGCCGTCCGCGCCTGGCAGCGGTATAACGCCTCCAGGTGCGCCTTGCGCGCCAGCCCCATTGCCCCTACCGCATTGGCCAGCCGCGAGACGGTCAGGTTCTCCAGGGTGTAATAAATCCCCGTCTCGGCCTGCCCCACCAGGTAAGCCAGGCTGTCATCGAAGACCACCTCGCCGCTTGGCACAGCCCGCGTGGCGCTCTTGCGCTTGAAGCGCCGCACCTGGAAATTGAGCCTGCCGTCGTCCATCTCCCTGGGCACCAGAAACAGCGCCAGTCCCTTCGGGCCGGGTCGCGCTCCTTGCGGCCGCGCCGTGACCAGCGCCAGGTCGGCCAGTCCGGCGTTGCTGGCAAAATACTTGTCCTCCCCGTTCAGCCTCCAGGCTTCGCCATCCCAGGCGGCCGCCGTCCGGTTGGCGCCCAGGTCGCTGCCGCCTTGCGTCTCGGTCATCCAGGTCGCGCCCCACGCCTTCCCGCTGAGCAGCGGCTCCAGCCATTTGCCTCGCTCCGGGGCATACTTGTAGATCGCATAAGCCGTCTGGTTGGTCACGATCAACGTACAGTACAACCCCGGGTCCGCCAACAGATACCCCAGCGTAAAGTGGTGCAGCCACGAGCCGCCCTCGTAAGGCGGGCGGTTGATCGCCGCCAGTTCCTGGAGCAACCCGGCGTGTGCCGGGTCCAGGCGCGCCCGGTCGACGCGCCGCCCGTCGATGTCGTGCATTACCAGCTCGGGCGGCGCTGCCCGGTCGATCCAGTCCGCGATTTGATAGGCGCGTCCGCCAGCCAAAGCGCCGAAGCGCTGCAAAGCCTCGTCGTGATCGGCGAAACCCTGCCAATAACGCTTCAGGATAAACTTCAGGTCTGGCTCCAAAGCCCAATGGTTCTTGCCATATGCATACGATTGGAACTCCATCTGCCCCTCCTGTGGTGATATGGGACAACACAACAAACAACTAACCTTTGTCCCGGCCGGGCTGATCATCGGGCGGCTATCGCATCAAAATCTTGACATACACCTCCCACCCCGCCAACAACAGCAGCCGGGTCTCTTCGCCTTCGCTCAGATCGAAGGCCACCTGGCGGAAAAGCGGCGCGACTTCCGTGCCCGGTCGTGGACGCAGGATCAGCGGATTGCGATTGAGACCCGCCAACGACCAGAACCACCAGGACGAAGGTGAAAAAGCATACCACAAAGGCGATCACGCTTAAGAGCGTTGTTGCTTCTGGAGACATTTCTACCTCCCGAGGCGTCTGCGCCTCTGTCTGAATTTACACGGCAGTCAAATTGTTACCTCAACTATTTTACAATAAAACGACCCTCTGGATGGTGAATGATTACGCATCGACGGATTACTCGGTCCCAGCCCAAATCCGCATCTCACGTAATTGACCAGCCACCCGAATTAAGATAAACTTATCTCAGGTGATCAAATGTCCAGGGGATCTCTTTCTACACTATTGTCTGACCCAACGAAAAACAAAATGCAAACCGAAATAACCACTCCCAGTCCTTTACTCACCTCGTCGGGCGCCCTCGCTCAGGTCGGCTGGTCGCGCCAGCCTCTGCTCGATTGCAACCTGGAACGCGCCGCCTTCTACTCGCCGCTGCTCCGCCCGTTGCAGCACTTCCGCAAGAAACGCTGGGATTATTACGCCATCTTCACCCCTCGGCGCTTCTTCTCCGCCACCATCGCTGACCTGGGTTATGCCGGCAACATCTTCGTCTACACCCTGGATTTTGCCAGCGAGGCCTTGCACGAAGAGGGGCTGGTCGTCCCCCTCAGCCAGGGCGTATACCTGCCGCGCAACAACGACCAGGGCGACTCATCCTATTCAGGCAAAGGGGTGAAGCTGCACTTCGGCGTCGAACCCGGCTATCGTAACATCTTCGTCGATTGGCCTGCCTTCCACGATGGCCGTGGCATCCACGCCGAGGTCCGCCTCCGCCGCCCGGCGGAACACGAGTCGATGAACATCGTCATCCCCATCGAGAAACGGCGCTTTTACTACAACCACAAGATCAACTGTCTGCCCGCCGAGGGTGAGCTACGCTACGGCGATGTGCACGAGACGCTCGACCCGGGCAGTTCCATCGCTTCCCTGGATTGGGGCCGCGGCGTATGGGCTTACCGCAGCTTCTGGAACTGGGCCAGCGCCTCTGGCTTCCTCCCCGATGGGCGCACCGTCGGATTGAACCTGGGCTGCGGCTTCGGCGATACCTCCGCCGCCACCGAAAACTGCCTGGTGTTGGATGGGCGCATCCACAAGCTCGACCAGGTGACCTTCGCCTACAATCCGCAGGATTACAAAAAACCGTGGCGCTTCACCGATTCAGGCGGCCGGCTGGCGCTGGACTTCGTCCCCTTCGTCGAACGCCTGGCGCAGACCGACCTGAAAATCATCTTCTCCGAGGTGCACCAGATGTTTGGACGTTACCGCGGCACAGTCATTACCGATCAAGGTGAAACCCTCCACATCGAAAACCTGGTGGGCTTCGCCGAAGAGCACCACGCCCGCTGGTAAAAGTTGATCGCTCTGATATTGGCCGCGCAAGAGGTCAAGACTATTCCGCGTTGATCCGCGATCGTCCGCCTCCCATCCAATTTAAAGGGATAGAAAGTGACTGCCGACCAGATTATCCAGACACAACATACCCGCATCCGCATGCGCTGGCTGGCGAACAATGCCGTGCGCGTCACCCACGCCCCGCCCGGCGCGGCGGATTTCCCCCCCGACCGTCCCTGGCTGGCAGATGTCCTCCTGCCGGAACTGCCCGCCTCGCCAGACGAGGGTGAGCTAAGCCTGGAGGCTCCGCTCGGCCTGCTGCAGGCCGCTGCTCTGGATGGCGGGGTGTTTTTCAGCGAGATCAGACCGCCTCGCCTGGATATCCGCAGCCGCACCCCCTACCTCTCCATCGAGCCTACCAAGGTCGAGCTGCGCGCCGGCCTCCGCCGGGTAGACCAGGGGGTTCGCCTGTGCCTGTCCATCTTGCCCGGCGAATCCTTCTATGGTTGGGGCGAACAGTTCGCTGCCTTTCGCCGCCAGTCAGGCCGCCTGCGCCTGAAAATCAGGGACGCCATCGCCCCGCTCCAGGGGAGAGGCGAGACCTATTCGGCCATCCCCTTCTTCTTCAGCAGCCGCGGCTATGGCTTCTGGCTGCTCAACAGCCACACCAGCCGCTGGAAGATCGAGCCAGGCACCCGCACCCTGGAAATCGAAGCCGACGGCCCCGGCGCAGACTACGTCCTGATCTACGGCCCCTCTTACCGGCGCATCTTACACACCTACACTGCTCTCACCGGCCGCCCGCCGCTTCTACCGCGCTGGGCCTTCGGCCTGTGGGTCACCAGCTACCCGCAGGGCCATCAGGACGGCGTCATCGCTCACGCTCAGGAACACCGCCGCCGGAATATTCCCCTGGACGCCGTCATCCTGGATTATCACTGGGAAGACCGCTTTCACAACTTCCGCTGGCGGCGCTCGCTGATCCCCGACCCGGACGGCTTGATCGCCGGGCTGAAAGCGATCGGCGTCCGCCTGGGGTTGATCCTCACGCCCTTTGTCAACGCCCGCAACCGCCCCTTCCAGAAGTTCGTGCTCAAGACCCTGGCCCACAACCTGCCCCCCGGCCTGGAAAAGGATGACGAGCGCGCCCTGCCAGAACACCAGCAGGCCCGCGCTGCCGGCTACCTGGCGCACGTGGATGCCAAATGGTGGTTCGGCGCCGGCGGCATGATCGACTTCGCCAACCCGCAGGCCGCTGCCTGGTGGAATGCCCTGATGCGCCCGCTTTACGCCCAGGGTGTCGCATTCTTCAAGAACGACGACGGCGAATATCTTCCCGAAGATGCCCGCAGCAGCCTGGGGATCGACGGCAGCGAATACCACAACCTGTACGGCTTTTACTACGGCCGGGCTCTCTACCAGGGCATGCAAGAACTCCCCGGGCGCCGCCCCATGATCTATGCCCGCTCGGTTTGGGCCGGCTCGCAGCGCTACCCGGCAGTCTTCCTCGGCGACCAGAAGCCCACCTACGTCGGCATCCACAGCACGCTGCGCGCCGGGCTGAACCTGGGCCTGTTGGGCTTTGCCTACTGGACCGCAGACGTCTTCGGCCTGGATGGGATGACCACTCCCGAAACGCACATGCGTTACGCTCAGTGGGCGCTGATGGTGCCCATCGCCCGTTACTTCTGGCGCCCGCCCGCCGTCGACGATACGCGCTTCCCCTGGTCTCACGGCCCGCAAGCCGAGGCCAATTTCCGCAAATACACGGAACTGCGCTATCGTCTGCTGCCCTACTACGTTGCCCTGGCCTGGGAAGCCTGCCAGACCGGCCTGCCCCTTTTGCGCCCGCTGGCCCTCGAATTCCAGAACGAGACCGGCGAAATGGCCGATCCCCGCCTGGCCGGTGTAGATGACCAGGCCATGCTGGGCAGCGCGCTGATGCTCTGCCCGGTCGTCGCGCCGGGAGCGACCTCCCGCCGCATCCTGCTCCCGCCTGGCACCTGGCACGATTTCTGGTCGGCGCAGAGCTGGCAGGGCCCCGGCGAGGTCGACTATCCCGCCCCGCTCGACTGCCTGCCGCTTCTGGTACGCGGTGGCGCTGTCCTGCCCATGGGGCCTGTTTTGCAATCTATCCCCGGCGACCATTGTTTCGACAGGTTGCAATTCCATTTCTGGCCGCCCTATCCTGCCGCAGGCACTTTCTACGATGACGACGGGCGCAGCCAGGCCTACCAGCAAGGCGCATATGCCACCACCCATTTGTCCGCCCGGCCGATCCCCGGCGGCCTGCGCCTGCAGATCGCCCCGGCTGAAGGCAGCTTCCCCGAGATGGTCGCGTCCCGCCAGGTCGAGTTGATCCTGCACCAGGCCGCGCTCCCCCGGCGTGTGCTTTTGGACGGCCAGCACATCGAGACCTGGCAATATGAAGAACAAGCCGCAGAGCTGCTGATCCGGCTGGACCTGACTCCACAGAAAGGAGCTGTTATCGATATCTCTTGACCGCTGAAAGCCGTTTGCGTGGCCGGGACTGGAGACTCGCGATCCAGGATCAGGGTGCCCGATCCCCAGATGCCTGATCTCTAAGTGCCTGGGTGCCCGGGTGCCCAAGCGCCCATTTACCCATTGGCACATGACTCATAACTTCAGGAGGAAAAATGTCCGCAACCATCGCTCGAACCCGCACCAGCATCAGCCTGTTCAAGACTGCCGCCTGGAAAGCCCCACAAATCCAGGGCCTGGGCGCCGGAGTACAGGTGGAAATTCTGGAAGACAAAGGGGAATGGCTGAAAGTGCAGCCGATCGGCATGGCCGGCACGGTCGCCGGTTACGCTCCGCGCCTGGGAATCGCCATCTACCAGGAAGACCCGCCGCCGGTTTTCCCGCTCATCGAAGCTGCAGCAGATCAACCCGCCACATACAGTGTGCCGCGTTCGCTTAAATTGGGTGAATTTCTCGGTTGGCTGGCCTCCGGTGGCATCCCGACCTGGCTTCCACCGGCCACCTGGGAGAGCCTGGACGACGCCGCCAAAAAAGCCGTCGATGGCGGCATCCGCGCCGCGATACAGCAGCGCCAGGCGCAATGGGATGCCTGGTTGAATGAAATCCAGGCCAGCGGGCGCCGCGACGATGCCACCCTTAACGAATGGCTGGCCATCCTCCAAAACGGGGTGGACGTCTTCTCGGTGCGCGCCGAACGCGTCTTCCCCAACCCGGCCAGCACCGGCGCCCCGCTGGGCTGGATTAACGTCAATGACATCCTGCTGTGGAGCGGTCGCATCCGCTACAACAGCACCGATATGTACAGGCTCTGGTACCAGATATCCATCTATAAACTGGGCAAAGTCATCCAGGGCTGGTTCCGCGGCGACCTGCTCGAAGAATACACTTTCCCCAACGCTCTCAATGACCCCGACAACCCCCAGAACGCACAACATATCTTTGACCTGACCTCCCCGCTGGTGCGTCTGCCGGCCGACCCCGAAATCGCCCAGACCCTGGCCGGAGGCTACAGCGCTGCCCAATATCTCAACATCAAAACCGTGACCGGCAAATCCATGCGCCATTTCAACCTGTGCGGAGAATTTTGCTGCGCTGCGTTAGCCGGTGATAATATCATCCCCATATTGCAGCGTTGGCTGCCCACCTATACCCGGGCCAAGAATATCCTCAATAACAACGTCGGTACCACCGTCATCGACCTCAACTCGATTTTGAAACTATATGGCCTGGCTGGTGAGCAATATATCCACTCGCCCGGTATTACCGTGATCTCCGCCCGGCGCGTCCGCGATCGCTTGCAGGCTGGCTACAAAGCCATCACCGGTGTAATGATCAACGGCCGCGGCGTGGTCGACCCCAAGGGCAACATCGCCCACTGGGTCGTGCTCGAGGATGTGGTCCCGGTAGGCAACGACGGCTGGGTGCGCGTCTACAATCCCTTCATGAACCGCGAAGAAATCTATTCCTTCGACTTGTTCGAAGACTCGATGACCAAATTCCCCTACGGCCTGTGGGTCAAGCTACCCACTGGCTAAGAAGGTATCTCCTGTGCAATCGAAACCACCCTCCAAGCGCATCGATGTTCTGATCACTCTCGCCGGCCTGGCCGGCATCCTCCTCGCCCTGGCTTTTTACAACCAGGCCTTCCCGGCTGCAGCCCTGGAACTGAAACTCTCTCGCCAGGAAATCGCTACCCTGGCCGGACAGACCATCCAATCTTACGGCTACGATACCCAGGGTTACGAATTTGCCCTCGAATTTTCGGACGACGATTGGGGCTCGGTCTACCTGCAGCGCACCCTGGGTATCCCCGAAACCAACCGCCTGATCCGCCAGGCCGGGCTGCCCATCTGGTACTGGCACGCCCGCTGGTTCCGCCCTTTGCAAAAAGAGGAGTTTTCCCTCTACCTGTCTCCTGACGGGCATGTAGTGAACTTTTTCCACAGCATTGAAGAGGATGCTCCCGGCGCGGCCATCTCACAAGACGAGGCGCGCGCCCTGGCCGAGGCCTATCTGGTGGAGCAACAGAATCTGGACCTGGGCCAGTGGGAACCGGTGACCGCCTCCAGCACCGATCGCCCCGGCGGGCGGCGCGACCATTATTTCGAGTGGAAGCAGCGCGATTTCAAGGTCGGCGAGAGCGAATTGAAGATTTCCGCCAGCGTACAGGGCAATCGTATGGATGGCTACGATTACTGGCTGAAAGTGCCCGAAGACTTTATCCGCCAGTTCCAGGAAACCAATGACAAAGCTGCCTTTATCGACAACCTGAGCACTTTGCTCGGCATGGGCGGCTTTAGCATCGCCGCGGTAGTTGTGTTTGGGTTGAGCTTGTTAAACCATAGCCGGCCGCGCCGTTCCGCTTACCTGGTTGCCTTGCTGGTCGGTATCGTTTCTGCTCTGGTGGGCCTGAATGTTCTGCCGCTCTATAAAATATCCTACGACACGACCCAAAACTACACCCTGTTCTGGTTCCAGATCTTGTTTTATGGCTTGATTGGCCTGCTGATGCTGATGGCTTATATCTTCGTGCTTTGGGCAGGAGGGGAGCGCATCAGCCGGCTGGTCTGGCGGCGCCAGGACCGCATCCTTCCCCTGTCAGGCGACCGCTGGGTGACATTAGCCCGTTCCACCTGGCGCGGCTTAATGCTGGCTGGCGTACTGGCAGGCTACGTGGTGATCTTTTACCTGGTCGCCACGCAGTTGTTCGGCGGTTGGGTCCCCATGACTCCAGACTATAACGATGCCTACGCCACGCCCTTTCCCTTCCTGATTGCCATCACCGCCGGGGTATTACCCGGCATCGAGGAAGAGACCCTTTTCCGCCTGATCGGCATCGCTTTGCTGTTCGGGCTTACCCGCCGCCGCTGGCTGGCCCTGTTCGTGCCGGGCGCGCTGTGGGCCCTGGCGCACCTGACCTATGTGCGCGATCCATTCTACCTGCGCGGCGTCGAGCTGGTCATCCCGGCCGTCTTCCTCTTCGGACTGGCTTTCCTGAAATTCGACCTGGCCACCACCATCGTCCTGCACATGACCTACAATGCCTCGCTGACTGCCCTGCCCATGCTGCTTTCAGGCGAGCCATACTTCGTTTTCTCCGGCGTGGTCGTCTTGCTCTTCCTGGTCTCGCCCATGCTGCCCGGCCTGTGGCGTGCTGTGCAGCGCCGGCGCCGTGGCGAGGCGTTGCCCGCTGAGCCGCAAATTTCGCTGGCCTCGCCCCACGACCTGCCCGGCCTGTCCGCCCTGCCGGTGGACGATGTCGATTGGCAAACGCTGCTCAACGAGCCAGGCGCCGTAGTCTGCCGCCTGAAACTGGGCGATCAGGTGATCGGCGCCGCCAGCGGGCGCCTGCAGGGTGAGAACGGACAGATAGAGATGGTTTACGTCGCCCCATCCTGGCGTGAGCGTTATTGGGGCAGCGCCCTGGTGGATGCCGTCTGCGAAGAGTTGCGCGCTCGCGGCGCTCTTTCCATTCAAGCCGCGGCTCCAGCCGGGGACCGCCTGGCGTTGACTTTCCTGTACGGGCAGGGTTGGCAGCCGCAAACCCAGGTTTTCACCCGCGGCGCCTGGCCCACCCTCACCACCCTGTTCAAAACAACCCTGCCGCACAAAAAGCGTTAGGCAGGCACCGTGACGGTCATTTTGTGTGACCCTGTGGTATGTGCTGTGCACCGCACATACCACAGAAAAACTTTCACTGCAATGGCACAACCTCGATCTCGAACAACCTGGGCCACAGCTTGCCAGTGACAAAGATGCGTCCGCTCTGCACGTCGTAAGCAATACCGTTGGGCACTTCAGCGAAGCGCATTTCCTCCGGCGCCAGCAGGCCACCGATGTCGATCCATCCCGCCACCTTACCGCTTTGCAGATCGATGCGGGCAATGCACGACGTCTGGTAAACATTTGCCCACACTTCGCCTGCGCCTTGATCGCCGACATATTCCAGCTCGTTCAGCCGCGCCACCGGCTGGCCCAACGCAGTGACCACCAGTGAGCCGACCAGGCTCAAGTCTTGCGGGTTGCGGAACTGTAAACGGTCGCTGCCGTCGCTCATAATCAATTGCTTGCCATCCTGGGTCAAGCCCCATCCCTCTGTCTGGTAACTGAAATCGCCTAATTGCTCGAACGTCTCCAGATCGTAGATAAACCCGGTTTTCTCTTTCCAGGTCAACTGGTAGAGCTTGCCTCCCATCTCGGTGATGCCTTCCCCAAAATAGACCGGCTGCAGGTCGAGCCGCTGCAATACTTTCCCGCTTTGCAAATCCACCTTGCGCAGCGAAGACTGTTTGTACAGTCCTGCGCCCTCGTACAGCACGCCATCCCGGTAAATCAGGCCCTGGGTGTATGCCGACGGGTCATGAGGATAACGGTTCACCACCCGGTAGGTATAAACCGGTATCCCATTGGGCGCCTGCACCCACGGGCAGATATATTCGCGCACCGGCTGGCCATCGCCAGAACCGGGAGTCAACGTGATTTGGGCCCAACCCGGGCTGGAACCAACAAGTGGAGTAGGCGCTGGCTGTGATTGGCGCGTGGCCTCTACTTTCGTCTCAATCGGTCGAGTTGCAAGAAGTGGTCGATGTGGCGTATCCTGGGCAGTTGGCTGCGCCGGGGCCCGGCATGCTGCCAGGAGCAGTATCCCTAAAATCAACCCCAGCCGGACGCAAGCTACACCCGGCCGGCAAGAATAGCCTGATTTTTCTGTTTTCATAACCGGAATTATAATATCAATCGATGGCCTGGTGTAATGCTACCGGTTTGTCCAGGCACATCTTCCGGGCAATCCAACTATAATAATACAGCGTAGATCATGGGCATACGGTCCACACAGAACCGTCGATCGCGTGGCCTGAGTGCCCGGGTACCTGTTTACGGATTACTGAGCATCTGCTCACTCATTTCTGGAGGCATACGATTATGGGATTCCATGGCGGCGGCTGGTTCAGCGTACTGAGCGCACCCGACGAAAAGCCCAAAGTCACCTGGGCGCTGCTCAAGCGCGTCCTGGCCTATTCCCAACCCTATCGCTGGCAGATCACCGGCATGTTAGCCATGATCCTGGCCGGCACCGGGCTGACACTGCTCACCCCACTGATCATGCGCCGGTTGATCGACCATACCATCCCGGCCAAAGACGTGCGCCAGTTGATTTTATTGGCGCTGGCTTTGCTGTTCATCCCTGCCCTGGGCGGGCTGGTGGGCGTGGTGCAGCGCTGGCTGAATTCCCGCATCGGCGAGGGAGTGATCTACGATCTGCGCGTGGCGCTCTTCGCCCGCCTGCAGCGCATGTCATTACGTTTCTTCACCAACACCAAAGTCGGCGAGCTGATGAGCCGCCTGAACAACGACGTCGTCGGCGCGCAAAACGCCATCAGCAACACCCTGGTCGGCATCCTCACCAACCTGATCCAGGCGGTTGCTGTCCTGGCCGTCATGTTCAGCCTGGAATGGCGCTTGACCCTGGTCAGCGTGGCGATCATGCCCATGTTCATCCTGGCTGCCCAGCGCATGGGTGGCCGCCTGCGCGAGATTGCCCGCCGGCACATGGACGCCAACGCCCAGATGAACGCCATGATGAACGAAACCCTCAACATCAGCGGGGCGTTGCTGGTCAAGCTCTTCGGGCGCGCCGGGTTAGAGGTGACCCGCTTTCGCCAACGTGCCAGCGCGGTGCGCGACATCGGCGTCGACCGCGCCGTCCTGGGCGCTTCATTCTTTATCATCATTGGCCTGGTCAGTGCCGTCGGCACCGCCCTGGTCTACGGCATCGGCGGCTATCTGGCCATCCGCCAGGTATTCACCATCGGCACTATCGTTGCCTTCGGCGCCTACCTGAACAGCCTGTACAGCGCTCTGGCCGGGCTGGCCAACGCCCCGGTGGAGTTTGCCACCTCAGTGGTCAGTTTCGAGCGCGTCTTCGAGGTGATCGACCTGCCCGCCGAGATCGAGGAACAACCTGGCGCATCCACCCTCGAAGATGTGCGCGGCGAGCTGCTCTTCGAGGCAGTTACCTTCCGTTACGACCCCAGGTCTGTGCCCCTGCTCTCCCAGGTAGAGCGCCACGGCTCGATGCACACCGTCACCGCCGCCCTGTCCGGCGGCAAAACCGAGACGAAGCCACAGCCTGCCAGCCCGGCTGGGAATGGTCATACACCAACAACAAATGCCGCGCGTCCTGCTCCCCCGGCCGAGGCAGACAGCGGCGGCGAAGAGGTTGCCGGGCGCAGCCAGGCCCGCCTGGATGCCCTGGAAGACATCTCCTTCCACGTACAGCCGGGGCAACTGGTCGCCCTGGTCGGTCCCAGCGGAGCAGGCAAGACCACCCTTACTTACCTGATCCCGCGCCTGTACGATCCCACCAGCGGGCGCATCCTGCTCGATGGGCACGACCTGCGCCAGGTGACCCTCGACTCGCTCTCAGCGCAGATCGGCATGGTCACCCAGGAGACACACCTCTTCCACGACACGATCCGCACCAACCTGCTCTATGCCAGGCTGGATGCTACCCAGGCCGAGCTGGAAGCCGCCTGTCAGGCGGCCAACATCCACCACTTCATCGTCGATTTACCCGATGGCTACGATACCATCGTTGGCGAGCGTGGCTACCGCTTGAGCGGCGGCGAGAAGCAGCGCCTGGCTTTGGCCCGTGTCATCCTCAAAGACCCGCGCATCCTGGTGCTGGACGAAGCTACCAGCCATCTGGATAGCGAATCCGAAGCGCTGATCCAGGAAGCCCTCAAGCGCGTGATGGCCGGGCGCACCAGCATCGTCATCGCCCACCGCCTGAGCACCATCCTGGCCGCCGACCTGATCCTGGTCATGGATCGCGGCCACATCGTCGAAAGCGGCACCCATGCCGGGCTGCTGGCGCAGGATGGTCTGTACGCCGGGCTGTATCACACCCAGTTCAAGCGCGAGACGGCATAGAGTCGACGAACTACAGATCACCGGCAACAGGCGGCGGAATAAGCAGCGCGTACGATGAAATCTTCTCCTCTCACGGCACCTTGCGCAACGCCGGCTGCGGCTGGCTCTTGGGGTCAATCGGTGGCAGCGGCAGCGGGGTAAATGATCCGCCTGCGCCGAGGGTACCGTACTGGGTCAAATAAAGCTGGATATTCCCATCGCCGCCGGGGTATTTCTGATAGGCGAACAACAGATACTTGCCATCCGGGCTGAAGACCGGATCGCGATAGCAGCACTCGCTGATTAGCTCGAGAGGCCCCTGGGCTTTATGCGATGTGCTGTTGTAGGTATACAGCTTGCCAAAACCGGAGTTGCGGATGAAGGTGGCCAGGGCAAACTGGGTATAACCATCCCAACCGAAATTGAGAATCATGGGGGAAGTTTTGTATTCGACCGGCATGAAGTAAGGCGGAGGGAATTTTTCCAGGATATCTGGCGCGGGGGTACATCGCTCCAGCGAGATCACCATCACCGTATCCGCTGCGCCAACCCCTGACGCCACGCCCATGATGATACTGGCCTGTTGTTTGCCATCCCGCGACCAGCGCGGGAATTTGACGAAGAATGGCCGGTAAGGGGCGTAATCTTTGCAGGTAGCGATCTTGGTCAAGGCTTCACGCACCGAAACCGAACGCAACAGGTTCAGGTCGTAAGGAACGATGTAAAGCTGGTTATCGATGCTCAAGGCGACTTGTTTGCCATCCGGCGAGATTTCAAAAGCTTTGAAATATTGGGCAAAGGTAAAACAATTGATGATTTCTGCCCGTTTCTCTTCCAGAAGCGCCGAGTATACGCACTTGCCGGAAATATAGTTGACAGCTTTGCCATCCGGTGTCCATTGCAGGTTGCTTTTAGTCAACTCATCATTGGTAAGCTGTACCAGGTCGGAGCCATCCAGATTAGCCACCCATACTTCGTTTTTGTTGAGAAAAGCGACTTTGTCGGCCCCACCGATCACCGGCCCGGGTGGAGTTGGTATGCTCGTTTCAGTAGGGGTTGGCGAGAAAGTCGGCGCGGGAGTTTCGGTAATAGTAGGCGATGGAGGCAATGTAGGCGTATCGCTGGGCAATACAGTGTGCGTTGGCGTAGGGCTGGGCGGAATCGGTGTGGCACTGGGCGGTAATATTGCCAGGGCAGTCGCCGACATCTTCAACACAACGGCTTGTGTCTGCAATCTATTATTCACTACCCTCTCGGCAAAAACCCCTGACAAACCGATGAACGCTATAACAACCAAAATGCCAATCACTCCAATGATCCAACGGCGCAACCCAGATCTGAATGACCGACGAGATGACTGCAACTCAATTTCTCGTTTGGCTTGATCCAACCGTCCCTGAAAAGACGCAGCTGCTGATTTGCCCAAATCACCCAAATCTTTCAATTCTGTAATGCAGACCTCAACCTTCAGCCAGTCCTGATGATTCATGGCTATCTCAGCATCCCTACGTAAACGATGGATTTGCTGGTCTTCTGGCTGAACGAACGTGGATTTTGCATCCTTTCCTATGGCCACATTGCTAGAATCGGCAATCGTAATGTTATACGTATCACCTGGCGGATATGCATTTACGCGTAGAGGAAGATAAACTACATTGTTTTTATAGCTGACAGATCTTCGGTGAGTTATTTTTCCATTAGTCCTCAGCATGCGTGCAGCAATATATACCCCATTCATAGTATAAACTTCCACATTGATCTTAAGCTCACCTTGATGCTCTGGTATCAGCATGAACGTTACTGGTTCCGAATCGCCATCTGGATAAACTGCAATGGTCTTTTCAGGCGAATCAATTTGGAAGTCTGGAGCTGTGATTTTTACCAGCAGTTCTACAGGCGATACTCCTTTCTTGTCTTTTCGAAACTCCAAACAAATGGATTTCGACCGGATATCATCCTTCGTGGCAGTATAAATCTCATCTCGTTCTAAAATATCTCTTAGTCCAGCAGAAAGCATTTTTCGAATCATCACAGTCAGATCAACAGCTTCACCAACTTTAACCTGACTGGCAATAGCTGCTTCCAACACTCTTTCTTCGATACAGCGCTCTTCTCGTAGATCAGTGGATTCAGCGGTCTGGTTGATAGTATCACCGGCCATATTAGAAAAACCAATCACGCCAACACTTTCAGCCTTAATCGTTGGATGACGCTGCGCATCATCACCCTGCTCTCGCACAATTTTTTTCGTCTCCGCCTCATCCGGTCGAAAGCTGATCGCCCTTCTGAATTCTTCGATACTGGCAAAGCGCTGCCCCGAATCAAATTGCATCGCCTTTTCCACCGCTGCACTGATATGCGGCGAAATCGCCGGATCCGCACCCGCCAGTAGATCAGACTCCGTGGAATGGTGCATCATACGATTGAAACAATCCATCGGCTTTTGACCACTGAGTAAATGGCAAAGTGTCGCCCCTAAGGCATAAATATCGCTACGCACATCCGTCAGCCCATCCCCATACTGTTCAGGAGGCGAATAACCCGGCGTCACTGCCTGGGCCCCCTGCGTTGTTTTCGATGAAGGATCGTACTGCTTGGCAATGCCAAAATCGACCAGCATCGCTTTGCCTTCCGGGGTAATCTTGATATTGGCCGGCTTGATATCTCGATGGATAACCGGCGGGTTTTGCGTGTGCAGGTAGATCAGGGCCTCGCAAATTTGGGTTACCCAGGCGAGCGCCTGCGCCTCCGGCAATGGCCCGCCTGTTTTCACGAGTATTTCGTGCAAATCTTCGCCTTCCACGAAATCCATCACCAGGTATTGCCCTTGCCCGGGAATGACAAAGTAATCCTTGACCAACGGCAGATTGGGGTGACGCAAAGTATGCAGCAGGCGCGCCTCACGCAAGAACTGGCGTTGCGCCGCTTCACCGGTTTCGACATTTTCTTTGATAGCACAGGGTAAGTCGAAGGTATTATCCCAGGCGCGGTATACCGCGCCGAAGCCGCCCTGCCCGAGCAACTTGATGATACGATAGCGATTATTGAGCATCTGGTCAGGGTCGAGTGGCATAGGATAACCTCCGGATAACTGCTGCGCTTGTTTGGGCCCCGAACAACGAGCCTCATCTGTTGGCTTGATAACTTCAACTTTCCTACGCTAATTGGGGTTGGCCCCTTTTCCTGTCCACCATTTCCCGTTCACCGTTAAGCTGTGATTTCAACCGCCAGGCGCCCTTACGGCGTCCGTGCGCACCGGAAACCGGTGCTGCCCTGGCTATCCCCCGGGCTACGCTGCAGGCGGGTAGAAACGCGCAAATAATCCGAGTAATAATCCCACGCGCCGCCACGCACCACGCGGTAAACGCTTGCCGCAGGGCCGGCAGGGTTCGACGCAGGTGAGGAGCGATAATAAGTAGAGCTATAGTAATCGTTAACCCACTCCCATACATTGCCCGCCATATCGAACAACTCGTAGCCGTTGGGGGCATAACTGCCTGCTTGGTTGGCATCGCCAGCGCAGCCCGTAAAATTGGCCCGCTTGCAGTCCGGCGCATCATCTCCCCAGGTATAGAGCTTGCCTTCCAATCCGCCGCGAGCCGCTTTCTCCCACTCCGCCTCCGTTGGCAGGCGTGCCCCGCGCCATTCACAAAATGTCCGCGCCTGCTCCCAGTTTACCCAGATAACAGGGTACTCATCCAAACTCTGGTTATTGTAATAATTCGTATGTTTGAAAGAACGGACATCGGAAGGCGGCGTGCATGTACCGGCCTGCACGCACTTCCGGTAAAGGGCATTGGTCACTTCGTAGCGATCGATGTAATACGCGTCCAGGAACACGCGGTGCACCGGGCGTTCGTTGCCGGAACCGCTCGTACTGCCCATGTCGAACTCGCCTGCTGCGATCAAGGCCATCTCCACGCCCAGGCTGTCGGTGAGGCGCACCGGCCAGGGAGATGGGGTAGGCAAAAAGGTTGGAGGCGGTGTATCGCTGGGAGAAGGCGAAAGCACCGGCGTCGAAGTCGGACGAGGGGTATGGGTTAAAGTTGGCGCGGCGGTATCGCTGGACTGTGGAGCAGGAGAGACAGTAGGTGTAAACGAAGCCGTCACGCTTGGGACGACCGTAGTAGCCATATCAGGAAGGATCACCACAACGGATGTCACACTTGCGGTCGGAGTGACGCCGGCGAAAATCCCGGCAGACCCCGCTCCCCAAACCAGCCATGCCAACACAGCCAGCGCCGCGATCAGAATGACCGCTGGCAGCAAAATACGCCGGACGCTGCCGGTTGGGTTCACATCTACTGAGGCTTGCCCTGCCTGGCGTACGCTTTGCAGGCGCCCGCGCAAAAGCTCTGCCTGCCTCTCCCCGTCTGGCCCTAGCGCCCTGAACTGTTCCAGCAACCGTTCTGCTTCCTGCCAATCCTCCCGTTGCACTGCCTCGAAAAGCGCCCCCATTTCTTGCGTCTGTGCAGTTTGCTCATCGATCTCTTCCTGTGCTGTCTGCGCAAGAGCGCCTTGACCGATAGCAATGGTTGCTGCCCCTGTAATATTTACGTTATACACATCACCGCCCGGTGATCCCTGCCCGCCGTCTGCCGCTCGTTCATCACCGCCTGCTGTCCGTTGTCCATCTTCTAAAACCACCCGCCGGCTGAACAACACGCCATCCGGAGTGCGCATGAACAGCACCGGCACTCCCCACTCCAGGCTGTTGGTGACCGAAACACTGACCGCTTTGCGCGCCTCGCTGACCGACGCATCTACCGGTTGTCCATCCGCCAGGGCCTCGTAGAACGACCGGCTGAACTCGACCGCCGCGTCATCCGTGATCTGGTATTGCATGGCTACGACTGCCGGCAAGCCGGCGCGCACCAGGGCTGTGGCCAGGCCGGAGAAGGGAGATCGCGGGCTGGCCTGCGCCCCTTCACAGGTGTTCAGAAAAACCAGGCGCAACTGTGGGTGGTCAGCCAGTAAAGTTGCCAGCTGGTCGGCGCTCAACAACTCGGGGTAACCCGACTCATCGGCCAGGGCAATCTGGCCCTCGCCTTTCGATGGATCATAATTGCCATGCCCGACGAAGTGAAAGATGTGCCACGGCCCTTCCCGGCGCAGGGCACGTTGCAAATCGCGCCAGGTTTGCCCATCCAGCCAGCTTACCTGCAACATGCCGCGTTGGCGCAGTCCAGCAGTTGCTCTCTCCAGGCGCGCTTGTTCACATTCGATATCCAGTTTAGCCAGTCCCTTTGGGCTGGCAAACATTCCCAATACGCGCAGCGGTGGCGGCACCATCGTCGCTTTGGGCGGCTGCGGTACTTCCAGGTAGCGCACGATCGGCGTCTGGGTGGAAAGACTCAAATACTTATCGCTGCGCCGGTCGCACAGATATTCCCACGGCACAACCGCCAGCTCAGGCGGCTGAATGCGCAATTTGATCCGTAAACCCCGGTCTTGCTGGTTGGCCTGCACCCGGCTTACATCATAGAGGCTGCGTATCTCCCCGCTCATCAGGGCATCGAACAAATCGCACCCAAAATCCCTTACGGTCTGCTCCTCCTGGGTCAAAAACGAGCGGCGAGTTCCACCCGAACTGAGCAGGGCAATCTTTAATTTGTCCAGGCGGCTCTCCAGCGCCAGCTTATCAAAGGGGAAATTCATCATTGCCCGCGCTTCACCCCCTGGCGAATGGTACACCGTCAAAGGATACTTACGCCCCCGCCCGGCGCCGATCTCCAGCTCGAAATCCAGATATTGCAGAGGCACAGTGCTCTTATTACCTGGCATAACACCCTCCCTGGATATGTAAATGTATTTTACCAGAAATAAGGCCGCGAAATCTCGGAACCACGCCAGCCAGTATACAAACCGGCCTTCGCCGGCGGATATCGTACCCGCCAGCCGTACAGCTTCGTAACTTTGTTTAAGGTAACCTTAGCGCCACACCTGCACTTCTATGGTATGATTATGATTATTTATATCCGATTTGACCAACCCACCATGCACACATTTCGCCGGTTTTTGATTGTCGTTGCACTGCTTATTGCTCTCACCGTTACTGCCACCCCCGTCCCGGCAGGCGCCCCCACTCAGCCCGCCGCGCCGCCTTTTCGCCTTCCTTTCCTCGACCCACCCGGCCCTTCCACCTGGCTTTTCGGCCAGACCTACGGCAACACCACCGCTGCCTATCGCCAGCGCAAAGTCTTCTACGAAGCCGGCCAGGGGCTGCACTTCGGCGTCGACCTGATCGCCCGCTGCGGTTATCCCATCGTTGCCATCGGCGATGGTGTGGTCGCCAAGGTGGACGCCCTGGAACACGGCTCGGCCCCGCACAACCTGATGATCGACCACCCCAACGGCTATGCATCCTTCTATGGCCACCTGCTGGAGCGCCCAGATTTGCAGATTGGCCAGCCCGTTCAGGCCGGTCAGGTGGTCGCCAAAGTAGGCGACCCGGACGAAACCTGCACCTCCCGACCGCACTTGCACCTTGAGATCCGCAACGCCGGGATCTACAACCGGGCCTATAACCCCCTCCTGCTCATCGATGCCGACTGGCACACCCTGGCCCTGGCCGGGCCTTTCAACACTGCTTTTGCCCGCGACCTGAACGACCCGCGCCGCTGGCAGGGCCTGTTCGACCAGCCCGATGTGCAGTTCTGGGGCCCAATGTTGAATGATTACGATAACCCCTGGCCGCCGGATTGGGGACAATAAGCCCAGTTTGCCCATGTCCATCCGCTTCCGCCCCACCTGGGTTGCCATATTCCTGTTGTTTCTGGCGGGCTGCGCCAGCCACCAGCCGCCCGCCCCTTTGGCCGTTACGCCCGTTCCATCCGTTTCCTCCCCCATCAGCTCCTCAACGGCAGCGCCTGCTTTGCCTCCACCCACGCCCGGCCTTCCACCACCGGCGCCGACCGAGACCCCACCATCCCCCACGCCCTTGCCCACCCCGCAAGCAATCCTGCGCCCGTTGACTGCCGGCGGTTGCTGCGTTCAACCCTTCTGGTCGCCCGATAGCCGGCAAATCTTATTCATCGACCGCCCCTCCCCGGATATCCCTGCCGGGCTGTGGGGTGTTACCCTGGAAGGCGGCGCGCCCCAGTTGGTCAGCGACCGCCTGGGGGTCTATTCTTCCAGCTTTCGATATCGCGCCTTCCCGGAGCGCGGCCAGACGGTCGTCGAACGTCTCTCCGACAATCAACGCTGGATTATTCCCAACGGTGGGCGGGCAGTCAGCTTCTCTCTAGACGAAACCCTGCTCGCCTGGAGCGGCGGCGCCTCCGGTCCGCCCTTCGATGCCGCCCTGCGCACCATCTGGGTCAGCCAGATCGACGGCAGCCAGGCCCGCCAGGTATACACAGCCGTGGGCAGCGGCTTCTCCGGCTGGTTGCCGGATGGCCGTTTGCTCATCAACGGCCGCTTGAACGCTCCCGAAACCGGCCAGGCTTTGTGGGCGCTCTCCCTTCCCGCTGATCCCGCCAGCCCGCCCGTGCTGAGCGAACTGGCCCGTGGCCAGCGCCTGCGCAGTGCCGCCGTTTCACCGGGCGGGACCTGGCTGGCTTACGTGGTTACCTTCTCAGACGATCCTGCCCAGGATGGCCTGTGGCTGGTGAACACCCTCAATATAGAACGTCGCCGCTTAGCGCAATTTGGCGCCTTCCGCTGGCGGGACGATCAACGCCTGCTGGTCATCCCCCTCGACCTGAACCAGCCTGTTCACCAGTTGTGGCAGGTCGAGGCTGCCACCGGCCAATCCACACCGTTGACCGACCCGGCGCTGTTGCCTTTCAAGATCGCCAACGGCGATTGGAGCGTTTCGCCAGATGGCCAACACATCGTCTTCGTTTCCGCTCAAGACAGCAACCTCTGGCTGATCGATCTTCCACCCAATGATTTCACTGGGATACCGCGAAAACAAAGCTTAGATGGCCTACCCCGCCAGATAAGGACACGCCCGATGCTTGCCCTGGTTGGCAGCGGCGAATATCTGCCGCCGATGGAACCCGTTGACCGTTACCTGTTTGAACTGCATCCCTGCCGAAACAGTGCAGGCCTTGCAAGCCACCCTGCAGAAATACGGCGTCCCCCACGAAGTACATATCTATCCCGGCGCAGGGCACGCTTTCTTCAACGATTCTCGCCCGCACATCTATGATCCTGCTGCGGCTGCAGACGCATGGCAGCGCACACTGGCATGGTTCGAGAAATACCTGGTTGGACGCTAAAGAAATGGTCGTAACTCTGGTGCATATCGATTGCAGAAAGAGTCCGCGATCGATATACACCGAAAAACCGCGAGCTAAGGCTTTTTCTTGTTGTTCTTGTTATTCTTATTCTTGTTGTTCTTGTTATTGCCGTTGCCCGGCTTATTGTCATCCTGCTTCTTAGGCTGGTCCTTGATCTTGGCCGGCGGCTTCCCCTTCAAGTCGTAGTCTTTCTTGATCTGGCCCCATCCCAGGCCGTCGCTCCGCTTGGCAAATACCCCGTCTGCATCGACACCCGCTGCCTCGGCAATCTTATAGCCCAACGCAATCTCACCAAAACCGAGCCCGCCGCAGAAGCGCTTCATGACTTCAGCATACGCGACTTCGAAGCGGTCCGCCAGTCTCTCGCCGGCAGGGTGCTTCTTGGCGTCTTCTCCATTATTCTGGTTGCAATAAATACCGCGTTCCTCGTCATCGTCAGCGTTTCTATTCAGGGGTTTAGCAGGTGGAGACCCCTGATCCATGCCACCTGCCGGCGCTCCCAGGCGCAGCACCGGCAGACCTTGACCGATGTGTGACAACGTCCCTTGCGTCCCACCTGTCGCTGCGGCCACCGCCAATACGCCCCCGGCCACCAGGATCAGCGCCAGGGCAATCACCACCGCCAGCACAAGCTTAGACATAATTCACCTCCTGTCATCGAAATAAATCCGCTATAATCATTATACAGACACCCGTCTCTTTATTTGCTGACAACTTTGAAGGGATTCGCCGAAGACATGAACACTTCCCAGATTAACGTCAACCCGTCTATCGCCGCCTGTAACGGCATTGCCCCGGCCCAGTTGTGGTCTGCGTCTTCGTCGCTCTCCGCGCGGGTAAACCGCCTGCGCGACGAATACTGGAGCTTCTACGAGCGGCCCTTTACCAATGAAGTGCGCGGCTACACCACCGGCGCGCCCTGGGATTCGGTATATTCCACCTGGAGTTGGACCAACATCCCTGAAGTCACTCTGTTCATGCCCGGCATCCGCAGCTACTTGCTGGCGGGTGCTGCGCAGGTGGAACTCCCGCCGGGTTTCTGGGACGAACCGATCGTGGTGCGCCAGGCGCTCTTCTTTCGCGAGGTATTACGCCGCTATCTACCGGTGCAGGTACTCGAGGGCGAATTGGTTGTCGGATCACACTTTAGCACCGCCCTGTCGCGTTGCCTAAAAAAAGACGAAGCCCGCGCCCGTGATAAACGAGAAGCTATTTTCCTCAAAGAGTGGCACGCCTTGAACGATGTCGGTGTTGGCAACTGCGCTGCCGTGCCAGGCCACCTGGTGCCCGACTATCCTAAAACGCTGCGCCTGGGCTGGAAAGGCATCCAGGCCGAGGCTCAAGCCGTCGTCGACGACCCCACAAGCTCCGCTGCGCAGCGTGAGTTAGCCCGGGCAATCGTTATCTGCGCCGATGCCGTACGCCTGTACATGGAGCGTTATGTAGCCGAGCTGCAACGCCTGGCGGCAATCGAGAACGACCCAACGCGGCGCAGCGAACTGGAACACATGGCGCGCATTTGCGCCCGCGTCCCCTGGAACCCACCTGAGACTTTCCCCGAGGCCCTGCAGGCGTTGTGGACCACCCACATGCTGCTCATGGCCGCCGAGAGCTATCCCGGCCCCGGTGTTTCGCCCGGGCGCGTCGACCAGTATCTCTACCCCTATTACCTGCGCTCGCTGCAAGATGGCATGACCCGCGCAGAGGCGATGGAGTGGTTGGAATGCTGGTGGATCAAGCACAATTACACTTACGACTACCAGGGCTGGATCGGTACCAACCAGGGCATCAACTCATCCTTCGGCCAGCTCATCACCCTGGCTGGCCTGGACCAGGATGGCAACGACGCGTCCAACGAATTGACCTACCTCATGCTGGATGTCATCGAAGCCATCAATCTGTTGGAGCCCAAGCCCAATATCCGCCTGCACGCCAAAACCCCTGAGCGCCTGCTCAAGCGCCTCGTCGAAATGCTCGCCAAAACCCAGGGCGCTCCTTTCCTGATCAACTTTGACGAAAACGCCATGGCTGGCTTGCGCTGGGCCGGGCTGCCCGAGGAACGCCTGTGGGATTACGCCCCGGTCGGCTGCCTGGAGAACACCTTGTGCGGCGACGACCGCTCCGGCACAGTCGATCTCAACCTGAACCTGGCCAAAGCCGTCGAACTGACCCTGAACAACGGGCGCGACCTGGCCACCGGCAAGCAGGTTGGGCCGCAAACCGGCGATCCGCGCAGCTTTGCCTCCTTCGACGACTTCTTCGCCGCCTTCAAAACCCAGTTGAGCCATTTGCTGAAATGGATCATCACCGTCAACAACATCGCCGACGATGGGCGTGCGCTGTGGGAGCCAGTGCCCTACCTGAGCGCGCTGGTGGGCGGCTGCCTGGAGAGCGGCAAAGACAGCAACGCCGGTGGGGCGCATCATAATTTCCTGACCGTAGAAGGCATCGCCCTGGCCACCACTGCGGATAGCCTGGCCGCGGTCAAGAGGCTGGTTTACGAAGATAAGGCCGTCTCTATGGATCAGCTATTGCAGGCCATCGCCAGCAATTTCGAGGATCACGAAGCTTTGCGCCAGACCTTGCTCAACAAAGCCCCCAAATATGGCAACGATGACCCCTATGCCGACCGGATCGCCAGTGAAGTCAGCCGCTTCTGGAGCGAGGCTGCCTTCCAGTACGTTTCACCCACCGGCAAACGTTACCGCGCTGGCTATCTTTCCTGGAACTACTGGATCGCCTACGCTCCGACTACTGCCGCCACGCCCGATGGGCGGCGCCGCGGCCAGTTTTTATCCAATGCCGTCTGCCCGGTCAACGGCGCCGACCGCAAAGGTCCCACATCGGTCATCAAAAGCGTCGGCCATCTCGGCATGGAAACCATTCCCAACGGGGCCAGCCACACCATGAGCTTCAGTCCCAGCCTGCTGCGCAGCCCCGAAGGCCAGCAAAAATTGATGGCTTTGCTGCGCGCCTACGGCAAAGTCGGCGGCACCTGTCTGCAAGTCAACGTGATCGACGCCGAAACCCTCCGCCAGGCGCAAAAACACCCCGACGAATACCGCAACCTTTTGGTGCGCGTCACCGGCTACAACGCCTATTTCACCGGCCTGGGCAAAGAGATCCAGGACGAGATCATCGCCCGCGAAAGCCACGCCATCTGAGAGCATGGACATCTACGAATTTGCCCGCCGCATGCCCAAGACGGAACTGCACGCGCACCTGGAGCGGATCAGCCTGAATGGGCTGCGCTCCAGCCTGCTCCCCGAAGACGGCAAGGCTCGCCTGGAGGCTGAATTTCAGGCGGAATTCATCCGCCTGAGGCAGGAGATGGTGTGAGCGTGGCCATCGGGATCACCTTCAACGTCCAGCAGTTCAGCACCGAAGACGGTCCTGGCATCCGTACCACCGCCTTTTTCAAAGGTTGCCCGTTGCGCTGCGCCTGGTGCCACAACCCGGAGGGCATGCGCGCCACGCCGGATCTGGTCTGGTACGACGTGCGCTGCATCGCCGCTCGTGACTGCCTGCGGGTGTGCCCGGAAAACGCCCTGCAGTTGACCCCTGAAGGTATGTGCATCGACCGTGAGCGTTGCACCGTCTGCGGTGACTGCGCCAAAGCCTGCCCCGGCGCCGCGTTGGAGGTCATCGGCCAACGCTGGACCAGCGGGGCGCTGCTCGAAGAACTGCTCAAAGACCAGGTTTTCTACGAAACCTCCGGCGGCGGAGTGACCTTCAGCGGCGGCGAGCCATTGGTGCAGGTCGGCTTTCTGGCCGAGTTGCTGCCACGTTGCAAAGATGCCGGGTTGCACGTTGCCCTGGATACCTGCGGCGCCATGCCTTGGGAGCGATACCAGCGCATCCTGCCCTGCGTGGACCTCGTTCTGCTCGACCTGAAAATCATGGACGAAACGCGCCACCGCCAGGCCACCGGCCTCTCCAACCAGCTCATCCTGGAAAACGCCCGCCGCATGGCTGAGCGCCGCGTCCCCATGTGGGTGCGCACCCCGGTGATACCCGGCTACACCCAGGATGAAGCCAACCTGTCCGCCATCGCGGATTTCATCGCCCGCGAGTTGCCAACCGTTGAGCGTTGGGACCTGCTCGCCTACACCAACCTGGGCCGCCCCAAATACCACCGCCTGGATTTGCCTTACGCCCTTGAAGAAATTCCCTTACTGACCCGCCAGGAAATGGAAACAGCCTGGCAGATCGCCCACGCCAGCGTACCCGCCGCTCAATGGTCCGGCGCCACCCGCTGAAAACCCAATCGCCCAGGCCCTAAGCGCCGCCTGAGCGCCCAGGCACAGATCGACGGATTACGCATCGCTCATTACCAATCACCCATCCACTCGACTCAGGAGACCCCAATGACCACCTTCAAATACATCACCCCCGAATGGGCCGCAGAAGGGTACCGCCGCCTGCGGGAAGAATTGACCCCCGAGAAAATGAAATACGTCACTTCCTCGATGGTCACCTTCTACCAGAACTGCCCGGATGGCAAAGACCGCGCCCTCTATTATCGCTTCGTAGAAGGCGCGATCGACGAGCTTTCGCTGCGCGAAGA
This sequence comes from uncultured Anaerolinea sp., assembly GCA_964595435.1. Classification (GTDB taxonomy): domain Bacteria; phylum Chloroflexota; class Anaerolineae; order Anaerolineales; family UBA4823; genus RBG-16-57-11. Next base: position 13,496 of record CAZQQJ010000027.1, on the reverse strand, counting down.
CGAAGTACCCGAGGCCGAGTTCCGCATCAGCGGCGACTACGAAACCTTCGCCAAAATCTCTCGCGCCGAGATGGGCTCCCGTTCGGCGTTGATGACCGGCAAACTCAAGCTGCAGGGTAACATGGTCAAAGCCCTCAGCCTGTCGGCCGTCGTCGACCGCATGAACAAAGTGTTGGCGACCATCCCGACCGAGTATTAATTTCGGAAGGATCGATCCACATCGCCCCGGCCTCGTCATCTGCACAATGCATCATCTAACCGCCTGATCGCCGATTACTCAGCAACTGATCCCCTCCCAAATAAAGGAGCACCCCTGATGACTGACCAACCGCACGACCCTTACTTCATCGATTTTCCTGCCCGCATCCGCCGCATCCAGGAAGACATGGTCGCACGTGGCATCGACATATATCTCGGCTCGCGCCTGCGCACTTTGTCCTGGACCATCGACGCATTCTGCCCCTGGCGCTCATTCGTCGTCATCCCGCCCGATGGTTTGCCCACCGCCTTCACCTTCGTCATCGATGCCTCCCGCGTGGGCGACGACTCCTGGCTCGACCCCGACCACGTGTTGGGCTACGCCCCCATGGGCGGCCAGGATCAGATCAGCGCCATCAGCGACTTAATTCTGCGCTATCTGAAAGGTGGCAAGGGCGTGGTAGGCATCGAAAGCGGCATGGCCCCTTACCTGCCCGAGGGCAACCTGACCCACTACGAATACGAGTGCTTCCAGGCCGCTCTGCCGGGCGCAAAGCTGGTGAACGCCCACGACATCATCGATGGACTCTCGCTGATCAAAGATCCGGGCGAAATCCATCGCGCCCGCGAAGCCTCCCGCCAGGTAGATGTCGGCCACCAGGCCGTTTATGAAGCGATCAAAGACGGCGGCTATCGCGGCATGACCGAGACCGAGGTCGCCGGCCTGGCCGCCTACGCCATGCGCAAAGCCGGCAGCGAATGGGAATGGTCCTTCACCGGCGGCAATGAGATCGCCAGCGGCTATCGCACCAGCCTGGCCGGCGGGGCCTGCACCCCGGCCTCACGCCGCCCGCTCCAACCCGGCGAGCCGTTCATGGTCGATCTGCACGCCATGTACCGGCTGTGCCTGGGCGACCACACCCACAATTACTTGCTCGGCCCGGCCACCGAGCGCCAGCGCTGGCACGCCCAAAACTTCGTCGACCTGGTTCAGTTGTGCCTGGATACCTACAAACCAGGCGTCTCTCCCAGCGCTCTGGCCGATGAAATGCTCAACTTCTGCGAAGAGCGTGACTTCGCCGAGTACATGGTGCCTGGCTTCGAGCACGGCATCGGCATGATGGGCGACGAGTGGCGCATCGGCATGAACGACGGCCCCCTGCCCTACTGGACCAACCCCGACCACGTGTACCAGCCAGGCGAGATGCTCATTTGCGCCATGCAGTATGCCTGCCCGGAAGAAGCCATCGGTTTTCGCTACGAAAACCCCATTCTCATCACCGAAACGGGTTGCGAGCCGCTCTCCAAATACCCGCTCGGAATTGAAGAGATTTGATAGGGGTATGGGCGGGCTGTCCATTTGCAGGTTGCCCACCCGCTCATGAGGAGAATTGCCATGACGATTCTGGATCAAGCTCCCGGTTTATTGGATGCCCTGCGCGGCGAAATGACCCCCAAGTTCCTGGCCACGCGCAGCCCGGACGGCGTCCCCAACGTGGTGCCATGTGTATCGATCCTGCCCGCCGCTGACCAGCCCGATACGCTGTTCTTCGGCAACTTCCTGCTGCGCAAGAGCATCAAAAACCTGGAAGGGGACCGGCGCCTGGCCGTGCTGGTCATCACCCCGGAGTTGAAAGGTTGGATGCTCAAGGGCGACTTCGTCGAGTTCCAGCGCACCGGGCCATACGTCGACCAGCAAATGAGCAGCAGCCTGCTGCGCTACAACGCCTACACCGGCATCCGTAACGCCGGAGTCATCCGCGTCACCTCGGTAGAAGGCAGCTTCGCCATCTCCAAAATGCAGGTGGCGCTCGACTACCTGCGCGCCAGAATGAGCGCCCTGCGGGTTTCGGAAAATCCCAGGGGTGTCGCGCCGGTGAAAATACCGTTGCCCGTGCGCCGCGAGTTTGCCCGCATGGTCGCCGTCAAGGTACTGGCCTGGATCGGCGCAGATTGTTATCCTCAGGTCATCCCCGCCCTTTCCTTGCAGCCTTCTGGCGGCCAGGACCTGGTCGGCTGGTTGGGCAATTTCCCCGGCCCTGCCGCCGGAGAGCCGGCCGCCACCAACATTCTCACCTTTGAAGCCATTTCCTATCAGGCCAAGGGGGTCTGGCATTCCTCCGGCAAAGCCGGTGCGCTGCACGTACAGGAAATTTATGCCGGTGGGCCGCCGTACCCCGGAGGTAGATTGATATAGGAGACATAATGAAAGGTCTTTTGTTAGATGCCGCCCGCCGTTCTGCACGTTATCGCGATGGACTTGCGACGCGTTCCGTCGTACCAACGCCGGCCGCCCTACAACGCCTGGCGCTCCTGGATGAGCCGATGCCAGAGCAACCCTCCGACCCCCAGGTAGTGCTTCAAATGTTGGACGAGATCGGCTCACCCGCCACCGTGGCCACCGCCGGCGGTCGTTTCTTCGGCTTCGTCATCGGCAGCTCTTTGCCTGCCGTCGTAGCCGCCAACTGGCTGGCCACAGCCTGGGATCAGGAAGGCGGCCTGGAGGCCGTCGCTCCGGTTGGGGCAGTTCTCGAAACCGTCTGTGCGAAGTGGCTGGTGGATTTGTTTTCGCTGCCTCCGGGCACCGGCGTCGGTTTCACCACCGGCGCCACGATGGCCAACTTCACCGGCCTGGCAGCCGCCCGCCATGTCCTGCTGCAGCGCCAGGGCTGGGATGTAGAAAAGCAAGGCCTATTCGGCGCGCCGCCCATCACAGTGGTCGTCGGCGACGAAGTACACGTCAGCGTGCTCAAAGCCCTGGGCCTGTTAGGGTTGGGCCGTGAGCGAGTGCATCGTGTGCCCGCAGATGCCCAGGGCCGCATGCGCCCCGAACTGCTGCCCGACCTCAACGGTCCTACGATCATCTGCGCCCAGGCGGGTCATGTCGCCACCGGGGCCTTCGATCCCCTGGTCGAAATCTGCGCCCGGGCCCGGGAAGCTGGCGCCTGGGTACACGTCGATGGCGCCTTCGGCATGTGGGCCGCCGCCGCGCCGCAGCGCGCCCACCTGGTAGACGGCCTGCCGCAAGCCGACTCGTGGGCCACCGACGCCCACAAGTGGCTGAATGTTCCTTACGACAGCGGTCTGGCCTTCGTGCGCAACGAACAGGACCTGCGCGCCACCATGGCCCTCAGCGCCGCCTATCTGACCCAATCGGAGCGCCGCCAGCCCGACGAATACGTTCCCGAGATGTCGCGCCGGGCGCGCGGCGTCGAAGTGTGGGCAGCCCTGAAGTCGCTGGGCCGGCAGGGCCTGGCCGACCTGGTCGAGCGTTCCTGCCAGCACGCCGCCTGTTTTGCCGCTGGTCTGCGCCGCGCCGGCTACGAAGTCTGGAACGAAGTCGTGCTGAACCAGGTGCTGGTCTCCTTCGGCAGCGACGATGTCACCCGGCGAGTCATCGCAGCCATCCAGCAAGACGGCACCTGCTGGTGCGGTGGGACGACCCGCCACGGCCGCGCCGCCATGCGCATCAGCGTTTCCTCCTGGGCAACCACGGAAGAAGATTGCCAACGCAGCCTGGAGGCAATGCTGAGGATTGCGGCGGTAGTAAGACAGGACAGTTCATAATTTCATTGGCAAATTTGCCCGTTACCTCAAGTTATTCAAGTCTTTATACGAACTTTATACCTCCCTTATGTTTATTAATGATCTTGATGGTATAGTGAATTTAATGGCAAGCTTTGAAATGGAACAAAAGGTTTGCAAATTACGGATGTTGCTCCAATTGAAAATTTGGTTTGAGAATACACTTCTTGCAAGCATTGCGTTGCTGGCGTTTGTTTCCTGTTCTCCCCATATCAACGAAACGCAAGCTCCTGGCATTGTTCCGCCAACCCCAACAATCGCCAATTTAATAACATTGCATTACAATGAGCGCCCTCCCTACCTGGTTACTACGAACCAGGGGGTTGGTGGTTTGACAGGGGACCCAGCCACAATCGTATTTGAGCGGAGCAATATACCATTTCAGTGGAGACAGACCCCTTCCAAACGACAGATTTATCTCCTCCAGCAGAATAAAGGTCGTGATTGTCTCGTAGGGTGGTTCAAAAACATGGAAAGGGAAAAATTTGCCAGGTATACGCTGCCGATCTACTGGGATAAGCCACAGATCGCCCTGGCTCGGGCAGATAATGACAATATACCCGTTGATTGCACTGTCGGCGATATTTTTAGCAATTCGAAACTGAACCTGCTGGTAAAGGACGGCTATTCCTACGGCGAATTTCTTGACGGAAAAATTAAGGAATATAATCCCTTGAGAACAGTGACCACTGTCGAGAATAGCGAAATGTTAAAAATGATCTACGCCCGACATGCTGATTATTTCTTTATCGCGCCTGAAGAGGCAGACGGGTTGATCATGACATCAGAGTTTGATTTACAGGATTTTAAGTTTGTTCATTTTCGCGATATTCCATTCGGAGAGAAACGATACATCCTGTGTAGCGTGCAAGTGGAAGATTCCATCATTGAACGGCTGAATGCGGCCATTCGACAAAATGTGACCCTGCCATCACCATAGCTCCATCGATCTTCGATAATTCCGCTGTGTATGCGCTTTTTGATCGATTCTCAAGAGTTAATCAAGGAGTTCATCTACGAATAACGGAAAATATACCTTTGCCCTTATCGCCGGATTATGCATTCTGCTTGTGCTGTTTATTGTGGGCCTTGAAGATTACACAGGCAAAAAGCACCGCAATGCTGTTGAAGCATATGCAGGAGTAATATCCCATTCGCTTTGGCATTTCGAGCCCAAAGCACCGACCGATTATTTAACTTTGATCGTTGCAGAGCAAAATTATGAAAGCTTCAAGGTATTAACGGAGGATGGGATAAGTTTTTTAGATGTTCAGAACAATCGTCACACTACCTTCACAAACTTATTGATCACAATGGGCCTTATCAAACGGGTGGAGATTACGGCCGATATTAAACACAACGGCGAGATTATTGGCAAAATTACCGCCATCTGGTTGAATAAAAACATCTTTGTATACTTTTACGCACTGATTGTGATTATTCTATTAATCGGTGTTGTTGGGTTGTATTCGCGGATTTTGCGATCCAACCGAGAGCTGGAAATCAGAGTTCAAGAACGCACTGCTGAACTTCATAATGCCAACATCGAATTGGGAGAAAGCGCGGCGCGTTACCGGAGTATTTTTGAGGACTCCCCAATTTCACTGCGCGAAGAAGATTTCTCGGAAGTCAAGAAAATTATCGACCGACTGATTCGGTCTGGCGTGAAAGATTTCATGGCTTATTTCAACCAACATCCTGAAACCGTCGCTGAATGTATGCGGAGAGTAAAAGTGCTCAACGTTAATCAAAATACACTTGAGCTCTTTAAGACCGATAGCAAAGAACGACTCTATCAAGGATTAGCCGATATATTTACGGAAGAATCTTTGGTCAGCTTTGGGCGGCAATTGGCTGCCTTTGCGGAAGGGGAAACCCATTTTGATTGTGAAACACTTCAGCAGACCGTGACAGGGGAAAAATTGTGGGCCGGCACGCGCGTCTCGATTGCGCCAGGATATGAAGAATCCTGGGCAAAAGTTTTTATTTCGATCCTGGACATCACCAACCGTAAACAAACCGAGGCGGAGATTGCCAATTACCGTGAACACCTCGAGGAATTGGTCATAGCCCGTACCACAGAATTAACTGCTCTACAACACGACCTGGAACAAAGAGTCGTTGAACGGACGGAGGAACTGGCACAAGTTAACATTGGATTGAATGCAGAAATCGTGGAGCGTAAGCGGCTGCAAGAGAGAGTATATGCTTACACCGCAGAGTTGGAAAAACGCGTGGCCGACCGGACCCGAGATCTGTCGGTGCTCTACGATGTGACTGCGGTTGCCAGCAATGTATTGGATCTGGATGCGTTATTATCTCGCTTGCTGATCCAGTCGCTATCGGCAATGCGGCGCGAAGCCGGCATGATCCATCTGCTAAACGAATCAATGGCAACCCTGCAATTGAATACGGAACAAAATGTGCCCGGCGATATATCGGATGAAATATTAGGCATGGTTCAAGTTAGATTGACATAAGTGAAAAGTGGCCCATGGGGCTTTCTGTGCGATACTTGGTTTTCCAAAGACCGAACGCACGGGAGAGTCGCCATGGGCGCACGCAGAGATGATATCACAGGAATGGAACGAGCGCAGATAGCCATTGAAGTTATGCCTTCATACCGGCCACATGGTTTGGTGAGCAGGTTGGCGGAAATTTATCATGTTTCGCGGCAGACGGTCTACAACATTGCGGATACGGCCAAGAACTGGCTGAAGGCTGAAATGCAGCCGGGGCGTCATGGGCCGTCTCCGGTAGAAAGGGAAGTTCGAGTAGATCGTAACCGTCTGGTACGGAGTATGGTTGTATTGACTGAAGTCGGAGTAAGCCAGCGAGATATTGGTTTCTGCTTGGGAGAGATGTTGGATACGGATATGTCTGCAGGGTGGGTGAATGGTGAATTGGCCAAACGGGAAGCGATGGCGACTGCGGTGAATGCGCAATGGCAACCGACAGTGACAGAGACGCTGTCTGGAGATGAGATCTACTCGAACGGCAGTCCGAATTTGCTGGTGGTAGGCAACGACAGCCTGTACATCTATGCCTTGAGCCGCCAGCCGACTTGTGATGGAGAAACGTGGGGGTGTATCTTGTTGGAACACCCCAACTGCCCGCAGTTTTCCAGTGATGGTGGTACAGGGCTGGCAGCAGGTGTGCGGGAGGCTGGCCTGCGGGTGCAACAACTGGATTGGGATCATCTGCTGCGCCCGACGTGGGGTCAGGCGGCTCGGCTGGAAAGCCAGGCATATGCGGCTCTGCAAGCTGTCGAAGAGCGAGCCGACAAGTTTGGTCAAGCCAGCACTGCCAAACGCTTGGAACAACACTTCACTGCCTGGGAGAAGTTGACCGGCGAAGCCGCCGAGAAGATCGCCCAGCATGATCGTTTCTTGCAGATCGCCCAACAGGTGGATGAACAATTTGCCCTGATCGATCTGGATAGCGGACAGTTGCGGGATCCAGCGCTCGGAGCGGCTCGGCTGCACGATCTTGGAATGCAATTGAGCCAATGGAGTGGACGCATCTATGAGAAACTGAGCAGCAACCTGATCCATTGGGCTAAGACACTCTTTGCTTATCATCCTTTGCTCCAGCAAGCTCTCTCCCCTTTGATTGAGCAGTGGGGCGCTCCCGCTATCCAGGCCTTGTCTCGCATCTGGCAAATCGAAGCTGACCAGAAACGCCATCCCCAGCCGCTTTCTCAACAGATTATCCGGCAAGCCCTTTGGCAACAAAACCTCGACCAGGCTGCAGCTCTGTTGGGCTTTGATCAACTCGAAGCCGCATGGGAAGCTTTGTGCACTGTGTTGAACCGCTCGTGGCGCGGCAGTATGCTGGCGGAATGCGTGAACAGCCTGTTGCGCCCCTTTCTGCGCCGACGCAAGAGCACTGACCAGGAATGCCTCGAATTGTTCCGCTTTTTGCATAATGTGCGCCCTTTTGTGCGTGGTAAACGCCACCATCATAGCCCTGCACAATTGGCCGGGCTGGAGGTGCCAGATGACCCGCTGACCTTGCTGGGCCTGGATCCTAAAGTGTCAATCTAACTCTGCGGATTTATGAACCATGCCAAATATTAACCTTGCTGGCGAATCAGGGCGAAGCCAGAAAGATGTTTGAAAAACATGCGGTCTTCATCATACCTGACCTGGAAAACGATCCCCGCGTTCCACGGAACCTGCAAAAAAGCAAGTGGCGCACTTATATTGGGGTGCCCATCCAGGATACTCGCGGGAAACTGTCTGGGGTTTTGAGCATTTTGGGCGAAACAGACGACCAATTGACAACTGAAGAAGTAACGTTGCTCTCTTCCATTGCCGATCATATCGGCCTGGCTGTAGAGAATGTTCGCCTGCGCCACCAGGCAGAGCAAACTGCCGTTTTAGAAGACCGCCAACGCCTGGCGCGGGAATTACATGATGCGGTTAATCAAAGCTTGTTTTCAGCAAGCGTCATCGCAGAAACGCTGCCGCGCCTGTGGGAGCGTAACCCCTCGCTTGTACAACAAAACCTGAGCGATCTCCATCGTTTGATTCGGGGGGCGCTGGCGGAGATGCGGATGCTGCTGCTGGAACTTCGTCCGACATCGATGGAAAACGCAGTACTGGGGGATTTGCTGCAACAATTGGTGGATGGCGTCAAAGGCCGCACGCAATTGGATGTTTCTTTGCAAATTCAAGGACAGGGCAATTTTCCTACTCGGGTGAAAAAGAATCTTTTCCGTATTGCTCAAGAAGCTTTAAATAACATTGTCAAACATGCACGTGCGCAACATGTAAAGCTCATCCTCAACCAGGATGAGGATATAACCACTTTATGCATCTCCGATGACGGTCAGGGTTTTGAAGCGCGCCATGTGGATGGCGGGCACCTGGGCTTGCAAATCATGCGCGAGCGAGCAGATAATATTGGTGCCGACCTGACCATTTCCAGCCATCCTGGGCAAGGCACCGAAATCGTTGCGATTTGGCCCGGCTCAGGCAAAGCAACTTAGAACTTGACCGGCCAGAGAAATCTATGGAAAATCGATTCGGAGTCATTTCATGAATAAACAAATGCCCGTTCGGATCTTGTTAGTAGATGACCATGATATGGTGCGGCGCGGGCTGGCAGTTTTCTTGCTCGCCTATGATGATCTTGTGCTTGTAGGAGAAGCCACCAATGGTGTTGAAGCATTGGAGAAATGCGCCGAACTGCAACCCGATGTGGTCCTGATGGATTTGATGATGCCGGTAATGGATGGCGTTACCGCCATTCGATCGATCCGTGAACGCTATCCATCCACCCAGGTAATCGCCTTGACCAGTTTTAGCGAAGAGAAATTAGTTGAAGCTTCCTTACAGGCAGGAGCAATTGGTTATCTGTACAAAAATGTGTCTGTGGATGAACTGGCAGCAGCAATTCGGGCTGCCCGGATCGGAAAGCCGACGCTTGCTGCAGAAGCGACCCGGGTGCTAATCCATAAAACAACACAGCCTTTGGCTCCCGGGCAGGATTTAACCAATCGCGAACGTATCATCTTGAAATTACTGGTAGATGGGCTCAGTAATCCTGAAATTGCAGAACAATTGAGCTTGAGCCGCTCCACGGTCAAAACGCACGTCAGCCACATTATGGAAAAGCTTGGGGTAAACAGCCGTGTAGAAGTAGTAACACTGGCTATCCGGCATAACTTAACCACCTGACCGATGCATTTATCCCCCATCTGACCGATAATCAAATCATCCTCCAGGTCCGTAGAAAAATCCCCCTGACACCTGATGTGTGCAGGAGGATTTTTCTATATACTCTAAATGCGTGATGAGAGCCAAATGTTGTAGCCGAGCTTCCGAGGATTGGATCAATGGGCTATCAATTTCAGTGGAACGTTATCTGGCAATACTGGTACTTATTCCTTGAAGGAATATTTCTCACCATTCAAATTTCTTCGGTCGCCACAGCGATGGGGCTGTTGATTGGGATGCTGATGGCTGGCTTACAGTTGATGAAAAATCGTGCCGTCAGCAGTATCATTCAGGTTTATATCGAAGTCATCCGTAATACGCCGTTCCTGGTGCAGCTCTTCTTTGTCTACTTTGGCCTGCCTACCCTGGGAATTAAGATCCCGGCAAGTCAGGCAGCATTGATCGCATTGACCATCAATATCGGCGCCTATGCCACCGAAATTGTCCGGGCCGGGATTGAATCGATTTCAAAAGGGCAGATCGAAGCAGGGCGGTCTTTAGGACTTTCGGGCTTTCAGATCTTTATATACATCATCCTTAAGCCGGCATTGATAACAGTATATCCCGCACTGACCAGCCAGTTTATTCTGATCATGTTGAACTCCGCCGTGATTTCGGTCATTTCAGCCCGAGAACTGGCTTACCAGGCCAAATTTCTTCAATCCAGAACATTCCGAAGCTTTGAGATTTATTTCTTTGTAACATTTCTCTATCTGGGGCTGGCCTATCTGTTCCGCTTTGTCTTCGGCCTGATCTCCAAGGTTGCGTTTGGGAAAGCATTGGTACATATGCGATGAGAGAATTCAACTTTTCCGAAGTCCTCATAACTCTATTGCTGGCCACCCAATGGACGATCGTTTTGTCGCTGATTGCACTGATTGGCGGCGGCATTCTCAGCATGCTGGTTACCATGATGCGGATTTCCAAAAATCGGATTCTCAAAATCGTGAGCCGCTTTTTTATCGCCTTCATCCAGGGCACACCTTTGTTGATGCAACTGTTTATCATCTTTTTCGGTATTCCGATCTTGCTGGGGTTCGATGTTCCCGCAATTCTTTCTGCATCCATCGCCCTTGTTCTTTACTCAGCAGCTTACCTGGCAGATATCTGGCGTGGCAGCGTGGAGTCGATCCCGAAGGCGCAGTGGGAAGCTGGTACTTCTCTGGGCTTGAGCTGGCTGGAACAATTTCGTTTTGTCATCTTGCCACAGGCAGTCAAAGTATCCATCCCGCCCACCATCGGTTTTGCCGTCCAGGTAATCAAGAATACTTCATTGACTTCCATCATTGGTTACGTTGAGCTAACCCGGCAAGGCCAAATACTGAACAACGTTACGTTTAGACCATTCACGATATTTGCGATGGTTGGCGTGATTTATTTTGTAATTTGTTATCCGCTCTCCCTGTACAGCAAACGCCTGGAGGCTAAATTGACCCTCGCATCACGCTAAGCTTTCAAGAGAACTGGGAGCCTGGGTAGGAAGTAGTTTTCACACATATTTTGCAAAATCTACAATTCGAAGGAGAAAACCATGAAAACCTGTTTCAGTAAAGCTTTGCAAGTTCTGATGGGACTGCTTGTTTTGGTTTCCCTGGCGGCCTGTTCTGCCGGCGCGCCACCTGCTGCCAGTACTGCTGCCCCCGGTGCGCCAGCAGAAGCCGGCGCAGCCACCAACATCCTTGACAAAATCGTGGCTGCTGGAACCATCAAGATTGCCGTTCCGGAGGATACGCCATTGTTTGGCAGCCTGGCAGCCGATGGCAAATATGAAGGTTATGATATCGATATCGCCAATATGCTTGCAAAGGATATGGGTGTAACGGCAGAACTGGTTCCAGTATCCAGCCAGAACCGTATTCCTTATCTGACCTCTGGAAAAGTAGATCTGGTTATCTCCAGTATGGGCATCAAGCCAGAACGCGCCCTGGTGATTAACTTCTCCAAGGCCTATGCGCCATTCTTCTGGGCAGTATACGGCTCCGCTGACAAGAAAGTGACCAACGTCGAAGAAGCAAAAGCCTACAAGGTCGGTGCCACACTGGGCACGTTGGAAGAAATCGCCTTCAGCGAAGCCGCTGGTGAAGGTGCCGAAATCATGAGATTCGATGACCAGGCCACCACGGTGCAGGCATTTGTGAGTGGTCAGGTTGACCTGATTGTGACCGGCAACGCCATTGCCGCGCAAATCATGAAGGATCACCCGGAAATGAACGTCGAATCGAAATTCATCCTTCAACAATCGCCGTGCCACATCGGTGTCCGCCGTGGTGATGAGCCGCTATTGAACTGGGTCAACGCATTCATCTACTACCACACCCTGAACAAGGACCTGGATAAACTCTCCATCAAATGGTTTGGCGCACCGCTGCCTGATTTCCCGAATTTCTAACTTCATCTCCCCAATGTAGGGCTGCCGGCTCCGCTGAAACTGTCGGGGCCGGCAGCCAAGAGGATGTGGTCTATGAGCAGCAACCTGGGAAATGAGATCATCATTTGCAAAGACGTACACAAATGGTATGGCGACTTCCATGTTCTCAAAGGGATTACGACATCCGTGCGAGAACGCGAAGTAGTCGTGGTGATTGGCCCTTCCGGCTCCGGAAAGTCGACCTGGATTCGCACCTTAAACCGGCTGGAAGAGCATCAAAAAGGCCAGATTATTGTCGATGGCATTGAATTGAACAACGACCTGAAAAATATTAAGGATATCCGGCGAGAAGTCGGAATGGTCTTCCAACAATTTAACCTCTTTCCTCACATGACCGTCCTGGAAAACATCACTCTGGCGCCGGTTCGCGTGCGCAAGTGGTCTCGCCAAAAGGCTGAGGAAATCGCCATGCAGCAGTTGGAAAAAGTGAAAATTCCAGAGCAGGCCAATAAATACCCCAGCCAACTTTCCGGCGGCCAGCAGCAGCGAGTAGCCATCGCCCGTTCTCTGGCAATGCAACCCAAGATCATGCTATTCGATGAGCCAACCTCTGCCCTGGATCCGGAAATGATCAAAGAGGTCCTGGATGTAATGCAAGACCTGGCTGAACAAGGTATGACCATTGTGGCAGTAACGCACGAAATGGGATTTGCTCGCGGCGTGGCCAATCGCGTAATCTTCTTCGATGACGGCGTCATTGTGGAAGAGAAACCGCCCGAGATTTTTTTCGACCGCCCGGAAGAGGAACGGACAAAGAAATTCCTCAGCCAGATCTTACGTCATTGACCAGGCGCTATGCTGAGGCGCCCCAACAGGACGTGAGGCTACATCACAGCTCTATCGATCGCGCCCATCACCCTTCGCGATGTAAAAAAGATGCCACCAGCCTCACAAATTCACCCGCCGCCTCGATGAACGGGAAATGCCCCACCCCTTCCAGCACATACAGTGTGGCATGCCAGGCATTCCCAGCAAGCCACTCCATGTGTGGTACGTAGTGGTCGTCGCTCCCCACGATGAGCAGCATGGGCACATCCAGTTCTGCAACACGCTGGCGCAGATCGTAGGCTGGCAATTCCCGCGTGAAGGCAGCGTTATAGGCGCCTGCGCTGAACCCCAACGCATCGAACACCTCCCAATGTTTGTCATCGCCCCTGAAAAACAACGGCCAAACCCGGCGAAAATACTCGTGCAGTTCCAGATCGCTCGAAAAAGTGCCCCTACGAGCATTCACCGGCCCGGCGGAAGTCCCCACCAAAACCAGGTGAGTGAGCGTTTCCGGCCAGCGGATGGCATATTCGAGCGCCAGGAAACCACCATACGAGTGCCCCAGGAGAGCGAACCGCGAGAGATCAAGATGCTGTGCAAGCTGCCTGGCGTCACCCGCCCATGTGGCGTGTGTGTATTCGGCATCGTCGCCGCGTGCAGATTTGCCATGACCGCGTTGGTCCGGTATGATCAGGCGGATGCCGTGGTTGGCGAGATCCAGGATGCCCGGCACCCCTAGCGAGTGTAACGCAAAAGTATCGGTAACTAGAGGTAGGAAATAAGGTAAACTAAGG
>CAZQQJ010000026.1:0-109192 GCA_964595435.1 uncultured Anaerolinea sp. | reverse complement strand
ATGGTACTTGGGGGGCGACCCCCCGGGAGAGTAGGTCATTGCCAAGAGACTTTTCTATTTAACTTGTTCTTAAACGATTGACAAGCAAAACTTAATTCGCTATAATATATAGAAGAACGGACGCGGGCTGCTCTGTTAACCCATGTTACTGATGGCACAGTGGCAAGGAGGAGCTGGTAAGAAATTCGACTGATTTCTGAATGATAGCTGATGTTGTGACTCGGCTGCTCCGCGTTCGCCAGCCGAGTTTTTTGTTTCAGGAAGACGATGTACATCACCGCTGACGACGAAAGGAGGTGAGAGATTTGACTACAGTAAATTTGCGGCCCAATGAGTCGCAGGACCAACTGCTCAAGCGCTTTCGCAAGAAAGTAGCCAAGAGTGGTATTTTGAGCACAGTTCGTCGTAAGCGTTGGTTTGTTTCGAAGAGTGAGCTGCGGCGCATCAACAAGAAGAAAGCAGTTCGCCGCCACAAGCGCCGCCAGGTTTCGGATGTTGAGTAGGTAGTGTATTCCTCCCGGTAGTTTGCCGGGATCGGAGGAGAAGATGGCAAAGGATGATGACAAAATTCAGGTAGAGGGGCTGGTGGTCGAGGCCTTGCCTGGCACACAGTTTAAGGTGCGCCTGGATAATGGCCACGAAGTACTGGCTTATCTCTCTGGCAAGATGCGCAAGTATTATATTCGTATCTTGCTCGGTGATCGGGTACGCGTCGAGATGTCGCCTTACGATTTGACGCGCGGGCGTATCGTGTATCGCCACAAGAAATTCGCCACCGAACCTGAATTCGAGATGTAATCTGCGCCTGGCGTGGCGTTGTTATGCGGTTTTTCTGCGAACAGGAAAGACCGTACTTTGCGTCACAGGCCTTCGCTCCGCAATTATCGCACTTCGTGCACAGAATATCCCGGGCTACTCGTTAAGCCCGGGATGTTTTGTTTGTGATACAATTTTCTATATCCCGCAAGATTTCCTACAGACATGTGTCGAATGACGTGTGTCTTACCGGGTCGCACAAAGTGACCTTCAAATTGTAAAGGAGGGGAGCGGTGATGTCGCTTGGCACTGGACAAGTATTAAACGGCCGTTACCGGATTGTCAAACTACTTGGGCAGGGAGGTTTTGGTGCAGTTTACCGGGCCTGGGATGTGAATTTAAATATTCCCTGCGCATTAAAGGAAAATTCGGAGACCTCGCCCGTGGCAGTGAGGCAATTTGCACGCGAGGCGACCATGCTGGCTACGTTACGCCATGCGAATTTGCCCAAGGTGACCGATCATTTCAGTATCCCTGAAAAGGGCCAATACCTTGTCATGGAATTTATCGACGGGGAAGATTTGCAGGAGAAGCTGCAACAGACCGGCGGGCCATTACCAGAGGCGCTGGTGCTGGACTGGATGGGACAGATTCTGGATGCCCTGGTTTATCTCCATGAAATGCAACCGCCGGTTATTCACCGCGACATCAAACCGGCAAATATTCGCATTACGGCGAAAGGCCAGGCTTTCCTGGTCGATTTCGGTATTGCCAAATTGTACGATCCAGAGGTGAAGACCACGGTTGGCGCCCGGGCGGTGACGCCTGGTTACTCGCCGCACGAGCAGTATGGACAGGGGGCAACGGATGTACGTAGCGACATTTATGCGTTGGGGGCGACGATGTATACGCTGCTCACCGGCGAGGTACCGCCGGAGAGCGTGGGGCGTATGCTGGAAGATCCGCTTATTCCGCCTATGCAATTGAACCCGGCGCTTTCGCCCGGGTTGGCGGCAGTGGTGCAAAGGGCGCTGGAAGTCGATCCGCGTAAACGTTTTCAGAGTGCGGCGGAATTCAGACGGGCCTGGATGGCAGTTGCGAGGCCAGCAGGCGTGCCGCTCCCGACAGACGCACCGAATGTCATGGTTGCGCCGGGGCAAAGGTCCGCTGCAGCGTCGTTCGACGCGAATGGCGCGGTTAAGGCCCCTACAGCACCAACGGAGGCGGTGCCAGGCAGGCAAAGTCGCCCGGTTTCACGCCCGGTAGCAGAGAAGCCGGGGCGTTCGCGCCTGTGGATTGGCCTGGGGATCGGTACAGTGGTGGCGCTCGTGTTTTTGGTTGGAGCGGTTATCCTGGGGTCAATGGGGATAAAGGCGATGCGCCAGCGAACACAGGTGGCGAGCGCCCCAACGGCGGCAGCCGTGCTGCCGTCGGCGATGCCTGAGGCTGCTCACGTCGAGCCGACTGTTGCGCCGCGGCCCCCTGCAGTTGTGCCTGCCACTGCGCCGCCGCAGCCTCTTGCTAAGGGCCCTTTACGGATTGGCGTGTTGGCGCCGCTCAGCGGCGCGGTGCCGCAGTTCGGGATTTCTGTACGTGAAGCGGTGGAGATGGCAGCGGATGAGTGGAATCAAAGGGGAGGCGTGCTGGGCCAACCGGTGGAGGTGCTGGTGAAAGACAGCCAATGCGACGCTGAACCGGCGTTGAATGCGGCCAGGGGCCTGGTGGAGGGCGATGGGGTGCATTACATTGTAGGAGAGGTGTGTTCCAAGGCATCCATCCCTGTTTCTGAGTACCTCAATCCGCGGGGTGTGGTGCAAATCAGCCCGACATCGACCAACTTGCGAGTGACAGTGGATGAGCAGGGCAACGTCAAACCGTTCGTTTTTCGGGCGTGCTTTATCGATCCGTTCCAGGGGTTTGCCATGGCGCGATTTGCTTATTCACGAGGTCATCGAACGGCTTTTATTTTGCGTGACCCTGACAATCCATATGTGGAAGGCCTGGCGATGGCTTTCGAGGAGGCTTTTACTGCCCAGGGCGGGAAGATCGCCGGGAATGAAACGTACAACACGAACATCACAGACTTTCGCCCTCTCCTGGAGAAAGTAAAGGAGAGCAAAGCAGCGGTGGTGTATGTGCCAGATTATTACAATATTGCCAACGTGATTGCCGCCCAGGCCAGGGAAATGGGTATCGATGGGCCGTTGCTGGGTGGTGATGGCTGGGATTCAGCGGATCTGGATTTGAAGGCCCTCGACGGTGGTTTTTTCACCAATCACTATGACCCCGGCGATGATCGCCCGATTGCGCGCGATTGGCTGGCACGATATGGGGAGCGTTATAAGGATGATCGAGGAAACCCAAAAGTGCCGGATGCGATTGCGACACTTTCGTACGATGCGATCAACATGCTGTTGGAGGCAATCCAGCAGGCTGGGACTGACGATCCGCTGCGGGTGAAGGATGTGCTGGCGGGAATCGAATGGGAAGGAGTTACCGGTCTGACCCGTTTCAATGAGCAGCACAACCCGGTGAAAAGCGTGGCGATCATCGCCATTCGCAATGGGCAAAGGGTCTTCGACTCAATTTTGAATCCGTAACAGGACGGGTTATCAGAGATCGATTGCCGGCTTGTCTGAGCGAAGCGCAGGAAGCCGGTAATCGTTATTGAAGAGGGCAGGAGAGCGGGTCGAGCTTCGAGCGCAGGATGGTTTTATCAGGTGCGCCGGGAAAAGCGACCAGCAGTGCGTCGATGTAAGTATAGCCGCTGCTGTCGGTTTCCTGGCAGCCGACGACGATCACATCGGCGGCATTGGGAAAGTAGGTTGGGCGGTTGTCGATGGCCAGGCCGACCTGGTTCATGCCTGCCGGGCCGACGGTCAACCAGCCGACCTTGCCGGTCGGGCGGCGCTCGTAGGGGCGGTAGGCAGGCCAACGTTTGCTGGGTTCGCCCCTGGTGGGCTGGTAGTAGCGGGGGTACAGAGCACGTCCCTGGATGGCAATGGCTGCGTCCTGGTGGGTGAACTGCTCGATTGCAAGCGAATCGATGGGCAGGCGCTGCAGAGCTGGTGAAGCCAATAGCGCCTGGACGATTTGCGCCTGGCTGAGGGATGGATAGCGAGGCGGGACGATGACCTCGGCGACGGGCAGGGTGAGGCCGGCGGCGAGGAACAGCGCGCCGATCCAGATACTCTTGATTATCATTGGACGCGGACGAGCGCGGAAAACGCGGATCGGCCTGGGATGTTGGATGTGACCGGGCGAAGCGATGGCTGTTTCCTCGGGACCAGGCCTGGAATGATCGGTTTCAGATGAGGCAGAGAGGGACACCAGCTTGGCCGCTCGCCGCAGGCCGAAAAAGCCGGCGGCCCAGATGAGCAGTTCGACGACGCCGATGGAGAAGTAGAAGTAAACGACCCAATCCACGGGCAGGATGTAGCGCCGGGCGGAGTTGCGCGCCAGGGCATTGCTGCCGTTGTAGGCCAGGTGAAAGAGCAGCGGCACCAGCCCGGCCATTTTCCAACGCTGCCAGCTCAGAGCGATGCCCAGGCAAACCAGGGCCAGATCGAGAAGCAGCACCAGGATGCCAGCGGACGAGTTTCCTTTCAGTGGACTCCAGAAAGCGGTGCATTGGTCTAAAACGTCTCCCAGGGGGGCGAAGCCGTGGCACAATGGCAAGATAGCGAGAGAAGTTATTTCATTGTTAAGGAAGTGCGCAACGACGAATCGGGCAAAGACCAGCGGGTGTTCCAGGGTGAATTTACCAATCTGGCCGGTCAGGCGCTCAACGTAGGCAGCTTCGCTTTCGCCGGCGAGGCGAGGGTAGAAGGGTTCCATCTCCACGCGGTAGCGTTCGGCGACGAAGCTGGTCTGGGTGATCGGATCGTCGAAGATCAATTGCCCGGTGGATTTCCAGTTACGATATAGCCAGGGTGAAATAGCCAGGATAGTGCCGAGGATGAGCAGTAGAGTGGCGCGGGTGAAGGTCTTCCACTGCTTGAAATAGACCCATACCATACCCAACAGGATGGCGGGCAGAAAGAAGAACGCCTGGGTGCGCAGCAAGGCGGTGAGGCCGAGAAATCCCCCAACGAGCAGCGGGTCTGTCTGGCGGGCGGAAGGTTCCTGAAACCAGCGTACAACCAGGTAGGCCAACAAAATGACCATTACGGCCGTGGGCAGGTCGGCCAGTAGCAGCTTGGAGTGTGAGACTTCCAGAGCTGCAGTGGCGGCAAAAGCGTTCAACTCGCGCAAGATCGCCAGCGCGGCGACCATGATCCCCAGGGCGCGGCTGTGCAGGGCCTTGCCGAGCAAGTAAAGGGGCACGGGCAGGAGCGCCAGGACGAGGGACTGCAGAAAAATGATGTCGGCGTATTTCTGCCCGGCGATGGCGTGGAAGGCGGCCAGGGCCAGGATGTACAGCGGGCGAGGCACGACTTTGCCATTGACAAAGCCATAACCTAACTGCACACTTTGCGAAATGTAGGCGTAGTAGGCGGCGTCGGAGTAAGGGTAGAATTCGCTGTTGGGCGGGGCGCCGGGCAGGGCGAAAAAGCTGCGCGGGATTGGCTGGCGCATCCACAGGAAGACAGCGGCCAGCCAGAGCAGGGCGCAGATGGCGACATCGATCCATATGGTGTGGCGAAGGGTAGAATTGTCCAGTTTGAAAAGCAGGATCAGGCCGGATGCCAGAGCAGCCAGCAGCATGGCCAGGAGCACCTGGTGGACAAGCAGCGGCGTAGCCGGACCACCCCAGCCGGTGATGTCAGGGGTGACGCCAATACCGGTCCAGACGGCCAGAATGCCAGCCAGGGCGGACAAGGCGAAGGCGGCTGCAGTGGTGCTCCATAATGCCCGGCGGGATGCGGTGGGCGCCTGGGGGACGGTACGCAGCCACCGCATGGCGAACAGCAAGAGCACAGCTTCCAGGGCAGTCCAGGCCAGGAAAGGAGCAAAGCGGGTATAGTAGGGCAGGAACAAAACCTTGATGCGATGCTCAGAGGGCAGGCCTATGTAGATGAATAACACTGCCCACAGGGAAAGAGCCAGAGCGCTCAGCAGGAGAAAAAAGATCTGGTAAGGGCGCGGGCTGGCCGTGAGGCGATCCAGCAGACGCTGGCGCCACGCCGGACTGCACCAGCCGGTCCAGGCCAGGGCCAGGTGGGCGAGCAAGGCCAGAGCGGCTACGACGGCCAGAACCAGGCGTTTGGAGGTCAAACCCAGGAGAAGACCGGCAGGGGAAAACAGAGAGAAGGAGGCAACGAGCAGCCAGCCGGTGGAAAGAAGGACGAAGAAGGCCAGCCAGGTTTTGGCGGAAATGTGCTTAAGGGGCAAGGGTGACGTAGGCATGTTTTCTAAGACGGAACGAATTATACAGGAAAACAGGCGAGCGAGGAGTAGAAGCGCACAATTTAAAATCAACGCGCCAGCGGGCAATCCTGCCTGCTGGCGCGTCTCGTTTATTTGAAGGCTATCGGCGAAAATCCGACTGCTGCTCGCCTAGTACGAGCTGAGCACCTTCATATAATTGGCACGCTCGAAGGCGGCTGGCTCGGCCACCGACTTCTGGCTCATGCTGCCTTTCATCTGGGCGATGGACTCGTATTCGTGCTCGACCATCCAGGTCTTCATTTCCTCTAGGATGGCAGCGGCGCGGCGAGGGGATTGCAGCATAAATTCGGATGCGACGGTGGTGACGCTGGCGCCGGCCATCATGGCCTTGAGAACATCCTGGCCGGTGTGCACACCGCCGGTCATGGCGAGGTCGGCGGCGATGCGCCCGTAGAGGATGGCGATCCAACGCAGAGGCAGGCGCATCTCAAGAGAAGTGCTGAGCACCAGGTTGGGCACCACTTCGAGTTGTTCCAGGTCGAAATCGGGCTGGTAGAAGCGGTTGAACAGCACCAAACCGTTCGCTCCGGCTTCGGCCAGGCGGCGAGCGAAGTTGGGCAGGGCGGTGAAGAAGGGGCTGAGCTTGACCGCAATCGGGATGCGCACCTGCTTGCGGATGTCAGAGAGCAGGGCACAGTAGATGTCTTCCAGCTCGGCACCGGTCAGGTCTGGGTCGGTCGCCAGGTAATAGATGTTGAGTTCAAGAGCATCCGCACCAGCATCTTCGATCTTGTGAGCGTAATCGATCCAGCCGCCGCTAGAAACGCCATTCAGGCTGCCGATGACGGGGACGTTGACGGCTTTCTTCATACGGCGCAGGGTGTCTAGGTAGGTTTCCGGGCCGACGCTGTACTGGCCGAAGGATGGCAGGTAGGTCAGCGCTTCGGCGTAGGATTCGGTGCCGCGCTCGAGGTCCTCGTGCAGTTTGAGGCTCTCGCGAATGATCTGCTCTTCGAACAGCGAATGCATGACGATTGCCGAAACGCCGGAAGCTTCCAATTCGGCAGCGGTTTCCGGTTTCTGGGTCAGCGGTGAGGAGGAAGCCACCACCGGGTTGTTGAGTTTCAGTCCAAGGTAAGTTGTGCTGAGGTCGACCATTGTTTGTTCCTTATCAGGTAATCAGTCCATGAGTAATGGGTGAACAGGGGCCACCACTAATCACTTTTTTGTTCCTCTTGTGTGCCCTCATAGTGCAGGGCGGCCATCTGGCGGTACAGGCCCCAGCGGTTGCGAGCATCCTTCTCGGCCAGTTTCATCAGGGCTTCGGCACGCTGTTCGTCGCTCAGCAGCAGCATGCGGTAACGGGTCTCGTTGTAGGCGTATTTGCTGACCGGGATGGTGGGTTCCTTGGAGTCGATGGAGAGCGGGTTCTTGCCTTCGTCGATCAGGCCCGGGTTGAAGCGGTATAACGGCCAGACGCCCGATTCGACGGCCAGTTTTTGCTGTTCCAGGCCATGGCGCAGGTCGAGACCCTGCTGGATGCAGTGGCTGTAGGCAATGATCAGGGATGGACCGTTGTAGGAATCGGCTTCCAGGAAGGCGTTGAGGGTCTGCTGGTCGCTGGCACCCATGGCGACCCGAGCCACGTAGACGTAGCCGTAAGCCATGGCGATCATGCCCAGGTCTTTCTTGGGGATACCTTTACCCTGAGCGGCGAATTTGGCTACCGCGGCACGCGGGGTGGACTTGGATGCCTGGCCGCCGGTGTTGGAGTAGACCTCAGTATCAAGCACCAGGACATTGACGTTGCGCCCGGAGGCCAGAACATGATCCAGGCCACCGTAACCGATGTCATATGCCCAACCATCACCGCCAACGATCCATACACTCTTACGCACCAGCACATCGGCCAGACTGAGCAGATGGCTGGCGAGTGGGTTTTCCACGCCTTGCAGACGTTGTTTGAGGATGGCGACGCGCTCGCGTTGCTGTCGTATGCCGGCCTCGCTGGTCTGGTCGGCTGAAAGCATCTCATTCACCAGGTCTTCACCGACCACGCCGGCCAGTTGTGGCAGCAATTCGCGCACATATTCGCTTTGCTTGTCCAGGGTCAGACGCATACCCAGACCGAACTCAGCGTTGTCTTCGAAGAGGGAGTTGGACCAGGCCGGGCCGCGGCCTTCTTTATTGGCTGCCCAGGGAGTGGTGGGCAGGTTGCCGCCGTAGATGGACGAGCAGCCGGTGGCGTTGGCGACGACAATGCGATCACCAAACAGTTGGGTGAGTAGCTTGAGGTAAGGGGTCTCACCACAGCCGGCGCAAGCACCGGAGAACTCGAAGAGCGGTTGCAAGAGCTGTGAGTTCTTAACCGTGCGCAGGCTGATCTGGGTGCGGTCGACTTCGGGCAGCGTGAGGAAATAGTTCCAATTGACTTTTTCTCGCTCGCGAATGGGTGGCTGGGGCGCCATGTTGATGGCTTTGCGGCCGACCTGGGTCTTATCCTTGGCGGGGCAGACTTCTACACACAGGCCGCAGCCAGTGCAGTCTTCGGGTGCAACGGCCAGGGTGTATTTCATGCCGGGGAATTCTTTCCAGCGGGCCTCGGTGGATACCCAGCTTTCCGGTGCGTTCTCCAGGTAGGAAGGATCGTAGACCTTCTCGCGAATTACCGCATGGGGGCAGACAAAGGAGCATTTACCGCACTGGATGCAGAGATTTGGTTCCCAGACCGGGATTTCCAGGGTGATGTTGCGTTTTTCCCACTGGGTGGTACCGGTGGGGTATGTACCATCCACTGGCAAGGCGCTGACCGGCAGGCTGTCACCATCCAGGGAAATCATCTTGCCCAACACGTTGCGAACAAATTCAGGCGCTTCGGGCGGCATGGATGCACGGCGGGTGAAGGCGCTGGTGGCTTTTTGGGGAACTTTAACTTCGTAAAGGTTGACCAGGGTCTGGTCAACGGCTTCGAAGTTGGCTTTCACCACGGCCTCACCGCGCTTGCCGTAGGTCTTTTCGATGGCGTGTTTGATCTCGGCGATGGCTTCGTCACGAGGCAGGACGCCGCTGATGGCGAAGAAGCAGGTCTGCATGATGGTGTTGATGCGCCCACCCATGCCGGTTTTCTGCGCTACTTCGTAGGCATCGATGACGTAGAAACGCAGTTTTTTATCGATAATCGTTTGCTGGACTTCGCAAGGCAGGTTATCCCAGACTTCTTCAGGCCCATAAATGCTGTTGAGCAGGAAGACACTGCCGGGCATGGAATACTTGAGCACGTCGAAGCGTTCCAGGAAGGAGAACTGGTGGCAGGCAACGAACTGAGCTTTGTTGATCAGGTAAGGGGCGCGAACGGGCTGCGGGCCGAAGCGCAGGAAAGAGGTGGTGGCAGAACCGGATTTCTTTGAATCATACACGAAATAGCCCTGCGCCCAGTTCGGGGTCTCTTCACCGATGATCTTGATGGAGTTTTTGTTCGCGCCCACGGTGCCGTCGGCGCCCAGGCCCCAGAATACGCAACGCACAGTGTTCGGGGATTCGATGTCGAAATCGGGATCAAACTCCAGGCTGGTGAAGGTGACATCGTCGGTGATGCCGACGGTGAAATGGTTCTTTGGCTCGGCGTTGAGTAGTTCATCGAAGACAGCTTTGACCATGGCCGGGGTGAATTCTTTGGAGGACAGGCCATAGCGCCCGCCGATGACGGCCGGTTTGGGGCCATTGCCTTCGGTGATGGCGGTGAGGACATCCTGATAGAGCGGCTCGCCGGCAGAGCCGGGTTCCTTGCAGCGATCCAGCACTGCGATGGATTTGACCGTGGTGGGCAGCGCCTGGATGAAGTGCTTGATGGAGAACGGGCGGTACAGGTGGACGTTCAACACACCAACTTTTTCGCCCTGCTCGTTCAGGAACCTGGTGGTTTCGGAGACCGTTTCGGCGCCCGAGCCCATCACGACGATCACGCGCTCGGCATCCGGGGCGCCAGTATAGTCGAACAGGTGATACTGGCGGCCGACGAGCGCAGCGAATTTATCCATATATTTCTGAACAACATCCGGGCAGGCATTGTAGTAGGGGTTTACTGTCTCGCGCGCCTGGAAGTAGACATCCGGGTTTTGGGCGGTGCCGCGCAGGACAGGACGGTCGGGTGAGAGGCCGCGGGCGCGATGCGCCTGCACCAGGCGGTCGTCGATCATAGCGTGCAGGTCGTCATCCGTTAACTTCTCGATTTTATTAATTTCGTGCGAAGTCCGAAAGCCGTCGAAGAAGTGCAGGAACGGGACGCGTGCCTCCAGGGTAGCTGCGTGGGCGATCAGGGCCATATCCTGGGCTTCCTGCACTGAACTGGAGGTCAACAGGGCAAAGCCGGTGAAACGTGTGGCCATCACGTCGGAATGATCGCCGAAGATCGACAACCCCTGAGCTGCCAGAGAGCGCGCTGAGACGTGAAAAACGGCTGGGGTAAGCTCGCCAGCGATCTTGTACATGTTGGGGATCATTAGCAGCAAGCCCTGGGAGGCTGTGAATGTGGTGGTCAGCGAGCCAGTCTGTAATGCTCCATGAACTGCGCCTGCAGCGCCACCTTCGGACTGCATCTCGATTACCAGAGGCACAGTTCCCCAAATGTTCGTGCGCTTGAGTGCAGACCACTCATCGGCAAATTCACCCATACCGGATGAAGGTGTGATCGGATAAATGGCGATCACTTCACTCAGCTTGTGGGCAATCGAGGCAGTTGCCTCGTTGCCATCGATGGTAATCATTGGTCTTTTCATTTCGTATTTTGCTCCATTTCCGATTTCGCGTTTTTACCTCGTATTTGGCGCGAGGAGAATTAAAATGTTGGTAGATTTGTATAGTCCTTCCAAACTTTAAGTTTAACCCGGTTTGGTGGATTGGGGAAGTGATTTATGATATGCAAAATACCTGCGAACTGTCACATTTCAGATAAGTCTGGTTGGTTTTGTTATGGTAAAAATTATCTGAATTTTTGTTCAAAGATTCCAAGTTAATTGGATTTGTGCTATACTTTATCTATGTATGATGAGCAGCATATCTGGCGGGTTTGGGCAGAGTTCTTGCAACGGTGGGGGATGGAGGACTCGATAGCTGCCCTGCTGGATGCTGCAGGACCGCTATCGATCTTGGGCGCACAGTTTATTTATCTGTCGCAGCCGCTGTTGAATATGGCTTTGCCTGAAAAGCACCTGGCGGCGTTGGCCTGGCTGCTGGAAGAACCGGCGCGCACACGAGCGTTTGCAGAATATCTTCGGGAGGCATCTGTATTGTGACGGATGGTTTGTGGGGCCTGGGTTTCGTAATCTTGACTGTCGCTTTGATGGTCTTTTTTGCTTTCCGGGAACGAAGGCAACCGAGGCGAAACTTCCGTGATATTCCGGCCTTCGCAAAACTAAGCCGCGGTATTGGCCTGGCGGTCGAGGCTGGCCAACGTTTGCATCTTTCGCTTGGCTCTGGAGGAATTTTAGGCCCTCGCGGCGCCTCAGTGCTGGTGGGATTGAGCTTGCTGCAGCGTATTGCTCGCGCAGCTTCGATTAGTGACCACCCACCGGTGGCAACAAACGGCGAAGGGGTGCAGATGATCCTTTCGCAAGATACGCTACAAGAGGCTTACCGGGCAGTGAATGCCGAGAGCCAGTATGATCCGGCGGCGGGTCAATTGAGCGGGTTAACGCCCTTCTCTTACGCGGCGGGTGTTTTGCCGGTGGTTTATGACCAGCAAGTTTCGGTCAATTTGCTGGTGGGTTCGTTTGGCAGCGAAGTGGGACTGATTGCCGATGCAGCAGAACGCACCGGCAGCACTACCCTGGCTGGCAGCGAAAACCTTTCGGCGCAGGCGATTCTGTATGCGGCTACCTCGGAAACGTTGATCGGTGAAGAGTTGTTTGCGGCGGGAGCCTATATTCAGGCGGGCTCGATGCACACTGCCAGTGTGCGGGCGCAGGATTTTTTGCGGTGGATATTGGCCAGCGCTTTATTGGCCGGCGCTATGCTTAAGGCGTTAGGTGTACTGTGAAATTCAGTCTCAAAACTCCCATCTTAATGGTGATTGCAATCGGCAGTGGTTTATTCGTCCTGTTGGGATATTTTATCGACTTGCCGGAACTTGCTGCCGTGCGTGATTTGTTCCTGGAATGGGTGGTGCTATTGTTCGCAGTCGCCCTGCTGATCGGGGGGATGAATTTGGCCTGGATCCACTGGCGAAGAATACGCCTGAGCCAGCCAGGCGCGGCATACAGCGTGGTTCTGTTGATCTCATTTCTGTTGACCTTTGTTGTGCTGCTCTTGTTTCGCCCGGATTCGTCTGCCGCGGTATGGATATTCGATTGGATCATCATGCCAGTCGAAGCCAGCTTGATGGCATTGTTGGCTGTTGTGTTGGTGTATATGGTGGCGCGGATGTTTGCGCGCCGGATGGATATTTACCGATTGATTTTTGTGGGATTTGTATTGTTTTTAATGTTCAGCGTATTTCTGTTGCCCGGGTCGATATTGCCACCTCTGCCAGATCTTCGCTCCTGGTTCGTGCATGCCTGGTCCATGGCGGGAGTGCGAGGAATTCTTTTGGGTGTGGCACTGGGCACAATTGCGACCGGTCTGCGCATCCTAATCGGTTCAGACCGCCCATATGGTGGTTAGTATGGCAGAAGTGCGTTGTCCAATGTGTGGCAAATCTAACCCGGCGGAACGGGAAGTGTGCGTCTTTTGCCAGGCGCGGTTGAAACCATTATGGGATGCCGCCCCGAGCAGCGGCGGCGCGGAAATGCCGGATTGGCTGCGCTCACTCCAGGAAGGCGCCGAGACGCAGGCTGCTCCGGCTGCGCAGCAACCGGACGTGCCGGATTGGTTGAGGAGTTTGCGTGATCAATCCGATGAGGAGGAGCCTTCTTCCCAAAAGGACCGCGGCAGAGCCGGTACACCTGGCTTCCGTGAGGGCCACACCAAATTGTTAGGGGGCTTCCTGCTGGAGTCCGAATCCGAAGAGGAGGCGCCCCCGGCCCCAAGTGAGCCGGATGCTTCTGAACTGGACATGGATTGGTTGTCGCGGATCGGCGCACCGGAAGAGCGGCCCGCCCCCCGGCCTTTTCAAATCGATTCAGGCGAACCGGACTGGTTGTTAGGCGCCGGACAGGAAGCCGAGCCAGACTGGCTGCGGAGCGAAACGGCGCCTGGCGAGACGGCGCTGCCTGGCAGCGAAGCCGAGATGGATCTGCCGGATTGGCCGCGAGGCGAAGCGGCGCCCGGCGCGACAACAGAAGCTGCCAGCGAGCCCGAGGTGGGTGTGCCGGACTGGCTGTCGGGCGCGGTACAGGCGGCAGAGCCGGACTGGATGGGAGGTAAAGTAGCGTCTGGTGAGGCGGCGCTGCCTGGCAGCGAAGCCGAGATGGATCTGCCGGATTGGCTGCGAGGCGAAGCAGCCCCCAGTGCGGCAACGGAAGCTGCCGGCGAGCCTGAGGCGGGTGTACCGGATTGGCTATCAGGTGCGAGGCCGGCTGAAGATCTGGACTGGCTGCGGGGAGAAGCGACGCCTGGAGCGGTCGTGGAAGCCGGCGGCGAAGCTGAAATGGAGCTGCCGGATTGGCTGCGAGGCGAAGCGGCGCCCGGTGCGGCTACACAGGCCGCTGGCGAGCCCGAGGCGGGTGTACCGGATTGGCTATCAGGTGCGAGGCCGGCTGAAGATCTGGACTGGCTGCGGGGAGAAGCGACGCCTGGAGCGGTCGTGGAAGCCGGCGGCGAAGCTGAAATGGAGCTGCCGGATTGGCTGCGAGGCGAAGCGGCGCCCGGTGCGGCTACACAGGCCGCTGGCGAGCCCGAGGCGGGTGTACCGGATTGGCTATCAGGTGCGAGGCCGGCGGCGGAGCCGGACTGGCTGCGAAGCGAAACGGCGCCCGGCGAGACGGCGCTGCCTGGCAGCGAAGCTGAAATGGATCTGCCGGATTGGCTGCGAGGCGAAGCGGCGCCTGGTGCGGCTACACAGGCCGCTGGCGAGCCCGAGGCGGGCGTACCGGATTGGTTATCAGGCGCAAGGCCGGTTGAAGATATGGACTGGCTGCGGGGAGAAGCGACGCCTGGAGCGATCGTGGAAGCCGGCGGCGAAGCTGAAGCGGGTTTGCCGGATTGGTTATCGGGCGCGGGGCCGGCCGAGAGTCTGGACTGGTTGCAGGGCGAAGCGACACCTGGAGCGGTCGTGGAAGCCGGCGGTGAAGCTGAAGCGGGTTTGCCGGATTGGTTGTCAGGTGCCGGCGAAGAGGATTCACTGGATTGGCTTCGCAGCGAAGTTGCATTCGGGGAAACACCCGGCGAAGCGGTTACGCCCGGCGGTGAAGCTGAAGCGGGTTTGCCGGACTGGCTATCAGGCATAGAAAGTAATGTACCAGATTGGCTGCAACCTGGAGACGCCGCTGGCGTGCCGGGAGGCGCAGATGTTTTTGCCGTCCAAGACATCCAGGATGCCGGTCGGGGTAAGGATATTTCAGAGGCTCTGGGGCTTGGGGCAGATTTGCTCGCTTCGGAACAGCCCGAAGGTGATTTGAGCTGGCTGGATGAATTGGAAGCCACTTACTCGCTACCTGCGGCTGAAGGGCGGGATATTGCCGGTGAGCGGTTGCTTGGGTCTGGACTGGCAGATGTTGACCAGGTACAGGATGGTGCTCTGCCGGGTTGGCTTTCTCAGGCAACGGCTCGGGATGAGGCGCCGGAACAGCGCCCCCTGGCGGAGGAAGGCGCAGGCGAGGGCGAATTAATGCCAGTCGATTTGCCGGGCTGGCTGCAAGCAATGCGCCCGGTAGGAGTCGTGGGGACGCCGAGCGGCCCAACCAGCGAGGTCAGCGGGCCGATCGAGGGCGCTGGCCCGTTAGCTGGCCTGCGAAATGTTCTGCCGGCCGAGCCTGAAGTAACTCAAACGGATAAGCCACCAGTCTATTCGGTTAAGCTGCAAGTTACCGATGTGCAGCAAATACATGTTGACCTGCTAAAGGGACTGGTAGAGAAGGAAGATCAGCCTCGACCTGTACCAGGACGCCCGTTGATCACGTCGCAGCATATCTTGCGCATCGCGATCGTTGTACTTGTCCTGGCGTCGGTATTTGCCAGCCTGGTGACCGGTTTCCCACAGATGAACCCCGGCGGCGTGATGCCTGAAGTGGATGCGGCGAGCCGCCTGATCGGTGGACTGGCTCCCGGGATTCCGGTCTTGCTGGCGGTGGATTATGACCCCGGGTGGTCCGGCGAGATGGATGCGTTGACAGGAGCGGTCGTTGGCCAGTTGGTCGCGCGGGGCGCTTTTGTGACCCTGGTTTCGACTGTACCTACTGGACCTGTGCAGGCTGAACATTTGCTCACGCAGTTGCGGCGCGATAGAAATTATTCGATTGAGGCAAACCAGCAATATGTAAATCTGGGGTATATCCCAGGGGGGGCAGCCGGTTTGCTCAGCCTGGCTACGTCTCCCAGAAGTACGGTGGGCGGCGATGTATGGCAGAAGATCGCCCCGCTGCAGAATGTGACTTCGCTTGCTCAATTCGGCATGGTGATCGTAGCGACGTCGAATGTCGATACGGCTCGTAGCTGGATTGAGCAGGTAGGATCCAAACTGGGGAATGTGCCTCTGGTCCTGGTGGCGAGCGCTCAGGTCGAGCCGATTGTGCAGTCGTATTACAACGCGAACCCGGCTCAAATCGATGGACTGATCGGCGGGCTGGCCGGGGGCGCTCATTATGAATGGGTCACTGCCCAGAGCGGTGTAGCCACAGCCTACTGGTCGCCGTTCACCGCAGGGATGATGGTTGCAGGCTTGTTGATTGCGATGGGTGGAATTTTCAACCTGGCCTCGACGCGGATCTTGCGCCGTAAAGAGAATGCCGAACAACGCAGCGGCGCGGTAAGTGAGGCGAAGTAATGAACCTGGCAGATGTGGGCAACCTTTTGGGCGCTTTTGTTGGGTTTGTGCTGACCCTATTGGTCTTTTCCTATGTATTTGGGGATAATGTCTTGTTTCGCCTGGCGTTGCATATTTTTATCGGGGCTACCGCCGGGTATGTTACTGCAATGACGATTTATAACGTCATCGGGCCGCGTTTGCTTTCGCCGTTGGTGTCTGGCCTGCTCATCGAAAAGCTTATGGCTTTGATCCCATTGATTTTAAGCTTGATGTTATTCAGCAGGGTTTTCGTGCGCTCCTCTTTCATCAGCAGCCTGGTGGTGGCGATGCTGGTGGGGGTTAGCGCGGCGGCGGCGGTGGGTGGCGCGTTGACTGGGACGCTATTCCCACAGATGAGGGCCACGATCAACGGTTTCGACGTCAATGCTATTCTTCAAAGTGGTAAAAGCCTGGGCTATGAACTGTTAAACGGGTTCATCATTCTGCTTGGGACGATCTCGACGTTGATCTATTTTCAGTTCAGCACACGGGTCAAAGCTGGCTTGGCTATGCAACAACCATTTGTGTTGAAGGTGGTTTCTTTCGTGGGACAGGTTTTTATTGCGCTTGCTTTTGGTTCTTTGTTTGTGGGTGTATATGCGGCAGCCCTGGCCGCATTGATCGAACGGATGAATGCAATAATCCAGTTTATCATTCAGTTTATCTGGCCGGTTTCCTGAGTTTTTAAAATGATCTTCGA
This sequence comes from uncultured Anaerolinea sp., assembly GCA_964595435.1. Classification (GTDB taxonomy): domain Bacteria; phylum Chloroflexota; class Anaerolineae; order Anaerolineales; family UBA4823; genus RBG-16-57-11. The sequence goes on along the minus strand of CAZQQJ010000026.1, from coordinate 92,468 downwards.
TCAAAGAAGAAATGACATCGCTTGTAGACGCTGATTCTCTCCTGGTTGTTGACGTCGGGTCGGTTACCACCCGGGCGATCCTGTTTGACGTCGTCGAAGGGCAGTATCGCTTTGTTGCCTCCGGCCATGCTCCTACGACTGCAGTTGCCCCCTACCAGAACATCGGTGAGGGCGTACGTATGGCGCTTGACCAGTTGCAGAATATCACCGGGCGCCTGTTGATCGGCCCGGACGAAAAATTGATGATGCCCAGCGGGACCGACGGCACAGGGGTGGACAGCTTTGCGGCGATGATTTCTGCCGGCGAGCCGCTCAAAGTGGTGGTGATCGGCCTGTTGGAAGATGTTTCTGTGGATAGCGCCCGGCGGTTGGCAATGGCCACTTATAGCAAGGTGGTGCAGACATTTAGTTTGAACGACCGGCGCAAGACAGACGCTCGCTTGAATGCGATTTTGCGTTTCCGCCCCAATTTGATCGTGGCAGCCGGTGGAACGGATAGCGGTGCCTCACAATCGGTAAGCAAGTTGTTGGAGGCAGTAGGGCTGGCCTGTTATTTGATGCCGGCCGGACAACGCCCTGAGGTGTTGTTTGCGGGGAATGTGGCGTTGAGGGACGATATTAAATCAACCCTGGAAGGTATTGCCAGCTTGAGCTTTGCCCCGAATATCCGCCCCAGCCTGGATGTGGATCAGGTGGACGCCGGCCTGAGCGGGATAGCGAACATGTTTGTACGCATCCGCTCCCAACAAATTCCGGGGGTGGAAGAGTTGAATAGCTGGGCCGGCGGTGGATTGATGCCAACCTGTACGGCGTTTGGCCGGATGATCCGTTTCTTGAGCCAGGCGCACGTAACAAAGAAAGGTGTCTTAGGGATAGATGTAGGGGCATCGGCAACTACTGTGGCAGCGGCTTTTTGCAGCGACCTCTCCTTGAATGTTTTTCCACAATTGGGATTGGGCAGCGGCCTGGCGGAGGTGCACGACCCAGCCATGCTCAAGGAGATTTTGAGCTGGCTGACAGTCGAATATTCTGAAATTACTTTACGCGATTACCTGTATAATAAATCTCTCCATCCAGCCAGTGTCCCGGCCACTGAAGAAGAAATGGCGGTGGAGCAGGCGATCGCTCGTTACGTGTTGCGTCAAGCCATCCGAATGGCAACGCGTTATTTTCCGGCGCAGGCCAGCGCACCGGATGAAAGGCTATTGCCCTGGTTTGAACCGATCGTTGCTACGGGAAGCGTATTGACGCAGGCGCCGAGCCTGGCGCAGAGCGCTTTAATGTTATTGGATGGTTTGCAACCCAATGGAGTAACGACACTGATGTTGGATCAGAATCAAATCGTCTCGGCACTGGGGGCTGCGGCGGTGTTGAATCCTCTGCTGGTGGTGCAAACCCTGGATTCGAATTCGTTCTTACACCTGGGTACGGTTGTTGCACCGGTGGGCAATGCGAACCCTGGTTCGCCTGTATTGCGGTTGAAGATGAGCTATGAGAGCGGCCACGAGGCCAGCCTGGAAGTCAAGCAGGGCACATTGGAGGTGCTACCGTTGCCCGCGGGTCAGATGGCGCGACTGCAGTTGCAGCCGCTTCATCGCTTCGATGTCGGCATGGGAGCGCCGGGCCGCGGCGGCGGGCTGCGGGTAATGGGCGGTGCGATGGGGGTGATTATTGATGCTCGCGGTCGCCCGCTGAAAATTCCTGAAGATCGTGCCAGGCGCCAGGAATTATTCCGCAAGTGGCTATGGACGTTAGGAGGCCAATAATATGCTCGCTCCGGTGCGTCATATTTTGCCAATTACGATGATCCGTCGTGAGCGCGTTTTGCCGGTGGCGGGTAAGGTTTTGGCGCGCGCAGGGCAAAATGTGGGTGCTACAGACGTGCTGGCGGAAGCGGTGCTTTCGCCGGAATACATTCTGCTGGATATCGCACGTGGCCTGGGGATGGCCCCGGCAAAGGCCGACCAAAACTTGCGTTGCCAGGCGGGTGACCAACTGGCAGCAAAAGATATCATCGCCGGGCCTGTGGGCCTGGCGCGGCGTGTGGTGCGCTGTCCATCGGAAGCGAAGGTGGTCCTGGCTGGAGAGGGACAGGTGCTGCTTGAAACAGTAGCTAAACCTTTCCAGTTGAAAGCCGGTATGCCGGGTGAAGTCGTGGAATTAATCCCTGATCGAGGCGCAATTGTCGAGACGACGGGGGCATTGATCCAGGGAGTATGGGGAAATGGCGGCGTGGCGTTTGGTACGATGATTGTATTGGCGAAAATGCCGGACCACGTCCTTTCGCCTGCGGAGATCGATGTGAGCATGCGGGGGGCGGTCATTTTGGGTGGATATTGCAGCGATCGGGAAGTGTTTAAAACCGCGGAGGAGATGCCATTACGGGCCCTGGTCCTGGCGAGCATGGATGCGCGGCTGATCCCTGTGGCGGCGAAGTGTTCGGTTCCGGTGATCGTTTTGGATGGATTTGGGCAGCAGGCGCTAAATTCTATAGCGCATAAATTGCTGGCTTCGAATGAACGGCGTGAAATTGCGGTGAATGCCGAAAACCTGGATCGTTACAGCGGGAAATGCCCTGAATTAATTATCCCTCTGCCTGCACCAAGCAGCGTGGCAGTCCCGCTGGAAACGGTAATATTTAACCTAGATCAACAGGTGCGTGTCTTGCGCGCGCCATTTGCCAACGAGATTGGCACGATTATTGCATTGAAAGGGACGATGACTCTACCGGGTGGCCTGCGCACAAAAGTGGCGGAAGTCCGTCTGGAAGGTGACCGTAACGCTTTGATTCCTCTGGCGAATCTGGAAGTGATCCTTTAAACTTTAGGAGGAGAAACCTATGGGCTTTGAAAACCTGGACCTGGATGATAATCTGGAAGAGACGGAAGAAATTGCCCCCCCAGAGGAGTCCAGCAATCGTACTTTCCTGATCATTGCTGCTGCATTGGGCGGAGTTGCCTTGCTGGCGGTGGTATGCATCGCGGTTTATGCGCTGGTGTTACTACCACGGATGAAGGGCAGCCAGTTGGCGCAGAAATCAACGCTGGAAGCACAACAAACTGAGGTTGGGATGATCATCGCCAGCACCTCAACCAGCGCGGCGGAGACAGCGATCGTGGCATCCTTTACGGATACCCCAACGGTTACCCCCATCCCACCCACGGCAACGCCTACCTCCAGCCCAACGCCTGTGGTGGCAGTGCCTACCACTCCGCAGGGAATAGCTCAATTGCCATCGGCTACGGCAGGGCCACAAATGGCAACGGCTACAGCGTTGCACGCTACGTTACAAGCCAACGCCACGCTCTACGCCAGCACATTGACGGCCCGTCCGTCTGCACAGCCCACAGGAATCCCCAATACAGGTTTCGCTGATGATGTCGGCCTGCCAGCAATGATGGGGATGGCGGTGCTGCTGATCGCGATCATTTTCCTGGCTCGCCGTTTGCGAACTGCTTCGTGATCGATGATGCAGCAATAGGTAGGCTCTTTTGTACGCCAGCATCTTGCGTAGAAGCAGGCGAAGGGCCAGACTGTACTGAGGCGGTCGATGGCGGTTGAGCGTTCTCAGATCATTTCTACATTTAAGGATATGCACTTGTTTGGCGGGCTGGACCCCGCTGATCTTGAGCATACCTTGAGTTATTTTACTGAAATCGAACTGATCCCCAATCAATTGCTATTCTCTCAGGGCGATCCGGGGGATAGCTTTTTCATTGTTGTGGAGGGTGAAGTATCCGTCATTCGAATGGACGGCGATGTTGAGACAATATTGGACGTTTTGGAGCCAGGGGATTACCTGGGTGAGGAAGGCCTGTTGTTTAACAAGCCGCGAGGGGCCAGTGTGGAGGCCCTGGGGCATGTGATACTTCTCAAAGCCGACCGGCAGAATTTTCACAACCTGCTTCTCAAATATCCCTATATCAAGGTCAACCTGGAAAGGATTATTGCCAGCCGTAACTTTTTGCGAACGCATCCTTTTGATTGGCTGGGTGAAGATGAAGTGGTGTACCAGGTTCGCCGCAAGCATGGTGCCTTCCTGTTCGTGATGATGATTATCCCGGTGTTGATTTTGCTGGTGGGTTTGGGGATCGTTGGGCTGGGCGCGTTGCAGGCAAATGAAAGTGCATTACGCCCCGGGTTGTTTGTGATCGGAGGCTTGCTTACATTGGCCGGAGCAGGTTGGGGGTTGTGGAATTATCTTGACTGGACGAACGATTACTATATTGTTACGAACCAGCGCGTGGTCTGGATCGAAAGGGTAATCTGGTTATATGAGAGCCGCGTTGAGGCGCCACATTCTTCCATCCAGGCGGTGAATGTCAATACGTCATTATTGGGGCGCTGGCTGGGGTATGGAGACGTTACGATCAATACATATACCGGCAAAGTGATTTTGAGGGTGGTGGGCGAGCCGTACCAGATGGCCGCGCTGATTCAGGAATACTGGCACCGCGCTCAGAGGAGTTACCAGCAGGAGAGTCGCAAAGAACTGGAACGGGAGATTAATCGTATCCTGGGTAAAGAGGAACATCCTGCCCAGGCGAAAAAGCCTGTTATTACCACTCCCCGCGCTTATGACTACCGTGAACTGGGTTTTTGGTCCAAGTATTTTGGGGGCATCTTTGGGCAGCGAATGGAAGAGGATGGCACAATAACCTACCGGAAGCACTGGCTGATTTTGTTGGGTAAAACCTGGAAACCACTGGCAGCAGCCCTGGCTATCCTGGCGGCAGTATCTATCTGCTCTGGCGCTTATTGGATGGAGAGTTTTCAATGGGTTCATCCGGGAATTCTGTCCGGTGTCGGTTTTTTCGTCATTCTTTTGATTATCTTCCCATGGTGGTTGTATAACTATGTCGATTGGCGCAATGACATCTATCAGTTGACGGACAAGAATATTTTCGATATCGAGCGCAAGCCGCTGGGTACCGAAGTGAAGAAATCCGGTTCTTTGGAGAAAATCCTCAGCCTGGAACATGATCGTCCTGGCTTTTTGGGTTATGTGTTCAATGTGGGTGTTGTGATTATCAATTTCGGTGATGCCAAATTCATCTTCAAGGGTGTGCACGAGCCGGCGCGCATTCAGCAGGATATTTTCAACCGGATGCATCAATTGCGCGTACAGCAGCAGAAAGCGGAAGTGGCGCGCGAGCGCGATCGGATATTGGCATTGCTCGAGATGTACCATCGCCAGGCGGGAAATATCAAAAAATAATATTTTTGTGGTAGTATTGCATCTTGCTTGTGTGTTCGAGTGATCCAATTGATCTCCCATTGAGAATATTTTCTGAGGTGTGAGTTGGTATGGCGTTAAGAGAAATTGTTACAGTGCCGAATCCTGTATTGCGTCATAAGGCGCGCCGGGTAACTGATTTCGGGCCTGAGTTGCAAACATTGATCGACGATATGGTAGAGACAATGCGCCAGGCGCCGGGTGTCGGGCTGGCGGCGCCCCAGATCGATGTGCCGTTGCGTTTGATTGTCGTGGAGTTTGGCGATGAGGAAGACGAGGATGTACCGCCGCGCCTGTACGTGATGGCAAATCCGGAGATTGTGCGCCAGTCGGAAGAGAAAGTGGCGGGTACGGAAGGCTGCCTGTCGATCCCCGGTTTTATCGGAGAAGTAGAACGGTTGGAGACTATTACCGTACAAGGGCAGAACCGGCGTGGCCGGCCTACACGCATCAAAGCCAGCGGCTGGTTGGCGCGCATTTTTCAGCATGAAATCGATCACCTGAACGGTGTCTTGTTTACTGACCTGGCCCTTCGGGTATGGAAACCGGCTGAAGGAGAGGCTGTGCCCAGGGATTAGAGGATGCTTCTGACGCATCTTTCGCTTACTAATTTTCGCAACTACGCCCGCCTGGATCTCGATGTACCTGGCGGGCCCGTCTTGTTGGTGGGGGATAATGCGGTGGGGAAAACCAGTTTGCTGGAAGCCGTTTATTACCTGGCAGCCCTGACCTCTTTTCATGCTGGCAGCGACCGCGAACTGATCAGTTTTTTAGCGGAACAAGAAGCGCTGGCTGTAGCGCGCATCGTCGCCGATTTCGTGCGCCTTCCCCAGCCGGGTGAGTTGGGGGGTGAAATGTTGGGTAAACATCGCCTGGAGGTGCGAATTATTCAGGACCGGACGAATGGCCAGGCCCGTTTGCGCAAGGAAGTGCTGCTGGATGGCGTGCCGCGAAAGATGGGCGAGGCAGTTGGCATATTTAACGCCGTCCTTTTTTTGCCTCACATGCTGCGTATCGTTGAAGGCGCGCCGGAAGAGAGACGGCGTTACCTGAATATGGCGTTGAGCCAGGTGACGCCGGGTTATGCGTTGACCCTGTCCGAATATCAACGCGTTCTGATACAACGCAACGCGCTGCTCAAAACTTTGGCCGAGCGAGGCGGCGATACTGGCCAACTGGATTACTGGGATGAATTATTGGCTGGCCTGGGGGCGCGTATGATCCATGCTCGTATCCAGGCTATTCAGGAGTTGGAGCGCCTGGCGCGCCGGTTGCATGGAGAATTAACGCGCGGCCAGGAGGTTTTGCGCCTGGATTACCAGCCATCCTACGATCCCTTTCCAACGGCGCCTTTGCAATTCTCGCTGCCACTGCGCGCTCCTTTGGACCGCTCGGGGATTCCAGTTGAAAAAATCTGCCAGGGATTTCAGGAACAGTTGTATAACCGGCGCAGCGAAGAGATCAGCCGGGGTGTTACCACCCTGGGACCACACCGCGATGAATTGCGTTTTTTGAGTAACTCGATCGACCTAGGAACCTATGGTTCGCGGGGTCAGGGTCGCACGGCTGTACTGGCGCTGAAGCTGGCCGAGGTCGCCTGGATGAAAGCGAAAACCGGCCAATGGCCGGTACTGTTGTTGGACGAGGTGTTAGCTGAACTGGATCCGGCGCGGCGGGTCGATTTGCTCGACCGTCTGTTGACATGTGAACAGGCTTTGCTCACCACGACTGATCTGGATCTGTTTTCGGCGGACTATGTGCGCAGGACGAAAGTCTGGCGCGTGCAGGAAGGGAAAGTCTTGCCTGTAACGTAAGGGCGGTCTCAGGCTTTATGCTTGGGTGATGGATTGCAAGGGCTTTTTGGCGGGTAAGCCCACCCGGCGTGGGTAGGCATCTGGCGTGGCGGCGATTTTATCGATGACGATCAGATAGCGTTCCTCAACAACGGATGGAAGAGTGATCGGGACCAGCTTACGCAAGTGTCCCCCGAGCAGGCGCGTGGCATGTTCGGATTCGTGCGCTTCGACCGGAGCGCTTTCACCTTTCATCGCCAGGATAGCGCCGCCCACGCGCACCAACGGCAGCAGATATTCCACCAGTACCGGCAAAACTGCAACGGCACGCGCCAGTGCCCAATCGTATTGCTGCCGGTGTGCAGACATGTGGCCGACGACCTCAGCGCGATCTTGCAAAACCTGGGTGTTATCTAATTTAAGCAGCCCTGCAAGGTGGCGGCAAAAATCCGCCTTTTTCCCAACCGATTCGACCAGGGTCAGTTGTATATTGGGGTTGATAATTTTCAGAGGCAGGCCCGGGAAGCCGGCCCCTGTGCCGATGTCGATGACGCGCTCTACAGGCGTATCGCGCATCACACACATACAGGTCAACGAGTCGAGAAAGTGTTTGATGCGGATTTGCTGCGGGTCGCGGATTGCAGTCAGGTTAATGCGTTCATTCCATTTGAGCAGCTCTTGCTCGTAGATGCTCAGGGCGTTGATCTGCGCGGGGGTGAGTTGGATCCCGAGCAGGGCGCGGGCATGCCTGGCGAGTTCTTTCATGCCCTTGATTATACCTTTTCTTGGAAAGCCTCAGCGCCAGACGCCGGGTGAAGATCACTCAGCAGGAAGAGACGGGGGCGGTGTTGACGAGGCTTTCTTGCGTGCGCTGCGGCGCCTTAGATAGCGGATGAGCAGCAGAGGCGGCAGGCCAAAGATGATGAACAGTACCAACAAGACCGGCAGCAGGTAGATCACGACCCAGATCAGGAAATTGACCAGGAATTGCATGGTCTTGATCAATGCTTCCACAGCGCTTTTGGCCACGCCTTGCGGCTGCCAGCCGCCAATTTGCAGCGGCTGGATGGCTTCATCGGCTACCAGCTCGACGCTGATGGCAGAGAGGGCGGCGGATTGTTCGTAGTATTGAATCTGGCCCTTGACGGTTTCGATTTGCTCGCGAATTTGCACGAGCTGGTTGTAGACGGCCAGGACATCCTCGGTGCGCTTGGCGGATTCCATAATCTTTTGCAACTCCGCCTCGGCGGCTTCCAGATTTCTAAGCCGAGATTGCAGATCGACATACTCGCTGGTGACATCCTGGCTGCTGATGGTCTCGTTGATTGGTTCCTGGCTGCTTTCGGATCTGATGCGGCGGAGAGCCTCATCGATCCGCTCGGCAGGGACACGGATGGTGATCGAAGCGCGTGGCGCTTCGGCGCCGCTGCTCAGGGTTTCTTTGTATAGATTGGCCGAGACAACGAAGCCGCCCATTTCTTTGGCCATTTGCTTGATGGTTTCCATGGACTGAGCGGGATCAACGACCACAATGGTAATATTACCGTTTTGGATGATGATGCGCTCGACAGGTTGGGCATTCTTTGCGACCTGGGAGGCTGCCTCGGGGGCGCGTGGCGCCGGCGCTTCCATCGCCGGCGCGGGTGGGGCGCTCCCGGAAGCCAGATCTAATAGACCTCCAGGCGATTGCGTGGGAGCGGCCGCAGCGCAGGCGCTGAACATCAGGGCAAAAATGGCCAGGAAAATAAACAACTGGTAGGGGAAACACAGTCGATGCATCATTTTCTCTCTCCTTATCGATTGGCTACCCCAAAGACGGCATGGCCCGTGGAATAGTTCCGCAGAATAACTTTTACCAGCCGGCCGACAGGCGGTGGATATGGCGATCAGGCAGGCCGGCGGCCTCCATGCGGGCCTGGACCCCGGCTATATCGTAGGTCACACGGCGATAGTCCCACAGGTTTGTCTCGGTATCGTAAATGGCGAAAGCAGCGCGCGGGTCGCGGTCGCGCGGTTGTCCGACCGAGCCGGGGTTAACGATGGCACGCCCGGGGAGCTGCAGGCACTGGTTTGGTTCCGGGATGCTCAGGCGCGCCAGATGGTTGGTATCTTGCAAGGAATAAATCACCGGCAGGTGTGTGTGCCCGACAAAGCACAACGGAGTATCGAAATAGTCGAAGCTCAGGGTTGCGGTACGGGTATCGAGCAAATATTCCCACACTGGATGACGGGGGCTGCCATGCGTCAACGTGACCTGATCGATTTGTATCCGCTCGGTCAGGCTGCTGAGGAAGATCCTGCTTTCATCTGTCAGGACCTGTTGCGTCCAGTGCAGGGCAGCGCGCGCTTCCGGGTTGAAGGTATCTGCATCGATGTAACGGAGTGCGGCAGCATCGTGGTTCCCGATGATACACAGTAAATTAGGGAGCTGCTGCACACGGGCAATACATTCGTTAGGGTCGGGGCCGTAACCAACCAGATCGCCAAGACACCAGGCCGAATCGAATTCACCTGCACTCGCTAAAACAGCTTCCAGAGCGGTCAGGTTTGCATGGATATCAGAGATGACAAGAATTTGCATGGATTGAGATCAAGGTCCGTTAGATATGGATGAGTTAAAAGCCAATTATACTATTACTCTCGCACTTGCCAGACCTGATATAGACCCAATTTTGTACTTTCTCCATCGGAATAGAAGGTTTCGATTACCCGAAAACCGTTCTCTGCGGCTAATGAAGAGAGCTCTGCTTCGTCAAAGCAATGAACGTAACGCAGGCCGTAACCCCCTGAGCGCCAATCCATGAGATAGTCGCCCGGGTCGACCTGGGTTTGTGCGAGGCCAATTGCCCGCCAATCCTGGATGCGGGCGCGCAGGCGGGGGCTGTTGAGAAATTGCCACTCGGAGTGAAAAAAACGCCCAGCCGGGTTGAGCAGGTGACGAACTTTGCCAAGCACCTGGCTGCGCAATGCAGCTCCTGGCAGATGGTGGAGCACGGCATAGGCCAGAACGATGTCGAAAGTGGCGTGGCCGCCCAACTCAGTTTGTAAGATCTGGTCCCAGTTTGCTGTTGATAGGTCAGCCAGCAGGAAGGCGCCGGGCTGGCCGGAGTGAGGCGGGCTGGCTGTCTCTCCGGCAGTTTTTGCCACGTGGAGCAGTTCGGCGCTGAAATCTACCCCTACGTAGTGAAGGCCGGGTTTATGGTGTTGGATGACGCGCCATAACTCGCCATTGCCGCAACCCAGGTCGAGCAGGCGCGTCCCGGGGGGAATCTGCTCGATCAGCCGGCGTACGCCAGGCTGGATGCGCTGGCGCGTGGCAGAAAAAGACCCGGCAAAGGTCTGGTAAAATTGACGGTTGAGTTCGATCAGACGATTAACGGTATCCCAATCCACAAAGGTATTATAATCCTGGAACACATGAGCATAGACGATCAAACCTGGCTTGAACTGCGCAAGTATACACCTGAAAAATTACAAGTTGCACGCATCGTGCTGGACGAAATACGCCTGGGGAGCAAAGTCGCTGACGCAGTACGCCACCACCCATTGCCGGATGGCGGTTATGTGGGCAAGCATATGCTGGTGGCAGCTTATCGCCAACTTACCGAAAGCGGTGAATGGCCGGAGGATGCTGATCTATTGGGACGCATACGCATGAAACCGGTGCGTACGCTGTCGGGGGTGACGACGGTTACTGTGTTGACCAAACCCTATCCTTGCCCGGGGAAATGCATCTTTTGCCCGAGCGATGTACGTATGCCGAAGAGCTATGTGCCCGATGAGCCTGGCGCCCGGCGCGCGCTGGAGCACGATTTCGATCCCTATAGCCAGGTGGCGGCGCGCATCCAGGCGTTGGAGGCGATCGGACATCCCAGCGACAAGATCGAATTGCTCATCCTGGGCGGCACCTGGAGTGCTTATCGCCGCGATTACCAGGAGTGGTTCGTGCGGCGCTGTTTTGACGCGATGAACGGCGTCGAGGCGCCAACGTTGGCGCAAGCACACGCGTTGAACGAAACGGCGATGCACCGTAATGTGGGGCTGGTGGTCGAGACCCGTCCCGACCACATCGACGCGGCCGAGCTTGCCTGGCTGCGTTCTCTGGGGATCACCAAGGTGCAAATGGGTGTGCAAAGCCTGGATGACACTATTCTTGAGATGAACCAGCGCGGGCATACTGTCGAACAGACGCGCCAGGCGGTGGATTTGCTGCGTGCGGCGGGGTTCAAGATCGTTTTGCACTGGATGCCCAATCTTTTTGGCGCTACGCCGGAAACCGACCGGCAGGATTTTGCCCGCCTCTGGGACGGCTTTTGCCCGGATGAGATAAAGATCTACCCCAACCAGTTGTTAGAAAACACCGATCTGTATGCATATTGGCTGCGGGGCGAGTACCAACCTTATACCACCCAGGAACTGATTGATCTGATAGCTGATGTGAAGGCTACTATTCCGCGCTACTGCCGGGTTAATCGTGTCATTCGAGATATTCCTTCTACATACGTTGTGGAAGGAAACAAGCGGACGAGCCTGCGCCAGGACGTTCACCAGGAAATGCGCCGCCGCGGCACAAGCTGCTCGTGCGTGCGTTGCAGGGAAGTCGGCGGGCGCAAAGTTGACCTGGAGACATTGGCGCTGCGCGATCTGGTGTATCACACGCCTGGCGCAGAAGAACATTTTCTGTCCTTCGACACGCCGGATGACCGCCTGGCGGGTTTTTTGCGCCTCTCACTGCCGGGCGCCGGCGCGCCACGCACCGGGCAGGCTGACCTGGAAGCAGCGGCGATTATTCGCGAAGTGCATGTTTACGGGCAGTCGTTGCCGGTTGGGGCGGATGAGAATGGAGCAGCTCAACATATCGGGCTGGGAGCACGCCTGATCCAACGGGCCGAAGATCTGGCGCGAGAACATGGATACCTCCGCTTAGCGGTTATTTCTGCCATCGGCACGCGCCGTTATTATGCGCGTTTGGGATTTGCCAATGGCGAGCACTATATGCTCAAAGGATTATAGCGCCTGCAGCGAGGCGTGACGTCACAAGGTGGAAGATCACCTCAAAACGTGACACTTTACTATGACAGTCAGGATATGCGTCCATTGTGCAATCCAAAAAATTCTGTCAAAATTATCCTGGTGTTTAACCCCAATCTACCAAAGCCAAAGGAAAGGGCCAAAAGACATGAGTAAAGCAAATGATTTCCCTGGACTCCGCAAATTCACCCCAATCCCATTGAAGTTGCGCAAACCAGTCCCATCGGATATCGAGATCGCTCAGGAAGCTGAGTTGAAACCGATCAGCCAGGTGATGGAAGAAGTTGGCCTGTTGCCGGATGAGATCGAATTGCACGGCAAGTATATGGCCAAAGTTCGCCTGGATGTGTTGGAACGTCTCAAAGACGTGCCAGACGGCAAGTATATCGACGTAACGGCAATTACTCCGACTCCCCTGGGCGAGGGGAAAAGCACGACGATGGTGGGATTGAGCCAGGCGTTGGGGGCGCACCTGGGCAAGCGCGTCTTCACTTGCATTCGCCAACCCAGCCAGGGGCCGACCTTCGGCATTAAGGGCGGCGCAGCGGGCGGCGGTTACAGCCAGGTCGTGCCGATGGAGGATTTCAACCTGCACCTGACGGGTGATATTCACGCTATCACTGCTGCGAACAACCTGTGCGCGGCGGCGATCGACGCACGGATTTATCACGAATCCAAGCAGCCGGACGATGAAAAGCTGTTCAACGCCTTGTGCCCGGCAGATAAGCAGGGCAATCGCAGATTTTCGCCCTCTATGCTGCGCCGGTTGAAGAAGCTGGGCATCGACAAGACCAATCCGAGCGAATTAACCCCTGAAGAGAAGAGCCGCTTTGCCCGCCTGGACATCGACCCGGCCAGCATCACCTGGCGGCGGGTGGTGGATACCAATGACCGCTTCCTGCGCGAGATCGAGATCGGCCTGGGGCCAGAAGAAGATATGCCGCGCCATACGGGTTATGATATTACCGTGGCCAGCGAAATCATGGCTATCCTGGCGCTGACCACCGACCTGGCCGATATGCGCGAGCGCATGGGGCGCATTGTGATTGGCACCAACAAACGCGGCGAGGCGGTTACCGCCGAGGACCTGGGCGTGGCCGGCGCGATGACTGTTTTAATGAAGGACGCGATCAAGCCCACCCTGATGCAGACTCTGGAAGGCACCCCGGTGTTCGTGCATGCTGGCCCGTTTGCCAACATTGCCCACGGCCAGAATTCGATCATTGCCGACCGGATTGCCCTCAAGCTGGCCGATTACGTGGTTACCGAGTCGGGTTTCGGTGCTGACATTGGCATGGAGAAGTTCTTCGACATCAAGTGCCGCTACTCCGGGCTGATCCCGCAGGTAGTGGTGATGGTCGCCACGGTACGCGCTCTGAAGATGCACGGCGGTGGCCCCAAGGTAGTCGCCGGCCGCCCGTTGGCCGCGGCATACACTGATGAGAACCTGGACCTGCTGCGCGCCGGCCTGTGCAACCTGCAGCACCATATCCGCAACGCCAAGAAATATGGCGTCAACGTGGTGATCGCAGTCAACTCCTTCGCTACGGATACTCCGGCGGAAGTCGAGCTGGTACGCCAGGCAGCCATCGAAGCCGGCGCTGAAGATGCTATCGTCTGTACGCATTGGATGGAGGGCGGCAAGGGCGCCGTAGCGCTGGCCGAAGCAGTGGTCAAAGCGGCTGAAAAACCCAGCAAATTCAAGTTCCTCTATCCGTTGGAGCTTTCGATCAAGGAGAAGATCGAGATTATCTGCAAGGAGATCTATGGGGCCGATGGCGTGGATTACCTGCCGGAGGCGGAAGCCAAGATCGATCTGTATACCCGCCTGGGCTTCGATCACCTGCCGCTGTGCATGGCCAAGACGCACCTGAGCCTGAGCCACGATCCCGAACTGAAGGGCGAGCCGAAAGGCTTCCGCGTGCCGATCCGCGATATCCGCGCTTCGGTGGGCGCTGGCTTCCTGTATCCCTTGCTGGGCACCATGCGCACCATGCCTGGATTGCCGACACGTCCAGTGTTCTATGATGTAGACCTGGATTTGGAGACAGGACGGGTGTTGGGGTTGTTCTAAGGGGGGATTGGGCACCTGGGCGCTCAGACGCCTGGGACGCTAATCTTGATGGTGAGTAACAGGTGGGGCGTGTGCGTCTCTGACGACGCACACGCCCCATCATTTTGTACATCTGCTTTGACGTGAGTCAACAGGATGTTTTCGACGAAGGGGTTATCAGGTGAAGGCTGGCGCGGGATAATCAGCGACCAGGCGCTCCGGTGATTGGGCATTCAGGACTGTATACCCTGGCCGTGCAGCGGAGAGAGGGTGATGAACAAGATTTCGGTGGTCTTTTCGTGGATGGCGCAATTGGCTGCGATGGCGTGACCTGGCACCCAGGCGATTTGTCCCCCAGCTACGAGCAGTGGCCAGCCGCCCCGTGCCCGGCGGGGCAGTTTGGCATTGATCATGAAATCGGACAGTTTCTGGGAATGGCCGCCTAACCCGAAGGGCCGGAAGCGGTCGCCGGAGCGACGGGAGCGCAGGGTAAGGGGTAATTCCAGGGAGTGTAAATCCAGCCAGGCCTGGTAGGGGTCAGGGTTGGCAGTGATATGGGCGCGCAGGGTGGGCGTGATGGGCATTGTTTCGGCGCGCAGCAGCCAGCCGCCTGGCAATACGGCCTCGCCGGGCAGATTCAGCGTTATTTCGACGGCAGGGTCGACCTGTGGCCAGTCTGTGGCAGGCAAACGAGTTTCCCAGGCTGAGAGCCACAGCGTCCCATTTTCAATTGATAAGCGCAGCCCGGCGGCCAGGTCAGTTTTCCCGGTCAGGGAAGGCGAGTGCAAAAAGCGCAGAGCGCGGTCGATGGCTGCAAAGTCGATGTCGCGCAGGCCGGGGCGCAGCAGGGCAATACCCCGGCGCAACAGGCGGCGTTGGATACCCGGTGGCCGGGCGCGTAGCCCGGCGATATCGAAGGCCACAAAACTGGCCGCGCTTTGCTGGCAGCATTCGTCCCAGGCCGAGCCAACGATATTTTCGATGAGTTCGTTTTCCTGACCGAGGATATCTGCCATTTGCCAGATACGCTGGCGCAGGCCAGGGTTGAGACTTTCCAGATAGGGAAGCGCCTCGAGGCGCAGGCGATTGCGATAGAAGCGCACGTCCTGGTTGCTGGCATCCAGGCTGGGCTGTAAACCGCGCTGCGCCAGGTAGTCCATAATCTCTGCCCGCCACACGCCGAGTAGTGGCCTGACCAGGGGGATTTCCCGGCTCCACGGATTGGGCAGGCTGCGGTACGCCATCCCGCTCAACCCGGACATACCGGTACCACGCAGGAAGTGCATCAACACGGTTTCTACCTGGTCATCGGCAGTGTGCCCTACCGCCACGGCCTGGGCACCATGCTGCACAGCCTGGCGAAATAAAAACTGGTAGCGGGCAGTACGTGCTGCCTCCTCGATGGAGAGTGAGTGCTGCTGCGCCAATGCCATGACATCCTCTTTCCCCAGGGCGAAAGGCAATCCGGCTGCCAGTGCTGCCTGGCAAACGGCAGCCGCCTCAGTAGCCGATTCGGGCCGCAGGCTGTGATCCAGGTGGGCGATGATCAGGGGGTAACCCAGTTGCCGGAGCACACCCATCAGCGCCAGGCTATCTGGTCCGCCAGATACACCGGCTAAAATTGGCCGGTCTGGCTGAAGCAGAGCGGCCTTGGATAAAGCCAGACGTACGCGCTCGAGCATGGTGAGTTACATTATACACGAACGTGATTGCTGAAATCATCCATAAACAACTCTTGCTTCTGTGGCCTGTTTATGCTAAACTTTTTGTTAGCACAGTTGGATTTTCTTGCCTGGCAGCTTTGTGGTGCGGATATGGCGTAAACCACAAAGGTGAAAATTGTTGTGTGCCAGCGAAGATTTATCTGTCGTTGAGGTACAAATCCGGCGACCTACCTGACAACTCAGTCACGAGGCGAGGCAAAGCTATGGCGGAAAAAATTCTGATCGTCGACGATGATGTTGAAACACTAAAGATGGTGGGCCTGCTCCTGGAGCGGCAGGGTTATACCATCAGCGTTGCGCGGCAGGGGCAACAAGCCCTGACAATGGCCCGGAGCGAGAAGCCTGACCTGATTTTGCTCGATCTGATGATGCCTGAAGTGGACGGCATCACGGTCGCTCGCCAGTTGCGAGCCGATCCGGAGACGCAGCACATCCTGATTGTCATGTTTACCGCCAAGGGGCAGATGGAGGACAAGCTGGATGGTTTCGAGGCCGGGGCGGATGCTTATCTGACCAAGCCCACCCAGCCGCGTGAGCTGCTGGCGCAGATCAAGGCGGTGCTGAAGCGCGCCAGCGCGCCGCGGCCTGCTGCGGTGCCGGAAATGCGCCAGCGTGGTTTCACCATCGGCGTTCTGGCGGTAAAGGGCGGGTTGGGTGTTTCTACTCTGGTGGTTAACCTGGCCATGGCTTTGGGCGAGCGCAGCAAGAACCTGGTTGTGGTTTCCGATTTCCGGCCCGGCTGCGGTACGATCGGCCTGGATTTGGGTTTATCCAACACCTATGGGATGACGCGTTTGTTAGGCCTGAACGCCGCGGCGATTACCACACAATTTGTAGAAGATAATTTGACCGCATATGCTTCCAACGTCCGCTTTCTGCTGGCCTCTTCTCAGCCTCAGGATGCCCGATTTTCTAACGCAGTGGAAAATTTCAGCACGCTTGCCGAAAAGCTTTCTTTCTTAGGCCGCTATATCATCTTGGACCTGGGCGGTTCGCTGTCTCCGGTTACTGAGAAGGTGGTGGAAAGCTGCCAGCAAATTATCCTGGTGATGGAGCCAGTTGCTCAGACGCTGGTTCAATCGCGGTTGCTCTATCGCTATTTGTTGGATAAAGGCTTCAAAGAAGGCCAATTTATCTTCGCACTGGTCAACCGGCTGCGCGCCGGGATACAGTTGTCGATTGGCCAGGTGCAGGACGAGTTAGGGCACAATGTATCGATTGTGTTTACTGCTGCGCCGGAACTGGCTTACCAGGCCCAGGTCAGCCATACGCCGATGATCGTCCGGCAATCCGACGGAGTCACTGCGCAGCAGTTTGCGAATCTGGCGCAAAAAGTGATGCAGATGGCAAGGTAAGCGGTGAATGGGCAAGCTTTCTGAAGGCTCTGGGATGGGGATTCGCTGCGCGGCGGATATTATCCGGTCCAGCAAGCGGGCTGTGGTTCTGACCGGCGCAGGTATTTCTACACCTTCGGGAATTTCCGATTTTCGTTCGGCCAACAACGGGCTGTGGGAGAAATTCGATCCGTTCGAAGTCGCCTCGCTGTCTTCTTTTCGATATAACCCGGTACGATTTTATGAGTGGATGCGCTCCCTGGCGATCGGTATCCATCAGGCCCAGCCTAACCCGGCGCACTATGGCCTGGCGCGTTTGGAGCAAGCGGGTTATGTACAGACGATCATAACGCAGAATATCGACGCGCTCCATCACCGCGCCGGTTCAAAGAACGTCCTGGAGATCCACGGCTCGATGCGCACTTTGAGTTGCACGAGTTGTTATCGCCAGGTCGATTCGCACGGTTATCTCGAAGCTTACCTGGAACGTGGGGAAATCCCTTATTGCACCGAATGCGGCAGCATCCTCAAGCCGGATATGGTGTTGATGGGCGAACAACTTCCGGTAAAAATCTGGTTGAAAGCCCAAGAGGTATGTAAAAATTGTGATCTGATGATCGTGGTGGGTTCTTCGCTGGAGGTGCTTCCGGTGGCCGGGCTACCGATGCGCGCTCTGGAAAACGGCGCTCACCTGATCTTGTTGAATTTCTCGCCGACATACGTTGATGTACGGGCGGACGTTGTGCTGCATGAGGATGTCGCCGAGGTCGTTCCGCGCATTGTGAGAGAAGTTTTGCAGGCGCCGTGAGGCGTGGAGATTAACGGGCGCCTCTTCTTCCGAATTGTCTCTCCAACAGATCGACGGATAAATGGATCATGGTCGGCCGGCCGTGTGGACAGGTGCGCGGCGACTGGCAGGCTTCCAGGTCGAGCAGCAAGGCGCGTTGTTCCTGGGGGGTGAGGCTTTGCCCGGCCTTGACCGCGGCACGCTTGCACACGCGGGCGATCAGGCGCGCTTCACGTTCAGCTTGCAAGGGTGTTTCATCTTCTTCGAAATTTTCTACCAGGACGCGCAGGATTGCCGCTGGATCGCTGCCGCTTAGCAAAACGGGCACGGCGCGTACCAGAAAAGTGTTCGGGCCAAAAGCCTCGACCTGAAGCCCCAGGCTGTCCAGGGTGGTGAGTTGTTCCGATAGCAGGCGGGCGCCAGTTGGAGGCAATTCTACGGTGACTGGATGGAGCAGGGCCTGCGCCGGGATACCGGCGCCAAGCTGCGTTGTCCAGCGTTCGAACAGGACGCGTTCGTGAGCAGCGTGTTGGTCGATCAGGTAAAGGCCATCCGGTCCTTCGGCTACCAGGTAGGTGTTGGCAATTTGCCCTACCAGCCGCAGCAGCGGAATGCGTTCCGCCGGCAGGGGAGGCTGGGCTGCTACAGGCGCCTGGCCGGATGGCTCGATGGTTTCTGGCTCGGGCCACTGCACCGTTGAAGGAGATGCATCCGGTGGAGAGCCAGCCGGGGGGAGTTCTTGCAGCATATCCCAGGCCAGGTCAGGGCGGCGATGGGTGAAGGGAGCAGGCAGGCCAACTGACCAGCGCGGCGCAGGATCAACCCCGGGGATTGGGCTATGGGCTAACAAGGCACGGCGCACTGCATTTTGCACACCGCTGAATACGTGTTCCGGGTTACGGAAACGTACTTCTGCTTTGGTAGGGTGCACATTGACATCCACGATCTCCAGCGGCATTTCCAGGAAGAGGATGGCCAGAGGATAACGACCGACCATCAGCAGGGTGTGGTAACCTTTGAGCAATGCGGTTGCCAGGGATGCATCTTGTACGGGGCGCCCGTTGATGAAAAAGTGCATCTCCCTGCGGTTGGCGCGGGTCAAGGATGTTGGGCTGATGAAGCCGCGCACCTGGAGATTTTCCTCATCGGATAAAACTTCGAGCATCTGGCGAGCGACATCCGCGCCATAGAGCACTGCCAATATCTGGCGGCGGTCGCTTTGTCCGCTGGTCTGTAGGGATGCGTGGCCTTCCTGTGTCAGGTGGATGCGCACCTGTGGATAAGCCAGGGCATAGCGGGTGACTAGGCTGTCGATGAGGCGCCGCTCGGTGGCCTCGCTTTTGAGAAATTTCAAGCGAGCAGGCACGTTGTAAAACAGGTCTTCGACGCGCACCAGCGTGCCGGCCGGTGCCCCTGCCGGCTGCACCGGGTAAATTTTCCCACCCTCGACGTACAGGCGGCTTCCTACGGCGGCTTCAGGTGGGCGAGAGGTAACCGTCAGGCGTGACACCGAGCCAATCGAAGCGAGGGCTTCACCCCGGAAACCCAGAGTGTGAATGTTGAAGAGATCACTGGCGTTGCGCAGTTTGCTGGTGGCATGACGCTCAACGGCCAAAGGCAATTCGTCTGCCGGGATGCCGCAACCATCATCGGAGATTTCGACCAGGCGCTGTCCCGCGCCCTGCGTGGTGATAGAGATATAGGTGGCGCCTGCATCCAGGGCATTTTCGAGCAGTTCTTTGACCACAGACGCCGGGCGTTCAACCACTTCACCAGCGGCGATTTGGGAAGCAACTTCGGGTGGGAGAATGCGAATCGGCATAAGCGATATTATAATACCCCCATGTCTTTTACAACTTTGTTTTTCGATCTGGATGATACCCTATATCCCAACACCAGTGGACTGTGGCAGGCTATCCGGGCGCGCATGGGGGATTATATGGCGGAGCGGTTGGGGCTTCCCTGTGAGCAGATTCCGGCGATGCGCCGTATGTATTATGAAACGTATGGCACCACACTGCGCGGTTTGCAAATTCATTACCAGGTGGATGCTGACGATTACCTGGCCTATGTTCACGATTTGCCGTTGAGAGAATACATCCAGCCCGCGCCGGGGCTGCGCCAGGTGCTGTTAAGTTTGCCTCAGCGGCGCTGGATTTTCACCAACGCTGACGCTGACCACGCCCAGCGGGTGATAGAAGTGTTGGACCTGGCAGATTGTTTTGATGGCATCATCGATGTGCGCGCCATGTCGTTTGCCTGCAAGCCGGAGATGATTGCTTACCAGCGAGCGCTGGCTCTATCTGGGAACCCCGATCCAGCGCAATGTGTCCTGTTGGACGATTCGGTGGCCAATCTGGCGGGTGCGACCCAAATGGGTTTTACCACGGTATTGGTCGGCTCAGGTGCCCAGGCTAACCATCATCCGACTTTAATCATTCCTAACCTGCTGGCGCTTCCGCAGGCGATGTCCTGTTTATGGAATTAAAACATGATGGATCGTTCGAAATCTGAAAAAATTTTGTCGATGGAAGATGCGGCGGCGCTGGTGCCTTCGGGCAGCCTGCTGGCATTAGGGGGAACGACGCTTTACCGGAGGCCGGTGGCTTTCGTGCGCGCTTTGCTCAGGCGTTACCGGGAGACGGGTGAGCCCAAAGACCTGACTTTGTTTGCATTCACCGCCGGACTGGAGAGCGACTTGCTGGTCGGAGCGGGCATGGTCAGGCGGGTGCGCACCTGTTATTTCGGACTGGAAATCTTTGGCCTGGCGCCCATGTTCACGTATTATGCTAACCGGGGTGAAATCGAAGTCATGGAAGAGACGGAGGCCAGCCTGGCGCTTGGTTTGCGAGCTGGTATTGCGGGGATCGGTTTTATGCCCGGACTGGGCTGGTTGGGTACGGACCTGCCGCGCTTGCGCCCGGACGTGCGCACGGTGATCGACCCCTATAGCGGTGAGGAGCTGATGGCTTTCCCGGCGATTCGACCAGATGTGGCTGTGATTCATGCGCTGCGCGCCGACAGCGATGGCAACGCGGTGATCGGCAATAACAAGGGCGTGGACGAAGAACTGCTGGCTTCTGGGCGAAAGGTGATCCTGACCTGTGAGGAAGTCGTTCCTGAATTGGACCGGGCCGACTTGATTGGGCCGCTGGTGCATGGCATGGTCCTTTCTCCAGGCGGCGCGGCGCCGACATCTTGCCACCCGCTGTACCCCTTAGACGGCGAGGCGCTCCTGGCGTATACCGAGCAGGTCAGCGATCCCGCCTCCTTCCAGGCTTATGTCGATCGCTGGTTGCAGGAGTAACCGGTCGATGCGTTATCAATATTACGACCGGATTATGGCTTTTTTTGTAGCGGTCTTGCTGGTGAGCAATATTGCCTCATCTGCGAAGATTGTCGATTGGGGTGTTTCGCTGTGGGGAATCCCTTTGGCGTTTGACGCGGGGACGTTGCTTTTCCCGATCAGCTATATTTTTGGGGACGTCTTAACCGAAGTTTATGGATATCGTTATGGCCGACGCGTGATCTGGATGGGTTTTGCCTGTGCGGCAACGATGAGCCTGGTGTTATGGCTGGTGGGCCGTCTGCCGGCTGAGGCGGTATGGGCGACGAACGTGGGGCAGGATGCCTATGATGCTGTCCTGGGTGGGGTCAGCAGCGGGGCGATTGTCGTGGCCAGCCTGGCGGCTTATTGGGCCGGGGAGTTTTCAAATTCATTTGTCCTGGCGAAGATGAAGATATTGACCCGTGGACGCTGGTTGTGGACAAGGACGATTGGCAGCACGCTGGTTGGGGAAGGGGTGGATACGCTATTGTTTGTTTCTCTGGCGACCCTGCTGCGCGTTCCTGGTTTTGCGCCTGCTATCTGGCTGACTCTGGTGCTGACCAACTACATTTTCAAAGTGGGAGTTGAGGCATTGATGACACCAGTGACTTACCGGGTGGTCAACTTTTTGAAGCGCGTCGAAAAAGAAGATTTTTATGATATCCGTACCGATTTCAACCCGTTCAGGGTTTGAAGCGTCTCATGCGGGGTTTTGTATCGTTGGACAACTCAAAACCCATAATGAATACTTTCGTAATGTTTATGTTCTTCTAACCAAAGTGTGATACGCTTATCGGTTAAAGGTAATATATTGGTAGAAAAGCTTGTTGTTTTGCGTGTATGTCTGTAAGTAAAATATTGCCATTTGTCGCGCGAGATCTGAGGAGTTTTATGAAAACAAGACCAATTGTGATTGTTGCGGGTGTGTTCCTGGCCCTGGTTTTACTGGCAGGGGCGTGCTCGGCGGGATTTGTTGCCGGGAATGTGTTTAAGGGTTCGGGAAACAGTATTGTCGCCGAGATGGGAATTCTACCCGCTGCGGAAAAAACGCCGGCGGCTTCTGATGCCAGCGAGCAAAATGGGACCCCTGGGGATTTGCAAGGTTTGTTCAAGCCTTTCTGGCAGACCTGGGGCCTGGTGAATGATTTGTATGTCGACCAACCGGTGGATCAGGTTGTGTTGATGCGTGGTGCGATTAAGGGTATGCTCGAAGCATTGGGTGATGAGCATTCATCTTACCTCGATCCGAAAATGTTCGAGGAATCCAACGCTCACCTGCAAGGCGAGGAGTACGAGGGTATCGGCGCCTGGGTAGATATTACCCAGGATTACCTGACCATTATCAGCCCGATGCCGGACTCGCCCGCTGAAAAAGCTGGCCTGAAGCCCGGCGACCAGGTAATCGCCATCGATGGCGAAGATATGACCGGAAAAGATGGCGAGTATGCTCGCCAGCATGTTTTAGGCCCCAAAGGCTCCACGGTACACTTGAAAATCTTGCGCCAGGGAGCAGAGGAGCCGATTGAAGTCGATGTCCAGCGCGCGGCGATTGTTGTTCCTCAGGTGGCCGGTAAAATGTTGGAGGATGATATCGCCTACGTGCAGCTTTTTACCTTTGGTGATGAAACTGCGGCGGGCTTGAAAAAGACGCTCAAGGAATTATTGGATCAGAAACCGAAAGGCCTGATCCTGGATTTGCGTAATAATGGCGGCGGCTACTTGAATACCGCAATCGACGTCGTTTCGCAGTTCATTGGTGATGGTGTAGTTATGTACGAAGAGTATGGCGACGGGCGACGTGAGACGTTCCAGGCCAAGCGCGGTGGGGTAGCAACGGATATTCCGCTGGTTGTATTGATCAATAAAGGTAGCGCGTCGGCATCGGAGATAGTTGCCGGGGCAATTCAGGATCGCGGGCGTGGGTATCTGGTGGGCGAAAAGTCTTTTGGGAAAGGCTCGGTGCAAAATTATATCGAGCTGGTCGATAAACAGGGAGCGGTGCGGGTGACGATTGCTCGCTGGCTTACGCCCAACGGACGCCAGATTCACAAGGTCGGCTTACAGCCAGATTTCCCGGTGGAGATCACTCCAGAAGATGTGGATGCAAACCGTGACGCCCAACTCGAGAAGGCGATTGCCGTCCTGACCCAGGGGTTGTTGCCGCCTCCCACCCCGACCCCCTCGCCAACGCCGACAGCTACACCTGTGCCTTAGGATTTGTAATAACGTGTGCGTTGCACCGATCCCATCAGGAAGAAGAAATGACTTGAAAGGAGTGCATGATGTACTTCTATGATCCAACGTATATGATATGCATTATGATCCCTTCAGCGATCATCATGCTGGTTGTGCAGCTTTATGTGCGTTCTGCATACAGTAAGTGGAGCAAGGTGCCGGCGCGCAGCCGTTTCAGTGGAGCCGATGCTGCTGCGCGGCTGATCTCGACGGGCGGGTTGTATGGTGTGCGCGTCGAAGGGGTCGCCGGCGAATTGACCGACCATTACGACCCGCGCGATAAGGTATTGCGCCTGTCGCGGGGCGTGTATGCAGGCAATTCAGTTGCTGCCCTGGCTATCGCTGCTCACGAATTGGGCCATGCCATGCAGGATAAAGAGGGCTATTTCCCATTGCGCCTGAGGGGGGCGATGGTGCCAATGGTCAATATCGGCTCATATCTGGGCTGGATATTAATCGTGGTTGGCCTGCTGCTGAACTGGATCGGCGTTGCCTGGCTGGGCGTGCTGGTCTTTTCGGGCGGGGCGTTGTTTGCGCTGGCTACTTTGCCCGTCGAACTGAATGCTTCGGCACGCGCCCGGCAGTTGCTTTCTGAATCGGGCCTGATCATGACAGAGGATGAAATGAGCGGCGTGAGCAACGTGCTCAACGCGGCAGCGCTGACCTATGTCGCCGCGCTCGCCACGGCGGTGCTGCAGTTGATGTATTGGGTTATGTTGGTCTTGGGCGCCGGCCGGCATCGTGATTAGTAGAAAAGACAGAGCGGGCACAGGCCCGCTCTGTCTTTTAGATGTATCTGACCGGGTCTTTCGGACGTTCGTCAACAATCAATTGGAAGACATCCGGGCGGGCATAGTGGCCGGTGACATCGAAGTCGAGTTTGCCTCGCCCGATTTCACCCGGGTCAAGATCGGCGAAGAGGATGCCTTCCTGATCGAACAGGGGGCCAGCCAGGATTTCACCGAGCGGGGAGATGATGAGGCTACCGCCCCGGCACATCACTTCGGGCTGGTTGGATAACTCTTCAATGCCGGGTAAATCAGCGGGATACATGGATTTGGTCACAAACTGGTTGCACCCCAATACAAAGCAGCGCCCTTCACAGGCGATGTGGCGCAGTGTGGCCTGCCAGGTATCGCGCGAATCGGCAGTGGGGGCGAGATACATTTCCACGCCTTTGGCATACAAGGCCATGCGTGCCAGGGGCATGTAATTTTCCCAGCAGATCAGGCCCCCAATTTTACCCAGTTCGGTATCCAACACGGTCAGAGTGCTGCCATCGCCTTCTCCCCAGATCAGCCGTTCGGCGGCAGTTGGTTTGAGCTTGCGGTGCTTACCGATCAACTGTCCTTGTGGAGAAAAATACAGCAGGGTGCAGTAAAGCGTTCCGCGGCTGTATTGGGTATCGCGCTCGATGACCCCGATAGCCAGGTATGCACCGGTGCGACGTGCTGCTTCGCCCAGGGCCTGGGTGGCAGGGCCGGGTACATCGACGGCGTTGGACCAATAACGTTCCCACGCCAATCGCCCGCTAGGGCTGCGGCTGCCTACGACCATGCCAAAAGACAACCCGCGCGGATAAGCCGGGATGAAGGCTTCGGGGAACAGGATAAGCCGGGCACCCTGTACCGCTGCCTCATCTGCCAGGCGACAGGCTTTGGCAAGGCTGGCATCCCGGTCGAAGAGCGCCGGGGCTGCCTGGATCACAGCAACTTTGATCGTATCTGCCATGTTGAGTCCTTTTCCTAACTGCCCCACAGGATATCCTTCGGATAAGCTTTCTGCTGTGGGGGATTCTCTCGCAATTAGATGATTGAGTTTACTACAAGACAGTGCGTTTTTATAACCAATTCGCAGGCTATCAGGTAGCTTTCCAGATGGGGTATAATCCTATCGCGTCGGTTTTGACAAAAGCATAGAACTGGTTGCGTTCTATATAAAACCCCAGGAGTTCTCTATGTCAGCAGTTGGACAGTCTATTCCCCGTATTGATGCCCGTGCAAAAGTGACCGGCGAGGCGCTCTTTTCCGGCGACATAAATTTACCTGATCAGGCTCACATGAAAATATTGTTTGCTGACCGCCCGCATGCGCTGATCAGAAAAATTGACACTTCTAAAGCTGATGCATTGGATGGCGTCCTGGCAGTGTTTACGGCCAGGGATGTGCCGGTGAACGAATATGGCTTGATCATGCCAGACCAGCCGGTTTTGTGTGGGCCAGGCTCGAGCAAGCCTTATGCGGATCGGGTGCGCTGGATCGGTGACCAGGTGGCACTGGTGATTGCTGAGACGGAAGCGATTGCTGCCCAGGGGCGCGACTTGATTCAAGTTGAATACGAAGACCTGCCAGTCTTGACTGATCCGGTGGAAGCGATGAAAGAGGGAGCGGTGTTGTTACACCCGGACCGAGGCTCGAATGTCTTTGGCCATTATCGCATCCGCAAAGGGGATGTCGAAGCGGCATTTGCCCAGGCGGATGTGGTGATCGAGGGTGAGTATCGCACGCCTGCCCAGGAGCACGCTTATTTGCAGCCAGAAGCCGGCCTGGGTTACATTGACGAAGAAGGACGGATAACGGTAGTCGTTGGCGGCCAGTGGACGCACGAGGATCAAGAACAGATCGCCCACACCCTGGATTTACCGCAGGATCGGGTACGGGTGATCTATCCGGCGATTGGCGGCGCCTTTGGCGGGCGAGAAGATATGTCGGTGCAGATTGTCCTGGCCCTGGCTGCCTGGCGGTTGCAACAGCGGGGTATTGCGCGACCGGTGAAGATTATCTGGAGCCGGGAAGAGTCGATGGTGGGGCATCACAAGCGACACCCTTACCTGATCCGCACGCGTTGGGGGGCCACCCGGCAGGGAAAAGTGATCGCGGCTGAGGCGGAATTGATCGCGGATGGCGGCGGCTATGCATACACATCTACCAAAGTGATGGGGAATGCCACGTTGATGTGTACAGGCCCATACGAAATTCCCAATGTCAAGGTGGACTCCTATGCCGTATATACGAATAACATGGTCACAGGGGCGTTCCGTGGTTTTGGAGGGCCGCAGGGAGCTTTCGCGGCCGAATCGCAGATGAATCGCCTGGCCGAGGTACTTGGCATGGATCCTGTTGAAATTCGTTTACGCAATATCCTCAAGGAGGGTTCGCTGCTTTCGGTGGGGACGCCATTACCCAAGGGCGTCAGCCTGCAACAAGTTGTCGAACGGTGCGCCAGTGAAGCCGGCTGGCAAATTTCGAGCGATGGAAACGGAGAAGTGAAGGCGCAGCGCAGTAATGCAACCGCTCTTCTCCGGCCTTCTCCCAGGCCACATTTGAAACGAGGCATTGGTTTTGCTGCGGCGTTCAAAAATGTCGGCTTCTCCTTCGGCGCTCCTGAGCAGTGCATGGCCACCGTGGAATTGCATGGCGACGCACAAATCGAGCGGGTAGTTGTGCACCATGCGGCAGCGGAGGTTGGCCAGGGTGTACATACGGTTATCACGCAGGCCGCGGCCCAGGCAACGGGTGTGCCGGTAGAAAAAGTGCAATTGATTGCCTCGGACACTGCCTACACGGATAATTCTGGAAGCGTTTCTGCCTCGCGGATGACTTTCATGGCAGGTAATGCGGTCAAGGGGGCAGCGGAGGCGGCCCTGGAGAGGTGGCGCCTGGAAGATCGACCGGCCGTGGCGACCTATCAGTATCGCCCTCCGCGGACAACTCCTTATGATCCACAGACGGGCAAATCGGAGCCCAACTTTGCTTATGGTTATGTGGCCGAGGCAGTGACGGTTGAGGTGGATACCGAGACTGGAGCGGTGTACATTCTGGATACGATTTGCGCCGATGATGTAGGCAAAGCGGTCAACCCCCAGCAAGTGCAGGGCCAGATTGAAGGGGCGGTGGTACAGGCTGCCGGTTACGCCGTCCTGGAAAACTTTGTCCAGAAAGATGGCCTGGTCCAGACACAACATTTATCTACTTATCTGATCCCGACAATTTTGGATGTGCCGGATCGTGTACAGTCGCTCATTCTGGAATATCCTGATCCGATTGGACCGTGGGGGGCGCGCGGGATGGGTGAAATGCCTTTCTTACCCATGGCGGCGGCGGTGATTGCTGCAGTACATGACGCCACCGGCGTGTGGTTCAATGAATTCCCACTCACCCCGGAACGAGTCTTGCGCGGCCTGGGAAAGATTGCTTAGCCAGAGAGCGAAACATCGAAAAACTTTATGGATGATATTAAACGAGTTTTGATCTTAACTGCGGATGCCGGTTTCGGTCACCGTAACGCAGCGACTGCCCTGGCTGCCGCGGTGAGCGAACGGTATGGCGAGCGGGTGGTTGTGGATGTGGTAAACCCCTTGGATGACCGGCGTGTGCCTTCGTTCTTGCGGGACGTGCAGAGCGATTATGATAAGATCGTCACCCAGATGCCGGATTTTTGGAAACTGAATTACCAGATCAGCGACTCATCTGTGCCGGCAGCCGTATTAGAGCGGGCGGTGACAGTGATTCTGTTTCGGGTTATTCGTTCCGTGATCAAAGATTACCAGCCCTCCGTGGTTATCTCCACTCACCCATTCTATATGGCGCCGCTGTCTGCCTATATCACGCTGCGGAATCTGAGAATACCCTTTTTGACGGCGATTACCGATTTGACCAATGTGCACCGCCTGTGGTTCAACCAGGGAGCTGATCTGACATTGGTCCCTACACAACAGGTCTTTGACCAGGGGCTGGCGAGTGGTATGGCTGCGGAACGCATGCAGGTGACCGGCATCCCGGTACGCCCGGCTTTCGCGAGCGAGCGGCGTTCCCGGCAGGCAATCCGGGCGGCGTTGGGGTGGGCGATCGAACCTGTTACCGTGTTAGTGGCGGGCAGCAGGCGAGTAAAGAATTTGATGGGTGTGCTGCATCTGCTGAACCACTCTGGCCTGCCTTTTCAGTTTGTGTTGGTGGCGGGAGGGGACGAGAAACTGTTGGCCGAGTTCAAGTCGACAGAGTGGCACCGGGTTACTTACATCTACAATTATGTGGAAAATATGCCCGAAATGATGCGTGCAGCGGACCTGGTCATTTCTAAGGCAGGCGGCTTGATCGTCACAGAGAGCCTGGCGTGTGGATTGCCTTTATTGCTGATCGATGTGACCCCTGGGCAGGAAGAAGGCAACGCCCAATATGTCATCGACCAGGGGGCAGGAGAACGTGCGCAGAACCCGATGGAAGCCCAGGAGATTCTTTTTCATTGGCTGGATCGCGATCACCGGATTCTGGACGAACGGGCGCAAATCGCGGCGTCGCTTGGCCGGCCGAATGCAGCGTACGCGGCGGCCAAGCTGACCATGAAAGTTATTGAGGAACAGAGCAGGTTGATCTCTACGTCGCGTTTGCGTGAGTGGGTCCCCAGGTTGAAAGAGCTGTTACGCGCCTTCGATATCTCGGACGAAAATTAGAAAGGGGGATCGTTTATGGGATGTTGGGTTATTTTGCGCGGCGGAGGCGACCTGGCCAGTGGGGTAGCTTTGCGCCTGCATCACGCCGGGATGAATCTGCTGATCACTGAACTGCCGCAGCCAATGGTCGTGCGCCGCCGGGTGGCCTTCGCTGAGGCGGTTTATACCGGGCAGGCGATGGTTGAAGATACCCTGGCCCGGCGCGTAGAAGGACTGGCGCAGGCGATGGCAGCCGCGCGGCGAGGGGAGATCCCGGTGATGATCGACCCACAAGCCGAGACCGCCGCGGCGCTGCCTGCGGATACACCGTTGGTGATTGTGGATGCTCGCATGACCAAACAACCCCCTGAAGCGCTGCCGCTGGTAGCAGATCTCGGCAAGACAGGGGCCAATCCTGACATGGCCGGGCAGCGACGCATCCTGTTGATTGGTTTGGGGCCGGGTTTCGTGGCCGGCGAGAATTGCCATGCGGCGATCGAAACCAAGCGCGGCCACTGCCTGGGGCGGGTCATCTGGCAGGGCGCGACTGAAGCAGACTCCGGCATTCCGGATGCGGTGGTTGATCGCAAAGCCGAGAGAGTGTTGCGCTCTCCGGCGGATGGCGTGCTGCAGGCATACGCTGAAATTGGAGATCACGTGGAAGCGGGACAGATTGTGGCCCAGGTGAACGGGATGCCAGTGCCGGCTGCGTTTGGCGGAGTGCTGCGTGGTTTGATTCACCCGGGTGTACAGGTAACGCGAGGTTTGAAGATCGGCGATGTCGACCCGCGCGACGATCCCCGTTATTGTGAGCTGGTTTCGGATAAATCGCTGGCGATTGGGGGCGGCGTTCTCGAAGCGATCCTGTCGTTGCCGGCGTTGCGGCCTCATTTGTGGGATTGAGATGTATCTGATCGACGCGCTTCGTTTGGACCGCTCGGCCCGCCTGGCCCTGGTTGGGGCAGGCGGCAAGACGACGGCGCTCTTCAAGCTGGCAGGTGAATTTATGCGGACCTCCTCGGGTGAAGTTTCCACCGTGCTGTTGACTGCCAGCACTCACCTGGCGAATCAACAGGTGCGTCTGGCTGACCATCATTACGTGTTGACCACGCTGGACGAACTGGATGCGATTACTGCTGATCTACCGACTGGCGTTTTGTTGTTCACCGGCCCAGCCGGGGAAGATGGACGCACTCACGGGTTGGCCGCGCCGCTGTTGGATGGCCTGTTCGCGCTGGCCGAACAGAGGCGCTGGCCTTTGCTGTTAGAAGCGGATGGTTCGAAGCGCTTACCGCTCAAGGCCCCTGCGGCATACGAGCCAGCTATTCCACCCTGGGCCAGTGTGGTTGTCGTCGTCGCCGGCCTGTCCGGGATCGGGCGGCCGTTGATTGCAGACCAGGTGCATCGCCCGGAACGCTTCGCAGAGTTGTCTGGCCTGGCGCTCGGCGATCCGGTCACGGTTGATTCCCTGGCGAGGGTGCTTACCCATCCCCAGGGCGGGCTGAAAGGTATCTCATTGCAGGCGCGACGGGTGCTGCTACTCAACCAGGCGGAAACCGCAGAGCGACAGGCGTGGGCCAACCGGCTGGCAAGCCAGTGCCTGGGCGCCTACCATGCGGTCCTTGCGGCGGCGTTGGCGCCTCCAGGGAGGGAGGGCGTTGCGCCAATGGAGAGAGAGGTGTTGGCAGCCTATGAACCGACGGCAGGGATCATCCTGGCCGCCGGTGGGGCGACGCGCCTGGGCAAGACCAAACAGATACTGCCCTGGCGTGGTTCGCCGCTGGTGCGCCACGTGGCATTGACCGCCCTGGAAGCTGGCCTGGATCCGGTGGTTGTAGTGACCGGTTGCGCGGCTGGCGAAGTTCGGGCGGCTTTGCAGGGATTACCGCTGACGCTGGTCGATAATCCCGAGTGGCAGCAAGGGCAGGGCAGTTCGGCTGTCGCCGGGGTGCGTGCCTTACCCACAGAGGTGGGGGCGGCAGTTTTCTTGTTGGCAGATCAGCCGAAAATTCCACCTGATCTGGTGCGCCGGCTGGTTGAGACGCACGCAGTCACCCTGTCGCCGCTGGTGGCGACACAGGTGCAGGGGCAGCGCGCTAACCCGGTGCTGTTCGACAGGCGGACGTTTGCCGATCTGTTGGCATTGAAAGGCGATGCCGGCGGGCGAGCATTGTTCGCTCGTTATCGCGCGGCCTGGGTGCCCTGGCATGACTCGCAGATATCGATGGATGTAGATACGCAGGAAGATTACCAGCGTTTATTGGAAGCGTAATATGGATTGCGACCGCATTGCAGCAGTTATTCTGGCAGCCGGGTTGTCCCGCCGCATGGGCACTCCCAAAATGGTTTTGCCATGGGGCAAGACCACGGTCATCGGACAAGTGGTGTACGTGCTGGCTGAGGCGGGTATTGGCGAAATTGTGGTCGTCACGGGCGGGGCGCACCAGCAGGTGGAAGCTGTGCTACACGGTTTGCCGGCGCGGACGGTCTTCAACCCGCGTTACAGCGAAGACCCTATGGCTTATTCGCTTCAAGCCGGGTTAGCCAGCCTGGTAGCGGCGGACGCTGCACTGGTCGCGCTGGGGGATCAACCGCAGATCGAGAGCCACATTGTGCGGAGCCTGGTGCAGGTTTACCGGGAACGACGCTCTGTGCTGGTCGTGCCCAGTTATCAGATGCGCCGCGGCCATCCGTGGCTGATAGACCGCTCGTTGTGGCCGGAAATTTTAGCACTTCGCCCGCCGCGCGTGCTGCGCGATGTCCTGAGCGAGCATGGAGACCAGATCGAGTATTTGAATGTGAGCAGCGATTCCATCTTGCGCGACCTGGATACGCCGGAGGATTATTTCCGTCAGCGCCCCGGGTGAAATTCCCAATAATTTTTTATGCTTCTGGTCAAGTTCCCGGGTTGATCTTGGCCTATTTTCTGGTATGATAGTATTATTCAGGGGATGGTCCCGCCGCGGTCGTGCGGGCGCTCGAAAGCCGGTCATGGAGCATGTATATGATGAGCCAAATGAAGACCGTAGTTGTTGTGGAGGATGAACCCGATACGGCGGAAATGTTCGCCGAAATGGTTCGCCTGGTTGGTTGTGAAGTTGTTAAGTCATACGGCGGCGTGCGGGCGATCGATCTGATCGCTGAAAAGAAGCCGGCCGTCGTGCTTCTGGATTTGATGATGCCAGATCTTTCTGGGTTAGAGGTTTTGCGTTATATGCGCCGCGACCCGCGCCTTGAGAATATCCCGGTGATCATCGTTTCGGCCAAAGGGCTGCCTTCGGATATTAAAAGCGGCCTGGATGCCGGGGCGAATTTCTACCTGACCAAACCGGTAGCTTTTGCCGACCTGAAGCGGGCGATTGAGGCCGCTTTATAATGCTGTTGCGTCATTGAAGTGAGTGGGTTGACAGATTGCGGCTGCCCGGTATGAATGTGATCCGATCTTTTATTGCTATCAGCCTTTCAGTGGAGATTTATCAGAACCTCGAAGGGGTGTTGGGCGAGTTAAAGAAACGTTTGCCCGGTACGGCGGTTCGTTGGGTGCCGGCGAAGAATATCCACCTGACGATCAAGTTCCTGGGAGATGTATCGGCAGCCAATGTGGATATCCTGGAGAAGATATTACAGGCCGAGGCCGCCCGGCACCAACCTTTCGAGATCAGCGTCGGCGAATTAGGCGCTTTTCCCTCTGCACGCCGCCCACGGGTGGTGTGGGTGGGTGTGCAGGCGCCAGCGGAACTGATTGCGTTGCAGCGAGGTGTGGAGGCGGAAATGATACGGCTCGGGTACCCACCCGATGAGCGGCCTTTTTCTCCACACCTGACCCTGGGACGCGTGTCGCGCAACGCCAGACCGGACGAAATCCGTGCGTTGAGCGAAATCCTGGGACAATATAAAGTCGGTTTCCTGGGCGCAACCCGCGCCCAGTCTGTAAATTTGTATCGCAGTGATTTACAGCCCAGCGGGGCAGTTTATACACGCCTGTTCGCTGCCGCGCTGGCTTCTGCGACAGGCCAATAAGTAAAGTGAGGTGATTTCTGGATACATTAGAACTTGCTCGTACAATTGCGAACAGCCTGGAAGAAAAGAAGGGAGAAGACATCCTGCTGCTCGATATCCATGAACTGGCAGATTTTGCTGAATATTTTGTGATTTGCTCGGGGACCAGTGATCGCATGCTCCAGGCCCTGGCGGACGACGTCATCGAGCGCGTGCGTGATGCCTTCCACGTGAAGGGCAGGGTGGAAGGGCACCCTCAGGATGGCTGGTTGTTGATCGACTACGTCGATGTCGTGGTTCACCTTTTCTCCCCGGACCGGCGTAATTATTATCGGTTGGAAGAGCTATGGAGTAAGGGTAAAGTTCTCTTGCGCTTGAAATAATCCAATGGAGAAGGCATTTCAAGATTATTACCCGGATGTATTGAGTTACTGTTATGGCTGCGGGCGGTTGAACGAGCATGGCTTGCAGATCAAGAGTTACTGGGATGGCGATGAGACGGTATGTATTTTCCAACCGCGGCCCTATCACATCGCAATTCCGGGTTATGTGTACGGTGGTTTGATCGCCTCGTTGATCGATTGCCATGGTACAGGCACCGCCGCGGCGGCCGCTTATCGCGCGGAAGGGCGCGGATTGGATAGCGAGCCGCCGCTGCGTTTCTTAACCGCTTCGCTGCACGTCGATTATTTGAAGCCGACACCGCTTGGCCCGCCGCTGGAAGTACGCGGGCGGATCAAGGAAGTCAAGGGGCGCAAAGTGGTGGTGGCTGCCACACTCTCCGCGAAGGGCATCGTTACAGCCCAAGGGGAGGTCGTGGCGGTGCAGGTGCCACCGCAGTTGTTGGATGAGCTGGGGGCGCGGTAAATTGCCCAGGGCGGGTGAATCCCACCCTGAGCGGAGACATTGTTTCGTGCTGGATTTAACCGGTCGTACCGGCTATGTAATCACCGTCTGCCCGCAATAATCACAGCGGTCGATGCCGATGGGCAAGCTGCCACCGCAGTGGGGGCAGGCAAAAGTCTCTGGGGTGAAAGGCACGCCCGCCTTTTTAAGGGCAGTGTCGTTATCGGCAAGCTGGCCACGCAATTCCTTGAGACGCTTCAGGTAGGCGTCGGGGGTCATTTCGCCTGCGGATTTCAGCCGTTCCACGTCGGCGATGCTTTCCTTGAGCATGCGCCGCTGCGCCTGCAGGCTTTCAACACTCTGGTCTTCCAGCGCTACCTTCACTGCTGGTTTGGCCGGCAGGGTGGCGATGAACCAGGCCGCAACCAGGATGACCGCTGAGGCGATCAGCCCGGCCAGCAGCGGGGTGAAGCGCAGGGCGGGGATGGCGCTGATCTCCAGCGCCAGAAGCCGGACATTACCCGCGTCGGCGACGGCCGCCTGGCGCGGCCCGCTCAACCGGCCGGCGTCGATACGGTTGACCGGCTGGCCGTAGGCAGCCAGGGAGTGCGCCTCGCCCGTTCCGGTATACAGAGCCAGGTCGCCGCCTTCGTCGCCAATCAGCACTTCCTGCGACCCATCGCCGTCCAGGTCGAGGGTGGCAATTTCTGTGGCTCTCTCTGAAACATTACGCGACCAGAGTTGTTCGCCGCTTGCGGTGTAAACCCACACCCCACCTTGCTTTCCGGCAGCGATAATCTCACGTGAGGATGGTTCACCGTTTACCTCTCCGTCGCGGATCTCGACGATGGTCTGGCCGAGCAACTGTTTGACCTTCTCGGCGCCGCTGGCGGCATCCAGCAGGACCAACTGCCCATTCTCACCGCCCAGCACAATCTCGCCAGCGCCATCGCCGTTCAGGTCGTAGGCGCGCAGCCGGCGCAGCCCACCGGGAAGGAGATAGTTCCATAGCGCCTGGCCGGCAGCGTCGTACAAGGCCACTGCCCCGTCGCGATTGGTGGCGGCCAGCCGCACCTGCCCATTCACCCGGGCGTCATCCAGCCCGCGAATTTCGTTGCCTGATGACAGGTTTGTCCGCCACAATTCACGCCCGTCCGGCGCCAGCGAGACCAGCAACCCCTGCATATCTCCCAGAACGATCTGCACACCCTCAGCGAAGGCGACAATAGCTGTGCGCGCTGGCGCCCCGATATTTTGAACTGGCATTTCTTGCGTTACCTGGCCGCCGCGGATGACGATCACCTTCCCGCCGCCTTCGGGGGAAAAGACGACTACATCTTCAATTCCATCGCCATTCACGTCACCCATCGTGCTGACCATGCCATTGGGGAATTCTTGCGCGAAGGATGGTTTTCCATCGACCTGCAAGATGCTGACGTTCGTCAGGTTTTGCAGGAACAGATCGTCTTTTCCGTCGCCAGTCAGGTCGATGATTTTCATGCTCTGTGCATTGGCATAAGGAACCTGCCACACTTCATTGTAAGTGAATTTTTGTGTTCCGGCCCACCCGCCATAGCTCATCGCCGCAGCGACGCACATGACCAGGGCGATCAACACGACGGCCAGGATGATGGTGACAATGGTACGCGTATTCATGGTTTTATGCCTTTCGCTGCAACTGGTCATAGGCGGCGCGCAGCACGCCAAGCACGTCCTGGGCAGTGATGTTGTCGGAATTACTCCAGGCTGAAAGATCGATGATCCCGCCTTGCTGGCTATACTGGTACACGGTGTATGAGCCAATCCGGGCGCCTGAGGCCAGGGAACGGGTCAGTGAAGGATCGTAGACGTTCGGGTTGATCGAGACACGCAGCTTGAGATCCTGGCGGCTGCCTTTGAATTTCTCCGGCTTCCATT
This sequence comes from uncultured Anaerolinea sp., assembly GCA_964595435.1. GTDB lineage: Bacteria > Chloroflexota > Anaerolineae > Anaerolineales > UBA4823 > RBG-16-57-11. The sequence goes on along the minus strand of CAZQQJ010000026.1, from coordinate 56,757 downwards.
TGTTCTTGCCGCTGATGCGGCTGCGTTTCCAGTAGCCTTTGCGCACCTTCTCGCGCCGCACTGCCGACATGCGCAGCATATTGCCGTCATATAACCTGGCTTTCAGACCAAGCCATTCGTCGCGGTAATAGCGCGTGACCAGCCCCAGGGCGTTGGATGCCTCGCGAGCGACTTTTGAATCCTGGCGTGTGCCGGTCAGGTCAAGCTGCCCGAAGAAATTTCGCTTTGGATCCAGGTCGTCGCGCAGGGTGTGGACGATCTCACGCGCCGTCTGAAGCTGCGGGGAAAACTCGGTGCTGCGCGCCCGGCGCAACGCAATCCAGGCGATCAACGCGACGATCCAGAAAACGGGGGCAGCCAAGCTGAACACCAGGGAACTGTAACCCAGTGAAGTCAGGGCAAAATCGATACAGATCAGCGGAAAACCCGCCAGGAACAAGGCCAGCGGCAGCCAACGGCGTTGTTGGTAGATGCGGTTGCTTTGCTCACGGCGGGCGTTTAGCGTGTCCATACCACGCAATATGGCACGGGGCTTGTCGTTTATGGTGATTTGGATGAGTGCGTAGTTTGGCATCGAAATTCCTTATTGACCCATTGCCGATTGTTCCGTTACAATTTAACCAACCAATGAAACGGCGAGTCCTGTACGTTGCGTTCGATGTGGTGCCAAGTCCGAAAGGGGCCAGCACCCATATTGTCCACTTTTTACGCGGGCTTGTCAATGGCGGATATGAAGTTCATCTGATCACGCCCTCAGATGGTATATTGCCGGCTGAAGACACACTGGAAGGGGCGCGCGTGACGCGTATCCCGCGACAGGAGGGGGCCAATTTCCTGGCACAGGCGGTGGGGTTTGGCCAGGCGGTGATGGAGCATGTGGCCGGCCTGGGAAGATTTCAGGCGCGCCCATACGATGTGGTGCATTACCGTTCGGTGTGGGGCGGCCTGCCGCTGGCCTTGGCCAAAGGACAATACGGCTACAAAACACTGTACGAGGTCAACGGTCTGCCCTCGGTCGAGTTGAAATACCATTACCCTGCCTTGCAGGGCAGTGAATTGCTGGCCAAAATCAAGGAACAAGAGTCGGCGACCTTGCAGCTCAGTGACGCCCTGGTATGCCCGTCCGAAGTGACCCGCGCCTATTTGTCCAGCCTGGGTGTACCGCGCCAACGTATTACGGTCATCCCCAATGGGGTCAGCCCCAAAGATTTCCCTACCGCGCCGCCGTTGCAGGATGACGGGCACGTGGCGGTAATCCTGTACATTGGGACATTGGCCGACTGGCAAGGGCTGGATGTGTTGGTCGCGGCCATGCCACACATCCAGGCCAGTCGTCCGGTGCAACTGCGTATCGTGGGGCGCGGGCGCAGCCGCCAGCGCAAGGCACTGGCCAAGCAGGTGCGAAAGTTGGGCCTGGAAGAATATGTCCATATCGAAACGCCTGTGCCGCACCACCAGGTGGCGGCGCTGATTGCCGGGGCCGATGTGTGCGTTGCCCCCTTAGGTTTGAACGATCGCAATATCACCCAGGGCTGTTGCCCGATCAAGGTTTTGGAATACATGGCTGCCGGCCGCCCGCTGGTGGCTGCCAACCTGCCGGTAGTGCGCGAACTGGCACGGGAGGACATCGATGCGTTGTTCTTTGCCCCTGGCGACGCAGGTGACCTGGCTCGCCAGGTACTGGCTTTACTGAACGATCCTGCGCTGGCGGCGCGCCTGGCGGCCAGCGCTGCTGAACGCGCCTGCACCCGTTTCACCTGGCATGAAGCGCAAAAGCGGCTGCTCCGGGTATATGACGAGCTTTTGTGAGTGGGTGGAGCGCTTTTTCCCGCCCTATCCTCCGTACAGAACCCGTTGGTACGTTTCGAGATTTCCGGCCAGTTCCTGGCCGAGGGTATAGTGTTCCAGCACTGTCCGGCGGGCTGCCTGGCCCAGGCGCTGGCGCAGGGCCGGGTCGGCCAACAAATTTTCCATTGCGGCGGCCAGTGCGAGCGCGTCGCCAGGTGGGATGAGCAGGCTGTTTTCTCCATCACAGAGTGCATCCAACATGCCACCTACCGGGGTGGCAAGCACTGCCCGCTCACAAGCCATGCCCTCCAGCAGGGCGTTGGGCAGTCCGTCACGCAAAGATGGCATCAGGAGCACGTCCATCAGGCTGTAATAAGCAGGCAGTTCAGCCTGGGGGAGGTAGGGTACGACCACCAGGCGCAGGGTGGGGTTTTGCTTTTGAAAGACGCGCAGCAGGGATTCGTCATCGCCCGAGCGGGCACCTCCTACCAACAGGAGCGCCAGCGGGCCGGCTGATTCTGACGGCCGCTTTTCGGCCAATGCTTTAAATGCCAGCAGCATGACGGCGAGGCCCTTTTTGGCGCGAGCCTCGCCGATGAAGCCGATAACCGGAATGCCGGCCAGTCCCAGTTGTTCTGCCAGGTCCATGGGGCGCGGCAGGGGGCGGAATAATTCGCTATTCACCCCGTTGGGGATTAGCGCCACCGGCCGGCCAGGAGCCAGCGCCTGCGCTTTGCGGGCCAGGGAACTGGCGTTGGCTGTGATCATACTGGCATGCTCCAGGGCGTACAGGGTGTGGGCGGCTTTGCCCGGGTCGAAGACCGCCCGCTCCAGGTCGTTTCCGCGGGCGCTGACCACCGCAGGGACCCCCAGGTAGCCCGCAGCGTAGACTGCCACAAATCCGGCTTTTGTGATAAAGTATGCGTGCAGCAGATCGAAAGGTTTCTGGCGGTGGGCTTCGACCAGGCAGTCGAACCAATCCGACAGCGTATCTTCGCTGCGGCGCTGCTCGCCCAGGCGATAGATGGTGACCCCCTGGTGTTCTGTACAGGCCACGCAGCCTGGCTCCAGAGACGACGAAAGGGCAAAGACGTGTACCTCACAGCCGCTGCCGTGCAACAGCCCGGCCAGGCGGCTGGCTGAGACAGCCAGCCCGCCCACATCGGGTGGATATTTCTCGGATAATAAGGCGATTTTCATACGCGAATTTCAGTGGTTTACAAAGCGCCGATTACAAACACTTGCACGAACGATTACTCAGTGACCAAACAAGGAGCTTTCAATGGCTGAACAATGCGCCATGATTATCGGTTATCTGGTACCACATCGCTGCGAACACCCTGCTCTGGGACGTTGCACCAGGTGCGGGCGCAACTATTGTGAAGAGCACGTCAACGTTACTTCTGGCGGCCTGGTGTGCCTGGCCTGCCAGCAGGGCCTGGAACAACCCGTTGCTTTGCCGATCACTGCCCAGACTTTTACGCCTGCCGACCTGGTCTTTTTCGACACTGCCAGCCGGTGGGAAGCGGATGACGACACGTTCTCTGATCTGAGTTAGCGCAGGCGAAGATAGGCGAGGTCATTCTGCGCTTTCATAGCATTTGAAAGAGCTTTTTGTTTTGTGCCAGAAAGTCATCGCAGCGCCGGCAGGGGGCCAGTTGTGGCGGAAACATCTGTTCCCGGATGTGCCTGTAGGCGGCGCTGTTCCAAATTTCTTCGAATGAGTGTTGTTTCAGGTCGCCCAACGGCTCGATCTGTTCGCGGGTCATACAACACACATACACCAGGCCGTTGAAATCGACCAGGCTGTGTGTCCAGGGGGCAAAGCAGGGATGGCGTTCGTACCAGCCGAAGGCATATTCGCCGCGCCGGGCGCGGCCAATGTGCTGCGCCTCCCGCCCATAGGGATAGGCCTCGTCTTCGTGCTGGATCAATCCCAACTCAAGCGCCTGTGTTGCGATGTAGGGAGCGATGCGGGCATTGTATTCGGCGATGTGGCGGCGGTGAAGCGAAAGGTGTTCGCCGCAGTGGTCATCGATCCCGATCAGATTGATGGCCTCAGCGCCCAGCTCGTGGGCCAGGTCGGGCAGCCCGGCCAGACTGAGGTAATTCAGGCGGCTGACCACAGTATTGATGCGCAGGGTGAGTTTGCCTTTGTGGGCGTAGCGGCGAAAATATTCGACGGCCCGGCAGGCGGCTTTCCAGGCGCCATCCACGCCGCGCACCTGGTCATGAACCTTGCGCACGGGCGAATCGATGGAAACGTTCACCCCGCGCAGCCCGCCCTGCACCAGCCTCCTGGCCATCTCTTTTGTCAGCAGGGTGCCGTTGGTGGTCAGCGTGGCGCGCAGCCCCAGGGTATCGGCGTGCTCTACCAGGTCGGGAGTCTGCGGGCGCAGCAGCGGCTCCCCGCCGCTGAAATGCACCTTGCGGCAACCCAGGGCAGCCAGTTCGTCGAGGGTCTCTTTGAAACGCTGGATGGGCAGCGGCGGCTCGCGGGTTGTTCGCCAGTGATTGCACATCTCGCACTTCAGGTTGCAGCCGAAAAACAATTTGATTTTGACGTACAGCGGCTTATAAGCCTGGCGCGCAGCCACCGCCCGGCGGAAGGCGGGCAAGTCGGAGGCGAGGTCGTCGAGGGCATACATTAGCGAGTGACCAGTTTGAGATGAGCCTCTCAAGTTCGGAGGGCAATTGGGATTATAACACCTGCGAATTGCCGAGCGGCTTTCAACCCTCGAGCCGTTTGGGACTGGCGATCCGCTGCCGGAGGCTGAAGGCCGACCTTTTGCTGCTGATTGCCCGCCTGATTGCCGGAATGCGTAACGCCAGCAGGATGAGCACAACCACCCCAAAGAACAGCGGCTGGAGGATATCGCCTTGCAGGCGGAAGATGTCGCCCTTACGCGCCCAGGCATAGTGGATGATGACCAATAACCCGGCCAGGTAGACCAGACGGTGCAATAACTTCCACTTCTTGCCCATGCGCTTCATCCACCAACGAAATGAGGTGAGCGCCAAAGCAGCCAGGATGAGCAGCGCTGCAGCGCCCACAAAAATGTAGCGCTTGTCGAGGAGATCAGCCTTCAGGTATTCCCAGTTGAACTCGTAATCGATGCCGACGAAGATGATGAAATGGGCGGCGGCGAACAGGAAGGCATACAGCCCAAGCGCGCGGCGCACGTTCAGTAACTGGCGCCAGCCGAAAATCGTGTTCAGCGGCGTGCAGGCCAGCGAGAGCACCAGCAAGACCAGGGCAGCCTTACCGGTGCGCTGGGTGGCGGCCTGGATGGGATTGACGGTGAGGTTGCCGGTAAAATAATCCCATGCGAGCCAGGCCGCCAATCCCCAGGCAAGCAAGTGGACGGCGATCTGAAGCGGGGTGAGCTTCAGCGACTTAATAGAATGTAGCCAGGTCGATGCCATCATACAGATGTGCTACTTCCTCGGCATAACCGTTGAACAGTAACGTGGGCCTGCGGCCCGATTCGCCGATGCGCCGTTCAGTGCCCTGTGACCAGCGAGGGTGCGAAACTTTGGGGTTGACATTGGCATAAAAGCCATATTCCTGCGGAGCGATGGTCGACCACATGGTTTCAGGCTCATATTCGATTAACTCGATCTTGACGATGCTCTTGATGCTCTTGAAGCCATATTTCCAGGGCACTACCAGGCGCAGCGGGGCGCCATTCTGCGCCGGAACCGGTTTGCCGTACAGGCCGGTAGCCAGGATGGTCAGGTTGTGTATCGCTTCTTCGACCGTCAACCCTTCCTGGTAGGGCCAGGGGTAAGATTTGAAACGCTGGCCGGGCATTTGCTCCGCATCCATGAGCGTCTCGAAACGCACGTAACGGGCGTTAGACAGCGGCTCGACAGCGTTGAGCAGATGGGATAGTTGAAAGCCCATCCAGGGGATGACCATCGACCAGGCTTCCACGCAGCGCAGCCGGTAGATGCGCTCTTCCTGAGGAAACAGCTTGTGCAAATCTTCTATGGCGAACGTCCTGGGCTTGTTCACCAGCCCGTAGACTTGCACACTCCAGGGGGAGACCTTGAAATCTTTCGCCAGGTCGGCCACCTCGCGTTTATCGGTGCTGAACTCATAGAAGTTGTTGTATTGGGTGATCTCTTCGTAGGTGTTCAACCGGTCGCCCAACTCATCGGTCCGGGCGCTGGCTTGCAAGTCTGGCGGGGTCGTGGCGGCAGATTGCGGCTGCTGGACTGAGTTAGCCGGCGCTTTCGGACTGCAGGCCGATGCCACCAGCGCTCCAGCACCCAGGATGCCCATCGCTTTCAGGAATTGGCGGCGATTCAAAAACACGTGCTCCGGGGTGATCTCGGAGGGTTTCACGGGTACGGATTTGAACATGGATTTATCAGACATCGTTATCTCCAATGTTGGATCGCGGTATTGTGCGATGGATTGCAGAGCGATTGCTCATTGCTCATGAGTTTAACGATATCTGCTTACACAATCCTTATGCGGAAATGAGAGAAAGATAATAAATTCCCCTAAATATATCTGGTTTTTTTACCCCCGCTCGCGTTCGACGAACAGGCGGCGTACAGCCCAATCTACCAGAGCGGGGGAAAGGGCGTTCAACCAGACGGCCAGGTGCATGATCCAGGGCAAGATCACCACGCGCCGGGGATGCTGCGCCAGGCGCAATACGGCGCGGGCCACGTCGTCCGCGCTTAATGTCAGCCAGCCTGGGGTGGTCACGCCAGTGCGACGTTCGATCCCGGCAATTTCTACAAATTCAGTCGCCACTCCTCCGGGATATATCCCGGATACATGGATGCCGTATATACCCACTTCGCGGCGCAGCGCCTCGGTAAAGCCGCGCAGGCCGAACTTGCTGGCGGCGTATATGCTGTAAGTGGGTGGAGCCACCAGGCCGGCCATGGATGACATGTTGATGATATGTCCTTTACGGCAGGCGATCATGTGTGGAAGGACCGCCTGCGTCAGCCAGATAGCGCCGAGCAGGTTGACCTGGATCTGCGCCTGGACGTCTTGCTCGGGAGCCAGCTCTTCCAGCCAATCCAATCGGCCAAACCCGGCGTTGTTGAACAGGATATCGACCTGCCCGTAGTGTTCTAATACGGCCTGCACCAGATGTTGGATGTCATCCAGGCGGCCTAAATCGGCTGCTACAGGCAGCGCCTGACCGCCCTGCTCCTGGATTTCAACGGCCAGTGATTGCAGGCGATCCAGGCGGCGGGCGGCTAACGCTACCCGGTAACCCCGGGAAGCGAATAGCCGCGCCGTGGCCGCGCCGATGCCGGCTGATGCGCCGGTGACCAATATGACAGAAAAATCGGAGGATGCTCCCATTATTGTAGCCAGGGAAGGCTGCGGTTTTTCCTGTTTATCAGAGATGGGTTAATAAGAAATCACGGATACGCTCTTCCATATATATCCGGTCCGCTTCCTTGCGCGGCATGTGGCGTTCGTCGGGGAAGAGCAGCAGCTCGTATGGCTTGCGAGCAGCGATCAAGGCGTTGACCAGGCGCGCTGTGTGGCGGAAGTGTACATTTTCGTCGATCAGGCCGTGCACCAGCATCAAGGCTCCCCGAATGCCAGGAACATGCTGCAGGACACCGCTCTCGCGGTAACCGTCCGGGTTGGATTGTGGGGTGCCCATATAGCGTTCGGTGTAATGGGTGTCGTAACCATCCCAGTCAGAGACCGGGGCGCCGGCCACGGCTGCCTTGAAGGTCTCCGGGGCGCGAGCCAGGCACATGGCTGCCATATAGCCGCCGTAGCTCCAACCATAGATGCCTACCCGTTGCGGATCAGCAAGTCCTTGCGCTACCAGCCAGCGGACACCATCCACCTGGTCATCTACCTCGCAGTGGCCCATGTGGTGGCGGATGGCGCCCTCGAAGACCATTCCACGCCGCGCCATGCCGCGGTTATCCAGGATGAATACCAGGAAGCCCAGGCTGCGCAGATACTGGGCGCGCATGGTCACGGTCAAGTTCCAGCCGTTCACCACCAACTGGCTGTGCGGGCCACCGTAGACGTAAACCAGCGTGGGGTGCGGTCCCGGGCCGAATGAGACCGGCGGGCGGAAGATTGCGCCGTAAAGGATTGTACCCTGGCGGTTCTGCAGGGTCACCAGCTCCGGCGGAGCTAATTCCAGGGCGTCGATGCGCGGGTCGAGCCCGGCATGGATCACCGTCTGGGCTGTCCCATCATCTAACGAGCAAAGGTTTACCACCGGCGGGCGATCCAACGCATGGTACGTATCCACAAATCGTTTCCCTTGTGCATCGACCACCACCGTATGCGTCCCTGCCTCCCGGGTGATACGTCGCGGCGTTCCGCCATCGAAGGAGACTGCGTATAGATGGCGCTGGCGCGGGTCGTCCAACGTAGCAGTGAAGCATACTTGCTGGCTGGCCTCATCTACCGCGGCCAGCGAATCGACCACCCATTCGCCGGAGGTGAGCGGGCGGATTAAAGTCCCATCTGCGGCATACAGGTACAGGTGGCGGAAGCCGCTGCGTTCGGACGACCAGATAAAACAACCCGCCTGGCCCTGGTAGGGTTCTTTCAAAGGCTTGAAATGGTCGTGCAGGTTGATCCAAAACGGGTTGGTTTCATGCAACAGGATTGTGCGCTGCCCGCTGCCCGGGTCGAAAACAACCAGGTCCAGCTCTGTCTGGAGACGGTTCTCGATCTGGGCGCTCAAGCGACCATCCGGAAGCCATTGGACACGCGCCAGGTAGATATCCTGGTCATCGCCCAGGTCCATCCAGACAGGCTCGCCGCCATCGATGGATACCACACCCAGGCGGACTTTTGCATTGGGTTGCCCGGCGAATGGATAACGATGGTCTTCCTGGGCGCCCTCGCCAGTGAAATCTTTGCCCTGGTGCAGGATGCGGTATACAGGGATGTGTGTCTCGTCCACTTCCTCGAAGGCGAGGCAACGGCTGTCTGGTGACCACCACAACCCACTGCTGCGGTCCATCTCTTCCTGGGCGATGTATTCGGCGAGACCGTGTGTCTTACCCGTGCCGCGCGCTCCGCCGGTTACCTGGCGAGGCATCCCGCCGGCGAAGGGGATCACGTACACTTCTGCATCCTGTACATAGGCCACCCATTCCCCATCCGGAGAGAACTGGGCATCCAGGGCGGGCCGCTCGCCTGCCGCGACCAGCCTGTGCAGCGGCTGATCCGGCCCGTCGCTGACGTATACGTCGCCCTGAGAAGGCACCAACAACCGGTTGACCTTTGCCGCCCAGTCATATTGCGCCACCCCCAACTCGCGCTGGCGCAGGCGCTGGCGGCGCAGCGCTTCTTCCAGGGACTCATTGGCCCCGCTGGCGGCTTCGCCGGGCGCATCTGCCAGCAGGCGATGCTCGCCGCTGGCTATATCCAGGGCATACAACTGTTGCACCAGGCTGCGTTGTGGGCTGTGTAAGTATGTGACCAGTTTCCCATCCGGGCTGAAGGCCAGGCTGGATGGGATCGCCATACCCGGCAAGGGGTAATGGGCAATTTCTTCGATAGGCAAAGACTTCATGAGAGTCATCTCCGGAGGTAAGTGTATGTCGCTTGTCAGTGTTCAAGTGTAATCTGCCACGGGTCAAACGTCAACAATAGACCAGCTAAAACAAGTTTGTTTTTCCAGCAAGCGTGTGTTAAACTTGTGCGTATGGCGTTTGGCATGCTGGCCCTCACCCTGACCATGCTGATTGTATTGTTGTGTTTGATCGTGGTGATCGAAAGCGCGATTTTGCAATTCCTCAATTGGGGCGATGTGCGGCGCTCGCTGCGCACTTCGCTTCAGATTAACCTGCTCACGGCTCCTTTATTGCTCGTTTTCCTGGGATTGACACCGGTGCTGGGCGTTTTCAGCCTGTGGATTGCATGGGGGATTTGTACGCTGGTTGAGGGTCTGCTGCTGGCGCGCCTGGTGCGCAGCGTCGACCGGCGTAGAGACGTGCTGCGCGGGCTGGTCCTGGCATTGATCGCCAACCTGGCTAGTTTTCTGGCGCTGATTCTACCTTCTTATTGGCTATCCATATGATTCTGGTAACCGGTGGTACAGGATTTATCGGCAGGGCGTTGGTACGCCATCTGGTGGAAGCGGGTTATCCGGTGCGTACTTTGATCCGCCCATCGAAAAACTCGCCCAATTTGCCGCGAAGCGTCCCTGTTGATGTGGCAGTAAGCAGCCTGAATGACGAGCGCGGCCTGCGGGCCGCGATGGTGGGTGTAGATACCATTTATCACTTGATCAGCGGCGAGTGGAAAGGTCCACGCATCGACTTGCTGCAAACCGACATCCAGGGCACGCGCGCAGTGGTGCAGGCGGCCGAAGATGCGGGCGCGGAGCGCATCTTTTACCTCAGCCACCTGGGGGCCGACCGCGCTTCTGCCTACCCGGTGCTCAAGGCCAAGGGCATTGCCGAGGAATTTATCCGGCGCAGCAAGCTGGATTATACGATCTTGCGCTCCGCCATCGTTTACGGGATACACGATCGTTTTACCACCACCATGGCGCGCATCCTGGGTATACAACCGTTGTTCTTTTTGATGCCCGGGGATGGGCGTGTGGTGCTGCAACCGCTGTGGGTTGAGGACCTGGTTACTTGCCTGAGCTGGCTGCTGGAAGATCGGGAAGCGCGCAACCGCATTGTTGATATCGGCGGGCCGGAATATCTGACCTTCCGGCAAATCGTAGAACTGGTCATGCAGGAGACGGGCCTGCACCGCCGCGTGCTCAATATCCCGCCGCCTTATTTGCGAGCGATTACAGTGGTGCTCGAGTCGATGTTCCCCAATATGCCGCTTTCGGTTTACTGGCTGGATTATATGGCTGTCAATCGTACGACCGCGCTGGACACGATGCCGCGCATTTTCAACCTGATGCCGGCGCGTATATCGTCGCGCCTGGCTTATTTGCGCGGTAGGGGCTGGCGCGGTGGATTACTCCGTGGACAAAAGAGATGATCCTACGTATTTTGGAAAAACCTGAAGAATTTGGCGCTGTGGAAGCATTACAGCGCCTGGTATGGCCTGGTAACGAAACGGATGTTGTGCCGTTGCATCTGTTGCTGACTGTGGCGCACAACGGCGGGTTGGTGATCGGCGCCTACGATACAGGCAAACCGGATGAAGCGCCTGATGCGGATGCGGAAAACCTGGCATGGGGCGAACTGCCCCCTGGAGCGCGGCTGGTGGGGTTTGTTTTTGGTTTCCCTGGATTGTATGAAACACCGGACGGTGTGCGCCTGAAGCACTGTTCGCATATGTTGGGCGTGCATCCGGATTACCGCGATCATGGGTTAGGCTTTCGCCTCAAGCGCGCCCAGTGGCAGATGGTGCGCCGCCAGGGAATCGATCGAATTACCTGGACGTACGATCCGTTGATCAGCCGCAACGCCCATTTGAATATCACTCGCCTGGGGGCAGTGTGCAATACGTATATACAGGATGCGTATGGGCAAATGCGGGACGGATTGAACGTCGGCCTGCCGTCTGACCGTTTCCAGGTAGATTGGTGGGTGAATTCGACGCGCGTTTATCGCCGGTTGAGCAAACGCAGGCGCAAATCGCTCGACCTGGCCCACTACCTGGCTGCAGGAACGGGCATTCTCAACGCATCTCATCTGGGTGAAAATGGCCTGGCGCGCCCACCTCAATCGATCGAGTGGAAAACTGCCGATATGGAGCTGGATGGCCAACAGGAAGCGCCGCTGTACTTGATGGAGATTCCTGCGGATTTTCTGGCGTTGAAAGCCGCCGACGCGGGGCTGGCTTTGGAGTGGCGGCTGCACAGCCGGGCTTTGTTCGGAGAACTGTTCCAACGCGGTTACCTGGTGACCGATTTCGTCTACCTGAGCGGAACGTATCCGCGCAGTTTTTATGTCCTGAGCTATGGAGAAAGCACCTTATGAAAATCGAACGCCTTACTTTACGCCACCTGCGCATGACACTGCGCACCCCTTTTGAAACTTCTTTCGGACGCATTTCCACGCGCGACTGCATTCTAATCGAGGCGCTGTGCGATGGCGTCCTGGGCTATGGCGAGTGTGTGGCGGATGCCGACCCGGGTTATTCTTACGAGACGGCTCGCACCGCCTGGCATATTCTGAGCGATTTCCTGGCGCCTGCGCTGCTGCGGCAGGAAATCGAAGACCCTCGCGATCTGCCCGGCCGGCTGGATTTCGTGCGCGGCCACCCGATGGCCAAGGCCGGGCTGGAGATGGCGCTGTGGGATTTGCTCGGCAAGCGGCAGGGGAAATCCTTGCGCGAGTTGTTCGGCGGAAAGCGCCTGCAGGTCGACGTCGGCGTATCGGTGGGGCTGCAAGAATCACCCGCCGCACTGGTAAAGACTGTGGAAGGTTACCTGGCGCAAGGTTACCGGCGCATCAAGATCAAGATCAAGCCGGGGCGCGATGTGGCAGATGCCCGGGCCGTGCGCCAGGCTTTTCCCGATTTGCGTTTGCAGGTAGACGCCAACTCGGCTTACCGGTTGGAGACGGCCGGGGCGCTGCTACCTCTCGACGAACTGGACTTGCTGCTCATTGAACAGCCCCTGGCCGAAGATGACTTGTGGGATCACAGCCAGCTTCAGAAGCAGTTCAAGACGGCTTTGTGCCTGGATGAAAGCATCCTGTCTGTCCGCCACGCCCGCCAGGCTTTGGAGATGAGGGCCTGCAAGGTGATTAACATCAAGGCCGGACGGGTGAGCGGACTGAGCGAGGCGCTGGCCATCCACGATTTGTGTTACGCACAAAATGTGCCGGTGTGGTGCGGCGGCATGTTGGAGACCGGCGTGGGGCGCGCTGCCAACCTGGCCCTGGCCAGCTTGCCTGGCTTCGTCTTGCCTGGCGATATTTCGGCTTCCGATCGCTATTATAGCGAGGACGTGACCCAGGAACGCTTTACCCTCAACCCGGATAGCACGATTACCGTGCCATCCGGTCCGGGCCTGGGAGTGAACATCGATCCCTCTGCTCTGGAACGCGCTGCAATCGCCAGGTTGGTTTTGTGAATGGAATGCGGGCAGCGCTGCAACGCTGCCCGCATTTTCGCTTAGCTGTGCGCAACCGGGAACTGGATCTCAGTCACGTGTTGGTTCTGGCCGCCGCCGCGTTCATAGCGCAGGTATAGCTCACGGCAAGGGCCAATGATGTGGTAGCCATTGGCCTCGATCCAGCCTGCCACGGCCTGGTATGCCTGGCCGATGGTGGCAAACGGGCCATGGCGCACGACGCAAGCCATTTGTTCAACACGGGCAGTTCGTAGACTTGTACCTGCGCCCCGGGCGCCAGCGGTTCATAGATCGGGGCGCAGGCCTCTACGGCGATATCCTCTGCGTACAGTATACAACCTCTCGTAACAGGAGAGTCAAGGGTCAATTTGCCAGAATCCTGTTATACTTCAGTACAAGGTATGCGGCACCCGCCTGAAAGGTTATCTGAAGATTGGCGAGAAGCGACCGGACAGCTTCCTTGATTTGATCATTAGGAGGATCATGCGCACTTATGATATATCCCTGACCCTTTCTAACGATTTGCCGACCTGGCCTGGCGATCCAAAGATTGTGCTGGAACGCTTCTCGAAAATGGAAGAAGGCGAAACGTGCAACATTACCAGCATCAGTTGTTGTGTACACGTCGGCACGCATGTGGACGCCCCCTATCACTTTCTGGGCGGCGATTCGCTCAACGTGGAACATCTGCCGTTGAACCTGCTTACCGGCCGCGCTTATGTTCTGGAATTGCCCGATCATGTGGCGCTGGTTACATCCGCTATTTTGGAGAGCGCGGACATTCCCCCTCGTACGCGACGCTTGCTGATCAAGACGCGCAATTCGCATTATTGGGCGCAAGCGGTGAAGGGATTCCAAAAGGATTTTGTTGCTTTGAGCGAGGATGGAGCGCAGCATCTGGTTGAGCGCGGCGTACGCCTGATCGGTGTAGATTATTTATCCGTGGCGCCCTTCGACGATCCAGTTCCTACCCACCGGACGTTGCTCCAGGCCGGGGTCGTCGTGGTCGAAGGACTGAATCTTAGCGAGGTCTCGCAAGGCCGTTACACCCTCTATTGCCTGCCGCTGAAAATTGCCTCCGCAGATGGCGCTCCAGCGCGTGCCATCCTGGTTGGCGTGTAGAGCAGCGGGTTACCCGGGAAGCGTGTAGCCTCCATCGACAAGAATGATTTGCCCGCGGATCATACTGGCTGCGGGCGAACACAGGAAAGCTACGATCCCCGCTACGTCTTCGGGGGTGACCAGCCGTCCGGCAGGTGTGCGAGACACGGCGCGGTCGACAATCTGCTCATCTTTGCGAACTTCGTCGAAATGTCTCAACGCCTCCGTCAGTACCATGCCCGGTGAGATAGCGTTGACGACGATGTTTTTGCTTGCCAGCTCCACGGCCAGGTAGCGAGTTACTGCTTCCAGGGCCGCTTTGCTGGCCCCAACGACCACATAATCGGGCAGGACCCGGAAGGAGCCCGGGCTGGAGATGTTGACGATTGCACCGCCCCCGCGGGCCTCCATCAGCGGCGCGGCGCGCTGAGCGGCGAATAAGGCGGCGCGAGCATTGATGTTCATCGTCCAATCCCACCCCTTGGGTTTCTGTGACATCACCGGGCGGTTGTAACCCGAAGCAGCATTGCATACCAGGAAATCCAATCCACCTGCCTGCACGGCGACCTCGTCGAACAGCCGGTCGAGATCGTTCAGGTCGCCTACGTCTGCTTTCACCAGCCAGGCGCGCCGCCCTACGTCTTGAATGGCTTTGACAACTTGCTGGGCGGGAGCACGGTTGCGAAAGAAATTCACGATCACATCCGCTCCCTGGCGGGCAAAGTGCAGCGCAGTGGCGCGCCCGATGCCCCGTCCCGAGCCGGTTACCAGTACAATTTTATTGAAAAAGGGAAGTCCATCTGTCATACGCTTGTTCAATTGGTGGTGGGTTGTTGTGAAGCCGGTCAACAGCCTCGGCTGATCACGCAACAGCTTGATTATACAGGAAGAATATCGGCTGGGCCCTCTGGTTTTTTACTGTCGCGACCGGGGAATGGGTTGGAAGATGCTTTTGAGATGCGCCACCTGGAAATCGAGCAAACCGAGGATATGCCGGCTCTGCGCAAGACGTCTGACGCCTCATTTGCAATTGTGATTTATATGCTGTTGGTGCTGGCGTTGATTGTTGCGCTGGTGGGGGGCATCGGCCTGATGGGATCATTGTGGATCAGTGTGATTGAGCGCACCAAAGAAATCGGTATTCTGCGGGCTGTGGGGGCTGTATCCTGGCGGATCGTGAATATGTTTGCGCTGGAGAGCATGATCCTGGCGCGCAGCGCAACACAAATCAATGTCCGGCAAAGCCTCAACTACGAGTGAATTTTTCATTTGAAAGAGATGCCCCCACACGTGGGGGCATCTCTTTCAAATCTCTCTTTTGGGACAACCATCGAAGGGGATCTATTCGACAAAGATCTCGACGTGGTCGCCGTCTTCCTCGTCGACCACGTCGATGATTTTGCCATCCAGGCCTTCTTCGCGCAACATCCGGCTCAATTCGTTCAGGTCGTAGCCGCCTACTTCGGGGGCAAACTGGGCGCCAATACGAAGGCCCCAATCCATCAGGCCCATGGGGATATTGACGGTGGCTTTGCTGCGTCCGGTGGCCATGTCGGTCACACGCACCCGGAACCAACGAGCGTCACCGGCGTCGCGCCCGGCGACAGGAGAAGGAAGGGGACGGTTGCTGGTCTTCCCCGTCTTGCGGCCTTTCTCCATCGCATCCAACAGAGAAGCTCCCTCGCCCGCGCTGATCTTGCCTTCTTCTACCATGCGTAGAATGCGCATGCGTTCATCGTTTGAGTAATCATTCTGGGTATCCATTTGCTATCTCCTGATCTGTTCGTCTGATTCTGAACGGGCGCAAAATGTTTGCGCGGCTCAGAATAAGCTTGATATTGACTTTCGATTTCTATCTATATTTTACCAGAAAATTTAAATATGTCAATAATAATATTTACTTTTTTAGATTAATATTTGAAGATTTTTAAGCATCGTTTTAAAAACAAACTGGGCGTGTGATTTTAGACACACGCCCAGGCACATAACAAGATCAGCCCTTTCAGGCGAAGGGCAATGTGGCAACAACAGCTTCTTGCCCTTGCTCATCTACCTGTATTACCTGTCCTGGCTGGTCATACGGCCGCTTGAGCACGGCCAGGGCAATTTCCCCAAAGCGGGGCGAATGGGCAGCCGATGTGATTTGTCCGATCACCCGGCCTGGTTCGCCATAGACTTTAGCTCCGACCGTTAGCGGGGTGGTTGATTTCAAGCCGCACAGCCTGTGGGTCACTTTGTCATAGGTGATCTGCCGGGCGATCACTTCCTGGCCGGTATAACAACCCTTGCGGTCCGATACGGCAACTTGCAGGCCAGTTTCCAGCGGCGTATAGGCATCGACCCATTCCGCCCCGGCGGCTGGCAACCCGGCCTCCAGGCGAAGGATGTGATAGGTCTCTTCTGAGAGCCGGGCCGCTCCGGCTGAGGTCAAGGCGTCAAGAATCTGCGGGAAAGCGCCAGCCGGTGAGCACAGGCGGAAACCGAGGCCAGCGGCCGGCTCCAGGGCGATGATCCAGGCCGGTGTGTCACCCAGTTGAATGGACGCAACCTGGTTGGCAGTCAGCTCACCATCCAGGCCCAGCTTTTTCAAGGTCTGGCAGGCTTCTGGCCCGATGATGTCGACCTGGGAGAGTTCAGCGCTGGCGTCGTCTAACACAACTTTATCCATAAAGAAAATGCGGCTGCGCAGATAGCGCGCCGTCGCCTCGCCATAATAGCCGGGTAAGGTGAGCGCGATGATGGCATCGGCCTGGGAGAGCAGGCAAAGCACGTCCAGGATGCGCGCGGTCGGCGATGTCAAAACGGTCGTTACGGACCGTTCAGGCTGGAGCAGGCGCAGATCATTGGTCGTCTGGCGCTGTAAAAATGCGATGCGGTCATCGCCGCTGAGACGTATCGCGCCCGAGTGGGGAATTACCCGGAATGCGGCCTGTTGTTGGGCCGCCAGATAAGCGGGTGGATTGGGGATATGCATGGGGATAAAAATCGTTTGGGGACGGCGAGCTTGTGCCGTCCCCAAACAGATCATCCGATTGCCATTGGCATGGGCGTGCCGCTGTTCTTCGGGTACGGCGGCGGGAAGAGGGATTCGAATTCTTCTTGAGAGACAGTTTCCACCTCAAGCAGGCGCCTGGCTACTGCATCCAGCTTGTCGCGGTAGTCGATTAATATCTGGCGAGCCCGATCGTGCGCTTCACTGACGATCCGCCGTACTTCGCGATCGATTTCGATGGCCACTGCTTCGGAGTAATCGCGTTGCTCAGAAATCTCGCGACCCAGGAAGATCAATTCTTCTTTCTGGCCATAGACCATCGGCCCAAGCTGGCTGCTCATTCCCAGGCGGGTGACCATCGCCCGAGCCAGCCGGGTAACGCGCTCCAGGTCGTTGGAAGCGCCGGAGGTGATATCATCGAAAACCAGCTCCTCGGCGGCACGGCCACCGAGCAGCCCGACCATGTCGGCGAACAATTTCTTGCGCGCCATGAGCGTGCGATCTTCTTCGGGGAGGGCCAGGGTATATCCTCCGGCCATGCCGCGGGCGATGATAGAAACCTTGCGCACCGGGTCCGCCTCTGGCATTGCATTCATCACGACGGCATGCCCAGCTTCATGATAGGCGACGATGCGTTTTTCTTCTTCGCTGATCAGGCGGCTCTTGCGCTCCGGTCCGGCAATGACGCGCTCGATAGCCTCTTCAAGCTCGGGCTGCATAATGACTTTCTTGTTACGCCGGGCTGCCAGGATGGCTGCCTCGTTGACCAGGTTTTCCAGGTCGGCGCCGACAAAGCCGGGGGTAGAACGGGCCAATATGGTCAGGTCGACGTCGCTGGCCAGGGGCTTGCCTTTCGTGTGTACTTTGAGGATCATCTCGCGCCCGCGCATGTCTGGCCGGTCCAGCACGACGCGCCGGTCGAAACGCCCCGGGCGGAGCAGCGCTGGATCGAGAATATCCGGGCGGTTGGTGGCGGCCATGATGATTACATTCGTGTCTGTGTCAAAGCCGTCCATTTCGACCAGCATCTGGTTCAGAGTCTGCTCGCGTTCGTCATGGCTGCCACCCAGGCCGGCGCCGCGCTGGCGGCCCACGGCGTCGATTTCATCGACAAACACAATACAAGGGGAGTGGCGCTTGGCCTGGTCGAACAGGTCACGCACCCGGCTGGCGCCTACGCCGACGAACATCTCGACGAACTCCGAACCCGAAATGGAAAAGAATGGTACGCCTGCCTCGCCGGATACAGCTTTTGCCAGGAGGGTCTTACCTGTTCCAGGGGGGCCGACGAGCAATACCCCTTTGGGGATGCGTGCGCCGAGCGAGATAAATTTTTCTGGCTCGCGCAGGAACTCGACGACTTCTTTCAACTCTTCCTTGGCTTCGTCTACACCCGCTACATCCACAAATGTCACGGTGGGCTGGTCGCCAGTGAACATGCGGGCGCGAGATTTGCCGAAGGACAGAGCAGCATTGTTGCTGCCTTGGGCCTGACGAAAAACGAACCAGAACACGCCTGCCAGGATGATAAAGGGCAGGATATATCCTACAATCGTAGCAACGTTAATCCATGCACTGGGTGGTTTGATTTCGATCATTACCTTGGATGGCTGAAGCTGTTCAGTAGTCACCCCCAGTTCTTTGAGCTGTTCTACCAGGGTTGAATTCGGCTCTTTGTGAGAGCGACGCTCTTTGCCATCGCTGTAGATCACATTCAACGTATTATCATCCTCGACAATGCGTTGAACTTCGCCTTTCTGTATGGACGCCGCCAGTTCGTTGATGGTCAGCGCTTCTTGCATGGTTGTCTGCTGTTGCAAACTGTAAACTACCATAGAAATGATGGCCACAAAAAGCAACAGATAGATTATCGAAGACCGGTTGCGGGTTGAATTCACAGTACCTCCAAAATAATTAAGCAAACCGCATAGTTATTAGCGAATTATACCAACCTATTCCACAGGGTGGTAGGAATCCACTATAGAAATGGAGATTTCTAACAACGCTCTAACAAAAATAATAGCTTTTGCGGTGTAGACAGTAGTTAACGCCATCTACACCGCAAAAGCTACGTGGAAATGAAGTTGACGGTGGATAATGTTTAGATGTTGGGATACTTTCTCCCCCAGATCCAGGCATCGATGCGGCGTAAGATGCGTTTGACGAGCGAACGCAGGCGAGCATACAGGCGGTAACGCCGGGGCAGTATCGGGCGAACTCCTGGTAAGGCTCCGCTCCATATCGCGACGGCTGCGCCCCAGGTCAACCCGGCGCCAAAACCGACAAACACCACCTTATCACCGGGTTTCAGCCGCCCTTGTTGGACCGCCTCGCAGGTGGCAATCGGGATCGAAGCGGTGGATGTATTGCCATAGCGGTCGAGATTGATCATGCAATTTTCCATCGGTATCTCCAGGCGGCGCAATGCGGCTTCGATGATGCGCTGGTTGGCCTGGTGGGGGATGACCAGTTGAATATCCTGCAGAGTCATCCCGGCTTTTTGTATGGCTTCCTGGGTCGCCTGGCTCATGACGCGCGATGCAAAACGGAACACCTCCCGCCCGTTCATTTGCAGATAGTGTTTCCCTTCAGTGACGGTCTCCAGGCTGGCGGGCCAACGGCTGCCGCCGCCGGGCAGGATGAGCAAATCGCCTCCCGATCCATCCGAACCCATTACCGCCGAGAGCACGCCCCCGCTCTCCGGCGCGGCTTGCAAGACGAACGCGCCGGCGCCGTCTCCGAAGAGGATGCAGGTATTGCGGTCGTCCCAGTCGACAAAGCGCGATAAGGTCTCGGCGCCAATAATCAAAGCGTTGTTTATCGATCCTGAGCGGATTGCCAGGGTGCCCATGTTCAAGGCGAAGATGAAGCCCGAACATGCGGCCAGCAAATCGAAAGCCCCGGCTTTTTCGGCACCCAGGCGGTCCTGCACCAGGCTGGCCGTAGCCGGGAAAATGTGCTCCGGCGAAGAGGTCGAAACAATAATCAGATCCAAATCGGCGGGGTTTAACCCGGCAATTTCCAGTGCATTCCGCGCGGCATCGACAGCCAGGGTAGCCGTGCTTTGATCGCTGCTGGCAATATGCCGCTGGCGGATCCCTGTGTGAGACTGGATCCATTCATCATTGGTGTCCACGCGCCTGGCCAGTTCTTGATTGGTCAATATCTGCTCAGGCACAGCCATCCCCCAACCGGTAATATGTGCAAAGGGACTCATCGCTGTGCTCCAGGTTCTTAAGATTGGGTATTTCTTGCCGGATCGGCCTGGCTTAAGATGATCGTGGCGTTATGCCCGCCAAAGCCAAATGAGTTAGACATTACGTGGGTTACTTGCCAGGGCCGCGCCTGATTCGGCACATAATCCAGGTCGCATTCAGGGTCAGGTGTCTGGTAATTGATGGTGGGAGGCAAAATGCCCTCCTGGAGCACCTTAACGCAAATCAAGGCTTCCAGAGCGCCTGAAGCCCCCATCAAGTGACCCAGCATGGATTTCGTCGAAGAAATTGGGATACGGTAAGCCTGCTCGCCAAAGACGGTTTTGATGGCTGCCGTCTCGCTTTTATCATTCAATGGGGTACTGGTGCCATGTGCATTGATGTAATCGATAGCGGTACCCTCCAGGCCGGAGGTTTGCAGCGCCATCTGCATGCAACGTGCTGCGCCGGCGCCGTTTTCGGCTGGCGCTGAGATGTGGAAGGCGTCGTTGGTGGTGCCATAGCCGCTCACCTCAGCCAGGATCGGGGCGTTGCGCTGTTGAGCGTGCTCGAGTGATTCCAGCACCAGTACAGCAGCACCTTCCCCGGCGAGAAAGCCATCCCGGTTCAGGTCGAAGGGGCGTGAGGCGCCTTGCGGGTCGTCGTTGCGGGTGGAAAGCGCGGTCATAGCTGCCAGGCCAGCCATAGCGATTGGCATGATCACCGCTTCGCTGCCGCCTGCCAGCATCACATCCGCCTGCCCTCGCCGGATGATCTCGGTTGCCTCACCGATTGCATTCGTCCCCGTGGCGCAAGCAGTAACCACAGCCATATTCGGGCCGCGCAGGCCCAATTCAATAGCGATCACACCCGCGGACGCGTCTGGAATCATCATCGGCACCAGGAAAGGACTGACTCGAGCAGGGCCACGATCGAAGTAAACTTTAATTTGCTCGAAGAGAGTCCACATTCCACCGATACCAGTGCCCACCACTACGCCAATCTGATCGCGGTTGCTGTCATTGATCGGCAAACGGGCGTGATCGGCTGCCTGCTGCGCGGCAGCCAGGGCAAACTGCGAATAACGGTCCAGGCGGCGTACTTCACGAGCGCCAAATAGGGCCGCGCCATCGAAGTCTTTGACTTCAGCAGCGATACGTACTTTGTGTTCGCTGGCGTCGAACTGGGTGATTGGCCCGGCTCCTGATTTTCCCGCCAGCAGATTCTGCCACAATGTTTCTACGTCGTTTCCCAGGGGGCTGATACACCCCATGCCGGTAACGACAATCCGTCTCTGCATGTTTACCTCCTCATGATCGAAACCAACGACTCAGCTATATAACACAAGCGCGCCCGATTCGAGGCGCGCGCGGTAGCCAAATATGAGGGTGTTGTCAATTGGGGAGAATCGTATGCAATAGCTTGTGAATCTGTTGGACGTGCAGGCGATCGTGGCCCGCGACAAAGCTCACCAGTTCGGACAGGCTGGTAGGGCCAAAGATCGCATGGCGTGCCCGGCGCGACCAGTCTTCTGCAGAGATCGATTCGAGCAAACGAATGAGCTCACTACGGGCGGCCAGGAAATCTTGCAGCGCCAGCCGGCCATTCTGGCGGAAATATTGGCGGGCCTGTGCCCACGGATCTGTGTCTTCGCCGGCCAGGAAGGGGTTGGTCTCTTCCAGAACCCTGTGAATGCGCGCCAGGTTAACCTCGCTCTCAACATCGCGTAGATGGCACAGCACTTCCGTCAGGCTCCATTCGTCGCTTTGCGGTTGGAGTTGCCAGGCTGAAACGTTCAGACCGCGGCAGATCGTATCCAGGGCGGCGGGTGTTGAGCGCAAAATTGCCAGCATCGCCTCGGGAGTGTTGAAGTCGGGTTGTAAGACGCCGTCGGGTGATTGGTCGATCCAGGGTAAGACATCCCGGAGCGCTCCTCGAGCTGTGGGAGCTTGCGCAGCCGCAGGAAAGGACACCCCGGGACGCTCGATCCAGAAGACCGGCAGGCCCATGCGGCGGCCGGCGGCGACATCACGCTCGATATCGTCGCCGACAATTACCACGTTACCGGCCGGCCAGCCCAGGTATGCCAGGGCTTCGGCAAAGAATGCAGGGTCGGGTTTCGCAAAGTGAAATGTTTCATAAGAGGCCACCAGGTCAAAGGCATAGCGTTCGACAGGCAGATTGGCCCATTCCAGGCGTTGCTCGTTCGCGGTCAGCGGGAAAAGCGGATTGGTGGCGATCGCGATGTGATAGCCACGGGCCTGCGCCTCTTCGACCAATGGCACCGATGCAGCAATCGGCTGGGTCAGGCCATGCAGGGTGGGAAACACCTGAGCGTAGAATTGTGCAGCGATTTTTTGAAACTGTCCGGCATCGACGCCCAACCCGGGGAAGAAAACGGCCTCGAAAACCTCTCGGAGGGTGCAATCAGGCCGGCGATTGTGGGCCATTGCCTGGGTGCCCCGCATCAGTTGTTCGATAAACCGATCTGGAGGAGCGTAAGGCCCCACTTCCCGGGCAAAAGCTTTCAGATAGTGGGGTAAAAACGCATCGATATTGTTTTGGAGGAGCGTATCATCCAGGTCGAGCAACAATGTCGGGCTCAAGTTGAATCTCCGAAAAATTCAGGAGGTAAAGAATGGCATTGTCCACAGCCGATGTGAGGATCAAACCCTTGCCGGTTCGATTTGCTACACATCGTTCTCACACGCACGCGTTGTTTGAAGAATGGAAAAGGCCGCTCCAGGTAAGGCAACAGGACCATGTGTGAGCAGGAATTCGCCAATAAAATTCCCGGCACAGGGCATGTCTGACAAAAATCGCGCTGCCAATGCAATGGCGGTACAGCGAAATGCAGCAGCCGGCATTCTTCTTGTTGGCGGCCGCGATAGTAATCGCCGTAAAAATAACTACACTCTTTACCGGCTGGTGTACGCATGAGGTATTTCAGGGTGTGTGTGGCCCATTTGGGGCCACACAAGCTGACGTAGAATACCGTGAGCTACACGCGGGTTACGTAGGCGCCGGTGGAGGTGTTGATGCGGATAGTGTCGCCTACTTCGACGAAACCAGGCACCTGCACTTGCAAACCGGTATCGGTAATTACCTTCTTCGTAACACCCGTGGCTGTATCTCCACGCACCGCCATTTCTGCTTCGACCACTTCCATATCCACCGTCATAGGCAACTCAATGTCCAGCGGTTCTCCCTCGTAGAAAGTCAGCTTGCACTCCATACCTTCCTTGAGATAATCGGCCGAATCGCCCAAGATCGACTTGGGGATTGCCGGTTGATCGTAAGTGTCCAAATCCATAAAATGATATAAATCGCCATCTGTGTAAAGGTACTGGACGTTGTGGAAATCCAGGCGTACATCCTGAACGCGATCTCCAGAAGTGAAGGTCTGCTCGATGATGGTGCCCCGGCGCAGGTTCACCGTGCGCACGCGAATGGTGGCATTTCCACGCCCCGGTTTGTGGTGGTGATAGTCCAGCACCCGGTACAGGTTCCCGTCATATTCAAAAGTCACCCCTTTGCGCAAATCATTTACGTCGATCATAAAATACTTTCCTCACTGCAAGTTATTAGATTGCGTCATTATAGCCCGGAGATTGATTTTTTTCAACACTCCTGTGGTAAACTAAAGCGGTAATTGACCGATTACGACGTCGACGAAGAGGCAGGCTTATGGAGAAAGATGTTATGGCGAAAACGGTCCGGAGAATAGTCTATATCGAAGACGAACATGATGTCATCGACATGGTCAAACTGATCCTGGAACGTGAACGTTACGAAGTAATCGGCGCGGATGGAGGCCGCGAAGGCCTGGATATTGTGCGGCGCGAGATACCTGACGTGATTTTGCTGGATTTGATGATGCCAGATATGGGCGGATGGGATGTGTATCAGCAGCTTAAGGCAGATGAACGTACCCGCGCGATCCCGGTGATCATAGTGACTGCTCGCGCACAGAGCATCGACAAAGTGCTGGGATTGCAAATTGCCCGGGTGGATGATTATATTTCCAAGCCTTTCAGCCCTAAGGATCTGATTGCCAGCATCGAAAGGGTGTTGGAGGAACATTAGGAAAGTCGCTGCATGCCCCGGCAAGTCCTCATTACCAATACCAGCCAACCACACCGCCGATCCATACGGGCGCGTTACTGCGCTTTGTTTGGGTGCCAGTTGCGGGGGTTGATGTTCTGCCGTCATTTACCCTCTGATGAAGGATTGTTGTTGGTCCAACGCCGGGATAGCCGCCTGGATGCTTCGATCCATATGTTGTTTATGTGGATCGACCTGGCTGTGGCATGGATTGACTCGTCCGGCAAAGTAGTGGACACACGCCTGGCGCGCCGCTGGCGGCTGGCGTATCTCCCTGCCAGACCGGCGTGTTACGTGTTGGAAATGGCTGTCGAAAATTTACAGTACTTCAACGTCGGAGATCAGGTAAGCTTTGAAGACCTGGAGTAAATATCCATCGCTTTTTTGTGGCTTGCCCGGCAAGTCACAAAAAAGCTTCAAGAGATTGTTCTATGTGGGAATGACATGGCTGTTGCTGGCCATGCTATTTTTGCCAGGTTCATCGGGCATGGCTCAACCTGCTGCACAACAGGGCCAACCTGAAGGCCCGGTATATATCGTTCAGCCAGGCGACTCTTTATGGTCGATTGCCCTGCGGTTCGGGATCTCGATGGACAGCCTGACCAATGCAAATGGCATCACCGACCCCAACCAACTGGCTGCCGGGGACCAGCTGGTGATTCCAGGATTGAAAGGTATCCAGGGTATATTGACGACGCAGACCGTGGCTTATGGTGAAACGCTTTATAGTTTGAGCCGCCAGTATCGCATCCCTGTCGAGGCGCTTATTCAGCTTAATCACCTGACCAGCCCGGCTGAGTTATACGCAGGTTCTACGCTGGTCATCCCACAAGATCACACTGCGGCTGCACTGACCCGGCGCGCGACTCTGTCGCCGGGCCAGTCTTTGCTGGAACTGGCGATTGCCAACGGCGCTTCGCCCTGGTCCTGTGTGTTGGACAATGGTCTCTCCGGGACATGGGATGTCCAGGCAGGCGATGTCTTGCAACTTCCTCCGAGCGCGCCAGAGCCTGCGCTTTCAGGCCCGGGTGGTCTGCCTGAGGCGATCTACACGGTAACATTGACTACGGCGCCCTTTATGCAGGGTAAGGTCGCCATCATCGAAGTAGATGGTGAAAACGGGTTGTCGTTGGGCGGGTCGCTGGTCAATCAGCCCTTGCATTTCTTTCCAAAAGAAGGCGGTGGATACGCCAGTTTGCAGGGCATTCATGCAATGACCGAACCTGGCCTTTATTCATTGGTGATTTCGGGAACGCTGCCTTCCGGCGCACCGTTTGCTTTTTCACAGGCGGTACCGGTGAAAGGCGGAAACTATCCTTTCGATCCTGTGCTGATTGTCAGCCCCGAGACAATCGACCCGGCAGTGACCAAACCGGAGGATGCGCAGTGGGCTGCCCTGGCGGTTACTGCCACCCCTGAAAAGCTGTGGAAGGGCGGTTTCCAGAGTCCTGCGCCGCCGCCGTTTAGCGATTGTTGGCCTTCGCTTTTTGGCAACCGCCGCTCCTTTAATGGAAGCGCCTATGTTTATTATCACTCCGGTCTGGACTTCTGTGGCGGGGTTGGCACGCAAATCCTTGCTCCGGCAGCAGGGCGGGTGGTGTTTGCCGGTCCGCTGACGGTGCGCGGCAATGCTACGATGATCGACCACGGCTGGGGTATATACACGGCATATCTGCACCAGTCCGAAATCTTGGTCAAAGTTGGCGACATGGTGCAAGCGGGCCAGGTTATCGGCAAGGTGGGCGGTACCGGACGAGTAACCGGCCCTCATTTGCACTGGGAGGTGTGGACTGGTGGTATACAGGTCGACCCACTGGATTGGCTTGAAAACGAGTTTTTGCCTTAACTCTCTGCCTCGCCAGCGTTCGTATCTTCATCCGGCGATTCGGATTGTTCGTATTCACCGGTTTCGTAATCGGCAAGCACCTGCCGGGCACGATCCAGTTCATTGGCAGGCACCAGGATTACCACGTTGCCCAGAGGGCCAACCGTTAATCCGATCGCCTTTCCGGCGCCTTCTTGTGAAAGGACAACCGGGATATCCTGCGCTTCTAACAGACCGCGCCACAGCTCGGCAGTTAACATCCCGCCAACTTCAGCAACGACTTCCCAATCATTGGTCATCCGATGATCCTCCTGAAAAGTTTTTCATATCTTGTAAATTTCATAGAGTATAATATGAGAAGAATAAAATCACAAATCAATCTCGCAAGCCGGCTGCCGCATGGGCCGAGGCTGGCTTCGTGGTGGTTATATTGAGGGCATCTATGGGTATTGTTACGTCTTCGATGGATGAAGATTACTGGGAGGCTTTTGAGCTTCAAGAAGAGGATATCGAATTCCTATACAACCATTTACTGGAATTGGAAACACCTCTGACATCGCAAGAGCTTGTCAGTGCGCTGGTTGATGAGCGCATCGAGCGGCATAAAATTGAGGTCGAGCGCCAGCGTACTTCTGGAGGCGACCTTTACCAGCCCAAGCTTACCTTTACATCCCAGCAAAAGCTGATTTTTCCGGCCCTGGGTTGGAAGCGCGGCGTGGTGAACGGGGTCCGCTCCGGTCACAATCCGGACCTGGGCGAGTTTCAAGTCATCCAGGTAAGCCTGGATGATAACACCCAGCGCGAATTTGCTGCCGGACTGCCTCACCATAAGTTGAATGCTCCGCCGAAGGTCGTCGACGAGTTCCATCACCTGGATCGCAGCACAGTGCTGCGAATCTACGGCGACGATTTAATCGATGCGTTGGAGGAGAGCCTGGCGGCCAAAGATGATTTTGTGCGCATTGCCGGGCGTTGGTTCCCGCGTGCTTTGCTGGTCGATGTAAACGTTGGACATCTCAACCTGGCCGAGGCGGTGCTGGATATGGCCGGCGGAGGCCCGCTGTCTACAACCGAGTTGTTGGAGCAGGTGGGGCTTTCGGCGGACGTCAACCCCAAGCTTGTGGAATTCTCCATGGACCTGGCGCTCCAGGATGATCCACGCTTCGATGAAGTAGGGCCGGCGGGCGACGTGTTGTGGTATTTGCAGCGTCTCGAACCGGCTGAGGTGTTGCGCCAGCCGCTCTTCTTGCGTTATAACGAAGTCGATTACGACCGTTCGGCGCTGACATCGGAGATGTTGGCGTTGGAGCAATCGCTCAATGACGAGCTTTCTCCTGTGCCGAGCAAGATCCAATATGCCGAAGAAGCAGAAATCCGCCTGATCTTCCCTCACTGGATGTCTGGAACTTTGCCGCTTCCCATTCGATTGCGGCGGCTTTTTCCCACGGCTTACGAGGCGCCCCGCGTGCGTTTTATGCTGGTTGATGGCGATACGCACGAACGCTTTTCTGGCTGGGTGGTACGCGAGAAACGTTATGTCTCTGGTCTGCAGGAATGGTATCAGGCGCGCGGCGTTATCCCTGGAAGTCTCATCCGTGTGCGCAAAGGCCAGCAGCCTGGCGAAGTCATTATACAGACCGACAGCCGCCGGCCGAGCCGCGAATGGGTTCGTACGGTCCTGGTTGGCTCGGATGGCGGCATTGTCTTCGCTATGCTCAAGCAAATCGTGGCGACACCCATCGATGACCGAATGGCGATTGCCATCCCGGATAAAAAGGCGTTGGAGCAGGTGTGGCAAAGCCACCAGAAGGATCAATTGCCGTTTGAGCGCGTTGTGGTAAACACGGTGCGTGAGCTGGCCAAGTTGAACCCACAGAGCCACGTACATGCCAGCGAGCTGTATGCCGCAGTCAATATCACCCGCCGCACTCCACCGGGACCGATCCTGGCGCTGCTGGCGACGCGCCCGTGGTTTGTGCACGTGGGCGATTTGCATTTCCGTTTGAGCGATATGGATTGATGGTTTTCACGTTTACGCAACCTGCAAACCCTTTGATCGTATATCATTATGTAGGAACGCACCGCTCCCTGCCGGGTAAGAGTGGAGGGTCTTGTGTCTGAAATCAAGCGCTTGAGTCTGGTCAAACCAACCATAAAAACACGTTATCATATCGACTTTGACTGGTGGAGCCAGAATGATCGCGATTGGCGCGTCTATCTGCGCAGCTTTCTTTGCCCTGAACACCAGCAAGCCTTTGCCAATGTGGATATCTTTGAGCAGGTGGACTGGGTCGATCCGGAAACAGCTGAAGTTCAGCAGGTAGATGGACTGCAAAATATCTTGATCACACATTGCGCCAGACAGTACGCTTTTGTTGCCCAACAATCCACTCTGGTTGACTCGGTTTTTAGAACGTTCCTGGCTAACGGCAACACGCCTCTAACGCCAGAAGAACTGGCTGAGCAGTTGAGACGTGATGCGCTGTTGATTCTGAGGACAATTTCTGGACCGCGCGTTTATAAGGGCCTGCGCCCGCTTCTGGACTGATTATTCAAAGAGAATCCCTCGCCTTTTCGCCCTGCCCCTGTAGCACAATCGACAGTGCAGTAGTCTTCCAAGCCAGGCGCGGTAACCGGCGTAAAGGCGCGCGGGGCACTGTTTACTTCAGGTACAACCATGAACAACGACAATTGGATCATTCAGGCGACCGGTGTGCAAAAGGTTTATCATACCGGTCTGGTGAGCGTGCCGGCGTTGCGCGGCATCGATCTGAGCGTCCAGCGGGGTGAGATGCTGGCCGTCATGGGTCCGTCTGGCTGCGGAAAAACTACCCTGCTCAACTGCCTCTCCGGCCTGGACACCCCCGATCAGGGCCAGATCGTCATCGAGGGCGTTTCTCTTTCGGGGATGACGGACCAGGAGCGCACCGACTACCGCGCCCGGCGCATGGGGTTCGTATTTCAGTTCTACAACCTCCTGCCGGTCTTGAGCGCGGTAGAAAATGTTGAGCTGCCGCTGTTGGTCTCTGGCGTCAAGCTGCGCGATGCGCGCAGCCGGGCGCTGGAAGCCCTGGACCAGGTGGGCCTGGCCGCGCGCGCCAACCACCGCCCGGCAGAGCTTTCCGGCGGAGAGCGCCAGCGCACCACGATTGCCCGCGCCCTGGTCAATCGCCCCGCCCTGGTGTGGGCTGACGAACCTACAGGTGATCTGGATTCGGAAACCGCTCACGAGATCATGGACGTGCTGGTCAATTTGAACCAGGAACAGGGGCTGACCTTCATCCTGGTCACCCACGACCGGGGGGTAGGCGGGCGCTGCCAGCGCATCGTCTGGATGCGCGACGGCCTGGTGGAAAGCGAGCAGCCCATAACCGCAAGGGAGGCGTAGCCATGCAAAAACTCTTCGGCCTGGAGATGGCTTCCATTGCCGGCAGCCTCAGCGCCGTGTTGATCCTGGTGATCGCCGGCCTGGTGCTGCTGGCTTTACGCCGCCCCGTCTTTTTCAAACTTGGCCTGCGCCCCATCCCACGCCGCCGGGCACAGTCTACTCTCATCGTCGTCGGTCTGATGTTGGCCACCCTCATCATTACAGCCGCCTTCATCACCGGCGATACCCTTTCGCACACCATCCGCACCCTGGCCGTCGAGGGCATGGGTGAGATGGACGAACTGATCCGGGTGGGCGGCGGCACCCAGACCTACGGCGGCTCAAGCGTGGCCGATTCGTATTTCAAAATGGCCCGCTACGAGACCCTGGCGGCGCAGCTAAACGGTTACCCGTTGATCGACCATTTCTTGCCTGCCATCGATGAATCCATCCCGGTGGTCAACATCACCCGCCGCCGCAGCCTGCGTAGCATCGACGTCATGGGGCTGCGCCCCGAGGATGTCGCTGTGCTGGCGCAGGAAGAGATCACCGACGCCGCCGGCCAGCCGCTGGCGCTGGATGCCCTGGGCGGGAACGAAGTCTACATCAATATGGACGCTGCTGAAGCATTGGGGGCTGCACCTGGCGATTCACTGGAACTGTACGTCAGCAACAAGCCCAAGGTCTATACGATCCGCGCCGTTGCCGCCCAGGGCGATGACCCGCGCCTGCTGCTCAACCTGCGCCAGGCACAGGCCCTGTTCAACCAGCGCGGCAAGATCAACCTGATCATCATCTCCAACCAGGGGGATGCTCTTGGCGGCGCCGTCCATAGCCAGGCCGTCACGGCCCATCTGCGCGGCTTGTTGAGCGATCCCAAGGTGACGGCCCAGCTTTACGCCCTTCTGGCGGGCGATCCCGCTGTCGCCCAGGCGCTGCGCAAGGCCGCTGAGAGCGAAAAGGGAAACACCCAGGCCGATCTGTTGGCCCTGGCCGGCGGGCTGGAAGCGGGCACCGCCTCGCCCGAGACGCGCAGCCTGTTAGCTGACACCGACCTGGCCGCCAGCGTGCAGGCCGTTCTTTCCGATAACAATTGGGGCAGCGAGCCGCTGCGCGAGCGGGTGGCCGAACTGTTCGACGACCAATCCGACCTGGGCGTCGACGACTTCAAGCGCGACACGCTGGACGAAAGTGAACTGGCCGCCAGCGCCTTCACTACCATTTTTATCGTCGCCGGCCTGTTCGGTATCACCGCCGGGTTGGTGTTGATCTTCTTGATCTTCGTCATGCTGGCAGCCGAACGCAAGTCTGAGATGGGCATGGCGCGCGCCGTAGGCGCCCAGCGCGGCCACCTGGTAGAGATGTTCGTCTTCGAGGGCACCGCTTACGACCTGGCCGCCGCCGCGGTGGGCGTGGCCCTGGGCATAGCGACCGGCCTGATCATCGCCCTGACCCTGGGGCGGGCCTTCGCGGGGACGGGCATCACCATTCGCCCTTACATCAGCCTAACCAGCCTGGTGGTGTCGTACTCCCTGGGCATGTTGGTCACTTTCGCCACGGTCCTGTTCTCGGCCAATCGCGTCAGCCACCTCAATATCGTTTCCGCCATCCGCGATTTGCCCGAGCCGCCCCACCCACCCAGCTACCTGCGCGACCGCCTGCTGGCGCCATTCCGGATCATCGGCGATGGTTTTCGGGCTCTGTTCCGCCTGCGCATCTTCAAAGCGCTGAAAGGCTGGCTGATCCAATTCCCGCTCAGCCTGCTGCGCCTGGCCTGGCTGGGGTTTTCCGGCGGCCCGCTCACGCTGTTGCTGGGTCTGCTGCTCACGCCGCTGGGCATCCGCAAAACCAATGCCGCTGCCTATAGCCTGGGAGTTTCCTTTGTCATCATCGGCGCCGGTATCATCCTGCGTGGGTTGCTGCGCTGGCTGTTCCGCCACGTGGCCCGCGAGCGGACCTGGAACACTCCCGAGTTCCCGGACCGCATCGCCTATACCCTGTTAGGGCTGGCGCTGACCGGTTTCTGGGCGCTTCCCACGCGCCTGGTCCAGGAAACCTTCGGTGTGCCCGACATGAGCAGTGGGCCTGAAATGCTCTTCATCTCCGGCTTCATGATCGTCGCCGGGGCGGTGCTGGTCATCATGTACAACACCGATCTGCTGCTGCGCCTGATCTTGACCGCCGCCGGCGGCTCGCCGCGTTTCGCCCCCGTGCTGCGCATGGCCATCGCCTATCCGCTTTCGAGCCGCTTCCGCACCGGCATGACCATCGCCATCTTTGCCATCGTCATGTTCAGCGTGATTTTCATGGCCACCATGTTCAAGGTGAACGATATCATCCTGGCCGACACCGAACAGTTTACCGGCGGGTTCGATTTACGGGTCAGTTCGAGCAGCAGCAACCCGGTGGATAATCTCTCGAAGGCCATCAGTACGCAGTCCGGGCTGCGCCGGGCCGACTACGCCGTGGTTGCCTCGCAGATCAGCCTGCCCGTGGAACTCAGGCAGGGGGAAACCGGGCGCTGGTCCAGTTACCTGATCCAGGCGGTGGATGATACCTACCTGGAGAACATCGACTATGATATCTCCGTCAAGGCGGAGGGCTACGAGACAGGCGCCGAGATCTGGGAGGCGGTCCGCCAGCACCGCGGCTATGCCGTGGCCGATCGAATGTCTGTGCCATCCCGCACCTCCTCCAGTATCATGATCGGCGGGCCGGATTTCAAGCTCAAAGGCGTTTACCTGGAGGACGAGACCATGCAGCCTATCGAGGTGAATGTGCGCGAGCCAAACAGCGGGGCGATCTTCCAGATCACGATCATCGGCGTCCTGGAACAGTCGGCTCTCACCGGCTTCGGGCTGGTTACCTCGCAGGAGACGATGCAGAAGTCTCTGCCGTTCGAGCTGCCCGCGCCCACTTATTACATCCGCCTGGATGATGCTGCCAATGCGGAGCAGGCCGGCACGGCGCTGGAGAGCGCCTTCCTCAAAAATGGCCTGGAGAGCGTCGATCAGATCCAGGAACTGCGCGACGCGCTTTCCCAACAGTACGTGTTCCAGTACCTGCTGTTGGGCTTCCTGACGGTGGGCCTGGTGGTCGGCGTGGCCGCACTGGGGGTGATCAGCACGCGGGCGGTGGTCGAGCGACGCCAGCAGATCGGCATGCTGCGCGCCCTGGGTTTCCAGCGCCGGATGGTGAGCTGGATTTTCCTGATCGAGTCTTCCTTTGTGGCCCTGTTGGGCATTGGCCTGGGCGCCGGCCTGGCCTTGATCCCCGCCTCGCAGATGATCACCGATATGGCTGCCGAAATCCCCGGCCTGACCTTCCAGGTGCCCTGGAAAGAGATCATTTTCGTTTCCGGGCTGGCGTATTCGATGACGCTCTTGACCACCTGGCTGCCGGCCATCCAGGCTTCTCAGGTGACGCCGGCAGAGGCGCTGCGGTATGAGTAAATAAGATATACGTATGCATCGTGAGCGTCGGGGCTGCAAACAAAAGGCTGTCGAGCTTGTGAATGATGCACCAATGGGCGCGAGACAGATATCGTTATGAATTGTGTGCTTGTCAAGGGCATCAACCTAAAGTACAATCAGGGCATTAGACTGGATATTTTGATTTTTTGAAGGTAAAAAATTTTCTCGATGTTCGCTCGGAAGGGATCGAATATCCAGCAAGACCTGTTGGAACTTGAGGATTTCCCCATTCGGATTGTGCACCCTGCCCCTGTAGCTCAATGGACAGAGCAGTAGCCTTCTAAGCTATTGGTTGTGGGTTCGAGTCCCGCCAGGGGCGCCTCTTTCTAACGAACAGGAGCCGAAACATATGGTGGAAAGAAATTCCAAACCGGATGATTCGCACTCCGAACCGGAAAGGGCATCTGAAAACCAGTATCTCGACCTGGACTCATTTGACTGGCGCCTGGCCGTTCGCAGCCCTGCCTGGCGCCCTCCGGCGGATGTATACGAAACAGAGCAGGCGATTGTGGTGCGTGTGGAAATCGCCGGGATGCGCGAAAGCGATTTTTCGATTGAACTCAACGGGCGTTATCTTTCGATCCGCGGGGCGCGGCCTGACCCGGCCGAGCGCCGCGCCTACCACCAGATGGAAATCCGTTTTGGCGAGTTTTTGTTAGAGATGGAATTGCCCGTTTATGTCGAGGTGGATCAGGTGCAAGCAGTTTATAATAACGGTTTTCTGCGCGTCACCTTGCCCAAGGCCCGGCCACGCCAGATATCGATTATCGAGTGACGTGGCTCCTCAGGTTGCTCATAAACCTGACAGGTCTTAATGGTAGGACCGAATCGTAGTGCGTCTACAAAGACCTGTCAGGTTTGGGCCACACAAAATGACTTTCAGGCAAATAAGGATTTGCAATCAATAAAAACGTGACCGACCAAACAGGAATGTGAATGCCCGCCTCAAGGTGGAACTCCAGTATTATCGAAATGCTCAACTGGCTTTATGAAGAACAGGCCGGCCTGGAGGAGTTTATTTCCCAGCCGATATCCCTGCATAGCGTTTCCAACGAATCTGCGAACGAAGCAGATAGCGCTGTTTTGCCTGACATCGACGGGCAAATTCCTCACATCCTGCCGGTGCTGCCGCTGCGCGGTCTGGTTGTTTTTCCGTTGACCGCTGTGCCGCTTACCATCGGCCAATCGCGTTCGATCCGCCTGGTCGATGACGTTATGGCCAGCGATGAGCGTTTGATCGCCCTGGTCACAGCACGCGACCCGGAACTGGAGGTGCCCGGGCCGGAAGATTTGTTCGAGATCGGTACCATCGCTATCGTCCATCGCATGTTCCGCGCCCCAGATAGCACCATCCGCCTGGTAGTCCAGGGGTTGCTGCGCTGCCGGGTGGTGAAATTCGTGCAGGAAGAGCCTTATCTGAAGGCTGAAATTCAGGTGGTGCCGGAAGGTATGGAGGAGGGCCTGGAGCTGGAGGCGATGGCGCGTAACGCACGCGACCAGTTCCAACACATTGCCGATATGGTGCCGTCCATCCCGCGCGAGCTGGTTACATCGGTGGTCTCGATTGAAGATCCATTGCAGACGATCTATACCATCGCCAATTTCCAGCGCATGGACCTTGAAGATGCCCAGCAGATCCTGGCAATGGACTCGGTTTCCGACAAGCTGCACCGGCTGGTGGCTATCCTGACCCACGAGGGGGAAGTGTTGGAAATGGGCCAGAAGATCCAGAACGAAGCGCGCTCCGAGATCGATAAGGTGCAGCGTGAATACTTCCTGCGCGAGCAGTTGAAGGCGATCCAGCGCGAACTGGGCGAAGGCGACGAACAGGCGGCTGAAGTGGATGAGTTCCGCCAGAAGATCGAAGCAGCCGGGATGCCTGAGGAGCCCGAGAAACAGGCGCGCCGGGAGTTGGACCGCCTCAGCCGCCTGCCGACCGCGGCTGCAGAATATGGGGTCATCCGCACTTACCTGGACTGGTTGGTCACGCTGCCCTGGTCGAATATTACACAAGACAACCTGGATATCGCCAATGCCCGGCAGGTGCTCGACCAGGATCACTACGGCCTGAAAGACGTTAAAGAGCGCATCCTGGAATACCTGGCGGTACGGCAGTTGCGCAAAACGCGTGCGGATGAACTGCTCGTGAAACAGGAGGATGAAATCCGCCGTGTGCGCGAGGGGGTGATCTTGTGTTTTGTCGGACCGCCGGGTGTGGGCAAGACCTCCCTGGGAAGGTCGATTGCCCGGGCGTTGGGGCGAAAATTCGTGCGCATCTCACTGGGCGGGATGCGAGACGAGGCGGAAATTCGCGGCCACCGGCGCACTTATATCGGCGCCATGCCGGGGCGAATTCTGCAAGCTCTGCGCCGCGTCGAGACGCGCAATCCGGTGTTTATGCTCGATGAAGTGGATAAGCTGGTCTTCGATTTCCACGGCGACCCGGCTTCTGCTTTGCTCGAGGTGCTCGACCCCGAGCAGAACGTCGAGTTCCGCGATCACTACCTGGAAGTGCCCTTCGACCTGTCGCAGGTTATGTTCATCACTACCGCCAACTTGTTGGAGCCGATCCCTGAGCCGCTGCGAGATCGCATGGAGATCATCTCTCTGACCGGTTATACCGAGAACGAGAAGATTGCCATTGCCCGCGGCTACCTGATCCCGCGCCAGTTGCGCGAAAATGGCCTGCGCCCGGGAGAGGTGCAATTCACCGATGCCGGTTTGCAAAAAATGATCCGCTCTTATACGCGCGAGGCCGGCGTGCGTAACCTGGAGCGCGAAATTGGCAGCGTGTGCCGTAAGATCGTGACGCACATTGCCGAAGGCGCCCTGGATTGCAACGAACTGACGCCTGAAACTGTGCAGGAATTCCTGGGCAGGCCGCACTATTTCAGCGAGGAGGAGATTGCTCGCCGCACCTCAATCCCTGGTGTGGCTACCGGCCTGGCCTGGACGCCCTTTGGCGGCGATGTGTTGTTCATCGAGGCGACGCGTATGCCTGGCAGCAAGGGTTTCCAGATCACCGGCTCGGTCGGCAATGTGATGCAGGAATCGGCGCGCGCCGCGCTTTCGTATGTGCGCGCCCAGGCGGAAAAGCTGGGTCTGGACAGCCAGTTTTTTGAAAAGTCGGACGTCCATCTGCACGTCCCATCTGGCGCCCAGCCCAAAGACGGCCCATCGGCGGGTGTCGCAATTGCGACTGCTCTGGTTTCCCTGGTTTCCGGGCGTCCCGTGCATTCAGAAGTGGGCATGACTGGCGAAATTACCTTACGCGGCCAGGTGTTGCCGGTCGGTGGTATCAAAGAAAAGGTGTTGGCAGCGCACCGCTCGGGATTGAAAACGGTCATCTTGCCGAATTATAACCAGGCCGACCTGGATGATATCCCAGAAGAGGTGCGCAAGCAGGTTGAGTTCGTTTTTGCCGAATCGGTGGACGATGTCCTGGCCGCAGCGCTCGAGCCGCTACAGCAAGCGACTCCGCCCAATTCCACCACAGAAGAATATCCCCAGAAGACAGGCGCAACGCACAATGAAACCGAGAGTCCTGCTAGTTGAAGATGATGCTACCATGCTTGCATTATTGCGCACTTTGCTGCGCATCGAAGGATATGAGGTTGTCCCCCTGGAAAGCGACCGGAGTGCAGACGCCATCCTGAATACGATTCGCAGTGAGTGCCCAGACGTCATTTTGCTCGACGTACACCTGCGACAGGTAAATGGGTTGGACGTTTTGCAAGCGATTCGCAAGGATGACATAATCGGCCAGACGGCCGTGATTATGTCCTCTGGCGTTGACCTCAGAGATCGGTGTATGGAGCTGGGCGCCAACGCTTTTCTGCTCAAACCATTTATGCCGGATGATTTGTTGCTCAAGATTCGCGAGATGGTGGGCAGCCATTAAGAATTTATCTGTGCCGCGTGAGATGCCTGGCATCCCACACGACATGGGGTTATATAACGTTTACAAGAAAGAGTGAACTGTGGGAAAGAAACGTAGCCGTACATCCATGCAATGGTGTACGATTGATTTGCACTTGCATACACCGGCCTCCAGCGATTTTCAACAGCCGGAGGTCACCTTCCTGGATATTTTGCGCCGCGCCGAAGCGCGCGGCCTGGCGATGATTGCTTTTACTGACCACAACAGCGTGGCAGGTTTTCGCCGTATGCAGGAAGAAATCCAGCAGCTCGAATTGCTGCAACGGCTAAAGCGCACTTTGCCTGAAGAACAGGCGCGCTTGAACGAATATCATCGTTTGATGAGCAAGGTCTTGGTCTTGCCCGGCTTTGAATTCACCGCCACTTTTGGTTTCCACATAATGGGTATTTTTTCGCCTGACAAACAAGTGCGCGAGATTGAGCATCTGCTGCTCGACCTGGGCATTCCTCCCGACCAGCTTGACGAAGGCTCTGCCACCGTGGGGGCCACAACGGATGTGTTGACCGCTTATCGTTTGATCGACGAGGCGGGTGGGTTGGTGATTGCCGCGCACGCCAATTCCAGCAATGGAATCGCCATGCGTGGTTTTCCCATCGGCGGCCAAACCAAGATTGCTTATACGCAGGACGCTCATTTGCACGCTCTGGAGGTCACCGACCTGGATAACAAGAGCAAACATGCTACGGCGGCCTTTTTCAATGGCACCAAGCCGGAGTATCCACGGCGGATGCACTGCATCCAGGGTTCCGATGCCCACCGGCTGACCGCTGACCCGCAGCGTAAGAAGTTCCCTGGGCTTGGCGACCGCTCTACGGATGTGCTCTTACCTGAGGTGAGTTTCGAAGCGCTGCGCGAGCTATTCCTGGGAAGCGATTTTGCCCGTACCCGCCCGCACCGGATGTCTGCTGAGCCTGCTTTCGACTTCATCCGTGCAGCCCAAGAGGAAGGGAGCAATATTATCCAGGACTTTCATGAGAGCATGACCGTACGCGGCGGCAAACGCTATGCGATCCTGGCCGATACCTGTGCTTTTGCCAACACGAACGGCGGCACATTGTTCATCGGCCTGACGGATGACGCCAAAAAACCGCCGGTGGGTGTGCCTGATGCGGAACAGTCTCTGTCGCAGCTCGAGAAAGAGATCAGGGATCGCCTCAGCCCGCCGTTGGCGTGTTCGCTGGATGTGCATGAAACGGGCGGCAAGAAACTGATTGTCATCCAGGTGCCGCGTGGCGACGAGTCGCCCTACGCAGTGGATGATAACAAAATTTACGTGCGCTCCGAAGCCGAGACGGTGTTAGCGGTGCGCGACGAGATCGTCGGCCTGGTGCTGCGCGGCCGCGCGGCCAGGGCCGCCGGAGCGCCGGCCCAACCATCTCAGCCGCCAGTTGCCAAGCCAGCCGCGCTGGCGCCAGAGGTCAGCATCCCCGAAGATACGGGCGACGCGGCTCCACGAACCGGGGTGGAGGTCATTTCGGTCGAGGCGCGCGGCGAGGACCGTGCCTACACCATGCGTGATTTGCGCAATGGCAACGTGGTCAAGAATGTCACGTTAAAATCGGCTCGCCGTCTATGGCATTATGCGATCACTGCCTTCAATAGCCTGCCGTCCGATCCGCTGCAGGCTAAAATCCAATGGCAGGGGCGGCTTGGCCTGTACCGCTGCCAGAAGCAGGGTAAGCTTACCCGTTACGATTTGATCCAACGCAGCGAGTCGGGTTACCGGTATTATTTTGGCGTGACCGAGGACGGAATCCACGGGGCGTGGCGCAAGCTGGTCGGCCTGGAGGACGAGTAAGCGAGTGGCGGGAGTTATTTGCCGCCAACCAGGAGAAAAATCCGCCATTATGATCCGCGAGTTTCGCTTCCCTGACGATTATGATGCGGTATACGCTTTGTGGAAAAATGCAGGCGAAGGTATTCACCTGCGCCGGTCGGATGAGCCGGAAGAGATTGAGAAAAAATTGCAGCGCGACCCTGATCTTTTCCTGGTTGCCGAAACCGAAGGCCAGATCATTGGGACGGTGCTGGGCGGCTTCGATGGGCGGCGGGGGATGATGTATCATCTGGCTGTGGGTCGGAATTATCGCCAGAATGGCATCGGCGCTCAACTTATGGATGAACTGGAGCGCCGCCTGCGCGAGAAGGGCTGCATCCGCTACTATTTGTTGGTGACCACCGATAACGTAGAAGCCATTCGCTTCTACGAAAAGCGCGGCTGGGAGCGGATGGAGCTGTACGCTTATGGAAAGGATTTATAATTTATCGTTGTAACGAAGCCACAGCGATAAGTTATACATAATGATGATTCGGATTGGTATCCTGACTGTGTCTGACCGTTCGGCGCGCGGTGAGCGTGCCGATTCTTCGGGCCCTGCATTGGCTGATGCCGTGGCTGCACAGGGCTGGCAGGTGACCCATCAGGCTATTTTGCCCGATGACCTGCATGTCCTGAAAAGGCTGTTAGCGGACTGGGCCGATGCAGGTGAAATCGATGTGATCCTTACCACGGGGGGCACTGGTTTTGCCCCGCGTGATGTCACTCCTGAGGCCACCCAGGCAGTGATTGAGCGCCAGGCGCCGGGCCTGGCCGAAGCCATGCGCGCGGCCAGCTCGCGCCTCACCCCACACGCAGCGCTTTCACGCGCAGTGGCTGGCATTCGCAAGCGCACCTTGATCGTCAACCTGCCCGGCAGCCCGAAGGGCGCGGTGGAGAACCTGCACGTTATTCTGCCGGTGTTACCCCACGCGGTGCAACTGCTGCGCGATGACCCTTCTTCAGAAGCCGGTCATAATCCTGCGCCTCCATTGGGGGCGGATCAATCATAAGCGGATCAACAATCAAATGGAAAATCTTAGCGACTCTCCTCAACAACCTGCATCTTCTTATTCCTGGCGAGGTTTGCTCCTGGAAACATTGCAAACCGTGTTGCTCTCCGTTTTGCTTTTCGTCTCGATCCAATTTGTTACTGAGCGGGTGCGTGTCCTGTCTATCAGCATGCAGCCGACTTTGTATGAAAAAGACTTCGTGTTGGTCAATCGCCTGGCTTATCGCCTCGGCGACCTGCACCGCCAGGATGTGATCGTCTTCCAACCACCTTTCGATCAGGAAGGCGAGCCTTACATTAAACGCCTGATTGGATTGCCCGGTGACAAAGTGCGCGTTGCAAAAGGGCGCGTGTACGTCAACGACGTTCCGTTGCAAGAGGGTTACCTGGCTGCCTCGCCAAACTATCGAGGCGAATGGAAGGTGCCCGATGACCAGGTGTTCGTGTTAGGCGACAACCGTAACAACTCGTCTGACTCACACAACTGGGGTATGGTGCCATTGGACAATGTTATCGGCAAGGCCGAATTTGTGTACTGGCCGGTCGGCCACTGGCAGGGGCTAAACCCCAACCGCGTCGCGGCAGCCTCTCCGTGAGGTTGGGTCAGGTAATATTTCGTAGCTGTAAGCTGCAAGTATCGCCCGAGGTTTACAGCTACGGAAGGCCAAATGTTCATCTGTGTTAGACTCTCCTGACTTAGCTCCCGATCTCGAATGGGTGTTGTTGAGCGACCAGGCCGATACGGCGCTGGTGCTTGAGGCATTGTTGAATGCCTTCTACAAACCAGTCTGGCAAATTGCGCGAGCGCTGGAGCCGTCCACGCAACAGGAAGCGCCGTTCGTCCGCCAGGCGTTTGTCCGCGCAGTGAACAGCCGCTACAGATACCGCATGGGCATGGATATAGCGCAGTGGTTTTACGGTGCTGCGCTGGAGACGCTGCCTGCTTCGATTCGCCGCAGCGCCTGGCCGCCGTTGGTTGTGGTGCTGCACGTTTTTGCCGGTTTGAAAGCCACTCAAATTGCAGAACTGCTGAAAATACCTGCCAAAAAGGTGGCCGGTCTGATCAAAACCCTGGAAAGAGCCCCAGCGGCGACGCTGGAGCGCCTGGGTTGGGAAGTGGATGATGCCTTTGCTGAACGGCTAAACGCTGCATGGCGTACGGCGCTCCTGGAGCGTTTTCCGTCACCGGATACAAACGAAGCGCAGTTGGAAATCCTGGCCGGCGAGATTGCCAGCCAGGCCGAGCAGTATCGGCGCCGCCAGAAGCGGTTCCTGGCGATCGGCGAACTGCTCCTGGTTGGGTTGGTCATTTTACTGGTAGCCGGGTTAATCCTGGCAGGCAACCGGCTGATCCCGTCGAATGATCCGACTTTCACGCCGGTGACCCGTGTGGTGATTACCCAACTGATCACCCGGATTATTACCGTTACACCAATCCCGTAGCGCGCTGGTATGAAAATAGAACATTGAAGCTAACGGCTGTCCGCCTGCTCTATTACTGACTCACTCATCCACCCCACGGCATCTCCGAAGGCCACTTTCCACCAGGAGTAGCCGGTAGCCAGCACACCGTTCAGAGGGTGCTGTACTACGACACCCTGGCTGGCAGGGGGCAGCGTGGTCAAGGGGTAATAATTGGTGCCCGGTCCCAGGCGCAGGTTGGCATCTCCGCCGGGGGCGACGTCCACACGTTGCCCGGGCTGGAAGCGCGACGATTGCTGGCGTGGCTGCACCACGACCATCATCAACCCGTTGGCAACGTCACGCTCAAGGCGGTCGGAGCGGGCGCGTACCACCGTCTCGGCATTGGGGTGATTACGCACCACACCGTTGATGACCATGGTCGACGAGCCGCCGCCATCCAGGGCCATTCCCCAACGCGCTCCCAGGGTTTGTTTGGCAAATTGGGCCAGTTCGACCATGCTCGTCCCCAGGCTTTCGAGCTGGTTGCGCCCATCGACCACGATGAAATAGATATACCGGTCATCGAAGGCTACCGCAGTGCGCGGGTTGCGCAGTACCGCGCCCAGGTCGGTCAGGGGGCGGATTTCGCCATCTTTGAGAAACAGGTAGCTGCCTGAAACGCTGGCATAGGTGCGCTCCCAACTTTGCGGGTTCGGGGTGCGGCAGTCGGGCATCCAATGGCGCAGCTCTTGGGAGATGGTGACTTTATCGCCTTCTTTGAGCGCATCTTTGAGCAGGGTATATGCTTTGCCTCCGGCCGAAAGCACGATGTGATCGAAGGGGAGCGGCGTGGCGCCCTTTCCCTCTTGCACCTGGCGCACCACGCCAGTGACGGTGCCGTTTTCGGCGGCGATCAACATGGGCCGGTTCAGCTCTACCAGCGCTTCCAGGCTGTCCTCCTGCTGTGGGGTGGACGGGCCGTACTGCGGGGTGTAAATGA
This sequence comes from uncultured Anaerolinea sp., assembly GCA_964595435.1. GTDB lineage: Bacteria > Chloroflexota > Anaerolineae > Anaerolineales > UBA4823 > RBG-16-57-11. Next base: position 14,723 of record CAZQQJ010000026.1, on the reverse strand, counting down.
TCAGTTCATCATCGCCGCGCGGCAGGTTGATGCCATCGAATGGGATTGACTCGTTCAACGCCAGCAATTTGACCAGTTGTTTGTTGGGGCGGTGTGCCACACAGCCACCGATAAATGCCTGGCGATCCATAGTCCAGGCAAAACCGCTGGCTGTTTCGCGGTCTTCGAAGCGTTTGGCATACCAGCCGGAATACACCAGCCCGCTCCAGGGCACCCCGGTCTGCGTATTGAAAAATGAGCCGTTGATTGCCACTACGATCTGGTTGCGCGCCCCCCACTGGCCATCCCAATAGTTGATTGCCTGTTCATAACGCTCGGCCTGGCCGCGTACTGTTTCCAGGCCGCCACTGACACGCCCCTGGGCAATGCTGCTCTCGATCGTGACCTGAGGGTTGTCGCGCTCCATTCGCGCCACGTAGACGTGATTCGGGGTGGGCAAATAGAACTCGCGATAATCGATGCCCGCTGCGAGGTTCTGCCATAGCGCGGCTTGCCCCAGCGCGGGATGCGATTGGGCAAGCGCAAGGCAGAGAAAGCAAGATAGAAGGACAATGCGAAGGGGTTTCATAAACGTAGTATACCTGTAAAATAAGCGGAAACGGGGTTGCCGAAAAAGTTGTACAGGCGCAATGCACGAAGAACACGCACCATGCACCAGATACACAAAAATATCCGGAAGCTGGGACCTGTTGGAGGAAAATGGAAGGGGTAATTATGTTGCGGCAGTCACGCAGGCAAAGCCGACTGCTCCGGGGCCGGTGTGTACGCCGATCACTGGCGTAATTTCGACCACCGGGCTCTCACCTGGTGGGAGCATGCCTTTGACTTTGTCCCGCAGGCTGTCCACCCGGTCTTCGGCGTTGCTGTGCAAGAAGGTGACCCGCTGCAGCGCGCCGAGTTCATCCATGATCTGTGCCAGGCGATCGTTGACGCGCTGGCGTGAGAGCAACGGCTCGGCCGATGACTCGCCGTTGTGGATGCGCAGCACCGGCTTGAAGCGGAGCAAGCTGGCAAATCCGGCCAGTGTGTCGCTCATCCGGCCGGAGCGGCGCAAGTACTCGATCATGTCCAGAATGGCGACCACGTGTATCCGCCGGGCCTGATCTTCCAGCAGGGCTATGATCTCGGGTACAGAAAGCCCCTGGGCTGCGGCACGGGCAGCCAGCTCGGCCTGAAAACCCATGCCAATGCTCACAGAACGGCTGTCGCTTGTGGTCACTCTGACGGCTGTCGTTTCTTGCGCGGCGAGGCAGGCTGTGGCATACGCTGTGCTCAGGCTTTCCATCATGTGGAGCGAAATGATTTGTGATGCGCCATCTGCAGCCAGGCGCTCGTAGACCTGGCAGAATATGCTGACATCGGGCACCAGCGAGCGGGGAGTAGGATCGGTCTCGGGCAGACGCTCATAGAACTCCTGGCGGGACAGGTCCAGGCCATCGCGCAGGAGCTTGTCGCCCATGCGGATGATCATGGGGATTACGGTAATCCCTAGAGACTGTACTACACGCTCTGGCAAATCGCAGGTGCTATCCGTTACGACTCGAATCGTCACGTTGGACCGCCTTTCCTTCTTTGAGTGACGAGTAATTATAGCATGAGAGCATTGGATGGGCGGTTCATTCCTGAACGCAGCTCGGATATTATGGTAAACTTTGGGTGCTCTCGAATAGTTTCAACAAGAAAGTAGTTCACTCTCAGACCAAGAAACAACGTCGAGCAGGTTTGAATAACTGTGCATTTCGACCAGATAGACGAGGGCAATCAACAGGAGCCAGGTGTGAAAATTCTAATTGCAGCAGACATGGAAGGCATTTCGGGCGTGGTGAGCTGGGATCAGGTGAACCCTGCGCACCCTGAGTACGTTCGTTTTCGGCGCATTATGACTGGCGATGTGAATGCTGCCATCCGTGGGGCATTCGATGGGGGAGCAAGCGAGGTGATTGTCAGCGATGGCCACAGTTACGGGCGCAATATCCTGGTCGAAGAGTTGGACCCGCGTGCCCGGTTGAACAGCGGTTCGCCAGCTCCACTCTCTATGGTGCAGGGTGTCGACTCCGGCGTACAGGGTGTGATTTTCGTCGGGTACCACGCCCGCATCGGCTCTCAACGCGCCATCCTGGAACACACATGGTCGGATGAGCGGGTTGCCAATACCTGGATCAACGGCGAATTGTTCGGCGAAATCGGGCTGAACGCAGCAGTGAGCGGGCACTTTGGAGCGCCAGTGTTGATGATCTCTGGCGACCAGACTGCGTGCGCCGAGGCCACCGCCCTGCTGGGCCCGGTTGAAACCGTGATCGTCAAAGTCGCCAGCGGGCGGATGGCTGCCGAATGCCTGCCGCCTGCTGTAGCGCAGGAAGGCATCCAGGCTGGCGCAGCGCGGGCAGTTACTCGCCTGAAAAATGGCCTGGCGCCACAGCCGTTGCGCGTGGCCTCTCCCATTACTCTGGCCATCGAGTTCGTCCAGTCCGAAATGGCCGATCGTGCCTCGTTCTTGCCGGGAGCACAGCGTGCTGGCCGGCGCGTGGAATATACGGCAGACGAAATGGTCACCATCTATGCGGCGTTTCGTACTTTGTTAGCCCTGGCGCGAGGATAGATCTATGGCTTTTATCGAAATCAATGGCGCTCAAATCTATTACGAAACCTTTGGTGAGGAGCGAGCTGGCCAGGCGCCAGTCTTGTTGATCCACGGCTCGACGAATACTGGCCAGGAAGACTGGCGACTGGTCGCTCCGCTACTGGCGCGCAACTGGCGGGTGATCGTGCCGGATTGCCGTGGCCATGGCCAGAGCAGTAATCCGAACCATTCCTACAGTTTCAAGGAACTTGCGGCGGATATGGCTGCTTTGATTCGCGCCCTGGGGTACCCGCGGGCGCACGTCATTGGCCACAGCAATGGCGGCAACGTAGCCCTGGTGGTGCTGATGGAGCATCCGGAGGTGGTACAGACTGCGATCCCGCAGGCTGCCAATGCCTATGTCAGCCATGATCTGATCGAGAAAGAGCCAGCCATCTTTGACCCCGAGCGCGTGGCGCGGGAGGCTCCTGGTTGGATGAACCAGATGATTGCATTACACGGCGCCACACACGGCCAGGAATACTGGCGCGATCTGTTACAAATGACGGTGGCAGAGATTATTCGCGAGCCCAATTACACGCCCGATGACTTGCGCCGTGTCAAACGGCCGGTATTGGTCATCCAGGGCGAAAAAGACCGGGTGAACGCACCGCAACGCCACGCCCAGTTCATCGCCCGGCACATCCCTTACGCAGAGCTATGGATTCCTGCCGGGATCGGCCACAACGTACATGACGAAATATTATTCGATTGGGTGCAGTGCGCCGAAGACTTCTTGCGCCGCCGCGGCGACGAAGTGAACGAGAGCCTGTATCGACTGGGCAAAGAGCGGTATGCCGACAATCGAGAAGCGATTTTCGACGTGCGGGCCGTGCTATCTCTGCCCGGTCCCTCAGGCGTTGAACTGCAAGGGCAGGTTTTGCACCCGGAACAGCGCCAGGCAGCCATTGAATGTGCCGTCGGGGCAGCCCCCCAGGCCGAGATTTCCAGCCAGGGCGTGACCGTACTGTTGGATGATGACGCCCCCTGGGCGTTGATCAACCGGAATGTCACCGATCTGCGCCGTGAGCCGCGCACCCTTTCTGAACGCGTCAGCCAGGGCCTGATGGGCGAGGCAGTACGCGTCTTGAGAGAAACAGGCGACTGGGCGTGGGTGCGCATGGAGCATGATGGATACGTGGGTTGGTTGCACCGCGCCGCTTTGCATCCATGCAGCCGCCAGGAAGTCGAAGCTTACCAGTCTGCCTGCCGGTCGCGGGTGATAGCGGAGATGCTGCCGGCGCTAACGCAGCATCCTGCCGGGAGGCCAGCGACTGCCGACGTGGCCGCCGATCTGGCTGGCAAATTGCCCTTCAGCCTGGCAGTGTGTGTCGATGCCGAGGAAGATGGTTATGCGCGGGTTCGCTTGCCTGACGGGCGGGCCTGGTGGGTGGAAAGCGCGGGGCTGCTGCCTGTGGATCAATGCCCACAGCCAGATGTGGCCGGTATTGCCGGTACGTTAAAATTGATGCAGCGTTTCATCGGCGTGCCTTATCTGTGGGGCGGGCGTACACCTTTCGGTTACGATTGTTCCGGGCTTGCCGGCGCGTTCTACTACTTTATGGGCGTACGCATTCCTCGGGACGCCGACCAGCAATGCAGCGCAGGCATCCCGGTGGAAGGAGAGCCTTTGCCTGGCGATTTATTGTTCTTCGGTGAGAGCGTGGACGATGTGCAGAGCGCGCGCATTGCGGCTGTCACACACGTGGGGATTTCTTTAGGCGGCGGCGAGATCATCCATGCCAACGGCGCGGCCTGGGGTGTATCGTACAACAGCCTGGACCCGCAAAGCCCCATCTACCGCGCCTGGCTGAGTGACAATCTGGTTGGCGTAAGGAGGTTCGTATGAAGCTGGCCTGGGAAGCCTATACCCTCAACCTGAAGACCACCTGGCGCATCGCGCATGGCGCCAGCGACCAACGCCACAACGTATTTGTGCGCATCGGCGATGGTGAGCGGGAAACTGGCTGGGGCGAAGCGGCGGCGGTGCCCCATCACGGGGAGTCGCAAGCGGGGATCATCGCTTACCTGGAAAAGGTCGCCGGGCGGGACTGGGATGTATTTCAATTGGAAGACCAGCTCAGGGACCTGCCGCCGGGTTCGGCAGCGGCGCGCTGTGCGATCGATCTGGCGCTCCATGATCTGTGGGGAAAAACCCTGGGCCAGCCGGTCTACCGTCTATTGGGGCTGAATCCCGAAAAGGCGCCACTGACTTCTTACACCGTCTCGATGGACGAGCCAGCGGTGATGGCAGAACGAGCACGCCAGTCGGGGATGCCAGTGATCAAGATCAAGCTGGGCGGCGCGGACGACGAGGCGGTGGTGGCAGCGATTCGCCAGGCGACCGGGGCGCGGCTGCGGGTGGATGCCAATGCCGGCTGGAGCCGCGAGCAAGCCGCAGCGCTCATCCCACGCCTGGTGCAGTATGACATCGAGTTCGTCGAGCAACCATTACCGGTGGGTGACATCGAGGGGCTACGCTGGCTGCGCGCTCAAAAATTGGGCGCGCCGATCTTTGCGGATGAGAATATTTTGACTGCGCGGGACGTGGCCGCGCATGCGGGTGCAGTGGATGGGGTGGTGATCAAGCTGGCAAAAACCGGCGGCATACGCGAAGCGTTGCGCGCCATCCACACGGCGCGAGCGCTGGATATGCAGATCATGTTGGGCAGTATGGTGGAATCTACCCTGGCGGTGACCGCTGCAGCGCACCTTGCATCTTTGTGCGATTACGCTGACCTGGATGGGCCGTTCATGATCGGCAATGATCCGTTTCAAGGTGTGCGGTACGAGGATGCCAGGCTGGTGCTGCCGGATGCGCCGGGACTGGGGGTAAGGCGGATTGAATAAACAATTTAGATAATATCGATCAGCCAGGCAGCATGAAGCCTGCCTGGAAAGGATCGTCGGGGTCGATGATCAACTGGTGCAGGCCGGTAAGATAAGCGCGGCCCTCGACGCGGGGTCGGATTGCCGGGTAAGGGGTGAGGCCGGCCATTTCGGGCGCCTCGGAGGTTGCCAGGGCGGTAAAGCGTGTCCCTAAAATGCTCTCTGTGACCAATACACTGCCAATTTGCTGGCGACCGCGGGCGTAGCGTACGGCAAGCTCGGCGCAGGTGCCCGTACCGCACGGCGAGCGATCCACCATGCGGTTGCCCAGAACGACCAGGTTGCGACTGTGGGCGCCGGGGCTTCCTGGTTCGATGTAGAAGCGGACGTCCAGGATGCAATCGATATGCGCCTGGGTAGGATGGCTAACCTGGATTTGCGCATTGGCCGCATTCAGAACCTGCATGCCTAAATCGGCGAAGAAGCCGACATTTTCGGGCAGCAAATCGATCCCCAGGGGCGCCGTGTTCACCAGGATAAAGAAATTTCCTCCAAAGGCGACATCGACGAGCAATCGCTGCCCGCCGGGCAATTCGAGCGCCTGGTCTAGCTGGCAGGCGAAAGATGGCACATTGTCGAAGGCCACGCCGGCTACATGCCCGTTTTCCACGCGGGCGCGGGCTTTCACCAGGCCGGCGGCAGTGTCCACGGCCAGGACCGTTTCTGGCTCAACCAATTCGAACATGCCGGTCGCCAGCAGGCTGGTAACGACACCGATCAAGCCGTGCCCGCACATGGGTTCGTAGCGCTGGTTGTCCATGAAGACGACCCCAACGTCGGCCTGCGGGTGGCAAGGGGGGGTCAGAATCGCTCCGTAAAGATCCTTGTGACCGCGTGGTTCGAGCAATAAAGCGGGGGGTACCCAGGGCAGGCGTGCCTGGGCATCCAACAGTTTTTCGGCCATGCTTTCGCCGCGCAAGGGCGGCAAGCCATACGTGACCAACCGGGTGCCTTCTCCGGCGGTGTGTGAATCGATGGTGGAGATCAGTTTCATAGCGGCGATGCCGCTGTTATTTTACCGCGATAGAGCAAACCTTGCTCGGCTTCGGTCACGTAAAGAGTATATTCTTGGGGGTGAAATGCGGTATTGGTCGGCTTTCGCCCGTGACGCAGGATGATCTGCCTCAGTAACTTCCCCTCCGGGCTAAGTTCGAGTACTTTGCCGCCGCCGTAGTGAGCGACCCACAGGTTGCCGTCGCCATCCGCACACAAACCATCCGGGCCAAGCTCGAAGGCCATCGCCGGTTCGAGCAGACAGATGGAGTCGTATTGGAAGAAGATGCGTCGTTCTGCAAAGCGCCCATCTGGCTGGCGCGTGTAGCGCAGGGTGCGGTTCAAGCGGTGTTCGTTGACGTACAGATAGCGCCCATCCGGAGATACGGCGATCCCGTTGGGAAAACATAGATCGCGATCTACCTGGATCAGGGCACTTTCGATGGGGGATGTATTGTCGGCAGCAGGCGGGGAGATCGATCTTGATGGAGTAAATTGGTAGACGGCTCCGGCGGGGCGGCCCGTAGTCCAGTCATCGGCAAAATCGCCGCTGTCAGTGAAATAGACGTTCCCGGCGGCGTCCATGGCCAAGTCGCACGAGCTTTTGAAAGGCGTACCCTGATAAGCAGAGATGCTTTGTAAGACCTCCCCAGCAGGGGAATAGCGCACCAGTTGGCAGGCATCGTACAGGCAAACCCAGAAATTGCCCTGTGCGTCCTGGCCCAGGCCGCTTGGCCCGCTGCCCTTCCTGGTGTGGAAGAGGGTGGTCAGTTTGCCGTCCCTCAGCGCCAGGATGCGATCGCCGGTCCATTCGACCAGGTAGAGGCAGTTGTCTCGCGTCGACCAGAGAGGCGCCTCGGGGAACTGGAGGCCTTCAGCGATGATTTCGAGCATCGAAGTTTGGCCCTTGAAGGATGTGCGGTGCTGTAAGCACCGCACATCCTTCAAACCATAACGTTATTTCTTGGCGCTGGCCAGGATTTCGCGCAACTTCTGGCTCTTTTCGGGTTCTAGAGGTTTGACCTGGTGTTCGCCAAGGATCTTCAGGACGCGGGCATTGAGGCGCTGGCCGAGGGTCAGGCTGCCCTTATCTGCCCACTGCTGGCGGCGCTTGCGGTCCAGCAAAGTGGGGAACCAGAATTCGCGGAAACGCTTGAGGGTGGTTGGCGAGTCCAGATAGTTGCCGCCCGGGCCGACCCGGTCGATCTCATCGACCAACAAAGTTTCCGGGGTAACTTCGATGCCCTTGATCAGATTGTCGGTCATTGCTGCCAGCTCGTCTGTAAGGACGATCATTTCGTAGCTGGTGGTCAGGCCGCTTTCCATGTAACCGACATCGTGGATCAGGTTCGCGCCGGAAAGCTTGGCCATCATCACGGATAGCGTGGCTTCCAGGGCGGCCTGTTCGTCCATGACCTTCGAATCGGAACAACCGGCGTAGCCCCAGGTGGGCAGGCCATACCAGCGCCCCATTTCGGCAATCGCGGCCTTGGTGAGTTGGAATTCGGGAGAAGCGTAGCAGATTTGCATGGCTCCCATGTCCATGTGGTGGATGCCGGCGCCAAACACAAACGGCGCCCCGGGACGGGTCAACTGGTGCACCACCAGGCTGCTCATAATTTCGGCAATCGACATCACCAATCCGCCGGCCATGGTGATGGGGGCCACGGCGCCCATTTGAGGGCCGGGCGAGTGCACGACCGGCAGTTCATACTTGGCCATCAAGATCAGCTTATCCACGGCGGTATCCGATTGCTGCAGAGGCGAGCTCGGCTCGGAATAGAGCAGGATGCGCTGCTGTTCGCGCAGCGCTTCGTAGCCACCTGCCACGACCGCGGCCATATCGATGGCGCGCTGGCAGCTCGCCAGGTTGTTGGTGACGAAGACGAGCGGCTTGGTGGTGTCTTCCAACATATGCACCATCTGGACGTCGTAGGTCAGGGCAGGATCGATATCCGAAGGAATGCCAACCGACATGACGAAGTGGATATTGGGCAAGGCATCGCACAGGTGGTAGGCATCGACCAGATCGGCTTCGACGAACTTGCGACACTGGCCGGTACGGGGGTCGAGCAGGTTCAGGCAGTCGGAACCGGTGCCGAAATTGACTTTATTACCTTCCAGATACATCGCCGGCTTGCCATCGCGATCGCACATGATAATCCGGTTGGGGGCAGAGGCCAGAGCATCTTCAACCAGGCGGGCAGGGAACTTGACCAGGTTGCCGTCCGAGATAAACGCGCCGGCTTGTTTGAGCAGTTCCAGGGCCCCGGCATGGTGAAAGCGTATCCCGGTGCGGCGCAATACTTCTAAAGCGGCGAGGTGAATATCCTGTTTTTGCGTTTCGGACAACAACGCAAATTGGGGAGACTGATAAGCGATTGAGTTGGAAGTTTTCATTCTTGTGTTTTTCCTTTCCATTTGTTGATTTGGTAGATTGCTTGTTGATACAGGCCGTTCAGGCCGGCCGGATAGAAAATCATCACCAGGATCAATAACATTCCATAAATGATCAGGCGGTACTCCATCAATTTTTTTAGCGAATCGAAAATGGGGATGAGCAGGAAGGCGGCGAAAACCCCGCCGATCAGGCTGCCTGAGCCGCCGATGTAGGAAAGAGCCATTACCTCCATCGTGTGGCCTGTATCCATGATATCCGGCGTTATGATGCCCACCAGATGAGCGTAATAGCCACCAAACAGCCCGGCGCAGGCGCACGAAAGGGTGAAGTTCAACAGCTTGTATCGCGTGGGGTTAACGCCCGAAGCCTGCGCAGCATCGAAATTCTGACCGATTGCCCGGAATGCCAGGCCGATGCGCGAGCGAATGATGATGCGCAGGGCAACGTAGAGCAGGATGATGATCACCAGGAGCGTATACAGGTAGGCAACGATGGTCCCCGACTCAAACAGCGGCGGAATCAGCAGCCCGCGCGCCCCGCGGGTCACTTCTACACTGGCGCTGGCCAGGGCCATTAACGTCATGCCGACGAACCAGGACATCAATGAGACGTAAATCCCACGCAACGGCAGAGTCAGCATGCCGGTAAAAAGGCCCACCAGGCCGGCAGCAAGCGCCGCGACCAGCAGCCCCAGCCAGGGGTTGATCGGGAAGTAGTTGGCCAGCAAAGCGGTTATGTAGGCGCCCAGGCCAACAAAGCCAGCGAAGCCGAAATTCACCGCGTTAATAAATCCGCCTGTGAAATCGAATGCCATTGCCAGCCCTCCGAAATACAGGCTGATTACCAACAGGCGCAAGATGTAGGCGTCGGTCACGAAGAGCGGCGCCAGGGCGATCAAGGCGATGCAGGCCAACAGCGGAAGCGATAAACCGAGCGCCTTGAGCTGGCTCAAGAGAGACGGGCGGGCTGCCAGTTGAGATGGGGAGACGGTTTGGTTATCCAGCATGGCGTTATCGCTCCCAGACACTCTTGATCTCGCTGCCGAACAGGCCGGTCGGCTTGAACAGCAGTAGCAATATTAACAAGGTCAGGCTGGCCACGTCCTGCCAACCCTGGCCCAGGTAGAAATAGGAAATGCTCTCGAAAAGACCGACGATGAAACCGCCAATAATGGCGCCTTGCGTATTGCCCAGGCCAGCAATGGTGACCACAAACCAGGAGGCGATCAGGGGTTTGTTGCCTGCAAAGGGATATGCCGGGCTTAGAGAAAGCAAGCTGGCGCCGCCCAGACCGGCCAACATACTGCCCAAAGCGAAGGTCAGGTTCTGGATGCGGTCCAGATCGATGCCCACCAGCATCGCGCCGCGTTCATCCTGTGACACAGCGCGGATCGCCCGGCCAGTGCGGGTCTTTTGCAGGAAGAGCCACAACCCGGCGATGGCCAGCAAGGCGATGCAAAATGCGATCAGCCGGTCGGCGGCGATGGTCATGCTAAATATTTCGACCTTTGCCTTCCAATACTGGGTAATCCCGTAATAGCGCGTTCCAAAAGCCAGCCGGTATACATTTTGCAAGACAACCGACAGGCCGGCGGTCAGCAAGAAAGCATTCATCACCCAATCCCCCTTGGAGCGTTTGCGCAGCGGGTAAAACAGCAGCTTTTCGGTGATGGAGCCGGCGATGAAGCTGCATAGGGCAGCGACGAGGATGGCGATGACCGGGTTCAAACCATAGGTGGCAAAGGCGAAGAAAGCCGCGTACGCGCCCAGCACATAGTACTCACCGTGGGCAAAATGACAGATATTCATCACCCCGAATACCAGAGCCAACCCGACGGCCATCAGCGCGTACAACCCCCCTCGCAACAGGCCGGTGACGAACAGGTTCTGCATGATTGTGAAGTCCATAAATGGCCTCTCTATGGCAACCGTTTAACGCCTGCCCAGGTAAGTATTCCGCAGGTAATCATTGTCCAACAATTCATTACTGCACCCTTGCAGGGTAATATTGCCTTGCTCCAGAACATATGCTTTGTCGGCGATCTGCAGGGTGTGGTTGACATTCTGTTCGACAAGCAAAATGGTGACGCCGCGCCGGTGAAGCGCCTTCAACGCGGCGAATACGTTCATCACCATTTTGGGCGCCAGGCCAAGAGATGGTTCGTCTATCATGAGTAAACGCGGCTCAGACATCATTCCCCGCGCTACCGCCAGCATACGGCGTTCGCCACCGCTCAACGTCCCCGCCAGTTGCTTCTGGCGTTCGGACAGGATGGGAAAGAGTTCAAAGACTTGATCCAATATGACTTTGGTTTTTTTGCCGTCCCGAGAGTGGTAAGCGCCCAATAGCAGGTTGTCAATTACCGTCATTCCCTCGAACAGATTTAATTCCTCAGTGATGAAGCTAATTCCCTGCTGGCTGATGCGGTGGGGGGGCATGCCCAGCATTGACTTGCCGATGAAGTGCACGGTGCCGCCGCGCGGCTGGACGATCCCGGCGATGGCGCGCAAAGTGGTCGTCTTGCCGGCCCCGTTGGCGCCAATCAGGGCGACAAATTCCCCTTCGTCGACGCTCAGAGATACATCCCAAAGTACCTGTAGATTGCCATATGCGGCCTGGAGTTTGTTGACTTCGAGCAAATGGACTTCTCCTTCTATTATTTCAGTGACGGATAATCGGTCACTTACAGTTTATTACGCCAGGAGATACTTTTCTCCCAGGTAAGCATTGGCTACATTCTCGTCGGCGGCAATCTCTGCCGGGGTGCCTTCTGCAATCTTGACTCCGTATTGGAGCACGATGATCCGGTCGCACAACTGCATGATCAGGCGCATCAAATGCTCGACGATCAGGATGGTTGTACCCTGGTCACGGATTTTGAAAACCAGCTTTTGCAGATCGGTCAGCTCGTTCGGAGTCAGGCCAGCGGCTGACTCGTCCAGCAAAAGCAATTTGGGGTTGCTGGCCAAAGCCCGCGCCAGGTCCAGGCGGCGCAGTTGGGCGGTGTTCAGCGATGAAGCCATTGTCTGGTAGGGGACCGGGAAAGCAACAAATTCGAGCATCTCTTCGGCGAACCGGCGAGGGTCACTCTGCAAGGTGCGGTTGCCAAAGGTGACCGCTACCTGTACATTTTCCAGGGCTGTCATCCTGGAGAATGGGCGCGGAATCTGGAATGTCCGGGCGACACCCTGGCGGCAGACGCGGTCGGGGCTTAGCCCCGAAATCTTCCTGCCCTTGAAGCTCACTTTTCCAGAGGTGGGCCTGTGTACGCCAGCGATCACGTTGAGCAGGGTGCTTTTCCCGGCGCCGTTTGGACCGATGACGCCGACGATCTGCCCTTGCTCGACACTCAAATCGACATGGTCCAGGGCGACCAACCCGCCAAATTGTTTAACGATGCCTTCTACCTGGAGGATCATTTTTTATCCGCATGTGGTGTGCGTGGCAAAGCCACGCACACCACAGAAATAGAATCTATTTGGCCGATGGCGCTTTCAAATCCTGTTCTTTGATCTCGTCCGGCCAGACGGTTTTGCCGGTGCCGCCGAAATACTGGATGACCGGGAAGACGAAGTAGCCCTTGCCGACTTGCATGTCGGGCAGCGAATCCTGGGTGAATTTGTATTCTTTCATCAGGATGCCGTCGGTATAGGTCAATTCGCCCGTCCACACCTTGTCTTTGCCGGTCTGGAAAATCGTTTCGCTGGTCAACTCTCCGTGGTCTTTTTGGGCCTGCTGCAAGATCTTAATGAAGAAATTGGTTTCGTCGTACGCCAGACCGGCCGAAGATGGGCTCGGCTCGCTGCCCCACCGTTTGACGAATTCGTCCTTGAAAGCCACGGCTTTGGGCGTGGTCCAGCCGGGTATCTGGTCGATCACATAATCCGATGAATCGCCGGTCATGTTGTACCATTCGCCCACCCATCCCAGGCCATCGGCGATGATCAGGCTGTTAATGCCTACTTCGCGCGCCTGCTTGATCATGGCGGGGAAGCCGGCCGCGTCGTCCATCGTGCCGGCCATCAAGGGCACATCCAGCGATTTGATCTTGGTGAGCATGGGGTAGAAATCCGTCTCGCCGATGGGTACGTATTCTTCGCCGGCAATTTCCCATCCGGCATCTTTCAATTGCGCGCCGATGGCCTTGGTGAAACCGCGGCTCCATTCATCGTCGTTGCCGTACAGGACAACTTTTTTCTCTTTCGGAGTCCACAGGCCGCGAGCCATGGCGTCGTCAAGGGTTTTTACGTAGGCGATGGTGAGCTTGGAAGGCGTAGGCCAGCCTTTCCCCATCCAATAGGCATACTTGGGGTCGGATTTGAATTTGATATCGATATCCTCGCTGGTGCCCATGGCGAAGAAGTGCGGAATTTTGTACCTGGCTGCCAACTCCATCACGGGGATGACTTCTGAAGCATCCCAGTTCAATAATCCGACCTGGATCTTATCGCGAGTGATGGCGGCCTCGTAAGCCCGGGTGGCTTTTTCGGGGTCGGACTCTCCGTCGATCCAGACCGCCTCGATTTTATAGTCTTCCACGGTCCAGTTGATCTGGTCGAAAGCCATGGTCACGGCATCTTTGAATTCTTCGCCGACGCGCGCACTGGGGCCGGTAAAAGGCGCCAAGACGCCTACCTTTAGCACTTTGGCTGCTGCCGGCGCTTCCGGGGCTTTTGTTTCAGCCGGTGCGGCGGGCGGCTGAGTCGCCTGCGGGGGCGGGGTGTTGGTGGTACAACCCGCCAGTAGCGAGACCAACAGCACCACGATGAGTGCAAAGCCGAGTAATTTGCCTTTCATTTTGCTCCTCCGTTCTTCACTATCATTCTGTTCGGTGGGTAATGAACAATGAGTGACGAGTGACCAGGTTGCAATATCTCTGGACACTCAGGCACTCACACAGACGGATTGATGGGCTGGGGCGACCTGAACAAGCAGGAGAGTTTTTTACCGGCAGCCCGTTTTGAGACGACAAATGATTTATGCATAGGTTTGCAGCAGGTTTTCGATGTAGTGCATGTGCGCCTGGGCGGCGTCCTGGGCGCGGCGGTCATCGTGGGCTTCGATCGCCTGGGCGATACTTTTTTGCAATTCGATGGACTCTTCTTTGACTTGAGGCAGCATGACCATTTCGCTGATCACTTCTGCAAGGAGTTCGCGCACCAGGTGGTAGAACTGTTCTAATAAGTCGTTATGACCGGCGCTGGCTACGGCCAGATGAAACTCGACATCTGCCTGGACAAAAGCCTTATCGTCTTTGGTAGAGGCCTCCATCTTCCTGACCGCTTGCCAGATTCGCTGGATATCCTCTGCAGAAGCTCGCTGCGCGGCAAAACGAGTCAGCCCGACTTCGATTACCAGCCGGGCTTCATAGACCTGCCGGGCGTTCAGTTTCCCCAGGCGTGTCTTTACTGCAGTTGGGTTAAAGACTTTGTCGAGAGCATCCTGGCGTACCCAGGTCCCTTTACCAGGATGCGATTCCACCAACCCCACGGCAGCCAGGAGCTGGATGGATTCACGTATCGTGGAAAGCCCCACACCGAATCGATCCGCCAGTGCTTTCTGAGGTTCCAAAAACTCTCCCGGCTGGATCTGACCCGTTAAGATCATCGCCCGCAGTTCCTCGGCGATATCTTCGACGATTGTGCTACGCCTGCGTCCCTGATTCATCGTTCGTTGCACCTCAACGGGGAAAAGTATAAATTCAGAATATCTGATATTCTTATATCATAATTTCGGAATAGTGTCAATTACCCCTCGAAGATTTAACAGGGCAAACGCATCTAAATTGGGAGTTGAGGCAGACCGGAAAGAACCTTGAGT
>CAZQQJ010000025.1:0-109769 GCA_964595435.1 uncultured Anaerolinea sp. | reverse complement strand
CCATTTATTCCGGCCTTACTGGCCCTTTTTCAATCATTTAATTCGGACGCCGACAATACCGGTTCAATTTCATAAACGTCACCCTTTGATGAGTTGAACATATCAGGATGTCTACGTGCGGGGGGAATCCTATACTCTAATTGTCTGTCAGGGTTTGAACCACCCATACCCTCATAGTGGTCTTCAATGGACGTATGAAACACTGGTTCAGCAAGCTGCCAACGCCACATTCCAGTTGGATCGAAAAAATTTACAGGGTTTGCCGAGACATAGAGCCATTTGTTAAGCGAGAGGGGTTGGTTATAATTCCCTTCCCACGTATCTCGAGTGAGAAACCGTCCCTGTGTCGGAGCGTAATACCTCGCCCGCAGATAGACCAACCCCGTGCTATCCACCGCCTCCCCCGTGAACGCAAACGCACTCTCTCCATCCCCCGCACTGGACAGCGTTTCGCCGAACGGCTGGTAGCTCTTCGCCAGCGCCACCTCCCCATTCCCATCGGCCAACTGGCGCACACTGCCCAACGCATCGCCCAGGAAGTAGTCCACGCCGGCGGCGCGGTGCTGGGCGATGCGCCCGGCGCCGTACAGGTAGGTGTGCTCCCCATCCGCCAGCACCTGGGTCAGCCCGCTGTTCAGGTCCAGGGTGTAATGCGTCGTCACGTTATTCACGGTTTGCGCCACGCGGTCTCCCTGGCCATTATACTCGAAGCCGAAAGCTGATTGCTGATTGCTGACCGCTACTAACCGGTTAGCAGATGAGTAAGTGTAGCTGTATACCCCATCCCACAACAGATTGCCGTTGGCGTCCCAGGTGTAGAGGATGCCGTTCACGCTCTGCAGCCGGTTGGCGTCGTCGTAGACGTAATTCGCCGCGCCTCCCGGCGTGGTCTGCGCCAGGCGGTTGCCGCGCGCATCATACGAGTAGTGGAAATACTTCCCATCGCTGTAATCCGCCGCCGTCAGCCGGCCGAGCGGATCGTAAGCGTAGGTGACGGTGGTGGTGAGGGCTGCCTGCTGTTTCATCTCCATTGCCACAGCAGTGTAAGCCTCACCGACCATTTTGTAAAGCAGCTTTGCAGGACGCCCGGCCGGTTGGCGCAGTTCCACAGGCTGGGTCCCGCTGCTTTCGCCTGACTTCCCAGGCAGGCTGAAAGCGACCAGCGGCGTCCTGCGCGTTTCCGCCTGGCCCAGGGAGGCTGTGAGCGGCACAGAAGCCAGCGCCCATCCCGAAGCGGGAGTGAAGCCGAGCGGGGCTGGAATTCGGATCTCGGCCGCGCTGCAGCCGGGCAGCGTGCAGTGGTTGGCCTCGCCGCTCCCATCAAATTATCGAGCCACGCCCCATTCCTCAAAATTACCGAATTCATCTAATACATAGAGAAAGCGTTTATCTGGACTGACAAACACTCGTCCGATGCGGCCATTTCCAGGTCGGATCATTTCAGCTTCTTGACCCATATTCCCCATAAATATGGCTTCACCGGGATCTGTTAAATCACAGAACAAGATTAAATCCCCGGATACGAGCGTAAAACACATGTTTGAAGGAAGTTCTTCAGGAAACTGGAATTCTTGCCAGGTACGCATATCCCAGGTATAAATTCTCCCATAGCGACTTACCGCAACCAACCGATCTTCCATCTCATCAAGTTCTACACTGAAAAAATGCTCCTCACATTTACGGTTACAGTCTGACAACGATCTCTCAAATTCGAGGGCGTTTTTGTGAATATTCCATACCAGCAAATCAGGATCGGTTTCTTTTAATCTAATTCCGGCAATAAATAATCGTTCATTATCTGGAGAAAATTGGAGTTCAGATTGAGCTTTTTGAACACCGCTAATTTCCACCACCTTCTTTCCGGTCAGCGTGTCAAACACGAGAACAGTAGACTTGTAACAATCGTCGTTTGGGCGCTGGAAACAGCCTGCTAAGGCCAGGTATTGTCCATCCTCTGACAGGGCTACGTTAAAGCTGATGTAGCCTGGAAGTATATTGGGGAAGATCTTGATGATTTTCCCCTGCCAGATATCCCAAATGGCAGCTTCATCCGTAGGTCCGCTAATCGCGGCTAAATATTTACCATTGCCACTGACAGCTAAGACAGGCACATACGTCCAATCCTTATCACTGCTGATCAATCTTTTCACCACCTGGTTTCGATGGATATCAATGATCTGAATTTCGTTTATGTCGGCCTGAGCAATAAAAACCTGCCCGGGTTGGTAAATCAGTTGCACAGATCCCGGATCAACGACATTGAACCAATGTAAGTCGTAGTCGATCCGGGTTTGAAACAACTTCTGAAGGTATCGAAAATTGGCCGCGGTAATTGGCTCTTGACCGGCTGCTGTGGGTGTTGGCGAAATCGTTAAAACAGGCGGCGCGGTGTTGGTCGTTCGGGGTGTTTTCGAAGGCGACGGAGCCAGGGTAGGCGCAGACGTCTCTAAAACCGGATTGGGCTCAATGATTGGAGGATAATTCTTTGCATTGATGGGCTGCACGACCTCCTGGCAAGCAGCAACATAAATCCCAAGTAAACACAAGGTAATACTTAGGAGAAGACTACTAGATTTATGCCTCATTTCTTCCTCTTATCAATAGCCAGGAAATTCTGGCGGCTTGTATTACTCAAATATCCTCGCATGGAGCTATACTTTTAATTATTAAGGATGAGGGAATTCTGGATAGTTATATTTTTTGTGTGCGTCCGCACATGTTATATCATTACCCCTATAATTTACCATACAGGGGAGACTAAGTTCCAGGTTTTTCATTTGATGCCCTTCAGTTCCGCTGAAGAAATGGAAATCCAGGAAATGATGATCTAAACCGCTTACGGCAAAATAAGTGGAACCATTGGTAATATCGGGTATTTTCTTGCTCCTAACGAGGGTATAAGAAGTGGCAGCCATATCAAGTGCGTCTAGCCATACCGATGTCTTTAATTCATCGTCCAGTACCTCTAGGGTGCCTCCCACTGTTCCGTAATTACTATCACAACTTCCTCCACCGACACAGAGCGGATCATAGGCGATAGGGTAATTTACTGCATATTGTCCTGCTCTTGTCAGGCAATCCAGATAAGATGTGCAGTTCCAATTACCCGATGCTCGATTTTCAGCAGTAAATAAAATACCAGCCCCTGCTGCTACCGCGTGGACATCCGTCCTGAGTCTGTAACCACCCACCTCGGCAATTAACGTTCGGATTGAAACAGATACCTCTCCAGTTCCGCGCAACATTCCGATATTCCCGACTGGGGATATCGGCTTAATCGTCCGGGCAAGGTTGTAAGAGAATGTGATCACACCTGGATAAGGAGATATGTTGACCGATATTGTCCTCATCGAATGAGTTGGGATCATTACTGAATCTTTACAAGCCAAATCCTTAAACCAATCCGGTATAGGCGGAGCACCTACTCTAGTAGCCCTCAGCGCCATTCCATAATAATGTATGGGATATGGATCACAGTGACCATCTCCATCATCATCCAAACACAAGCCCATAGGATCTGTAAAATTAATTGGGTTTGCCGAGACATAAAGCCATTTATTGAGTGTAAGAGGTTGGTTATAATCTCCATCCCATGCATCCCGACTGAGGAACCGGCCCTGCCACGGCGCATAGTAGCGAGCGCGCAGGTACACCAACCCTGTAGCATCCATCCACTCATTGGTAAACCCATAGCTCGTCGCCCCGCTCCCCGCGCTGCTCATCAATTGCCCATAAGGCTCATACCCCTTCGCCAGCGTCACCTCCCCATCCGCATCCACCAACTGCCGCACACTGCCCAGGGCGTCGCCCAGGAAGTAGTCCGTCCCGCCGGCGCGGTACTGCGCGATGCGCCCATTCCCATACAGGTAGGTATGCTGGCTATCCGCCAGCACCTGCGTCAGACCGCCGGCCAGGTCGATGGCGTAGTTCGTCGTTACCCCGTTGGTGGTTTGCCGCAACTGTTCACCTGACCTATCACCATTGAATTTGTTTCCCTTCAATGGCAAGAAGTCATAGATACTATTTCTTAAACCCAGGCCAAGCCAGGCAATCTCTTAGATAACACCCCCAGGGGGCAATAATATCTTTTGAACTGTAAGAGATTACTATCACCTGCAGATCAGGGGCCAGAGCAGCGCCTCTGTTCAGATCGTCACACAACGCCGGGTTTCCATCGATTTTTACACTGATGTCCCTATCCAGCCAATCCACATACAAAATACTCGGGTGTTTACCATGCGGAGATTGCGTACAGCTTACTGCTGTTGGTGTACCTAATTGGTTAACTACTGTTTGCAAGGAAAGTTCATAGTAGATATCAAGATTGATCTGCTTTATCACGCCTTCTGCAAGGAAAATATACCCACAATATTTACCCTTCGGGTCAACACAGCCATAATCGACTTGCGTCACGTCGGAATAGTCAAATATGACAACAGATGATTTCTCAATCGCTGCTTGGTCAACGAAAGGCAGTTCTCTTAGCTTATCGTCCACATCCTTTTCAGTGGATTTGTCCACTTCCAGACCATACCAACAAGGCGGGGCACAGGGCCGTCCGGTCACAAAGCTGCGGTCAGCCAGCGTTGGCTCTCGTGTGGATACAATGCGCTCGCATCCACCCAGGGTCAGAGCCAGGCCGATAAGCCCTGCTGCTAGGCAGATTGCAGAAAATAAATCTTCGTTACGGTATGGCCTTAATTGCATCATCGATGTATTTCCTTCTGATTGGACCCAACAGTTTCCACTTAAGAAATTTGAAATAATCTGGATAGACATACACCTCAAAAGAGTCTGCCCAATCTTCCCAAGGTCCCTGGATATCTCTGGAAAGAACAAGGTTCTTATCATCATTAGGATAGGGTATAGAGTTTTTGTTCGGATTCCCCACAGGATCTTCAACTTGACCTGCCAATACATCATAATGACACACATAATGGTTGGGTTGGCCATAGCCTATACCTTCATATATACAAATTTCATTCTTAAGCAATTTTTTCATTCCATCTGACAACTTCCAGCCGGTATTACTGTCCCAGGCATGTCCTAGCTCATGGATCACCGTATATTTCAAACGCATTTCATCGTGAGTATCGTAATCTGTAATGACTACACTGTAAGATATTTTAGCCAATGATCCAGGCGGTGCGAACGATCGGAGTTGATTATTGAAAAACTTCCCTGGGGTTCGTCCAATTCTAATAGCTCCCATTGCAGATGTGAATTTCCTTGGGTTATTACTCACACCACCACTCAATTTAAGGGATGTCAGTTCTATCGCATCTTTAGCCCATCTGAGTTCTTCAATTCTTCTCCATGCACCCTCAGCCCACTGACTACTGCACTGCCCGTACCCTTGCGCGCCGGAAGGCACATAACCATAGTCCTTTTCAATCAGAACGCCATAAATCTTCCAAAGATCATCGATGATGCTATCCGCGTCTTGTTTATCAGTTTCTCTGATATAACCACTCGGATCTACGAAGTTGGCCGGATTCGACTCGACGTAGATCCATTTGTTCAAAGAAAGTGAGCGAGTATAATCTCCTTCCCACGTATCCCGGCTGAGGAACCTGCCTTGCCAGGGCGCATAATAGCGTGCTCTCAGATACACCAATCCCGTCAGATCGGTCATCTCTCCGGTATATCCGTAACTGGTCCCCCCGCTCCCTGCGCTGTCCATCAATTCGCCATAGGGTTCATAATTCTTCGCCAGCGTCACCTCCCCATCCGCATCCACCAACTGGCGCACACTGCCCAGGGCGTCGCCCAGGAAGTAATCGGCGCCGCCGGCGCGGTATTGCGCGATGCGTCCATTCCCATACAGGTAGGTTTGCTCACCGTCGGCCAGCACCTGGGTCAGGCCAGAGGCCAGGTCGAGAGTATAGTTCGTGGTCATGCTGTTCACGGTTTGCGCTACGCGGTCTCCCTCGCCATTATACTCGAAGCTGAAAGCCGATTGCTGACCACTGACCGCTACTAACCGGTTGGCAGACGAGTAGGTGTAGCTATACACTCCATCCCACAACAGATTGCCGTTGGCATCCCAGGTGTAGCCAGTCCCGCCGGCGTTAGTCAGCCGGTTGGCGTCATCGTAGGCATAATTCGCCGCGCCTCCCGGCGTGGTCTGCGCCAGGCGGTTGCCCACCGGATCATACCCGTAGGGGAAGTAAGCCCCGTCGCTGTAATCCGCCCCCGTCAGCCGGTTCAGCGCATCGTAGCTGTAGCCGATCACCAGCGTGGTGCTGATCGGCTCGTTCAGCGGCGCAGCCGGGATCGATGACAGTCCCATCTCGGCGGGAAGCGCCGGCGGCGCAGCCCGATGTAGCTCTCCCGCCGTGAGACGAAGGCGTCGAAGTAGTACGTGCCGCGGGCGCCGCCCGCAGAACAAACTTTCAATTTCTGCTATAACTTACCTTTATGGAAGCCAATCTACCTGCCACTGTATTGACCTGTACCCAATGCGCCGGTGAGCTGCACCCTGACAGGGGATAAATCTTCCTCACCTGTCCACACCGCAATTCAACCGTATACCGGGCTTTAGCCCGAGGCGTCTTTCACCGGTACCTGGCTCACACGCTGGACGAAGCCCATGCCGCCGCCGGCTTCACTACGCCGCTTTCCTGCGGCAGCATGGCCGGCGCTCCTTCGATCCGGTTGGCGACGGCAATCTGGTGCTCACCGCTCGGCGCCGGGGAACGGGGGAATTAATCGATTAAAAAATTCGATAAAATTATAGTCTGGACTATAATAGTTACGGCTATAATATTTGTGTCCACTTCCTGGCGGAGGCCAGCATGTTTGTAGACCGGCGACAAGAGCTTGAGTTTCTCAACAGTTTACTTACCCGCAGGCGGCCCGGCCCGGCGCAACTGGCTTTGATGTTCGGGCGCCGCCGGGTAGGAAAATCCGAGTTGCTCTTACAATGGGCAGCGCAAAGCAGGTTAACCTACACGTACTGGGAGGCGGTCAAAGAAAACGCCACCCAACAACGCACCCGGTTATTGGGAAAAATTATGAATGTCCCAACGACATCTGTGCCGGTGTATCGTTCCTGGCCCGATTTGTGGGATGCGGCTGCCCCCCTTCTGCTGGAAAAGCGCCAGATTCTCATCCTGGATGAGCTTCCCTATGCGGCTGATGCAGATCCGGCGATGCTCTCGGCGCTTCAATATGCCTGGGACCAACACTTTCAAAAATCCGAGATCGTCATCGTTTTATGCGGTTCACAGGTGCGCGTCATGCAGGCGCTCTTTGCGCGGCAATCGCCGTTATTTGGGCGCATGAACGCCCAATGGCATCTCGAACCTCTACCCTTTTCGAGTTTGGCGGAGTTCTTCCCCCAATGGGATGCTGCCGAGCGCGTGGCTGTCTACGCCATCCTGGGCGGCATCCCTGCTTATCTCGACTGGTTGGACGCTGAATTGGATTTGATCGGCAATATCCGCCATGTGATGCTCAATCGCGGCGCGATGTTCCTGGCCGAGCCGGCCTTCTTGCTTTACGATGAAGTGCGTGAGCCGGCCAGCTACCTGGCGATCCTGAAAGCCATCGGCGGCGGAGCGCATACTCTGACCGAGATCAGCGACCGGGCTTTTATCCCCAGCACGAGTGTGAATTTCTATCTCAACACGCTGCAAGATCTGCGCCTGGTTGAACGCCGGCTGCCGGTTACGCTGCCGAAGGATCAGCAAAGGCGCTCTCGCAGTGGCCGTTATCACCTGAGCGATCCTTATTTCCGCTTTTACTTCCAATTCCTGGAACCGTTTCTATCCTCGCCGCCCTTCGAGCTGGATCAGGTGCTTGAAGCCGTGCGCAGGAATCTGAGGGCATTTGTCGGATCGACCGCTTTCGAAAGCCTGGCGCGCCAGTGGGTGTGGATGCAGAGCAAGGCAGGAAGGCTGCCTTTTGCCCCCGACAGCATCGGCAGCCACTGGAGCAGCAAGGTCCAGGTGGACGTGGCCGCGTTGAACTGGAAAACGCACGACATCTTGCTGGGCGAGTGCAAATGGGGCATGGAGCAGGTGGACCGCCAGGTGATCAGAGAGTTGATCGAGCGCAAAACTCCCCTGGTGTTGAAGGACCTGCCCGGAGCCGGCGCGGGCTGGAAAGTGCATTATGCTCTCTTCGGGCGCAGCGGCTTTACCCCGGCGGCGACAGCCGAAATGGGGCAGGCCGGCGGCGTTCTGGTGGATTTGAAAACGCTGGATGATCTGTTAGGGCACGAATGATGCAATTTGCCGTGCGGCGCGTCGTTGATCGTCGTCCAGGCCGTGTTGCTCTAGCTTATACCGCTATTCACTGCGTTGGAGTCACTACCTGGTCGAAAACTTTGACATCAACGATATTTATCTCGACCCCTGCGCACTGACCACGAACCACTGCTTACGGAAAGCAGGCGGTTGGCGCGGCTATAGCTGCAAGTGTCCCCCATCCGGGCGCGCATAACCGCAGAACAAACTTTCAATTTCTGCTATAATTTACCTTTATGGAAGCCAATCTACCTGCCACTGTATTGACCTGTACCCAATGCGGCGGTGAGCTGCACCCTGACGAAGGGCAGATCTTCCTGGCCTGCCCCTACTGCAATTCAACCGTTTACCTGGATAAAGCCCGGGTGGTCTTTCACTGGTACCTGGCTCCCACGCTGGATGAAGCCCAGGCGCGCGGCGCCCTGGCGCGCTGGATGGCCGGCAATCAGACGGTGAAAGACCTGGACCAGAAATCGCGCCTCACCGGCGTCTCGTTCGAATATTTCCCCATGTGGTATTTCAAAAGCCGCCAGCCGAACGGCAAGGAAGAAATCCAGTTGATGCCCGCCGCGGCCACCGCGGTGAGCGAAATCACCCGCCTGCATCTGCCCGCCGGCGATTTGCGCAAATACACCGTAGACATCGACGCCCGCGCCACGGCTCCAACGGTGCCCTTGCAGGCCGCATTGGAATGGCGCAGCCAGCAGGCCGGCAGCCAGGCGCAGGTGATGGAGCAATCGCTGGTGCACCTCCCCCTGTATACCTTCAAGTATGCCTACCAGGGCCACACCTACACCGCACTGGTGGAAGGTGCGACGGGCAACGTCTTCGCCAACATATACCCGGCCAAGGCCGAAGCGCCCTACCTCACCATCGGTTGTACGACCGCGCTGGTCTTCCTGTGCCTGGCGTTATTCCCGATCATCGGCGCCGCCTCCGACGGCAGCAGCGGCGCCGGGATCGGCCTGGCTTTGTGTGCCGGCATCGGTTTGGTGGCAGCCCCCATCCTGTTCGGCGTGGCGGCGTGGATTGCGGCAAAGATATGAGCGAAAAAGAAACCCTTCACGGCCTTTCCTGTCCCAATTGCGGCGGCATGGTGCCCATCCCCGAAGGGCAGATCATCGTCCGCTGCCCCTATTGCGAGCTGCGCTCTTTCGTGCGCGGCGAGCGCGGCCTGCTGCGTTACCAGGTGCCCCGGCAGATAGAACGCCAGGCGGCCCTGGACGGACTGCGCAAGTTCTTGTCCGGCAACATGGCCATTGCCCCGGCCGCTGCCCGCCAGGCGCAGGTGAGCGAGGCATTCCTGGTTTACCTGCCCTTCTGGACGATATGGGCGCGCGTCGGCGCCTGGGTCTTCGGCGAAAAACAGGTGGGCAGCGGCGATCACAAGCGCTACGAGCCACGCGAAATGCGCGTGGTCCAGGACATGACCTGGAACGGCGCGGCCTGCGACGTAGGCGAGTTTGGCGTGGCCCAGGTTTCGATTGCCGAACAGGCGCTGCAGCCATTCGATCCCGATACACTGCACAACCAGGGCATGGTCTTCGAGCCGGTCGGCTCGTCCAGCGATGCGCGCGAAGCCGCCGAGGCGCAGTTCGAGAAGCAGGTGGCGCAAAAAGCCGGCCTGGACCGTGTGGCGCAGGCCTTCATCCGCTCGGTACGCCGCCGTTTTGGCCTGGTCTACCACCCGTTATGGGTGCTGCGTTACCTGTTCCGTGGGCGCACCTTCCAGGTCGTGGTGGACGGCTACGGAGGGCAGGTATTGTACGGCAAGGCCCCCGGAAACACGCTCTACCGGGCGGCGGTGCTGGTGGCCGGCATGGCGGTTGGCGCTTTCCTGGCCGTCGACGTCCCCGCCTTCCTGCTGTATTCCAGCAACGATAGCGACCTGGGCTGGGTGGCGCTGGCCCTGTTGGCGATAGGAGCCGGGATGATGTTCACTGCCTATCGCACCTTCCGCCACGGCGAGCAGTACGAATATCGCCGCGGCGGGCCGGGCCTCATGGAACAGATCGGCAGTTCCCCCATCGTTGGCTCTCTCTCGGCCAAGGAAGTCGAAAAGTGGATCAATCAATTCAACTAGTCCCCCTGGTGTGCCTCAAATGCTCGACGCCGGTCCCCGCGGAAAGCGACGAGGTGGCCTGGGTGTGCGCCAACTGCGGGCAAGGGCAGTACCTCGACCCACAGCAAGGCCTGGCCCCGCTGCAGGTATATTACGCCGCATCCATCCCGGCTGCCGCGCAAGGCAAGCCCTATTGGGTGGTGGATGGCCAGGTGAGCATGCGCCGCCAGGTTTACCGTTCGTCGGGCAAGAGCGCCCAGGAGTCGGAAGTTTTCTGGAGCCAGCCCCGCCGTTTCTTTGTCCCGGCTTTCAGCTTGCCGCTGGAAGCGCTGCTCAACCAGGCCAGCAGCTTGCTGCTGCAGCCGCCGGCCATCCGGTCCGGCCCGCCGGCGCGCTTCGCGCCGGTGACTTTAGCAATGGAAGACATCCGCCCTACGGCTGAATTTATCGTCATGGCGGTCGAAGCCGGGCGCAAAGATATGGTCAAAGACATCCACTTTGACTTGAAGCTCTCTACACCTGCGCTGTGGATTTTACCTTGAGGCTCTCCCCGCGCTGTCGCCATCTGCTTTGCCTGTCTCCACTTGTATTGCTGGCCGTGCTGGGTTGCCAGCTTGCTGCGCCGCAAAGCCGGCCCGCTACGGCAACCCGACTTCCCACCGCGGTCACATCCGCCCGCCCATACACGGTCTATTTCACCGACCCGGACGATCCGCACAGCCAGACCCGGCGCGGTGGCCCGGACCAGGCCCTGGCTGAGGCAATCCGCGCCGCGCAGGTTTCAGTCGACGTGGCCGTGTTGCGCCTCAACCTGTGGAGCATCCGCGACGCCTTGCTCGAAGCGCGCCAGCGCGGCGTCGAAGTCCGCCTGGTCACGGAAAGCGACTATCTGGATGAAAAAGCCGTCCAGGCTTTGATCGAGGCTGGCATCCCGGTGTCGGACGACCGCAGCGAAGGCCTGATGCACGATAAGTTCACCGTCATCGACCGCCAGGAAGTGTGGAGCGGGTCGATGAATTATTCGAACGCCGATGCTTACCAGAACAATAACAACCTGGTGCGCATCCGTTCAGCGCAACTGGCGCAGGATTACACCGCCGAATTCGAGGAGATGTTCCTGGGGCGCCGGTTTGGCCCCGGCTCGCCAGCGGATACGCCGGTCCCCATCCTGGTCGTAGAAGACGCCCGCCTGGAGGTGTGTTTTGCGCCGGAGGATGGCTGCCAGGCGAAGCTGGAGGACCTGCTCGCCGCCGCCCGGCACACCATCCAGTTCCTGGCTTTCTCGTTCACCTCGGATGAGATCTCCGCCGCCATGCTGGAGCGCGCCGGGGAAGGCGTGCGCGTATCCGGCGTGATCGATGCGTCGCAGGCCCGCTCGAACAGCGGTAGCGAATTCGAGCGCCTGCAGGCTGCCGGCCTGGACGTGCGCCTGGATGGCAACCCGGACAACATGCACCACAAGGTGATCATCGTGGATGGCGAAACCGTGGTCTTCGGCTCTTACAATTTCACCCGCTCGGCCGAAACCCGCAACGATGAAAATTTACTGGTCATTCACAATCCCGAAATCGCCGCCCTTTTCCAGGGCGAATTTCAGAAGATTTACGAGCGGGCCGCGCCTTAATGACTTTCGGAGGAAGTTCAAAGAAATGAATGGTAGCAAGTCCCTTTTATTGGTATTTCTCGTCGTTTGCCTGGCTGCCTGTACCCCAGGCGCCGCTCCAACGAACAGCCCTGCGGATGTTCCCGCTCCAACATCGATCCCTCTTCCAACGGCTGTACTGCCCTCGCCGATGGTGACCGTTGTGTCTGCCTCGCCTGTTCCGGCGCTCCCCACTTCCGCGCCCGCCACTCCCCAGGCACTTGTCCCAACCGCCACGCAAACCGTTCCGCCACCGCCTACCCGGCCGGTTTTATCGTTGAACTTGACCCCTCCCGAACAACCCATCGCCCTGCCGCCGGGTTTCGTCATCGGCGTGTACGCCCGCGGCCTGGCCAACCCGCGTATGCTGACCATCGGCCCGGATGGGCAGCTTTACGTGGCCGAGCGCGGCGCAGGACGGATTGTACGCCTGCCTGACCTGGACAATGACGGTAACGCAGACGCCATTCAGGTGGTAGCCAGCAACCTGGAGAGGCCGAGCAGCCTGGCGTTCTACCAGGATGGCTCGCTGTACGTCGGTGAAACGACCCGTATCCTGCGCCTGAGCGAACCGGATGGACAGGGTGTCTTCCAGAAGCGCGAGACGGTCATCGGCGGTCTGCCATCCGGCGGCCACAACACCCGCACGGTTTTGTTCAGCCCGGATTGGCAAACCCTCTTCGTCTCGGTCGGTTCTTCCTGCAACGTATGTGAAGAAGCCGACCCGCGCCGGGCAGCGATCGTGCGTTACAACCCGGATGGCAGCGGCGAGGCGGTTTTCGCCCGCGGCCTGCGCAACGCCGTGGGGATCACCTTCCGCCCGGGGACGGATGAGTTATGGGCGACCAACAACGGCCGTGACCTGCTGGGCGATGACTCTCCGCCCGAGACGGTCAACCTGGTGCAGCCCGGCCTGGATTTCGGCTGGCCGCGCTGCCATGCCGGGCGCATCGTCGATCCCGAGTTCGGCGGCCCGGGCGCCTGCCAGGGCGTGGCGCCTCCGGCGGTCGAGATGCAGGCCCATTCCGCCCCGCTGGGGCTGGCCTTCTACACCGGGGACCAGTTCCCGGCAGATTATCAAGGCAGCCTGTTCGTCGCCTTCCACGGTTCGTGGAACCGCAGCGTGCCCACCGGTTACAAAGTGGTGCGCATCCCCTTCATCAACGGCCTGCCTGGCCCGGTGCAAGATTTCGCTGTCGGCTGGCTGGTCGGCGGGGCGGCCTGGGGTCGCCCGGTGGATGTGCGCCCCGGCCCGGATGGCAGCTTATTCATTTCTGACGACGCCGGTGGTATCATTTACCGCGTCTACTACACTGGACCCTGAGCGCTCAGTCCCTGGGCGCCCGATAACCGATTACTCATCTACTCATCGACCGATTCCTGACCATGATGGACACGCAAGGCAAATTCTACTTAGGGCGGGTCTTCGACCCAAAGAAAAAGGCTACCACCGAACAACCTCTGCTTTACGACCCCGATGATTTGAACACCCATGCGGTCGTCGTGGGTATGACCGGCTCGGGTAAGACCGGCCTGTGTATCGGTCTGTTGGAAGAAGCCGCGTTGGCTGAAATCCCCGCGCTGATGATCGACCCGAAAGGGGATATCACCAATCTCTTGCTTCACTTCCCCGATCTGCTGCCAGCGGATTTCCAGCCCTGGATAGACGCTGACCAGGCCCGCCGCTCCGGGCAAACCGTCGAACAGGCCGCCGCCGCGGCAGCGTCGCAGTGGAAAGATGGGCTGGCAGACTGGGACGTCGACCGTGAGCGGCTGCACGCCCTGAAAGAAGCTGCCCACTTCGCCGTGTTTACGCCTGGTTCGGATGCGGGCATCCCGGTCAACATCCTGGCGTCGTTCGCCGCGCCCCGCCTGCCAGGTCAAGGCGGCCGCGAGGCGCTGCGCGAGAAAATCTCCGCCACGGTGACTGCCTTGCTCGGCTTGATCGGCCTGGAAGACATCGACCCGGTGCGCTCGAGAGAGCACATCTTGCTTTCCAACATCCTGGAACACGCCTGGAATCAAGGCCAGGATTTGAACCTCGAGCAACTGATCTTGCAAACCCAGCATCCTCCCTTCGCCAAACTGGGGGTATTCGAAGTGGATACTTTCTTCCCCAGCAAAGATCGTTTCAACCTGGCCATGATGTTGAACAACATCCTGGCCGCCCCCGCCTTTGAAGCCTGGATCCAGGGACAATCGTTGGACATCGAGAGCCTGTTATACGGGCCAGACGGCCGGCCTCGCCACAGTGTTTTCTACATCGCTCACCTGGGCGACGCCGAACGCATGTTCTTCGTCACCCTGCTCTTTTCCGCCATCGAGGCGTGGATGCGCGCTCAGAATGGCAGCTCTGCATTGCGCGCCTTGATCTATTTCGACGAAATCTTCGGCTACCTGCCGCCGGTCAAGAACCCGCCATCCAAATCGGTCATCATCCGCATGCTCAAACAGGCGCGCGCTTTCGGCGTGGGTCTGACCCTGGTCACCCAAAACCCCGTCGACCTGGATTACAAGGGCCTTTCGAACACAGGCACCTGGTTCATCGGCAAGCTGCAAGCCGATCAGGATAAGCAGCGCCTGCTGGATGGGCTGGAGGGCGCCCAACCCGGGGTGATGGATCGCGGCGCGTATGACCGCCTGATCTCCGCCCTGGGCAAGCGAGTTTTCTTGCTGCATAACGTTCACAACAAAGAACCGCTGCTTTTCCAGACCCGCTGGGTAATGAACTACCTGGCCGGGCCGCTCAGCCGCACGCAGATTCCGGCGCTGAACCGCCTGGCAGGCGCGGTGTTGCCCCAAGCCGAGAAATCCCCACCCGCCGGCGCAGCAGCCCCTTCCCCGCTGGCAGGTACGCCGGTGAGCGTCCAGGCACGTGATGGGGCTGGCGCCCCGCCAGCAGCCCCCACTGCCCGGCCAGCCGCCAGCGCCCTGCAGCCTGCACCGGTCGCCGATTGGCAGGCCAGGTTGAGCACCGAACGCCCCGCCCTGCCGGCCGGCGCAGCCGAATACATCTTGCCGGCCAACTTGAGCCTGGATGTGGCTGTCCGCGCCAGCCCGCAGCCGGTACCAGCCGGCTATCAAAGCCTGGGCCTGGTCTACCAGCCTGCCCTGCTCGCCCAGGCCAGCGTGCGCTTTCTGAACCGCCGTTACAATCTGGATTATGAACAGCGACGCGCCGTCCTGGCGACCGTGCTGAACCCGCGGGGCATTGTGCGCTGGGAGCAATTCCTGGCCCAGGAGCAGGCCCCTCAACGGATGGAAACCCAGCCAAAACCCCTGGCTCGCTTCACCAGGCTCGAAGCGCCGCTCAACGATGGCCGCTCACTGGCAGCCCTGCAAAAAGACTTCCTGGATTGGGTTTATCGCACCGGTGAAGCGGTCGTGCGCGCCAATGAGGCCCTGGATATCTACGCCGCCCCAGACACCTCCCAGGCCGATTTTCGCAAAATGTGCAGCGATAAAGCCCAACTCCAACGTGACGCCGAAATGGACAAGGCCCGCAAGGCCCATGAGAAAAAAGCTGCCCCGCTCGTCCGGCGATTGGCTGCGGCCCGCGAAGAACTGGACCAGGACCGTTCCGATCTGAGCGAGCACCGGGCAGCGGAAGCGGTCCAACACGTTGCCACCGTCGCAGGCTTGTTGTTCAAAGGACGCAACAAACGCATCAGCGCTTCGATGGCAAAGCGCCGCCAGACGCAGCGGGCCGCAGATGAAGTGGAACAATCGTTGCAAGAACTGGAACAATTGCAGGAGCAGCTAGACGCTCTGCAACAAGAATTGGAGCAGGAGCTGGCCGAGATCGGCCGGCGTTGGGGTGATGTTGCCAGCCAGGTGGCGGAAATAACCATCCGCCCGCTCAAAAAAGACGTCTACATCGACCTGTTTGGCATTGCCTGGATGCCCTATCACCTGATTCTGAACGGCGAGCAGGTCATGCAACTGCTTGCCACCCAGGAAGGATAAATATGCACACCGTCGATGATTTACTCGAGTCAAAAGAATGCGTGGTTTGGACGATTCACCCCGACGAGACAATTTATATGGCCCTGCTGCTGATGGCCGAAAAGAACGTCGGTGCGCTGCCGGTTTTGGAGGATGAAAAATTGGTCGGCATGCTCTCCGAACGCGATTATGCCCGCAAGGTGCTCTTGAGCAACATCGATCCATCACAGGCCCGGGTACGTGAAATAATGTCTCCCCAGACGGTTTATGCCCGGCTCGACCAGCCTTTGGATGAGTGTATGCGCGTGATGACCTATGGGCACTTCCGCCATTTGCCAGTGCTTCACGAGGGCAAAGTCGTTGGCATCGTCTCGATAGGCGATATCGTCAAATCGATGATCGGCTGAAAGTAGAGCAGGTCGAGGTGGTTTCATGAAGACACTGTTTATCCTGCGCCATGCCAAATCCGGCTGGGATGAGCCGGATCTGCCGGACCATGAGCGCCCCTTGAACAAACGCGGCAAAGCCGACGCGCCGCGCGTCGGTGAGTGGCTGCGCGCCGAGGGCTTGCTCCCGGATCTGATCATCAGTTCAACGGCAAAACGCGCCCGCCACACCGCTGAACTGGTCATCGAAGGGTGCAATTATCGCCGCGACCTGCTGTTGCTGCGCGAATTATACGCCGCCCCACCGGTTGCCTACCTGAATGCCCTGGCAAAAGTCAGCGACGAATGCCAGCGGGTGATGGTCGTAGGGCACAATCCTGGAATAGAGGACCTTTTAAAGCTCCTCACCGGCGAAAACCAGCCAATGCCCACTGCCGCCCTGGCACAGGTGAGCCTGCCCATCGAGCGCTGGGGCGGTCTGGATATAAATACTCGCGGCGATTTGGTACAGATCTGGCGGCCGAAAGAACGGTGAGCGTCGCACTCCTGGTCCTTTCGATCGCCGGATATGGCCTGGTACACTCCTGGTTGGCATCCCGCCAGGCCAAGTCCCTGGCGGCGCAGCTATTGGGGCGGACCGCCGGCCGGGTTTACCGGCTGGCATATAATATCTTTTCCATCATCAGCCTGCTGCCCGTGTTGGCCCTCGCCGCGCTTTTGCCCGATCACCCGCTCTATACGATACCCTTACCCTGGGCATTTTTTGCAATTTTCATTCAGCTTCTGGCCGCTCTGACGCTGCTGATTGGCTTACTGCAAACCGGGCTGTGGTCTTTTCTTGGCCTGGATCAGTTGTTTTCCCCGGCCAGCGACGCCCCGGCGGTGCTGGTGACCCACGGGCTTTATCGCTGGGTGCGCCATCCGTTGTATACCGCCGGTTTGATATTCATCTGGCTGACTCCGGTAATGACCTTGAACCTGTTCATTCTATACCTCGGGTTGAGCATCTACCTGGTGATCGGCGCCTACTTCGAAGAGCGAAAACTGGTGCGCGAATATGGGGAAGCCTATCTGGAATACAGGGCGCGCACCCCCATGTTGCTCCCCCGCCCGCCCCGGAAAAACCGCTCGCGCCTTGCAGGTCACGCAAAATCAGTGAGCGGCCCCGATGACTCAGCAACGGGTCACTCATCACCCAAATAAGGTTTTGCCTGGGGCGTCTCAGGTGCCGCATTTCGTCGCGCCTCGCAAATATTCATTCCCAGGCGGCCAAGTTGAGGTATAATTGCACACCGTGCCCAAGCACAAGTCACCGCAGGACCTAACGATCGACGAGCTGCGCTGGCTGCTGGTAGAAAAGCGTCGCATCGTCCGTCAAGAACGCCTGGAGCGCTACCGGCGCTCAGGGCGATTGGTTCAAATTGCCTCCGACCTGGACACCTCCCAGCCGCAAGGATGGGCGACAGATGTACTCGAGCAAGAAACGGTCGCCGCGCCGCGTGGTCGCGGCAGGCGCATCCTGGATGGTTTTTTGTTGCTCATCGAGGTCAGCGCCGTTATCGGGTTCATCTTCATCATCTTCAACGGCTTGAGCGTGATCCAGGAATTGAACCGGGAAGTCGTGGCGGCCATCGAACAACCCACCTTAACACCTACACCGCTCATCGAAGCCGTCGTGCTGCCCTCCGGGCATACCCCGCCGAACGACCCTGGCGGGACTCGCTTCAATGAGGCGGAAATCCCCGAGCACCTGCGCCCGTTGGTGCGATCCCTGTTCAACGCCCCGCTGCCTACCCCAGGGCCAGAACAGGCCGTGCGATTGCAGATCCCTGCCCTGGCAGTAGACGCCCCCATCGTCCAGGGCGATGGATGGGAACAGCTCAAGAAAGGCGTTGGGCAGCATCCCGGCACTTCCAACCCGGGCCAGCGCGGTAATCTGGTGCTTTCGGCGCACAACGACATTTTTGGCGAGATATTCCGCGACCTGGATCGATTGGTGCCAGGCGATCTGGTGGTCGTCTACACCAACCAGCGATCCTATACGTATATCGTGGTTGACACCAGGATCGTCCAACCAACCGCTGTCGAGGTGATGGCGCCCACCCAGCAGCCCACGACGACCTTGATTTCTTGTTATCCTTACCTCAAGGATAATCTGCGCATCGTAGTCATCGCCCGCCTCCAAACAGGCGGTTAACCGGAAAGAGCAATTTTTTGTATTTCACACTTGGCGTGCCTCACGTGAAGTGTAAGGTAAATAAAAGGAGTTAGTGAAACATGTCATCGAAGAAGAAGCAGACCCGTAAGACCCCTCAGGCTGTATCCACCGTTGCCGCAGCGCCCAAAACGACCATCTCGATGGGTACTGGCCTGGCCGGCCGATCTTATGATACGGAGTTTAACCCCGATTACAGTCAGACCCTTAAGGACCTTAAGCGCATCGCTATTCTCGCCGGATCTTTTTTTGGCGTACTGATCGTGCTGTCCTTTATCTTGAATTGATCGAACTCCCTGGTGAGGTTGTCTAAAAAGAGGAGATTGGGGAGCGATGCCCCCCACGAGTAGGGGTCATCGCTCCCCAATAATTCTTCTTTTCCTGTGTTGTCAATTTGACCCAACGCGGCTAGAATGGGGCTATGTTCACACCGAGATCGCGCTGGTCCCCAACTACCAAGCTCATCGTCATCCTCCTGTTGCTCGGGCTGGGCATCTATCTGATTTACCGCTTCAACGCGGTGATCGCGCCGTTGATCCTGGCCGCCATCCTGTCATACATCCTCCTCCCTCTGGCCAACTATTTCGAGATGCGTTATCGTTTGCGCCGTGCCATAGCCACACTGTTGGCCTACCTGGTGCTTCTGATTGTGCTGGTTGCATTCCCGATGGTCTTTGTTCCGTCCCTGGCCGGCCAGGCGCAAGATCTGGATGTCAACTTTCGCCGCTACCTGGGCGAATTCGAGACGCTGATCGATCAACGCTACACCTTCGGCGGATACACGCTTAACCTGCAAACCACGCTGGAACAATTGACCGGTTCGATCCGCGACCTGATCCAGCCGATGTTTGAACAGACGATTCGTCTGGCAATTGACGTTATCTCGTCATTGATCTGGGTCATCTTCATCCTGGTGGTGTCCTTCTACCTGGTCAAAGATTCCCCCACTCTCAGCCAATGGTTCGAGCGGCTGGTGCCGGATTCCCATCAAGATGACTTCATCCGCCTGCGCGCCGAAATCAGCCTCATCTGGGCAGCCTTCTTCCGCGGCCAGATGGTGCTTGCCCTGGTTGTCGCATCTATCTTCACCGTCATTGGCCTGGTGATTGGCCTGCCCTTTGCCCTGACGATGGGGGTATTGGCCGGGCTGTTAGAATTTTTGCCCAGCCTGGGCCATGCCATCTGGCTGACCCTGGCCAGCTTGTTGGCCTTATTCGCCGGCTCCACCTGGTTGCCCATCCCCAACTGGGCATTTGCCCTGCTGATCGTCGGCATGCACCTGTTTTTCCAACAATTCGATTTGAACTACCTGATCCCGCGTATCATCGGGCGGCGGGTGCGCCTGCCGCCGCTGGTGGTGATCCTGGGCATCGTAAGCGGCGCCCTGCTGGCTGGCGTGCTGGGCGTCGTCCTGGCGGCGCCGACCATTGCCTCGGCGCGAGTGCTGGGCCGCTACATCTATGCCAATTTGTTGGACGAAGATCCTTTCCCCGGAGCGATCTCCCAGGTGCTCCCACCTCCGAACCCGCGCTGGTGGCGCAAAACGGTACCCACCTCGGAAGAACAATTGCAGGACTCCTGAAACCCTATGACACAGCAATTATCGCCCACAACCCCGGAATCCCCAAAGTGGAGTTCAACCACCAAGCAGGTTATCGGCCTGGCCTCGGCTGCCGTGCTGCTCATGTTGCTCTTCTACTTCCGCAACATTATTGGCCCGCTGATACTGGCCTTCATCCTGGCTTTTTTGTTCCATCCCGTTATCGCCTGGCTCAATCGTAAAACCAATATTTCCTGGCGGGTGATTGTCAATGTCCTTTATGTTTTGCTGTTGATTCTACTGACCGCCTCGGTCACCATCGCTGGCCTGGCCATCGTTCAGCAAATCACCCAGAGCCTGGATACCGTCGAGCAATTTATTGCCGAATTGCCCGGCTATGTGCAGGAGCTTTCCACAAAAGAATACTCCATCGGTCCATTTCGCATGAGCATGGCCTACCTGGATTTGCAAGAAGTGACCCGGCGGGTGTTGGACCTGGTTGAGCCGATGCTGGGCCGCGCCGGTACGCTGGTCGGGTCATTTGCAACCGGTGCAGCCAACACGGCCGGCTGGGCGTTGTTTATCCTGCTGGTTTCCTACTTTCTACTTTCGGAATCAGGGCAGTTCCGCGAGGACCTTGTACACGTCGAAATCCCCGGCTATGCCGCGGATATTCGCCGCCTGATCCACGAGTTGGGCGAGACCTGGGATGCTTTCTTGCGCGGCCAGTTGGTGCTTTGCTTTCTCATTGTAATATCGTACTATCTTTTGATGTTGATCCTGGGCGCTCGTTTGCCTGCAGTGATTGCCTTGTTGGCCGGCCTGGCGATCTTCATTCCCTATATCGGGCCTTTCTTCGTCTGGGTATTCGTGGCAATCGTCACGTATTTCCAGACCGGGAATTACTTTGGCCTGTCACAATTCTATTATGCACTGCTGGTAGTCGGCTGCTGCCTGTTCCTGAACCAGATCTTCGATAACCTGGTTTCGCCGCGTATCATGGGGCAGCGCCTGGGAGTACACCCCGCCGCGGTGCTGGTTGCCGCCATTGTCGCCACCGACTTGATCGGCATCGTTGGCCTGGTATTGGCAGCCCCGGTGCTGGCTACGGTGACGTTACTGGCCCGTTACATCGGGCGCAAAATGCTCGATCTGAACCCCTGGCCAGAGACGCCGCCCCCTGTAAAAGCAAACAGCACCCTCTGGATTCGTTGGCACCGCCGCCTGATGGCCTTCCTGCGCTGGCTTCGTACACGCATCACTTAACGCTTACCCCCCGCAGAACTTCCTGCGGGGGGTAAGCACGCTCCCGGTGAGCCAACATTCGCAAGTCTCAATCGTTCATCTACATCGAACGAGTTGCCCCGTTGCCATTTGTGCCATACAGATGTTCTTTGATATCCAGCACCTGGCGCCGAAACCGATCGTCCTGTTCCAGCATTCCGGCGACTTTGTCACATCCGTACATCACCGTAGTGTGATCCCGTCCGCCTAAAGCATCTCCAATTTGAGGCAGAGAGATGTTCGCCTCTTCGCGCAGCAAATACATCGCCACCTGGCGAGGCAGCGCAATCTGCCGCGAACGATCACGGCCCAAAATGCCCTCCACGCTGACGCCAAAAGCATCCGCTACCCGGCGCACGATCTCATCTGGACGGACCTCACTCCGCCGCGGCAACATGTCGGCCAAAGCAGTTTCGACAAGTTGCGGCGTCATCGGCAGCCCGCTCAAATCGGCAAAAGCTGCCACCCGGGTCAGAGCGCCCTCCAGTTCGCGGATATTGGATTGCACCCGCCGGGCAATCAGTTCCATCATCTCATGGGATACCCTACAACCGATGCGGTCCGCCTTGGCCCGCAAAATAGCCTGTCGCGTCTCGAAATCGGGCGGCTGGATATCCGCCGTCAGGCCCCACTCGAAGCGTGAGCACAGCCGCTCCTCGAGCGTAACCAACGCTTTGGGTGGACGGTCAGACGAAATAACGATTTGTTTATCCTGTCCGTGTAAAGTATTAAATGTATGGAAGAATTCTTCCTGAGTAGATTCTTTTCCGGCGATAAATTGAATATCGTCGACCAATAATACGTCGATG
Source organism: uncultured Anaerolinea sp. (assembly GCA_964595435.1). GTDB lineage: Bacteria > Chloroflexota > Anaerolineae > Anaerolineales > UBA4823 > RBG-16-57-11. The sequence goes on along the minus strand of CAZQQJ010000025.1, from coordinate 87,634 downwards.
CTGCGATATTTTTCCCGGAAGGCCTGCGTCGTATGGCCGCGAATGGCATTGATCAGATCGTTGGTAAATTCCTCCGAGGACACGTAGAGCACCTGCAAACCCCGCCGGTGGCACAAATTGCCGATCGCGTGCAGCAGGTGGGTTTTGCCCAACCCAACCCCGCCGTACAGGAACAACGGGTTGTAAGCCTGCGCCGGCTTTTCGGCCACGGCAAGAGAAGCCGCGTGGGCCAGGCGATTGCTGGCTCCGACGACAAAATTCTCAAAGGAATAGCGGGCGTTCAGGGTAGGATTCGGTAGTTCGTTTTCGTCCTCGTCGGCCACCTCGCTGGCTTCAACCGGCGCAGCCGGTTTATTCCCGTTTTGCCAGATGACGAAGCGTACTTCGACAGTGCGGTTCATCATTCCGGTCAACAAACGCGTAACCGTACTCGCCAGGCGATTCTGCAACCAATCGCGCGCGTAGGCATTGGGCACACCAATGATAAAACTGCCATCTTCGAATGAGACAAATTCAGCGCCGCGCACCCAGGTATCAAAAGCTGCTTTGGGCATTTCCATCTGTAATTGACCGCGGGCGGCTTGCCAGGCCTGCTGAGCGTTCATGACGACGTTCCTCCTCCGAGCAAATTTTTCTTCACCTTACGTCAAGATGGGCGATTTTGTAAAGCGAAGCCTTGCTTCAAAACAAAATGAATAATAGCAATAAGATACAAAAGCATCCTACCAAATATACGTTAGGATACCGGTCACCTGACTATGGAACTGGATCTATGTTGCCTGAAAGGAAGTTTTACCCCTGGATATCAATGGGATGCAGGCCATTCGCCATGATTGTAGCAGAAATACCGCTCTTCTTGCAATACGCCAACCCTACGCATCCCTAAAAAAACACAATACTTTAAGGTTAAGAAACGTTAAAGAAAGAAGCGCGCGCCGGGTTTAATCGCCATTTTAGCCCTGCGGGTACGCCTCGTATAATACTGGGGCTCGACAAGAATGCCCCCCCATATATGCCCTCGTCGTCCCTGAAACACACCAGTACCCCCACATAGCCACCCTTGAATCTTAAGAAATTGCATCAAGAAACATCGTGGAATCCGGCGCCTCAGCAGTCGAAATCTGGCGCTTTTTAACCTGGATGTTGATATTCCTCCTATGAAATGTTAACGTCTTTCTTGCATTAATCCGGTATCTTATACACAGGATTATGTAAAGACCGTTCCGTGTGCTCAGGCCCCTGGAGTTTCACGGGCGAATACCTCCGACGAAAGGAACAAAACGATGTCTAAGATTATTGGTATCGATTTAGGAACAACCAACAGCGTGGTGGCTGTGATGGAGGGTGGCGACCCTACTGTCATCACCACTGCAGAAGGCCCACGCTTGCTGCCCTCCGTGGTGGGCTTCAACAAAAATGGCGAGCGCCTGGTTGGGCATACCGCCAAGCGCCAGGGTGTGATCAACCCTGAAAATACAGTCTATTCCATCAAGCGCTTCATGGGACGGCGCTTTGAAGACACGTCCACCGAACGCGCCATGGTTTCTTATCAGGTAGTCAACGGCCCGGCAGGTGATGCCCGCGTCAAAATCCCCGTCATGGGGCGCGATTACAGCCCCCAGGAAATCTCGGCCATGATCCTGTCCAGGCTGAAGACTGATGCCGAGGCCTATCTGGGCGAACCGGTGAACAAAGCCGTCATCACCGTCCCCGCTTACTTCAACGATAGCCAGCGCCAGGCCACCAAAGACGCCGGCCGCATTGCTGGCCTCGAGGTACTGCGCATCATCAATGAGCCGACCGCCGCCGCCCTGGCTTACGGCCTCGACAAAAAAGACAACGAGACCATCCTGGTTTTCGACCTGGGTGGTGGAACCTTCGATGTCAGCGTGCTGGAAGTTGGCGATGGCGTGATCGAGGTCAAAGCCACCAACGGCGATACCCACCTCGGCGGCGACGACTGGGACCAGGTGATCGTCAACTGGGTGGCCGATGAGTTCCAAAAAGAACAGGGCATTGATTTGCGCAAAGACCGCCAGGCCCTGCAGCGCTTGCGCGAAGCGGCCGAAAAGGCCAAGATCGAGCTTTCCAGCGTGATGGAGACCGAAATCAACCTGCCTTACATCACCGCCGACGCCTCCGGCCCAAAGCACTTGCAAATCAAGCTGACCCGGGCGAAATTTGAACAGCTCTCGTCAGACCTGGTGAAACGCCTGCGCCGGCCCTTCGACGCTGCGCTGAAAGATGCTGACATGCAGCCCGGCGAGGTGGACGAAATCGTCCTGGTAGGTGGAGCGACGCGTATGCCCATGGTGCAGGACCTGGTGCGTTCGCTGACCCACAAGGAGCCCCACAAGGGCGTCAATCCCGACGAAGTGGTAGCAGTCGGCGCCGCTATCCAGGCCGGCGTGTTGGCTGGTGAAGTGAAGGACGTTCTCCTGCTCGACGTTACGCCGCTCTCCCTGGGCCTCGAAACCCTGGGCGGGGTGATGACCGTGCTCATCGAGCGCAACACCACCATTCCGGTGAAGAAGAGCGAAACCTTCTCCACCGCCGAAGACAACCAGCCCGGCGTAGACGTACACGTTTTACAGGGCGAACGACCGATGGCTGCCAACAATATGAGCCTGGGCCACTTCCGCCTGGAGGGCATTATGCCCGCCCCGCGTGGCGTTCCGCAGATCGAAGTAACCTTCGATATCGACGCCAACGGCATCTTGAACGTGACCGCACGGGATAAGGCCAGCGGCAAGGAGCAAAAAATCACCATCACCGCCTCGACCAATCTCTCCAAGAGTGAGATCGAACGGATGGTGCAGGAATCCCGCACCAACGAAGCTGCCGATCGCAGCCGCCGCGAATTGGCCGAGGCGCGCAACACCGCCGACACCCTGGTTTACCAGACCGAGAAAGCCCTCAAAGAACTGGGTGAGCGGGTATCGCACAGCGAACGGAAGAACATCCGGGACAAAATCGAAGTCCTGCGCGAAGCCATCAAGCGCGACGACCTGGCCGCCATCAAGCGCCACAGCGAGGACCTGCAGATCGCCTTCCATGCCCTGACCCAGCAACTCTACGCTCAGCAGAGCGGCGGCAACGGGCATAACGGCGGCCAGGGTGCCCGCCCCGAAGAAGAAGTAATCGACGGCGAATTCAGCCAGACATAAGCAGGTACATTGCACTTGCCATGCCTGACCTCTCGCAGGTTCGGAACCTGCGGGAGGTCAGGTCGCGCAAAATTGGTGGACCCTTCCTGATGACCGGGTGACCGTTTACCCCTCACTCAAACAAGCCGACCTGCCAGGCGCGCCCGCCAGCCTGGATCAATGAGAGAATAGCCTCCGCGTTCATCCGCGCTCGTCCTGCATCCTATCAAACGACACCCGCCGTTCATCCTTGCTCGTCCGCGTCCTACCAAAAGGCATCCACCGGGCAATCTTAACCGCGATGCCAGGCAACTGGCGCCTGAGCACCCAATCCCTAGTATAATTGGCGACAATGAATAAAGCATCCTTTGCCGCAGAACTTGACAACCTCGCCGTGATCCGTTGCTTTATTGAGGATACCGCCCAGGCGCTCCAGGCGCATCCGTCCGCGGTCGATGACATGGTGCAGGCCGTAGATGAGGCTGTTACCAACATCATCCTGCACGGCTACGCCGGCAAACCGGGGAAAATCGATATTCATGTTGGCCGGAAAAACACTTCGCTCGTGGTGCAAATCCAGGACTTGGCGCCTCAATTCGATCCCCTCCAGGTGCCGCCGCCCGACCTGACCTTAAGTCTGGAGCAACGCACTCCGGGCGGGTTGGGAATATACTTCATTCGCCGGCTGATGGACCAGGTGCAATATCAGGCAAGGCCTCATGGAGGCAACGACCTGACGCTGATCAGAAAAGCATTTTAGTTAAGGAAGGAGAGTTATCATGAACCTTAGCGCAAGCCAGGTCCAGGGCCGCGTCCCCGTGACAGTTTTGAGCATCCAGGGTGACCTGGATGGTTCCACCTACTTGGCTTTGATCGCCGAAGTCAACCGGCTCTATCAGGCCGGGACCCGGCACCTCGTTCTCGATATGGGTCAGGTTTTTTACATGAGCAGCTCCGGCCTGGTCGCCCTGCACAGCGCAGCACGCTTGATGAGCGGCGCTCAACCGCCGGATCCTGAAGATGGCTGGACCGCGATTCACGCCGCAGTCGAAGAATCCGGTAACGTGCCATCCAATGTCAAGCTGCTCAATGTACAGCCGAAAGTGGACCGCACGCTGGAAATTTCGGGCATGAAAGAGCATTTTGAAATCTATACCGATCTGGCTGGCGCGGTGGCCTCATTTTAGCTAACCATTAGCATCATGAACGCCAGTGGAAAACCCCAGGCAGTTTCTGATACTGCCCCAAAATCCACTCCGCAGGTGCGCTCATTTTTGCCTGCGACTGCCATCCTGATGGCGTTAGGGTGGAGCGGCCTGTATGCCATCTTGAGCTACACCCTGCCAAGCGGCGGCACGCGTTGGGCCTTCTTCTTCTTTGGCGTACTGGCCCTGACCGGGACAGCCTTGCCGGTCGTCGCCTACCTGAACCGGCGCTTCCCATCCGTGCCGTCCGCTACGGTTTTTGTCATCGTCCGCCAGTCGCTATGGATGGGCATCTACCTCCCCACCTTGCTCTGGCTGCGCATCGGTCGAGTGGTCAGCCTGTCTCTGGCGCTGCTCCTGGCGGCTGGCCTGATCTTGATCGAATGGCTGTTGCGCCTGCGCGAGCGCAGCCAGTGGCATCCCGACCGGAGTTGATGCATCAGGTATGAGCGGTTTACGCAATCTTCCCTCCGTCGACCAGCTCTTGAATACGCCCCAGGCGCAGGAGTGGATCGTCGCTTACGGGCGTCCGTTGGTAGTAGGCGCTGTGCGCAGCGTGCTGGATGAAGTTCGCGCTGGCTATGCCCGCACCCAGGCCATCCCCGAGCATGGCGCATTGCAGGAAGCAATCGCCGCCGCCTTGCAAGCCTGGACGGCCCCCAGCCTGCAAACCGTAATCAATGCCAGCGGAGTGATCATCCACACCAACCTGGGCCGCGCCCCGCTCAGCCGGGCTGCCATGCACGCTGCCCAGCAGGTAGCCCTGGGCTACTCCACCCTCGAATACGATCTACCGGCCGGCAAGCGCGGCTCGCGCCTGGTTCACGCCGAAAGCCTGCTACAGCGTCTTACCGGTGCCGAGGCGGCTTTAGTGGTAAACAACAACGCTGCCGCTGTGCTGCTGGCGCTTTCGGCGCTGGCCCGCCGGCGGGCAGCCGTCATCGCCCGCTCGCAACTGGTCGAAATCGGCGGCGGCTTTCGCGTGCCAGACGTAATGAAACAATCCGGCGCGCGCCTGGTGGAAGTCGGCGCCACCAATCGGGTGCATCTCTCCGATTATCAGGACGCTCTGGAAGAAAAACCGGCTCTGTTCCTGCGCGCCCATCGCTCCAACTTTCGCCTGGTAGGTTTCACCAGCGAGCCGGAACTGCCCGAGATCGCCGCGCTGGCGCACCAGGCCGGCATCCTGCTGGTGGACGATTTAGGCTCCGGGTCGCTGCTCGACACGGCTGCTTATGGCCTGGGCCACGAGCCGATGGTGCAGGAATCGCTGGCCGCCGGCGCCGACCTGGTGTGTTTCTCCGGCGACAAGCTGCTCGGCGGTCCGCAGGCGGGCATCATCATCGGACGAACCAGCCTGGTATCTAAACTCAAGAAGCATCCCCTGGCGCGCGCCATCCGCGCCGACAAGCTCTGCCTGGCGGCGCTCTCCGCCACCTTGCTGCACTATCTGAAAGATGAAGCCGTGCGTGAGATCCCGGTCTGGCGCATGATCGCCATGCCCGCCGGGCAAACGCGCCAGCGCGCCGCTGCCTGGGCGGCTGCCCTGGGCCAGGGCGAGGTGATCCCCGGCGAATCAACGGTGGGTGGGGGCAGCCTGCCCGGCGAGACGCTGCCGACCTTCTTGCTGGCGCTGAAAGTCAAAAGCCCGGACCGCTCCCTGGCGCGCCTGCGCCAGCAGCGCCCTGCGGTGATTGCCCGGGTACAGGAAGACCGCCTGGTATTCGATCCGCGCACCGTGGCAGACGAGGAAGAAGAAGCCTTGTTGGCGGGAATACGCGTCGCGGTGGGAGAAATCGAAAAAAGTCGCTAAACCTTCATTCGCTGAGCGCCGCCAGGTAAGCTTGCTGGTCGGCAAGATGCTGCCCTAAACTCTCGGCAGTCGGCGCCGCGCGGGCCCTTTCGAGCCGGAAGGCCTCCAGCGCCGCATCGATAGCCGGCCGGTCGATCCCCTGGTCGCGCTGGCGTTTGAACTGAAGATAAGCCACGACCGCGCCGGCTTCTTCGCGAGTGAAAACCGACAGCCGGTAGCGGGCGTAATCGCCAAACGTAGCCGCCCCATAGCGCCGCGGATTGACGAGGGCGGATTTTCCACTCCGTATAACCACCGGAAATTCGTTCCCGCCAAAAGCACCTAAAATCAGATCGATGACGGCCTGCGGATCGTCCGTCATAAGCTCATTTCATATCTTTCCTCGGTAAGCACCTGTCCCCATAGCTCGTGCGTCTTTTCTTCCGTCTTATGGAAACCAACCGACTGGTACAGGTGCACTGCCGATCTGAGGTTACGGATCGTCCACAGGTAGATCGATTTGGCCCTGCACTCCCGGCAAAATTGGATCGCTTCGCCCAACAGCCGGCGCCCCAACCCCTGGCCCCGGTAGTCCGGGTGAACCAGGAACCAGCGCAACTGCGCCTGCGCCTCCGGACGGCTGACAATCGCGATACAGCCAGCCATCTTTCCATCCTGCTCGGCAATCCACAGGCGGTCCTTATCCGGGTGATAGGAAATGGCAAATTCTGCCAACCCGGCAGCCACATAGCCTTCGAAGGTATGGTCCAGATGGTACTCCGTTGCGTACAGGCTGCCGTGCAGCGAGACGACTGCTCCGATGTCGCCCGGTTGCAGGTTGGACCGCAAAATGATTTCCGGGGGTAATAACTTCCTCTCGTCATCGTCCTGGAACTTCTCAACCATTCTGCTCAAACCATTTCTCCAGTTCAACCTCTAACGCAGCCAATGCGTCGTCCAGCTTCTTCAACCGCCGTCCGCTTTCCCAGACCAGCCCACCATCATCCAAAGCTCGTACCAGTGATTTACTGTATTCGTCGGCCCCAAACTCGACCCAGCCTTGTTCTTCAACCCAGCGGCTGATATTTGGATAGAGTTGTGAGAATGATATCTCCATAGATAGCCCTCTCTTGCGCAGGTGCGCGCAACATCAGAGACTCCGCTGCTCAAAATTCATAGCCACGCGCTACCCAATAGTGCCAGTCAGCAATCGCTTCCAACGTATCCTCATCATCGACGTTTACTGCTTCGAGCTGCGCCAGCGGCACCGCCAATTTACGCCTTTTCCATTCGACCTCGACGAACATTTCATGCTCGCATTCATCCTCAGGTGCCATTCGGGTTGCCCGCGCCTGTTCTCCCTTCAGAGGGGAGATACGCCGCTCAGTGATGCATCGCACCTGAAAGGGGAATTGTATCTTGCCCTCAAGATAGTAATACCAGCCCATGGCATGTTCTTCTGGGCCATAAGCATCCACGATAGCTTCCATCGAGATACGGTATTCTCGTGCTTCGTCTTCATCTACACTCTGCATATCCCATGCCCTTCTCCATAACGGATTGACCAAACCCCATTTACACTGTCCGCATACGATAACTCTCCAACTCTTCCTGCGACAATTCCTCACTCCTGACCAGCCGGTAATGTTTCTCCGCCGATACTTTCACACCCTCCCCAGTCTGCTCGAACTCAAACAGCGCAATCAAATCCTCCACCGTAAGCTGCGCCGCGACAGCCCGGCAAACCAGGTGGGGAAATTTCGCCGCGCACATATCTAAATCTTGCTCGATCTGCACAATCCCGATCCGGTCTTTGCTGCCTTTGGCCTGCACCGGCAAAACATAATGCACGCCACGCTTGTCTAACCCGATATAAACTTCATCGGTTTCCACTTGCGATCCATCCCGCAGCGTCGTTCTGAGATGGCTTTGCAGTGAATAACAGGTCAGGCCGGTGAAAATATCCACCAGGCGGTTGTAGCGCAGCTTGGCCAACAGCGCTTGCTCGTCGTTCATTGCATACAGTGTAATTACCCCCGGTGTAGTGTCAGGTATCTTGGTCTCGACCAGCAGGTCTGATGGAATGATCGCCGATTGCTTGACGGTCACGAATTTATATTTCGCTCTGCCTGCCGGCCGGATCATCCATTCATACCCTTCAGGCGCCCTGGCGGCGATGGCGAGCGGCAGGGCAATTCTGTAACGGAACGAATAAAGGACATCTCCCAGGTTTTTAGGCAGCCTGATACCCAATTCCTCAGCTACCTGGTTGATCTCGGCCCGTTCGAAAGCGATCTCGCTGGCGCCTTCCCGGTAACGCTTTTCGAAGATGGCTTCCAGCAGTCGAGAATAGCGGTTGGGTGCTTTGTTTATCATAATATGATCGGCCTCCCTATCCGGGCCAACGCAAAACCACGACTTCTTCCCGTAATTGTTCCCTGGTCGCTGTGGCTAAACGCGTGCGGAACAGATCGATATCGACCAGTTCATAACCCAATGATGTAGCAATGCTGCCCAGCAACTGACCGGTGCGAATCATTACTCGCAAATAGGAGGCCTGGTCGCCGACCACGTAAGCCAGTTGAGCGCCCGGTCGCAGGATACGACGCATCTCGGCCAAGTGGAGCGCCATGCCGCCGAAATACAGCCGGGTGACTTTGCTGTATAGCTTTTCGAAACCCGAATCCTTGCCCATCTCGATGCGTCGTTTCTCGATCTCCGCCGCAATGCGTTGGATTTCAGGATGTTCCAGTATCCATTGGTCGTCGTCATCACCTTTGTACACCCCGCGCGTGTTCGAGCGCACCAGCTTTTTCTTGAGGGCGCGCAACTCGGCTTTGCTATTGATGAAGCCCAACAGCACCGACTCGAGCCGCGTGGTGCGCGTATAATCTTTCTCGTTGGGATAAGGCGGCGAAGTGATCACCGCATCCACCGAAGCCGGCGGGATCATCCCCAAATCGCGCGCATCGGCCAGGTACACCTGGGCTTCAGGATAAGGTTTTCCCGCGACCCGGCGCAAATCATCCACCATCTTGTCGATCTCGATCAGCCAGTTGTCAATGACCGGCGCGTCCCGTTTGGGATTCCTTACCCCCACCTCTGGCCCAAAGTGCAGATTGCTGATCTTGAAAACCAGCGCGTTGGCAAGCGCCAGGCGCGCATGGCGGTAAAACGGACGGTCTTGATAAGCTTCCAGGCAATCCAGTAAAACCAGCGTCTTGTGCAGCGGCAGAGGGCTGATCGAATGAGTCAGCAGCAGGCCAGCCTTCTCCTCGTCCAGGCTGCGCAAGGGGAGGGCTTGCCAATCGATTTCCAGCGGCGCATTGTCGTCGATGCCCTGAGAATGGAGCAAGTCCAGGGCAGCTTGCGCTGCCTGGCGCGCCTGGGCCGACAGGTCTTCCGGGTCGATGCGCCAGTCCAGCTTGACCGAGGTCGCAAAATAGGGAAAGGGATTGGCCTCGATGCCGATCGCCTGGACGCCGGCCAGCTTTGCTTCCACCAGCGTGGTTCCTGTGCCGCAAAACGGATCGAGCAGGACGCTGTGCCGGTCTAGTTTGAATTTCTCGATATAACTCCGCACCAGGTGCGGCGGAAATGACAACACAAAACGGTACCAGTCGTGGAAAGCCCGGTCTTGCGCATCCAGTTTATTGGCGCGCCCGTTACCCATTCCAGGCCTGGCATTCGGCGGCTGGCCGGTTTCCGGGCTTGAACCGGCAAAATCCATCTGCAACTGCACCGCGCTCGTCGTCATGTAAGCAATTGTACCATTCTTGGAGTCTGATGCTTTTGCCTTTAAAAATAAGCCCGGCAACGCTGCTGGCAACTCCGTTCAGACAAGTACATTGTACCTGCCAGGTGCCCCGCGCTTTTAGGGCCGCCGACCGGCGCCGAGTCGGCTTCCAGCCGACTTTTTCGGCATCAACGCCGGATTTCAATCCGAGCGGTGCTTCTCTTCCTCTTGCCTGGCCTGGATGCGCCGCAGCGTCTCTTGCATTTCGATCTGCCGGGCGTTGAGAGCCAGCAGCAGGGCAATCGCCTCAGCAAACGCGAAATAGGGCACGGCAAAGATAAAGCTGCTGGCTGCCAGTAGCAGCGGGCGCCACAGATCATCCTCTTCGGGGGCCAACACGATTGCCCCGATCACCCCGCCGGCGATGGTCAATACCCCCATCGCCCACAGCAGAGCGCGGAACCCTGCCAGCCAGCGATAAGGCCGGGATGCCGCCTGTCGCAGCCGGGCCTCTTTTTTGAGCTGCTGGCGGTACGTTTCCAGGTCATAGCCACAATCGCAAATAGCGACCGTGTCGGGTTGTGATCGATTGCACTGCGGGCAGCGTATCATAGATCTCTCCTCCAACTGCAAAAAATCAGTCTTCGATCAAATCCAGGATGCCTTGCACAATAACCGCTTCACGCCCGCCCAGCCCCTGGCACAAAATCGTCGCATCACGCTCCCCCTCCCACAGTTGGCGGATGGCCTCCCCAAAATGCAGCCCCTGCCCTTCCAGGTAGGCCAGGAAGTCTTCTGCCTGGCGGCGCGGCATGGAAGCATCCCGCGCCGCAGCCGCAATGGCGTGCAGCATCGGTTCCAGGTCATCCATAACCTGCACGTCCGACGCCTGCCCGGCGGCATCCAGCAGACCCGTCTCGTTCAACTGCTCCAGGAAGTATTCCGCCTGTTCGGGCGGCAGGGCAGCCAGGGCGGACTGCAATGCCTGCGGGTTGCCCTCCATCACCGCCAGCCGCACGCCGATGGGCAGGCTCAACAGCACGGCCTGCTGCGCCGCGGCCGGGTCGGAGGGCAGAGCGATGTCCAGCGGGGTGCCAGGCGCAGCCCCCTCCCGGTATGGCTCGATCACCCCCAGGGTAGCCAGCAAATCGTCGATGAAATGCGCCTCCGGCTCGTCCAGGCCGCTCTTCAACGCCCCGGCGTCGCGCTCCCCCGCCCAAATGCGCTGCACGGGCGCCAGCAAGTGCCAGCCAATCGCCTCCAGTCGTTGCAGGTGTGCTTCTACACCCGGGCGGCGCGCCGCGTCGCCCCAGACAACGGCCACAATTTCAGTCAATAATTCGTCCAATTGAGGTAACATGGCTGGTCCATATTCTGTCGTCTGTAATCTGTTATCGATCGTCTGTAGTTTGTGATCTGCGATCAAACAAGCCGCCCAGCAGAGGTACACCCGGCGGATGGAATGAATAAGTTACACGGGTACGTTACCCCTGCCATCCAAAACAACTTCCAGTAAAAAGTTGCTCCTGCCTTGCGGGCCACACAAAATCAGTGGGTGACCCTGGTTACTCAGCGACCAATTACCCATCACTCAAACAAAAGACCTCCGCGTTCGTCCGCGCTCGTCCGCGTCCCATCTTTCATACGAGATCGCCAAACATCGCCCGCTGCCGGTCATCGAGCGACGCTGCCAGGCGCTCGTACTCCAGCCAGGTGCGTTTGCTCGCTGCTGCCAGGGCGTAAGGGAAAAGGGCGCCGCGCTCCGGGGTATCCAGGTTCATCCAGGCGTGCGAGTCTGCCGGCAACAGGCGGCGCGACAATGGCTCCAGCCCGGGGATCAGACTGAACAGCTCCCAGAAATAAAGACGCCCGGAAACCAACGCCGGGCTATCCAGGATAGCCGCCTCCAGCGCATCGATCTCCTCCGGCGCCGGGACTGGGCTGCGCCCGGTCAGCCACAATTGAACGTAATTGCTATGGGCATAAAAATCCTGGGCCGTGTGCAGCAGGCGGCCAAAAGCCCGCCATGCGACCTGCGCTTTCCCGGCGGATAGCGCCGCAGCGATTTCCTGGCGCTGCCGGTCCATATAGGCGTAGCTCTCGGCAAAACGATTATCGTCGAAGTGGAACTCCGGGTGGCCCACCAACCCCCACAAGCCGTCCTGTCCCAGGTTCGCTTTGATGATGGTCTGCAAGGCCCGCTGGCTGAATTCAGCTTCCAGCGCCTGGGTGATCATTCGGACGTGATAATCTTCGTGCACAGGCAACCCTTATTGGGGAAGAATATCTACGGTGATATACGGGCGGATCTGCTCCAGGGTCTTTGGCCCAACCCCAAACACCTTCAAGATATCATCGACCGTCTTGAACGGGCCATTGGCTTCTCGATAAGCGATAATCTTCTTCGCTGTCGCCGGGCCAATATAGGGCAGGCTTTCCAGTTCCTCTTGAGTGGCCGTATTGATGTTAATCGGGTGACCCGGATCCAGAGTGGCTAGCCTTGTAGCTGGTTCCGCCTCTGGCGCGGTTGGCGTGGCGGCCCCGCCAGGCGTCCTGGCAGTTGCAGCAGGCAGCAGGGCCGGGACCTGAAGGCGAGCGCCATCTTCCAGCGGGGCCGCCAGGTTTAGCGCCGCCGCGTCGGCCTGGGCCGTGAGGCCGCCGGCAGCCAGGATAGCATCCTGCACCCGGCTGCCGGATGGCAAGGTATAAACACCTGGCTGCTGCACGGCGCCGGTTACATGGACCACAACCGGCGCTGGAGATGGCGGCAGCAGCAAAACGACCGGCTGGCCTGCAGGCGGGCGAGCAACGAGCAAAATCAGCCCCGCGCTCAGCAAGCTAAACACAACCCAGCACAATATGGCAAAAGCAAGCTTCCAGGCCCAGGCCCAGCGGGAGCGCTGCCCTTCTTCCATGCCGTTACCTTTGCGTGTGGTTTGCAACACGGCGTATTGCAAACCACACGAGCTTGCTGCAACTAAATCGCACCTTCGCTAACCGCTCCATCCAGGTTCAGGCTCAACCCCAGCCGTTGCCGGATAGCATCCACGTGCAGGATACGCACCCGGATCCGCTGCCCCTCTTTGAGCAGTCGAGACGCATCAACGGCTCCGTTGCCGTGGCCGAATTCCGAGACGTGAATTAACCCATCCAGGCCCTCCTCCAGACGGGCAAATGCACCGAAGGATACAACGCTGGTCACTACTGCTTCAGCTTGCTGGCCCGGAAAATAGCGCTTCTCGGCAGTCTCCCAGGGGTTTGGGTGCAATCGCTTCAAACTGAGCGCTACACGACCTCGCTCCTGGTCCACCTGGATCACGTAGACGTCCACTTCCTGCCCAAGCACCACCACTTCAGACGGGTGCTGGACGCGTCCCCAGGAAATTTCCGACACATGCACCAGGCCCTCGATACCGCCCAGGTCGACAAAAACGCCGAAATCGGTGATATTGGTGACAACACCACGGGTACAGTTCCCGGGGCGCAAATTACACAGTAATTCTTTGCGGCTACCTGGGCGAGATTGGGCAGCGCGTTCCGAAAAGACCACCCGGCCGCGCTCCTGGTCGCACTCAATGATCTTCAAACTCAGGTGCCGGTCGATGTACTGTGTCAGCCATTTCTCCAGATCAGTCTCCTGGCATGGCACATCAACCAGATGCGAGATAGGCACAAATCCTTGCAATTTATCGCCGCACACCAGCAACCCCCCGCGGTTGCAACCTGTGACAGCCAGCGTGATCACCTGATCTTGCTCAAAAATCTCGAAGGCTGTTTGCCAGTCCAATACAGGCGCTTCAATATGTTCGGTGGCCGTCGCCTCGAAATGATTGGCCGGGCCAGCATTGCGCGAATTTCTGGACGGGCGCGAAGCGCTTTGAGCTTCGTCTTCGGCCAGCACAGCCTCCCACCAGGATTCATCCATCGGTGGGGGTGGCTCGCTGGTATCGTCATGGTAACGTCGTTTGTTTACCATTAAACTCTACCTCCCCGGAAGAATTATATGGGGCAACCGATTGCTGCGCTGTGGTAGCAGCAGTCCTTGCCGTTGTAGATTTGCTATTTCCGTTCGTTTTGCTAACCATCGTCTCTGCCTGTTGGCCAGGAGATCCCTGCCTCGCCTGTTGTTCCATTTCAAGAATTGCAACAGCCACCGACTCGATGGCAACCCGCTGTTTGCGGTACAGGTCGGCTTCAGATACCGCCAGGCGCGTGGCAATCTCGCGCACTTTACGGCCTTCCAAAAATTTCATTTCCAGGATGTTATATAGTATCCATTCCGCGGTAAAACGCCTTTCCCCTTCCGGCCGCACATGCTCGATCGCCCGGCGCAGAATCGTGCGCAGCGCATTGATCGAGTTCTCCTCTGTCGCTTGCGCGGTTTGCTGCACCACCTGCAAGTTCAACAAAGGATTCTGGGTGAGTTTCGGCCCACCCCAATAATGCGTTAAAGCGTCTTTGACCCAGGGAGAAAGGGCTTCACGGTCCAGAGATATTTCAGGCGTGGCAAGCAAATCCGCGCCCGAATAACGGGCAGCGGCGCGCATGCGCTGGATCATATCCATCTGCGGCGCCAGTTCCTCCAAAGAGGTAAAGGCTTGCTGCTGGCGCTGGCGGTCGCCGACGGCCTGCGCCGCGCGCTCGCTCAAAATCGAAAGTGCCTCCAGTTGTTCTTTGTCCAATGTATGCACCCTGGCCTGCTCCGGCTTACGCAAAACGCCCAGCAGCCCGAGCAACTCATCTCCTCCGTTCTCCCCCCGAACGAGTTCAGTATTGAACAAAGGCACCAGCCAGTAATTACCCCACGCGAACAACCCTCCCTGAATGCCTTCATTGGTTGCCAGCTGCGTGATTTCAGCCGGCAAATCCTCTCCCTCCAGCGGTTGATCACCTCCAATTTTGACCAAAATTTCCATTCCTTGCGCTCCCAGGACAGCAGCAAAAGCGCCGCTGGACTGCAAACGGTCGCAGACAGCCGCCAGGATAGACTCCAGGAATTGCTGCAAGTCTCCCATCGTAAGCACACGTTCATCCAGGGTTTGCAAGAGCTCAATATCGGCGCGGTCTTTTCCGAAGAACAGGCGGCGCTCCCAAACCGGCGCAGCCAGAGTAATCAGATGTTCCAACACCAGAATCGACCCCACCATGAAGATAGGAATAAACGCGGTTAAATCCAGCCCAATCAGGTGCCCGGCGCGTCGGGCGATCGTCGTGATCGCCAGGACCGTAGACGCGGTAACCGGGCCGCGCATCACCCATTTAAACAGGCGTCGCTTGATCACCCGGTCAGGCCACGGCACGCCGAAGAAAGCCACCGCGTAAGCCATCAACACCAGCAGCACCGACACCAGCATGTTGCTCAGGGTGAGCGCAAACCAGAAAAATACCGGGAAAGACGCCGCAAGCCCTGACCCAAAGAGCAGATAGGGATACGAGCCCAAGGCTGGCGCCAGCGCTCCGATCAGCAAATACTTCATGCGTCTGCGGCTGGAACTGGTTACTGTGCGCCGGTAAGCGCGCACGAAATTTCGCCATGCGAAAAACATTGCCAGTGCATAGTAACCGGCAAACACCCAGGTCAGCCAGGTGCGCTCCAGGTGCGGCGCTGGCAGGGCGTTCGCGACCAGCGGGCCAACCAGCAAATCGCCTGGCAAAAGCACAAGAAAACCAACCGAAATGGTGTAAGCTGCCCGCACAGCCATCCGGCGCCGGCCGCGGGATGGTCGCCCGGTGGTAGCCAGCAGCGCATCCGAAAACTGCAAATAAGCCGCCGGCAAAAAGACAATCCCGATCCACTGGCTGCGCAACCAGAATTCAAGCTGTGCCGGGCTTTGTGCGACGCTGCTTAAAGCCTCACCGACAAACACAGCCACCACGCACACCATGATAATGGCAAACGAACGGGCCACCCGGTCACGCAAATTGAATGACAGGGCGTACAATAGCAGCGAGAAAGCCGTAATCGATATTCCCGCCGTAAGCAGGCCGTTCAATATACGTTGGACGTTGACAAAAAATTCGGACATAACAATAAACCGGCGCCTGCTTCTGAAAGAGCATCCTCGTTCAGTCGCTACACTGCAAGCCTTTCGAGCAGGCCGCACAGACTATAAGACTTTTTGGAAGAAAATACCGATCTCCTGATTCGGATAATAGGCATCGCGATAGCCGCAAAATTCGAAACCCAGTTTCAACGCCAGTTGGATGGCAGGGTAATTCTTCGGCTGCATTTCCAATCCCAGGTAACGGCAGCGCATGGCCAACGCCCAATCCGCCGCGGCTACCACCAGCCCGCTGCCAATTCCTTGCCGGCGCAGCGGCCGGTCGACCACCAGATCAGTGATCCAGGCAACCTCCGGTGCCAGGTTGAGTTCCAGACCAACATACCCCGCCGCTTCGCCGCCCAATAAAGCCACCAGCAAACCCGCCCGCCGCGTCCAATCGTTGGCCAATAGCTGCGCCGGCCATGGATAATCGACCCGCACAGCCCGCGGCAGGCGCATCCGGCGAAACTGGATGTTCACCTCGCCCGCTTCGCGATCGTGGGAAAAGGCCATCTGCCATACGTGATCGCTGGTAGAGTGGTGGTCCAGGGCCAGCAGGGAGGCAATATCCGCGGCAACCACTGGGCGAACTTCAATCTCAGGCATCGTTCATACTCCTCCGCCAGGGCCGCTCCTCACGGGCTGGCAGGCGTCTCGGGCGCCCGGGCCACACGTAACTGCACCACGCACGGCGCGGAAGCTTTGGCCTGGTTATCCACCACCACCAGTGCAAGCTGGTATTCTCCAGGCGAAAGGCGCGTGGTATCCCAATCGCCCAACTTGCCTCCTTGCACAGGGGTATTGCCGGCCTGAATGGTCAACCAGACGTTTTCATCGGGCCGTTTGATCTCGAATTTGTAAAAGCCAAAGTTAGGGGTATTTGCTGTACCGACTACCGGAACCACGCCGTTAACTTCCACCCCGTTTTCCGGGATGATCAACTCGATCTGCCCTGGAATACATCCAGCGCCAGGCAGCAACTCCACTCCAGGCGTAGCATTCGCCCCCGGGGTAAGAGCTGCCCCTCCCGGTTGCGCAAGGGGAGGCGCTTGTCCCGCAGGCAATGTAACCGTTGCCGTCGCCAATAAATCCAGGGTGGGCGTAGGTAAGGGAATTGCTCCCGGTATCGCCGGTGCTACAAAAGACACCAATACAAATTCCGTCACTGCCATACTCAACAACAAAACCAACATACTGGCCGATTGATTCAAACGCGACTGAGAGCTTTCACGCTCCAGCCCGAACGTGGCGCCGCGCAACTCCTGCCATGCCAGGATAAATTTGCGCAGGTAATACAGCCCACCCAACCCCAACAAAACATATACCCATAGCTCAAAGGCGCGAAAAAAGCGGAGGGCATCTTCCATTCCGGTACCCGGCAATCGCTAACCAGTAAGATTTCGGCCGCACTTTTGCGCAAGAGGCGGCGCCGAATAGACTACGATAAACGCCTCAAAACGCCCCGTAAGAGCGTCAGAAGTTGCGGCACGATCTTCTGCCCCGCTTCCAGCACCTCCTCGTGGGTGGTCAGGGTATTGCCGTCCAGGTTTGCCTTATTGCTCAGCCCGGAAATACCCAAAACGCGCGTACCGCCGTGCCGGGCCACAGTCACCTCCGGCACTGTAGACATGCCCACAGCATCTGCGCCGGCCGTGCGTAAATAACGTAAATCTGCCGGAGTCTCGAAAGATGGCCCCGCCAGGCAGGCATACACACCCTCGTGCAAAGTCAACCCGCTCTCGGCAGCCACCTGGCGCGCCAACACGCCCAGGTCGCGGTCGTATGCCCGGCTCATATCCGGGAAACGCGGGCCAAAGGCGTCCAGGTTTGGGCCACGCAGCGGGCTGAGCCCGGCCATGCCGATCAGATTGAGATGATCGACGATCAGCATCAACTCTCCGGGGTTGAAATTCGGGTTCACCGCCCCGGCCGCGTTGGTGACAAACAACATCTCTACCCCCAACCGCTGCATCACCCGCACCGGCAGCGTAACCTGCGCCATGCTGTATCCCTCATAGTAGTGTGCGCGTCCCTGCAGCACCATCACGCGCTGGCCCTCTAACTTCCCCACCACCAGGCGCCCGGAATGGCCGATGACCGTGGAAACCGGCCAGTGAGGCAATTGCTGGAAAGGGATCATCACCGCATCCTCGACCGCCTCAGCCAGTCCCCCCAGGCCGGAACCGAGAATCAGGCCAACCCGCGGCGTTTCATGAATTCGCTCACGTACCGCCTGGGTCGTTTCATCGATTTGTGCCAGTGTAATCGTTTCGGTCATTTTAATATTACCCAAATTTGTGAATATTATAACATGTACTGTGTTTCTACAAAATCTCGCCAAATGCCTGGAGGGTGCGCTCCACCCCACCATCGTCGATCCAATAATGCGTCACCAGCCGGAACTGGCGCGGCCCCACCGCGCCCACCTTCACCCCGCGCTCTGCCAGACGCTGCGCCACTTGCCGGCCGTCCAAAGGCGCCCTCTCATCCAGGCCCACGAAGACCATGTTGGTATGCGGCGCTCCGCCGATCACCACCAGCCCCGGGATCTTGGCCAGCCCCTCGGCCAGCCGCTTCGCCCGGGCGTGATCCTCTGCCAGCCGGTCGACCATCGTCTCCAGCGCCAGGATGCCCGCCGCCGCCAGCACGCCGGCCTGGCGCATCCCCCCGCCCAATTGCTTGCGGATGCGATGCACCCGCCGGATGAACTCACCCGACCCGCACACCACCGAGCCCACCGGGGCGCACAGCGCCTTGCTCAAGCAGATGCTCACCGAATCGAACGGCGCCGCCAGTTCCCTGGCCTCCGCCCCCAGGGCGACCGCCGCGTTGAACAGGCGCGCCCCATCCAGGTGCATCAGCAAATTGTTGCGCCGGGCCAATTCGCCGGCCGCCTGGCAATAAGCCACGCTCAACACCACCCCCCCGCAGCGGTTGTGCGTATTTTCCAACGCCACCAGCCGCGTCACCGGGAAGTGGGCGTCGTCCGTACGGATGGCCGCCTGGATATCGTCCAGGGCCAGGGTGCCGTCCGGCTGGTTCGGGACTTGGTGCGAGTGGACCCCGCCCAACGCCGAGATTCCGCCCGCCTCGAACAAAAAGGTGTGCGCCTTGTCTCCCAGGATCACCTCGTCGCCGCGCCCGCAGTGCGCCAGCATGGCCGCCAGGTTGCCCATCGTCCCCGACGCAACGAACAGGCCGGCTTCCTTGCCCAGCATTTCCGCCGCCAGTTGCTGCAAACGGTTAACCGTCGGGTCCTCCCCATAAACATCATCGCCCACCTCGGCCCGGGCCATCGCCTCTCGCATCGCCGGGGTAGGAACAGTGACCGTGTCCGAACGCAAATCAACAACGTGCATAAATTTCTCCTTGAATATCTGCCCGCTTTGTCCGTCTCAATCGCTCATCTGCGGCGCGCTTTGCAAGTACGTCATACCGATCCCACAAACCTTCCCCTACCTCTGCCCGCGCAGCATATTCAATACTTCCTCCAGTTCCGCCGGCAGCCGCGCCTCGAAAAGCCGCGCCGTCTTTTCCCCGCGCAAGCGCACCTCCAACCGCGCCGCGTGCAAAAAATGGCGCTCCAGCGAGACCGTAGCGTGGCGCTTTCCGTAAATCGTATCGCCCGTCACCGGGCAGCCGATGAAAGCCAGGTGCAGGCGGATCTGGTGCGTCCGCCCGGTCACCGGCTGCACTTCCAACAACGCGTGCGCCGGGAAAGCCTCCAGCGTCCGGTACTCGCTGGTCGCTGCCCTCCCTTTTTCAGCCGGCACCACCGCCATCTTCTTGCGCGCCTTCGGGTCGCGCCCGATCGGCGCCTCGATCCGCCCGGACGGCGTGGGCGGGTGCCCGTCTACCAACGCCAGGTAAGTCTTGTGAATCTTGCGCAGCCGGAACTGGTCCTGCAGCCAGCGGTGGGTCAGGTCGTTCTTGGCCAGCAGGATCAAACCGGAGGTATTCTTGTCCAACCGGTGTACCACGCCGGGCCGCTGCTCCCCGCCGATGCCTTCCATCTCCGGCGCGTGCGCCAGCGCCGCGTGCACCAGCGTTCCCGTGCCGTGCCCCGCCGCAGGATGCACCACCATGCCCGCCGGCTTATTCACCACCATCAAATCCTCGTTCTCGAAAACCACCTCCAGCGGGACCGCCTCGGGGATCAGCTCACTGGGCGTGGGCGGCGGGATGCGCACCAGCACCATCGCCTTCCCCTCCAGCATCTGCCCGGCTTTGCGCGGCAGCGCGCCGTTCACCGTCACCATCCCTTCCTGGATCAAAGCCTGGATGCGCGAGCGCGAGAGGTCGGGAAGGCAGTTAACCAAATATTTATCCAGGCGCTGCGCCTGTTTTTCATCGAAAGTGAAAGTAACCTCAGAGGCAGGCGAACTACCCACGCTGCTCTTCCTCTGGCACCAGGGCGATCCGTTCGTGGGGTGTCTTATCCGCCTCCGCCGCCGGCTCGCCAGCGTCGGCTGGACCGGCCAGTCGTTGGCGTTCCGCCTCGGCGCGTGCCTCGCGCTCCTGCTTCCACATCCCCAGGAACAAAACCACCACCCCCATCGAGATGCTGCTGTCGGCAACGTTGAACACCGGGAAATCGCCGACCGAGATGAAATCAGTCACGTGGCCCTGGTACAGGCGGTCGATCAAATTGCCAACCGCCCCGCCCAGCAGCATGGCCATTGCCAGGCGCACCAACCAGTCTTTGCGCGGCACCTGGGGAAAATAATAAATAATCACCAGGCTGACTACGAACGACAGTCCCATAAAGATATTGCCCCAGCTTTGGAACATGCCGAAAGCCGCCCCGGTGTTCTTCCAATGCACGATCCGGGCATACTGAGAGAGCCACAGATCGGCGCGGTAGACCTCCCCCAGTTGCAAATTCGCACGGATCAAATATTTGGTCGCTTGGTCGAATACAATAATGGTCCCTGCCACCAGGAACAAAAAGACATAATCAGGGATATACCGCTTCAAAATCGTTCTCCAGGTAAATAGATTGACTTCCCACCATTTTACCTCACTATCCCCGATCAAATGGCCCGTCCTTTCGCCGCTTTTCGAGATTCCCTGCCGCCTGCCTCCCCTGCCTGCTCTCATCCCCCGCTCGCCAGTGTATCCTCCATTCCATCCAACAACCCCGCGTCGTTCGCCCATTGGCAGCTCAAAGCGCCGGGAGAGAGCCCCGCCGCCCGGGCCATACCCTGGAACACACCCGCTTCCGCCAGCAGCCGCTGGCCGCCCACGCCTGGAAAAGCGACCAGGTGCGCCGCGCAGCCATTGCGGCAATCGCTTGCCCCGAACCCCCTCGCCGGGGTCACCGCGCCCGGCATCCCCAGCAAAAACTGGCTCCAGGCGCACTCCAGCGCCAAACCCTGCTCCGCTCCCGCCGGGATCACGCAATAACACCACGCCCGCCGCCGGGCAAACGGCAACACGTAATCGACGTGCCAGTGGCTGGCCCTGGCCGCCCGTTCGCCCGTCGGGGCCAGGCGACCCAGGTGCCGCCCCAGGCGCGCCTGCAGCCCGCCCGGCCCACGGGCGCTGCCCAGGTAAATATATTCTCCTGCCGGAAAAGCGAAAACCCCTCGCCGCCCGACCCGCACCACCCGGGGTTGTTCCAGCGAAAATTCCAACCCATACGCCCCGGGCAAAGCCGGCAGATCGACCTTCACCGCTCAGCCGTCTGGCCGGTCCGCCCGGCGAAATCCAACTGGTGAGCGATATACACCAGCTCACCCCGCTCGATCTGCGCAAAGCGCGCTGCCGTCCACGCCTCGAAGCGCCCGGCGTCCAATTCAGGGTGCCCTGCCAGCGCCTGGTGGATCGTGTGGACGATGAATTGCAGGAAATACGCCTCGTCCTGCGGGTAACGCCCATCCGCCCCGGCGAACACCACCCAGTCCGACGCTCCCGCCGCCAGGATCTGCGCCCCCGCCTGGCGCAGATGCGCGAACAGATGCCGCCCGGTGCGGCTATCGCCGGATCGCCTGCCTCCCGTAATCCGCTCATCCATCGTACGGTGGTACAACCGCTCGATCTGCGCCTCCAGCGCCGCATCCAGTACCGGCTCCAGCAGCGTCGCCCCATCGAAGTTGATCGTAAAATAGAACCACCCGCCCGGCCTGCCCAGGCTGAAAAGCTGCGGCAGCGTCGCCGGCACGTCCATCAAATCCAGGAAAGCGTGCGCCACCAGCAAATCCCACTGCCGCCGTCCCTGCTCTTGCCGGATGAAATCGAACAGGTCGGCCGTAACCAGCTCGACTAAAACCCGCTGCCTATCCTTCGCCAGGGTCATTTCCCCGCCCGCCCCCGGCTCCACTGCGTACCCCGCCTGCTCCGCCCAGGCCGGCAGCCGTTCCCGCGCCGCGGCCGCATTCTCCGCCAGGGCGTCCAGCGCCGTATACTGCGCGTACGAAAGCAGCCCCCGCTCGACCATGCGCTCCACCATCGTCCCCACCCCCGCCCCCACCTCCAGCACCCGCAGCGGGCGCTCCGGCGTCGCAACCGGCAGCGCCCCGGCCAACGCCTGCCACACCGCCCGGTTGATGGCGCGGTCATCCACGCTCTTTTTTGCGGAGAGATAGCGGGGGAAATCGAAAGAAGGGCTATCCATCGAGCGCTTGCTCACAACTTCGTATCCAGGCGATAGTCCTCGACCTATATCTCTTGTTATCTATCCGATATAGACAATTATATACGACAATAACGCGTGATGGGCCCTATCAATGGCCAGGCCGTGAATATCCTGGGCGCCGTCTCGCAACGCGCTTTCCCCTCCCGGCTTACTAATCGCATCATCGTCTCGCCTGCTTGTAACCACCCCCCGCGGGCGAGGCTGTTCAACTCGATCTATTTGCCGGCCCGTTCGACATTACGGATTGCCATGACTGCCCCTTATCGCGCCCTGCTCACCCTTCCAACAACCCCACATCCTCCGGCCTCATAATATCCAGCGCCACCTTGCCCTGCTCGAAAGCTGCCGCCACCGCCTGGCGCGCTTCCCCCGCACCCATATCGTCCAGGATGTGAATGATATACGCGTTCAAAATCGCATTGTAGGATGGCTCCGCCCCCAGGCGTTCGGCCAACCCCTGGATCACCGCCAGTCGCCGTTTGGGATATGTCCTCGCCAGGGATTGCAGCCCCAGCCCGGCCAGGCCGCGCCGCTCGGGCCCCAGGCTCTCTTCATCATCCAACATCCTCCACAAAACCGCTTCCACCGGCAGGCCCATCCGCCCCCACACCCCGGGCAGCAGGTCCGAGAGCCAATCGTCCGGCTGCCGGTGCAGATCCATCAACCTGGCCGCGTACTCGTGGGCTTGCAACGCCCCAAGCAAATGCAGCGCATAATACGGCGCCCAACTGGCCGTCTCGCCCGGCCAGCCGCGCAGCAGTCCTTCGTCCAGCGCCATGCGCGCCAGGTCGGGGATCGCTGTCCGCCAGCGCTGCGCCTGGCCGTCGATCTTCTTGGTTTTCAAGTCCCAACCCAGGCCGAGCAGCTCGCTCGCCGGGCCGGAATACTCGCCCGCCGCCGGAGCCTTGAAATCCGCCGGGCGGCGCGGCGTATCCGGTGGTAGCACATCCTCCCATACCGCCGGCGGCGTCAGCAGCAAATCGTCCAGTTCTCGCTCGCGCCGCGAAGGTTTCAGCTTGATCAACGCCAATCTCCGCCGGCCTTCCATTTTCCCCCGTTCGGTGGTCAGCTCTTCATATTCGGCATAGCTCACAAAGCGCCGCTCCCCACCAAAGCGCGCGTAAGCCTGGCGGTACTGCCGGAAAATCCACGCCTTTTCGGCGATCAAACCCGGCCGCTCGAAACTGCGTTGCAGGCTCTTCAGCACTGCCACCGTATCGCGCAGCCCGTAGCGCTGTACAGCCTGCTTTGCCCTGGCCTCCTGGCTTTGCCCGCCGCTGCTCACCATCTCACGGATCATCTCGAACATGATCTCCCCCCGGCGCTGCACGATCGCCTCGCGCTCATCCGCGGCGGGATAACCCTCCTTCTCGATCATCGCGCGCAAGATCGCATCGAAGTCTTCCCCTGCCGACCGTCGCACCGCTCCACCAGAGTATCGTTTTCGTTGGCTCACAGCAGCTTCCTCTCTCCTTTTACGCGCCGTCTCTCCGACATCTTCCTCACCCTTGACCGCACCGCCACCCTCATAGTATACCCTACCGTCTCTTGCGCCCACCCTTTACGCTCGCACACCGTATACAACCGGTAAGACCTGATCATAATCCGCCCTCAAGCTCCAGTCGCTGAATTTTGACCCGATAAGCGGCTCGCTGTGCCTGCTCTTCATCCAATGTGCACAGGGGCAGGTTGAGATACTCGGCGGCAGCCACGTAAACCGCGTCCGCCCCGCGCAACCCAAGTTGCGCGGCCAGGTTTCCGGCAGCCTCGATCAGGCTGCCTTCCATCCCGATCAGGCGCAGTCCCGGCAGGCGGTACAGCTCATCCAGGGTTCGTCGTGCCAGGTCGGGATCGCCCGTCCGCCGGGCACTTGCCCCTCCCACCTCCGGCAGCAGCAAGGCCGGCAAGACCAGCGGACCGTTTGCAGCGCGGCAGGCCGCCATCCATTCCCTGGCCGCCTGGTGAAAGCTGTCCTGCGGTACCAGGCGCGCCACCCACACGCTGGCATCCGCGACGACCATCGCAAGAGCGGGCATCAACTGCGCTCCTCCACTCTCGCCTGCTGGACTGGGAGCTTTTCCGGCCAGCGCTGGCCGATCTGGGCTGCCAGTTCATCCAGCGCTGGCCAGGCCCGAGCCTCTCCCTCGGCATCTGTCGCCTGTTCGGCCGGGATCAACAGCGCCACCACCTTACCGTGATCCGTAATTTGCACCGGGCTGTCGCTTTCCCGCACCTGTCGCACCAGTTCGCTGGCCTGCTGTTTTAGCTGGCGAATACCCACGGTGACCATCCGCACTGCCTCTCGTAAAATGTGTCTAGATTTGTGGATACCTTGTATCATCTTGAGCCGGAACGTCGCTTAACGAAATCGCCCATTGCACCGTCCTGGCCAATCGGCTGTCGGCGGTAAGCAGCGGCAGTTCCAGGCGGCGAGCCAGGGCTGCGTAACAGGCGTCGTAAGCACTGATGTTCAATTCGACAGCCAACGCCAGGGCATCCTCCATCAGGTTCGCCGTCGAGGTGACATTCAAATCCAGCTTTCCCAGGTCGATCAGGTCGGCCTGGCTGTCTTGTAAGGGGCGGCCAAAGCGCCAGGTGTACTTCCACAGGATATTGGTGCACTCGATGAAAAACAGGTCGGGGACGTGTAGTTCGGCGGGTGGGTCGGCGGATAGCGCAGCGAAAACCTGCTGGGCCAGCTTGGATAGCGGCTCGTCGACGAACAGTTTGATCGCTACATTGGCATCCACAACGCAGTGCAGCGCCACGGCAGGCGACCCCTCGCTCACCGTTGGCGGTCCTCGCGCAGCAATTCCAGGCTGGACGGAGTGCCGGGGGGCGGCGTAAAACGGCGGCGGCGGATCGAGCGCAGCGCTTCGCCCTGCTGGCGGCGCCGCTCCTCCTGATCCAACGCATCATACAGCATCGTAACCACCTGGGCGCTCAAGGAACGGTTGCTGCTCAACGCCAGTTCTTGCACCCGCGTATATAAATCTTCAGGAACACTGCGCACATGCAGCGTAGGCATAAGCAACTCCTTTCTGCATCGAGTATACCATGTATGGTTGCACAATGCAACCATACATGGAAATAGCCGCACCTGGCAGTTCAAAACCGCCATCATCTTTTTTGGCATCGTCGAAAAAGAAGCCCGTTCCTCGCTGGCCGCCCGCAAAACCGCCCGGCGCCGTAACCTCTACACAGAGCCGCTTCCCGAATAAGTTATCCGCACAGATGTGGACTACACAAAATGATGGCAAGAATCCGCCTTCCTCTGCCTCCGTCCGTGTCCCACCCAAAAGCTTCCGCGTTCATCCGCGTCCGTCCGCGTCCCATCAAAAATGATCCCGCCTTCATCCGCCTCCCGTTACCTGCCGGCACAGGAACTCCCGTATCCTCTCCCCTGTCTGCTCCCACGTCGGGTGCGCCAGGAAGCGCCTGCGCGCCGCCAGCCCCATGGCTGCCAGGCGTTGGCGGTCGCTGGCCAGCCCGGCCAGGCGCTCCGCCAGGGCACCCGCATCCCCCGGCGGCAGCAGGTAACCGTCCTGGCCGTGAGTGATAATCTCCCCTGCCGCCCCTGCCGTCGTCGCCAGCGCCGGCAGGCCACAGCTCATCCCCTCCAGGTAAACGATCCCAAAACCCTCGTAACTCGAAGGCACCGCCAGGGCGTGATGCAGGCGCAGTTGCGCCGCCAGTTCCGCCCCTGGCAGCGCCCCGTAAAACCGCACCCGCTCACCCAATCCGCTGCGCGCCGCCTGCCGATGGATGCGCCGGGCGTAAGCCGGATCGGCGTCCAACCTGCCCACCACGCTCAACGCGCAGGCGCCGCCATCCAATCGCCGGATAGCATCCAGCAGCGTGTGCAGCCCCTTGCGCTCGATCACGTTGCCCAGGAACAATACCCGCAGCGGCCCGGGCTGCATGGCCCGGGCGGCGATCTCGTCATCGCTGATCGCCACGGCAAACTGGTCGCCGGCCGGGTAGGCCACCACCCCCGGCAAAGCTGCCACGCCGGCCCCGGCCTGGGCCACTGCCTGGCGAGTGGTCTGGCTGTTGAAGATGAAACCATCCACGCTGCGCAGATAACCGCCCTCGACCAGGCGGTACAGGCGGTTCTGCCAGGCCGGACGCTGCTCGCTGCACCGCAGGTGGTGCACAATCGACACCCGCGGATAGCGGACCTCGTCCCGCAGCCGCTGGTTCAGCCAGAACAACGACGGGTGATTCAGTTCGTCTTGCAGCAGCGCATCGAACCTCCCCTGGCGCAGCCGGCGCAGCAGCGCCGGCGAGAAATTATCCCCCAGGTGCCTGGCGTAATTGCGCCACGGCAGGGCGATAACCTCCACCTCGTCCCCCCGCCCGCGCAGATGCTCGACCAGCTTGCGGTCATACAGATATCCCCCCGAAACGGTCTCCAGGCTGCCGTAGATGATCAAAGCAATACGCACACTACCATCCTCGTTCCATCGGCGCTCACCGGTTGTGAGCCGGCTTCTGGCCAGCATTTCCCGGAATCAGCGCCGCATTTTTGTACCTTTACAAATCAGACTAATCATACGATCGCTGGTCCGCCGAGGGCGAATCCGCCCGGCTACCTGGCAGTGCCCCATGAGCGGAGTTTTCAGACTGCTCTTGCCGATTTCAAGCCGGCTTCATCCGGCGCCGCTCTGCAGCCTGGAGAGCGTGCTACGTTCAGCATCTCAGTGATCTCAGTTTTTCAGTGCTCCCCAGCATCAAATGGTCCTGAGATATTCGCGGATGCTCAACGCCGCGGCGGCCCCTTCGCCCACGGCGGCGGCGATCTGGTTGGTGCTGCCGTGGCGCACGTCGCCGGCGGCGAAGAAGCCGGGGACGCTGGCTTCGAAGGCGAAAGGTGGGCGGTCTGTAAAGCCGGTTTCCACGGGTGGGTGCAGCAGGTCGTGGCCGGTGAGGATGTAGCCGTAGGGGTCGAGCTGCAAGAAATCCTTGACGAAGGCGCTGTTGGGCTGCAGGCCGATGAACAGGAAGGCAGCCGCAGGGTGGAGTTCCTCGCTCTCGCCGGTCTTCAGGTCCCGCACCTTGACCGTGGTCAGCCGGGAATTCTGGCCGATGAAGGCTTCCACCACGGTCTGGAAGCGTACGTTCACCCGGGAGCCGGGTTCCAGCACTTTGTCGACCACGATCTGGCTGGCGCTGAGGCGTTCGCCGCGTGCCAACAGGGTGACCTGGTCGGCGAAGCGGGTCAGGTGCAGGGCTTCCTCGCAGGCGGAGTTGCCGCCGCCCACCACGACGATCTCTTGCGAGTTCTTGTAGAACGGCCCGTCGCAGGTAGCGCAGAAGTGCACCCCGGCGCCGATGTAATCTTCCTCGCCGGGTACGTTCAGCCGCCGGTAGGCTGCTCCGCTGGCGACCAGCAAGGCGCCGGCATGGTAGTGGCGCCCTTCGACGTCCAGGGCGCAGCGACAGCCGGCATCGCTGTGCAAGCTGTCCACTTCCACGGCCTGCAGGATCTCGACGCCAAAGCGGCGGGTTTGTTGCGCCAGCCGGTCGGCAAAATCCTGGCCGCTCAACCCTTCGGGAAAGCCGGGGAAATTATCGATGGCGGCAGTGATGCCCGCCTGCCCGCCCAGGCCGGAGCGCTCGATGACCAGCGTTTCCGCTCCTTCACGGGCGGCATAGATGGCAGCGGTCAGCCCTGCCGGGCCGCCGCCGATCACGATCAGGTCGTAATACGACAGCCTGGCTTCGGTCTGCAGGCCGAGTTTGCGCGCCAGCGCGGCGTTGGACGGCTCGACCAGGAAGGAACCATCCGGGAACAGGATGGTGGGGATGATGCGCTTGCCGTTGTTCAGGCGCATGACAAATTCTTCGGCGGCCTGGTTTTGTTCGATATCCACCCACTGGTATTCGATGGCCTGCTCGCTGAGGAATTTCTTCGAGCGGCGGCAGTCGGGGCACCAGTAGGCGCCGTAAACGGTGATGCCGGAGGGGGTCATGGTCGGTCTCCTTAACTTGGGCGGTCAGGAATTGGATGCCCGGGCGCCCAGGCATCCAGGTGGTCGGCGCCTCGGGATCAGGCGCCGTGGGTTTTCGATCACCAGTTTTGTGGCGGCAGGTGCGAGGCGCGTTGGACGCGCCTGGTACCAGAGAGGTTGTGATGATTTCGGAATTTTACCCCACAACGGCGAGGCCTGGAGGATAAATTCCCGGCCGGGCAAAGCCAGAGAGATGACAAAGGACGGGCGATCTCCATCGCCCGTCCTTTGGGTAATTATTCTTCAACAATTTCACCCTGGATGACTGGCGTGAAGCTCAGGCTGTCAGCGGCGCGGTCGACGCGGATCAGGTCGCCTTCGCCAAAGTCGCCGGAGAGCAGGCGCAGGGCCAGGGGGTCCTGCAGCTCGCGCTGGATCAGGCGCTTGAGCGGTCGGGCGCCGAAATCGGGGTCGTAGCCGGCCTCGGCCAGGTATTCGCGGGCGGCCTCGCTGACCTCCAGGGCGTGGCCCCGGGCGGCCAGCAGGGCAACGACGCGGCGCAGTTGGATGTCCACGATCTGGGCGATGTCCGCCCGGCTGAGCGGGTGGAAGACGACGATCTCGTCGATGCGGTTCAAGAACTCGGGGCGGAAGTGCGCCTGCAGTAGCCGGGTGACCGCTTCGCGCGACACCGCTTCCCGCCCCCCGTTATCCGGCGCCAGATCGTCGCGGCGGCCGATCCAGAGTTCGTTGCCCAGGTTGGAGGTCATGATGACCAGGGTATTGCGGAAGTCGACCGTGCGGCCCTGGCCATCGGTCAGGCGGCCGTCGTCGAGCAGTTGCAGCAGGACGTTGAAGACTTCGCTGTGGGCTTTCTCGATCTCGTCGAAGAGCACCACGCAGTAGGGCCGGCGGCGGACGGCTTCGGTCAGTTGTCCGCCTTCTTCGTAGCCGACGTAGCCGGGAGGCGCGCCGACCAGGCGGGAGACGGTGTGCTTTTCCTGGTACTCGCTCATGTCGATACGTACCATGGCGCGTTCGTCGTCGAAGAGGAATTCGGCCAGGGCGCGCGCCAGCTCGGTCTTGCCCACGCCGGTCGGGCCAAGAAAGATGAACGATCCGATGGGGCGGTCGGGGTCTTGCAGCCCGGCGCGCGAGCGGCGCACGGCGTTGGACACGGCGCGCAGGGCGTCATCCTGCCCGACGACGCGCTGGCGCAGGCGCTCTTCCATGCGCACCAGTTTTTCCATCTCGCCTTCCATCAGGCGCGAGACGGGGATGCCGGTCCAGCGCGAAACCACGCCGGCGATCTCCTCGGCGTCCACTTCTTCTTTGAGCAGGGCACCCTGCTTTTGCACGTCCTTCAGCCGCGCCTCGCCCTGGGCGAGCTGTTTCTCCAGCCCGGGGAGCACGCCGTAGCGCAGGCGCCCGGCGGTTTCCAGGTCGTTGCGGCGCTCGGCGCGCTCCAGTTCGAGGCGGGTCTGCTCGATCTGCTCTTTGACCGATTGCAGGCCGCGGATGGCGTCTTTCTCGGTCTGCCAGCGGGTTTGCAACTGGGTGGACTGCTCGCGCAGGTCGGCCAGTTCTCTTTCGATCTTCTCCAGGCGCTCTTTGGAGGCTTTGTCTTTTTCTTTCTGCAGGGCCTGGCGCTCGATTTCCAGTTGCAGCACCTGGCGGTCGACCTCGTCCAGCGCCTGGGGCTTGGAGTCGATCTCGGTGCGCAGGCGGGCGGCGGCCTCGTCGATCAGGTCGATGGCCTTATCCGGCAGGTGGCGGTCGGCGATGTAACGGCTGGAAAGGGTGGCGGCGGCGATGACGGCCGGATCGGTGATGCGCACACCGTGGTGCACCTCGTAGCGCTCTTTGAGACCGCGCAGGATGCTGATAGTTTCTTCGGCGCTCGGTTCGTCGACGAACACGGGCTGGAAGCGGCGCTCCAGAGCGGGGTCTTTTTCGACGTGCTTGCGGTATTCGTCCAGGGTGGTGGCGCCGATCATGTGCAGCTCGCCGCGCGCCAGCATGGGCTTGAGCATGTTGCCGGCGTCCATGGCGCCTTCGGCGGCGCCGGCGCCGACCACAGTGTGCATCTCGTCGACGAACAGGATGATCTCACCGGCAGAATCAGTGATCTCCTTGAGCACCGCCTTGAGGCGCTCCTCGAATTCGCCGCGGTATTTCGCCCCGGCTACCAGGGCGCCCATGTCGAGCTGCACCAGGCGCTTGTGCTTCAATCCCTCCGGCACGTCGCCGTTGACGATACGCTGCGCCAATCCTTCGACGATGGCGGTCTTGCCCACGCCGGGGTCGCCGATCAGGGCAGGGTTGTTCTTGGTGCGGCGGGAGAGGATTTGCACCGTGCGGCGGATTTCCTCGTCGCGGCCGATGACGGGGTCCATCTTGCCCTGGCGGGCCAGGGCGGTGAGGTCGCGGCCGTATTTTTCCAACGCCTGGTAGGTGTCCTCGGGGGTCTGCGAGGTGACGCGCTGCGTGCCGCGCACCGCGGCCAGCGCCTTGAGGATAGCGTCCTTGGTCAGACCGTACTGGCTCAAGCGCTTGCCTTCGATACCCTCGGTCAGGCCGAGCAGGATGTGCTCGGTGGAAACGTATTCGTCCTTCATGCCTTTCGCAATGCGCTCGGCGGCTTCCAGCGCGTCGCTGGAGGCGCGCGCCAGCCCCAACTGGGCATTGCTGCCATAGACTTTGGTGCGCTTTTCCAGGTCCTGGTGCACTTCCTCGCGCAGGGCCAGGATGCTGCCGGCGACTTTGGTCACCAGGGCCGGGACGACGCCCTCTTCCTGGTTGAGCAGCGCCAGCAGCAGGTGCGCCGGTTCGATGGCCTGGTGGTTCATTTCTTGCGCTAGGCGCTGGGCATTGAAGATGGCTTCTTGTGATTTTTGAGTATATTTATCGAGGTTCATGGTGATCATCTCCAAATCGAAATCTGCGGGATGAGTGCAGGATGATTAGATTATAAGGTGCGAATGTATGCAGAATGTAAGCGAAAGGTTAATTCTGCGTTGGAGATCGGTGGGATGTCCGGGATAGGAAATGGCGGGCGCTTGCAGATGGCTGCCGCGCTTTGCACCAGGGGCGGCTTGCAGTATACTTGGCAGCATTGTCGAAAGAGCTATGTGGAAACGTATTTTGCTTCATAACAATTTCCCCATCCTGGCGTTGATCTTGATCAACCTGCTGGTTGGGGCGCTGGTAGCAGGCGATTTTGGCGAGTCGTGGGACGAGCAGCGCCATTACCGTTTCGGGGAGGATTCGCTGCGCGCTTACACCAGCCGGGTAGCGGCGGATGACCTGGACCTGGACGACAAAGGGCCATCCTATGCGATGATGGCCGTGCTGGTCTCGAAGGCATTGCGTGCGGTGATCCCTGCCTGGAATTGGCTGACGGCGTGGGATTTCACGCACTTCCTGTCTTTCCTGTTGGGGTTATTCTTCTTCTACCGGTTGTGCCTGCTGCTGGTGGACAGGTGGGCGGCCCTGGCGGCGACGCTGCTGTTCAACACACAGCCGCTGCTGTGGGGGCACGCCTTTATCAACCCCAAGGATACCGCCCTGATGGCCTTTTTCCTGGCCAGCGTGACGGCCGGCCTGGAAATCAGCCGCTCCAGCTTGTTGCAGGAGGATGATCACCGGCCCGTCCTCCGCAGCCTGCCCCGGGCGTTCACCGATTGGCGGGTGCTGCTGGCGGCGCTGTTGTTAGGGCTGACTTGCTCGATGCGCACCACCGGGCCGGTAGCCGGGGCGCTGGCGGGGGGGTATCTGCTGCTCAAGTTTAGGCGGCGGGCACTGCCGGTATTGTGTGTGTACGGCGGCGTGGCAGTGGCGGTAGCGTACGCCACCTGGCCCGGGCTGTGGGCTTCGCCGTTGGCTTACCTGATCAGTCTGCGTACGGCGGCCAACTTCCCGTGGATGGGAAAGGTGATGTTCGAGGGGATCGATTATTTCCCCAAGGACCTGCCGCGCACGTACCTGCCCAAGCTGATTGCCATGCAGTATACCGAGCCGGCGCTGCTGCTCGGTCTGGCGGGGATAGTTCTGGCGGCGTTGTATACCTGGCGGGGCAAGTACGACTGGCGTTTGGTAGGTCTGCTGGCGACGTGGCTGCTTGGGCCGGTGGCAGGGGCGGTGGCGCTCCGCCCGCCGCTATATGACAATGCCCGCCAGTTGTTGTTCATCATTCCGCCGCTGTTCGTCTTTGCGGCGGTGGCGTGGCAGTGGCTGTTCGACCGGTTGCGCCGGCCGGCGCTGGCCCTGCTGTTGGCGCTGGTTTGCCTGGCGCCGGGGGTCTATGCGATCGTCCGGCTGCACCCCTACCAGTACGTGTACTATAACAGCCTGCCGGGCGGTGTAGCGGGCGCGGCGCGCGAGTACGACCTGGATTACTGGGGGACGGCATACCAGGAGGCGGTGGCCTATGTCAATGCCATGGCGCCGGAAGGAGCGAAAATCCTGGTGTGGGGGCCGGTGCACATCGTCAAACGCCAGGCGCGGCCTGACCTGAAGATTATCAATTATCGCCAGAACGAAAAGTACGAACCGGCCAGCCTGGCATATTTTCTGGTCTCTTCGCGGCACAACAAGGATCGCTACCTTTACCCGCAAGCGCCGCAGTTATACGAGGTGAGCCGGGGCGGGGCGGTCTTGTTGGTGGTAAAAGACTTGCGCCAGGCCAGTTCCTCCAATCCATAGCAGGAGCAGGCCGGGCATCCACATGCGTTCCAGGCCGGTGTTCACCCACCAGCTCAAGTCACGGTTGGAGGTGAACGAGGTCAGGTAATACATGCCCAGTACGGCGGCGAAGTAAACCAGGCCGGCGAGGAAAAACAGCAAGGAGATACGGTCGGCTGGGACGCGGATGAAGGCGGGTGAACGCGGAACCTGGCGGTCTTTTTGTGAAGCGCGGGCTGGCAGACGCGAGAGAGAGTGCCAGGCAATCCGGGCCAGGGAGAGGATGGCCAGGAGCAGGGCGGCCGGCCCCAGCCAGCCCCAGGTTTCCAGGCTGAGGGTGGAAGCCAGCAGATTGCGCAGGAGATACAGGGACTCGCGCAGGTGCAGATTGCCGGCGGCGATCCAACGCAGGGCGTCGCCAGCCAGATTAGAGCGGCCCAGCGGTTGGGTGTAGACCAGGGCTTTGAGCCAGGTCCAGAACAAAGTGTAAACCACCGGTGGAACGAACAGAGCGGCCCAAACGCGCCAGCGAAATCCCCGGCGGTCAAGCAAATAAGCTGCCCCGGCCAGGGCGCCGAGCAACAGCCAAGCGATGATCAGGCCCTCCGGGCGGGTCCAGGCGGCGGTGGCAAATAAGACTCCGCTCAAAGCGAAGGCGCCGGCGGACTGCCTTTGCCCGCCCGGGACGGCCAGTGCCTGGGCCAGGATTCCCACGGCAGCGACGATGTAGAAAGCCAGGGGCAGGTTGGCATAGGCCAGAGCGCCGTGGCGGAAGATGAGCGGGGCAGTGCCGGCCAACAACGTGGCCAGGCCGGCCAGGGCGCGGCGCAGGCCGATCTCGACCAGCAGGCGGTCGAGCAGGAATGCCAGGGCGACGTAGTAGACGGGGAAGATCAACTTGGAGGCGGGCAGCGCCTCGCCAAAAGCCAGGCGGGCGGCGGCAATGGACAGGGGGATGTGCAGGGGGTAGGGTACGGTGTTGGTGCCGAAGGACGTCACGCTGCGGATCGAGCCGGTTGTAGCCATACCGTAGCCTTTGATCCCCCAGAGCACGATCTCATCGGTAGCCGAATAACCCTGGCCGACCGAAAACAGGGCCACAATGCCGCCAGCCAGCAGAAACAGCACTTGCCACAGGTCGATGCGTAAAGCGTATTGGACGATTGAGGTGGGCCTGCCGCCCTGCTCTGCGGCGGCAATGGTGTACCGCCACAGGAAAACCAACGCCAGAGCCAGCAGGAACAACGTGGCGCTGGTGGTCAGGCTCAGGCTCAGAGGGATGCCGGCCA
This sequence comes from uncultured Anaerolinea sp., assembly GCA_964595435.1. Lineage (GTDB taxonomy): Bacteria > Chloroflexota > Anaerolineae > Anaerolineales > UBA4823 > RBG-16-57-11. Next base: position 53,148 of record CAZQQJ010000025.1, on the reverse strand, counting down.
GAGAGGCCAAAGCAAGTAGAGCAGTGAGGGCAGCCATGCCCAGGCTAAAGCCGAGCGCCAGGCCTGCCGGGTTACGCCAGCCCGGCAGCAGCAGTGCCACCGCCACGTAGCCGGCCAGGGCCAGGATGAACATCCAGACGCAGGGCAGCAGCACATCGCGGATGATCTGCAGGCCCCGGGTGTAGCCGGTCAACGGGAAAAGTTGTTGAGGGGCGTTGTCTGGCAGCATGAACAGGCCCCATTCGTCGCTGAAGCGCAAACCCTGGCCCAGCGAGAGAATTTCGACCCCGGGAAAATCGTTTACCACCAGCACATAGGTATCGACCAGGGAGAGATTTTTGATGCAGGCATAGTCGGTACAGTTGATCACCCGGCGGGGCAAGAGGAAGAACTGCATCAGCGGGGTGTTGGCGATGGCTTTCGAGCCTGCGGTAGGCGGCGGCAGCACCACCCAGGCTCCGGGCGGGATGTTCTGGTGCAAGAAGGCGATATAGTCGGCGAAGCGGTACCCCTGGCTGCTCCTGGCGCCGCGCCACAAGGCAGGCTGGCCCAGGTCGCCGAACAGGCGCGGCCCCTGGCGGAATACGCCGGGCGCCAGGGAGGCCAGTTGATAGACCACAGCCAGCAGCAAGATCAAGCCCGGCGCCCAGCGAAGCCAGGGCCGGCGGCGCGGCGGTTGGGCGGCAGCCGGCGCGTTGGCCGGGGTATCTGGCGTGGGCTGCGGTTCAGGGGCGGTAGTTTCGGGCATGGGGCAGATTGTATCACGACATTTCTTGGTATACTTGGTATATGAGTCGTCGGCGTAGTCACGGCTGTGCTGTTCACCGCCTGGGCAGGGTGGCCTATCGCCAGGCCTGGCAATTGCAGGACAGGCTTGCGACGCAGGTTGCCAGCGGGGCGCGCCCGCCCACGCTGCTGCTGCTTGAGCACCCGCACGTGTATACCTTTGGGCGGCGAGGCGAGGCGCAGAATCTGGTGTGGGATGAGGAAGAGCTGGAGCGCCATGGGGTGGAGGTGGTGTGGAGCGACCGTGGCGGCGATGTGACTTACCACGGACCGGGGCAGATCGTCGGTTACCCGCTGCTGCCGCTGGGCAGCGTTTATGCCGGGGCGAGCAGTTCCGCGACCGGAGATGCAGGGCAGCGTTTGCCACAGGCGGATTACGTGGGTTATTTGCGTAAGCTGGAAGAAACGATTATCCTGGCATTGCTGCGGCTGGGGGTGGCAGGCGGGCAGTTGCCGGGTTTGACCGGGGTGTGGGTACAGGCGCACGTGCCGTCGCGCTGCCGCCAATGCGCCCCTTCCTTGCGCCAGCCTATGGCCAAGATCGCGGCGATCGGTGTCAAGGTGGATGGCCGGGGCGTTTCGCGGCATGGTTTTGCCCTCAACGTTGCCCCGGATATGAGCTATTGGGAAGGGATTATCGGGTGTGGACTGAAGGATTATCCGGTGACCAGCCTGGCCGAGATTCGTAGCCCGCCTCCGGCGGTGGAAGAGGCGACACAGGCGCTGGTGGATGCCTTTGGGGAGGTGTTTGGATATGAAATGGTCGAAAGCAATCTTGTCCTGGATGAATGATCGTGGCCAGTGGGTGAAATATTGGGTTTCTGACCGCACTGGCTGGTGGGCCGGGCGTGCAGGCCCGGTTGCGTGCCTGGGGATGCCACAAGACGGCCTGGCCAGAGGGGCGGCGAGGCGCGCCTGGCCGGCGATTTTTCGCCTCGCGTTGATTGTCCTGATGGTAATGCAGATGGGCGCTGCAACCCGCGGGGACGCGGCGGCGCTGGTGCGTATCGATCTGCCGGGTGAAGCCGCGCTCCGGCCGCTTGCCGACCAGGGGTTGTTGGTGTACACGCAGATTGGGGCGGCGGGAGGCGGGATCATCCTCGTCGCGCAGGCCGGCGCAGAGCAGCAAGTGGCGCTGGCGCAATCGGGCTATGCCGTACAGGTGCTCGACAGCGATGTGCGCGGCGAGGCGTATTACCTGCTTTACGGGATGGCGGACGATCTGGACCGGGCGGCCGAAACCGTGGATTTGCTGGTGGTTGAAGGACGCCAGGCAGTCGGGAGCGTCGGGAGCGAAGGGCTGGCGCGCCTGGACCAATTGGGCATTCGCTGGCTGCCGCTGGCCGCGCGCCCGCTGGTGGCGCCTGCCACGCGGCAAACGACCCGCATGGAAGGCGCCACCGTATACAGCCCGTTGGTGCAGCGGATGATTGACCAGGTGCAAACGGCGACGCTTTCGCAGTATGTGAGCGAATTGAGCGGCGAACAACCCGTGACGATCAACGGGGAACCATACCAGTTATATACCCGCTACACACCGGCAAGTGAGCCGATCAAGAAGGCCACTCGTTTTGCTTTTGAACGCTTCCAGGGGCTGGGGCTGCCGGTTGCTTTCGATGACTATATCCTGACACCGTATAGTGTAACGCGGCGCAACGTTCTCGCCCAGCAATATGGCCTGACGCAGCCAGAGCGCATCTTCTTGCTCACGGCGCACCTCGACTCGATTGCTGGCGGCAATCCGAACCTTTATGCCCCTGGCGCGGACGATAATGCCAGCGGTTCGGCGGCGGTGCTGCTGATCGCGGATATCCTGCGCGGGTATCGCTTCGATTGCTCCCTGCGTTACGCCTTGTTCACTGGCGAAGAACAGGGTTTGTACGGTTCGATTGCTTATGCCAAGGAAGTGTGGCAAAATGGGGAGAACGTGCAGGCAGTTTTAAACATGGATATGCTCGGCTACAATACGCCGGGCAGCACCCCCTTCATCGAGCTGCATACCCGCCCAAGTAATGCCAGCGACCTGGCGATTGCCGGGCTGTATGCTGACGTTATCAGCACGTATGGATTGAATCTGTCGCCGCAAATCTTGCAGGATCGCCTGTCTGCCAGCGACCATGCGCCGTTCTGGGATCGCGGTTATCCGGCGATCCTGGCCATCGAGGACTGGCAGGACCATACACCCAATTATCACACCCCTCAGGATCGTTTATCTACTCTGGACCTGGCGTATTATACCGCTTTTGTCAAAGCCTCGCTGGCCACGCTGGTGCACATGGGCTGCCTGCTGGATGGTGAGCTGAGCGGGACGGTGAGCGATGCGACCTCGGGCAGCCCGCTGGCAGGGGCCAATGTGGAAGTGTGGCAAAACGGGCAAAAAACGTTGAGCACCTCCACCCAGGCAAGCGGCGCATACCAATCGCTGCTGATCAATGGGAATTATGAGGTGAAGTTTTCTGCAGCGGATCACCGCGGCGAAACCGTTAGCAATGTAGCAATTATCGCCGGGCAAATTACCGACCTGGATCGCGGTTTGCAGCCATGCAACACGGTGAAAGATCCGGCTTTCAATCTTTCGCCCAACCCGGCAGCCCCCGGCGAGACGGTCACCTTCAGCGCTCAGGTGAGCGGAGGCGAAACACCGGTGAGTTATAGCTGGGATTTTGGCGATGGCAGCCTGGGCGCGGGGGATGTGGTTACACACACGTATACAATGCCCGGCGTTTTTTCGGTGGGCATGACGGCTGATAATCTTTGTTCTTATCCGGTGAGCGCCGCCAATCGAAGTATATTGGTTGGGAACAGCTTCCAGTTTTTCCCGCTGGCCGGCCGTTGAGATAAATTGGTGTTTGACAGCCATTCAAAAAGTCATTACACTATATGTTGATCAAATCACGGACGCAGAAAGCATAGAAAAAAGCTTTCAGCCTAGTATTGAGGAGAAAGTGCATGGCTTCGCAATCATTCCAATTGGTGTTGCAAAAAGGCCCCAACCCGGGCAAGATTTTTGAACTGGTGCAGGACGAGCTGACCATCGGACGAGATATCAGCAACCGCATCGTGATCAATGATCCTGAAGTCTCACGGCGGCACGCGCGGCTGACGGCGCAGATGGGGGGGTATGTGATCGAAGACCTCGGTTCGACGAACGGCACGTTTGTGGATGGGCAGCGCCTGATGGGGCCGCACCTGCTGCGCCCGGGCCAGACCATCATGTTCGGCGAAAAGATCACCCTGGCCTATGAGGCGATGGGGTTCGACCCCAACGCGACCATTGCCGGCCCCGCTGCCCCGCCAGCGGTCACACGCCAGGCGCAGCCCGAGGCGGCGCCGCCCGCTTACCAGCCGCAGGCGCCGGTTTACCAACCGCCACAGCCGGCCCCGGTTTACCAGCCGCCGCAGGCGCCGACTTATCCACAACCGGCTTACCAGCAGCCGCCTCCGCCAGCGGCCTATCCGCCTGCCCAGCCGCCATCTGCAGCATACCCGCAGCCCGCTTACAGTGGTCAGGTGCCTGCCGGCCCGGTAGAAGCCTATGCCCCGGCTGAAGAGGCTTATGAAGAGCCGGAACAGGGAACTTCGCACACGACACGGAATATCATCCTGGCGGGATGCGGCCTGGTGATTATTATGATGTGCTGCCTGGTGGTCGGGGTGTTAGCCTTCGATACACTGGATATGTACTGCCAGCCACCGTTCAACGCATTGAGCGGGGTGATCTGGTACTGCCCCTGATCCGTAACAGGACAGGGTAGACGGAATACAGCAGGCAGGTGAAAGGTTCAGTAGAGAGCCCAACCGGCTGGATTACGGACAAAGGAAAGTTCGATGAGCTGCGGCCCATGTGTGGTTACCCACATATGGGCCGTTCCGTTTGCCTGCAACTCGATACGCTGTGGCTGGTATCCAGCCGCCAGGGCGGATTCGACCAGGTCCAGGTAATCGGCGGCGAGAGGGTGGAGGGAAAAGGCGCCCGACTTCTGGGTTGGATAGGCGTCCAGGACAAGATTGGCGGCATCCAGCAGCGACTCGGCGGAGGCAAAGTCGCCATCGCGCAGGTGCTGGTTGGATGAGGCAAGCATCGTTTCCAGGGCCAGGTTTTCAGGCTGATCCGGGTGGCGCAAGTAATCGGCGACGATCCCGCGCTGGCGCATTTGCTCATTGTCCAGCAGCCAGGCGGTAAGGAAGTGTGCAGAGGGGTCCAGAGCTTGCTGGTAGCGGCGGGCGGTATCGTAGAATCGCACCGTCAGGCGGATATCCTCGGCGTTGGCAGGGGAGGCACGCTCACCGTGCAGGGCATCCACGAAACGCCCCTCCAATTGCCCCAGGGTAATGCCGAAATGGTTGCGCAGGGCGGCATCCACGGAGCGAGACATCGTGTCGTTCTGCTTTTCGCCGTCCAATGCGGGTCCCCCCTGCGCCGTGGCTTGTGAAGGGGTGAGCTGGTGAATGTCGCGGTAGAAGGCGGAGAATCCTTTCCAACCCCAGGTGTCGATCATGAAATCGATCAGGGCGCCGGCCTCTAAGTAGCCGATTTCGTGCTGCTCAAAGTAGAAATGATCGAACAGACGAGGAAGGGGGATATAGCGGTCTACACCGCAGCCCAGGGCGCCGGGATAGGCATTTTTTTCGTTGGGGGTCCAGGCGACGCAGCCGGCTTCAGGCGGAAGCAGGGCAGCGGCGCGCTCCATGAGCGGCTCGGGTTTGAAATGCCCGCCGCTCCAATAGACGGCCAGCCCTTCGATCAGAGCGGATGGGCGCAGGTCACCCCCCAGGCGAGCGTCCAGCAGATGGATCATTTCGTGGTGAAAGATGGTGGCATGGTCGCCGCCCATGTAGTTGCGAGCCAGGTGCGAGACGGCGATTTCTTTGCTGGCGAAGCCGCCGTGCCCCAGGACGCGAGGCAGAAGCACGACCGGAATCGGGTCGGAAAGCTCTACCCCCATGCTCTGGCTGGCCAGGCGGGCCTGCTCATCCAACAATGCCAGAAGGCCGGGAAGATCGACCTCGGCTTCTGTGCCGGTGATGTAATATACTTTGCAGCACTGGCTGGTAGCCATGGACCACGTGGCCTGCGGCTCGGGCGGGGGAAGCTGGCTGCGGGGCAGCAGGTGGACTGTCTCCACCCAGGAAGGGCCACCCGGCTGGGCGCTGAACTGCAGGGTGTAGTCGGATGCGGGCAGATCGCGGGTATCCCAGGCCCATAGCAAGGTGGCTTGCTGGCGGGCACCGATGCCGTACACGCCGAAGGACGCAGTAAGCGACTTGGGGCCAGCGGCAAATGGCATGTTGACCTGTACCTGGAGGCCAGAGATGTCCGTCCCACGATTGGATAGCACCTCAAAGCTGACCTGATCGCCCACGTATAGCGGGCCATCGGGGTGAAAGCGCACTGTGAAGGAATCTGAGGCGGAAAGGCTGGCTGGTGGGGATGCCGGTGGGCTGGTAGGTTGACCGGTGGGTTGGGATGAGGGTGACGGGAAAAGAGTCGCCAGGGGTACCGGCGAGGGCGGGGCGACGATGGATGGTGAGGCGGGAAGTACTGTGGCGGAAGCGCTGACGGTTGCGCCCGGGCTGCCCAGAGCGGGTGCGGGAGACGGCGAGGCAGGAACAGGCTGCAACGCTTTGCAAGCCAGCAGGAGAAGGATCAGAGGTGGGAGGAAACGGAATAAACGACGCACAATCGTTCTCAAGCGATAAACAACAAGTTTGGGAGCCTGGCGGCTATCGAGATTATAGCCTTAAGTGGGTGGGGTGGCGGGAAAGGTTAAGCAATTGTTCATTTCTGGAAAGCAAGTGCATGAGTAAAATCATAAATTAGCGGAATTTTTTCAGCCAGGTTATCAGGAGGATTAAGGTGATGAAACGTATGTTTGTACCGGGTCCGGTAGATGTGGATACCCAGGTGGCGGCAGCGCAGGCGCAGCCGATGCTCCCCCACCGCAGCAAAGAATTCGAGGCGATTTTTCAGCGAGTTTCCGACAGGGCGCGCCAGCTTTTTTACACGCAGTACCGCGTGTTTATCGTTACGGCATCGGGCACTGGTTTTCAGGAGGCAGCGGTGCGGAATTTCGCTCGCCAACATGTACTGTCATGCGTCAATGGGGCCTTTGCCCAACGTTGGCACGAGGTGGCGGTAGCCAACGGCAAACAGGCGGATAAACTGGAGACGGCGTGGGACCAGCCCATCACTCCGGAACTGGTATTCGACGCCCTACGGCAGAGGCCGTATGAGGTCCTGACCGTGGTGCACAATGAGACATCCACCGGGCTGCAAAACCCGGTACAAGAGATCGCCGCAGCAGCGCGGCAGGCAAGCCCGGATACATTGGTGTGTGTGGATGCAGTGTCCTCGCTGGGTGGAGCCCGGATCGAGATGGATGCCTGGGGGCTGGATGTATTGTTTACCTCGTCGCAGAAGTGCCTGGCTTTGCCGCCAGGGCTTGCGCTGGGGGGCGTCTCGGACCGGGCCCTGGCTTACGCGGAGAACGTGCCGGAACGTGGCTGGTATTTCGACCTGGTGCGGATGGAGAAGCATCGCTTGAAGGACTCGACACCGGCTACCCCGGCGTTGAGCCTGATCTATGCCCTGGATTTTCAGCTTGATCGTATTCTGGCTGAAGGGTTGGGAAACCGTTTCGCCCGTCACAGCAGCATGGCGCGGCGGGTGCAGGCATGGGCAGCCGGGCGCGGGTTGAAAATGTTTGCTCCCGAGGGATATCGTTCGCAAACCGTGACCACGGTGGCCAATCCGGCGGGTATGGAAATCTCCGACTTGAACCGTTTCTTGTTGGAACGCGGGATGCGCATTGCCAACGGGTATGGGGCGCTGAAGGGGAAGACCTTCCGTATCGCCCACATGGGAGAAACACGAATGGAAGACGTGGATGAACTGTTGGCGGCGATGGATGAGTATTTGGGGATGAATGACGGGCGATAGACTATAATATCTCTATGTCCACGATCGACGAGATCAAATCCCGCCTCGACATCGTCGATATCGTCAGCGAAACAGTGCAGTTGCGCCGCTCGGGCAAAAACTACACCGGTTTTTGCCCCTTCCACCCAAACCAGCGCACACCTGCATTCGTTGTCTTTCCTGAGTCGGGCACCTGGCGCTGCTTCGGCCAGTGCAACGAAGGTGGGGATATTTTCAAGTTTGTGATGAAGCGCGAGGGGTGGGATTTTACCGATGCGCTGCGCTACCTGGCCGAGAAGGCGGGAGTGCAGCTTCGCCCACCTTCTGCAGAGGAACAGGCTGCTGCCGAAGAGCATGAAGGGCTGCGTGCTTTGCTGGAGGAGGCGGCGATTTTTTACCGCCACCAATTGTTCAACACGCCAGCAGGCAAGGATGCACTGGAATATCTGCGCCAGAAACGGGGCTTGAAGGATGAGACGCTGGATGCGTTCGGCCTGGGGTATGCCCCCCATTCATGGGACGCAGCCTTGCAGTATTTCACGGCTAAAGGTTATACGGTCGATGATTTGCTGGCTGCCGGGCTGCTCAGCGAGCGCGATCCGGGTAGCGGAGCGAAGGGGGGAGTGTACGATCGTTTCCGCCACCGGATCATGTTTCCAATCCGCGACGCACGCGGCTTAATGGCCGGTTTTGGGGCGCGGGTGCTGGACCCCGAGGACGTGCCCAAGTTCCTCAACTCACCGCAAACGGCGGTGTTCGATAAAGGCCGCCTGCTGTACGGCCTGGATCGGGCGCGCAAGGCCATCCGCACCCAGGACCAGGCAGTGATCGTCGAAGGCTACCTGGATGTGATTGCACTGCACCAGGCGGGGTATACCAACGCTGTCTCGCCGATGGGAACCGCGCTGACCGAGCAGCAGCTTTACCTGCTGAAGCGATTCAGCCACCGCCTGGTGCTGGCGCTGGACCCCGATGCCGCCGGCGATAAGGCAACCCTGCGCGGTCTGCAGGTCGCCCGCCAGGCGATGGATCGTGAGCAGGACCCGGTATTCGATGCGCGCGGTTTGTTGGGCTACGAGGCGCGATTGCAGGCAGATATCCGCGTGACGACGCTGCCGCCGGGGATGGACCCTGACGACGTGGTCAACCGCGACTCGCAAGAATGGGAGCGCATCCTGGCTGAGGCGAAGCCGGTGGTGGTGCATGTCATGGAGACGCTGGCTGCCGGGCGCGACCTGGATGACCCCAAGGCAAAGAACGATATCGCTGCCCAGGTGTTGCCGCTGATCGAGGATGTGTCCAGCCCAATCGAGCGCGATACTTACCGACAACGATTGGCCCGCCTGCTGCGGGTGAATGAGCAGGCGTTGTTAAGCGCCACGCCGGCGACTGCCCGCCCGCGCCAGGCACCACGCCGCCCATCGCGAAAGGAACAACCCGCTGTTGCACAGGCAGCAGTAGCGCCGGCGATGACCAGTTATGCCCTGGAGGTGCATTGCCTGGGTATCTTGCTGCGCCGCCCGGATTTGCTCTATCATGTTGACCGGAACATGCAGGATAAGAACCTGCCCCGTCTTTCGCCGGATGATTTCCAACACGTTGAACACCAGGATATTTTGAAAGTATTCCAGCAATCCATCGATCAAGATATGGCTGAGCCGCTAAATTTTGTCTTTAACAGCCTGTCGCTGCCGCTGATGGATGTAGCCGACGGTTTGTTGGACCGGACCACGAAACTCGATCCTAGCGAAGAACGCGTCCTGGATGATTTGATGCGCGGCCTGTTAGTCTTACGCCAACGCCGTATCAACCAGGAAATCGATTATTACCATTACTTGATCGCTGATGTGCAGGAGAGTGGCGACTTAAAAGCCACACAAGAGACCCAAACTGTGGTACAACTGACACAGGTACGCCGGCGGGTGGACGAAGCGCTCAAACAGTACACCAGCCGCTCGCCGACTTTTCGATCGTCGTGAATAGATAGTGATTTATGGCGAACAACCCCGTTGATTCTGATATCCCGGCTGAAATTCCGGCTTCGGAGCTGAACGAGCCCGACCTGAACGAGCTGGATGACCTGGATGCCCTGCACATCGATGATCTCGATGACGTGGTGGATGAGGATCCTCTGCTTTCAGGTGAAGATATTGATGAAGCTGGTCTGTCTCTGGAAGAGGTCGAGTTGGAAGATTTGAACCAGGTAGATACTCTGGAGTTGTTACGCGATCCGCGTTTACTCCACGAGGTCAATGAGGATCCTGTTCGTCTTTACCTCAAGGAAATCGGGAGCATCGAGCTACTCTCTCCGGACCAGGAATTTTGGCTGGCAGCACAATTGGAGGCGGCGCGCAGATTAGATTGGTTGAGCCGCCAACACCCCCTGGCGCGGGGAGATGCCCCCTCTGATACGTTCGTTGCTCAAGATGGGGCGGACGCCGGGCGACGTATTTTCAACGCTTTGTATGAAGACTTGAGCACCTCGTGGTCGCGCGTGCTGCAGGATACCCGCCGCCTGGGCTATGAGTGTCCCGATTTACACCTGGTCTTGATGGAAGCGCAAATGTTGCGCAACACGTGGGAGAGCGAGGCGCCGTCTTACCTGCGCGTTTACCTGGACAACGGTTTATGGGGCAACGATCCGATGTGGAATGGCGTGGCACGGAATGCTTTTGCTGTGTTTCTGTATTTTCACATCCTGCCCGAATCGGCGGCGGAGAAGCTGAAGCAGTATGTTGTGCAGCGCCAGACCCTGGCAAAAGAGAAGGAATTTCTAAGCTGGTTGCCTGATGAACAGGCCCTGCAAACTGCTCTGGAGCAGGTGCGTACGCGGGGGGAGGATGCCCAGGCGGTTATTATCCGTTCGAACTTACGACTGGTAGTCAGTGTAGCCAAACGCTATATCGGGCGAGGCAGCTCGTTCCTGGATTTGATACAAGAAGGTAATATCGGTTTGCTGCGGGCAGTACAGAAGTTCGATCCCACCCGGGGTTACAAGTTCAGCACATATGCCACCTGGTGGATCCGCCAATCGATCAGCCGTTCGATTGCGGACCAGGCGCGCACCATCCGCATCCCGGTGCATATCTTTGAGTCGCTCAACCGGTTGTTACGAGTGCAGCGCGACCTGATCCAGAAGCTTGGCCGCGAGCCGACGGTGGAAGATATTGCGTTAGAAGCCGGTTACCTGGAACCAACCGATCACCAGGCCATCCTGCGTTCGCGTGCGGATGCGACCCCGGTAGAGGCGGACGTGCGCCGGCGTTGGAACCGGGCTGCGGCCAAGGTGAACCGGATTATGCGGGCTATGGAAGAACCGATGTCGTTGGACAGCCCGGTGGGCACCGAAGATAGCAGCCAGTTGGGCGATTTTATCGAGGATGAGGATGCCCAGGAGCCAATGGACGCTGCCGCGCGGGAGATGCTGCGTGAGGCGATGAAGAACGCCCTGGCGGTGCTTTCAGACCGCGAGCGCCAGGTGTTGGAACTACGTTTTGGCCTGATAGATGGTAAAGAACATACGCTGGAGGAAGTGGGGCAATATTTTGCCGTGACTCGAGAGCGCATCCGCCAGATCGAGTCGAAAGCATTGCGCAAACTGCGCCACCCGACGCGCAGCCGGCATTTGCGGGATTTCTTGCGATGATCGTTGAATTCACATCCGAAATTGCGACAAATATAGAGCACTTTGTGAAAATTGACACGCAAGATTGGTTGTGATAAACTATAAACATTCACCCCTTATATGGCATAGCTCGCGCTGTAGACGATGCCAGCCAAGTTAACAATTAAATCGGTTTGACACATGCGCTATTTGGTCGATCCGTTCCCAAGAGGTCTACATGCTGATCGAATACTTACCGATTGTTGTCCTGATAGTCCTGTCCACGGGTTTGGCTGGACTTGTTATTTTAATTGGGTACATCTTTGGCCCACGCCGCCCAACGAAGCGTAAGTCGATGCCGTATGAATCGGGTATGCGCCCCATCGGGCCGGGCACACGGCGGATGCCGGTGCGCTTTTACCTGGTGGCGGTGTTATTCATCCTCTTCGATATCGAAATTATCTTCTTTTTGCCCTGGGCAGTCGTTTACAAGAAACTGGGCTTGTTTGGATTGGTGGAGATGCTCGTCTTTATCCTCATCTTACTGGTAGGTTATATTTACGCGTGGAAGAAAGGAGCATTGGAATGGGAATAGAGCAGAAACTTGGCAATATGGGGGTCGTTACCGCGAAGTTGGAAGATGTCGTTAACTGGTCGCGCACCCGCGCGATGTGGCCGATGTTGTTTGGCCTGGCGTGCTGCGCTATTGAGATGATGGGCGCCCAGGCGTCCCATTACGACATGAGCCGGTTTGGCATGGAGTTGATGCGCGCCAGCCCGCGCCAGTCCGATCTGATGATTGTTGCCGGGCGGGTCACCCGAAAAATGTCCCCTGTACTGCGCCGCCTGTATGACCAGATGCCTGATCCTAAGTGGGTAATTTCTATGGGCGACTGCGCCTCCTGTGGGGGAGTCTTCAACAACTACGCAATTGTCCAGGGTGTGGATGAGGTTGTGCCGGTGGATGTCTACGTGGCCGGCTGTCCACCCCGCCCGGAGGCGCTAATCCACGGAATTGTCACCCTTTTCGAGAAAGTCAAGGGTGAGAAACTGCAAGAATGGGCGTGATGGATGTGACAGGTGACGGGTGAAATCGTATGAGCGAACACATACAAACGATTGTTGAAGCGTTCAAGCAGCGGTATAACGCTGAGACTTATGAATTTCGCGGCGAGTTGAGCCTGGTACTGGCTGCCGAACACATCGTGGCAGCCTGCCAGGCGTTACGCGACGAATTCGACTTCGACCTGTTGACGGAAGAAACGGCCGTTGACTATTGGCCGGAACAGGCGCCACGTTTTCATCTTGTTTACCGGTTGCGCTCTTTGAAGCATAACCTGATCGTGGGGCTGCGCGTTCCGCTGGATGGCAACGCCCCGCTGGTTCCCTCCATCACCGGCGTGTATGCGAATGCAAATTGGTTTGAACGTGAATTGTGGGATATGTTTGGCATTCGTTTCGACGGGCACCCTGATCTGCGCCGGGTGATCATGCCCTATGATTGGGTAGGACATCCGTTACGAAAAGATTACCCTCTGGGGTACGAAGAAGTGCAGTTTTCGTTCAACTTCGAAGAAATTAACCTGCGCAAGCCATATGCCCAGGCTTGAGACGTAGTGTCAACGAACGCTGTCGACCGACCATTGCCTATTGTCTACTGGAGCAGCTATGCTACCTGAAACTGACCTGAACATCTCCCCGGTTTCGCTGGATGAGATCAAACACCTGGTTTCTGAGCGCGCCATCCAGGGTGAAACCGTTCTTTTGAACATGGGCCCGCAGCATCCCAGCACGCATGGCGTGTTGCGTTTATTGTTGGAGCTGGATGGCGAGACCGTTGTCAATTGTATTCCCGACGTGGGTTTCTTGCACACAGGCATCGAGAAAAATATGGAGGCCAAGACTTATATAAAGGCCGAAGTGATGACCGATCGCCTCGATTACTTGAATAATATGGGCAATAACCTGGCTTACGTGTTGGCTATCGAAAAGCTGACGGAGCTGGATGTCCCCCCACGAGCCCAGGCCATTCGAGTCATCCTGACCGAGCTGCAGCGTATTGCCTCGCACCTGGTCTGGCTGGGTACCCACGCTTTGGATATGGCTGCCATGTCGATGTTCCTGTATTGCTTCCGCGAGCGTGAAGCGATCCTGAATATCTTCGAGATGTGCAGCGGGCAGCGCATGATGACCACTTATATGCGCCCTGGCGGATTATGGCGCGATGTGCCGGTAGAGTTCGAATCTGCGGTGCGCGCTTTCATCAAGGAATTCCCCTCCCGGGTGGATGAATACGAGCGTCTGCTCACCCGTAACCCCATTTTGCTGCGCCGTACCCAGGGTATTGGGGTACTCAAGTCGGAGGTAGCGTTGCAGTATGGGGTCACTGGCCCAATGTTGCGGGCATCCGGGGTTGCCCACGATTTGCGCAAAGCGCAGCCTTATTCGGGCTACGAGCAGTATGATTTCGATATACCAACGCAAACCGCGGGTGACACCTATGCCCGTTACCTGGTGCGCGTTGAGGAAATGCGACAGTCTTTGCGTATCGTCGAGCAGGCGTTGAACAAACTCCCCTTAGGGCCGGTGCGCAGTAACAATCGCAAATATGTGCCGCCACCGCGCAGTGAGCTTGGCACCAGCATGGAGGCGTTAATTCACCACTTCAAATTATGGACAGAAGGCTTCTGCCCGCCAGAAGGCTCGGTGTATGTAAGCGTTGAGTCACCGCGTGGTGAGTTGGGTGTCTATCTGGAAAGCAATGGCGGCCCTAAGCCATACCGGGTGCATTGGCGAACGCCATCTTTTACCAATATGCAAATTTTGCCCGTGTTGGCGAAAGGCCACCTGGTGGCTGATCTCGTCCTGATCATCGGCACCGTTGATATCGTCCTCGGCGATGTGGATCGCTGACCCTGTCTACCGGAGTAACTATGCTGGCTGAAAAGTACGCGCAAGAAATCGAAGCGATTCTGGCAAAATATCCGCCGGAGCAGCGCCGCTCGGCAGTCATGCCGTTGATTTACCTGATGCAGCGCGAGAAGATGTACGTCGACCGCCAGGATATGGCGGAGATTGCCGCCGTGCTGGGCATCACCCCTACCGAGGTAGCCTCGATTGTTGGCTTCTATAGCCTGTATTATGACCAGCCGAAGGGCAAATACCACATCCAGGTGTGCACAGACCTGCCCTGCGCCCTACGCGGCGCGGATCGCTTCCTGGCGGAGTTGTGCGCTCGCCTGGGTATCCAGCCGGGTGAGACGACTGCGGATGGGCTGATCGCTGTAGAGGCAGTGATGTGCCTGGCGGCGTGCGATAAAGCCCCGATGTTCCAGGTGCAATCTGGCGCTGGTCTGAGTTATTACGAAAACCAGACCGTGGAGAGCGCCCTGGCGTTGATTGAGCAGTTGCGCAGCGATGCGGCGCGCCGCCGCGGGAGAGATGCCCATGCCTGACATCGAACAGCCGACAACAGACAACGAACGACAAGCTATGGACTACTGTTTGCTCCGCCATCGGCAAATCCCCGAACTGGATAATTTACAGGTATATCGCCAGCAGGGTGGCTTCAACGCCTTCGAGAAGGTGGTGAAGCAAATGCAGCCCGCTGAGGTGACCGAAGTGGTCAAAGCCTCCGGGTTGCGCGGCCGCGGTGGGGCGGGTTTCCCTACCGGCGTAAAGTGGTCGTTCATCGATAACAAGAACTGGCCGCATTATGTGGTGGCCAATGCGGATGAGTCGGAACCCGGCACCTTTAAAGATCGTGAGATCATGGAGCGCAACCCTTACCAATTTCTGGAAGGGGTGGCGATTTGTGCTTATGCGGTGCAGGCGAAAGCTGCCTATATTTACTTGCGAGGCGAATTCTGGGAGGTAGCTGCCAGCCTGGATCGCCACATTGCTGCGTTGCACGCTGCGGGGCTGTTGGGTGATCACCTGTTCGGTTCGGCTTACTCGCTGCAGATATACACCCACCTGGGCGCGGGGGCCTATATTTGCGGCGAGGAGACCGCCTTGCTCGAGTCCATCGAGGGGAAGCTGGGCCAGCCGCGCTTGCGCCCGCCCTTCCCGCCGTCTTTTGGCCTGTATGGCAAACCAACGATTGTAAACAATGTGGAAACATTGACCAACGTACCCCTGATTATCGAGCGCGGTGCGGCATGGTATCGCTCGATGGGCACGGAGAAAAGCCCCGGAGTGAAGGTTTTTAGCTTATCCGGGTGCGTGAATCGCCCGGGCAATTATGAACTTCCGCTGGGCACCCCCTTCCGGGTGCTGATCAATGATTTGGGCGGGGGTGTGCCTGAAGGGCGCAAAATCAAAGCAATCATGGCGGCCGGGGCAAGTTCGTCGCTCATCGTAGCGAATGAACAGGCGCTGGATACGCCGATGGATTATGAAAGCGTGCCCAGCCTGGGTGCACAGTTGGGCAGCGCCTCGGTTATTGTAATCGACGACTCGGTGAGCATACCCTGGCTGATCAATAAGACGATCCACTTTTTCAGGCACGAGTCGTGTGGCAAATGCACCCCCTGCCGGGAGGGCAATTTCTGGATGGCGCACCTTACCGAGCGTATTGCTCACGGCAAGGCCACCGCGCAGGACGTGGATCTGCTTTACGATGTCGCCGGCCAGATGCGCGGCAAATGCCTGTGCGCCCTGGGCGAGTTTGCTATCGAGGCAGTAACCTCCGGGATCGAGCGGTTCCGCGGCGATTTCGATCTCGCCGGCGGGTAGATCGGTAAAGGGATGACGGATAAACCTATGGCAAAAATGGTCACACTGACGATTGATGGCAGGCCGGTGGAAGTGCCGGATGGAACGATGGTGGTGGATGCCGCCAAGAAAGCCGGCGTAGATGTGCCTGTGTTTTGCTATCATCCTAAAATGGAACCGGTAGGTATGTGTCGCATGTGCCTGGTAGAGATCGGCCGTCCGATGATCGACCGGGCGAGCGGGCAGCCGATTTTGGAAGAGGACGGTACTCCCAAGATACAGTTCGGGCCCAAGCTGGAAACGGCCTGTACCACCCCGGTTTCGCCAGGGATGGTCGTATTGGGGACAACGGATAAAGCCAGGGCCGGGCGAGAGGATATCCTTGAATTCTTACTCACTTCACACCCGTTGGATTGCCCGGTATGCGATAAGGGTGGGGAGTGTCCGTTACAAAACTTGACCATGGGTTTTGGGCCAGGCCAAAGCCGTTATCTATACAGCGAAAAGAAGCACATGGCCAAGCATGTTCCATTGGGCGATTTGATCTTTCTGGATCGGGAGCGATGTATCCAGTGCGGGCGTTGCGTGCGTTTCCAGGAAATCATCGCGGACGACCCGGTGATCGGTTTCTTCAATCGCGGGCGCTCTTTGGAAATTGTCACTTACTCTGAGCCAGGCTTCGATTCGTACTGGTCGGGTAACACCACTGATATCTGCCCGGTTGGAGCGTTGACGACAGCGGATTTTCGCTTTCGGGCGCGCCCATGGGAACTTCGCGCGGCGGCTTCGGTATGCAACCAGTGTCCGGTGGGCTGTAACCTGACCTTCAACGTGCGCCGCGAGGTGGTATCGGGTGGCGAGTGGGCGGTAAAGCGCGCCATGCCGCGCCAGAATGAGGCGGTGAACGAAATCTGGATTTGTGATAAGGGCCGGTTTGGGCATCGTTTTGCGGCGCGCGGTGGGGGGCGGTTGCAAGGACCACTGGTGCGCAAGAACGGCGAACTGCAGCCGGCTACCTGGGATGAGGCATTGTCAGTCGTTGCCGAGCGATTCAAATTGGCTGGCAAGGGGCTGGTCACCCTGACCAGTGGGCGACTGAGCAATGAGGATCTGTTCAATCTGCACAAACTAACCCAGGCGGCAGGCGGCCAGACCGCGCTGTATACGCATATGGCGGGCGGCGATTTGACCACGCAGATCGGTTTTTCACCGGGCACAAACTTCGGTGAAATGGGCAAGGGCAATACGATCCTGGTGGTAGGCAGTGACCTGGAAGAGGAAGCCCCTGTTTGGTGGTTACGTATACGCCAGGCAGCTCGCCGCGGGGCTACGTTGATCGTGTTGAACCAGCGCGCCACCAGGCTCGACCGGGCGGCGACGTTCAGGTTACGCTATCCGTTTGGCCTGGCGGCAGCCGCTGTGCTGGCGATGGTCAACACCCAATCTGCTAAACGCCCGGAACTGCCCGATGCGGTGCAGGACCTGGCGCGCAGCCCCGAGTTCAAGGCCGCTGCAAAGGCTTTTGCCGAAGCGGAGAACGCGGTCGTGTTGTACGGCAGCGACGGAATGGGAATGGATGAAACAGGGGCATTAGCCCAGGCGTGCGCCAACCTGCTATTAACCACCCAGCATACCGGGCGAGCCAACAACGGTTTGTTGGGAGTGTGGCCACGGGCTAATGACCAGGGCGCCTGGGAGATGGGTTGGCGGCCAGCCGTCGACTTGCCGGCTGTGCTGGCACAGGCCGAAGCGTTGTACATCGTGGCGGCCGATCCAGCCGGCGATGACCCGGCCTACCAGCCGGCTTTTGGCGGGCAGAAGTTTGTCGTTGTGCAAGACCTGTTCTTGACCCAGACGGCGCGCCTGGCGGATGTCGTGCTGCCGGCACAATCCTGGATCGAACGAGAGGGCAGCTACACGACTGGTGAACGGCGTGTGCAGCGTTTCTACCAGGCGGTAGAAGCTACGACGGTAACCCCGCCCAAGGCGGAGGGTCCCGGCACGCGCCGGCCTGCTCTGCTTACTGCAGCGCGCCCCGTCTTGACCGGCCCCCAGGCCGATTTTGCTATCGCAGCGCTGGTGGCGGATCAAATGAGCCTGCACGGGCTGGAGCACGGCAGCGCAGCAACGGTCTTCGTCCGGCTGGCAGCCGAGGTGGCCGCGTATAGCGGGTTAAGTTATCAGAAGCTGTCAGAAGTGCAACAACAATGGCCGATTATTGGGCGTTCTGACCTGTATTATGGCGGTACGACCTACGAGAATACGCAAGGGTTGGGCGTGACGCTTTCGCTTGCTCCGGCGAGCGCAGGCGCTGCTTCGTTGTTGGCCTGGCCGCAGCAGGTGGATTTTAAGCTGCCCAAGCTGGGCGCAGTGGCTTTTCCGGTGACCCGTTTGTATGATCGAGGTACGACACTGCTGTTGGCGGAACTATTGCAGGAACGCATTGGCGAAGCCTATGTCGTGTTGGGCTTACAGGATGCGGCGCGCCTGAAACTGGTGCAGGGTGGAATGGTGCGGCTGGTGTTATCTTCTTCCGGGCAGAGCGCCGTGGTGCAGGTGCGCCTGGATGCAGACTTGCCCGAGCGCGTGGTGTTGGCGCCGCGCTCTTTCGGCTTACCGATCAGTGGGCCGATGGCTGTTGAGTTGAAACCGGCAGGATAAGTGACAGGCGCCAGGTGTCGAGTGTCAAGCGTAAGTGTTCAGGCTACTGGCGTAGACGGCCAATCGTGAAAAGAGGTTAGCTTATGGAAGCTGCTTTGTGGATAGAGTGGATTGTCAAGTCTGTGCTGTTGATTGCTATCTTGCTGGTCGGCTTCATGTATGTGACTTACATGGAGCGTAAACTACTGGCTCGTTTTCAGAATCGCTATGGACCAAACCGCGCTGGCCCACTGGGTTTGCTCCAGCCGGTGGCGGATGGTCTGAAACTGATTTTCAAGGAAGATCTGGTTCCTGCGCAGGCCGACAAGCTGATTTTTATTATTGCCCCGGTCATAACTACCGTGCCGGCGTTGGTCTTGCTGGGCGTGCTACCTTTTGGGGGCACAGTGCAGCTTTTTGGACGGCAGATCAACCTGTCGGTTGCGGCGGATCTGAATGTGGGCATCCTGTATATTGCTGCGATCACCTCGATTTCGGTGTATGGGATCGTGCTGGCAGGGTGGTCTTCGAATAACAAATATGCGATGCTGGGCGGTATCCGTTCATCGGCGCAGATGATCAGTTACGAATTATCGTTAGGGTTGTCTTTCGTCGGGCCGGTGCTCATGGCTGGCTCATTGAGCCTGGCGCGGATCGCCGAGGTGCAGATACAGACGGCATGGTTCGCCCTGCTCCAGCCCATCGGCTTTGTGATTTTCTTGATTGCCGCCCTGGCTGAGATCAACCGTTCGCCATTCGATATGCCAGAAGCTGAGCAGGAACTGACAGCCGGTTACCACGTAGAGTACTCGGGGCTGAAATTTGCCTTGTTTATGTTGACTGAGTACATCAAAATGATTGTGGTCAGCGCCATTGGCGCAGCGCTCTTCCTGGGCGCCTATGCCGGGCCGTTTGTGGATCGTTTACCCTGGCTGGGACCGGTTTATCTGTTCATCAAGATTTTCATTTTGCTGTATGGCATCATCTGGGTGCGCGCCACGCTGCCGCGGGTCCGCTACGATCAGTTGATGGCCCTGGGTTGGAAGATTATGCTGCCAGCTGCGCTGTTGAACGTATTTTTGGTAGCTTTGCTGGTATTGGCTTTCCCTGGATGGTTTAATGTTTAGCGGTAGCGGTTCATTTTGCCCATCGATTGCAGGACGGAACCAGCAAATGATGTGCAAACCGGAGGCATAGAATGGCATCAGTCAAAGACGCGTTAGAAGGCATCAAAGCGGTGGCAATCGGTATGTCGACCACATTCCATGAAATGTGGCAGAAACCGGTGACGATCCAGTACCCGGAGGAGAAACGCCCGGTACACCAGCGTTTCAAGGGACGCCACGTGCTCAAGCGTTACGAGAACGGATTGGAGAAGTGTATCGGTTGTTCGTTGTGTTCGGCGGCCTGCCCCGCGGATGCTATCTTCGTCGAGGCGGCGGAAAATACCGACGACGAACGATATTCGCCGGGTGAGCGTTACGCCCGGGTGTATGAGATCAATATGTTGCGCTGCATCTTTTGTGGTTATTGCGAAGATGCCTGCCCGACCGAGGCAATTGTATTGGGCGATAACTACGAGTTGTCCTTCACCGACCGGCGTAGTTCTATTTACACGAAAGAGTTCTTGCTGGAACCGGTAACCCAAGCCGGCAAGCCCACCCCGCAGAAGGTGGAGCCGGGCGTATATACTCGCTCCGTGCCGGAGATGCAGGACCCTTCGGATTAAACTCTGTCCACCGCCTATTGGAGATTGTGCACATGCTCATCGATTGGATCTTGTTTATAGGCCTGGCCCTGGTCGCTATCGCTTCAGCCCTGGGGTTGATCTTTAGCAAAAATGCTGTCTATGCTGCTCTCAGCCTGATCATTAACTTCATCACTGTAGCGGTCTTCTACCTGATTTTGGGCGGGCCGTTTATCGCTTTGACGCAGATCACGGTATACGCTGGGGCAATCATGGTGTTGTTTTTGTTTGTGATCATGCTACTGGGGGCAGAGCGACTGGGGGCTGGAACAACTCTACCCTGGCAACGCCCGCTGGCGATTGGCCTGGGCGTGATTCTGGTGGTGGAGGCAATTTTGGCGGTTTCCCGGCAGTTAAACCTGGCTCCGGAGCCAATTGCCCCTTCCACGATCATTGGCAAACCGGAGGCAATTGGTGAAATTTTATTTAGCGTTTACTTGCTGCCTTTCGAAATTATCTCGATTTTGTTGCTGGTGGCTATGGTTGGAGCTATTGTGCTGTCTCGAAGCAAGGCCCCAAACAATTCTAAGGACATTAAAACCCCTCAGATCTGAGTTGCCCGTATCCTGTCTACTGGAGTCGAACACATGATACCTGTTCAACTGTACACCATCCTGTCTTTTATCTTGTTTACCATTGGCGCGGTTGGGGTGCTCACCCGGCGTAATGCCATCATTATCTTCATGTCAGTTGAACTGATGCTCAACTCTGCTAACCTGGCATTTGTAGCCTTTGCCCGCTTTTACCAGGCGTTGAATGGACAGATCTTTGTGTTCTTCGTCATAGCTGTGGCTGCGGCGGAGGTAGCCGTTGGCCTGGCTTTGATCGTGGCAATTTTCAAGAGCAAGCATAATATCGACATCGACCAGATGAACGGCTTGAAAGGGTAAACAACCATGTTATTTAGAGAAGCCCTATCGAGTGGTCCACAGTTCTTTTCTCTGGTACCCTGGATTATTTTCTTCCCGGTGATCGGCTTGCTGGTCAATGCCTTTCTGGGTGGGATTTTCCTCAGAAGATACCCTGGCAAAAGCGGCAGTGTGACTACCGGAGAGATGCTGGTAGGGGGCATTGCCAGCCTGGCGGCGGGAGCCGCGTTTGTCGTCTCGGTGTTGCAAGCGATCTCGCTGGTCGGGCACCCGGAAGGCATGATTGTCCCACTGGCAGATTGGATTACGATTGGCGATTTGCACATCCGTTGGGCGTTTCAGGTGGATACGCTTTCTGTGACAATGATGCTGGTTGTATCGGGTGTGGGTACACTGATCCATATTTACGCCGTTGGATACATGCACGAGGACGTGCGGCATCATGGCGATCCCAGCCGTTTCCGGCGTTTCTTCGTCTTTATGAACCTGTTCATCGCGGCGATGATGATCCTGGTCAGCGGCGACAATTATCTGATGCTGTTTGTCGGTTGGGAAGGTGTTGGCCTGTGCTCTTACTTGCTGATTGGTTTCTGGTATGAGAAGGGCAAGGATGGTATCGGCAACTCGCTGGCGGCTAAGAAGGCGATGGTTACCAACCGGATCGGCGATTTCGGCTTCTTGCTGGCCGCTTTCACCATCTTTTGGTCTTTCGGTACGCTCGATTTCCACGCCATTTTCGAGAAAGCCCCGGAGATTGCCGCTCAGGATCCTACTGCGCTGCTATTCATCACAATTTGTTTGCTGATCGGTGTGACGGGTAAATCTGCACAGATCCCATTATATGTCTGGTTGCCGGATGCCATGGCCGGCCCGACCCCCGTCTCGGCTCTGATCCATGCCGCTACGATGGTCACGGCGGGTGTTTACCTGGTCGCCCGTTCGGCCTCGCTGTACGTGTTGGTTCCTGCGGCACAGAGTACGGTGGCATTGGTCGGGGCAGCTACGGCTTTGTTCGCCGCCACAATTGCGGTGGGCCAGTTTGACATCAAGAAGGTGCTGGCCTATTCGACCATCAGCCAGTTGGGTTTCATGGTCGCGGCAGTGGGTATGGGAGCCTTTGTAGCGGGCATGTTCCACCTGGTAACCCACGCTTTCTTCAAGGCGCTGCTTTTCCTTTCAGCCGGTTCGGTGATCCAGGGCCTGGAGCGCGGCGAGCATCACATAGCTCACGATAGCCGCCTTAAGAAGCAATCCAAAGGCCACGGACACGATTTCGATCCACAGGATATGCGCAACATGGGTGGGGTGAAAGATCGCATGAGGACCACCTTCTGGGTGTATCTGATCGGCGCGGTGGCGCTGGCCGGCGTCCCGCCGCTGGCTGGATTCTGGTCGAAGGATGAAATCCTGGCTGAAGCCAATCAATTGAATCTGACGGTCTATGTGCTGCTGTCTGTGGCAGCGGTTTTCACGGCGTTTTATATGACTCGCCAGATGTTGATGGTGTTTTTCGGGAAGCCACGCAGCCTGGCGGCGGAGCATGCCGAGGAAAGCCCCGCGCTGATGACTATCCCCTTGATGATCCTGGCTGCGCTGTCGTTGCTGGGTGGACTGCTCAATCTGCCTTTCAAAGGGTTCCATAATTTCACCTTGTGGTTGGAGCATTCTATTGAAGGCATTCACGAAGGCGAGTTTGTGATCCTGGTGGCGTTGATCAGCACCGTCCTGGCGTTGCTGGCGATTGGATTGGGCTGGTGGTTGTACAACCCCAGGCGGTATGCAGAATTTTGGGATCAGCCGGCCGCCAAACGGCCCGACGACCCCTTGCGCAGCTACATCAGTGTGATTTACGAGGTGCTCAAGAATAAATATTGGGTGGACGAATTATATTGGAGCGTGATCTTGAACCCTTACGTCCAGTTGTCTCGTTTCCTGGCTGACGTCATCGACTGGCGTTTCTGGCACGACTGGTTCCATGATCGGGTGCTGGTCGGCGGATACAATGCCTTGACCCGGCTGTTGGCGGTTCGTATCGACCTGGGCGGGATCGACGCGGCGGCCAATGGGCTGGCGACGCTGGTGCAGGGTATTGCCGCTCGCCTGCGCGCCATCCAGACCGGTTACGTGCGCAATTATGCCCTGTCGGTATTCCTGGGCGTGGTGATTATTCTTAGCTATTTACTCTTGCGTTGATATTGCCCACGGGTGTAACGCCCCTTTATCGCGCGTCGCACCTTGAAACATCTGCCTGCTGTCTACTGACCACTGACTACTGGCGCTTGATACGGAGTATACCCATGAACTCTCTTGCGAACACTCTCTTTCACCCCCTGACCCTGGTGACTTTCTTCCCGCTGGTCGGCGTCCTGGTGCTGCTCTTTCTACGCGCCGAGCAGAAGAATGCAGCGCGCTGGGTAGCGCTGGTCACTTCACTGGTCACGTTTGGCATTTCGCTGTTGGTGCTGGTTTATTTCAACGCAGCGAATCCTGACCTGCAAGAAGTGATTAACCTGCCGTGGATCCCGCTGGCCGGGTGGGAGATTCGTTATTACCTGGCAGTAGACGGGCTAAGTATCCTGCTGCTCTTGTTGACCACTCTGCTTACCCCGATCTCGATTCTTTCTACCTGGACCGCGGTCGAAGATCGGGTCAGAGATTTCATGATCTTTTTCTTGTTGCTGGAAGTGGGCATGGTGGGCGTATTCCTGGCGCAGGATTTGTTCCTGTTCTACGTTTTCTGGGAGTTCACCCTGGTGCCGATGTACTTCCTGATTGGCATTTGGGGCGGCCCGCGTCGCATGTACGCGGCGGTCAAGTTCTTCCTCTACACCATGGCTGGTTCGATCTTGATGCTGCTGGCGATCTTGTGGCTGGGCATCTACCAGGGCAGTTTCCAGGTGCCAGACCTGGTAGCGAAAGGTGGTATACCTGCCAACTTGCAAGTCTGGTTGTTCCTGGCCTTTGCGGCTGCTTTTGCAATCAAGGTGCCGATGTGGCCGCTGCACTCCTGGTTGCCAGACGCGCACGTCGAAGCGCCTACTGCCGGCTCGGTGATCCTGGCTGGTGTGTTGCTCAAGATGGGTACTTATGGTTTCCTGCGTTTCAACCTGCCGCTCTTCCCGCAGGCTGCTTTGCAGCTTGCGCCATGGATGGCTGCCCTGGCTGTGATTGGTATCTTGTACGGCGCGGCGGTTTCTTATGCTCAGAAAGACGTCAAGAAGCTGGTGGCCTACTCCTCAGTCAGCCACTTGGGTTTTGTGATGTTGGGTCTGTTTGCCCTGAATCCCCAGGGTATCCAGGGCGGCATCTTGCAGATGGTGAATCATGGTCTTAGCACTGGCGCCTTGTTCCTTGTGGTGGGCATGATTTACGAGCGCCGCCATACGCGTGATATGGATGCTTTTGGCGGCCTGTGGAAGGTGATGCCGATCTATGGCGTGCTGACCCTGATTGTGGCGCTTTCTTCCATGGGTCTGCCTGGCCTGAATGGTTTTGTGGGTGAGTTCACCATCCTGCTCGGGGCGTGGGGAGCAGGCGGGGCTGGCGCTGCCTTGCGCACCCACTGGTTTGCCGGCCTGGCTGCGGTGGGCGTCATCCTGGCCGCCGTTTACATCCTGTTGATGTTCCAGAAGATATTCCTGGGGCCCGTCATGAAGGATGAAAATCGGAATTTGGCCGACCTGAACTGGCGTGAGGTGCTCACCTTGCTGCCTCTGCTGGTGCTGATCTTCTGGATCGGCCTGTATCCCAAGCCGTTTTTGCTGTTGATGGCGCCATCGGTCGATAAGCTGGTCGCAGCCATCCAGGCCGTGGCCGTGGCAGGAATTCCATAAAATCTGATGCCAGGTTTCAAGTGTCTGCTGATTGCTGACCATCGACTACAGACCACTGATTATCGACTACCGGAGTATCGTTATGACAACTGACCTGTGGCTTTCTGTGATGAACGGAGTGAGTGCGATCTTGCCCATCATCGTTCTTTCGGTATGGGCCTGTGTGCTCTTGCTGGTCGATTTGTTTTGGCTGGAAAAGCGCAAGGGATGGACAGCCACCCTGGCCGCGCTGGGGCTGCTGGTCACGTTGGTCCTGGTCGTCATGCGTTGGGGGCAATCGACTTCTGCATTCGGTAGTATGGTGGTGGTGGATCATTTCGCCAATTTTTTGAGCGCGTTGCTGCTGGTCAGTGGGCTGGCTGGCATCGCTCTGGCCTATGATTACCTGGACCGTACCGAGGTCAAACATGGCGAATATTACGTATTGTTGCTGTTTGCGATTGCCGGAATGATGTTGATGGGCATGTCCACTGACTTGATCATGGTCTTCCTGTCGCTGGAGTTGCTTTCAATCCCGCTATACGTGTTAGCCGGCATCGCTGTACCGCGTTTGAACTCTGAAGAAGCGGCGATTAAGTATTTTTTGCTGGGGGCCTTCGCCTCAGGTTTCTTTCTCTATGGCACGGCGCTGGTATACGGCGCCACAGGTTCAACCGCGATCCGTGAGATTGCTGCGGCCATACAGGCGGCGCGTTTTGATGCTATGTTGTTGGTCAGCGGGGCAGCGTTAATATTGGTAGGCCTGGGTTTCAAGGTGGCAGTTGTGCCCTTTCACATGTGGACGCCGGACGTTTACCAGGGCGCGCCCACTTCGGTGACGGCTTTCATGGCTGTAGGCGCCAAGCTGGCTGGCTTTGCCGCTTTGCTGCGTATTTTCACCCTGGCTTTTCCGGTGATTGCGATCGACATGACGCCGGTGTTGTGGGCGCTGGCTGCCCTGACGATGATCCTGGGGAATGTGGTTGCGATCGCCCAGAAAAATATCAAGCGCCTGCTGGCTTATTCCAGCATCGCTCACGCGGGTTACATCTTGATGGCGCTCGTGCCGTATGGGCAGGCAGAAGTGCGCGCCAATTCGGTCGCTTCGGCGTTGTTTTACCTGGTGGCTTACGCTTTTACCAACTTTGCTGCCTGGGCGGTGGTCATTGCCCTGGAGCAGGCTGACGAGCATGGCCTGGAATTGACAGATTATGCCGGCCTGGGGCGAAAGTATCCCGTACTGGCTGCGGTGATGGCCGTGGCGATGTTATCTTTTACCGGCGTTCCGCCTACGCTGGGTTTTGTGGGCAAATTCTATTTGTTTCGCACCATCATGCAGGGGGGCTTTGTCGGCCTGGCATTGATCGGTGTGCTCACCTCGCTGATCTCGGCTTACTACTACTTGCGCGTCGTGGTGATTATGTATATGCAGGATGGTGAGCCGATGGTTCGCCGTGAAACCTGGTTGTATGTGACGGCCATCGTTTCGGCCATTGGCGTCGTGGTGCTCAGCCTGTTCTCTGCGCCGCTGCTCAACCTGGCTTCTCAGGCGATTTTGCAACTCTTTTAATTCCAGCTCAATAGATTGACCGGGTCTCAAGGGTAAGGTGTGATGGCGCCTTACCCTTGATTCTTGCCATAACCCCCAAACAGGTTGGGGTATAATGCTATTTCATGCGTAAGTCACCTTCGAGCGGAGATCGCTTATTCTGGCTAAAACACCGCTTTCCCTCGCCTCGCGATGTGCTGCTGGCTTTCATCGTTTGTGCCTTGCCAGTTCATGCCTGGACCTGGGTGTTGTTTTTTTATAAGGTTCCCAGTTACCTGCTCCAGTTTTCTGCCGGTCAGACGCTGGGCGTCTTTTCCTATGCTCAGGCTTTTGCGCTGTTAGAAAGCACAGCCCTATGCGGCCTGACGGTCCTGGTGGCTTTCCTGCTCCCTCGCAGGTTGTTCTTAGACCGTTTTGTGCCGCAAGTCGTCTTGTTTGTTCTGGCGCTCACTTCTTGGGCCATTGGTATTCACCAGTACGGAGTGGATTTCGCCGGGACGGGGGCTGCCGCGGCTGAGACCAGGCCTTTTCTGATTGCCTGGACTGCTGGCTGGCTGGTGGTGATGTTGGTGGTATCGGCTGCCATGCATTATTGGCCGGTCATCCAGAGATGGCTGTGGGTTTTTGCGGACCGGTTGATCGTCCTGTCCGGTTTTTTTCTGCTGGTAGACGCGGCGGCTGTGCTCTTTGTGGTTGTGCGCAATTTGTGAAAATGGAACGGCAAAATTCAAGGTTCAGTTTTCAAGTATCGAGTGTCGGGTGTCCAAGATAAAGCGGCGTGATTTTTTAAAGTTGACGGGGATCGGCCTGGCGGGCGCGGTGGGGGCGCGTTTCCTGGGTGGAGCTGGCGATCCAGGCAGAGAGATGGTGGAGGCTGCGGCCCGGTCTCAAGACACGATGCGGCCGCTCAATATCCTGGTCGTGGTTTTCGATACGCTTTCGGCGCGGAATATGTCGTTGTATGGTTATCCTCGCCAGACCACGCCTAACATGGACCGCCTGGCACAGCGTGCGATTGTTTACCACCAACAGCACGCCGGTGGCAATTTCACCAGCCCTGGTACCGCCAGTTTGTTGACCGGTGTGTATCCCTGGACGCATCGCGCCATTCACCTGCGCAGTGAAATGCTCACCCCCCTTGCTGAACGCAGCATTTTCAGCTTTTTGCCTGAGCAATATCATCGTTTTGCTTATACGCAGAACCCGTTTGCCTACGTCTTGCTGAACCAGTTGCGCGGTTCGATTGACAATCTGGTGAAAATGGCCGAACTGGCCGATTTCAACGATGTTTACACCGAGGCCCTGTTCGAGAGCGATTATTACGTGGCCAGCGAGTCCGAGGTGTTTCTGCTCAAGGAACCTTACCGGACGCCCGGTTCGCTCTTCCTGGCCCTGCTGGATCGCTTGAAGCTTACCCGCCAGAGCCGCCAGGTGCTCCAGGCTTATAAAAGCGAATACCCCCGCGGATTGTCGAGTTGCCGTGTTTTGACGCCAAGTTCCCAGTGTTTCCGGTTGGAACCAGCGATCGATTGGGTGATTGCACAGGCAAAAGCTGCCCCACAGCCGTTCTTCGGTTACCTGCATGTTTTCCCGCCTCACGGCCCGTATAACCCGCGCGCCGAATTCGCCCGGCTTTTTGACGATGGCTATAAGCCCCTCGACAAGCCCAATTTCGCTGGCGGCGAGAATAAATCGAGCAAGACGATTAACCTGCAACGGCGGTATTATGACCAGAGCATTGCCCACATTGATGCTGAGTTTGGCCGCCTGTTTGCTGCTTTGGAGCACTCGGGCGTGTTGGAAAACACAGCACTGGTGATAACCTCCGACCATGGCGAAATGCTGGAACGCGGCGTGCAAGGGCACGTCACGCCGGCGTTATATGAACCGATCACGCACATCCCGCTGCTGATTTTCTTGCCTGGTCAGCAGGCGCGGAAGGATGTATATGTACCCACCAGCGCGGTAGATGTCCTCCCTTCGCTGCTCCACATGACGGGCCGTACGCTGCCACCCGGACTAGAAGGAAATATTTTGCCAGAATTGGGTGTGCAGGGGCCCACCAGCAACGATATTTATACAATGGACGCCAAGCGCAACAGCAAAATTGGGCGCTTGCAGAAGGCGAGTTATGTATTGCTGCGCTGGCCCTATAAGCTGATTCGCTATCGCGGCTATACGGATATGCCAGACAGCGACGAGCTTTATCACCTGGAGGATGACCCGGAGGAAATGACGAATCTGCATACCTCAGAACATCCAGTCAGTAGCGAGTTGGGCGACGCGTTGGAAGAACGCCTGCGGCAGTCTGGCGCGAGATGAGGTTTGGGCTTTGCAGGCTGAGAAGGGGATGAATCTTTTGTGGTTTTACCTTGCGATTGTTTTTGAAAGATGGCATAATATAACGCTTGTGTACTGGGGCAGGGAGTCTGCTCCAGCTAACAGGTTTTAAACGAACGATGAACAGGAGAAAGTAATTGAAATGTCGAAACCCATATCTCTAAAGATGTTGGCTATTTTGGTCCTGGCCGGGTTGCTGCTCAGCGCGTGCTCCTCTATCGGTGGAGCCACACCCACGGAAGTGGAGATTGTTATCGACCCGGCTACAATCCGGACTGAAGCGGCTGCCACTCAGCCGCCCACTCCTACGCTGCGTCCTACGGCTACCCATACGCCTGAGCCTACAGCCGGACCGACGTTTACGCCTTCGCCGACGCTGGATCCCTTTGAGACGCTGTTGTACGAGGGTTCTCAACTGCGTACCAACCAACAGTTTGACGCGGCGTTGGCCAAGTTTAACGAAGCGGCCCAGCTTGCGCCGAACGACCCGCGTGGCTATATTGAGCGCGGCATTACTCACAATGCAATGGGCCAGTTCGATGACGCGATTGCAGATTTGAACCAGGCGCTCAATGTTG
This sequence comes from uncultured Anaerolinea sp., assembly GCA_964595435.1. Taxonomy (GTDB): domain Bacteria; phylum Chloroflexota; class Anaerolineae; order Anaerolineales; family UBA4823; genus RBG-16-57-11. Next base: position 23,588 of record CAZQQJ010000025.1, on the reverse strand, counting down.
ATCCGAATTCAGTGGAGGCGCTCAATGCGCGGGGTATTTCCTGGGCACAGAAAGAGCAGTACGCCCAGGCGCTCAGCGACTATTCCAAGGCGATCGAGCTGAAGCCGGATGACCCCAAGGTATATAACAACCGTGCTATCGTCTATCTGTTCCAAAACAAGACGGAGGAAGCCTTACTGGATTTCTCCAAGGTGGTCGAACTGCAGCCAGATAACCCCGAAGGTTATTTCAACCTCGGCCAGGCCTATATGACGGTTATGCAGTACGCGAAGGATGTCTCCTACGCTGACGGTTGTATTGCGAATTTCAACCAGGCGATTGCCATGTTGCCGGACACGGCCGATGCTTACGCCAGCCGCGCCTCATGTTTGATCGTAAAAGAAGATATGCCAAGCGCTTACAACGATTACACGAAGGCGATCAGCCTCGATCCAGGCCAGGCGCGCTATTACCTTTACCGCGCCAGCATGTACCCGCAGCAGGGCACCATCGAACAGGCGCAAAGCGACTTGCAGAAGGTGCTGGAACTGACCCAGGATGCTGACATGCGCACCTCGGCTGAGGGAATGTTGAAAGATCTGCCGACTCTGCCTACCTCGACGCCGGCGCCTTAGGTGTACCGGTTGTTGGCGCTAAGGCACCAACCTTTCGCGTAAATACCTCACCAGGTCGTTTATCTGTTGATGACGCCCGGCGGGTCTTCAAGACCTGCCGGGCGTTTTGGGTCTTAAGGTAAAGTCATCGCATTCAGTTAAGAAAAGGTTAAGGGTTTTCGTTAAATTAGTTACTAAAAGTATTGACTTTTCTTAAGCAGGATGCTATAATAAAGTCTGTTGGTGCAAGTAAACGAACCTGTGATATTCAACTACTAAAGGAGATTATGCAATGAAGAAAGTATCTTTGCTCATGCTGTTGGTCCTGGTGGCGTCGACGCTGCTGATGGCAGCGGTACCGACCAAGGTCGTCGTGCTGACGATCATCAACAAGTCGGAATACGATGTTTATATGAAGCTGGAAGGCTCAGCGGTAACCGATGCGTTCTATTACCTGACGGTTCCGACTGGCAGCCGTGACAACCCGACTGTCAAGGTCTTCACGATCATGACCGACATGTACACCCGGACCACATGGCAGTGCGATGGCGTCAAGAGCACCGGCCAGTTGGTGGTGGACGGCAACATCCGCCTGACCTTCACCCCCTGCGGTGAGTTCTCTTGCGCATGGACCACCACGCACCTGGAGTACTGGGGCTGCGGTGATGACCTGGTTGCGGTCACGACCACCCACCGGCGCGCTGGCGAGCCTCGCATGGAGAAGGTGACATACTTCAAGTACCTGCAGTATGGCAAGCCCTCCTGGATGAATGCTGACCTGTACAATGGCTACTGGAACGCTGGCTGCTTCACCTGGTACTGGCGCTCCCGCACCTACCGGCTGCCCTACGGCTGCGAATACCGCTACCAGTACTAAGCCGAATAGCAGGTCTGGATAGGCGACCGAAGTCGCCGGTCCTGATCAGCAAAGTGAACGTGGTTGAGGCCCTGCAAATGCAGGGCCTCAATTTTGCGTTAAATTGTTATAAATTCGTTAAGCAAGGCATTGACCTTTGTTAAGCCCCATGTTAAGATCACGCTATCTTATGTTATCCGGTGATTTAGAGAATATCGAAAAGGAGATTGGTTACAAATGAAGAAAATATCTTTGCTCATGCTGTTGGTCCTGGTGGCGTCGACGCTGCTGATGGCAGCGGTACCGACCAAGGTCGTCGTGCTGACGATCATCAACAAGTCGGAATACGATGTTTATATGAAGCTGGAAGGCTCAGCGGTAACCGATGCGTTCTATTACCTGACGGTTCCGACTGGCAGCCGTGACAACCCGACTGTCAAGGTCTTCACGATCATGACCGACATGTACACCCGGACCACATGGCAGTGCGATGGCGTCAAGAGCACCGGCCAGTTGGTGGTGGACGGCAACATCCGCCTGACCTTCACCCCCTGCGGTGAGTTCTCTTGCGCATGGACCACCACGCACCTGGAGTACTGGGGCTGCGGTGATGACCTGGTTGCGGTCACGACCACCCACCGGCGCGCTGGCGAGCCTCGCATGGAGAAGGTGACATACTTCAAGTACCTGCAGTATGGCAAGCCCTCCTGGATGAATGCTGACCTGTACAATGGCTACTGGAACGCTGGCTGCTTCACCTGGTACTGGCGCTCCCGCACCTACCGGCTGCCCTACGGCTGCGAATACCGCTACCAGTACTAAGCCGAACAGCAAATCAGGATAGGCGACCCAAGTCGCCGATCCTGACCAGAGTAGCCCTGTGACATAGGCAAGAAATCCTGGCCCATATCGCAGAGAAAACCCCGCAAGTGAATCGAGGTATAGCACGTACAACACACGATGAAGTGCGTTGTACGTGCTGTTTTATTGTTATAAATCTGTTAAGTGAACTATTGACTTTTCTTAAGGGTTATGCTATCATAACTGCGAAACAGTTCGTTCAAAACCGTGAAAGGAGAATATACGAAATGAAGAAAGTATCTTTGCTCATGCTGTTGGTCCTGGTGGCGTCGACGCTGCTGATGGCAGCGGTACCGACCAAGGTCGTCGTGCTGACGATCATCAACAAGTCGGAATACGATGTTTATATGAAGCTGGAAGGCTCAGCGGTAACCGATGCGTTCTATTACCTGACGGTTCCGACTGGCAGCCGTGACAACCCGACTGTCAAGGTCTTCACGATCATGACCGACATGTACACCCGGACCACATGGCAGTGCGATGGCGTCAAGAGCACCGGCCAGTTGGTGGTGGACGGCAACATCCGCCTGACCTTCACCCCCTGCGGTGAGTTCTCTTGCGCATGGACCACCACGCACCTGGAGTACTGGGGCTGCGGTGATGACCTGGTTGCGGTCACGACCACCCACCGGCGCGCTGGCGAGCCTCGCATGGAGAAGGTGACATACTTCAAGTACCTGCAGTATGGCAAGCCCTCCTGGATGAATGCTGACCTGTACAATGGCTACTGGAACGCTGGCTGCTTCACCTGGTACTGGCGCTCCCGCACCTACCGGCTGCCCTACGGCTGCGAATACCGCTACCAGTACTAAGCCGAATAGCAGGTCTGGATAGGCGACCGAAGTCGCCGGTCCTGATCAGCAAAGTGAACGTGGTTGAGGCCCTGCAAACGCAGGGCCTCAATTGTTTCGTCAGTCGATGAGTGGCGTGTTGCTGACTGATGCAGTGGGATCGTTAATGGTCTGGTGCCACCTTGAATGAATGGCGGGGGGTACGGTGATGAAAACTATGAGCGGGCGCGAGGCCGCAGGTGGGCCAGGGTGAGGCTGGCGGCGAAAGCCAGCGGCAACAAGGCGGCGGCGCATGGGTAGGTTCCCGTCGCGGGGCGGGATGTCGTTTCGGCAGGTGGAGCGGTCGGGCGATCAGCCTCTGGCGAGGTGGGAAGGCCGGCGTTGGGAGCAGCAGGATGGGACGTGGCAGGCGCGCGTGTGGCGGGGATTTCTACCGGGGGAGGCGTCTCCCCGGCCGGGATTACCTGGTAGGCTCGCCCGTCTGCGATGGCAATGACAGATGACCCCAGGGCAAAGGCAGCGGCCAGCTCTGGGCGAGAATCGGCCAGGGCAAAATAGTCATCCGATAGAAAGGCAACTTCGACCGGTTTCATGTTCTGGAAGTCGAACGCTGTATCGACCCACGTTTCGCCATCCAGCAGGAACGTGCGCGAACCAACTACCCGGATGCCTCCCGAGTCGCCAGAGGCGCTTTCCGCAGGGGAAAGTGCGGATTGGGCGCCTTCCAATTGACCCAGGTCAGCAGCTTTTTCGACCGCGGCCTGGCCGGAAGCAGGCGCGGCAGGCATGCCGCGTAACTGGTTATAGGCTTCCTTGGCGATGCGCTGTTGCTCTTCAACGCCCAATGGGCGATTTTCAGTGACCAGATAAGATGTGTAGGGAGTGACAATGCCGTAGCGGATGCTCAGGCGTACAATCTGGTCGATGGTTTCTTGATCAGGGCCTTTCAGTCGGATGCGGTTTAGCAGGTGGCCGATCTTGCGCGTGGCCCACAGGCGGGGGATAACCGACTGCGGATAGGCGCCACTCGATTGCCCGGTGAAAACCTGGCCGGAAAATTCCATCGACTGGCGCTGGTCGTCGACTGTTCCACTCAGGGTAATCGTAGTTTCTCCTCCCTGACGATAACGCCCGACGAGGATGATTTGCGAGCCGCTGAATAGATCGGGGATCGGTGATGGGTACAGGTCGTAGACTGGAATGGAGGCGAAATCCAGCTCCAGGTCGGTGAGTACGGGGGTACTGATTTTGGCATAGAAAGTGGAAAGGATTTCGTCCAGGCGTTCGCCGGGCAGCACATAGTTCGTGGCACCGTGGTGCGCCTGGGCGAGTGAATCGAGCAGGAAGGTGTCGACATCGTAGCCTACACCAAAAGCAAACAGGCGTAACGCCGCAGGCGACTGGCTGGCGAAATTTTCAATGATATGAGCGCTATCGACAACACCCTCGGTAGGCAGCCCATCGGTCAGGAAGATCAAGTAAGTGGGGCGTTCTTTATCTGCCATTGCAGCAGCTTCCAGGAGGGCGCGGTTGATGTCTGTACTGCCCAGAGCGCTCAGGCGGTCGACCCAACCCAGCGCCTGATCTGCCTCCGAAGCAGGGCGCGGCCCGCTGGCGTAGCTTTCCAGCCCGGTGCTAAAGGCGATGATGTTGAAACGATCTTTTTCGTTCAAATGATTCAGGATGTAGCGTAATGCGTCTTGCGCCTGTTGAAATTTTTCGCCCTCCATGCTGCCAGAGCGGTCAAGCACCAGGAGCACATCCTTGGGCAGGGCTTCCTGGCGGGCTTCGGGGCGTGGGGCCAGCAACAGCAGAAAGAAGCCGTCTGGATCTGTCTGATCTGTCGGATCACGATAACTTAACAGGTGCAGCGCCTGCTGTTCGCCTAGCGAATAATAAAGGGCAAAATCGGCATCGGGAGTTACCTGGCTGGCCTCGTATCCGGCGCGCACGTGGTTTTCGCTCTCCCGGCTGATATCCACGGTGTGGCTGGGCGAATAGGCTGCCCGAATGGGGACGTTGGCGCGGATATCGACATTGATTGATACCTGTTCCAGCGGCCATACAGAGAACTTTTCCGTGCTCAGCGGGTAGACGTAGCGCACGAGGCCATTTTCAGCCGGCAGCGCCTGGGTGTATTCCAACTCGATGCGTCGATCTCCAGCGGGTGGGATGGGGAAGACCTGGGCCTGGACAGCGCCCTCGCCGGCATATTCCAGCAAGGCCGGGTCGCGCAGGCTGGAGACGATTTGCCGGTAGGTACGGCGCGCTTGCCCGGCGTCCATGATCTGCGCATCGACGGGCCTGTCATCTATCCATAGCTTGAAGGTAGAGACAGTTGCCCCGGCTGGAAGGGGAAAAATATATGTGCCTTCTACCGGCCAGTTGTTGGGATTGTGGAAGACCTGGTCGATATGGGTGGTGGCTACCTGATCCTGTATACTCACGGTGACGCGATGGTAACGGATAGCGAGTTGCCGGATGGGCGAAGGCAGCGGGCAAGGCTGGGGACCGGGGCAGGGTGGCGGCGGGCAAATTTCACAGGGTGGTGGCTCGGGGATGATGATGCCATCGGCGCGGGCCGGATCGGGCAGGAGAGCAAAGAAGATGATCAGCAGGAACAGGGCAATTCTGAAGGGCGTTTGCATGACACACCTCGCTATAGGTGGGCGGATAAGGTAGTTGTTTTACGGCAACATAGCTTAGACGCCCCACGGGGACTGGTGGTTCCGATGGTATAATTAATCTTCACGCGCCAGCATTTGGATGCGTCCAATATGCGTGGCAAAATTATTTAATCGATGTGAAGAAGAGTCTATGCTGGATAAACTGACTGCAATTGAACAACGTTACGAAGAGATCAACCAGTTTCTAATGGAGGTGGGCACCGATTACCAGCGGGCGGCTGAGTTGAACATGGAGCGCACCGAACTTGAGCCGGTGGTGACAAAAGCGCGTGAATATCGCCAGGTATTGCAGAGGCTGGAAGAAGCGCGTATGATGCAAAGCGCAGATGAAGAAGATGAGGAATTGCGCTTGCTTGCTGAAGCGGAAGCCGCTGAGCTTGAACCGCAGGCCGAGCGCCTGGAGCAAGAAATTAAAAGTATGTTGGTGCCCAAAGACCCGCGGGACCAGCGCAACGTGATCATGGAAATCCGCGCCGGTACAGGCGGGGACGAAGCTGCTTTGTTTAGCGCCGATCTTTTTCGTATGTATTCGCGGTACGCCGAACGCCAGGGGTGGGATGTAGACGTGCTGTCGTCGAACGAGATTGGGATTGGCGGTTATAAAGAAATCATCTTTATGGTCAAAGGACGCGGCGCCTATTCCCGCCTGAAATACGAATCGGGTGTACACCGTGTGCAACGTGTGCCGGTTACCGAAGCTTCCGGACGTATCCATACTTCTACCTCGACCGTGGCGGTCCTGGCCGAGGTTGATGAAGTAGAAGTCGATATTCCAGAGAGCGATATCCGCATGGACGTATATAAGTCGGCCGGGGCAGGTGGCCAGAACGTCCAGAAGAATGCTACGGCGATCCGGATCACGCACATTCCAACGGGGATCGTGGTTGCCTGCCAGGATGAGCGCTCGCAATTGCAGAACCGCCTGCGGGCGATGAGCATTTTACGCGCCCGGCTGTACGAAATGGAGCAGGAGCGGCAACGCCAGGAAGTGGAAGAAACGCGCCGTTCCCAGGTGGGAACGGGCGAACGATCTGAGAAAATCCGCACCTACAATTATCCGCAGTCGCGAGTTACCGATCACCGGATTAATCTTTCGAATTACAATCTGCCGGTAGTGATGGAAGGCAATATCGATGAGTTCATCGAAGAACTGGCGTTGCGGGACGAAGCGGAACGGCTGGCGGCGATCAATGAATAGCTCGTCCTGATAAGACTTGGCGCGCAAGATACTGGATAGCATTGCCGGCCGGTTGGCCGGGATAAGTGAGAGCGCTGCGTTAGATGCCCAGGTGCTGCTGGCGCATATCCTGGGGCACTCACGTGCCTGGGTGTTCGCGCATCCTGAGTTCGAATTGACCGCTGAGCAGACCTGCGCTCTGGAGCGCGCCGTGGATCGCCTGCAAGCGGGCGAACCGCTGCCGTATATCCTGGGGCATTGGGAGTTTTATGCCGCCGATTTTGTGATTACACCGGCGGTATTGATCCCACGCCCGGAGACGGAGCTGCTGGTAGAGACTGCGCTTGCCTGGTTGCGTGCCAACCCGGGGCGCCGGCTGGCGGCTGATGTGGGAACCGGGTCAGGCTGTATTGCCATCTCGTTAGCGGCGCATGTGGAAAGTTTATGTATCCTGGCGAGTGATATTTCCGGGGCTGCGCTCGATGTGGCGCGGCAAAATGCCCGGCGACATGGTGTGGATGATCGTGTCCACCAGGTACAAGCCGATCTACTGCCCGCTACGCGAAGGCCATTCGACCTGATTTGCGCTAACCTGCCTTATATTCCCGGCGCAAAGCTGGCGGAGCTGCGCGTGGCACAGTGGGAGCCGCGCCTGGCGCTGGACGGCGGGGCGGATGGCCTGGTTCTGGTGGAAGGTTTGCTGGCAGAGGCGCGGCGCGGCCTCGCAAGGGGGGGATTGATGCTGCTGGAAATCGAGGCCTCGCAAGGTGTATCGGGCCGCGAACTGGCCCGATGCGCTTTTCCGGGCGCAGAAGTGGATGTGATGGTCGATCTTGCCGGCCATGACCGGCTGATACGGATCCAAAATTCATAGGATGCACATGTTCGTATTTTTGTCGAAACTGTTGCCGGTTTTTGTCTATCCACTTGGGTTGGTGTTTGTCTTGCTCTGGCTGGCATTGTTCCTGTCGCGCCAGCCAAAGATGAGATGGCAGCGGTTGGTTTTGATCGTTGCTTTGATCTGCCTGTGGGCGGGAGGTAATCGCTGGACGGCGCTGGCCCTGGCGCGTTCGCTGGAATGGCGTTATCTGCCGCCACAGCCAATGCCGGAAGCGGATGTGGTTGTGCTACTGGGGGGTGGATCGGTAGCCCCGGAGACGCCACGCCCGATGGTCGAAGTGGATGGAGCCGGGGATCGCATCATCTATACCGCTCAGTTGTACAAACAGGGTAAGGCGGCCCATGTTCTGGTCAGCGGGGGGCATTTGGATTGGGTCAATGGGGAAAGTACGCCGGCTCAAGACATGGCAGTGCTGTTAGAGATGATGGGGATCCCGGGGGAAGCGATCTGGATGCAGTCTCAATCGCGAAACACCTATGAGGACGCGTTGTACAGCGCACAGATACTGAGGGAGAAAGGTGTGTCGCGGATATTACTGGTTACTTCGGCTTCGCACATGCCGCGCTCGATGAAAGTATTTACCGCCCAGGGGATTGAAGCGATCCCTGCACCGGTCGATTTTACGGTGTCATATGCGGAATGGAACAGCCTGACGCAGAGCGATCTGCGTGCCCAGGTGTTGAACATGCTACCCAGCGTGGATAGTATGGCTGTGACCACGCGTATGCTGAAGGAATATATTGGCATGCTGGTCTATGACTGGAGAGGATGGTATTGAGATGGCGGCTTTAAGGACACCTTTGTCTGAGAAACGGATTTTATTAGGGGTCACCGGTTCGATTGCTGCGTATAAGGCGGCAGATCTGGCATCCAAGCTGACACAGGCCGGTGCGCAGGTGGACGTGTTGTTGACGGACGCCGCGCAGCAATTCGTTACGCCATTGACTTTCCAATCCGTTACCAGGCGGCGTGCGTACGTAGACGGCGACCTGTGGGGCAGTGAAGGGCATGTGCAGCACATCGGGTTAGGGAAACAGGCCGATTTGATGATTGTCGCTCCGGTTACGGCGAACACGCTGGCCAAGCTGGCGCACGGCCTTGCGGATAATTTACTGAGCGTGACCGCCCTGGCCGCGACTTGCCCGTTGATGGTGGCGCCAGCGATGGATGGGGGTATGTTTGCTCACCCTGCGACACAGGCTAACCTGGAATTATTGCGCCAGCGCGGGGCATGGGTGGTTGGGCCGGCGAGCGGGCACCTGGCCTCCGGGCTGGCCGGCGTGGGGCGGATGGCCGAGCCGCCCGAGATTCTTGGGCATGCCCGCTGGTTGCTTTCCCGCAACGGGCCGCTGGCCGGCCGCCGGGTGGTGGTGACTGCCGGAGGCACACAGGAGCCAATCGACCCGGTGCGGGTGATTGCCAACCGTTCATCCGGCAAGCAAGGCTTTGCCCTGGCGCAAGCTGCGTTGGATCTTGGCGCGGAAGTGGTGTTGGTCAGTGGGCCGGTGCAATTGGTAGCCCCTGTGGGAGTGCAGCGGGTGGATGTACATACGGCCCAGGAAATGCTGGCCGCGGTGCTGGCGGCGCTCCCGCAGGCGGACGCCCTGGTGATGGCAGCAGCGGTTGCCGATTTTCGCCCGGCGGCGCCTGCGGCCAATAAAATAAAGAAAGAAGGCGGAGTCCCTGAGATCATATTGGAGCACACCCCTGACGTTTTGAAAGCGGTGGCTCAGTTCAAGGCTGAGCAGGGGTGGCCGCGGCTGACGGTCGGTTTTGCTGCCGAGTCGCAGCACTTGCTGGAGAATGCCGCGGCGAAGCTGCAAGCCAAGCGGCTTGACTTGATTGTGGCCAATGATATCGGCGCGCAGGATGCCGGTTTTGGTGTGGATACCAACCGGGTTACTTTGCTCCACGCCGATGGATTTTCCGAGGCGTTGCCATTGATGAGCAAAGAGCAGGTGGCTGTAGAAGTAATGCAGCGGATTGTGGGTTTGTTGAAATGATTCTCCATATCTGTGAACGCCTGGCCTGGGATCAGGCTCGATCCAAGGGAATCTACAGCCCTGCATCGTTGGCGAACGAAGGTTTCATCCATGCATCGCGCCCCGAGCAGGTGCTGGCTGTCGCTAATCGTTTTTACCAGAAAGCAGCGGATTTGTTGTTGCTCTGGATCGATGTACAGAAGGTACAGGCCCCGATTTACGACGAAGCGGCTGACGGCGACTTATATCCCCACATCTATGGGCCGTTGAATCTGGATGCGGTGTGCAAAGTAAGTGAATTTGCGCCAGACGCCGATGGTGTTTTTCGCCAACTGCCTGCTTGACAATGGGCAACTTGCCTCTGACGATCAACGATTGAATACCTTTGGTTTAATCCCTGCATTGTTCGCCTGTGCGGTAGGGGATCGATAGGATGCACTTGTCGCTCGGGCGATTCTCTGATATGCTTGCGATGCTCGGCTGTACGGCAAATCAAAGGGTTGTCTGCTTCGATGTATGGTGCGCAAAAGGCATCGACCGATGTTGAGGGCTGGCGGCTGATCAATAAATGCGAACAAGGAGAACGATATATGGCGCTAAAGGTTGGACAATACGCCCCGGACTTCGTTCTGGAAACACAGAACGGCGAAAAATTACGCTTGAGCGACTTTCTGGGCAAGAAACACGTAGTTTTGGCCTTTTTCCCTCTGGCCTGGACGCCAGTCTGAACGGCGCAGATCCCCTCGTACCAGGTCGCTCTGGACCGGTTCGAGCGGGTAAATACCCAGGTCCTGGGTATTAGCGTCGATAGTAAACATTGTCTCAATGCCTGGGCGGAGAGCCTGGGCGGGATCACTTATCCGCTGCTGTCTGATTTCTGGCCGCACGGTCAGGTGGCGCAGAGGTTCGGTGTGTTGCGCGAAGAGGGTTACAGCGAGCGGGCCATCTTCATTATTGATCGTACAGGCGTGATTCGCTATGTCGATGTACATAATATCGACGAGCAACCAGATAATGAAGTATTGTTCAAGGAACTGGCCGAGGTCGAGGGTGTGGCAGTACCTCGGGAACGTATTCCTACCCCGGTTGCACCGGTTGCACCACAGACAACTGCAGCACCTGTTGCAGCGGCGACTGAGGGTGAGCCAGCCGTGATTATGTATTGTACAGATTGGTGCCCGGCCTGCCGGCGAGCGCGCGCTTATCTGAAGGTAAATAATATCACTTTCAAAGAGATCAATATTGCTCGTGATCGCGAAGCGGCGGCGCGGGTACGCAGTTGGACGGGCGGTGTTGAGACAACGCCTACCTTCGACGTACGCGGTTCGATTGTCGTTAATTTCAACGTGGATAAGTTAAACCAGTTGTTGGGGATCCGGGGTTAGAAAATATACTTGGAGCATGATTGAGATTACCGATACTTTGAAGGTCGATGAAAGCGAGATCGAGATCGAATATATCCGCGCCTCAGGGCCTGGAGGGCAGAATGTAAACAAAGTTTCTAGCGGGGTGCAGCTTCGGTTCAATACGCTGGCCCCGGCGCTGCCCGAGGATGTACGGGAAAGGTTGACGCGCCTGGCGGCAAAGCGCATCAACCGGGATGGTATCCTGGTGATCGATGCCAGCCGGTACCGTACCCAGGAACAAAATCGAGCAGACGCTCTCCAGCGCCTGGTAAACCTGATACGCAAGGCGACGATCAAGCCCAAGCGGCGTAAAAAGACACGGCCGACGCTGGCTTCAAAGGAAAAGCGCCTGGAAACGAAGCGTCGCCGCAGCCAGATCAAGCGGCTGCGGCAGGATCATCAAGACATATGATGTTTATCAGGGGGTCGCGCTAGGTGGAAAGGGCGCAGTAATAGTCGATGATGGGGTAGGCGCTTGAGTCTCTACGACGGTAGGTGCGAGTGTAACCAGCGAAGGGGTGCCAGTCCCGAGCGTAGCCGATGGGGTGGTGGCCAGGGGTGTCTTAGCTTCGGGCGAAGGAGTAACTGGCGTTGGAGTACGCGGCGCAGGCTGCCATTCCAACAGCAGGCGCAAAACCTTCAAGTTGGTTTCAAATTCACTGTCCTGGTGATTGGATAGTTCCAGGTCTACTGCAGCGATGACACCGTTTTGGGCGGCCCAATCGACCAGGGTGCCAGTATATTCGCAGCCTGTTTTGACGGCCGGGTAAGGATAATTGCTGATGGCGGCGATATCCTGTGCCAGGCGTTGCGACTCGGGTTGGGGTGGGTTCCCGCTGGGGAAAATGCCCAGGCCGGCACTGTGATAGCTGATTAGCACCTCGACCTGACGCCCGGCAATAAAGTTCATAAAAGCCTTTGTCTCGGGTTCTGATGCGGGAGCTGCACCTGCCGTACCGGATGGTGAAGCGCAGTCGCCGTCCTGCCAGGAACTTTTCCAATTGACGCCGAAGTTTCGGTTCAGGTCAACTCCATTTGCGTTCAGGCGGCCATCTTCGGCGTTGCTGGCTGTTTCACCATCCGGGTTGAGTGAGCGCAGGATATACAGGGTGGCATCTTTGGGGATGAAGTCCGGGTTTTTCTGGAGGTACTCGATCAGGCGATCAGCCAGGGCGACGGTGTTTTTCTCATAAGCGCCGTGGATGCCGGCGACGATCATGCGCTCGTTTTTGCCCGTGCCGAAGCGGAAGATTTCGATGGGGCGTTTTTTTACGGAATACCCGGAGACGATGCGCCACTGGTGTGCATAGGGCGTCAGCGAGGGCAATGGCGTCGGCGAGGGCAGGACAGGGCTGGGAACGCTGCGCCCGGCCAGCGGTTGAGTCGCTGTGACCAGAGGCGCCGCCGTAGAGGTCCAGGTAGGCGGCAGCTCAAACGGTGTCCTGGCGGCCGGCTGCGCTCCTGTTGGGGTAACCGGGTTGCCTGCAGAGATCGGGGGCAAGATCGCTCCGCTTTGGATCGCAATATATGCGAGACCCAGCAGGGCAAATATGGCGACCAACCCTAAGAGAAACAGAAAAATGAGTTGTGCCGAGCTGAAGGTGGGGGATTTTTTGCGCAAAGAAGACCTGGGATTTGCCCGGGCAGGCGCTTTAGCGGCCTTGCCAGAGGTCTCTGGCTGCGCCGGGGAGGGGGCTGCGAGCGGCGCAGAGCTTTCTCCGCCAGTATCGCTTTCCTGGTCTGGTGATTCTGATTCTTGCAGGGGCGAGGTGGGCATCTCCTGCACAGCTTCTGGAGACTGGGCCTGGTGCGCCGGGGCGGCGGGAGCACCAGAGAAGGCAAGGCGAGCTTCTAACTGCTCCAGCGCTTGCCGGGCCTGCGGGTTATCCGGGCGGATGGCAAGCGCTTTTTGCAGGCAATAACGCTGTTTTTCGGGGGCGGACAGACAGGCTGCCAACCATAGCCAGGCCTGGTCATTATTCGGCTCAGCGGCCAACAACTGGGTCAACAAGCGTTGGGCGGCAGCTTTGTCGCCGGATTGAATGGCCTGGATTGCCTGAGAGAGGGGACTCGATGCTTCCATGTCTATGCAACATTTTAACCGATTCTGCTCATAGAAGGGTACCTTACATTGTAGTTGGGAGAGCAAATTTAAGGTGAATAAGGACTTTGCTTGTGGTAATATTTATGTTTGTTTGGCGTAATTGGACGCCAACACAATCTCTATCGATATGTGAGGTAGAAATGACAATGCCTGCTTTTCACGCACAAGTTCCCAATGGGTTTAGCCTGCCGAGGCGAATCAGCCGGCTCGGGGAACTGGCGTATAACCTGTGGTGGACCTGGAGTCCAGAAGCGCAACGATTATATCTGCGCATTGATCGCGTATTGTGGGAGCGTACAAATCATAACCCGGTGGTTTTTCTGCGGCAAGTGGAACGGGCTCGTTTGAACGCGGCTACGAATAACCGTTACTATCTTGAGTTTTACGATCGGATGATGCGGACCTTTGACCAGTATATGGAGGCAAAAGATACCTGGTATTCGAAGGCATACCCGCAGTTCAAGGATCGTTTGATCGCCTATTTTTCGATGGAGTTTGGTTTACATGAGACTCTTCCCATTTATGCCGGCGGCCTGGGTGTTTTATCTGGTGACCATGCTAAAGAGGCCAGCGACCTGGGTTTGCCGTTTGTAGCAATCGGTTTCTTTTATACGGAAGGATACTTCACACAACGCCTGACTGAAGATGGGTGGCAAGAAGCTGAATATTCGGTTCATTCTTTCGATAATTTACCGGTGATGCCGGTCGTGGACGAAAATGGTAAGCCGATGATGGTCTCGGTCGAATTGCCAGGGCGGGAAGTCTTTGTGCGTTTGTGGGAACTTCACGTTGGACGCAATCCCTTGTATTTGCTGGATGCTAATCTGGACATCAATGCTCCCAGCGACCGCGTGCTGACAGCCAGGTTATACAGCAGCGACCTGGACTTGCGCATCTCGCAAGAGATGTTGTTGGGTATTGGTGGCGTGCGCGCCTTGCGTAAACTGGGTTTCGCTCCCACGGTATGGCATATGAATGAAGGACACGCAGCCTTTATGGTGCTGGAACGCCTGCGGGAGTACCTGACTGATGGATACTCTTTTGAAGACGCCGCTCAACAAGTACGTTCCAGCAATGTATTTACCACACATACCCCTGTCCCGGCGGGGAACGATGAGTTTCCTTTATGGCTGGTCGATAAGTACTTCGCGAATCTGTGGCCCAAGCTGGGCCTGAGCCGGGATCAATTCATCGACCTGGCGCGCCACACGGTGAATTGGGGCGAAGCATTCAGCATGCCGGCGCTGGCATTGCGCCATTCCGACGGCCGCAACGCGGTATCAGAACTGCACGGACACGTTTCGCGCAAGATGTGGCAGTATATCTGGCCAGGGGTTGCGGTGGAAGATGTGCCGATCACCCACATTACGAATGGCATCCATACTGGTACCTGGCTGGCAAGAAGGCTACTCCACCTGTACGAACGCTATTTAGGCCCGGAATGGTTAGAACATGTCGATGACCTCGACGTGTGGGAATTGATCAACAATATTCCCGATGAGCAATTATGGACCGTGCGCCTGCACTTGAAGCGCAAACTGGCGGCATATGTTCGCGAGCGGGCCCGCCAGCGCTGGTTGCGCGGCGGCTGGCAGCCTTCGCAGGTGGTGGCTTCTGGTGTGTTGATCGATCCTTATGTTTTGACGATCGGTTTTGCACGCCGTTTCGCCCCTTATAAGCGAGCCAACCTGGTGTTTCGAGACGTGGAACGCCTGATGCACATTATCAATGACCCGTATATGCCAGTGCAGATCATTTTTGCGGGCAAGTCACATCCGGATCATGAGGGCGGGAAGTTGTTGATCCAGGAGGTGTATCGCGCGGTGAAACGTCCTGAGAGCGGTGGGCGCTTGGTCTTTTTGGAAGAGTATGATATGAACCTAGCGCGATACCTGGTGCAGGGTGTAGATGTGTGGATGAACACACCCCGGCGACCGAATGAGGCTTCGGGCACCTCGGGCGAGAAAGCAGCGTTGAACGGGGTGTTGAATTTCTCGGTTTTAGACGGCTGGTGGCGCGAAGGCTTCAACGGTCAAAACGGATGGGCGATCGGCAAAGATATCGATTATGACAATCCCGATAAGCAAGATGAGGAAGATGCGCTCAGCCTCTACGATACGCTGGAAAAAGAGATCGTGCCCCTTTATTACCAGATTCGTTCCTCGGATGGCCTGCCTGGAGAGTGGATCGCGAGAGTCAAGGAGTCTATCCGTACACTTGGACCACAGTTCAGCATGCGCCGCATGGTGAAGGAATATATGGACCGGTTATATTTACCGGCAATGCAAAGTCCGCCGGTGGAGAAAAAGGCTGTTAGCAGCCAAATGAAAGGATAGGCTATGGAAAATATTTTGTCCCTTTCAGCCTGGCTGATGGCCGGGATGATTTTCGCCTTGCGCGTATCCGATATGACATTGGACACCCTGCGTGTCCTGGTCGTGATGCGCGGGCGCAAAGGCATTGCCTGGCTTTTGGGATTTTTTCAATCTTTAATCTTTGTGATTGCCATCGGGTCGGTGTTAAAGAACCTGGATAACCCTCTCAATATCCTGGGATATGCGGCCGGGTTTGCCACCGGAAATGTAATCGGGATGCTGGTTGAAGAGAAGATGGCCATCGGGCACGCGCGGTTGAGTATTATCAGCTCGCGCCGTGGCTCAGCGATCGCCGAACGGATGCGTGTCGAAGGCTACGCCATCACGGAAATTGCCGCGCGGGGAAAAGACGGGATGGTTTCTTTGTTGAATTGCAGTGTGAAGCGAAAGGACGTCGAACGGGTACGACAAATTGTGAGCGAGGTGGACGATGCTGCCTTTATTACTGCGGAGGACGTTCGCCCTGTCTGGCGTGGTCACTGGCGCGCCTGAGTTTTGATCGGGTAGCAGGGCCCGGTTGGTAGTGTAAAGCTGACGGGGCCAACGGATATATCGCCCGCGCGGAGGGGTTAAGCCTCTAATCCGCGCGGGTGATTTTAATTGTGACATTTGCCACACAATGAAGAGGATAATTGGTCATTGGCATGCACAATAAAACCACGTAATATATTAAGAAACATGTTTTGAGTTTTGGGGTAGTGATCGTCATTTTTTCTGGCAAGTAGTTACCTTGACCGGGCAAGGGAGTTTTCTGTGGCGGGCGTTGTAAAGCAATGAATACGCCACAGGGTCACACGAAATGGCCTTCGGGCCAATAGAGGAGAAAAAAATATGGATCCACTTGTGTTAGCTCGTCTCCAATTTGGTGTTACCACAGTTTATCATTTCTTCTTTGTCCCTTTGACCTTGGGGTTATCCTTCATCGTCGCTCTCATGGAAACGTTGTACGTGCGCTCTGGCAACGAACTCTATAAGCAGATGACAAAGTTTTGGGGGAAGCTTTTTTTGATTAACTTCGCCATGGGGGTGGTCACAGGCATCGTGCAAGAGTTCCAATTTGGGATGAACTGGTCAGAATATTCGCGCTTCGTGGGGGATATCTTCGGCGCACCGCTGGCGATTGAAGCCTTGCTGGCCTTCTTCCTGGAGTCTACATTCCTGGGGGTGTGGATTTTTGGGTGGGATAAGCTTTCTAAGGGCATGCACGCTACCGTGATGTGGCTGGTTGCCCTGGGGACGAACATCTCGGCGCTGTGGATTCTGATCGCTAACTCATTTATGCAAGAGCCAGTGGGTTTTGTCTTGCGCAATGGGCGAGCGGAAATGGCGGATTTCTCTGCGGTGGTTTTGAATCCGAACATTTGGGTGATGTTCCCTCACGTAATCTCGGCAGGGCTGACGACAGCAGCGTTCTTTGTGTTAGGGATCAGCGCTTACCACTTGATTCGGAAGAACCATGAAGAATTGTTCCGCCGTTCATTCCAAATTGCTGCGGTGATCGGCACAATCGCCTCGGTATTGGTGGCGCTCAATGGGCACAGCCAGGCCCAACACATGGTCGAGTCGCAGCCGATGAAAATGGCTGCGGCGGAGGCGTTGTGGAATACCGAGTCACCGGCGTCTTTTTCTCTGCTGACAATCGGCGATCTTGCGCAGCGTGAGGATGTTTTTTCTATTCGCCTGCCGCGTTTGCTGTGTCTGCTGGCGTACGATCAATTGAACTGCACGATCAAGGGTATTTACAATTTGCAGTCGGAATTCGAGAAGGATCATGGACCGGGGAATTATATCCCACCGGTCGCTGTGGTCTACTGGAGCTTCCGGCTCATGGTAGGCGCTGGCTTTGCGTTGATCGCGCTGGCGCTATACGGATTGTTCCTGGTGATGGGGGAAATGCTGGATCGGCGCAACAAGGTGCTGCGCCTGTTCGTGTGGGCAATCGCGCTACCCTACCTGGCGAACACTTTTGGGTGGCTGCTGACCGAGTTTGGGCGTGTGCCCTGGGTAGTGTATGGCCTGATGACGTTGGAAGAAGGGGTTTCCAACATCGTCCCGGCGGGGCAGGTGTTGATCAGCCTGATCGGTTATACCCTGATCTATGCGGCATTGATGGTGGCGACGGTTTACCTGATGGTGAAGTTTGCCAAGGCTGGCCCGGAGGGGAAAGTGCTGGGTGCAGAAGACGTTCCGGATACACTGCCTTCCCTGGTAGGTGCCCAAGATTAGGCGCGAGACGCTGCGCGCAAGATACTGCATAGAGGAGATGTGAAATGGACCTCAATACGTTATGGTTTATCCTGATCGCAGTCCTGTATATCGGCTTCTTCGTACTGGAAGGTTTCGACTTTGGCGTGGGCATTTTGCTGCCATTCCTGAGCAAGGACAAGGAAGCGGACGTCGTGGATCGACGGCGCCGGTTGATGATCAACACGATTGGCCCACATTGGGATGGCAACGAAGTCTGGCTGCTAACGGCCGGCGGCGCGACGTTCGCGGCTTTTCCCATGTGGTATGCGACGTTATTCAGCGGCTTCTACCTGGCGTTATTCTTGTTGTTGCTGGCTCTCATCGGCCGCGGCGTGGCTCTCGAATTTCGCAGCAAGGATCACTATCCGCAGTGGCGCAACCTGTGGGATTGGGTAATCTTTGCGGGCAGCCTGGTGCCGGCGTTGTTGATGGGCGTGGCTTTTGGTAATCTGGTGCGCGGTGTGCCGATCGATGCTCAAGGCAATTATGTAGGAGGGTTCTTTAACTTGCTGAATCCTTACGCACTGGTGGCCGGCCTGTCTACATTGACGCTCTTTACGCTGCATGGGGCCATCTTTCTGAGTTTGAAAACGGAAGGCCCTATCCAGGAGCGGGCGCGGGCTATCGCCTGGCGGATATGGCCGCTGGTGGTTGCCGTACTGGTCGTATTGCTGGTGGCGACGTATTTTGTCACCGACATCGTCGCTCGCCTGGGGGTTGATCCCGGCATTGTGCCCCTGGCAGGTATGGCGGCGATTTTGCTGTGTGGTTTCTTTATCCGCAAGAATTACGATGGATGGGCGTTTGTAACTGCTGCGGTGGCAATCGCTTTTTCTGTGGTTACGGCGTTCCTGATCATGTTCCCGCGGGTGATGATTTCGAGCCTGGATGCGGCTTTCAGCCTGACGATTTATAACGCATCATCTTCGCCGTACACGCTCCAGATTATGACTATCGTGGCGCTGATCTTTGTCCCGATCGTACTGGTGTACCAGGGATGGAGCTATTGGGTCTTTCGCAAGCGGCTGACGGATAAATCCACCCTGATCTATTAGACGTTCCGGCGCGCAATGCCGGGAGGCGGCGCGCCTTTTGTGGAAAAATGTATTTTGATCGACGCCTGCTGCAACTGGCTCGGAATGGTCGGCTGACCCTTTTCCTGACCATTTCCCTGGGAGTTGTGGCAGGCGTTTTGGTGGTATTGCAGGCGAATATCCTCAGCCGGATCGTCAGCCGGGTATTTCTCAGCCAGGAGGATATGGCCGGCGTATCCCGGTTAATGACCGGGTTGTTAGGCGTAATTTTGTTACGCGGGTTGCTGGCCTGGGGCAGTGAAGTTACTGCAAATGCTCTTGCCCGGCGGGTGAAGGCCGATTTGCGCCAGCAGCTTTTGCGGCGTTTCCTGGCGTTAGGGCCGCTTTCGATGCGCGGCGAGCATAGCGGCGAACTGACCAGCGCGGCGCTGGAAGGCGTCGAGATGCTGGATGCATATTATAGCCAGTATTTGCCCGGCCTGGCGCTGGCGGCGCTGGTGCCATTGACTTACCTGGCGTTCGTAGCCCCGCTCGATCCGCTCTCGGCAGTCGTTATGTTGGTTACCGCGCCGTTGATCCCGTTATTCATGATCTTGATTGGCAATGCTGCTCAGGCACTCACGCGCCGGCAGTGGGCGATGCTCAGCCGGATGAGCGCCTATTTTCTGGATGTGCTGCAGGGGCTGACGACTTTGAAGCTCTTGGGCCGGAGCCGGTCGCAAACGGCTACGATCGCCGAAGTAGGCGACCGTTTTCGCCGGGCAACGATGAGTGTGCTGCGAGTGACGTTTCTTTCGGCCCTGGTGCTGGAGATGGTAGCCACCTTGAGCACGGCTGTGGTGGCAGTAGAAATTGGTCTGCGCCTGCTGTATGGCCGGATGACTTTTGAGCAGGCTTTCTTCATCTTGCTGCTTGCCCCGGAATTTTATCTGCCGATGCGCCAGTTGGGGGCACGATTCCACGCTGGAATGTCGGGCGTGGCGGCGGCGAAGCGGATTTTTGCGATACTGGGGAAGCAGGGAGCGGAGAATGCAAACGGACGGCGCCAGGCAAATGACACGCAACAGGCGGCACGGGGTGGACCACGAACGACAAGCGGCGAGCGAAATATAGCACAGGACGGACAACAGTTGCCGCCGGCGGTTCGCTTCGATGAGGTCCGTTTCGCGTACCCGCCGGATGCCACCCTTGCTTCTGGATCATCTCCTGCCGGGCAGGGAGAGATGCGACCGGCGCTGCGTGGGGTGAGTTTCGAGATCGGGGCCGGGCAGAAAATTGCCCTGGTTGGACCGAGCGGTGGGGGAAAAAGCACCATCGCAGCTTTGCTGCTGACATTTATCCGGCCGGATCGTGGGCAAATCTGGATCGACGGGCGACCACTGGAGAGCATTGCGCCAGCGGAATGGCTGGCCAGGGTGGCCTGGGTGCCGCAGAACCCTTACCTGTTCAACGACAGCGTGGCGGCGAACATCCGGCTGGCTAAACCAGAAGCCACTCTGGAACAGGTGGTCTGGGCGGCGCGCCAGGCTGAAGCGCACGAGTTCATTGAAGCACTGCCACAGGGGTATGATACGCTGATTGGGGAGCGCGGCTCCCGCCTGAGCGGCGGCCAGGCGCAGCGCATTGTACTGGCGCGGGCATTTCTGAAAGATGCTTCACTGATCATCATGGACGAAGCCACGGCCAATCTGGACCCCGAAAACGAAGCGCGCGTGCAGGCTGCGCTGGCCCGGCTGGTTGGAGGCCGCACGGTTTTCGTGATTGCGCACCGTCTGAATACGATCCTGGGGATGGATCAAATTCTGGTCGTTGACCAGGGGCAGGTGGTGGAGCAGGGTTCTCATGCCAGTTTGCTCCAACAGGGGGGTGTCTACCGTCGTTTTATGCAGGCTTTTGTACGCCAACAAAGTATGATTGAGCCTGCAGCAGGAAAGCCGGATGAAGCGCAGCCGATCCAGGCGGGGCCGGTGGCGGCATTGCCTGCGGCCTTTGTGCCGATTTATCCGGACAGCGCGACCTATTCTCCAGCGGCCCCAGGCACCTCTGGCAGAGATGTTTCCAGGATGCACACCCTGGCCCGGCTGCTAAGCTTTCTGATGCCGTATGCTGGTTGGGTTGCCCTGTCGATGTTGATGGGCGCGGCAACCGTCTTGAGCGGGGTGGGGTTGATGGCCGCTTCGGCCTACATTATCTCGGCGGCGGCGCTGCACCCCTCGGTAGCGGAATTGCAGGTGGCGATCGTGGGGGTGCGCGCTTTTGGGATCAGCCGCGGCCTGTTTCGCTATCTGGAACGCTATCTTTCCCACCAGACCACTTTCCGGCTGTTGGCCCGGCTGCGCATCTGGTTCTACCAGGCGCTGGAGCCGCTGGCGCCGGCGCGCCTGGCGGCTTATCGCAGCGGGGATTTGCTGGCGCGCATCCTGGGGGATATCGAATCGCTGGAGAATTTTTACGTGCGGGTCATATCGCCGTGGGGGACGGCGCTGCTGGTGGCCGGGGCGTTGCTGTTTTTCCTGGCCAGTTTCGATCCGATGATCGGGTGGACCTGGATTGGGTTGTACCTGGCGGCCGGTTTGCTGGTTCCGCTGGCGGCGCGTATGTTGAGCCGTCCGGTGGGTGAGCAGGCGGTGGTACAGCGGGCGGCGTTGAGCGCTGCCCTGGTAGATGGCTTGCAGGGGATGGCCGACCTGCTGAGCTGCAACCAGGGGCAAGGTTGGGTGGATCGTACCGTTTTGATCGACCGGAAATTGGGGCGCGCTCAAAGCCAGATGGCGCATCTGAGCGGTCTGCAGGCCGCTTTGACGGGCATCCTGGCGAACCTGGGGCTGTGGATGACGCTGGCCCTGGCAATCCCGCTGGTGCGCTCTGGCCGGATGGAAGGAGTTTACCTGGCTGTGGCAATCCTGGCCGCGCTGACCGGCTTCGAGGCGATTGGCCCGTTGCCGCTGGCTGCGCAATACCTGGAGAGCAATTTGCAAGCGGCGCGGCGGTTGTTCGAGGTGGTCGACGTGGCGCCGGCTGCCTGCGATCCGGCTGAACCAGCGAGGTTGGGCGATGATTTTCATTTGCAAATCCGCCGGCTGCGGTTCCGTTATCCGGATTTAGCCTTCAGCGATCAGCCGGCAGCTTTCAGTGAACCAAAGCGCTCCGACCTGGATCACAAAGCGCCAGGGAAAATTCCTGTTCGCGCGGTAGATCGCCTGGCGCCTGGCTGGGCGCTGGATGGGATCGACCTAGATTTGCCGGTGGGCAAACACGTAGCGATTGTCGGGCCAAGCGGGGCGGGCAAGTCAACTCTGGTGAGTTTGCTGGCGCGTTTCTGGGATGGTTATGAGGGTGAAATCCTGCTCGGTGGGCGAGAACTGCGCCAGGTTGCCCAGGAAGACCTGCGCCGCAACCTGGCGGTCGTCTCACAGAACACCTACCTGTTCAGCGCCAGCCTGCGCGATAACCTGCGCATCGCGCGCCCCCAGGCCAGCCAGGAGGAGATCGTGCGGGCAGCGCAGCAGGCCCAGATCCACGAATGGATCGAGACTCTACCGCATGGTTACGATACCTGGATTGGCGAGCAGGGGCTGCAGTTGAGCGGCGGCGAACGCCAGCGCCTGGCGATTGGGCGTGCGCTGCTGCGCGATGCGCCGCTGCTAATCCTCGATGAAGCTACAGCAAGCCTGGATGTGTTGACGGAAGGCGAAGTGCTGCATGCTATTCAGGATTCAATGAAAGGGCGCACAATGCTCATGATCACCCACCGCCTGGTCGGAATGGAAGCAATGGATGAAATCCTGGTGCTCGACCAGGGGCGGGTGGTCGAGCGCGGGCGGCATGCGGAATTGCTGCGGGCCGGGAGACTGTACCGCCGGATGTGGGATTTGCAGAGATTGGGTAAAAATTACTGCCTGTTCGATAACTGAACATCATTGATCTTTCCCTGTTTGCCATCTGTGCAAAATGTCAGTTTGCAGAAAAACTATTGTTAGGCGATGCAACTTATAGATTGGTGTATCCAAAGGACCGTTGACTTCGAGCAGTGAATGATCAATCAACTGCGAAAGAGCAGTCTCGAAAATCCTATCTGTGAGATCGTTTGTCATTTGCAGCCATTCCAGGTCTTCGCCATCCGGTGATATGTCGAGCATTGACAACAGCAAGCTGCGCGCCGGGTCATTTAGCAAGGACCAGGTGCGTTGGTAGATATAGCGATATAGTGTTTCTGATGCTAAACGCTGCGAGCTTTGCAGTCCGTGCAATACCTGAGCTACGGGTAATTTACACATCTGCGCTGCAAGCAATTTCAAAGCCAGAGGCAATCCACCGACCATCCGGTAAATTTCGGCAAGTACCTCCGCAGTAAGCAACGATTTCCGCCCACCGCGACTCAGTTCACTTTCTAACAGGAGGGTTCGACTCGAGAATTGACAGATTACGTAAAACGTAATCAGTGCGCAGATATTTTAAGGGTCAAGCTCCCAAACCGTAACCGGTCAAATCACTGGTTACGGTTTTTCGTAACCGGGGCGTAATCAGTCGATCCGGCCATTGAGAAAAGCGTAATCAGTCCGGGGACTGATTAC
>CAZQQJ010000024.1:0-110261 GCA_964595435.1 uncultured Anaerolinea sp. | reverse complement strand
TCTTCCGAGGGATCGGCAAGCAGCAGCAGCTCCATTGGAGCATTTGTTACAGGAATTTCACCGATGCGGAGCTTGCACTTTACCTGTTTCATCTTCCCATCCAATCAGGGCCGGCATTCGATCATCGCTTCACCCTGTACTTTATTGCGGTTATCGTCCACGCCGTAGTAAATCCACTTGATCCTCACGGTTTGTAGCGTGTTGATGGCGTTCCAGTTGCGTGGGTCTGTACAAGTCTGGGAGGCGGCAATATAAGCTCGAGGGCAAAAATACGATTCGATAAAATCGGCGCCGGAGAATTTTTCAGCGCTGTCTTGCCAGCGGCCGCCTTCCCAATAAGACGTCCAGAACTTCAGGATGGTCACGCCAGTCCCCAACGCGGTGACCGAGGTCTGGTATTTGCACACATAGTCCCACTTTCCGCTGCTGGCCTTCTCGAACTTGCCCAGGGTGGGCATATGCGCAACGACCAGTTGCGCCGGTCCAGAAGTCTGCCGGGGGTACCGCGCAGCCGTGCCTTGATCCTCCGAGGGAGCCGCAGTCTCCGGAGGAGGAGAGGTGGGTGCGAGAGTTGGCGCCGCCGCAGGCGCGGTGGCGACCGCCAGGGGGGCGCTTTCCTGCCCGGCCGGACTGGCAGTCCAGGGCAAATCCTCCTCGTAGAAATACAGCGTGCGCCCACACATCTTGATCGTCAGTTTGCCGGTGAACTGTGAATCCTCCAATGCGTATTCTCCGTTTTCCCCTGCCAATGGCCTGCTTTCGGACCGGATGGCGTCGGGGTGGGCGCCGAGGTGGCGGTTGGCTGAGCCGCAGCCGTGAGCGCGGGATCAGCTTTGCCCTGTGAACCTGGCAGCGCCGCTTCGCTGCAGGCAACCAGGGCCAGGCTAAAAACGAAAAACAGAGTCCCCCAAGCATAAAACTTTGCCTTCATCATGCCCTCCACGCGCTCCCCGATGCACCCGGCAACTACACCAGAAAGCGAGAGTGCGTTCGGCCATTGTCCTACAAGTTGCCGAAGGTAAATCATCTCGTCAGGCTGCATCGCATCCATGAAGCCCAGAATGGCGGCGCAATGCCCAAAACAACCGATCGCAGCATGGTTTGCCAGCGGTCAGCGGTTTATTGGCTGGTTTTCCTTAAACGCCATTTCTGCAGCGTATTCAGCGACAACCCCCAAGGATAAAGCCACGGTGTAGCCTCACCGAATTCAGTATAGCAAAATCGCAGTGCAGAGTCAACAGATGCACTGCGAGAATTGCTGGTGAATCATCCATGGAGAGAAGACCGCGGTGCAGATCGACTTGCAGCAGTATGGCGAGCTTTGGGAAGACATTTACGACGGGCTGGTCGCCAGGGCCAGGTCAGGCGAACCGCGTGAGACATTGGACTCTGTCCGGCAGAAGCTCATTGAACAGGGGAAATTGAGCGCACATTTTTGATCAATCGTTCAAAGCCACTTCAAATCCTTGCTGATTAACAATTCAGCCATTTGCGCATGGTGAGTATTCTTCATAGCCACCAGTTCAGTTACAAAGCCGTGCCGATCTGCCATCTGCTTGACGCCAGCAGCGTTGTCATAGGTCATCAAGAAATCACCCAATAAGGTTCCCGTAACTGCAAACAACTTTTCGTGGTCGATTTCAAAGTGTGAATAGAGGCGCGTTCCGGCTCTTTTCCCATCGGCAGTATAAGGCGGATCGATGAAATAGGCAACGTCGGGGCGGCTGGCATTCTGCTGTAAAACCTGTATTCCATCCCCTTCGACAAAGGTAATATGTCCTCGAATTTTACCGATGTCCAGGATGCGCTTACGCAGCGTTTCAGGGTACCACCTGGATTTGATCCCTTTGCCGTTTTCGCCCGTTTTGATCTTGCCCGCGCCAGGGGCCAATATACCACCCCGGTTAATCCGGTTTCTCAAAATGGTTTGAAAAGCCTTCTCTTCAAGTGATACATCCGTTTGAGAAAGCACAGCTTCGGCGTTCTCAATGGTCAAATCGAATTCCGCAATCCGGTTTGCCAGCTGTTCATAATCCCCTTCAAGGATCGTCTTCCATACGGCAGCTACCTGTTCATCCAACTCCACCAGAGTAACATGCTCGGCGAGGTGTTCAAACGCCACCGTCAAGCCGATGATGGCACCGCCGGCAAACGGCTCAAAGAACTCGGCCGGGCGCTTCGTATGGCTGATGAGCCATTGGATAACGAATGGTACCAGCCAGGTTTTCCCACCCGGATAACGAAACGGGCTGCGCTGCGAAACGGAAGCTACATTGACGATCTGTCGAGTATCTACGCCGCCGAATAACGACAACTGGTAATCCCTGGCTTTGCCCATCAAAATTCACTCCTGGATAATATCTGTCAATGTAGGTGCGTCGGGTGGGTAGCCATTATCCAGCTTTTCATCCAGCTTATGTTGCAAATGACTGATGAAATCTTCAACCGGGCCTGCTTCTGAGGTCGTGATCGTTTCCAGCGCCGGAGCAAACGCCGTATAAACCGTGCGATATGGCATTAAGCGATAAACATTCGATCCCGCATCCAGCACCAGCTCATAGACCAACCAGGCGATGGCGGCCTGATCCGGGGTAGTTTCGGGCAAGGCGGGCAGGTTGGCGAAGAAGTGCCGGTCAACCGCCACAGCCGACTTCTTGCCCCATTTGTTGAGGATGCCGCCTTTGTAGATCAACTGCGGGGCCAACCGCTTGCGCGAGGAAGAAAGGTAGTCCGGGCGGGGGTAGTAAGCGCCTTCCCAGGTCATGTCCTGGCGAGCATCGGGGTCGTGCATGTAATACTCGAAGGCGTTGCGGATGTTGCCGGAGATGTAGACCGCCTGGATTTCCAGCGCGCCGAAATCGAGCAGACGCCCGCTCTCGTCGTAGGCTGCCAGGACGACGTCAATGTTCCCGGCAGAGCGCCCGTGGCGGTCGACCAGGCGCACCTCGGTCAGGGAAGTCCAGGCCAGGTGCGGCGGGAAGAAGAAAGCCGCGGCGTCGTCGGCGATCTGCCAGGCCTGGCGGAAACGCACCGGGCAGGTGATCACGGCGTGGTCGCCTTCGTAAACGCTACACACGCCCAGCGGATCTTTGGCTTTGTCTTTGGTGCAGTTGGGCACCTTATTGTTGTAAGGACACAACCGCCGGGCGCGATGGCGTTTCGCCTCGGCGCTAAAATTATCCGTGGGAAAACCGAAAACTTCGGCAAGAGGATGCTGAGGCATGGCTGCGACTCCTGTCTCCCCTGATTTTACCGCAATGTTGGATCAGCGCGGTGATTTACTGCCCGGTGAACCTGAAGACCGACAACTGCCGGTTGTCCTCGAAATACACGGCCACGAGTTCCCCATCGGCGGCGACGAGCAGGGCGGTGTTGACGAAATCGAAGTGGGTGGGGAAACCCGGGGCAAAGGCCAGCGTGCCCAGCACCTGGCCGGTGAGGGTATCCAGCGCCACCAGGTGGCCTTTTCCGTCAGCACGTAGGTGACCGCCCCGCCGACGGCGATGTTGCTGACCACCGGCTCGGCGTCGTAAAGCCAGGCGAAGGCGTTGTCCTTCTGCTTACGGGCCACGATACCCCCGGGAACGCCATAGCCGCGTTTGCTCAAAATCAGATCCTGGTAGACCTGGACTTCGTCCTCGGCTTCACGCGATTCGCACCTGTCCGGTTCCTTTATCTTGAACTTGCCGGTGCGTGGGTCGAGCAAATATTGGGCAAACCCATTCGTATTATCTGTTCCGACCTCCAGACCGGCCTCAGTCAGCGCCACGTGGTTAATGCGCGTAATATCGTAACCCAGGCGAGTCTCCCAAAGCAGTTCACCCGAGTCGATATCGTAAGCCGAAATACCATCATTGTTCAATTGATCGGCTGCCGGTGCATAAAACCGCGCGCCATCGCGCAACAAGAATGCCGAATCGGCCATGGCCTGCCACTTGACTTCGCCTGTATGTACGTTGGCGCTGACCAGGTCGATATTGGTGACCACCTTATAAGGCTCCTCCGGCTCTTGAATATAGCCCGCCAGGATGATCTGCTCACCTTTGATCAGCATGGGAGACAGGTTGTAATTCCGCCACATGTCAATGCCCTTGAATTCATTGATCCGCAAGAAATCATCCAGTTCTACCGGCTGGTAAAGGGGCTTTTCCTCTGGTAGATAGACCGGCAGGTATTGGTAAGGTACCAGGGTCGGCTCGAGGTAAATTTCCTGATTTTTCTGCTGAATGAAACGGTTAATCAGGAAAACGACGAAGAAGACAACCAGAATGGCAAAAACCAGCCAACCGGCTGCCAGACACCCGCCGATTTTGTAAAGCGATTTTCTGGAAATACCGAAGGGCTTTGGCGGCTGCAAGGCAGGTGCAGTCACATCGTCGCCCGGCATCTGCGGTGCCGGCAGAGTTCTTTCCTTCGTTGCCCAGGCCGGCGGCTGGTCGCGCCAGATAAAGAGGTAGTAATAGACCGGCATGGCCAGGTAGGGTAAAACAAATATGCCCATACTGAAAATTACACGCAGTTCATCCGAGGCGGAAGCATTCCTGGCAATGTGAACCAGGTAGAACCCCACCAGCGCGAGGTGGACGATGATGGTGAACCATTGCAATCCCACGAAAAACAGGGATAGGATGACGGCGGAAATCGGCGCTTCCAGGTCTCTCAAGAAACCGATCCCTGTCAAAGCCGAAGCCCATCTTAGCAGGGCAAAAATCAAATAGAGGATGATCCAGGCTGTCCCGGCTGCGACCACTATTTTTACAGGCTTGCTGAGTTTCACTCGATGACCCTCCTTGAAAGTGCGGAACGTTGTGCTGTCCGGGAGGACGATAGCTTTATGCGAACACTCGTTCGGTCGGCGCCGGCCCGATCAGCAGGTCGGCGGGAATACCCAGGCCGTAGTGCAGCCGCTGTACCATGGCCATCGTCAGCCTGCGCTTGCGGTTGAGCACTTCCGAAACGCGCGAGCGGCCGCCGAGGTAACGCGCCAGGTCGCTGCGCGTCAGGCCGCGACTCTCCATGTAATATTGAAGCACCTCAACCGGATCATCTGGCACCGGGATAGGAAAATGCTTTTCTTCATAAGCAGCCACCAGTGTAACCAAAACTTCCAAACGGTCTGAATCCGGCGTGCCCGGGCTGGCATCCAATAACTGCTCGATCTGGCGCAGGGAGGCTTCGTAATCCAGTTCAGTTCGAATCGGCTTAATCTCCATAAAAACCTCTATCTCTAAATTGTTGAAGCATCTACCCGGTCATACTCTGCATGGGTACCTACAAATCGGATATACACAACTCCATGTTGGTAGACAACGACGACAATGATACTATATATTGCGCCGCGCGAGGTAGGGCGCGCCGCACAGCCAGCACCGCCACGCCGTGCGGCGGCAGCACGCCCAAATGTCGAACCAGTCCAGGATGCGAGGCATGCCGGCGCGCGCCAGCGGACAGCGGCGGTTAGAAACCGTTCTAACAACGACACGAAGCTGGCCTTCGCCAGCTGCTGCGCAGGCGGCTTTCGTGTTTTCGTTGCCGTGGCTTTAGCCGCCCGGCAAGTGGGGATTTCTTGCGGAAAAGCTATGTGCGGCTACCAAGTCGGGGTAAAATTATAGCGTCTGATAAGCAAATACAGAGGAACCAGATGAATCATAAAGATGTGCTGATCGATATGCTTGAACACTACGCTTTTAGCATCCATAGAACGATTGCGGATTTGCCGAAAGAGGCTCTGGAATGGCAACCAGATTTAGAAGCCAACAATATCTCAGTGACGGTTTGGCATATCTGCCGCGCTCTTGATATACTCAAGGTGAAAATTCTAGAAAACTTGCCAGATCAAAAACAACTCTGGTACGCCAAGGGCTGGGCTTCCAAAACAAACTATGATCCCGCTGGGCTTGGTATTGGCGGATTTGGGAATCTGGCTGGATATACTTTGGAACAAGTCAAGGAAGTTCCCATTCTTTCTGCGGGGGAGTCGTTGGAATATTTTGATCAGGTTTATGAAGCATTAAGTGATTATCTGACGGATTTGAAAACGGAAGCGTTGGGACAATCACCCATTGGTTGGCCAAGTACGGCTGGGGCACCTCCGGAAAGTGTGTATGATGTACTTCTAATGTTTCTGATCGATAATCGTGAGCACCTTGGAGAGATCAAGGCAATCAAAGCCATGTGGATTCGAAAACGTGAAAAATCATTATTGTCAGGCATGTAAAAAAAACTATACCTGATGAGCAGTCCAGGGTGACAGGTGATTCCTGACTTTATAAAGCATAAAGTATAGCATCGAGCTGGAGGCAATCAAAATGGCAATCATTCGAGAAGGCAACCAGGCAGTTCTTCTGGTCGTCGACGTGCAGGCCGGGGTCATGCGCAATGCGTGGGATGCCCCGCGGGTCATCCAGAATATCGGCGTCGCCGTCGAAAAAGCGCGCAGCCTGGGCGTACCGGTGATCTGGGTCCAGCACTCGGACGACGAGCTGGTCTATGGCAGCCCCGATTGGCAGATCGCGCCGGAACTGTCGCCCGCAGAAGGTGAAATGCGGATCGACAAGGCGTTCAACTCATCCTTCGAGCAAACGCCGTTGGAAGAGACGCTGGCCCGGCTCGGCGCCACGCACATCGTGCTGGCCGGCGCGGCCACCAACTGGTGCATTCGCGCCACGGCGTATGGCGCTCTGGAGCGAGGCTACGATCTCACCCTCGTCCGAGACGCCCACACCACGGAGACGTTGGAGCTTGAGCACGGCGTCCGCATCGAAGCGGAAGATATTATCCGTGAGCTCAACGTTGCGATGACCTGGCTCAGCTACCCGGGCCGCACAAACGGCACGGCGCCGGCTGAGGGGGTCGATTTTGCCCTGCCAGGCGGTGCTCGCTGACGTGACCATCCAGGCCATTGTCTTCGACATCGGCGGCGTGCTCGAAATAACGCCCGACCTGGATGTCGCCGCCCGGTGGGAGCAACTATGAAACTCTCCACGACGGGCCTCAATCTCACTGCCGGTGCAGCGATCGACCTCCACCTGCATACCACCTGGAGCGATGGACGGTGGACGCTGGGGCCGCTGCTCGACCATCTGCTCCGTGAGCGGTTTGGCCTGGCGGCGATTAGCGATCACGACCGCGCCGATACCGCCGCGGCCGTTCAACAACTGGCGCTGGAGGAGGGCCTGCCCGTGCTCGTGGCCGTTGAAATGACCACCACCTGGAAGGGCGAGATGACCGATCTGCTCTGCTTTGGGTTTGATCCGGAGCAGAACGCCCTGAACGACCTGGCCCAGGACCTTTTACGCCGCCAACGCGAGAATACCCGGGAAGTCTACGAGAACCTGCAGCGACAGGGCTACGCCTTCTCTCCCGGCGCATTGCCGGCCATCTTAGCCAAACCCGGCTCGCAGCAACCGCACGCTTTGGTCGCCATGCTAAAGGAACACGGCTACGGCCTGGGCGAACCTTCGGCGGGAAAAATCCTCATGGCCGCCGGATGCACGTTCGCGACGAACGATCCGGCGGCAGTGGTGGAGGCCGCTCAGCGGAGCGGGGCAGCCTGCCTGCTCGCTCACCCTGGCCGAGGAGACGGGTTTGTGACCTATGACGTTCCGTTGTTGGACCAGTTCCGCCAGGAGGCTCCCATCGACGGGCTGGAGGTCTATTATCCGCTGCACACGCCCGCTCAGACAGCGATGTATCGGGAGTATGCAAGGCGCCATCACTTGCTGATCAGTGCGGGTTCCGACTCGCATGGCCCGGATCAGCCGCCCATCCCATACCGGGCCGAACTGAGCCGAGACCTCCTGGAACGGCTGGGTATCCAGGTAACGCATTGACCGAGGAGCCGGCCGACCTTAATCGTCATGCGGCTCACGACGAGGCGCTGCAAAAATGATCACCGTCAAACTACGAGACCGCAGCCTCGAGATATGCCCGGTCACTCCAGACGATCTGGATGCAGTCTTCGAAGTGTACCGGCAGTGTGAGGATTTCCTGGCGTTAGGGCCGGTCGCCACCGCATCCAGGGAGATGGTGTTGAAAGATCTCCAGGTTTCGAGAGGCGAGGGCGGCGTTTTTTGTGGTATCCATACGCCGGACGGGAAGATGATCGGCGTGATCGACTACGTCCCGGGCAATTATCGGGACGATCCTCAGGCAGCCTATCTATCTTTGCTGATGATTGCAGCGCCCTTTCGCAACCTGGGGATTGGGAATGCAGTCGTCGAGGCGATTGAGGCTGAAATCAGAAAGGGCGCAGCGGTAACGGCCATCTTTGCAGGGGTCCAGGTGAACAATCCGAAAGCCGTGCGCTTCTGGCAAAGAAACGGGTATCGCATCGTGAGCGAACCCAGGTTGCATCCCGATCAGACGATAGCGGTCGATTTGCGAAAGGATTTGTCGTAAGGAGTTTCGATGAACACCCTGAAATCTTGCCTCGGAATTGTGCGTGCGCCGTTCCTGATCCTTACACCTGCTTGCGTGGCAGTGGGAGTCGGCACGGCCTGCTGGCAAACGCGCCAGATTCAATGGCTCCATATTGTCCTGGTCCTGCTGGGCGCAGTATCGGCTCACATGAGCGTTAATGCCTTCAACGAGTATTTCGACTTCAAGAGCGGGCTGGATCACCAGACCCAACGCACCCCCTTCAGCGGCGGCAGCGGCACGCTGCCTGCCAGGCCAGAGATGGAAAGAGTTTCTTCCTTGCTTGCGTGGGCGACTTTCACCGTGACTGCGGCCGTCGGCATCTATTTCACCTGGTTACGGGGATGGCAATTGCTGCCCCTGGGTATCTTCGGGTTGGTATTGGTGGTCACCTATACCATCTGGTGGGTCTACCATCCGGTGCTGTGTTTGATCGCCCCGGGTTTGGGCTTCGGCGTCTTGATGGTCATGGGGACGCACTTCGCCTTGACAGGCGCCTATAGCTGGACTTCCTTTGTAGCCTCCCTGGTGCCCACCTTTTTGGTCAGCAATCTGTTGCTGCTCAATCAATTTCCCGACGTAGAAGCCGATCGAAGGATCGGGCGCAGGCATTTCCCGATTGCAATCGGGCGTAAAGCCAGCAGCCGATTGTACGGCGCGTTCTTGCTGCTGGCGTATCTTTCGATCATCCTGGGAGTATTATCCGGATTATTGCCTGCATTCAGTCTGGTTGCACTCCTGACGGCTTTCCTGTCCTGGCGCGCCTATCAAGGCGCAAGCCAAAATGCCGAAAAAGTACCCGCCTTGATCCCATCCATGGGGTTGAACGTGATCATCAACATTACCACGCCGGCGCTGCTTGCCCTGGGCCTTTTGATTGCGTAGGATGGCGGCTGGCAGATATTTCCGTGATGCACTTTTGAAATAAATTCGGACAACAATACTCTTGATACACGTATTCAACAGTGGTAATATAAGCGTATGAACAACATGAATCGCAATCAACATGATTTGTCAGCAGAACAACGTGAAGAACTGCTCAGAACGTTGAAAGCCCGTTTTGAGAAAAACATGAACCGCCATCCAGGTCTGGAATGGGCTACAGTGCAAGCAAAGCTGGAAGCGAATGCTGAAAAACTGTGGGCGCTCAGTGAAATGGAAAGAACCGGCGGTGAACCGGATGTGGTTGGTCATGATAAAGAGACGGGCGAAACCATTTTTTACGATTGTTCAGCGGAAAGCCCGAAAGGCCGCAGAAATGTTTGTTACGACCGTGAAGCGCTGGAGGCACGGAAAGAACATAAACCGGACGATAGCGCTGTGGGTATGGCATCGGCCATGGGCATCGAACTTTTGACGGAAGAACAATATCGAGCATTGCAGAAACTTGGGAATTTCGACATGAAAACGTCGAGCTGGCTGAAAACACCTGCGGATATTCGAAAGCTCGGCGGCGCCCTCTTTGCCGATTTCCGCTACGCTCATGTTTTCGTGTATCACAATGGCGCAGAGTCTTACTATGCCGCCAGGGGATTCCGTGGCTCGCTAAAGGTCTAAATATCGAATGTCTCTCGACACCGTTACGCTGATTGCGTTGTTCCCCATCGCGTTCATCCTGCACGATTTTGAAGAGCTCATGTTGTTCGAACCGTGGCTGAAAAAGAACGCCGGCGCGATCATCAGCCGCGTCCAGAACAGAGTCCCTGCCTTTGTGGAAAAGCAAGTGAGCGTCATCGTGGGGAAATCCACGGCTCAGTTTGCCTTTCCGATTTTCCTGATCTTTGTCCTGACCTGTGTTTCGTCGCTATTGGCGGTAGAATTTGGAGCCTATTCCCCCTTCCTCTTCGCCAGCAGCCTGTTCTTCCTGCACGGCTTTATGCACGTCGGACAGGCCATCGTCCTGCGAAAATACGTCCCCGCGCTGATTACCTCCGTGTTCATCGTCATCCCCTATGGGGCGGTCTTGTTCTGGAGACTAATCGCCGCCGGGATCGTCGATAGCTCCGAGTTGCCCGTTTACTTTCTGGGGGCAATCGTGTTGGTCGTTCCCTTTATCATCGGAATGCACGTTGCCGGTGAATACGTCTACAAGAGAGTGGTGGATATCCTGGTCGGCTAAAAGAGGTCTATCCATGATGAAGTTCTTTCAACCGAAATTCAAACTTGCTGCAGGCGTCGCTGTCACCAATCTTGATGACATCACCGAGGGGTTTTCTTTACAGAAAACCAATCAGGGCTACTCGGTAATAACGATCAATATCAGCGCAGACAGACTTCAAAAAATATACCTCGGCTTATGCGAGTTGGTCACTACCCCGGCTTTTGCGATTGTCGAAATTCCGACACATCAAGCCGATGAACTTAAACTTCGCGAAAAACCTACCGATCCATTTCACCATGACGTTTATTACCTGGACGGCATTTCTTTCGCTGACTATCAATCGATATTTTTGCCGTATTCACAGTTTTTTATGGATGACGGGGAGATCACCTTTGGTTTTGGTTCACATACAGAGCAGAATGAAATCTTTGTTGGAAGGTATAAGTTAGTCCACATATACACTGACGCCCCGGCCCAATACCTGCAATATCTGGAGTCTCAAAAATATCCGAGGCGAGAGCCTTTACGAACAATTTTTGATACCTTTTCCCCTCAATCTCCCGGTTCCACTCAAGCAATCACAATAAATGGAAAAACCGTTTATGATTTGATTGAAATTCTGAAACAAAAAGGGTTCTATTTCGCGGAAAGGCGAGCGTGCTAACTTCCTCGCCGCTCGACACCAGCCCCAGCGTCTGCACCGCGGCGATTTCCGGCGCCATGTGCGGGATGGGCGATTGCTGCCAGTCCCAGAAGCGGTTCTTGTCGATCACTGCGGAGGCGTTGCAATTTCCCAATTTGGCCTCGCCGAAGATGCCCCGCGTGGGCAGCGTGATCAGGCGCTCGTCCAGTACGGCCAGATCAGGCTGTTCGCCCTGGCGCAATACCTCCTGCACGCTGCGCATCCAGGCCAGGTCGCTGACCGGATAGGCGATATAGGCGCCCAGGATTTCGAGGGGGTTGTTGTCCACGTGATCGACCAACGCCGATCCATCGCTGAGTTTGATATTGGCCAGGGTAACGGCGCGCTGGTAACGATCCTGGCCGAGCAGCAAAGCGCGGGCATAGTCAGGGGGCAGATTCGCCAGGCAGATACACCCGGCCCCGGATCGTTTCACCCGCTTGTGCGCAGATGGTTTATAATTCCAGATTGGTTTGATCTGTTTAACCATGAAACTCAACAGTATCCGCGCCAAACTCAATTTGCTTTTCCTGGCCTTCGCCTCGCTGGTCATCGTCTCGGCTGGCGCCACGTTTTGGGGGCTGGAATCTCAAAAGCAAGATGCCCTGGTCATCAACCTGGCCGGCCGGCAGCGTATGTTAAGCCAACAAATGGCGCGCGAGGCGTTTCAAATCGGACAGGCCGGCCAGGAAAAACACCTTTCCAGCCTGCTGGAAACAGCCCAGGTCTTTGAAAAGACCCTGGATGCACTGAAAAACGGCGGGCTGGCGCCCTATCTGCCAGGCCAGTCGGTGCAAATTCCGGCCGCAAACGATCCGCGCATCCAGGACCAACTGGCGAAGCTCGACCCCACCTGGCTGGAGTTTTCGGAAGCGATCCACGACCTGGCCCTGGCCGCGCCTGGCTCTGAAAATTTTACATCTGCCCAACAGACCATCGAACAACTTTCGCCGGAATTGCTCGACCAGGCAGATGCGCTGGTCCGCCTTTACGAGAAAGCCTCGGGCGAAAAGATAACTCGCCTGCGCCTGATCCAGACCCTGTTTTTGGTCATCGCCCTGCTGCTGCTGGGGTCGGGGAGCGTCATCGTTGCCCAATCGGTGATCGCGCCACTCCACCGCTTGGGCCGGGCAGCCAACCAGATCGGCTCCGGCGACCTGGGAACACCCGTGCAAGTCAACGGGCCCCAGGAGATCACCTTGCTGACCAGGACCATGGAGACCATGCGCCAGGAACTGGAAGGCTCGCGGGACGAGTTGCTGCAATGGACGGATCGCCTGGAACAGCGCGTGGCCCAGCGGACGAATGAATTGCAGGCGCTCAACCAGGTCAGCAGCGAGATCGCCTCCCGCCTGGAACTACCCCAGGTATTGAATTCGGTCGTCGCAAAAACGCAACAATTGCTGGATGCCGAGGTGGTTTTTCTTTGCCTGCTGGACGATGAAGGACAATCCATGTCCTTGCAGGCTACTCACGGTCCGAAAGAAGCCATTCAAGCCGCCTGCACGCCCGCCCGGGAGATGCCGGCCAGCCAGGTTCTCGCCACGGATGCAGCGTTGAGCTGCGGTACAGACGACTGCCGTGGCGCCTGCCAGATCGTTGCGCCTGCCTTTCGCAAAAGCCATCTGGTTGCCCCGCTTCGGACCGGCGAACGCGTCATCGGCGCGCTGTGCGTTGCCAGCCAGGCCCCCAGAGACTTCGCGCCCGAAGCGCTGGCCCTGCTCAACCGCCTGGCTAACGTCGCCGCCATCGCCATCGAAAACGCGCGCCTGTACGCCCAGGTCGAGCGGGCGGCCAGCCTGGAGGAACGCCAATGCATCGCGGCTGAAATGCACGACGGGCTGGCGCAAACGCTCAGCTACTTGCAGTTAATCAGCGGACAGGCCAGCCTGCAAGTAGAAACCGGCCAAAACGCCCAGGCGTTGCAAAGCCTGGAGCGCATCGGCGCCGCCCTGGATCGGGCGATCGAGGACACGCGCCGGGCAATTGCCAGCCTGCAAGAACAGGGACCGCTGCACGAGGTGTTACAAGACCAACTCAGGGCGGTGGCTCAAGAATTTTCAACCTCGCAGGGCGCCCCGGTCGCCTGGCAAAGCTCGTTGAACAGCCCGCTGGTGGTATCGCATCACGATACGGAGCAAGTGATACGCGTGGTACACGAAGCGCTTTTGAACGCCAGCCGGCACGGCCGCGCCGCACAAATGATCGTCCGGCTGGAACTCGACCAGGGAGAGGCCATAGTCACCGTCCAGGATGACGGCCGGGGGTTCGACCCCGCGCACCTCCGCGCCGAAAATGGCCGCCACCATTTCGGCTTAAAAATCATGCGCGCCCGCGCCGCGCGCCTGGGCGGGCGGATCGAGATCGATTCTGCGCCAGGCGCAGGGACCCGGGTGAGGCTGGCCTGGCCGGTAGAGAAATGATGAAAACGACGCGTGTTTTGCTTGCCGATGACCACATCCTGTTCCGGGAAGGCCTGGCGGGGATCATCTCCTCGCAGGCGGACATGGAAGTGGTGGGAGAGGCCGACGACGGCCTGGAAGCGATCATCAAAGCCGAAGAGCTAAAGCCCGACCTGATCTTGATGGATATCCAGATGCCAGGTTGCGATGGCCTGGAAGCGACCCTGAAGATCAAGAAAGAATTGCCTCAAACCGTGATCGTCATCCTGACCGTTCGAGACGATGAAGAGAAGCTGTTCGAGGCGATCAAGAACGGAGCGCAAGGTTATTTGCTGAAAAATATTCGGGCTCGCGAGATGCTCGAAATGCTGCGCGGGGCGCTGCGCGGCGAAGCGGCTATTTCGCCGCTCCTGGCCGGGCGCATCCTGGAAGAGTTTCGCCGCCTCGGCCAACAGCAACCGCCCGCCAGTATGGAAGGAGCGGACCTGCTGACGTTACGCGAGCAGGAAGTGCTCGGCCTGGTGGCCACGGGTCTCTCGGATAAAGAAATTTCGGCGCAGCTATCCATCAGCCTGTACACCACGAAAAGCCACCTGCGCAATATTCTATCCAAGCTGCACGTCAGCAGCCGGCGCGAGGCAGCGCGGATCGCCAAGGCCAGGGGCATCGTCTAAACAAGCCGGCCGCATCCGCCCACGCGCAAACCCGAAATAATAAATGGCGTCCGCGTTCATCCGCGTTCGTCCGCGTCCCATCAAAAAAGAACTAGTTCTTCCAATCGAAGAGTGGCCTTCCGGTCACTCTTTTTTCATTCCTGGCCGGAGCGGGCGAGGGATGTATCCGCGCCTGGCTCCATGATACCCTATAGGTGCAGCAACCCTGGCCCAGTAAAACGGGTTGTGCGCAGGAAGGTACTGTGACGAAGACCACTTATTCTGTTACCATCCCGGATGCCGGGTATTATCGGAAGACGGTGAAATGCCAGGATGCCTGCCCGGTAAACACCGATGCGCGGGGGTACGTAACCGCCATGGCGCGCGGCGAGATGGAGCTGGGCTACCAGATAGCCCACGACCCCAACCCTCTCTCCACCATTTGCGGCCGAATTTGCGGCGCCCCTTGTGAGCTTGCCTGCCGCCGGGGGGTGATCGGGCCGGATTTCGAACCGGTGGCGATCCGCCCGATCAAACGCGCCCTGACCGAGCGCTACGGTCCAGAAGCCGGGCAAGTCTCGCTCTACGATACCGGGGAGCCTGGCTCGCTAACTCTCGACCAGGTCGCCAGCGGTACGCATATCGAGAGACCCGGCCAACGCACCGCTCCCGGCCAGGGGGCGTTCCTGCCATCCTCGCGGGTGCGCTGGTCGCGCGACGCCCTGAGGGATTTAGCAGCTACGCCGGGACGAAAGCGCGGGCGCGTGGCCGTGGTGGGCGCGGGGCCGGCCAGCCTGTCGGTAGCGCACGACCTGGCGCTGCTCAACCACCAGGTGGAAATTTTTGAAGCCGGCCCCAAAACCGGCGGCATGATGCGCTATGGGGTGCCGGTTTACCGCGTGGATCAAGGGTCGATGGACGCCGAGATCCAGGCCATTCTCGATTTGGGCGTGCAAATCCGTTTCGACACCCCGATTGGCAAAGATATCCGGCTGGCCGACCTGCGCCGGGAATACGACGCAGTTTTCCTGGGTATTGGCCTGATGGAAGGTCGCAAGCTGAATATACCTGGCGCCGATCTGGATGGCGTCATCACCGCGGTGGATTTGCTGCTCAACTATAACCTGGGCTACAAGGTCGAATTGGGCAAGCGCGTGATTGTGGTCGGCGGCGGCGACGTGGCGATGGACGCCGCACGCACGGCTCTGCGCCTGGGACAGGCAACCCCCGAGCAAAAGGCCATACTGGGTGAGACCGGCGCCCGCAGCGAAGAGGAGTCCGAATCGGTCAAGACCGCCCTGGACGTGGCCCGCACCGCCCTGCGCCTGGGGGTGGCAGATGTGCGCATCATCGCCCTCGAATCCTGGGAGGAACTGCCCGCCTCGCCTTTCGAGCTGGAAGAGGCCATCGAAGAGGGCATCCAGATCACCCCTCGCCTGGGGCCGAACCGGGTCGTGGGGCAGGATGGGAAAGTTACGGCGCTCGAGGCGATCCAGGTCGAGTCCGTTTTCGACGAGAACGGGCGTTTCAACCCCAAATTCAAACCCGGCAGCGAACACGCCCTGGAGTGCGATACGGTCATCCTGGCCATCGGGCAGCGCGCCAACCTGGAGATCCTGGGCGGCGCAGAGGATATCGCCATCACGCCGCGCGGCCTGGTACAGATCGACCCTGAAAATTGCCAGACCACTGCAGCGGGCGTTTTTGCCGGCGGCGACGTGGCTTTTGGGCCGCGCCTGATCATCAGCGCGGTGCGCGATGGTCACCTGGCAGCCCTGGGCATCGAAGAGCACATCCAACAACGCAAACTGACCACCCAGGTGGTCACCGAATGGACCGACCTGACCCACCACACCATGTTTGCCGATTGGACGCAGAAGCCGCGCCAGAAAGTGCCCGGCCTGCCGGTGGAACGGCGCACCGGCATCTCGGTGATCGAGCAGGGGTATTCGCCGCAACAGGCCGCCGAGCAGGGCAGCCGCTGCCTGGAGTGCAGCGTCAACACCATCTTCGATGGCGCGAAATGTATCCTGTGCAATGGCTGCGTGGATGTATGCCCGTGGAACTGCCTCAAGATCGTCCGCCTGGACCAACTGCAGGGCGACTCCAACCTGACGCAGGTGTTAGAGGCCCACCTGCGCGCCCCGCTCGCCGCCTACGCGCAGGAGGAGATGCCCAGCGTGGCGGCGATGATCAAAGACGACGAAGCCTGCACCCGCTGCGCGCTGTGCGCCAGGCGCTGCCCCACCGGTGCAATCACCATGGAGGCCTTCCGCTTTCAAGAAGTCCTGGTTTACGAGGCTTAAAAAATGACAAATCTGGTTCATTCCATCACCCGTTCGCGCCTGTGGCGATCTTTCTTCCGGCACGGTTGGCCCGACAACCCGCTGGATCGCTCGCTGGTGATGACCACCAATATCTTCTTCCACCTGCACCCGGTCAAAGTCAGCCGCAAAAGCCTGCGGGCAACCTATTCTTTTGGCCTGGGGGTAATCTCGCTGATCGTTTTTCTGCTCCTTTCGCTGACCGGCGTGCTGTTGATGTTCTATTACGCCCCCACCGTCGAACGCGCTTACACCTATATCCTGACGCTGCAAACCCAGGTGCCTTTCGGCCAGTTGCTGCGCAATCTGCACCGCTGGTCGGCGCATTTGATGGTGCTGGTGGTGGTACTGCACATGGTGCGTGTTTTTTACACCGGCGCCTACAAACCGCCGCGTGAGTTCAACTGGGTGCTGGGCGTCCTGCTGCTGCTGCTCACCCTGGGCGCCAGCTTCACCGGTTACCTTTTGCCCTGGGACCAACTGGCTTTTTGGGCCATCACGGTCGGCACCAGCGTGGCCTCCTACGCGCCCGGCGCAGGCCCCACCATGCGCGTCTTCCTGCTGGGCGGCTCCGAGGTCAGCCAGGAAGCGCTGACCCGTTTCTATGCCCTGCACGTCATGGTCATCCCCATGGGGATTGCCTTGCTGACCTCCATTCACCTCTGGCGTGTGCGCAAGGATGGCGGCCTGGCAGCCAACCAGGCCGGCGATCCGCAGGAATGACCCTATGGCCGAAAAACAGATTTCCCCGTCGTTTAGCAGGAGTTCGCGCAAGACGTATTCGCTGGTGGAATTGGTCCACCGCGCCCCGGCGATGTCCATCGATCATGGCCCGGAAGATACCCTGTTCGCCTTTCCAATCGTGGCTTTGCTGGAAATTTTGCTGACCCTGGGCGTCGTCTCGGTCCTGCTGCTGATGTCGTTGGGGGTCAACGCTCCGTTGGAGGAGATCGCCAACCCCAACCAGACCACCGACCCGGCCAAAGCGCCCTGGTACTTCATGGGCCTGCAGGAAATGCTGGAACACGGCCACCCGACCCTGATGGCGGTCATCCTGCCCACCCTGATGGTTTTATTCGTCATGGCCATTCCTTACATCGACAATAACAGCCGGGGGGCAGGGCGCTGGTTCACCAACCGGCGCGGCAAGCGGATCACCCGTTGGACCGCCTTGTATGCCCTGGTGGTCATGCCCATCTTTATCTACCTGGACAGCACATTCCCGCCCCGCGAGCTGCTGCGGGGGATGCTACCCGATCTCATTGCCCAGGGCGCCATCCCTGGTGCGATCATGGCGGCGAT
This sequence comes from uncultured Anaerolinea sp., assembly GCA_964595435.1. Lineage (GTDB taxonomy): Bacteria > Chloroflexota > Anaerolineae > Anaerolineales > UBA4823 > RBG-16-57-11. The sequence continues at coordinate 92,379 of CAZQQJ010000024.1, read as the reverse complement.
TGTGTTGCTGCCGCTGCTCATCCTCTACCGCTACAAGCCGACCGCCCGGGAAGTGGTGCTGGTCTTGTTCACCATGCTGTTCTTCTCGGCCGTCGTCTTCACACTGACCGGCTTCCTGTTTCGCGGCCCCGGGTTCAAGCTGTATCTCCCCTGGGATATGCCCGGCGGCTACAACCCGTTCTCGAATCTTTAGGCGAGGTCTGCGATGCAATCATCCAAATCGAAAACACTCACCCGCGGCCAGTTCTTGGGCGCCGCCTGGCTTGGCGCTACCGCGCTGCTGGCCGGCGAAACGCTGCTCGGCCTGCTCAACTATATCAAACCGCCCACCAGCGGTGGGTTCGGCGGCCTGGTCTATGCCGGCAAGATCGAAGAATTCCCCCCGGGCAGCGTAAACCGTATCCTGGCAGGCAGATTCTACATCGCTCATGTGGACGGCGGTTTGATCGCTCTCTGGCAGCGCTGCACACACCTGGGCTGCGCTGTGCCCTGGGCCGAAACAGAGCACCAGTTCCACTGTCCGTGCCACGGCTCATTGTTCGACCCGACCGGCCTGGTTCAGGGCGGCCCTGCCCCCCGCCCGATGGATACATTCCCGATTGTCATCAAGGGTGATGAAGTCTGGGTCGATACCAGTAAACCTACCGAGCGGTCCGGCTTCGATCCATCCCAGCTTACCCCGGTGTAAGGAGTGAAGATGAGCGACAGAGTTGAAAACTATACCTCCTATGCCATCGTCGGTTTGCTGTTCACCGTGCTGATTATCGCCGCGCTGTCGTTTTATGGGTTGATCGAGACGCAACGCCTGGCGCAGGCGCAGCAAGAAACCACCCAGGAACGCATTGCCAGGGGCGAAGAAATCTACAGCCAGCAATGCGTCTCCTGCCACGGCGCGCAGGGCGAGGGCGGGGTAGGGCCTGCCTTGAACAACCGCACCTTGCTCAAGAACGCCTATGACAGCGCCCTGTTCTCCGTTATCCGGGCAGGCGTCCCCAACACCCAGATGCCCGCCTGGGGCGTCGAATTCGGCGGCCCCCTGACCGACGAAGACGTGCGCGATGCCGTCGCATTTATCCGCAATTGGGAGGGCGCCGCTCCCGAGATCACGCCGGCGGCTTTCACGCCCGACCCGGCGCGCGGGGCGCTGCTGTTCGCCAGCACGTGCGCCATCTGCCACGGGGAAAACGGCCGCGGCGGGGAGGAAGCCCCCATGCTCAACGACCCGGCGCGTTTGCAGGCTTTCTCCGACGACTGGTATCGCGCCACGATCCGCAACGGGCGGCCGGCGAAGGGTATGCCCACCTGGGGCACCGTGCTCTCGCCCAACCAGGTGGACGACCTGGTGGCGTTGGTTGCCGCCTGGCGGGAAGGCCAACAGGTGCGGGCAGAATTCTCCCTGAACGACACGCTGGATTCGGCGATCTTCTCGCTGCAAAACCAGGATACAGCCAGCGCCGCCCTGCACATCCAGCACGCGCTGGACGTGGCGCAAGGGGCAGAGCAGGGCCTGCTGCGCTCGGCGGCAGAGAAAATCGCCGCCGATCATCTTTCTGGCGCCCTGGCCGACCTGCAGGCCCTGCAGGCTGAGGCGGGAGGCGACGCAACCGTAGGGGCCGCCCTGTTCAGCGCCAACTGCGCCGCCTGCCACGGCGCGCAGGGTGAGGGCGGAATCGGCAAGCCGCTCCAACAGAACGCCTTTGTCAAAGGCCAAAGCAACGCACAGTTGCTGGAATTTATTCTCGCAGGCAGGCCAGGGACCGCCATGGCTGGCTTCCAGGGGCGCCTGACAGAGACCGAGATCAAGCACATGATCGCGCTGATGCGCTTGTGGAGTCCTTGAGGCGCGGGCGAGGCAGGCAACCATGGACAAGCGGCAGGTAGTTTTGGTTTGCGAACGCCATTTATGGGGCGAAAGCCTGGAATATCTCCTGGCGAATGCCAGCGACGTAGAACTGATCGGCTGTTGGGACTTCGATGAGCCGGTGGTATCCCGGTTGAAAGCGCAGACGCCCGATATCCTGGTGGTTGCCAGCGACGAATTTCCCAGCGAACATACCACCTGCCTGACCGCCGAAGTGATGGACGCGCTGCCCGAGTTGACGATTTTGCATGCCACGCCGTCCCAAAACGTGCTGCGCATCTATACCTCGCACACCTTGCCGGCGCGCCAATCCGAACTGATGAACGTCATCCGCAATTTGCCAGTTCAAAACTCGAAGGAGGAAAAAAAGTGAAAATCTGCCCACTTCAAAGACCCCGCCCTTTGCTGAAAAGGCTGGTTTTTAGCCTGGCAAGCGGCTGGTTCGCGCTCGCCTTCCTGCTTGCAGCAGCCAACACCGGGCGGGCCGGCTCGCCCTACCAGACGGCCCAGGAAGGCCAAACGATTTTCGAGCAACGCTGCGCTGCCTGCCACAAAATTGGCGGCGGGCGGCTGGTCGGTCCGGATTTACAAGGTGTAACCAGCCAGCGTGACCTGGCCTGGATCAAAGGTTTCATCGCCGCCCCGGACAAAGTCCTGGCCAGCGGAGATCCCATCGCTGCGCAACTGCTGGCCGAGAGCAACAACGTGCCCATGCCCAACCTGGGCCTCACTTCCGCAGAGGTAGACGCGGTGGTCGCGTACCTGGAAAGCGCCGGCGCCGCGCCGGCTCAACCGGCCGCCCAGGCGCCGGCCGCTCCGCTCGTCGGCGATCCGCTGCGCGGCGAACAGTTGTTCCGTGGAACAGTGGCCCTGGCCAACGGGGCCCCCAGTTGCATCGCCTGCCACACCGCCGCCGGCATCGGGGCTTTCGGCGGGGGCACGCTGGGGCCAGATTTGACGCAGGTGTTCACGCGCTATGGCGGCAGCGCCGGGCTGGGCGGCGTGCTCACCACGCTGCCCTTCCCCACCATGCAATCCAGCTTCGCCAACCGCCTGCTGACCCCGGCCGAACAGGCCGACCTGCTGGCTTACTTCGAGAAATCGGCCCAGGCGCCTGCCGCCGCCAATGCTGCCGGGATGACGAACCTGTTCCTGGGCATCGGCGCCGCCGGCGCGCTGGCATTGTTCGGCATGATGGCCTTCTTCTGGCCGCGCCAGCGCCAGAGCCTTTCGGACGCGCTGCGCAAGCGTGCATAACTGGGACGCAGTACTGGGAGATCTCCGATGAAAAAATGGATCAAAGAAGTCACCTCGCCCACGGAGCGGCAGTGGGAAGAGTTTTACCGCAATCGTTTCCAACACGACCGGCGAGTGCGCACCACGCACGGCGTCAACTGCACCGGTTCCTGCTCCTGGGAGGTGTTCGTCAAAGATGGCATCGTCACCTGGGAATTGCAAGCCACCGATTATCCGAAACTGGAAGACGGCCTGCCCCCCTACGAGCCGCGCGGCTGCCAGCGAGGGATCAGTTTTTCCTGGTATCTGTACAGCCCGATCCGCGTCAAATACCCCTACCTGCGCGGCGCGCTGATGGACCTGTGGCGGCAGGCCAGGGCTGAGTTTCCCGACCCCGTCCAGGCCTGGAAAGCGATCGTCTCCGATCCGGCCAGGCGGCGCAGCTACCAGCAGGCGCGCGGCAAGGGCGGTTTTCGCCGCTCCAGTTGGGACGAGGCGCTGGAACTCATCGCCGCTTCGCTGATCCATACCATCCAACAGCATGGGCCTGACCGGGTGATCGGCTTCTCCCCCATCCCGGCCATGTCGCAGGTCAGCTATGCCGCCGGCAGCCGCTTTCTCACCTTGCTGGGCGGGGTGGCAATGAGCTTCTACGACTGGTACTGCGATCTGCCGCCGGCCAGCCCCGAGATCTGGGGGGAGCAGACCGACGTGCACGAGTCGGCGGACTGGTACAACGCCCGCTTCATCGCCGTGATGGGGGCCAATCTCAACATGACCCGCACCCCCGACACCCATTTCATCTCGGAAGTGCGCCACGCCGGGGCCAAGCTGACCGTCTTTTCGCCGGATTTTTCCCAGGTGGCGAAGTACGCCGATTACTGGATCCCTATCCACCCCGGGCAGGACACGGCTTTCTGGATGGCCGTCAACCACGTCATCCTCAAGGAATATTACGCCGATCGCCAGGTGCCCTATTTCGTGGAGTATCTGAAACAGTACACCGACATGCCTTTCCTGGTGGAGATCGAAGAGGAGCGCCCGGGACGCTACCTGCGCGCCAACCGACTGGCCGGCTATCAGGACGTGGAACACGGCGATTGGAAGCTGTTGATCTGGGACAAAAATTCAGCCCGCCCGCGCATGCCCAACGGGACGATCGGTTATCGCTGGGCGCAGAAAGACCCGGGGAAGTGGAACCTGGAATCGAAGGACGGCCTTACCGGGCAGGAATTGGATGCGGAGCTGAGTTTTCTGGAATCTTACCAGGCGGTCGCACAAATCGAATTCGACGATTTTACCACCGGCGAGACGGTCAAGCGCGGCGTCCCCTTGCGCTACGTGGAAACCGGCCAGGGGCGGGTGGCCGTTGCCACTGTCTTCGACCTGATCATGGCGCAATTTGGCGTAGACCGCGGCCTGCCGGGCGCATCCTGCCAGAGCTACGACGATATATCGCTTTACTCGCCCGCCTGGCAGGAGCAATACACCGGCATCCACCGGGATACGCTGGTGCGCTTTGCCCGCGAGTGGGCGACCAACGCCGAGAAGACGCGCGGCAAAAACCTGGTGATCATCGGCGCCGGCGCCAATCACTGGTACCACAATAACCTGCTCTATCGCTCTGCCATCGTCGCCCTGATGTTGACGGGCAGCGTGGGCGTCAATGGGGGCGGCCTGGCGCACTACGTCGGCCAGGAGAAACTGGTGAACCAGGCCTCCTGGAGCGCCATCGCCTTCGCCGGCGACTGGGGCATGGCGCCTCGCCAGCAAAACACCCCGTCTTTCCACTACGTCCATTCCGACCAATGGCGCTACGAGCGCGGCTTCTCAGCCTACGACCGCCTGCCCGGCAACGGCGACCACGATCACACCATCGACCACCAGGTGCGCGCCGTGCGCCGCGGCTGGCTGCCTTTTTTTCCCCAATTCAACCGCAGCTCACTGGCCCTGGTGCAGGAAGCTCAAGCGCGTGGCGCAGCCAGCGACGCCGACATCGTCCAATACGTCGTCGAGCAACTGCGCCAGGAAAAACTGCACTTTGCCGTGCAGGCCCCGGACGCTCCGGAGAACTGGCCGCGCGTGTGGTTCATCTGGCGCGGCAACGCCATCGGCACCAGCGCAAAAGGGCACGAATATTTCCTCAAGCACTACCTGGGCACCCATACCAACGCCATTGCCCCAGAAATGGCCGAAGGCCACACTCACGAGGTGGGCTACCGCCCGCAGGCGCCCACCGGCAAGCTGGACCTGGTCATCGATCTCAACTTCCGCATGGATACCTCGGCGCTGTATTCGGACATCGTGCTCCCCGCGGCGACCTGGTACGAGAAAGACGATCTCAACACTACCGATTTACACTCCTATATCAACCCCATGCAGGCCGCCGTGCCCCCCGCCTGGGAAGCGAAAAGCGATTGGGAGATTTACAAGGCGGTGGCCAGGAAAGTGAGCGAGCTGGCGCAGACCCACCTGCCCCAGCCGGTCAAGGATATCGTCATGCTGCCCTTGCAGCACGACACCCCGGACGAACTGGCCCAGCCGGAAGTGCGGGATTGGAAGCGCGGCGAAGTCGAGCCAATCCCCGGCAAGACCATGCCCAAGTTCCGCATCGTCGAGCGCGACTATGCCAGCCTCTACCAGCAGATGGTCAACCTGGGGCAGGGGGTCGAGAAGAACGGCGTTGCGGCGCATGGCCTGCAAATCCCGGTGGCAGACGAATACCAGAAGCTGCGCTCCCGCCAGCCGCGCAGCTTTGCCGGCCAGGTTTACCCCTCGCTGGATGACGCCCGCGAAGTGGCCGAGGCGATCCTGGCCCTCGACCCTTCGTCGAACGGCGAGCTGGCTTACCGCGCTTTCGAGGTGGAAGAACACAAGACCGGCCGGCGATTGACCGACCTGGCGGAAGGCCTGCGCGACGTGCGCACCAGTTTCGCCGATATCGTCGCCCAGCCGCGCCGGGTGCTGACCACCCCCACCTGGTCTGCGATCGTCGCCAAAGGGCGCGCCTACGCCCCCTTTACACTGAACACCGAGCGCCTGATCCCCTGGAGGACGCTCACCGGCCGCCAGCATTTCTACCTGGATCACGAGGCCTACCTGGCCTGGGGAGAACACCTGCCGACGTATAAGCCCCGCCCCGATCACACCATGCTGGACGAGACCCAGAAAAGCCTGATGGAAGCGCAAGGCAGGATGCTCAATTACATCACGCCGCACGGCAAGTGGAGCATTCATTCCACGTATTCGGACAACCATCGCATGATGACCCTCTCACGCGGCGGCTACCCGGTGTGGCTGAACGATAAAGACGCCGCCGAAATGGGCATCCGGGATAACGATTGGGTGGAAGTCTATAACGATAACGGCGTCTTCGTCCAGCGGGCGATTGTCTCGGCGCGCATCCCTGCCGGCGCGGTCTTCGTGTACCACGCTACCGAGCGCACTGTCGGTATCCCCAAGTCGCCGCTGCGCGGCAAGCGCGCCGGGATGAACAACTCGCTGACGCGCGCCCGCTTGAAGCCGGTGCTGATGTCCGGCGGCTACGCCCAGTTTACCTACGCTTTCAACTATTGGGGCCCCACCGGGGTCAACCGCGACACCTTCGTCTTCGTGCGCAAACTGGAGGACGTGGAGTGGTAATTTTATCGAAGACCCCCAGGGTCTGAATCATTTAGGAGAGACAACATGAACATACGCGCCCACATGAGCATGCTCTTCCACCTGGATAAATGCATCGGCTGCCACACCTGTTCGATTGCCTGTAAAAACCTGTGGACCGACCGCAAAGGCGCAGAATATATGTGGTGGAACAACGTGGAAACACGCCCCGGCACGGGTTACCCCACCCAGTGGGAAAACCAGCATCACTACAACGGCGGCTGGGAGAAAAGGAACGGCGACCTGCGCCTGCGCCTGCATTCCAGGGGCAAAGGATTGGCCAATCTCTTCTTCAATCCTTCGCTGCCCAGCCTGGAAGATTACTACGAGCCTTACACGTTCCGTTACCGGGACCTGTTCGATGCCCCGGCGGGCGACGACCAGCCGACCGCCATCCCCATCTCGATGATCACCGGCGAACCGCTGGAGATCAAAAGCGGCCCCAACTGGGACGACGACCTGGGCGGCTCGAATCTCTACGCGCGCAACGACCCGAGCATGGAGGGCATACCCGCCGAATTACGCGCCCAGTTGGATGAACTGGACCGGGTGGTGTTCAACTATCTGCCGCGCATCTGCAATCACTGCCTCAACCCGGCCTGCGTCGCGGCCTGCCCGTCCGGGGCGATCTACAAGCGCGCCGAGGACGGGGTCGTGCTGGTCAACGAGAACAACTGCCGCGCCTGGCGCATGTGCGTGGCGGCCTGCCCTTACAAGAAAGTGTATTACAACTGGTCGACCGGCAAATCGGAAAAGTGCATCCTGTGTTTCCCGCGCCTGGAAACCGGCCAGGCCCCGGCCTGCGCCCACTCTTGCGTGGGGCGCATCCGCTATATGGGCGTGTTGTTGTACGACGCCGACCGCATCCCTCAAGCCGCCCAGGTGCCCGATAGTGAACTGGTGGCCGCCCAACGCGCCGTCATCCTCGATCCATTCGACCCGCAGATCGTGGCCGAAGCCAGGGCAAACGGCGTCGAAGAGGGCTGGATCGCCGCGGCGCAGAAGTCCCCGGTTTACCGGTTCGTCAAAGAATGGGGGCTGGCCCTGCCGCTGCATCCCGAATACCGCACGATGGCCATGATGTTCTACATCCCCCCGCTTTCGCCGGTGATCAGTTCCGTCGAAGATGGCCTGGTGCGCCTCGATCTCTCCGCCGAGCAGTACGATTTCGAGCTTTTCCAGCGCCTGGACGCGGCTCGCCTGCCAGTGCAATACCTGGCCAACCTGTTCTCGGCGGGCAACCAGGACCCCATTCGCAAGTCGCTGCGCAAAATGCTGGCGGTGCGCCTGTACATGCGCCGCAAGACGGTGGAAGGCGAAGTGGACCAGGACACTCTCCGTTTGTTGGCCGAGGCCGGCGTTTCTCCCGAAGAGGCGGAAGCCATCTATCGCCTGACCACCCTGCCCACCCTGGAAGAGCGCTTCGTCCTGCCGCCCTATCACCGTGAAATGTCGGTGGAGGCCTGGCGCGACCCGTTGATGCACAAGGGCGAGACCGGGTTGGGCTATTTACAGGCCCCGGCGCGAGGTGAGTGATGGGCATTTACGCATTTTTTGCCGAGGCGCTGCGCTATCCTGCCCCTGGGCGGCTGGAGAAATTGGACAGGGAGTTGCGCGCCCTGCCGGCGGCTTCTCTTGGAAAAGCGCCGGGCAGGTTCCTGGAGCAGATCCGCCCATTATCGCCCGGCGAGTGGGAGGAGCTGTATACCCATACCTTCGACCTGAACCCCGCCGTAGCGCCTTACGTGGGTTTCCAGACCTGGGGAGAGAGCTATCCGCGCGGCAATTTTATGTCGCTGTTGAACCGCGAGCTTCAATTCTACCAGGTCGATTTGGACGGCGAACTGCCCGACCATCTCGTACCGCTCCTGCGCTACCTGGACGTGGCGGAACAGCCGCTGCCGGAGGTGACGCAGGTGCTGGCCCCGGCCATCCAGCGCATGTTGACCCTGCTGAAGAAAGCCCAGCCGCAAAACCCTTACCTGGAAATCCTGGAAGCGATTGGCGCAGCCGTAAGTCAATAGAAGGAGATGAGAAAATGAAAGCGACAGACGTTTTGATGGAAGAACACCGCGTCATCGAGCGGGTCATCGCGGTGCTTGAAACGGCCGCCCAGGAACTGGCCCAGGGCAATGAGGTGCGCTCCGGGCTGTTCATCGAGGCCACCGATTTTATCAAAGGCTTTGCCGATGGATGCCATCACAAGAAAGAAGAAGGGGTGCTGTTCAAATCGTTGGAGGAACACGGGATGCCGGTCCAGGGCAGCCCCATCGGCGTGATGCTGTACGAACACGAACAAGGCCGGGCTTTCACCCGCGGCCTGCGCCAGGCCGCCGAACAGTTGCAAGCGGGGGATGCCTCCGCCCGGGCGGCGGTCATCCAGAATGCCCGCAATTACGCCGCTCTGCTCCGGCAGCACATCCTGAAAGAGGACCGCATCCTCTTCCCCATGGCGAACCAGGTCATCCCCCGGGAAATGCACGACCCGGTATGGCAGGGTTTCAAGCACGTCGAGCACGAAGAAACGGGCGAGGGCGTGCACGAGAAATACCTGGCGCTGGCGAACCGGCTATCTCAGGAGGTCGGGATATAGCTTGCTCCGCGTTCATCCGCCTCCCATTTGGCAGCATAGAAGCAGGTATCAGAGGTCGATCATGAATCTAAACACACTTCTGTTTCTCATCTTTCCGTATATTTCCATCTTCATCTTCGTCACGGTGACGGTATATCGCAGCATTTACCGGCCCTTCACCATTTCCAGCCTTTCGTCGCAGTTGCTGGAGCGGCGCAAGCTGTACTGGGGCTCGATCTCGTTTCACTGGGGCATCGTGATCATCCTGTTGGGACATTTGCTGGCGCTGCTGCTGCCCGGCAGCCTGGTGCTATGGAATTCTGCGCCGCTGCGCCTGTATTTGCTGGAGCTGACCGGGGCGGCGTTAGGCATCTGGAGCCTGGCCGGCCTGGCCATCCTGCTCTGGCGGCGCCTCAGCAGCAAGCGCATCCGGGTGATCACCTCGCCCATGGACCTGGTCGTCCTGGTGCTCTTGCTGCTTTCGGTGATCACCGGCCTGATCACCGCCACGGTGTACCGCTTCGGTTCGTACTGGTTCACCAGCGTGTTTACCCCTTATCTCTGGTCGATCCTGACCTTGCAGCCGCAGCCGCAAATCGTAGCGCCCCTGCCCTGGGTGATCCAATTGCACGTGTTCAATTTTTTCGTCCTGCTGGCGCTCACACCGTTCAGCCGCCTGATCCACATCCTGACCTACCCGCTTGGCTATCTGCTGCGCCCCTGGCAAATCGTCGTCTGGAACCGCCGCCCGGTGCGCCAGTCGCCGCGAAGTTGAGCGCCGGCGCCGGATACCGCCAGGTCCGTTCCAGCCGGCGCCTCCTGGCGGCGCGAAGGTCATTCCCGCAAAAGGCCGGCTAATCCTGACAGTCATTTGGAGGAGACGATGAAAGGTCTGAACGGTAATCCCAGGCAAGGCTTGTTCGGGGCGACCCTGGGCTTCTTCGCCGGGTTTGCCGCGGTGGCGTTATTCGGCACCACGGCGACGAAATTCAACGAGGTCATGAAGTTAACCCCCGTGATGGTGGGCTTTTTGGTGGCCATTCCCTCGCTTTCCGGCTCCCTGCTGCGCATTCCCTTTGGCGCCTGGGTGGACACCAGCGGCGGGCGCAAACCGTTCCTGATCTTGCTGTGGCTGTCGGCAGCGGGCATGGCCGGGCTGGCGGGGGTGGTTTATTTTCTGTATCCCGGCCGGCTGACGGCTGCGATGTATCCGCTGATCCTGATCCTGGGCATTCTCACCGGCTGCGGGATCGCGACCTTTTCGGTGGGCATCGGGCAGGTGTCTTACTGGTTTCCGCAGCGCCGCCAGGGGGCGGCCCTGGGCGCCTATGCGGGGATCGGCAACCTGGCCCCCGGGCTGTTCTCCCTGCTGTTGCCCCTGGCGCTGGCCAGTTGGGGGCTGGCCGGGGCCTACCTGACCTGGCTGGCCTTCCTGCTGGCGGGCGTGCTGCTGTACCAGGTCTACGGCCTGAATGCGCCGTATTTCCAATTGCAGGCCCAGGGCGTCCCGGCTCCGGAAGCGCGGCAGCAGGCCCAAAATGCGGGGCAGGAGATTTTCCCCAAGGGGAACGCCATGCAAAGCCTGGCGGTTGCCGCACGCCTGGGCAAAACCTGGCTGCTGGTGTCGATCTATTTCACCACCTTCGGCGGCTTTATCGCCCTGACGGCCTGGTTCCCCACGTATTGGAAGTCCTTCTACGCCGCCACGCCGCTCACGGCCGGGGTCTTGACCGCCTTGTTCTCGCTGACCGCCTCCGCCATCCGCGTGCCCGGCGGGACGGTCTCCGACCGGCTGGGCGGGGTGCAATCGCTGATGCTCTCGTTGAGCGTTTTGCTGGCCGGCGCGGGCGTGCTCGCCTTCTCTCAAGGATATACCCTGAGCATCATCGGCGCGGTGAGCATGGGCATCGGCATGGGCGTCTCCAACGCAGCGGTGTTCAAGTTGATGCCGCAGTACGTCCCCAATGCAGTGGGCGGCGCGTCCGGCTGGATCGGCGGCCTGGGGGCATTTGGCGGTTTCGCCATACCGCCGGCGCTGGGAGCGATCGTGCGCAGCCAGGGGAAGGCCGGCTACCCGGCGGGTTTTATCGTCTTCGTCGTCCTGGCGGTCATTTCGCTGGGGATTGCCTACGCCCTGAAGCAGAGCCGGGAGCGCCCCGAAAAAACCTCCCCCGCCAGGGCAGGCAGCGGCGGTTAGAAACTGCACCAACAACGACACGAAGCCGGTCTGCACCGGCAGCCGGGGCGGGGGTAAGAACAGCGGCGGTTAGAAACCGCACCAACAACGACACGAAGCCGGTCTGCACCGGCTATCGGTGCGGAGGTAAGCTGCGCAGCCCGCTTTCGTGGTTTCCTTGCCGCGGCTTCAGTCGCCCGGCTCCCTACCCGCCATCGACCAGCCAGTACCAGTACAGGGCGATCTCGTCCGTGCCCGGGTTCAGGCCGTGGTAAAGCCGCCGGTCGAAGCCGGCCAGCTCGAAGCCGGCCTTGTGGTACAGCCGGCAGCCGCCGACGTTGTTGTTCTGCGTCTCCAGCATGACGCCCGCCAGGCCCTTCTGGCGCGCCCAGTCTTTGGCCCGCTGGATCATGGCGTAACCGACGCCCTGCTTTCTGCAATGGACGTCGACGACGATGTCATCGACGTAGGCATAGCGGTTCCAATGCCGGCTCAGGCGGATCTCGCCGGCTACCCGGCCGTCCAGGTAAGCAAAAAAGAGGATCTTATCCGGGTTATCGACGTACGCGGCGTAGTCCACCTCGTCGGACGGGTAGCGTTTCTGGTAAGGCGGCGACACTTCGACGAACGTGTAGCGGATGACGCCATCTTCGGCGCAGGGCGCGAGCCGGGCGTCGACGGTGAAAACGCCATCGCAGCGGCCAGCGTCTGGCAGGTTGTGGGGGTTGATTTCCTGGATGGTGATCATGGCTTTTTTTCGGGTTGGGCAAGGGTAATTATACAGCAACCCGGCTGGGCTTCAAATATTGCGCAAACCCGAAAGGTTTTGGAAACCTTTCGGGTTTGCGCCACGTATACAAGTTAAAAGCTGGCCGAATGCTGGATGGGAAGTTGACACAGTAGATTTATCGGCGCAGTGGGTGCGGCTCAAGAGAATGCCTTAATCATGCCAGAGGACTAATTCGTCTGGAACTCCTATGTAGTAGAGGAGAACTTTAGGATGGAGAAAAAACATTGGCGAAATGAGATCGTTATCTTCTTCGGGCTCCTGATTTTCCTGACAACGATCGATTTTTTGTGGATGTTCGGTCCGGGAGGGAAAAATCAACTGACCATTGCAATTGTGATGTGGATTCCCGGCATAGCTGCCCTTTTGACCCTGGCGATAGGCCGGATCCCGCTTGCCGAACTGGGATGGAGGACGGGAAAACCCAGGGATTGGGCGCTTGCGCTGGCCTTCCCCATCCTGGTCTCCCTGATTGCTTACGGCAGCATGTGGCTCAGCGGAGCGATTGACTTCTACCTGGACGAGGTCGCCAATTACCGCTGGCTCAGAATGCTTGGCTTTCACACACCTGCTCCTTTCTACCTGGGAATCCTTGCCAAGGCTATCTTCGCCTCCCTGACGGCGTTGCCTTTTGTTTTGGGTGAGGAGATCGGATGGTCAGGATTTCTCGTTCCCCGTTTAAGAAAGACCTTCTCCGTCCCGACAACTTCAATCATCGTCGGATTATGCTGGTCTATCTGGCACTATCCGGCGATCATCGGCGGGCTCTATGGAACCGGAGCTCCCCTCTGGATAGCGCTCCCCGGCTTCACTTTAGCCCTGACGGGGGCGTCTTTTTTCCGCACGATTCTCGTCTCCAGATCGGGGAGCCTCTGGCCGGGAGTGATACTCCATGTCAGCCACAATATCTTCCTGATGGGAATATTCTATGATATGACCAGAAAAAGCGCATACTCCTCCTGGCTGGTCTCAGAATCGGGCCTTTTCCTGGGCGCCGTCTACCTTGCCTGCGGGTTCCTCTATTACTTATTTAGTCGATCAGGGATCAGGCACTCAGGCGCTTAGGCCAGCACATCGCGGTTTTGCGTAGCCCGCAGAGCGCGAGCAGCTTTTTTCCAGGGATAAGCTGCGCAGGCAGCTTTCGTGTTTTCGTTGCCGCAGCTTTAGCGGCCCCGGTTTTTGTATATCGCGGTCGCAAGGTATAATAAACCGGTGAATGAGATAACGGTCACGAGGTTGGTGGAGCAACCCTTCAGGCAGACCATCAATTGACTTGTGAAAAATCTTCCGATGAACGACCCCAAAATCGCCCTCCCGCTCAAACAGTTCCTGCTCCTGGATCGCTGCCCGCCGGCCTGGAAGGCCATGAATCTGTACCTGTTCCGCGACGATCACGTGACGTTCTATGCCGGCCAATCCAGCCTGGCTTTTTCCCGGGTCTGGGAGCACCTGCTCGGCGGCTTCCATGGCCACTCGATCGTTGGACGGTTTATCTGGTGCAACTGGCCCGTATCGATGCGGTTCACCATCGAACTGCTCAGCTCGCAATCCGAACAATTTGACCCTGCGGGCAATGACCTGGATGCGGCAGAACGGCAACTGATCCAGCTTTGGTCACCCTGCTTCAACGTCACACAAAACACCGCCCCGATGCCCGTACCGGGTTCCTATCGACCGGCAAATTCCGCACTTCGCTGTAGCCGCAGCCTCAATCAGTTGATCCGGGAAGCCGAGCGCGTGGTGAGGGCCGAGGAAACGGAGGCGTGGCTGGAGAATCATAACCATTGATTGAGAATGGTCCATGACGCCTGAGAGAGCCACGCCGCCTGAAACAGACACCCAGGAACCAAGGGGTAACGGTGATCAGATGATCGCCAACAGTACCGACGCCGAGTTAGCGGTGAATATATCTTCATCCACAGCATGTTGATGGAGCACTTTGCCAAGATGGATGTTATGGGAGGACGCAAGGGCTTCAGGTCGGCTAAGGACACCCCAGGCATATGCAATCAAGCTGCGCAGGCAGCTTTCGTGCTCTTGTTGACGTGGCTTCAGCCGCCCGGCAGGGCAAGCAACGGCGGTTGCAAACCGCTCCAACCACGACACGAAGCCAGCCTTCGCTGGCTGCCGGTGCGGGGATAAGCTGGGCAGGCGGCTTTCGCGTTTTCGTTGCCGCGGCTTCAGCCGCCCGGCAGGGCAAGCAGCATAAATACTGTGTGCAACCATCGAATTTAGGGGTAAAATGACCAGAGTTATTGGTGAAATGGAAGGAGGCCCAATGCACCGCCGCTGGCAAGATCGAGTCGTAATCGACCCGGATATCCATCATGGCGACCCATGCATCAAGGGTACGCGCATTCCGGTTTCGATGATTGTTGGCAGCCTGGCTGATGGAATGAGCACTGCCCAAATCCAGGAGAATTATCCTCAACTGGGCACGGAAGACATCTATGCCGCTTTGGCCTATGCCGCCGAAGTTGTACGCCAGGATGTGTTACTGCCATTATCCGGCTGAATCTGGAAAACCATGCAGATTAAGGTGGATGAAGACCTTCCAAAGGCACTGGTAAACTTGCTGCAAAGCAAAGGATACCAAGCCGATGGGGTTTTTAACCAGGGCATGTCTGGGTGGAAAGATCCTGCGCTTTGGCAAGCCGTGCAAAGCGAACAGCGCTTTCTGATCACAGCCGACAAAGGCTTTGCTGATGTTCGTCGTTACCCACCGGGAATGCATAACGGCGTGTTATTGCTGCGCCCCAATCAGGATGGTATCTGGCCGATGATAGAGTTACTGGAAAAGGTTTTGCAAGATTACGATCTGCGTAATTTAAGCGGCACAGTAACCGTCGTTACGCCTCGCGGTATCCGTGTTCGCCGTCCACCTGGATAAAATACAAGCTGCGCAGGCAGCTTTCGCGTTTTCGTTGCCGCGGCTTCAGCCGCCCGGCAGGGCGCCACGACCTGGCCTCTTTCCAGGCCCAGCCGGCGCAATCCGCCCTCGATATCCGCCTGGGTCAGGGGTTGAGCCTGGGTCATGGTGCTACAAATAGCGGCAGATACACCCACGCCGTGCTGCCATGGCCCGGCTGGCTGTGCAGGACGATCGACCCGCCCTGGCCCTCGATCAACGTCCTGGCGATGGGCAGGCCCAGCCCGAAGCCGGGCACGGCGGGGTCGGCGTCGCCGCGGTAGAAGCGGTCGAAGACGTGCTTGAGCGTGTCGGGGGAAATGCCCGGGCCGTCGTCGTGCACGCCGAGCGCCACTACCTCCCCCACCACCTCGGCGGTGACGCGCACTTCGCCCTGGGAGTATTTCAAGGCGTTATCCAGCAAGATCATCAGCACCTGCTTCAACCCGTCCCGGTCGCCCAGGGCGTCGATCTCGCCGACTTGCTCGATGATCTCGCGCTGGTGGTCGGCCTGGCTGGCCTGGCGGCAGGCTTCGGCGACCAGCGCCTGCAAGGGGATCGCCTCGCGCGCCGGCACCGGGCGGGCCTCGGCGCGGGCCAGCACCAGCAGGTCGTTGACCAGGCGGATCAGGCGGTCGCTCTCGGCAACCAGGTCGGCGAGGATATCGGCGCGCTCTTCGGCGGGCAGCGGCGGATCGCGGCGCAGCAGGGCCAGGTTGCCGCGCACCGTGGTCAGCGGGGTGCGCAGTTCGTGGGAAACGTCGGCCACGAAATTGCGCTGCAAACTCAAGGCGCGGCTGACGCGCTGGTAAGCGTCCTGCAGGCGCGAGAGCATGGCGTTGAAAGTGGTGGCCAGCTCGCCGACCTCGTCGTTCGGGCCGTGATAATCCACCCGGCGGGTGAAGTCGCTCTCGCTGCCGATGTCGCGCGCCGTCTGAGTGATGCGGTGGATAGGGTTCAGGGCCGCGCCGGCCAGCCACCAGCCGATGCCGAAAGCCACCAGGATGGTCACCAGGCTGGCTACCAACAGGGTGGTGCCCAGGGAGGCCAGCGAACGGTCGCGCTCGGTGAGCGAGCGCGCCGACTGGACGATCAAGATCACCTTCCCGTCCATGACGATGGGCTGGTTGTAGATCAGCATGCGCTCGTCGTTCACCGCGGCCGTCTCCCACCAGACCTTCCCATCGTTCAACGCCTGGAGGCCGGTGGGGTCGAGCGGCAAGGCTTCGCCCTGTACGCCCAACGGGCTGGCCACCAGCGACCCGCCGGTATCCAGCACGCGCACGATGTCGCGCTCACGCACGCCTTTGAAAGGCCCCTCGCCCGAGAGCATATCTTCCGGCGGAGGCGGGGGCGGCTGGCGGCCGGGTTCCGGGTTCTTTTGTTCGGGGTGTTCGTACTGCCACTGCAGCGAACGGCGGAAGCGATCGCTGCCGATGGTCAGGTCGCGCTTGAGCGATTCGAGGGTGCTCTGCGCCTGGATGGTATACAGCGCCAGGCCAAAGATGAACAGGGTCAGCGCCAGGATGGCGCTATACAGCAGGGTGAGGCGAAAACGGATCGACATCATTCCACCCGCAGCACATAACCGATGCCGCGCACGGTGTGGAGCAGGCGCGGTTCCCCGCCCGCCTCCAGCTTCTTGCGCAGATAACTCACGTATACGTCCAGCACGTTGTCGTCGCCGCCGAAATCGTAGCCCCACACGGCAGTCATGATCTGGGCGCGCTCCAACACCTGGCGCGGGTGGCGCATGAAGTATTGGAGCAGATCGTACTCGGTGGGGGTAAGGTCCAGGAGCATCTCGCCCCGGCGCGCCTGGTGGGCGGCCGGGTCGAGCACCAGGTCGGCGAAGGTCACCGGCTGCCTGGACGGGCTGGCTTCCACCCGGCGCATCAGGGCGTGCAGGCGAGCGACCAGCTCCTCCGGGGCAAACGGCTTGGTCAGATAATCGTCGGCGCCGCTCTCCAGCCCCTGCACGCGGTTCTCGAGCGCATCGCGCGCCGTCAGCATCAGGATGAAAGCCTGGTTGTTTTCAGCGCGCAGGCGCTGCACCACGGTCAGGCCGTCCATCTTGGGCATCATCCAGTCCAGGACGATGATCTCCGGGTGGCAGGCGTCCACCTGGGCTAAAGCTTCCTGGCCGTTCACCGCAGTAACCACCTGCAAACCCTCGTAAGCCAGGGTACGCTGCAGCATCTTGAGCAGCTTTTGGTCGTCATCCACAATCAATACGATAGCCATCTTCTACAAACTCCTGACCCAATCCAACCATCATAATCATAGATGGATTGTAATCACACGTCAAGCCTTCCAACAAAGAGACAGGGGCAAACTCACCATCACCGGTCAACACCGCTTCACCCCTCCACCACACCCTGAACTTCCGGCGATTGAGGCGCAAGTTCAGACAAGCAATGCAAGATTTTCTTATATTCAAAATCCTGTAACCACCTTTCCAGGGAGCCGGCCGCTTGCGGGGCGAGGCCGCGAAGCTGCTCGATGTGGGCGTGCATCTGCTCGGCATCCAGGCGGGTGGTCGCCAGGTGGAAATCTTCCGCCCAGTGGGCGGGCAGGTGAGCGGACGCTTCCCCGAGCGTTTGCAGCAGGGAGGGCTCGCTCTCCGCCGCCGGCGCGCCGGCGCAATCCTGAGGCGCGGCATCTTCATAAACAAAACGCACCCCCAACTGCTGCGCCAGGGTCTCGAAAATTTCCGCTTCACGGAAAGGCTTGCGCACGATGGCGTCGCAGCCGGCTTCGAGAATGGCGTCGCACTGCTCGTCGAAGGCGCTGGCGGTCAGCGCCACGATGACCACGCCGCGCCCGGCGTCCCTGGCTTTTTCCTTGATCCGGCGCGTGGCTTCGTAGCCGTCCAGCACGGGCATGCGCATGTCCATCCAGATCAAATGGGGCTGCCAGCGATCCCACCACTCGACGCCTTCCTGGCCGTTGGCCGCGCACTGCATGGCAAAGCCGAAGGGCGCCAATATCTTTACCAGCAGGTCGCGGTTGGTAGGCTGGTCCTCCACCACCAGCAGGCGATAGGGGCCGTCGCCGTCCGACAGGCTGGCCGGCTCCACACCGGCGACGCGCCGCGGGCTGGCGAGCCGGGGCGCCTCCATTTCCTGCTGGGCAGAACGGCGCATCGTAATTTCGAAGTGGAAGCAAGAGCCGCGGCCCGGGTCGCTGGTCACGCCGATCTCGCCGCCCATCAAACGGACGAACTGGCGGCTGATGGGCAGCCCCAACCCGGTGCCTTCCCTGGCGCTTCTGCCGCTGCTCGTCTGCACGAACGGCTCGAAGAGGGCGCCCATCTCGCCGGGGGAAATGCCCACGCCGCTATCTTCGACCTCGAAGCGCAGCCGCACCGTCTCGCGCGGAACATCCGCACCGGCAGGGGCGTGATCCGGGCAAGCCTCACTACGCCGCAAGCCCACACGCAAGGTAAGCCCGCCCTCTCGGGTAAATTTGATGGCATTGCTGAGCAGATTCATCAATACCTGGCGCAGCTTGCCTTCGTCGCCGTAGAGGCAACCCGGCACGTCCGGGGCAATATCCAGGATGAAGTGCAAGCCCTTATCGGCGGCGCGCAGGTGGAACATTTCTTCCAGGCCGGCCAGTTGGCGATGCAGGTCGAAGACGCTTTCTTGCAGGGTAATGCGGCCGGCCTCGATCTTCGACATGGTCAGGATGTCGTTGATCAGGCCCAGCAGGTGCTCGCCGCTGCGGCCAATCGTTTCCAGGCACTGGCGCTGTTCCGCCGTGGTGTGATTGTGGCGGGCCATCAATTGGGAATAGCCAAGAATGGCATTGAGCGGGGTGCGCAGCTCGTGGCTCATATTGGCCAGAAAAACGCTCTTGGCCTGGTTCGCCGCCTCGGCCGCTTCGGCCAGGCGTTGGGCCTGTTCGCTGGCCTGGCGCAGGGCTTCTTCAGCCTGCTTGTATGCGGTGATATCCTGGGCGGCTCCCAGGATGCGGTTGACCCGGCGCCGTTCGGCATCCCACACCGGTCGCCAGTAATCACGCAGCCAGTGGATAGCGCCGTTCTTGGCAACCATGCGGTATTCGAAGACGATCGGCGCCGGCTGGGGGGTGTTCAAATAGAAGACCGCCCGGCGCTGCTGCTGGTAGAATTCCAGGTCATCGATGTGGATGAGGGCGAGCCAGCCGCCCTGCTGAGCCAGTTCTGCCGGGGTGTATCCGGTGAAGCGGGCGATGGTATCGGTGGCCCAATCCAGGACGAAGTCGCCATCCCGCCGGACGGTAAACTGGTAGATGTAATCCGAAGTAAGCTCCGAGACGGCCCGGTAACGTTCGTTGGCGGCGGCCAGTTCGGCGGTGCGCTGCTGCACGTTCTGCTCCAGGAGCGAATAGGAAGCCTGCAGTTGCGCGGCCATGCGGTTGAACTGGATGGCCAGGGCCTCGATCTCATCCCCGGTGTGCACGGCGATCGTCTGGTTGAAATCGCCGGCGGCGACTTCCCGCGTGGCGGCGGTCAGCGCTTCGATCGGCCCGCTGATGCGCCGGCTGCCCCTGGCGATTACCGCTGCCGGAGCCGCCGCCCCCAGGGCCAACAACAGCAACAGGATGGCCTGGTAGGCCCACATCTGCCGCATGATGATCGCCCAGTCGTCTTCGATCACCAGGTTCCAGGCCGTACCCGGGAGGGGGGCAAAGCTGGAGACGACTTCCTGGCCGGCCGCGTTTTGCCCCCGCAGGGTGGCCTCTTCTCCGGCCAGCGCCCGCTGCACGGACGGCAGGGAGGAGAAATCCTGGCCGATGTACTCGGCGTTCGAGTGGTAAATGACCTGCCCGCTGCCGTCGACCAGGTAAACATTCTTCCCGTTGTCCGGCTGCAGCAATTCGGTAAATTCCTGGTAGAAACGCGAGTCTTTCGCCATATTGAATGGACTGAACTGAAGCATCACGCCGGCAAGCTCGCCCTGGTCGTCGAGGATCGGAAACGAGCCGACCACAATTTCACCTGCCTGCGATTTGGCCGGCAGGATGGCGGAGTAACTGGCCTGTTGGGTCTGGACGGCCTGGACAAAGTAGCTGCGCTGCGACCAATCCTGCCCGACCAGCTCGGGCTGGAGATTGGCAAAAGTCACCTTGCCCGAGGGATCGAGCAGCAGCAGGCTCTCTTCCGCTCCGTTCTGGGGCGCAGGCCCTGCAAGGACACTCTGAGGGAGGAACACCCCGTCCGCAAGGCTCGCAGGATAAGGGTTGGCGCCAGGGTTCTGAAGGGCGAACCCATCTGGAGTCGGCTGGGCATAGGCTTCTCTCGAAAGCGCCGGAGGCATATTTTGCAAATCTTTGGCCAGGCGCTCGGTGCGCTGGGTGTTGCGATCCAGGAAGGCCCGGATCCGCTCGACCAGCAGGTTGGCCGCCTCCCGGTCGCGCTGGATCACCAGGTTGGTGGTGATTTCGCTATAAGCCCTGGTGGCGATGGTGCCGATCGCCACCTGTACCAGGATGATGGGCGCCACGGCCATCGCAATGATTTTCAAACGCAGGTTCATTTTCAGCCGGTTGTGGATGGGAGCATCGATGTACTTCATAGTTGCCTCATGGATGTAGCATACCTTCCCAGCCTGAGAAAATCCTGTGAAAGCGCATCCCGGAAAGAAAGCTCTAAGAGATTTAACAGGTTTCTCTTGGCATTCTCACAGTTTTG
Organism: uncultured Anaerolinea sp.; assembly: GCA_964595435.1. GTDB lineage: Bacteria > Chloroflexota > Anaerolineae > Anaerolineales > UBA4823 > RBG-16-57-11. The sequence continues at coordinate 71,502 of CAZQQJ010000024.1, read as the reverse complement.
TTTCTTAGAATTCAGGCATGCAGATCAGTTTGAACGGAGATGCCAGCGCCGGAAGGCATCGCTAAAATCAAAAAACGGCATAGGAGAGACCAGAATGGTAAAAAAGCCAAAAGTGTTTAAAAAGAAATGGATCTGGATTTTGAGCGCAGTGATCCTGGCCGCCCTGGCGGGCGGCGCGTATTATTATTACACCACGGCCAAAGCCGCGGCCAGCGCTGAAACGAGCCAGGAGGCGGCCATGCAGACATCGACCGCCCGCACCGGCGACATGGTGGTCTCGGCCACCGGCAGCGGAAGCGTGGCCACCGCCGCCCAGATCAGCGTCGGCTTCGACGAAACTGGCACGCTGCTCGAGCTGAACGTCGGCCTCGGCGACAAAGTGAAGGCCGGGGACGTGCTGGCCCGCCTGCAGACACAGAACACGCCCGAAGAAATCGCCGCAGATATCTCGGATGCCGAACTGAACGTCATCCAGGCGCAGCAATCGCTGGACGAACTGTATGCCAACGCCGAAACGTCTCGCACCGAGGCGTTGAACAACATCGCCACCTACGCCCAGGAAGTGCGCGATGCGCAGTACGACCTCGAGAACTACAACACCCCGCTCTTCCTGCAAGGGCTGGGCACGGTGGAAGCTGTCGACAAGATGAAAGAACAGCTCGACGCCGCCTGGGCCGCTTTCGATCCCTACAAATATTACCCCGCCTCCAACAGCACGCGCTACGACCTGCTGGTGGCGTTGAACCTGGCGCAGAGCAATTACGACGCGGCGGTGAAGCGCCTGAACTACGAGTACGTGCTGGACGTGGCGCAGGCCAACCTGGACAAAGCCCGCCAGGAATACGCCAGGTACGAGAGTGGACCGGCCCAGGATGAACTGACCCTGGCCGAAGCGACGCTGAACAACGCCAAAGCCAAGCTGGCCCTGGCCAAAGAGAACCAGTCGGTGGTCGACCTGGTCGCCCCGATCGACGGCACGGTGATGGCAGTGGATGCCATCGTGGGCGGAGTAGTGAGCGAAGGCACGATCATCACCCTGGCCGACCTGGACCAACTGCGCGTCGAAGCCTACCTGGATGAATCCGACCTGGACAAGGCCAGGGTGGGCAACGAAGCCGAAGTGGTGTTCGACGCGCTGCAGGAGCGGACCTTCAAGGGCAAGGTGGTCTCGGTCAGCCCGGGGCTGGAGACGGTCTCCAACGTGCAGGCGGTAAAGGTGGTCGTGCAGTTGGACGACATCAGCGGGGTCAACCTGCCGATTGGGTTGAGCGCCACGGTGGACGTGATCTCCGGGCGAGCCACGGATGCCGTGCTGATCCCGCTGGAGGCGCTGCGATCGTTGGATACCGATGAATACGGCGTCTTCGTCGTCGAAAATGGCGAGCCGGTGCTGCGCGTGGTCGAAGTCGGCCTGCAGGACGTGACCTCCGTGCAGATCATCTCGGGCGTGGAGGCGGGCGAGACGGTATCCACCGGCATCACCCAGACAAAATAAGTTGGCCGTAGACCCTCCGGGCCTGGGCCACGCAAGGTGCAATCATGCAATCTGAAACCATTATCCAAACCGAAGAATTATCCAAAGTCTATGGACTGGGCGATGCCCAGGTGTACGCCCTGGACGGCGTCAGTGTGCAAATCCAGGCCAACGAGTTCGTGGCCATCATGGGCCCCTCCGGCTCGGGGAAGAGCACGCTGATGAACATCCTGGGCTGCCTGGACCGGCCGACCGGCGGGCGCTATTACCTGGCCGGGGAAGACGTGAGCAGCCTGGACAAGAGCGAACTGGCGGCCATTCGCAACCGGCGCCTGGGGTTCATCTTCCAGTCTTTCAACCTGCTGTCGCAGACCAGCGCCATCGATAACGTGATGCTGCCGATGCTGTACAGCCACACCAACGACCTCAGCGAGGAAGAGCAAAAAGAGAAAGCCGTCCAGGTGCTGAAAGCGGTGGGGCTGGGCGACCGCACGCACCACAAACCGCACGAGCTTTCCGGCGGCCAGGTGCAGCGCGTGGCCATCGCCCGCGCCCTGGTCAATGACCCGGTGCTGATCCTGGCCGACGAGCCAACCGGCAACCTGGACTCTCGCTCCGGCGTCGAGATCATGGCCCTGTTGGGCGATTTGCACCGCCAGGGCAGCACCATCGTCATGGTCACCCACTCGGACGAGATTGCCGCTTACGCCGGACGGGTGATCCGTTTCCGGGACGGGCGCGTCGAAAGCGACCGCAAGAACGGCAAGAACGGCTCGCACGGAACTTCACAAGAGGAGGCCGGTCATGCGGATCAGTAAGATCATTCGGGTGGCCTGGAAAGGCCTGGCCAAGAATAAAATGCGCTCGCTGCTCACCATGTTGGGCGTGATCATCGGCGTGGCGGCGGTCATCATCATGATCGCCATCAGCGCGGGCACGGAAAAGACCATCGAAGAACAGATTACCGGGCTGGGCTCCAACCTGATTTTCATCAGCCCCACCTTTACCCGCGGCGGGCCGGGCCAGGGGCCCGGCGGCACCCTGGTTTACGACGACGCCCAGGCGATTGCAGACAGCGTGGCCGGGGTGAGCGGCGTGGTGGTCGAGCAAAACAGCAGCGAGACGGTGAAATTTGGGGAAGTCTCGCTGGACGAGGTGTCCATTTTGGGCACCACGCCCGATTTCCCCGAAGTGCGCGACATGGAGGTCGCCTCCGGGCGCTACTTCACCCAGACCGACGTGGATCGCAAGCAGAAAGTGGCCGTGCTGGGGGCAGACCTGGCAAGCGAGCTTTTCGGAAACGAGTCGCCCATCGGGCAGGTGGTGACGGTAGGCAATGCCAAGCTGGCGGTGATCGGCGTATTCGCCGAGAAGGGGCAGGTAGGCAGCACAGATTACGACGCCTGGCTGTACACCCCCATCACCGTGGTGTTCCAGAAGTTCACCCCGTCTTTCATGGCGCGGGTGATGGGCGACCGGGTGCGCATGATCTACGTCAAGGTAGACGAAAGCCACACCCTGGACGAGGTGATTTTACAGGTGCAGTTGCTGCTGGCCAAGCGCCACGACGTGACCCTGGAAGAGCCCGATTTTACCGTGACCACGCAGCAGGATATTATCGAAACCCGTGAGTCGACGACGGCCGCCTTCCGCGAATTGCTGGCCTGGGTAGCAGCGGTTTCGCTGGTGGTGGGCGGCATCGGGATCATGAACATCATGATGGTCAGCGTCACCGAGCGGACGCGCGAGATCGGCATCCGCCAGTCGGTAGGCGCCAGCCCGAACGACATCCGCCTGCAATTCCTGACCGAGGCGCTGCTGTTGAGCCTGGTCGGCGGGGTGATCGGCATCATCACCGGCGTGGGCGGGGCGTGGCTGTTCGGCAAGGTGGGCGGGATGCGCACCGTGGTGGTGCCCAACTCGATCCTGCTGGCTTTCGCCTCCTCGGCGGCGGTGGGTATCTTCTTCGGCTACTACCCGGCCAACCAGGCCGCGCAGCTCGACCCGATCGAGGCGCTGCGGCACGAATAAGTGCAAGATCTATGGGACGCGGATGAACGCGGACGAACGCGGACGCCATTTTTCATATACACAGAGAAAAGGGTTCAACGAAATAAGAGGAGTTGATCGATGAAAAAGTTTATCGGGTTGCTGATTTTAGCAGGTTTCGTCCTGGCGCTTACGGCGTGCGGGAGCACAAAGACCGGTACAGCCATAGCCAGCGGCGGGAACGGTACGCCCGGCGGCAGTGAGGCGTCGTCGCAGGCCATGCAACTGGCGCTCGGCACGTTGAAGCTGGAGCAGACGGATTACGCCGTCGATGCCGCCCAGGCCGCCCAACTGCTGCCGTTGTGGAAAGCGGCCCTCAGCCTGGGCAAGAGCGACACCACCGCAGCCGAGGAAAGAACCGGGTTGGTCAAGCAGATCCAGAAGGCCATGAGCACCGAGCAATTGAAAGCCATCCAGGAAATGGGGCTGAGCGGGCAGAACCTGCCGGCAGCCGCCCAGGAGCTGGGCATCGAACTCGGCGCGGGCGGCCCTCCTCCAGCCAGCAGCTCGACTTCCAACGCTTCTGCCGGAGCATCGGGTGGAGGGATGGCCGGAGGCCCTCCCCCCGACGCCCCGGGCGGGATGCCAGGCGGCGACCCGGGTGGCGGGCCTGGAGCGCAGGCCGCGCAGTCTTCTCAGACCCAGAGCAGCAGATCGAGCTCCTTCATGGGCCTGAGCCAGGCCTTGCTGGAAAAGGTGATCCAGTTGCTGGAAACCAAAATCCAATAGCCGCCTGTTGCCGGTTGGCGTCCGGCTCCTCTCCTGCCGGACGCCAACCATCCGAATCATGTGGAGATTTCGATGGAAGACACGAATTTATGGTCAGGAGGCGGGCGAGGGCGGACGAACGCGGATTTGCGCGGTCATCTGGCCTGCTCCACGCCCGCAGACGTGGATAGACGAGATCAATTTATGGATAGGACGCGGACGAACGCGGATGAACGCGGAGTGCTCTCTTCATTGCCGGCCCGGGCGCTGGCCCTGCTCATCGTAGCGAGCCTGGCCCTGGGGCTGATCGGCGCCAAACCGCTGCGCCTGGCGAAGCTCAAGGTGATCAACAAATCCGGCATGCCCATCGAAATCAGCCTGACCGGGAAAGAGGAGGAGCAGTTTTACTACCTGCACCTCGCCGAAGGGTCGCGCCTGGCGCCAACCGAGCAAACTTATACCGTGGTGCGCGACCAGTACACATCCTCGATTTACTACGTCGAACTATGGGACCCGGTATACGGGCACCAATGCAACACCAAGGGCCAGACCCTGGACATCAGCCGGGACATGCAGGTCGTGATCCTGGCCTGCGACCGCACTCCGCCCAACGGCGGCGAGAAACCTTCCTTGATCAAGTATGGCGGCCAGAACAGCCGGCGTCCCCGCTAAATGAGACCCTGAGGGTCTCGGAGACCTTCAGGGTCTGGGTAAAAAAGACATGAAAACTGCACCGCTTTGGACCATTGTACTTTTGCTGGCGCTGGCCTCGCTGGCCTGCCTGAGCACCGCTTCGGCCACGCCCACGGTGATGCCGTTGGACAGCGTCAACACCATGGTGGCGATCACCCTCACCGCACGCGCCGGGCAGGCCACCGCCACCGCCACCCCGTCGCCATCGCCGACAGCCAGCGCCAGCCCCACGCCGCAGGCCAGCCCGAGCGGCCCGCCGCCCGCCCCCGCCGCGCTCAACGGAGGGTCGTCTTCGGCGTCCAGCGCCAGCGGCTGCGACAACGCAGCCTACGTGGGCGACGTGACCATCCCGGATGGCACGGTGCTGGCTCCCGGGCAGACGTTTGTCAAGACGTGGCTGGTGCAAAATACCGGCAGTTGTACCTGGAGCACGTCCTATGCGCTGACCTACGCCAGCGGCAACGATATGGACGGTTCGTCCACCGCCATCGACGCCTCGGTCGACGCGGGGGACCAGGCCGAGGTCTCCGTTTCCCTGATCGCGCCGGAGACGGAAGGGACCTATACGGGTTACTGGCGGATGGCCAACGCCCTGGGCAGCGCCTTTGGCGCCTCGATCTGGGTGCAGATCGTCGTTTCGGAGGACGCCTCCACGCTGACGCCGACGCCGACCTCCACTTCCGAGACCAGCACGCCGACCGTAACCGACGCTCCCACCTCGACCAGCGCGCCGACTTCTACGAGCGCTCCCACTTCCACGACCGCGCCGACGGCAACGACTGCGCCGACGGCGACCACCGCACCCACGGCGACCACCGCTCCCACGGCAACCCCGGCGCCCGCCGATACGGCGACGCAACCGCCAGCGGATGCGGAGGTTACGGCTACGCCGTGAGGTCGTCCGGGTGCGTTGCATCTGCCGCCCGATCGAGATTCCAGGTGCAATGCACGAAGGACACGTGCAATGCACCGGCCGCACAAAATTGCCGACAGGACGTACTACAAAACTACGAAACGATCAGACTATTCGACGAAACAAGGAGAAAATTTGTGAAAACACGACTCTGGATCCGTATCATTACCCTGACCATCCTCCTGGCATTGCTGGTCGCCGGCTGTGACGGGCAATCCGCCACGCTGAACGGCAGCGGCCAGGCGTTGAACAGCAACAACCTGACGCAAGGCAGCAATGCCCCGGGCAAGGAACGCAGCAATGACCCGGCAAACGGCGCCAGCGCGCCGGCCGCCGGCGAGAATCCGGCCGGGGCGCCGGGCAGCAACCCGCCGCCAGCCGCCAGCACGCCCGGAGCGCCAGGGGACGACCCGGCGCCGGGGGATGGCAGGCAGGCAGCCAATCCACAAGGCGTCGAAGCCAATAACCCGCCTCCCACCGGCGGCGCTCCAGGCGGCCCCGGGGCGGCAGCCGGCACGCCCGCCGCTCCAGGCCGCGACCCGGCCCAGGCCGGCTTTGCCCCCGGCGGGCAGGCGACGCCGGGCGCCGAGGGGCAACTGCCCCCCGTCATGCAACTGGCCCTGGGGATGCTCAAGCTGGAAGGGAGCGACCTGGCAGTGACGAGCACCCAGGCAGCGACGCTGCTGCCGCTGTGGCAGACCGCGCTCAGCCTGAGCCAGGCAGAGCCGGTGGATCAAGAGGCGCTGCAAACCGCGCTCGAAGCCATCCAGGCGGCGATGACCACCGCCCAGTTGGAGGCGATCCAGTCGATGCAGTGGACCAGCGCAGACCTGGCGGCGCTGGCTGAAACGCTGGGCATCGAGCTGCCAATCGGGCCGCAGGGCACACCCTCGCCCGACCAACTGGCCACCCTGCAGGCCTCCGGCCAGGGCGGTCCCCCGCCCATGGGCACCCCGGGAGCAGGCGGGCCAGGCGGTGGACAAGGTGGCGGTCCGGGCGGGGCAGGCGGTCCACCCGCCGGCGGGCAACCCGGCGGCGCGCCGGGCGGCGGCGCAGGCGGTCCACCCGGCGGCGGCAAGATGGAAACCGCCCTCTACCAGGCCATCGTCACCTGGCTGGCAGAAAAAACCCAATAGACCGGCAACCATCCGGCACTATCGGAGTATAATGGTGGTCAGTACCCGTTTTACCCTCAACCCGCATGCAGGCATCGGCTCCGCCGAAAGCGACCGGCCGCCAGCCTGCGGCGCAAAACCGGGGCGCGGGTACCGACCTCGATGCTGCTGCCGACTGTCCTGCTCCCCCAGGCGCCGATTTTTGATCAGAACCCCCCGGCTGTAAGGCGCCCTGAAGTCGGCAGCAGCACCGATTACCCTACTTATTGACAGACGGCCTATATAGCGCGACAATAGAAGCGACAGCCCCGCGCGGCCTGCACAAGTAGAGAACTACCCAACACAAAGTCGCTCATTTCAGCCAGACCATATTGAACACCATCTCGGCACGCTGCTTCGCTTGCGACGAAGCGGGGTCTTGTGCGGTAGATGGTGTTTTTATTATTTCCTGAAATGCGTGCAGGACAATACCCTGCCAGCGTCTCAGGATCAAATCGAAGGGTCAAAGGGTTAAGAAGATTTGGAGGAAATTATCATGGCGGTTGAAAGTATTTTCCGTTTTATGGCATTGCGTCCCGCCAATCTGAAGAAGAAGCAGGACGCGGTCGATAAAAGAATCGACCTGTACCCAGACGCCACCATGCAGTCCAAACTATACCAGTCGATAGAGACTGCCTGGGCGCAAGGCGCCAGTAAGCGCGAAATCGTGGCCATCGCCGAGGGTTTTCAGGCCACGAACGCCTATGTAAAAGACATGCGCAAGCTGGAATTCAACGTTTCGTTGCTGCGCAACTGGATAGTAGCGCACAGCGACCAACCGCTGGAAGACGCTAATCTTGCCGGCAACCTCAAGAAAATTTACGGCCAACCACCCGGCGAGATCATACAGAAAGAAAGCTTCAAGAAGGCGTTCCTTGCCCTGGCCGACTCGCTGCTGGCCGATGCAATTGCCCCTCCGCCTGGCGAGCGCCACCGGGATGATCTGAGTGTCGCATTCAAATTGATGGAGATTGTACGCCGTTTAGGCCACGGCGAGGCGCTGGCCAGCGTCAACCGATTGGGCGAGCTGCTCTCGCGCACAGCGCTGGCGCTGCCAGAGATCACCGATCTTTCCAGGGCGCCTGCCGATAAAAGTCCGGAAAAACAGGACGAACAGCCCACAAAGGCAATCGATGAAAACGCCGTGGAGATCGCAGCCCTGAAGGCGCGCCTGGCAGAATTGGGCAAAGCACATAGCGAGCTTTCCCGCCTGGCCACAGATGAAAACGCCATCATCCAACCCCGGCAAGAAGAGGATCGGATTGCGCCCCGAATAGTTTCATTGGAGCAACGCGTTTCCGAATTGGCCCGGCTGTGCGGTGCAGCAGAACTTAAGCCAACGGAAGGCGAGCCGCAGGTTGCCCGGGTGCCCGTTGAATCTGCGCGGATCCTGGCCGGACTGGGGCGAGGCCAAATCTTGCTCTCTACCGAGGCAGTTTCCGGCCTGAGTGAAACCACACAGGCAGTCCTGCGCAGCTTCAAGCTGGACCCGAAACGAATCAACCCGCTGCGCACGGTCAGCTTAATTGAGGAAGAAATGGGAGCAATCAACGCCCGGCTGGCTTCGGAACAGACCCATACTACCTTGCTGAAACTGGGCGGTGCGTACCTGGAGATCAATAAGTTCAAGGCTTCCCTGGGCATGTTTGGCGCCCTGGTGGGAATGATGGAATGGGTTCTCAGGCAGTGCGGCTTCAAGGTAGGCATCGGCGACCTGTTAATGGTCAAACAGAAGCTCAAAGCATACGAGCTGGCTGAGTTCGCCCACGTGGAAAATGTGCTGGCGGGCGAATCGCGCGAGCGCGAGCACCGCCGTTTGAACGTGCGGGAGGAGATCATCACAGTCGAGGAAGAACGCGAGACCGAAAAGGAGCGCGACCTGCAAAGCACCGAGCGCAGCGAACTCCAAAACGAGGCCGAAAAGACCGTAAAAAGCCAGGTTGAACTGGAAGCGGGGTTGCAAGTCAGCGGTTCGTATGGCCCGTGCATCAGCTTTTCTTCCAGCCTAAACGCCGGTTTCTCCACCACTACCGAGGAAACCCAGCGCAAGTCGACATCGTATTCGCGCGAAGTGACTGAAAAGAGTGCCGAACGCATCCGCGAGCGAGTGCGAGAAGAGCGCCGCCGCCGTGTGTTGGAAGAGATTGAGGAGATCAATCGCCACAAGGTGGATAATTCGAATGCTGCAAACGGCCACGTGCGCGGTATATATCGCTGGCTGAATAAAATCTATGACGCCCAGGTGTTCAATTATGGCCAGCGGATGATGTACGAGTTTGTCATCCCTGAGCCGGCAGCGTATTTCCTTTACGCGTTGGTGGAGAATCCGCCGACGGACATGGAGCTGATCAAGCCAGAACCTCCCACCTACCTGGGAATGCCGCTTAAGCCATCCAATTTGAGCCGCACCAACTACAACGATTACGTCAGCAAGTACCAGGTGACCAACGCCCCAGAACCGCCATCGGAATTTCAGGTGGTGTCGCACTTTGATAAGCAGGATGGCAAGGAAGAAAATAACTTTGGCCGTTCTGCAAAATTAACTATCCCCGCTGGTTACGAGGCCTATGCGACCATGATCAGCCAGGATTACATTTTCACCAAAGACAAGGCAAACCAGGGCAGGATTATGGTCGGAGGCGTACAGGTAGATTTCTCAACGTATTGGGGATCGGAATACCATCTCTTTACAACGCCGTATCGCAATGAAGTTTCCATTACGTATCAGATGATGACCGTGCGTAGTTTTGCCCTGGGGGTGGATATTTTCTGCCGCCTGGCGGCGGACGGCCTGGCGAAGTGGCAGCACGAAATCTACGATGCGATCATCAATGCCTATGTCCAACAAAAAGCAGACTATGATGAAAAGATAGCTGCGGAGCAGATCCAGCAAGGCATCCAGGTGTTGGGGCGGAACCCGCTAGAAAATCGCCGCCTGGAGCGTGACGAACTGAAGAAATTGGTGATCATGATGCTCATCGGCTCACCCGTCTTGAATCTGAACTCCTTCTATGCCTATAGTGAGCCGTACATGGATTTGATCAAAGCCTGTGCCAACGGCGCTTTCATCCGCTTCTTCGAGAATGCCTTCGAATGGAACAACCTGCTTTATGTATTCTACCCCTATTTCTGGGGGCGCAAGGCGCGCTGGATTTCTGCCCTGCACCTGACCGATCCCGACCCCGATTTCGCCGCCTTCCTGAAAGCCGGGGCGGCGCGTGTTCAAGTACCGGTTCGCCCGGGGTTCGAACGCGCTGTAGCCCACTACTGCCAGTATGGCGAGATCTGGGAAGGCCATGACATCCCACTCCGCGAGGATGATCTGTATGTGCCCATTGTCGACGAAATTACCGAGAGCCTGGGCAAATTGGATGACGGCGTGCCTTACCCAGAAGACTCGCAGCCCTGGGAGGTGACTGTGCCCACCTCGCTGGTGGTGGTACAAAACCTGGAGGAGATCCCTGCTATTCGCGATATCTTGACCGGTAACGATATTGATTTATTGAACGCGAATGCCTGATTACGAGCTGCACGCCGACTTCGATCGTAATGGCGTATTGAACGCCTCTCCAGGCGAGTACGCCAGGCGCCAGGAACGCCCTGGGGCCATTGTGGTGCCCAATCTGGACGCCGACGGACGTTCCCTACCGGCCAATGTCTCGACCGGCACGGTGGTACCCCTGGACTGGCAGCAACCGACCAAGACCGGCAATGACAACGACCTGCTGCGCCTGCGCTTGCGCGTGATGCAGCCCAGCGCGCCGGCGAACAGCCAGTTTTATCTTCGGGTTGTCGGTTGGATGCAGACAAGAGTGCAGCTATACGAGCAAACGGGCCGGCGCATCCCGCCTGTACCGGGAGATTTCGGGGTGTTTCCGCTTGCGTTGAATGCTCCGTCCATCGATCTAAAACTGGAAGTGCGCACCCTGCCCGGCTCGCCGCTGGCTCGCATGGCAACATTATCGACCGGCGCGGCGCCCAGCACGGTTAACGAAGCAGAGCTCAGGCTGAGCCTGGTTTGCCGGGATCCGGCCGGCCAGGTGACCGAGATGGATTGGGGTTATGCCACCATTGCGCCGCTTTTGCTGCCCGATAACACCGTCTCAGCGCAGCGCGTCTATATCTGTGCCCTGGATGACAATGAACCCTCACTGCAAGACATCCGCACGGCTCTGGCAGGTGCATCCAATGTCCTGCTGGCCATCATTCCGTTGGAAGTTTCAATGGGGGACGGCTGGGTGCAAGACCAGTTCCAGCACGGCTTCTGCGAGGGGCCTGCTGGTTGGATGCACCTCGTGCTGCACCTGCCACGCCTGCGCAGCAACGTGGTGCAATCACAGGCTGGTTCAAACCTGGCCGTCTTTGTCGCCAGTCACTTCCCTTCGCGCAATCTGGGCCTGTTCCAGGATTTCTGGCAGCGGAATCTGCCCATCCAGGGAATAGACAGTCAAATGCACTCGCTGCCCTTCGAGGACAGTCACGCCACACTACTGCCGATGCAACGCGCTGAAGGGACGCAACGTTTCCTGCTGCAAGTGCGCAGTATGCTCCAGCCCAACGCGCCGCCCTGGCCAGCGCCAGGAACATGGTTCGATGTCCATCTGGGGCTGCCCGGACTGCTGACCAACGTATTGCAAATCATCCAACAGCAGAAGGAACAAGCCGAATCCGAGGATCGCGAGCGAGTGCTGGAACACACCCGAAACGACTTGAAACGCCGCGTCCAGTTGGTTCAGTCCAGCTTGCCCTTGCATGGCGGTAACCTGCTGCTTTCACTGCCCTCGGACCAGGTGGAAATTTCGCGCAGCGAAGCCAACCGCCTGTATGAGCGGCTGATGCAAATGCACCACTCAGCAAATTACGGCGGAAATATCGAGTCTTCCCCGCCCGTCTCGGGAGCGCCGTTGGGCAAGGTGGTAATCGGCAACGCGCAGTTGCAAGATGGCAGCCAGGTGATCGACCCCGATGTGCGGAATCTCTTGCTCAAACAGGGCCTCCAGCCCCTGGTGGAGGTAGACACCACCTGGCTGGATGTGGGACACGTAGACGAGGTGCTCACTTTCGTGCCCGACCGACCGCGCAGCAGCTTCGCCATCTTACGCGCTTCGCCCGGCCTGGCCCTGCAACTGATCACCGCAGCGCGGGATCGCCACTGCGAAGGTCTGCCAGAAGGTCACCCCTACAAATACTCCTACCACCCATCCGGTATTCTCAACCGCCGCACCGACGAAGGACAGGTGCCGTTGACGATGTCGTTGCGCGGCAAACTCTGGCTTCACCACCATCCACCAGACGCCTTGCAGGCGCTGGAGCCGCCCTACATTTATCGCCAGATGGCCGATGTTGATTCGCGTTGGATGGTTTCTGTCCAGAATATCCAATACTGGTCAGGTGAGGGTGAAGACCGCCAGTATCCGGCAGGGATCAGCGTTCACGAGGTGCTGTACTTTGAAAGCGACCGGCATGGCGACAGCGTGAATGCGTTCATCGAACAGACTTTCATGAGCGAAATTCAGGAACTGTTGGCGCAAGACTTCCCCAATACACCGGTCTTCAAGCTACCAGTACTTTTCGATGCCATCGGCGACCTGGCCAGTTGGGCAGAGGGCCGGCGCGGCGAAACTACCGCGGCCTTCACCCCCAACCTGGTCAATATGCAAGTAATCAACGGCCGGCTGTGGATTCCCCGCCCTTATGGGCCGCGCATGCGTCCCAGCGACGCCCTGTCTGTCCTGCGACAGGTATTTCAAGAAAATCATCTCGAATCCCTGGCCTCCCGTCTCAACCTGCGCTACTTCACCAACCGGCATCTCGACCGGACGATTTGTTGGATACGCCGCGAAGCACCGGTCTATATCCAGGCCAGTTCGATTGGCACGATTCGCAGCATCTTCAGCGGTATAGAAAACGCTGAGGATGTAGCGCGTTTTTTCCGAGATGGATTCCCAAATTTGGAGATAGAAGAGATCCAGCGGCGCATTCGCAACACCAACCGCAGGGAATTCCTGGCCAATGGTGTGCTGCGACCGGGCTGGCGACGGCTGGTGATCCCGGAAGGCACTGTGGACTTGTTCGAGGCTTACACGCAGCTGATCATCGAATCGCTGGGATTGCAGGTAAGTTGGATCGACTCCTGGTTTTACCATGTCCGCTTTGGCGAGATCCACTGCGGAACGAATGTGATCCGTATGCCAGCCGGCCAGGGGCGTACACGTTGGTGGGCTATGCCGACGGAATATACCTTCGAGGAAGATGTGATTGAAGCGCAGTAACCGCCAAAGAGTTAAAAATAGTCCACTCAAGACTTTTTGGTGTATACTTGGCGCGCTTTGATCGAAATCATCCACCCCTTCCCCAAAGGCAGCGATTTTCGCTGCGCTCTATTTGACTTCGACGGCACGCTGTCGCTGGTGCGCGCCGGCTGGCAGCAGTTGATGGCCGACTTCGGCGTGGAGCTGATGCTGCAAACGCCCCGGCACGAGGACGAAGCGCAGCTCGCCGCGTACGCCGCCGAACTGGTGGCGCACACCAACGGCCAGCAAACGATCCGCCAGATGGAGGCCTTCGCCGCCGAGGTGCAGCAGCGCGGCGGGGCGCGGGTCGATGCGCAGGAATATAAAGACGCTTTCGCCGAACGGTTGGAGCAGATGGTCGACGCCCGCAAAGCGGCTTACCGGCGCGGCGAGATCGACTGCGAGGAACTGCTGGTGCCCGGGGCGGTGCAGTTCCTCCAGGCGCTGCACGAGCACGGCGTGGCCTGCTACCTGACTTCCGGCACCGATCACGACCTGGTGTTGGAAGAAACGCACCTGCTGGGCCTGGAGGCGTACTTTACGGCCATCTACGGCGCCCGGCGTGACGCGCACAACCGCAGCAAAGCCCAGGTGGCCGAGATGATCGTGCAGCGCCACGGCATCCGGGGAGAGCAGTTGATCGCTTTCGGAGATGGCTACGCCGAGATCGAGGCCGCCCGCCAGCAAGGCGGCGCCGGCGTGGGTGTGGCAAGCTGCGAGGCGGCCCCCGGCAGGTTGGACGCCGCCAAGCGCAGGCGGCTGATCGAGGCCGGGGCGAGCGTGATCGTGGCCGACTTCAGCCAGGGGGAGGCGCTGGTGGGCCATCTGTTCCGGTAAGCCCATCACACTCCGCCCAAAATAGCGTCCGCGTTCATCCGCGTCCCATCTTTCCTGACTGGAGGATCGACAATGAAGCCCATTTTCCGCCTCTACCAATCTGAAAACGATTTCTGGCGCATGCGCCAGTTTTTGCGCCAGGTCTTCCTGCTCAACGGTCGCCGCCAGCGGAGCTGGCACGTGGCCCGGCTGGATTACGCCCGCTGGCACACCTTGCTGAACTGCGCCCGGGTGAGACTGGAAGACGTGGCTACCCTGTGGGAGGCCGGCGGCGAGATGGTCGCCTTTATGATGCCGGACGGCGGCCCCGGCGAGGCGCACCTGTGCGTCCACCCGGCCTGGGACACGCCCGAACTGGAAGAGGCGATGATCGCCCTGGCCGAAGAGCGCCTGGCGGCCACCCGCTCGGATGGCTCGCGCCGGCTGGTGATCTGGGCGCACGCCGCGAACGCAGTGCGCCAGGAGGCGCTGGCGCAGCGCGGCTATACGAAAGAAGATTGGCCCGAATACCAGTGGCAGCGCGAGCTGGGCGCCCCCATCCCGGATGCGCCGCTCGCCGCCGGGTATACCATCCGCCCGCTGGGAGACGGGCTGGAATTGCTGGAACGCTGCTACGCCTCGGGGTTGGGCTTTCACGAGGGCGATATCCGGGTGGCGGTGGATAACCGGAGCGACCCGGCCTGGTACCGCAATATCCAGACCGCCCCGCTCTACCGGCGGGACCTGGACCTGGTGGCGGTGGCCGCCAGCGGGGAAATCGCCGCCTTTTGCACGGTCTGGTTCGACGACGTGACCCGCAGCGCCTATTTCGAGCCGGTGGCGTGCGTGCCGGCGCACCAGCGGCGCGGCCTGGCCCGGGCGGTGATGAGCGAAGGACTGCGCCGCCTGCAGCGCATGGGCGCAACGCTGGCGGTCGTGGGCGGTTACAGCCCGAGAGCCAACGCCCTCTACCGGGCAGTGATGGGGCCAGATCACGAGCTGGACGAGCCGTGGGCGATGGGGTGAAGAAAGCGCTGGCGCGCTTAACCTGAACTGGTTGCAAGCCAGGGAAAATTTCTATATAATCAAAGAGCAGAATAACGATCGCTCTCACATGTCCGAAGGGGTGGTATGGCGTAAGTTCTGGAATGGCCAATACCGTCGTCACTTCCTCAGGCTTTGCCATGCATCGTGATGACAGAATCGAGAGATTTCGCGCTTCCAGTTGGAAGAAACGCGAAATCTGGTGCCCCTTCCCTATTTGACTGAAAGTCGCTTTGCCTGGCCCGGACCCTGAGGGTCTCAGAGACCCCAGGGTCTGCGAACAGCTATTGGGCATCATCTGAAACTGCTGCATCTCTCAGCATTGCCAGGGTTCAACCCTCAACGGGTCGAAACCGGCGGAGGATACGATCCTGCTCGAGGGAAAATTTGCCCGCCCTGTTGCAGGCAACCAGCAGATTCACCAGCCTGCGCTGTCGCTCTGCGTGGATGCTCCCGCGCTCTTGATCGACGCGCCCTGCGGCTACCTGCTCAGCAGCGGCCTATCGTCCGCGCTGGAGGGTGACCGTCGCCCGCTCGCCTGGCTGCGCTTTGGGCCGGAGGACGCCGACCCGGCATCCTGCCTGCTCTCCTTGAGCCGGGCCGTGCAGGCGCTCGCCCCCCAGGCCGGAAGCGCCGCGCCACAGCAAGAGGGACTTCCAGGCTGGCGGGAACAGGCCGGGACGCAGAGCACAGATTTCTGGCAGGCCCCGGGCGCGGGGCGCGTCCCTACCTGCAACCCTGCGGCGGCCAGCCCGGCCTGGCCGGACGCGTTTTCTGGCCTGGCCCACGCAGCCGCCCGGCAGGTTAGCGGGCCGGCCGCCCTGGTGCTCGAGCATCTCCACCACCTGGCGGACTCGCCCCAGACCCTGCGGCTGCTCGAGTACGATTTCCTGGCCCGGCTGCCCGAAAATGTGCAGGTGATCCTCACCACGCAACAAGCGCTGCCAGATGGGATGCAGGTACGGCTGCGCCGGACCGCTTGCGTTCGAGCAAAAGACCTGCAACTCGCGCCGCAGGCCGTCGCAGACGTGCTGAGCGTCTCCTGCAGCGGGCTGCCGGAAGGGTGTATCCGCCGCGCCGCGGCGCTGCTGCAGGGCAAGGCAGTGGCTTTAGCCAGCCTGGGTAGCGCTGCCGCCCTGCTCGGCGGGCAGCGCCTGCGCCAGCGCCTGGAAAGAGCGCGAACGCCCGGCGAACTGCTCGACGGGATCAGCCAGGATTGTGTTGCCGCCCTCGAAACCCGGGAACTGCCGGCGCTGGCCCTCCTGGCAGCCCTGGGATATAACCACCCCCGGCTCAACCAGGCGATCAGCGGCGATGCCCCCCTGCCGCCCGGCCCCTGGCAGCAGTCCCTGCGCATGGACTGGGTGCGCGTGTATGGGTTATGGCGCCAGCCGCTTAAAATGGCGCTGCATTCCCGGCAAATTTTCGATGAATCGACCCTGGCCGCTGCGGCGGAGAGGCTGTGCCGGCAGGATGCCCCGCTGGAGGGCGTGCGCCTGCTCTTCGAGCTGGGCTATGCCCGCCAGGCCGCCGGCTGCCTGGCGGAAAACGCTGCCCGGCTGGCCGGCCTGGGGCTGTGGGAAACGCTGGAGCAGTGGCTGGAGATCCTGCCGGAGGCGGAGGTGATGGAACAGCCCCGCCTGCTGGCCGTGTTGGGCGAGCTGAAGACTCGCGCCGGCGATCTGCAAGGGGCCAGGCGCGCCTACCGCCGCGCCTGCGAGCGGTTCGTCAGCAGCGGGGATACGGTTGGGGCCTGCACCAGCCTGCTGGCGCTCTCCACGCTGGCGACCTGGAACGACGACCTGGGAAACGCCTGGGCCAACGCCGACGCGGCCCGCTATCTGGCCCAAAGGGACTGCCTGCCCGGGCAGCAGGGATGGGCCGAGTTCCAACTGGCCCGCCTGTCTGCCCGCGAGGGCAACTATCCGATCACGCTGGAGCATTTGCGCAACGCCAGCCAACTGGCCCGGCGCGGCGCAGAGACGATCCTGCTGGAATGTATCCAGAACACGGCGGCCCTGGTCACCGGCCTGGAACAGAGGCAACAGCAGCGCGTGCTGCAACAGCGCCTGGCCCAGGAAGCGGAGGAAGCCGAGCGCCAGCAGGCCCGGCGCCTGGAACTGGCCCTGCAAACGCCGCCCGGCGACGGGTGGTCGCCCGGCGGAGATTGGCTGCAGGAGCCCCTGCTGCTCAAGTATCCACAGCCCAACCCGGCAGACTCACCGGGCGGGGACAGAAAGCCGCCCGGGCGCTGGAAACAATTGCAGAACTGGCTGCACGCCCGCCATGCCGGGCCGCCTGACGCCAGCCAGGCGGTTCCCTGCTACCGGCTGGCCTGGCCGTCCAGGGACGCCCGCTCCGGCGAGGCGGCGCAGGATGCCGGCGCCAATGCAGATCTGCAGGCGTGGCGAGAGCCGGGCGCCGCCTCCGCTTCTGGCGAGGGAGCGCCGGCCGGGCCGGCTGAACTGGCCCGGCAGCCCGTGCAGAACGACCCGCCGCCCGCCAGCAGGTCGCTGAACGTTTACCTGCTGGGCAGGTTCCAGGTCGAGATCGGCGGCAGGCCGCTGGAAAAATTGCCCGGCGGGCGCAGCGGGATGCTGCTCAAGTACCTGATCGTACACCACCAGCGGCGCCTGCCGCGCGAGCAGCTCATGGAGGTCTTCTGGCCGGAAGCCGATCCCGAAACGGCGCGCAACCGGCTGAACGTGGCGCTGTGCCACGTGCGCCAGGCGCTGCGAACGGCCACCGACATGGAGGTGGTGACCTTCGAGGACGGGAAATATGGCATCGACCCGGCCTGGACGGTGTGGCTGGATGTAGAAGCGTTCGAGCACAGCCTGGCAGAAGCCAGCCGGTTGAGTTCCAGCAACCGCCAGTCCGATGCAATCCGGCAATTGGAGGCAGGGAGCAGCCTGTACCAGGGAGATTACCTGGCCGACGACCCGTACGAAGAATGGACGATCGCCACCCGCGAGCGCCTGCGCCTGGCCTACCTGGACGCGCTGTACCAGTTGAGCCGCCATTCCTTCAAACAGGAACAGTACGCCGCCTGCACCGCGCTGTGCCAGTTGATCCTGGAGCGAGACAACTGCCGGGAAGACGTTCACTGCCTGCTGATGCGCTGTTACGCCGCCCAGGGGCAGTACCACCTGGCGGCGCGCCAGTACCAGGCCTGTGCCGATGCACTACGCCAGGAGCTGGAGGTGGGGCCGGCAGCCTCCACGACGGCGGTATATCAACAGATCAAACGGGGCGAGAGAACTCCGCCAGGGCAATAGACTTAATCCCTCGAAGGTTTAAACTTAAGTACAGGTGAAGCGCTGCCTAAGCGCCGCACGCGATATTAAGGCTGTGACCGGCAGAATTGGCCCTGACGCCGGCCTTGGATACCAAATACTTTTTCTAGCTGAAAGGAGAACGAAAATGGCTGAAACAATCAGGTTTGACCCACTGTTCGCAGACCACCTTACGGGGTGGATCGGCCCGATCACCGTGCACGATCCCGATGGCACTCCCAATCGTGTATTGGAGCTGGACCGGCCGTGGTCGATGACCATTCGTTGGAGGATCGAGTCGAACGATCCAGGCATGCACCCCGCTGACGTCCTGGGCGGCACCTGGTATATTGATCAGAAGGTTGAATCCATGGGCCCGGAGCTTGAGGCTAACATTGGACATGGGGAGGTGCCGTATGGCCCACCGGCGGGAGCCAACGCTGGTTTATGCGAATGGAGCTACACCTTCAATTTCCC
Source organism: uncultured Anaerolinea sp. (assembly GCA_964595435.1). GTDB lineage: Bacteria > Chloroflexota > Anaerolineae > Anaerolineales > UBA4823 > RBG-16-57-11. Next base: position 52,606 of record CAZQQJ010000024.1, on the reverse strand, counting down.
CGTGGGCACCATTACTGAGGAAGGTGTCTTCAAGCTCGTCACCCTGATCACCTACCGGAATGGGGTGGGCCACCGCAGAGCGATGGCGGGCTTCCAGGAAGGACCGCTGGTCACTTTCTACCACGACGTAGACTAAGAGAACCAGCCTGGATTTCGCATCATTTCCCGTCGCGGTCTCCGCAAGCGCAGATGCCAGGCCAGCGGAGACCGCCGCCCTGTGTTTTACGAACTGGAGGCGAGCCCTATGGTTGAAAAAATAATCTCCGAACCGGTGACCAGGCATGCTACGGATGATTTAACCCAGGTGCGTGGAATTGGCCCCGCAGTAGAAAAACATCTGCACGCGGCAGGGATCTTCCGATTTGACCAACTGGCGGTCACGCGGCCTGAAAAGTTGGCCGGTGTGTTGAATGACCTGGTGGGCTTTACCGAAGAACGGATCACCACTCAAGATTGGATTGGCCAGGCGCAGCGGCTGGCAACCGAAGCGGGGGAAAGAGAGGCGAAAGGGGATGAAATGAACACCCAGGAGCGCCAACACTACGCCGTATACACGGTGGAGCTTTTGCTGGATACGGAGAACCAGGTGCGGCGCACGCGCACCACGTACGTTCAAACCCAGCAAGAGGTCAGTTGGGCCGGCTGGGACGAGGACCGTCTGCGCGGCTTCTTTGTGGAAAGCGCCGGGCTGCACCTGCCGGAGCCGCTTCCACCCGTCGCGCCCGAGACGGCCGGGCCTGCCGCCGAGCCGGAACCATTTGCTAAACAAAAGGCTGGCATGGCTCGACCCGGTTTGAAGCAACTCGGGACGCCGATGATTCAGAAAGTGACCCTGCTTTCTTCAAGCGGAGAGCAAGCCGGAAATATGGTCGCCAGCGGGGAAGCGTTCGATATGCGCCTGGATCTCGACCTGGGCCAGATGCCAATCTCCGCCGGAGAACGCCTGGGGTACCGGGTGACTGTATTCGCGAAGCCGTTTGGGAGCCGCCAGCGGCTGCTGGCAGGGCAAAACGAGGGCTGGCTGGAGCCGCTGGAAAGCGCACAAATTGCCGTCCAGGGTAATCCTCTGACCCCGGGTGAATACCTGCTGGATGCGTTGGTTGCGATCCGGCCGCTTTCCCAGGCGGACCGGCCTGAAAACCAACGGATGGCTTACGTGGAGGGCATCCTGGTATACGTCCGCTAGGGGCGCTACGCCCACCAGCTCTCAAAATCCATTTGCACCAGCCAGGCTTCCCATTGCGCCAGGCGGGCCTCTTCCATCCACACCACGGGGATCGCTTCTTCCTCTTCCTGAGAGACCTGCGCGGCGCCGATTTGCAGACCGCCCTTGCCGCCGTTGTGGATGGCATATTCATCCCCGGCTTCGAGGACGGTTTTCTTGTAGTCGGGAGGCCAGTGGATCAACATCCGGCGCCCACATTCGGGGCAATACCATTCATCTTCGCCGCTTTCCAGAGTCTGGACCAAAACCAGCGTATGGACAGGCTGTTGGGGATTCTCGAATTGCATAATCGACTCCTTTATCAATAAAATTAGACCGAAATTTAAACCCATTGCTCTTTTCTGTCAATGTTTACCGATGAAACCTATCAGAATTATCGAGTGGGCCATCGAACGAGGTGCCTGCCGCCAATTTACCAGCCGGGTCGCGAGTTGGATAAACCGGGAGCGCCCGGTATGTTATAATAAAAATACGGGCGTCATTTAATCATGACGTAGACAGGACATTGTACAATTCTATAGCGGTTTCGGATGGGAATGTCATCCGTGAGAGGAGGTCGCGATGCCCAACCACACCTGGTTTCGATGGGTGCTTTCTCTGTTGGTGATCCTGGCGCAGGTGCTCTCCCCACTATCTGGCGTCCTGCGTGAAATCTGGTCCATCCCGCAATCTCCGCCGGCTGACGGGCCGCCTCCGCCAGCGGAGGAATGGAATCTTCCATCACAACCCTTTCCGCCTCAAACCGGCTCCGCCGCGCCGCTGAGCGCTCCAATTCTACCCAACCTCTCTTTCGATACCATCAATTTCGGCCAACCCTATAAAGACACCAACAACCCCGAAGACCACCCCGGGCGTATTTTTGCTGGCCCGGTCAACCTGGTCAACGGCAACTTTTTTCTCACCGTGGGCGACCATTTCTTCCCCGCCGCGGGCGTGGCGGTGCAGTTCGCCCGCGCCTACAATTCGCTGGATACCCGCGACGGCCCGCTGGGGCACGGCTGGACCCATTCCTATAACACCTCGGTGATCACCGAGACGGCCAGCCTGGTGGTGGTGCGCGAAACCGACGGCAGCCTGTTCCCTTACGCTTTCGATGGCATCCAATGGCGGTCGATGTCCGGCTTCCACCGCCAGTTGGCCCACACGGCCGGCGGGCCTTTCGTCATCACGCACAAAAACGGCCTGGTGCAAACTTTCGATTTCAGGGGCCGCCTGAGGAGCATTGCCGACCGCAACGGGAACGAGATCACCCTGGGGTATAACGAAGACGGCCTGCTCACCACCGTCGCCGACGGGTCCGGCCGCCAGCTATTGATCGCATACAACCCATCCAGCCGCATCGAGCAGGTCACCGACCCCATCGGGCGCGCCACCCAATATATCTACGACCCGGCGGGCAACCTGATCAACGTGTTCTACCCGGAAGGCGGCGTCGCCCTGTACGGATATGGCCCGGGGAATCGCATGATGATGTACCAGGATTCACGCCAACCGCCCGGCGAAGGGCATGGCGAAATCCTGTACGACCCGGCCGGCAAGGTGCAGCGCTTCACCTACGGCGTGGACAGCTTCTTCGACGTATTCTACAACCCGGGCGAAACGCGCTGGCAGGATGCGCTGGGCGTCAATCGCCACATCGTCTATAACCCTGCCACGGGCGACGTGCTCTTCGATGGCGTCGAGTTCGCCGGCATGGGTATGGTCGGCGAGCAACTGACCTATACCGCCGACCGCCTGCTGCAAAGCAAGATCGACGCCGAAGGCCGGCTGACCGGCTATGAATACGACGCCCTGGGAAACCTGGTGCGCGCCATCGCCCCCTCCGGCGCGGAAACCCGCTACGCCTACTCGCTGGCCTTCAACAACGTCATCTCCACCACTAACCCCGCCGGGCAGCGCATCTTCTATACCTATGACCTCAAGGGCAACCTGATCAACGAAATCCGCCCTGGCGGGGCGATATTCACCTATACGCACAACACCGCGGGCGACCTGCTCGGCATCCAACAGCCAGACGGCGCGGAACGCAAATTCCTGTACGACGCTTCCGGCAACCTGCGCTCCGAATTCGACCCGCTCGGCAACGAAACCGTCCACGATTACGACCCGGTCGGGCGAGTGATCTCCTCTACCAACCCGGCAGGCGCAGTGACCTTTTACGCCTACGACGCCGCCGACCGCCTGCTGCGCCTGGTCGATCCCCTGGGCGGGGTCATCTCTTACACCTACGACAGCCGCAGCAACCTGGTCAACCTGACCAACGCCAGGGGGCAGGTGTACACCAACACCTACGACAACCTCGACCGGCTGGTGAAGGTCACCGATCCACTGGGCGTCTCGACCGGTTACTTTTACGACGGCGCCTCGCGCCTTATCGAACGCCGGGCGCCGGGGGGCGAGGCCACGCTTTACGCCTACGATGAAGCCGGGCGCATGATCCGGCGCAGCTACTCGAGCGGGCGCAGCGATACGTTCGGATACGACCGGGTGGGCAACCTGATCCAGGCCGGCGACGGAGCCATCACCACCACGCTGCGCTACGATGCAGAAAACCGCCCGCTTACCATCACCCTGCAGGCGCCCGGTTTCACCGCGACGCCCAGGCTGGTATACCAGTACGACGCAATGGGCAACCGCACCCGCGTCCGGCTGTCCGACGGCAGCAGCACCTACCAGGTCCAATACAGCTACGATCCGCTGAATCGACTGGTCGCCACGCAGACCGGTTCCGGGCGCACCTGGACGACGGCCTACGACCTGGCCGGCAACCGCCAGAGGCTGACTTACCCGGACGGCAGCTACGCGCAGTATACCCACGACCCGGCCGGGCGTCTCACCCAGGCGGCTCACTACAACGCCGCCCACGCCCTGCAGCGCAATTACACTTACACCTACGACGCGCAGGGCAACACCCTGCAGGAGAATGACGACGGCCAGGCCTCCAGCTACACCTACGACCTGCTCAACCGCCTGGAGAGCGCCTTGCTGCCAGAAGGCAATTTCACCTTCGCTTACGACGCAGCCAGCAACCTGCTCAGCGCCGCCGGACCGCACGGTAACAGCGCCTACACGTACGATCTCTCCAACCACCGCCTGACCGGCCAGGGTACCACCTACACCTACGACGACCTGGGGAGGCGCATCCAGGAAGAAGGCGCCCTGGGGAAGCGTACCTTCACCTACGACGAAGAGGCGCGCCTGACCCAGGCGACTTCCAGCGTATGGGACGATACCGACATCGTTCACATCGTCTACGACGCGCAAGGCCAGATGGTGAACATCCAGGACGGCGCTTCCAATACGTTTTTGCTGCAGTATAACGGGCGCACCGAGGCCGAGCTGGACGGCAGCGGGCACCTGAAGCGGGTCTTCACCATCGATAAGGAAGTGGTGGCGATGACGACGCTCGGCCCGCCGGCAGTCACCTACGATTACCGCTACGATGGCCGCGGGCGGGTGCGTTGGGTCACCGACGCGGCAACCGGCCAGACTCTGTTCACCTACAGCGCCAACCCCAGCGAGGACGTGCCCGGCTTTTATAACCCCATCCGCATGGCCGGCGCCTATTTCCTGCCCCGCTGGCAGCTGTATGCGCTGGTCGATGGCCAGTTCTGGGAGCCATTCTCCGGGCTGTTCCTGTTCCGCTTCCGCCCGTGGGCTTTCTGGCCGTATGGGCCGTTCCACCCCTGGCGCTGGATGTTCCACTGGTGGCCGTGGCCCTGGCCCTGGCCGCGCCCGTGGGGCTGGCTGTGGCCTCACCCCTGGCCTTTCCTGTGGCCCTGGCCCGGCATCTGGCTGCGCCCGTTCCTGATCTGGCCGCTGTGGCCCTGGCCGGTGCAGCCGTGGTTCCCCTGGTGGTGGTGGGGGCACTGGTGGGGCTGGACGCCGTGGATGCACTGGTGGTTCTGGCGGCCATTGTGGTGGTGGCAGGGCTGGTGGCATTGGGGCTGGTGGGGAGGCTGGTGGTGGTGGCCCTATGGCTGGTGGCACTGGCTGTGGTGGTGGCCCTGCTGGTGGTGCTGGTGGGCCTGGTGGGGGTGGTGGAACTGGTGGTGGTTTGGATGGTGGTGGTGGATGTGGTGGCGGCCCTGGTGGTGGTTCTGGGGCGCCTGGCAGTGGTGGTGGCCGGTCTACTGGCTGCCCGTCTTCCCCCGCCCGCCGGATTACGGCGACGCCGCCGACCCGCTCTACCCATCGCTGCTGGCCAACAACGGCGCCCGCCACCTGGATCCCTCCTACGAGTGGCTGGGCGCATGGGTTGACCGCGAGTACAACGCCCGCATCACCAACCTGGACGCTTTCGACGATGGCATCCAGGCCGACCTGGGACGCGGCGTAATCACCATCACCGTAACCACCAGCGGCGCATTCTGGCGTTACTCCGCCGCCGCCCCGATCCACGTACATGGCTGGGTCGACTGGAACAAGGACGGCGACTGGGCCGATCCGGGCGAGATGGTGGTCAACTGGAGCGGCTACCCTGGCGGGGCGGGCTGGCCGGCGCTGACCGCGGCCTACAAATTCGTCGCGCTGATCACCGTCCCGGTCAGCGCAAACGGCCAGTACTGGGCGCGCTTCCGCCTGGATTACGCCCGCAACCTGGGATCGCCGACCGGCATGGCAGCCTTTGGCGAGGTCGAAGACCATCTCTTCTTCCTGCGCCGCCTCTGGCTGCCGCTGGTGCGCAAGTAAAACTCGCACAGCGTCGGGGGGTGTCCAAAAAGTTGCTCGAAAACCTGACAGGTCTTTATCGGCGCACAATGATCTGGCGTCGCCATTAAGACCTGTCAGGTTCAGGCCGCACAAACCGGTTACGCACCACCAAAAATAAAGTGATATAATCCACCGCTAAATACCCAATTCAGGAGGTACGCCATGGACCCCAACCAGCCCGCCTACGTCGTCGGCGAGGCCAACCTGGTGCCGGTCAGCCCGCACCTGGCAAAGATGGAGCCGATCCCGGCTTCGCGCATGTTCTTGATCAACAAGGCGCTCAAGGTGTTCACCGGGCGCTACCCGGGGCGGCCGGTCTTCGACGCTTCCCAGGGCGACGGCGGGGCCAGCCTGCCGGGCGTACCGGGCGAGCTGCTGGAGAAGGCCGCCCGCATGCAGGTGGAGCACGGCACGGCTTACGACATGCCTTACGGCACCGACGCCTACCGCAAGGTGGTGGTCGAGCAGTACTGGCAGTTGGATAGCGGCCTGGGCCTCGGCCCGGCCAACGTGGTCGCCACGGTCGGCGGGCGGGACGGGCTGGTGAAAGCCTACCAGGCCATGCTGGCCCTGGGGCACGGGCGAGAAGGCGACGTGATCGTCACCTCCCGCGCCCCGTGGATCTCCTATAACTGGGGGCCCTACGGCATCGGGGCCAACGTGTTGTACGCGCCGGGCGACGAATCCAACGGCTGGGCCTACAGCGAAGAGGCGCTGCAGGAATGCGCCCGCTTCGCCGCCCAATCCGGGCGCAAGATCGCCGGGGTGATCATCACCTCGCCGGATAACCCCACCGGCTACACGCTGTCGGTCGAAGCCCAGGCGAGCCTGGCCAAAGCCGCGCTGCAGGCCGGGGCGGCCTTCGTGCTCTTCGACTGGATGTACCACTACGTCACCGACGAACAGCCCAACGACCTGAACGCCCTGCTGCGCCTGTTCGAGCCGGGCGAGCGCCAGCGCCTGATGGTCCTGGACGGGATTACCAAGAGCCTGGGCGCCTCGAATATCCGCAACTGTCACCTGATCGCCAACGACGAGGTTTCCCGCTTCACCGTGGCGCGCGCTTCGCACGGCGTGATCCCCTCGTTCTACTCGGTGGCGGTGGCGCAGGCGGCCTACGAGATGGGCTACGCCAACGCCTGCCGCAGCATCGTCGAGCCGACCAACGCCAGCCGGGTGATTTTGAAGCAGTTCCTCGACCAGAACGGCTTCCGCTACATCCTGGGCAAGGGCTATTACGCCTTCATCGACGTGAGCCGCTGGCTGGAAAGCCGCGGCTGGGCGGATACCGAGCCGATGGGCCAGTTCCTGGCCGAAGAGCACGGCCTGGCGGTGGTGCCCGGCGTGTACTTCTCGCGCTACGCCTCCGGCTGGATCCGCTTCTCGTACGCTACCCCGCCCGAACGCACCCGCGGCGCCGCCGAGCGCCTGGTCGAAGCCCTGGCCACCCTGGCATAATTAATAAACATGGATTGCGGGTTGCACCCGCAATCCATGTTTATTTAAAACAAGGTACCCTTATGGACATCGTCATACCCAAATTCGTCGAAAAATATTGCCTGGCGCTGGAAGAGGCGCAGAAGAACAAGCCGCAAGGCGGGCTGTGCGGCTACGAGCTGGAGTGGAACCTGCTGGACGCGCAGATGCGCCCGCTGCTCACCGTGGGCGCCGGGCCGAACCAGCAGTCTTTCGTCGACTATCTGCGCGCCAACTGCATCGCCCCCTGGCTGCGCGATTTCAGCCAGCTCGAAGTGTTCCACTGGATGATCGAGTGGGCCACCCGCCCGTATTACGCCCCGCGGGCGGCGGTGTACGAGGCGCGCCTGATGGAAGCCCTGCTGCTCAACGCCCTGGACCGCGCCGGGCGGGATTTCAACGACCAGTTGTCCTCTTGGCACGGCAACCTGCTGTCCCTGCCCCAGGTGAGCCACGACTCGATCCCCGGCTCGTGGGGCCTGGCCAAGCGCCGCTACCTGGAACGTTGCGTCGATCTCTACGGCGATACGCTGGCCACGGCGGGCATCCACACCAACCTGTCGCTGCCCGACCCGCTGTTCGCCTGGGACTACCTGCACATCTCGCCCGCCGAGCGCGGCGACCGCCACCTGGACGAATACAAGAGCGAGTTCTACATCACCGCCACGCGCCTGCTGCGCGCCTTCGCCGCCCTGTTCATCGCCTGCAGCGCTTCCACCCCGCTCCAGGCGCAGCCCGGCCCGGACGGCCCGCTGGTGCGCCTGACCGAGTTCGACAGCGTGCGCAACCTGACCTTCCCCAACCCCGGCCCGCTGGACCAGCCCGGCCTGTACCGCTCGTACCAGGATTACCTGGACATCTCTTACGACCTGGTGCGGCGCGGGGTGCGTTTCGGCAACAACAACTGGACCCCCGTGCGGGCGCGTTCCTTCGCCGAGCCGGTGGAGCGGTTGATCGCCGTGACCAGCGAGCGTCTGGACGACCTGTACCAGCGCGACCTGTACGCCCTGGGCGAGGTGCAGCAGGTGGAGGATATCGCCCGCCAGGTGGAGATCCAGAACCTGATGGCGCGCATCAACCTGCCCATGGCGCGCGTCGAAGTGCGCACCGACGACGGCGGCCACCCGCTGGAGGTGGACATCGCCAACCTGACCCTCAAGCACCTGCTGCTGCTGCTCTTCTACGCCGACCCGCAGTTCGGGCGCGCCTTCCGCTACGACGCCGAAGACATCGCCCGCGCCCGGCGCAACGAAGACGCCGCCGCCCACCGCGGGCTGCGCGCCGAGATCGAAAACCCGCTCACCGGCAAGCCGGTGGAAATGCGCGCTTTCCTGGGCTGGACGCTGGCCCAGGTGCAGCCGCTGGCCCAGGCCCTGGGCGTGCAGGCCGACCTGCAGCCGCTGTACGAGATGGCCGCCGGCGCGCCCAACACAGCCGAAAAGCTGCGCACGCGCCTGCAAGCCGAACTGGGCGGCAGCGACGTGGCCCCGCTGGAGGCGCTGCGCCAGTTGGCCGCCGAGCGCAGCGAGCAGGTGCGCCAGGACGCCGAGCGGATCGCCGAAACCTACCCGCGCCTGGCCCTGGACGGCGTGCCGCTGGACAGCGACAGCGCCCGCCTGGGCGAACTGCTGCAGCGCGCCCGCGACGCGGTGCACACCGACCCGGCCGCCCCGGTGCGCTTCCGCCCGCGCCCGCAGGCGGTGGCCGAGGCGGCGTACCCCGACAAGACCAGCGAGATCGTCGCCCTGGCGCAGACGCTGATCCGCATCCCGTCGGTCACCACCGGCGCCCAGGAACGGCTGGACGAGGTGCGCCGCGCCGCCACGTTCATCTACGATTACGCCCGCGACCACGGGCTTTCCGCCCATTACTTCGACCGGGAGCAGTACCCCGCCCTGTGGATCACTTTCCCCGGCGTCCAGGCCGCCCCACTGATGCTCAGCGGGCACTTCGACGTGGTGCCCCCCGAGCCGGACGACGCGCAGTTCGAGCCGCGCATCGAGGGCGATTACCTGTGGGGCCGCGGCGCGGCGGATATGAAGACCGTGGTGGCCACTTACCTGGTCTGGATGAAAGACATGCTGCGCCGGGGAGCGCCCTACCCGCCGGTCAATCTGCTGCTGGTGGGCAACGAGGAGAACGGCGAAGCCGAGCCGACCGGCACGCCGCACGCCCTGCGCTGGCTGGCCGGGCACGTCCAGGACGCGGCGGGGCAGCCCTACGCCCCGGCGCTGTTCATCGCCGGCGAGCGCACCGGCGAGCGCGGCGACGAGCTGTGGGGCGAGGTGTGCACCGAGAACCGCGGCGTGATGCGCTTCGACCTGGTCGCCCGCGGCGCCCGCGGCCATTCGGGCACCGCCGGGGCGGCCGGCGACCTGAGCGAGCGCCTGATCGCCGCCCGCGCCGCCCTCTCCGAAATCTTCGCCCGCCGGCTGACGCTGCGCGGCGAAGGCGGCTGGCAATCGCAGGCGCGCTTCCCCTTCATCCAGGCCGGCGAGCCGGGTGTGTATAACATCACCCCGGCCTACGGCGTGCTGGGCGTGGAGTTGCGCCCCATCCCGCAGGACGACCTGGGCAGCCTGGAGGACGAGCTGCAAGCCTACTGCCAGGCGGAAGGGCTGGAGCTGCACATCCGGGTGCGCGAGAACGGCATCGCCTGCGACCCGGACAACCCCTACCTGGCCGCCCTGCTCTCCGCCGTGCGCCAGGAAAGCGCCGCCGAGCCGCGCCTGGGGCGCAAACTGCCCGGCACCAGCGCCCGCTTCGCCCCCGGCGGCCAGGGCGTGGTCTGGGGCCAGACCGGCATCGGCCCGCACGCGGCAAACGAGCGGCATTATCTGCCGAGCATCGCCCCGTATTACCGGGCGCTGGAGAGGCTGGCGGAGGGCAAAAGACCCTAAGGGTCTTGGAGACCCTTAGGGTATGGACTTATTCGGCCGCCATCTGTGCGTATACACGAATGTCCCCAAGTTGTGCTATACTAATTAACAAACATCCGATCTGCGTCCATACGTGTGTTTTTTGAGGCAACCCAATGAATCCAGAAACAGTGAACGTCCAGCTTCCAGCCAGGCTGTACAGCCAGTTGAAGGATCTGGCCAGCGAGTCGCAAAGCGATCCGATCGAGGTGATCACACACCTGGTTGAACAGGCCCACCAGCGGCGCGCCTGGCAGCGTGACCTGGATGAACTACGCCAGCAGATCGAACAGGATGGCGGCTTACAAATCGGGCTCACTCAGGATGAAATAGTTGAGCGACTGCGCCAGACCCGGCGCGAGATCTTCAAAGCTGAGTATGCGCATCTGTATCGATAGCAGCGCACTCATCCCCGGCATCCAAGGGGACAATTCGATAGCAGCTCGTCTGCTCGAGTCCATTGGGCCAGAGTTGAATCTGATTATCCCGCGCTTGATCGCGCAGGAAGTTACCCGAAATCTGACCACGTCAGAGCAGGGTACGTCGTTTCTACAAGCTTTTTCAGGGGCGCAGCTTTGCTTTTATTGTTGACGAGCCAGTTCCCCCGGCCCTGGTTGTCAAATACGCTGGCCTGGGTTTACCAGAAAAAGCGGATGCTTTTATTGGGGCGTTTGCCGAATGGATGGAAGTACAATATTTGGTATCCGAAAATCGCCATTTTCTGCGCCATCTAAAAACGGATGCCTTCCAGGTACTCAATGCCAGCGAATTCATTACCCGTTTGGAGTCAGGGTAGATCAATGCTGTCGTACGCGGCCCGGCGCACCGCCGGCGCCTGGAACAACAAATTTACCGCAACTTGCACGGCATCGGCATCCCTGTCGACGTGATCGTCGCGACCGAAGAAGACATTGCCCGCTATGGCGACAGCATCGGCATGATCTACCGGCCCGCCCTGCGCGAGGGGATCACAGTAAAGACATTTCACACAGCACTCTATCCTCGCCAGCTTTTCCGGGTCAAACCCCAAACCACCTGCGTTTCGAACCCGGGCAGGTAGTCATACGAATGGCGCCGTTCGCCGAGGCGCTCGAAACCCAGCTTTTCGAGCACCCGGTTGGAGGCCGGGTTTGCGGGGTGCGTTTCCGCGACCACCCGCTCTGCTCCCAGGACGTCGAATGCGAAACACAAGAGCGCCGCGGTGATTTCGGTGGCAAAGCCCTGCCCCTGGTGCTCGGGCAGCACGAACCAGGAAAGCTCGAGGCCGGCATCGTCCGGGAGGGTATTCTCGGTAAACCCGGCCGTGCCGATGGGTTCCAACGTGTCTTTTCTGACCAGGGCGCCATACCAGCGGTTGTCGACGCCCCACGCTTCGCGCCATTCGGCCAGCGCTTCGGCGGCCTGTTCCGGGTTCCAGGGGCCTCCCAGGTAGTGCATCATCCCCGGGTCGCAGAAGACCCGCTCCAGGCACGGGCGATCCCCGTCTGCGGGGCGCCGGATCAACAGCCGGTCCGATTCGATCAGGATTGGCTCATCTTCTGCCATACAACCTCTTCAAATCTTCCAGCCATCCGGCGCGGCGATGAGGGATCGAACTTACAGTGGCGCGATCGAAGATAAATGCGTACCGGTCGAGCGTCTGTTGGTGGGCGTCGGGTTCGTCGGCGCAGCAATCTTCGACCACGGCGGTTAGAAAACCATTCTGCATGGCCGAGACGGTGGTCAACAGGACACACATTTCTTCCAGACGATCGAGTAGCGCCATAAAAGATGTCGCTTCACCCGGGCCGCCGGTAAGATCGCCGCGCACGCCCGGCGCACCTGCGACAAAGCAGGATAGACGTCGGTGCGCCCGTGTTCCGCCCAGGCCGCCCGCACTTCCGGGGGTTCTCTCAAGCGGCCAAGCCTGACCAGGCGGAGAGCCAGATCGACAGGGATCGCCAACAGCGCGGCAGACAAATCGGCGAAACTCTCGGCGCGGAATAAATCCAACACCAGCAGCGTCCCGCCGGGCTTGAGGGCGCACTTCATTTTGGAGAGCATCGGCTCGAGGGGCAAATGGTGCAACGTGGCAATGGTGGCGACGCAATCGAATTGCCCGGCGGGGAAATCATACGTCGTGGCGTCTGCCACCTGAAAATCGATGTTGGGATACTCGCCCGAACGTTCCTTCGCCAGCTCGATCATGCGGGGGGATAAATCGAGAGCCAGCACGCGTCGAAAGCGCCCGGCGAGCAGGCGAGAGAAGGCCCCCGCGCCGCAGCCGATTTCGAGCGCATCCGCGCCGGATGATGCGGCTTGCTTCAACAGGTACGGGTGATAATGGCTGTTGTGGCTCCACCCATCATCGGATAATGCAGCGATGCGGTCGAAGTCCGATTGAATTTTGGAGGAGGAGGCAGTCATTTCACGCTTTGTCAGGAAGCAATCGTTCAAAAATCACCGCTTGTCTCGATGATATCGACACAAGCTGGCGCAACGATTTTGAGGGTATAAAGCGCATCGAATGCCTCGCCGCCTGAACTCCTGGAGCAAGTAAGTGTCCAGTTTGTTCCATCGTCCATGAGTTTTTCTGCTTCATAAGGCATCCGAAGGACATAGGACACCCCGCAAGAAAAGGAAATTTTCGGTTCCAACCACGTGGCGGTATAGTCCAGATCAGACACGGGGGCGACCGCGGCGCCCTGAAACAGTCCCACCGTCTCTTCTCCACCGCCGCCCATGCGGAATTGGCTCGACGCCAGCGTAGCACAAACACATCCATCTGACGTCAAAAATGCAGATAAGGTGTGCTTTCCGCTTTCATCCTCAATCGCCCAACGATACTTGATACCATCTTTCTTTTGTCCCAACAGGTCCCAGTCTGGTCGAACATCCATCACCTGTTCAATAACATTGCTATAACTATCGATGGTTACACAGGCAGGCCGGGCGTTTAATTCTGGATCGGATGGCCTGGAAGTACAGTTTGTAACACCCAGCATCAGCAGGCAACAAACTATAAGTATTGCTAAATGACGCGCGGTAAACTTCATTGAGTGATATCCATAAGGTCATCCATATCGAGGCAGGGTTGTGTTTCGGCCAGAATGCTACCCAAAGCAGGCGCCGGCATCCGAGAGTATACCCCAGGTCCGAGGTTCTTGAGTAGTGATCTTGATCTGCCAGGGAACTGACACCCCCCTGCCATCGTCTCGTACTTGAGCTTTGTTATACTGATCTTTACTACAAGACTATTCGACGAAACAGGGAGGCAGCCATGAAATCCAGCTCAACCTCGATACGCAAGCGCATGCGGCCTTTGATCAACCTGGCCTTGATCTTTGGCCTGTTGGCGGCGCTGGCGATCTATTTGCTGGCCATCAGCAACCTGGGGGGGTTCCTGTACTCGGCCCCTCAGGAGCAGTTCCTGGCTTACAACGAAGCGCGCAGAATTTACCAGGCCGCGCCAACCTGGAGCAACCTGGCTCCAGGGGCTGAGAAGATGGAAGACGGCAAGCCCGCGCCGGCGCAGGCCGCGCTGGAGCCGGCGGCTTTTTCGGATTGGAAGAGCCGGGTGGAAGCCACGCTGATGGCGCGTTATGAAGAGCAGGCCGGGGTGAGCGTGACCAGCTACGACCTGACCTTCGACGCCGAGTACGAGCTGGTTTATTCCAGCCTGGCGGAGAGCGGCGCGGTGGAGATGGTGTTCCCCTTCCCGGGCAACCTGGAGACGCTGCACGAGGTGCGTTTCCTGGTGGATGGCAGCGAGCCGGAAAATGTCAGCTACACGACGTCCGGCATTCGCTGGGTTTCGACGCTGGTCGCCGGCCAGCGCCACACCCTGGCGGTGCGGTACAAAGCCGATGGGGTCAACAGCTTTGGCTACGCCCTCAATCAAAACAGCCGCTCGGACGTGGACGTGGTGCTGCGTGTACGCGGCGTGAGCGGCACGAGCGTCACACGCGACTCTTTGCCCACCTCCAGCCAGGAGAGCGGCGAGGAAGAGGAGGTGCTGGCCTGGCAGTACGCCGACCTGATCCCCAGCCGGAACATCCGCATCGAGCTGCCGCGCCGCTTGAGCTTTGCCCAACGCGTCGAGCAACTCGAAGACCATTTCACGCTGCTGGCCGGGCTGGCGCCTTTCCTGGTGGGAATGTTCCTGGCCACGCTGGCGCTGCTGCTGCGGGCGAGCGGGGTCCATTTGCGGCTGGAGGCCTATTTGCTGATGGGGTTGTGCCTGGTGGCTTTCTACCCGGCCCTGACCTTTTTGAGCGGGTTGGTCTATCTCTACGCCGCGGCGGCGCTGGCCTTCGTGAGTATCTCGGCGCTGGTGCTGGCCTTCCTGGGGGTGAGCGCCGGTTGGCGGCGGACGCTGTTCCCGGCGGGCTGGTCGCTGTTCGTCTTCCTGGGGGTGCTCTCGCTGGGCCAGTTTTTGCCCTGGCGCGGGCTGGTGTTCACCATCGGAGGCGTGCTGCTGGTGGCGACGTTTATGGGGCTCTATGCCCTGCACGCCCGACAGGCGAGGCAGGCCGCCGGACAGCTCATCGAGCCCGGCGACCTATCAACGGCAGGCGCTGCACAGGCAACGGCAGGTCAGCCGACGGAGGGTGAATCACCCCTGTTCTCTACGGCGGAAGCGGCGCCCGGGCAGGCAGACGAAACTGGCGATAGCAGCGAGACCCTGGAAGCGGCGCCGGTGGAGGACACGCCGGCAAGCGCAGCCGAACCACCCGTGACGCCCGCAGCAGAAGAAATCAGTTCGCCGCCAGCCATGCACTGCCCGCGCTGCGGTCGCGCCCTGGGCGAGGGTTTCCACTTTTGCGCCGGCTGCGGCTACGACGTGCAGGTGCTGCATCCCTGCCCGGCGTGCGGCAAAATGCAGCTCCTGCCGCAGGGGATGGACGAGCCGCATTGCGTGTATTGCGGGGAAGGGCTGACGGTCCGGTAGGCATTTTGTGCGTCCGCTTCCACCGGGCCGGGCGGCAGCGGGAAAGCGTCGAACAGTGAGCGCGAATTCAAACCCAGTCTGGCGGTAAAGATGGATGCAAAAACGGCCCCAATTGGGCCAGGTCCCTTATCCCGGTTGCTCCCATTTGCAAGAGACGTCGGTTGTCGGCGTGATCGAATGCCAGGACTGGCTTGCCCTGGCTGATAAACTCGCCGCACTGCTTTTCCAGCCGGCCGCCCGGCGAAGCATGAACGACAAAGATTGCACGCGCCAGCGCGCCTGCCAATCGATTGCGCGCCGCGGCAGTTTCAGCCGTCGGCCGGCGCAGGCCGGCGGGGAATGGCGAAAGCAGCAACAAACGCTCTTGCTCGAGCGGCGTTTTCCACGCCGCCGGCAAACGCATCCCCTCCAGTCCGCGCGCCGGGCAGACCACCACCGGCTGCCGCCCGCGCAGCAGCACCGCCAGCATCTCCTGCTCCACCGGCGAATGGAACCCGGCGATCACCGCCACGCCGGCCTGCGCCAGCTTTCCCGCCAGGTCGTAGGCCTGCAAGATCAGGCTGGCCGGGCACTGCTGCGAGCACAGCACTGCCAGCAGGGGGAGTTTCAGGAGACCGGCGTTCCCCAGGTGGGAAAGCCGGTCCGGGGTGTGCTCGCCAAGGTAGGGACGCAGGGCTTCAGGGGCGTCCATAAGGGGGCAATGCCATCCGCAATGGCGGCAAAATAAACCGGCCATCGCTTACGCCGTTATCCATATCCTGAAATCTGTCTTCCATAAGAAATACTCTCTACTGAAACACTTTGCCAGTGCAATCGGACGATGGTTATTTTAGTACACAGCCGGACAAAAATCAAACACAGGTTCAGGCAGTTCTGGCGCAGAGACTTTGGATCGCGAAACTACGAAGGGCGCGAAAAACGCGAAAGGGAACCCGGCTGCCAGCGTGTACCCATTTTGCGCGCTTTCGCGTTTCGCTCTCTGCGCGATTCAACATCTTTTACGATCCAGAACTATCCATTTTATCTATACGCCTATTTGGTTCGTGTCAAAATCCCAGAGGTTGCGCCGTTACATAAATTATCCTTAATTACACTGATCTTAATCTGGTCATCATTTACAAAGGTACCTGATACAAAGCCGGAATTATCTATAACTTTGAATTTTTTCTCGCCGTTTTCTAGATATACTGTTATGCCCCCAAAAAATACACGACAGGGGTTTTGAATGTTTCCGTAGTTTGTTCCTACAATCGTTATCAATCCACTTTGGGCGTCCTCTGATGTAATTTCAACTTTAATCATAACATCCGGTGTAAGATACTCCCACTTCCCCGAAGGAATCTGAACGATAACCCTGGGTGTATTCGTCGGTACAGGCACGCTCGTCCAGGTCGGCGCACTTGTCCAGGTCGGCTCACGCGTTTGGGTAGGCTCATCTACCCACGTTGGCAGACTCGTCCAGGTTGGCTCGTCTGTCCAGGTCGATGTCGGCAAAGGCAATGTCGGCGTGAGCGTAGGCGGCAGGGTGTATGTAGGCGTTATGCTCGGTGGAACAGGTATCGCCGGGGCCGGCAGCGCAGTGGAGGTTGCCGCTTGCTTCGCCTCGGCAACGGGGGCGATCTCCACCGTTGTTTGGCTTTCAGGTGTGACTTTAGGTGTTGAATCGTACGGTGAGCGATACAACAGTGACATTGCAGTCGGTTCGCTGGATTGAGAATCATCTACATTAGATCGATTGGCGAAAAACCAGACGCTACTCCCCGCGATGCACAGGGTAAAAACACAACAAACCAGCAGGATAATCAGGCCAGCGAGCGCCAGCCATACTTTTGACGATTTCATTTTTCCTCTCAGTGTTCGCTTGATGTTTAGGTTTGCCACAACGAATTTCTTCGATGGTTAAGCATGGCGGTTACAATATATTCATCATCGCTGCCTCCTTTCGTTCGACTTCTCGTCGCTTAGCGGGCTGCCGGGTGATCGGACGGTGCGACAATTTGGGTCATGGACTTGGCGAAAATCACAACAAAGGCCCCCGCCTTGCGCTGATGCCCCCTTTCGCGTTTCGCGCCTTTCGTACCTTTCGCGCCCTTCGCGATCTACTCTCCCACAGCATATTGTATCGCACAAAAATTTGGATCGCGAACTTCGCGAAAGGACGCGAAAATCGCGAAAAAGAACCCCGCGTCCGCGCCCGTGCCCCCCTTTCGCGCTTTCGCGCCTTTCGTACCTTTCGCGGCATTCGCGATCCAACGTCCTTTGCGATCCAACCTCCTACAGCATATTGTATCGCGCAAAAATTTGGATCGCGAACTTCGCGAAAGGACGCGAAAATCGCGAAAAAGAACCCCGCGCCTGCGCCCATGCCCCCCTTTCGCCCTTTCGCGTTTCGCGCCTTTCGTACCTTTCGCGGCATTCGCGATCCAGCGCCCTTCGCGATCCAGGCTTTTCGCGCCCCTCACTCCTCGCCCCCATCTTCCTCCTGTCCCATGCGGTACTTGATGTCGTAGTTGATGATAAAATCTAACTCCTCGTTTGTAAGACCGTAATGACTTGCCAGCACTTGATCGATCCCATCAATAATGGCTTTGGAGTACCTGGGGTAGTATTCATCATATACGACCTTACCAGTAGCTTTATAAGTGCTTTCCTTCCTAACTGAATGTTGGCTATAACTTTTCATTAAGCAATCACATCTGTCCACAAGTTCATATTTTATCGCCTCAGGGATTTCTGAAAGCCCAACAGGAAAACGCTCTATTTCTCGCATATTGAGGTGTCTACAATCAGACAATAATACGAACCACCAATAGTAAATACTACTGTTTAATATTGCGGCGACCACTTTCGCATTATCCATTTGAGAAGCAAATAGCTCTTTTACTTGAGTGGATAATTTCTCTCCATCTCTCTCGTTCCAGAAATATGGAGCAGATATCATTGCGCGAATCCAATATCTGGGAGCATTATGAAAATACAGTTTCGACTGCCCATGTGAAATATCTTCAAGTCTACGATGATTATGAAGCTTTTCCCAAATCGAACACTCAATCACAGAGCCCACCTTTGGGAATGAGTTTGCATAGAGTAAATTGTTGATTGAAGTGTAATTGAGTTGAGTGAACAAAGTAGGGCGTGCTTCATCATTCCAGCGATGGTATCGTGTAGAGAAAAGTTGTGGCGATGTTGAGAGTGATGAGATGTAAATAGCCAATCTTTGGTCAACGCCAACAAATAATTTAGCCGGGCGTATGTCATATGTAGATACCCATGAAGTTCCACGCTTACTAAACAGGCTCATAATTGGTGCCATCCGATCCGTACAAAAAGCCGAATGGGGAATAATCATACCTGTTCTACCAATCTTGTTCATTAGGCTAATATTTCTTTCCACCACAAAGGCGTATAAATTACCACATTCCTCCGTCATATAGTATCTAAGCGTGTAATCAGATTTCACTTTGGAGTATTCTACATAAGGCGGATTCCCAATCACCACATCAAACCCCCCTCCCTTCATTACGCCATAGAACTCCACAAACCAGTGGAACGGCCTGTGCGAAACCAGCCACCCTGCATAGGCTTGCACATCAGACAGTTCCACCCCATACTGCCGCGCCAGCAGGCGGTTTAGCTCATCGTCCAGGGCTTCCAGCCGCTGGCGCAGGGCCTGCTTGTCCCCGGCGGAAACCACCCCGCCCAGTTCGGTCTGCTGCTGCTGGAACAGGCGGTACAGCCGGTCGACGTCTTCGGCCTGCTGCTCGATGCGCTGCAGCGCCTGCTGGTCTTCGTCCAGCAGGAACATCTTCGCCTGCACCGCGCCGTTTTTGGTCTTGCCGAAGGTGATCGCCCGCTGCACTTCATCTTTGCTGGCAAAGCCCACCAGGGTGTTGCCGGCGCGGATGTTGAAGTCGATGTCCGGCAGCGGCTCGATCTGCCCGGCGCGCTCCACCTGCGCCACCAGCTTGAGGAACAGGCGCAGCTTGCAGATTTCCACCGCCTCGTCCATGATGTCCACCCCGTGCAGGTTGTACAGTATGATCGACTTCAGGATGAAGTAGCGCGGGTTGGGGTGCTTCGCCATCTGCGCCAGCAGGCCGCGGAAATCCTTGAACTTCTCCGGACGGTGTTTTCCCGGCGCGCTTTCCATCTCGTCCAGGAAGGCCTGCATCCGTCCGAACAGCGCTTCGTAGAGCGGCTCGAGGATGTTCAGCGCGGCGAACAAAAACGCCCCCGACCCCACCGTGGGGTCGAGCACCCGGATGGAAGCTACCGCCTTGAGGAAGGCGCGCAGCGCCTCGGGCGTGGGCAGGCTCTCGATGGCGTCCTGGGCGAACTGGCGCAGGTCCAGGTTGTAGGTGATGAAATCGTCGATGGCGCGGATTTCGCCGTTGGCCAGTTTGCGGCGCACTTCCTGGCAGCGCTGGCGGCGGGCGACGGCTTCGCGCCAGGTCTCGGTGGGCAAGGCGTATTCCGGCGAAGCAGATTTGTTCCATTCGCCGCGCTGCGCCACGTCTTCCACGCCGGCGGCGATCTCCGGCGGCAGGGGCAGATCGGCGCCGTGCCGCACCGCCGGGTAGATGTAACGATCCGGGTCGGCCTCCAGCAGCGCCCACAGGCTGTCATCGCCCTCGAAGATTTCCCGGTGCAGGCGGCGCGCCTGGTCGAAAATGAAGGGCAGGATGGTGTATTTGCCGATGTACTCGGTGATGTCTTCTTTGGTGTAATAGGCTCCCATCTGCTTCTGGTTGATGTACTTCTCGAAGATATAGCCCAACACGTCGGGGTTGATCTCGTTGTCGGCGCGCAGCGGGCGCTCGTCCAGGTGCCAGCGGTAGCCCTCGAAGAACTCGAACAGGCGCTGGAAGGCCGCGTCGGGGATGTGGATCGCCTGGCCGTAGGCTTCCTCGATCTGGTGGCGCTGGAAGATGCCGCCGTTCAAATAGGGCACCTCGCCCAACAGCCGCCGGGTCTCCGGCGAGCGTTCGCTCTTTTTGCGGGCGAAACCTTCGAAGAACAGCGGGCAGAGAAAGTCGCGATAATAACGATCCGGGCCGTGATAGCCGCTCTCGGTCAGCTTGGTGCGTAGATAATCCGGGTCGCCGTTGAGGAAGCCCTTCTTCTGGATGAAATAGACGAACATCAGGCGGTTGAGCGTCACCGAGACGTACCAGCGCTGCATGGCTTCGTCGGGGATGCCGCGCAGGAATTTCATAAAGGCGGCGTGCTCGCCGGTAAAGCGCTCGTAGAAGCGTTTGGTGACCCGCTCCAGGTCGAAGGCGGCGCGTGCCCGGCGGGTCACGTCCAGGATGGTCAGGCCCTCTTCTTCTTCGAAATCGAAAACGACGTGCTGCAGGCGTTGCAAGAGCGCATCGCCGCTCTGGCCGCGGGCATAATCGTACTCACGGCAAGCCGTCGGCCGGCCCGGCTCGTGGCGCACCCACTGCCATTTTTGCTGGCTGTGATCGGCGTTGGTGAAAACAATCAGGTGTTCGTGGGCCGACTTGCGCACCAGGGCTTCGATCTTGCGCCGTGCGGCGTAATCGGGCAGACGCCCGTCGGGCAGCGGCGGGCAGCGAAAAACCTGCATGCCGCGCTTCTGCGCAATGGCCGCCAGCTTCAGGCTTTCGCCGTTGAATTGGATCACCAGGTCGGCCGCCGGGTGGTCCCAGCCCATTTCTTCGATAAAGAGTTTCGTCAGGTTGTTTGAACTCAGATAAGAACGAGCACGTTCAAAGACAAAAGGCATGTTTCACAGACTCCCTGGGCCGCTCTAAACGACATTTTCCTGTTCCAGTCCCGGTAATTGGTCGATCGAATCCTGTGCTGCAAACCCCTTGAACATCGATTCATGATCTCGCAATCTCAGTCAGCGCCCGGCGCAGATCAATGCTCCCCCAACACTGGCGCGCCAGGTCCATACCCGCCGGTGGGAAATGGGCGTTGATCACACGCAACCCTTTGCGGTTGAGCAGTTCGACGGCGGGGATGAAATCCCGGTCGGAGGTGACCAGGATGGCCAACTCCCAGGCATTTTCCCAGGCCAGGCTGAGCAGGTCA
Organism: uncultured Anaerolinea sp.; assembly: GCA_964595435.1. GTDB lineage: Bacteria > Chloroflexota > Anaerolineae > Anaerolineales > UBA4823 > RBG-16-57-11. The sequence goes on along the minus strand of CAZQQJ010000024.1, from coordinate 31,284 downwards.
GTGACGATAGCCGTGTCGACTCCCTTTTCGATCGTGCCGGACATTGCCGCGCCGCAGTTCGGGCATGTTTGCACTTGCGTATGGCAGGTCGGGCAATACGGCGCGTGCTTGAGCTTACGCTCTGTGGCAACCACGTGCACGCCAGGGAAGCGGTCCAGCGTATTCAGCGCCCAGTCTTTCAAGCGGCGATCTTCGACAGAACGCGGGTTGAAAGACAGATAGACGCGCATCTCCGCGTAAACCAGATCGCTGCCGACGAGAATCTGGGCCTGGTCGATCAACCAGGGAGATAATTTGATCCAGTCTGCACGATATTGCTTGCCCATTCGCTGGATCATGGATAATTGGAAGTTCCAGAAGTCGATGAAGATGCGGGCTTTGGTCATAGCACCTCCCCCCTTAAAAAATGAGGAGAAGCAGAACAATGCTTCTCCAGAATATGTATAGCAGATAGCTGGGATCCACTCATCCAGCGGACGATGGCGCTATCTGCGGGTTCTAATGCATATAAAATACTATAGAACCAGCCGGTTGTCAAGAGTCTAAGCATTGACTCCAATCCATCACCCCTTCGCCAACCCCAACGAACAAATAATGCGCGGCTCCCTCTGCTGCACCTCTTCCTCCACCACGCACAGCCGGTCTTCGCCGCGCAGCGCCACCACCAGGTCGGCCAGTTGGTGGTCGTCGATGCCGCTGCGCAGTTGGCGGTTGAGGGTATCTTTGGCGCTCTCGCGCAGCGGGTAACGGTAGATTTCATCCACGGCCTTGAGCAGTTCCTGGGTCACCCACAGCATGCCCTGGTTGTGATCCACGAAGCGCTTGAGGCGTTCGTAAGTGCGGAAGCGCGCCCCCGAAGGCCGGCCCAATTGCCCGCCAGCAATCTTTTCTTCGGCGGCGATCAGCTCCACGCCTTTGCGCACCAGGTCGTGGTGCTGCTCCTGGCGGGGCAGGGCGGTCGTCTGCGGGCTACACTCGGCGGCGCGCAGGATTTCGAACTGCGACTCGGTCACGCTCCGGCCTTGTTCGTCCACCCAGGCCAGGGCGTCGTTGCCCTCGCCGGTGCGGGCATAGACCAGCACGCCGTGCGGGGCGCCGGGATAGGGGATGTGGGCTTTGGTGGAATAAGCCACGTCGGGCAGCTCGGGGATCAGGCGCTGCAGGGCAGGGTTGGCGCTGGTGGCGTTCTTCCAGATCTGGTAGGCGTAGGAAGCCAGGTCGACTTCGGCGTCTTCGTCGCCGTCCAGGATGCCGGCCTTTTCGTTATACAGGTCGATGACGGCCTGGTCGTTCTGGTCGTCCTCGAAAAAGGCCTCGTCAGTGCCCACCACCTCGGCGTTCTCTTTCAGCCGCTGGCGGACGCGGGCGCGCAGGCGCAGGATGCGTTCCACGCCATCAGCGGGCAGGAAGGAATAGCACAGGATGCGCTCGGCGGCCTGGCCGATGCGGTCGACGCGGCCGGCGCGCTGGATCAGGCGCACGATGGCCCAGGGCAAATCGTAGTTGACGACGATGTAACCGTCTTGCAGGTTCTGGCCTTCGCTGAGTACGTCGGTAGCGACCAGGATGCGCAGCTCGTTTTCGGGGCGCACCTGGCCAGCCACGCCGTTGCTGCGCGGGCTGAAACGCCAAGCCAGGCTGGTGGGATCGGCCGAGCCGCCGCTGGCTTCGGCAAAGTGGTTCACACCGGAGGCGCGCAGGCATTGGCCCAGGTAATGCACCGTATCGGCGAACTGGGTGAAAACGATGATCTTCTCGCCGGCGTGCCGGCGGGTGATCAGATCAAGCAGGGAATGGAACTTGGCATCGCGCTGCCAGTCCCAATCGCCGCACTTTTCCAGCACCTGGATCAGGCTGAGAGCGTCCTGGCGCAGGTCTCTGGTCAGGCTGTTGGTGAACAGGCCGGCGTTCAGCCATTTGAAGCGCGAGCGATACGCGCTGCGATAGAGCTGGTAAATCTCGGCGGCGCGCGCTTTGAACTGCGCTTCGCTGCGCAGGCCCTTCTGGTTTTTCAAAGCGGGGATGCCGGCGGCATCGACGATCATTTCGTCGGGAGCTTCGTCCTCTCCTTCGGCAAGATCGTCGATGAAATCGGGGCGCTCGGTGTCTTCATCGTTGAGGCGGGTATCCAGCAAGGCGGCTTCCTGGGTACCGATGGGCAGGGGCAGGCCGTTTTCCAGGGCATGCAGGAAGATGTAATTGCGCAGCACGTGGCGTTCGATGGATTCCAGGAAGACCTGGCCGCTGCTCTCCAGGCGCTTGAACAGGTTGGTGCGGCAGAAACCCATCAGGCGCTTGCCGGCGCGGCCCAGGTCTTTCAGGATGTCCTTCTCGGCCGGAGTGGGCGGCTGCTTGGGCCGGGCGCCGACGTAGTTGCCCAGGCCGTAGCGCGGCAGGTTCAGCGTGTTGATCGCTTCGACGATGTCGGCGGCGTACAGCCGGGCGTACTGGTCGGAGCGGTCCAGATCGTCAATGGGGAAGGACGCCCGGCGGGGGACGCGCAGCGGGAAATACGAACGCGTGCCATCGGCCAGGGGCAGGTACTTGCGCCCGTTTTCGGGATCGGCCTGGGCGTAGTTTTGCATGATGAAGCTGCGAGTGCGGCGCACCATGTACAGGCGCATCAGCTCGCGCCAATCGTCGGGATATTCGCTTTTCTCGAAGGCGGCCAACGAACGCGGCGAGCACTGGTGCATGCGGACGAACTGCGCTTCGCCGACCTCGCGCAGCAGGCGCTCGGGGCGAATGCCCAGCTCGATATCTTCGGGGACGAACAGGCGAAGCTGGTTGGAGAGGTCCAGGTAGGTCTTATTGTAGGGCGTGGCCGAGAGCAGGAGGCAGCGGCACTCGTTCTTCTGGATGTAATCCTGGATGGCCTTGTAGCGCTTGCCTTCGCGGTTGCGCAGGTTGTGGCTTTCATCCAGGATGAGCACCCGGTAACGCTTGAGGACCGGCAATTCTTGCAGCACCCGGCTGATCGAGAGCACCCTGGCGCGCATGCGGTACTGGTCTTTGTAGCCTTCCCACATCTTGACCAGGTTCTTGGGGCAGATGATCAGCGTCTCCAGGTCGTGATCGTCTTCAAAGATGCGCGCCACGGCGGTGGCCATGAGGGTCTTGCCCAGGCCGACCACGTCGCCGATGAGCACGCCGCCGCGCCGGTTCAGGTGATGGGCGGCGATCTTGACTGCGGCGGTCTGGAACTCGAACAACTGGTTACCAAAGTCCTTGGGGATACGGAAGGCGCTCAGCCCGGCGCGGGCTTCCTGCGAGAGATGGTAGGCCATCTTGATGTAAATGTGGTAGGGCAGGATGGGCTGCTCCCGCGCCCAGCTCTCTTCGATGATCTTGACCAGCTCTTTCGAGATGTCGACCGTGCCCCAATCGTCCCAGCGGTCATCGAACCAGCCGGATAATTTCTGGCAGGCGTCACCGTCGAGCACGTCTACGTTCAGTTCGCCCTGCTCGGCCAGGCCGGCCAGGGTGAGGTTGCTGGAACCCAGGAAGCCGATGATGGGGTTGAAAGGGTCATTGCGAAAGAGCAGGTAGAGCTTGGCGTGCAGGGTATGGCGCAGGAACAATTTCACCACCACCTTGCCGGCCTTGATCTGGGCGGCCAGACGGCGCAGGGTTTCTTCATCCTGGTTGGTGGGGGCGCCGATGGTCAACTGGTCGCGGAATTCTTCTGCCAGGCGTTTGGTCAGGCGCAGCTTGGTCTGGTTGTCCAGGTCATCTTCCCCGCCAATAAACTGGTAGTAGGCGCGGATTTCATCGCGTGGCATGCGCTGCATTCCGACCAACAGGCGCAGGCATTTTCCTTCGCAGCCTTCCCAAGTGTCGATGTATTCGCCGATCTCTTTCCAGCCGCGCAGGTTGAAATAGCCGACGCAGAAATCGGCGCGGTGGGCGGCCAGGATAGCTTGTTTCAGATCGGGCAGGAGGTATTTGGAGATGTTGTCGTATATCTGCGGCATGATGGGTCCAAAACGAAAAAGCACCCGGCCTCTTGCGGAGAGCGGGCGCTTGGTTTAGAATTATGTTGCTGAAGCGTCCATCCCACGCTGAGGCCATGCCTCGCCTGCCGGGCGAGGTTTTCTTTTTGTTTTTTCAATCATACATGATGTATACCATCTATGCAAGAGGCTCTAGCCCTTGCCTTTCCCATAAAGTTCCTGCGCGGCGCGGTACTCCTCCGCCAGGTCAAAGCCAATATCCGCTTCCGGGGCAAACTGCTTGAAGGCCACGTATTCCAGGCAGAGCAGGTGCAGGCCGCTGATGTCTCGGGGGGTTTGCCGGATTGCCAAGATGATAACCTCCGGTGCGCTTTATCATACATGAGATGTGATGGTAGCACAAGAGGAATGGGGGCGGGCCTTCCTATCATCCAGCATCAAAAGGAGCCAGAATCTACATGAACCTGTTGACTCTGGCCGAGGATTTCTCTATAATGATTACGTAGGGTCGTGCAGCAACCGAATCTTGTGGGTTTATCGTTGTCTTTATAGAACCAATTTAATGCGTCGGATAAGGCTGTCTGGGAGTAGAGCAGGTGATTTTCTAAAGGGAGAGTCGCCCGCGAATCTAGCATTTGTATCCTATTAAACGCTGGCCCCAGTTGCTGGCGTCACTAACTTCCGGAGGTTTTTATGTTTTCCAGTCGCCGACTATCTTTGGTTTTCGCATTAATTCTACTGTTTAGCGCGGGGAACATCGGTGCAATACCCGATCTGCCAGCGGGGGACTCGATAGAAAATTCAGGAAACAGATCCATGTGCGGTGCTCTAGAAATTCCGCTTGGTATGAGCGACCCCTTTGCCATAGCCTACAACCCCATCAACAAGTACACCTATGTCTTGCAGGCCGGTGGGAATACACCGCAAGTGGTCGTTCTAAGTTATGGCCGCGAGGTAGCGCGCATCAACGGCTTCCCAACTGGTACATGGCAAGAACTTACCTCAATTGGCGTAAACCCCATCAGCGGGCTGACTTACGTGACACAATGGAGTGCGGACCGTGTACATTTCATTGAGGGCACCCAGTTGACTGGTTCGTACAGCATAGGATACTGGGGGCCGGCAGGTGTGTGGCCCAGCCAATCGACGAATGGCACTTACGTCAGCGGAAAGTGGTTCCAGAGTACAAGTAAGAGCGTCTACCTCACTGGGAAATACGTAAACGGGACTGTCAGTGTTGGCGATAATGCCGATCCCAACGCAGGTGCAGTCGCCGAAAGCAACGAGTATCTCTATCTCGCTAATAGTAATGCTGACACCGTAAGCATCATAAGCGCTGGTTCACTTGTGACCACAACCGGTGTGGGCGATCACCCGAATGGCGTTGTTTACAACCCGGTCAACGAACTTGTCTATGTGGTCAATCGAGGTACATCTGCCAGTCAAAGTACAGTTTCGGTTATCGATGGCGTGGCAGTGACTGCAACCATCCCTCTTGGCCCAGGGTATGATGAGTATCTTGGCGTCCATTATCAGAATGCGATCACCCTTCAGGGCAACAATTACAGGGGCAGCACCGATATCGTAACTACAGACCCAGGCAGCGGATATGTTTATGTGTCAAACTGGGGTGCCAACACTGTGTCTGTTATCACCGGCACCGTCTTGTTGACAACCTTGTCTGTGGGTCTGCATCCCAATAGCATTGCTTATAATCCGGTCACGGGGCAGGTGTATGTTGCCAACACAGGCGATAATACGGTGACAATCATTGAGGGTACAAGCATTGTGAAGACTGTCGCTGTTGGTAATTATCCGATTGATTTAGCGGTGGATACTCAGAGTGGTCTTGTCTACGTCGTTAACCGCCAGAGCGATAGTCTATCGGTAATACGCTGCGATGATGATTTGAATGAAAAGCGCGTGCTGGGCCATTATCTGACCTGGTATAAAACGCCCGGCGTGCGTGGTGAATGGAGAATGTGGAACACGTGCTCACATAACCCGGATACCCTTGATCCCCAGGGGTTCCACGACATCGCTGCGGTTCATTATCCACTTACCGGGGTGTACGACTCGGCCGACCCAAAGGCTATTGAAAATCATTTGCTCATGGCTTTGGCGGCAGATATCGATGGATACGTTATCGATTTTTACGGTAATAATGATGCAGGTGGCATAGATGAAGCAACACGATTGGTATTGCAGCAAGCCGAAAAGATCAACGCACAATACGCTAAGGATTTTAAAATTGCGCTCATGTATGATGAAGGAGCTCTGATTGGACAACCCGCTCCGGTTGTTAAAGCGACATCGGATTTCAGCTATATGTTGCAAACGTATGCCAGCAGCCCGGCTTATCTGTGGGCCAATGGAAAACCGGCAATGTTCTACTTTCCCAAAGGTCCTATTCTTTCGCCGACCGATTTGGCCCAGGTTGCCCAGGATTTCACCCTGATATATCCCGATTTTCCTCCCGATTACTTACCTGTCATGGACGGCTCATATGCGTGGGTGAAAGCTGAGCCCTGGGAAAGTGATGGAAGCAACTGGGGGGAACCATACTTGCGTTGGTACTACGCTACATTCGCGACACTCGCTCCACCTCTCACCTTCGGAGTGGGAGGCGTATGGGCCGGGTTCGATGATGTTGGTGTAGGCGAGGGATGGTCATGTAGCGGTCACCGCTGGATTGATCGACAAGGTGGGCAAGTGTACGATTGGACGTGGGGAATATTGGATGATTATAACGCCGGGGTTGGTATCACCACTACTGTGCCCATCAGTTGGGTGCAACTCATTACGCTTAACGACTTTATGGAGGGAACGGAATTGCTTCCAACCGTCGAAGATGGTTATCTCTATCTTCAGAAAACGGAAGACCATGCCAGAGCGTTCAAGGGATTGCCGGTTGATCATGACTTAGATGTCTATGTCCCACAGCATATCTACAACGCGCGCCTGGCCAGTGGAACAATCGCCAATACATTATTGATCACTGATGCGATCAACACGTTCTATCAAGGCGAGTTCATGGCAGCGATGACCCTGGCAGATCAAGCGGCTGGCATTCCAGCGCCAATCAATGTAACTGCCGTACCCCTTGGCTATGACTCAGTCACGGTGTCCTGGCAAGATGCACCAGGAGCCGTACTGGCAACGAAGCATCGTGTCTATTATGGCATCACCTCTGGTAATTACATTTCTTCGACCCTCGTATCAACTGCCTCATCCGTAGTGCTTGACGGCTTAGAACCTAATAGAACTTACTACATCGCCGTTACTGCGGTAGGTGCTCCTAATCCCGACGAGATTTGGTATGCCAGTGAAAGCTGGTATTCGAAGGAGACAGCAGTAAAGATTCATGCGTCCTATATGCCGGCGATATTCAGGTGATGTTTGTTCGCTTCTGAAATGCGTTCTCCCTCTGCACGCCGGGCGAGTGAAGGCTATCGTTGTTGCAAAATTAAGCATGGCTGATGTACTTGCCAGGAGTTGAAAAGTAATCTATCAGTTACAAAATTTCCGAAAAAGCTGGCTGGCAAACTCTTCGCCAGCCAGCTTTTCCCACCTTTAGAATGGTATGCTTTCCTCGGGGTCGCCCGAGAACTCAGCCGCCCGGCTCTCCCTGTCTTGTCGTGCATCCTGCCAGCAATTTTGCATGGCCGGTGCATTGCACGTGTCCTTCGTGCATTGCACCTGGGCGGCTTTTTGATGGGGGTATGATAATCGAGGGGGGTTTGTGCAAGAGGGGCGGCGTTCAAGCGGGCAGAGAGCGGGTTTGGCGGGCGCGCCGCCGTTTCGCCCTGGCCGGATCCCGGCGTTGGACGGCCGCGTCGGCAATCAGATCGATGATTTGCCTCCGAAAGATTTCTCCATCCAGTCCAGGGCAAGCGTAAGATCCACCCTACCGGCGACCTCCACCAACGCCGGGATCTTTTCGACCGCATCGAAGGGAACGTCAAAGGGCATCACAGGGTCGATACGAAAATAATGTTCGCCGCCCAAGATCTGCCGGCATTGAAAATCAGTGACGCCGACCGAGGCGGCCATGACAAGCTCGACCAGGCGTTCGTTCCACTGCTCGGGGCTCCAATCTGCCGCATCGCGGATAAACTGTGGATTCGTCCCGGAACCGATCGAAAGCAGCGCCAGGTCTGCCAGGTTGCGAAGACCAGGGGCAAGTTGCAGGGCCCCGGCCAGGGCTACGATGCCGGGGTTGCCGGCGAAGACGCCCCCGTCGATATAGCCCTGGTAGTCGGGAAAGTATCCTGGGGTGGCGCTGGCGCGCAGGGCGACATCGACCACCTTTTCACCAGCATTGAAACCAGGGGATGGAAAGTTATGAAAAACCTTTGCTTTCCAGGTGCGTTCGGTGCGTACCGCCGCCTCATTATCCAGGTCGAAGCTGGTAATCATCACCTTTTTCTGCAGGTCTCCCAGGCTGCGGCCGCCGAATAACTCCGCCAGGAGAGCGGCAAGGCGGGAGCTCGAGTACAGGGCGCCGGAGGTGCGGCGGCGCTGTTCGATGCTGCCCGGGTTGAATAGATACTCGAGGAGGCCCTGCGGGCCGGCCCGCTCGTAAATCTCAGGAGCGTGGCGCTCAAAAAACGAACGGGCTTCCGCCGGGGAAAAACCGGCCGCCAGCATCAGGGCCAGGATGCCGCTGGCCGAGCTTCCGCCGATGAGATCCACCCGCTCCAGAAATCCAGGGCGGAGCAGATCGAGCCGCTCCAGCAGCCTGGCAACCAGCGCCACACGGATACCGCCCCCGTCCAGCGAGAGGATATTGAAAGAACCGGGTGCAGCCTGTGAAAACGCCCCGGTAGTTTGGGGGGAGAGGTACAACCCGGCCGCCAGCGCCAGCGCTCCTTTGCCGGCGCGGGCGATGAAGTTGCGCCGTCCCATATCCACCGGCCGGGCAGCGAAGGCTGTTATGTGCGCCAGGAAATCTTTGATCCATCTCGACAGACCACCCGATCTTTTCATCATCTTCACTCCTGAGAAATCCGCCGGGCCGCGCAGCGATTGGCGGCGCGGGCCGACCGGTGCAGCAGCCAGGCGAGCAGCCAACCCGTAACGGCGCCTCCAGTCATCCCCAGCGCCAGCCACCCCAGGATACGATATCCTGCCGGGCCCACAGCTTCCCCGGCCGCCAATCCCAAAGCCCAGCCTGCCCAGCCGGCCAACACCCACAAACCGGCCAGCGGTATGCGCCGGCGCAGCGCCAGCCACTGGGCCACACCGACGCACAGGCCGAACAGCAACCCCGGCCGGGAGAAACCGGCCGCCCCATCCAGGGCAAGGCCGGCCGACCAGCCCAGCAGGCTGGCAATGATCCACCGGCCCGGTAACCTTTCGGCGCCGCGCAGCGCCGCCCACTGCAGCAGGCCGCTTCCAAACCCGGCGAACGCCCCCAGGACGGCCAGGTTGGCAAACGTCCCCAGGGTCCCGGTCAGGCGGCTGTCAAAAAGCGCCACGCCCAGGGTGCTGTCCAGGATTCCCCCCAGGCATACCCCCAGTGCACTGGCCAGCGTCCATTTCAGCCAGGCCGCCGCCAGCGGGCCAAAACGGGTCGCCAGAACCACAGGCCGGTGCTTTGCCGGAATATCTTTGATCGAAAGTTCCGCGGCAGCCAGGCGGGCATTGCGGCGCCTTTCCCGGTCGTTGCTTTCCATCTCCTGGAGCAGGCCGGCAATCACCCCGGCGCGCCGACCGGCCAGATCGGCCAGGCTCAGGCTGGCCGCCCGGCGCACAGCCGGGTCCGTATCCGCTACCGCCAGGCGCACCAGGCGTTCCCCCACCCCGGGCAAATCCTGTTTGCCAAGCAGGGAAGCTGCCTGCCGCCTGACCCGCGCCTGCCGGTCCTGGCAGGCCTCGTCCAGCAGAGCCAGGCGTTGCGCCGGGTCAGACAGCATGGCCAGCCAGTCTGTCCCATCCTGGCCGAGCTGGAGGGCGCTGCGAAACAGCAGGCTTTGCTCGGCGGCGTTCAATCTCAGCAGCTCACGGACACCGGCGACAAGACGAAATTTATCCCCGGGCAGCAGCGTTCCGTAGTACTGCCAGTTTTGCAGCTCCTGGCGGATGAGCTCTTCGGCCCGTTTACGGTCCCGCACCGCCGGGCTGATATCGATCACTTCGAGCAGGTATTCATGAACCAGTTCGTAGGCGCGTTCCGCTTCGCCGCCGATTTCCGTCACCCGGATCAAGTGGCTGTCCACCAGGAGTTCCAGCAATCCGTCGAGTTCGTCAGAAGCGACGCCCTCCCACCGGCACTTTTCCGCCAGTTCCGAGCGAGAACGCAGGGCGCGGCGCTTTTCCGGGCCAACCAGCTCTTCCAACAGTAGCCGGGCTTTCTGGCGCTGCCCGGGCGGGATATCTCGCTGGAGCACCCTGTCCAGGTGGTTGGTTAGAATGCCCTGGTACCCGGAGGCGCTTTGGTACATGGCCAGCGTGATGGTCTGCTTCCCATCCAGGGCGTCGAACAACGTCGCGCAAACCAACTGCAACTGCGGCGGCGAGATACCGTTGTCATCCAGGTCCTGCACCAGGCGGCTTACCAGCCCTGCTTCATAAGCCACGCCCCGCCTGGCGGCCGGTTGGATGATAATCTCCTCCGCCTGCTCGCGGCTCAAGGGACGTAACAGGTATTCATTGGAAAAAGGGTTTCGGATGTGCGGGCGGAAGGAGCCAAGCTGGCTCAACCATTCCCCTCGCAGGGCAAAGACCCAACGCACGGGCAGCAGGTCATCGTCCAGGCAGGGAGCCAGTTCACCCACGAAGCTGCTGCGCGCCTCGGCACTCTGAACGGTGAAGACCTCTTCGAATTGATCGACCAACACGACCAGGCAGCGCTGAGGCAGCAGGCCGGAAATACTGCGCAAGAAAACATACAGCGAGGCGCCGGCCAATCCCGGGTCCGGCGCCATGCCGGAGAGGAAGACCCCCTTGAGCGCGGCGTGGACGGGGGTCTGGTAGGGCCTCAAATAAACCGGCAGGTGACCCGCGGCCAACAGCCTCGGCATCACACCCGCTTTTAACAGGCTGGTTTTGCCGGCGCCGCTGCCGGCGTGCAGAAGGGTGAGTTTACCGCGCTGGATGTGTTCCAGAAGTTCAAGGGACTCCGCCGAACGTCCGTAGAACAGGGCAGTATCTTGAATATCGTATTCGAGCAGCGCCTTGTAGGGGTTGCCGGTGCTTTGCTCTCCAAGAGTCCCTTTCGCCTGGCGCTCCAGCCGGGCGATATAATCGCTCAAAGCATTTGCCAGCCGGCGTCGATGGAGGGCTTCGGACTGTTCGGCAATTTCCACCTCGCTCAGGCTGCGCTGGATGTGCTGGTAGATCACCTGCACACCCGTGCTGATGGCCAACAGGCTGGCCGAGACATCGCCGATGGTGATGCGGTCTCGGCCAACGAAATCGCCTGCTGCGATGTTTACGTCGCCGGCAACGTAAGCACCGCCATCTGTTCCTATCATCGATTTTTCGTCGTTCATCCTGGCGCGCGCCCAAATATCTCGTCGATTTTGCTCATTTGTTCATGGCTCAACCCATACGATCACCCGGTTCCGCCCGGAATGTTTGGCTTTGTACAACGCTTTATCGGCCTTGATGATGATCTCCTCCGCTTCCTTTCCGTGAGCGGGGTAACTCGCCACGCCAAAGGACATCGTCACGGAGAGGGATTGGCCGTCATAGCGAAGGGCAGTCTCTGCACATTTTTGCCGGATCTCATCCGCACGCTGCACGGCGGATTCCATAAAAACGATCATGTTCATGATCGAGACACTGCTCGGGGTTTTCCCGCCGAGCAGACCACCGCCGATGAGCAGGATGAGATACAACTGGATGATGAGAATCGTCGCATTGAGCAGCTCAGCGCGGCGATTCTTTTCTTCGTCATCGAAAACAGGGGGCGCCAGCCAGCGTTTGATTGAGGTCATCATAGAGTATTCCTGCGGCCAATCAGTGCTGATAGATGAATCCGGCTCTTCCGCCTTTGACGGGATTCGAGGCTTTAGCCGGGCTATATATGGCGGTGGCATCCGGCTGAAGCCTCGAATCCGGCGATGTTGGGCATCTTTTCCCGCTGAAGCCGGTAGAGCCATAAATCCAAAAGCGAATCACCAACATGGCGGCGAGCCTCAAATCCGCTGAGTGCTGCATTAATCATACATTAAAATTGGGTGGATAGCAAGCGAGCGTTGCGACCGATAGGACTGTTCCTAATCGAAACACGGATGTCGCTGCCGGAGACAGGGCACCGGTTGGTCGAGATGGTCATACGGCTGGCCATCTTCGGCGGGGTTTCGCTCTGATCGAAAGCCAACGCGCCGGCGCTGACCTAGAAAGATATGCAGCGCCGGCGGGCGGTCATCTGCAGTGAGATGGCGCATTTTGCCGGGTGGCTTTTTCAACGCGAGAGCAGCAGCACCTGCGTGCCGCCGGCGCAGAAGATGCGCAGCTCATCGCCGGCCAGGGAATAGCTTTCGGCAGTCTCCAGGGCGCGCCGGAAGGCGCCCCCCTGCTGCGCACCAGGCGGCGGGCAGTTCACCAGGGCCTGGAAGATGCCATTGACGGCGAAGGTGTGATCCCCCGGGCTCGACCAGTACCTGCCGGTGAATTCGTTGCAGGCGACGTAGCCGCGGATGTTCTCGTTGCTCAGCTCGAACCAGATGCTGCCGGGCGGGTCGGGCCACCACAGGGCTGTACCCTCTGCGCTTAGCACGGCCTGCAGGTTCCAGGGCCGGCCTTCTAGCTCGGACCAGGAGGCAGGGGTGAGTCGGCTGATGGTGTAGTAAAACAGGTCCTGCCAGCCGAAGAAGGGGAAGATGGTTATGTTGAGCAGGATGAGCGCACCGGCCAATAAGGCCAGCAGCGCCAGGAAGACGGGGAGCCGCTTACGTTTTATGGTCCGATAATTTACAGGCAGGCCGGCGGAACCCATCCACGCTGCCCATTTTCGTGAGCGGCCCAAACCCGGCCGCTTTCGAGCATTTCTACCGAAAGGTGAGCGCACAGTACGTTAATTATACAATGATGTCTTGATTCGCGGTCGCGATCACCGTATAATCAAATTGTTTCACCGTGGCAATCGACGCAGGCAGACTCCTGCCGGGCCGTCCGGCGGGATCAACACGGCGCATTCGCCGGTGCTGCTGGCAAAAAGCCGGCGGTTTTTAGCGAGGTAGGCTATGGCTCAAGCGCGTACGCAATTCGTCGCCGAACAAAACGGTTTCCGCTTCGTCAACAGCTTCGCCCTGCCTTTTCCAACGCAGATCAAGTTGCCCTTGCTGGGCGAGATCAACCTGGAGAAGGTGGTGTATGGCCTGTGCGGGGGGATGTCTTTCGCCGCCCTGGATTACTATTACGCCGGGCGGCCCGTGCCGGGGTACGAGCAGGTCGCCGACCTGCCGACGGATTATTTGCTCTATCTGTGGGGCCGCCAGTTGGACAGCCTGGGAGTGGTGGTCATTCCGAAAGTCATCGAGTGGATGCTGCGCGACGATCGAGACGTGGCGCTGAGCACGGCGCGCTACGAAGTGCCCAAGCTGCGCCGCCGGCTCGACCAGGGCAAGCCGGTGGTGCTGGCGTTGGTGCGCGCCAAAGGCATCAGCGACCCCACGGTCAACCACCAGGTGATCGCCACCGGTTACGATTTCGATGAGAGCACCCGCCAGTTGAAGGTGTACCTGTGCGACCCGAACTACCCGCGCTGGACTTCCAATTTACAACTCAACCTGACTGTCCCCGGCAAGGGCCTGCAGGCGGTGCAATCCACCGGCGAAAAGCTGCGCGGCCTGTTCATGATCCAGTACGGCCCGGAGAAGCCTCCGTCTTGAGGTCTTTCGTAGATTATAATAGGCCCATGCCCCCCTCTCAATGGAAACAAACCTCTGACCAACGCCTGGTGATCGAGGAGAGCGCCGGCTGGATGCGGCGGGTGTTTGGCGGCCTGCTGGCCGCGGCGGGCGCCTTTTTCAGCCTGGCCTGGGTGGTCGGGTTGTTTCGCCCGGGTGGCTTGCAGGCGGCGCTGGCCAATCCGCTCAACGCGCTGGCCGTCTTGGGCATGGCGCTCTTCTTCCTGGCGGTCGGCTGGCTGGCAGCCTCCTGGCGGCGCAGCATGGTGCTCGATAAAGCGGCCGGCGAGCTGTGGGAGGTGAACGATTTCCTGCTCTTCAAGCGGGCCCGGAAACAGCCGCTCGAGTCGTTTTTCCGCCTGGTGCTGCTCACCGGTCAGGCCGGCGACCCGCCGGCGCCGTTCTACTCGCTGCGCCTGGTGCGCCCTGATAAAGATTGGACGCCGCTGCTGGCGAACGCTTCGATCGTGGAGGCGCGCGAAGTGGGCGAGCGAGTCGCTGAATTGCTGGGCATGGAACTGATCGAGATGTCGCAGAAGCGTTGGGACGGGGTGGTGGGCAAGAGGAAGGGATAGAAAGCGAGGAATAGTCGCATGCCTACTATTTGCATCATAGGTCCTTACCGCTTTTTCTTTGTCTCCTTGGATTATGGCGAACCTGCTCACATTCATGTACAACGAGAAAAAAAATGGTAGCCAAGTTTTGGTTGGATCCTGTAATGTTCGATAAAGCGACCGGATTCAGGCCTCAAGAGTTGAACAGGATTGGTAGATTGGTGCAAGACAATCGTGATTTGCTATTGGAGCGCTGGCATGAGTACTTTGGTGTTTGAAATCGAAGAAGCACGTGTACAGAACGTCCAGATAGATGAGGAGATGTTGGTCTTAGAACTCGTAGATGGACGTACCATTAGCGCACCGCTTGCCTGGTATCCACGTCTCTGGTATGGAACGGAGCAAGAGCGGGCGAGTTTTGAAATCATTGGCAATGGCAAATATATCCACTGGATGAATTTGGATGAAGATTTGAGCGTTGCAGGGATACTGGCCGGACGCCATTCTGGTGAAAGCGCCGAGTCGTTCAAAAGATGGCTGGCCAATCGAGAGGCAGCGTGAGGGTGGGGAAAGTTGTCGTCCGCCCGGCCACGCCTGAGGACGCCGCGCCCCTGCGCGAGCTGCGCATCGAGGCGCTGGCGAACCGGCCGGAAGCCTTTGCCGCAGACCATGCCGCCGCGCTGGCCGAGCCGGTGGAAGGCTGGGTGGAACGCATCAACCGCAATGCCGCCGATGACAGCGGGGTGATCTGCGTGGCGGCGAACGGCGAGCGGCTGGTGGGCATGGCCGGCCTGGGCCGCGGGCACTGGCCCAAGACGCGCCACAGCGCGGTCATCTGGGGAGTGTACGTCACCCCGGCGTGGCGCGGCCAGGGCGTGGCCGAGGCGCTGATCGAAACCTGCATCGCCTGGGGAAAGGCCCAGGGGGTGGCGACGGTGAAGCTGGCGGTGGTTACCACCAATACGCCGGCTATCCGTTGTTATGCCCGCTGTGGTTTCACCGTATATGGCATCGAGCCGCAGGCCATTTATTACGGCGGCGCCTATTACGATGAATTGCTGATGGTCAAGGCCATCTGAACGACCATTCGATGGAACGCAAACGAACGCGGCGGCCGCCCATCTGGAGGCCGCCGCGTGGTAAGATTGGGATCAAACACCCGACGCCGAGGTAACCGTGAGAAGAAGAGATCCCCCGTTAATCCAGCCATCCGATCTGGTGATCCTGCTCAGCCTGGGCATCCTGGCCGGGCTGTTTGGGTTTGCCATCATTTTCTACAACAACGCCCACGAGGCCGAGTGGCGCGTCGCCGACAAGACCAGCGAGCATGTATCCTACCTGTTATACACCCCGGATGGGTTAGAGCAGGGGAAAAAGTACCCGCTGGTCTTCGCGCTCTCGCCGAACGCCGACCCTATGTCGATGATTATCGCCTGGGCCGATACGGCGGAAAAGCACAAGTGGCTCATCGCCGCATCCAAAGAATTCGAGGTCGGGCTGGACTTCCCCACCGCTCTGCGCCTGGTGGAGGCGGAATTGAACGACGTGGAAAAGCAATTTCCGGTCGACAGGCAGCGGGTGATCTTCAGCGGGTTTTCCGGCAGCAGCACGGGAGCGCACGCTTTCGTCCGGGCTTACCCCGGGCGCGTGTGGGCGATGGTGCTCAACAGCGGCGCGATGGCAGACGGGTCATTGACCGCAGGTTATCCGCCGGGGAAGCTGGCCGTGCTGCTCGCCAGCCGGACCGATCCCGCTTATGCAGAGATAGCGCGCGACCGCCGGTTTCTCGAAAGCCGCCAGTGGAAGGTGCAATGGATCGAGTTCGAGGGCGGCAAGGCCCTGGCTCCCGCGGCGACCTATGAGCAGGCGGCGGAATGGCTGGAAGAAAACGCCCGGTGAGCCAGGATGGCAGCAGCAGTGTGTAAACGCTCGACTTTGAAACCTCTCCGCCTGCTCGCCGGCCTGTTTTTATGGATCGCTCTCGGCGCATGCGGCCTGAACGCCGGGGAGTCACTGGCTCAGTACACGGCGCACCCCTTTACGTCCGATGGGGAAAAGCTGGCCTACACCTTCGCTTATCCGTCTGCCTGGTCGCTGCGCGAAACCGACGAGCAGACCCTGCTGGCGCCGGCGAAAAGGCTGATCGACGATCCGCCGGGTGAGTTCAGCAAAGAGCAGGCGCTGGTGGTGATCCGCGTCTGGCGCGAGCAAACCACCCCGCAGGCGATCCTCGAGCGCTATGCGGCGCAGCACAGCGACGGATTCCAGTTCAGCCAGCCGGCGGCGTACCAGGTGGATGGCCGGCCGGCAGCGCGCATGGAGAGCAAGCGCATCCAGAACGGGGAAGAGAATCTGCAGGTGGCGGTGAAGCTGGACGAGGGGGTGTGGGGGTTGGTGGGCGCCCGCCTGGGGCCGGGCGGAGTGCAGACCTGGCAGGAGACTTTGCTGGCGATTGCCGCGTCGCTGCGGCTCGAGCAGGGTCAGGCGACCCAACGATTCTGTAAGGGGGGCGTTTGCCGTTTTGTAAGCTCGCCCGTGGCTAGTATTTGCTATAATGCAATTACATTATTCCTTCGGCGTAAACCATCGCAAGGCCTGGATCCTCGAACATCGTGATTACATTGAGCATAGAAACTGCAAAGCTCGCCTGAGGAAAGCATTATTGGGCCAGGATCATTTCGTAAGACCGGGGCGCTGCGCTTTCAAGGTGCAGCGCCCTGGAAAATTTTTCCAGCCTAGCGCTCTTCCCGAATTGGCCGTTTCGTGTTATCCTTATTTATCGTTCGTTACAAATTTCACGCCACCTGGCAGGCCAGGCGGCGTGAGGCAAAACGAAAACCATAGAGGTGTCTTACCCCCGGATGGGAAGACATAAAGGCGAAGCCGGTGCAAGTCCGGCGCTGTCGCGCAACTGTAATCCGCAATTCTGCGGAAAGCCAGATCGACCACCTCCACGGCTGTTTCCACAGGCCTCGCCGCAAGGAGGTGGAAGCACGCAAGTGCGCAAATCAACTCCCTGTCCAGACGGCAGGGAGTTTTTTATTACGAAAATGGGACGCGGACGAACGCGGATGCCCTGACGAAAAAAACGGAGAACATTTGCTATGAAATTCAGAAACTTGCTTTGCCTGGTCTTACTGGGGATGATCTTGTTGGGCGCCTGCGCGCCGGCGCCCACGCCTGCACCTGCCCAGCCGGGCGCCGGCGCCGCCCCGACCTCCGCGCCGGAGCAAGCTCAAGAGGCAGCCGCGCCGGAGCAAGCCCAGGACACAGCCGCCCCAGCCCCCACAGCCGGCCCGGCCCCCACGCAGGCGCCGAGCGCTGCTCCGCTCACGCTCACCGACGGCCTCGGTAAGACCATAACCCTGCCCGGGCCGGCGCAGCGCATCATCTCGCTGGCTCCGTCCAACACCGAAATGCTGTTCGCCGTCGGCGGCGGGAAACAACTGGTGGGACGGGATACCTATTCCGATTACCCTGCCGAAGTGAAAGATATCCTCGATATCGGCGGCGGCTTTGGCGAGCTGAACGTGGAGGTCATCCTGGCGCAAAAGCCCGACCTGGCGCTGGCCTCGTCGCTCACCGCCCCCGAGCAGATCAAAGCGCTGGAAGACGCCGGGCTGGCGGTCTTCGCCCTGGCCAACCCGAAAGACTTCGAGGGGATGTACGACAGCCTGCGCACCGTGGCGCGGCTCAGCGGGCACGAGCCAGAGGCCGAGGCGCTGATCGTAACCCTGCAAGCGCGGGTGGCCGCGGTGCAGAGCAAAATGGAAGGCGTGAAAGAGCGCCCGCTGGTGTTCTACGAACTGGATGGCACCGACCCCAACGCCCCCTGGACGCCCGGACCGGGCACCTTTATCGACAAATTGATCAGTATGGCGGGCGGCGAAAACCTGGGCGGCAGCCTTTCGAGCGAGTGGGTGAAGATCAGCATCGAAGAATTGATCGCCAAAGACCCCGACCTGATCCTGATCGGCGACACCACCTGGGGCGGCGTCACCCTGGAGGATGTCAAAGCCCGCAGCGCATGGAAGACGCTCACCGCGATCAAAAACGACCGGCTGTACAGCTTCGACGACAACCTGGTCAGCCGCCCCGGCCCGCGGTTGGTGGACGGGCTGGAAGCGATGGCCTTGCTGCTCCACCCTGAACTTTTCAAATAATGTTCACACGCGCCGTATTGGTCAATACCCTGCTGCTCATCGCCGCCCTGCTGCTCAGCGTGGCGGTGGGGCCGGTGTTCATCCCGCCGGGGACGTTTTTGCGCATCCTGGCCGGGCAGTTGCCCGGGGTGAGCCTGGCAGTGGATTGGCCCGAGACCTTCCAGACCATCGTGTTCCAGGTGCGCCTGCCGCACACCCTGCTGATTGCCCTCACCGGCGCGGCGCTGGCGGGCAGCGGCGCCGCTTACCAGGGCGTGTTCCGCAACCCGCTGGCTGACCCCTACCTGATCGGGGTAGCCTCCGGGGCAGGGCTGGGCGCGGTGGGGGCGATGAGCGTCGGCTGGCTGGCCTCGCTGGGCGGGATGTACGCCATCCCGGCGGCGGCTTTCCTGGGCGGCACGCTGACCATCGCCGTGGTTTACGGCCTGGCGCGGATCGGCCACAGCCTGCCCACCACCACGTTGATCCTGGCTGGAGTGGCGGTGAGCGCCTTCGCCACCTCGCTCACTTCGCTGCTCATGCTGCGCTCGAACGACGACATGCGGCGGGCGGTGGGCTGGCTGTTGGGCGGCGGGGTAATGAGCGGCTGGACGCCGGTGCTGGCCATTTTGCCATACGTCGCCATCGGGCTGGGCGCTCTGCTCGCCGCGGGGCACGCCCTGAACGTGCTGCAATTCGGCGAAGAACAGGCGCAGCAACTGGGTTTGCCCGCCGAACGGGTGAAGGCGCTGATCATCCTGGCCGCTTCGCTCACCACCGCCGCGGCGGTGGCCTTTGCCGGGATTATCGGTTTCATCGGGCTGATCGCCCCGCACGTGGCGCGCCTGCTGTGGGGCGGCGACTACCGCAGGCTGATCCCGCTCTCGATCCTGGGCGGGGCCACTTCCCTGCTGCTGGCCGACCTGCTGGCGCGCACCCTGCTCGCTCCGCAGGTGCTGCCGGTGGGCATCGTCACCGCCCTGGCCGGAGCGCCGTTCTTCCTGTGGCTGCTGCGCCGGGCGCGCAACCAGGCCTATTGGTAATTTCGCTGGATGGGTTTGCCCGGCAAACGGGCCAAACCCATCCAGAAAGAGGTGCATCCAATGCTCGAAATCCACTCCCTTTCTGTCAGCTACGGCCTGCACATGGCGCTGGAAGATGTCTCCTTCAGCGTGCACCCGGGCGAGGTCGTGGCGGTGATCGGCCCCAACGGAGCAGGCAAGTCCACCCTGATCCGGGCGGTGAGCGGGGTGCAGCCGCTGCGCGCCGGGCAGGTACGCTTCGACGGGCGCGAGCTGGCCCGCCTCTCGACGGTGGAGCGCGCCCGCTGCCTGGCGGTGGTGCCGCAGGCGCACAGCCTGCCGGCGGCGTTTACGGTCTACGAAGCCGTGCTGCTCGGGCGCACGCCCTACCTGGGTTGGATGGGGCGCGCCGGGCAGAGCGATCACGCCGCAGTGCAGCGCGCCCTGCAGCGCACCCAGACCCTGGCGCTGGCCGAACGCATGGTGGGGCAGCTTTCCGGCGGCGAACAGCAGCGCGTGCTGCTGGCGCGCGCCCTGGCGCAAGAGACCCCCGCCCTGCTGCTCGACGAACCCACCACCTACCTGGATTTGCAGCACCAATCCGGGCTGCTCAACCTGGTGCGCAGCCTGGCCGACGAGCAAAAGATGGCGGTGCTGATGGTGCTGCACGATTTGAACCTGGCCGGCCTGTACGCCGACCGCCTGGTGCTGCTGGTGAACGGGCGCTTGCAAGCGCAGGGCGCGCCCGAGGCAGTGCTCAACGCAGCCGACCTGACCCGGGTCTACCAGGTGCCGGTGCACGTGATCCCACACCCGGATTACGGCTGCCCGCTGGTGCTGCCCGACGGTCGCATGGGGGTGCAATCATGAGACAGGGACTGGTGATCGTCAATACCGGCGACGGCAAGGGCAAGACCACCGCCGCCCTGGGGCTGCTGCTGCGCGCCTGGGGGCGCGGCATGCGCATCTGCGTGGTGCAGTTCCTCAAAGCCGAAACCGGACAGTGGGGCGAGATCAAAGCCGCCCAGAAGATGGGCATCGAATGGCACAAGACCGGGGATGGTTTCACCTGGACTTCCAAAGATATCGACGAGACGGTGGCCCACGCCCTGCACGGCTGGGAGCTGGCCCGCCAGAAGATCACCAGCCGGGGGTACGACCTGCTGCTGCTGGATGAATTCACCTACCCGCTGCACTTCGGCTGGCTGGATACCGCCGCGGTGATCGACTGGCTGCGCGCCCACAAACCCCCGGACCTGCACCTGGTGATCACCGGGCGCAACGCCCCGCCCGAGCTGGTGGAATACGCCGACCTGGTGACCGAGATGAACGTGATCAAGCACCCTTACGAACAGGGCGTGCCGGCGCAGCCGGGGATCGAGTTTTAGTTTTTTCGTCGTGGCAGCAAAGCTGCTACGACGAAAAAACTAAAAGGAGATTCTCTATGCACCTCATCGAACTACTCGCCCAAATCAAACCCCTGGACGCGGCGGCCATGCAGGCTGCCCGCCAGCGCCAGGATATGCTCACCAAGCCGCAGGGCAGCCTGGGCAGGCTGGAGGAGCTTTCCATCCAGATCGCCGGGATTACCGGCGACCACCTGCCGCACATGACCCACAAGACGGTGGTGGTGATGGCCGGCGACCACGGCGTGGTCGCCGAAGGGGTCAGCGCCTACCCGCAGGAAGTCACCCCGCAGATGGTGCTCAATTTCCTGTCCGGCGGGGCGGCGATCAACGTCTTCGCCCGCCACGTCGGGGCGCAGGTGGTGATCGTGGATATGGGTGTGGCCGCCGACATCCCGGCGCACCCCGATCTGCTGGTACGCAAGGTGGCTTACGGCACGGGCAATATCGCCCGCGGCCCGGCGATGAGCCGCCAGCAGGCCGTGCAGGCGATCGAAGCCGGAGCGCAGGTGGCGCTCGACTGCCTGGCCGCCGGGCTGGACCTGCTGGCTACCGGCGATATGGGCATCGGCAACACCACGCCCTCGGCAGCCATCGCCGCGGCTTTCACCGGCCACCCGGTGGATGAGATCGCCGGGCGCGGCACGGGCGTGGACGACGCCGGGCTGGAGCGCAAGGTGGTCGCCATCCAGAAGGCGCTGGAGATCAACCGGCCCGACCCGGCGGATGGGCTGGACGTGCTGGCCAAAGTGGGCGGCTTCGAAATCGCCGGGCTGGCCGGGGTGATCCTGGCGGCGGCCGCCAACCGCCGCCCGGTGGTGATCGACGGCTTCATCTCCACGGCAGCGGCGATGATCGCTGCCAGCCTGGCGCCGGAAGTGCGCAGCTACCTGATCGCCGCCCACACTTCGCAGGAGCGCGGCCACCACCTGATGATGGACTGGCTGCAGGCCCGCCCGCTGCTCGACCTGAAGATGCGCCTGGGCGAAGGCACCGGCGCCGTGCTGGCCATGTCGCTGGTGGATGCAGCGTGTAAAGCGCTGTGCGAGATGGCCACGTTTGGAGAGGCGGGAGTCTCTGAAAAAGAGTAATTGGGGATCAGGCGCCTGGGGAATAGGCGCTCAGACAATTGAGGGCCTGGGCGCCCGGGCGCCTTTTGGATCGTTTGGTGCTGCATCCTGTCAGCAGGAGCGCCAATCCTGCGAGTAAAAAATGCGGTAAAATCAGTTAACCGGCGAAGACGCCTGGAGGCTGATATGACAGTTTTTCGAGTGGAAGCTCAGATTACGTCCGATGAATTGCTGCGGGCGGCCAGGCAGTTACCGGCTGCCGAGTTGGAGAGTTTCGTGGCGCAAGTGCTCGCCCTGCAGGCGCAGCGCAAGTCGCCCAGCCTGTCGCGCCAGGAAGCCGAACTGCTCATTCAGATCAACCAGGGCCTGCCAGATGGTTTGCGCCAACGCCTGGGCGAGTTGATCGAGAAGCGCCAGGCGGAAACGTTGACCCCGGCAGAACACGACGAGCTGCTGCATCTGACCAGCCAGGTGGAGGAAATGGAGGCGCAGCGCGCCGCAGCGCTGGGGGAACTGGCGCGCCTGCGGCGCGTATCGCTCAACATCCTGATGCAGAACCTGGGCATACACCCCCCGCAGTATGCCTGAAAAGAGTGTCCCCGCGCGCCTGAAAAGAGTCATCGCTCAACGCGCGCATGGCTGCTGTGAATATTGCCAGAGCCAGGCGCGCTTTGCCTTACAACCGTTCTCCATCGACCATATTATCCCCAAAAGCCAGGGGGGAAGCACAACGCCCGAAAACCTGGCCCTGGCCTGCCAGGGGTGCAACAGCCATAAATACAACCACACTCAGGCGCAAGATCCGGTCAGCGGAGAAACTGTGCCCATCTACAACCCGCGCCAGCAGCGCTGGCGCGAACACTTCACCTGGAACGATGATTATAGTTTGATCATCGGCATTACCCCCGTCGGGCGAGCAACGGCGACTGCTCTGCAGTTGAATCGCACCGGGCTGGTCAATTTGCGGAGAGTGCTTTACAGCCTGGGCGAGCACCCGCCGGGAGAGCCTTGATAGAATTATCCTATGCACAAATCAGATGCCACCACCCCATCCCCCCTCACCTCCTTCCTGACCGCTCTGCAGTTCCTGCTGCTCTCGCCGGCGTTCATCAAGCGCCCGTTCACCCCGCAGGAGATGGGCGCCTCGACGGCGTTCTACCCGGCGGTGGGGCTGCTGCTGGGGCTTTTGCTGATGGTGACCGACACGCTGCTCGGTTATCTGCTGCCGGCGGGCACTCGCTCGGCGCTGGTGCTGGCGCTGTGGGTGGTGATCACCGGGGCGCTGCACATCGACGGCTTCCTGGACGCCTGCGACGGGCTGCTGGGCGGGTTCACCCCGGAAAGCCGCCTGGAGATCATGCGCGACGAGCGCCGCGGGGCGTACGCCCTGGCGGGCGGCGTGCTGCTGCTGCTGCTGCAATACAGCGCGCTGAACGACCTGGGCATTTTGCGCTGGGCGGCGCTGCTGCTCGCCCCGGTGCTGGGCCGCTGGGGGATGACGATGGCGATTGTATATTTTCCCTACGCCCGCCCCAGCGGGCTGGGCAAGGACGTCAAAGACCACAGCACGCCGCGCCAGGCGGCGCTGGCCAGCGCCTTTGCCCTGATCGCAACGGCTTTCGTCTCCTGGGCCACGCTCAGCCTGGCCGGGCTGCTGGCCTGGGGCGCGGCGGCGCTGGTCTTGTGGGGCGGGGCGCGCTTCACGCTGAAGCGCATCCCCGGGCTGACCGGCGATATCTACGGCGCGTTGAATATCCTGATCGAGACAGCGGTGCTGCTGGTGTTCGTCGCCGCGCGGTGGTTGTGAACAGTTTCCGTTAGAGAAATGGGACGCGGATGAACGCGGACGAACGCGGAGGAATCTTTCATGGATCCAGACTGCCGTCCCAGCCCGGCAGGGTGACTTGGAAGAATGCCGCCATGAGCGTGAAGCTGCGCACCGCACAGGCGAGCCTATATCCCATGAAAACGGATATTTTGCTGCTTGCTATCACGATTGACTTGCTGTTCGGCGACCCGCCCAACCGCTGGCACCCCACGGCGTGGATGGGGCAACTGATCGGCTATGCGAAGGCGCGGCGGGGCCGGGGCGACCCGGCGAAGGCGGGCAACCCGCCCGGACAGGGCAACCGGCCGGGGCAAGATGAACCAGGCGACCCACCGGGCAAACCCCTGGGACAGGCCACGCCGGCAGAGCCAGGCAACCCGGCAAGACCGGGCGACCCGCCGGGCAAATCATTGAAACAGGCCACGCCGGCAAAGACAGGCAGTTCGGCAGGACCGGGCGACCCGCCGGGCAAATCCCTGGGGCAGGCCGAGCCGGCAGAACCAGGCAGCCCGCCGCATAAACCCGTGGGACAGGCCATGCCGGTCGAGCAGGGCGAAGCGGTGGAACGCCCCCGCGACGCGCCGCACAAGGCGATAGCGGAGCTGGCTTATGGGGCCGGGATTGTGCTCGGCGGGATGGGGTTGGCGGCAGGGGCCGGGGCCGTCCTGGCCCGCCTGTGCGCCCGGCTGCCCGCCCCGCTCGGCATGTTGGCCGAAGCCGCCCTGCTCAAGACGACCTTTTCGCTGCGCGGCCTGGACCGCGCCGCCGGCGAAGTGCAGTCCGCGCTGGAGGCGGGCGACCTGCCGGAAGCGCGGCGCGCCCTGGCCTGGCACCTGGTCAGCCGGGATACTTCGGCGCTGGACGAGGCGCTGGTGGCTGCGGCGGCGGTCGAATCGGTGGCCGAGAATACCTCCGACGGGGTGATCGCTCCCCTGTTCTATTACGCCCTGGGCGGGCTGCCGGCTGCGCTGGCTTACCGCTTCGCCAACACCGCCGACGCCATGCTGGGCTACCACACCGCCGAACTGGAATGGCTGGGCAAAATTCCCGCCCGGCTGGACGATCTGCTCAACCTGCTGCCGGCCCGCCTGAGCGGGCTGCTGATCGCCCTGGCCGCCCCACTGGCCGGCGGCGACGCCCGACGCGCCCGGCAGGTGATGAAGCGGGACGCTCGCCTAACGCAGAGCCCGAACGCGGGCTATCCGATGAGCGCCATGGCCGGCGGGCTGGGGGTGGCGCTGGAGAAGCGCGGCCACTACAAACTGGGCGCGGGCGGGCGGCCCGCCACCGCTGCCGACATCTACCGGGCGCGGCGGACGATGCTGGCCGCGGCGCTGCTGTTCGCGGCTGCCGCGGCCGGGTGTGGGAGGTTCATGGACCGGCGCTTGCCGCAGGAAGGGCGAAGTAAAAAGCGGCGCCTTGATCGCTTTGCCCCTCGGCCCACACACGGCCGTTATGCCGTTGAACGACGCGCTGGACGATAGCCAGCCCAACTCCGGTGCCCGGAAAGTCGTGACCGCTGTGCAGGCGTTGAAAGACCCCGAATAATTTATCCACGTAACGCATGTCGAACCCGGTGCCGTTGTCCTTGACGCAAAAAACAGTCTCGCCATTGGCCTCTTCGCCGGACACGCGGATCACCCCCCTGGAGCGTTTGGAGGAGAACTTGATTGCATTGGAAAGCAGGTTGATCCAGACCTGCTTGATCAACGACAGGTCCCCCTTGATCCGTGGCAAAGGAGCGACACAAAAATCGATCCGTTCCCGATCGACCGCGGCGGTCAATTCCTGGTATGTGGCAGCCACCAGGGCGCCCATATCGATTTCTGACACATACATTTCGCTGCGCCCCAACCGGGAAAACATCAACAGATCATCGATGAGTTGATCCATACGGCGGGCGCCGCTTTGAATATTGTTACACAGCAATTGAGCTTCGCTATCCAGCAGACTTCCGTAATCTGCAATCAGAAGGCTGGTATAACCTGAAATTGCCCGCAGGGGGGCGCGCAAATCGTGCGAGACCGAATAGGCAAAGGCCTCCAGTTCCTGGTTTGCCGCCTCCAACTGGCGTGTGCGTTCACGAACACGCTCATCCAGTTCCTCGTTCATGCGGCGAATTTCCTCTTCGGCCCGTTTCCGCTCGGTAATGTCCTCGTACGTCCCCAGGACACCGATGATATCCCCGTTTAGATTACGAAGCGGGGCCTTCGACGTGCGCAGCCAGATGCGGCTTCCATCCGGCGTCGTCTGTGGTTCTTCATAGTTGAGCTTCGGTTGCCCGGTCTCCATAACCTGGCAATCATCGCCGCGGTAAAGTTCCGCCTGCTCCTTCCAGCTCATCTGATAATCGTTCTTGCCGATCATCTCAGCCGGTTTGTCTATTCCAGCATCCAGCGAAAAGGGCAAATTGCAGCCCAGGTATTGCAGGTCACGATCCTTCCAGAATATTCGCGTGGGAATGGTATCCAGGATGGTTTGAAGCAGATTCCTGGATTCGCGCAGAGCTTCCTCGGCCCGCTTGCGCTCGGAAATGTCGGCCAGCAGCAAGTCATGAGTTCTGCGAAGTTCGTCCTCCGTTTGTTTGTGTTCGGTGATATCTTCCACCTGCCCCAGGAAATAGACCGGGCGCTGGCTTTTATCGAACACAAGAGATAGATGCAATTTTCCCCAAACGACATGCCCGTCTGCGTGAATATACCGTTTGATCATGGAAAACGTGTGTTTCTCGGCATCGAGGAGCTTATCCTGGAGGGCCTTTTCCGTTTCCCAATCTTCGGGGTGGGTCACATCCGCTACGGTGAGAGACGTCAACTGCTCCGGTGAATACCCCAGGATATCGCCAAAAGCCTGGTTTGCCTGCAGAATTTTACGATCGAGGCCGACGATCGCCACACCGATCGGAGCGTTTTCAAAAGCGCTGCGAAACTGCCTCTCGCTCACCCGCAATTGATCCATCACTTTGGTGATGCTCTTCAGGATCAGGGTGGTGATCACAGAGGTCAGCACCAGGATGCTGCTCAGGTCGCGCGCAAATTCCAGAGGCGGCTGTAAAGTCGGATGCAACACGCCGTTCAGTTGAAGCGCCACCAGCGCAAAGATATAGCCGACACTGAGCAAGGCAAGGGCCAGGCTGGACTGCCAACCCAACACCAGCCCGCCAATCAGGATGACAATGAAATGTCCCAGGAGCGCCAGGTCACGCACGCCATCGGCAATCCATGCAATATACGCCATGCTCAGCCAAAAAGAAGCGATGAGGACGATACTGGCCAGGGTGGCTCTGCCGCGTCCGGTGAGCTTCATCAGGAAGAACATGATCCCGATCAAGCCGAGCAAGATGGCATCCGTGATGAGGTTGAACCGGCTGAAGGGGTCACTATCCGATAACAGCCAGGCCACGAAAAGCAGGGACAGGATGACGATCAGGCTGCGCAGGATATAGCTCAGAAACCAGGTGCGGAGGTTTTTTTCAGGATCGGCGTGAGCCGGCAACACCGGCGAAAAGAAATTCGTTTTTATTCTGCTGATCATTTCCTGCCTTTATCTGACGGATGGCCGTTTTCGATGGCCCAAAACGGAATGGGTCTATTATAATAGTTTTATTCTACAACGCCACATCGAGAGCATTCTACCATGCCCAAGCGTACCCCTCACTTCTCAGGTCCCCCCTCGCCGCGTGCGGTCATCCAGTGGCTGCCGCCGGTAGTGCACGGCGCGCTGGATTTTGCCGAGCTGGAACGCCTCGGTCAGCATCCCGAAGAAGTCATCGACTTCAGCACCAACACCAACCCCTACGGGCCGCCGCCCGCCGCCCAGGCCGCCATGCGCCAGGCGTTGGAATCCGCCGCGGGGCGTTACCCCGACCGGCAGGCCCTGGGCCTGCGCCGGGCGATCTCGGCTCACCTGAACGTGCCCATCGAGTCGATCCTGGCGGGCAACGGCAGCGCCGAGCTGCTCTGGCTGACCGCCCTGGCCTACCTGGAAACCGGCGACGCCGCCCTGATGATCGGGCCCACCTTCGGCGAATACGCCCAGGCGGCGCGCATCACCGGGGCGCAGGTCAGTTTCTGGACCGCGCAGGCCGAGGACGGCTTCACCCCGCGCCCGGAGGGCATCGCCGACGCCCTGGCGCGCAGCCATTACCGCCTGGTTTTCATCTGCAACCCCAACAACCCCACCGGGCAATTCCTGGACCCCGCCCACCTGGCCGAATGGGCGGACGGCAACCCGGATACGCTGTTCGTGATCGACGAGGCCTACCTGGCTTTCGGCCAGCAGTTGCCCTCGGCCATCCCGCTGGGGCGGCCCAACCTGCTGGTGCTGCGTTCGATGACCAAGGATTACGCCCTGGCGGGCATGCGCCTGGGGTACGCGGTGAGCCACCCGCAGGTCATCGCCGCCCTGTCGCGGGTGCAGCCGCCGTGGAGCGTCAACGCCCTGGCGCAGGCCGCCGGGATCGCCGCCCTGGGGGAGACGGCTTACGTGGCGGAGTGCATGCAAAAGCTGCGCCAGGCGAAAGAAACGCTGTGCGCCGCGCTGCGCCAACTGGGCTACGCCCCGGCGCCGTCGGTGGTGCACTACTTCCTGCTGCCGGTGGGCAACGGCGCCGTCTTCCGCGCCTCGCTGCGCCCCTACGGGCTGCTGGTGCGCGACTGCGCTTCCTTCGGGCTGCCCGGCTTCGCCCGCATCGCCGCCCGCAAACCCGAGGAGAACCAGCGCCTGCTGGAGACTGCGGCGCTGGTGGGGTCGATCGGGTTGGGGGGGTAAAGGTCAATAGCGATAACGCGCCTGCAAGAGATCGATGCGCTGATCGCGCACCAGGTAGACGATGCGATGCTCTTGCGTCAGGCGGCGCGACCAGGCGCCCGGCGCCGGGTACTTGAGCGGCTCAGGTTTGCCAATCCCCTAGAAAGGGTCGCGCAGGATGGCCTCGATCAGGTCGAAGGCGCGCAGGGCCAGCTTGCGGTCAGTCTCCACTTGTAAAGCTGGTAGTGTACCACCTTATTTTGGCCCGTTTTCGTGTCTAAATTGGGCTCATTGGGAATTGCCGTGGTTTTTGCGGATTTGACGAAAATACCTGCCAAATATTCTGCTTTTGCAGCGAAGTGATCCTGTATCTGGTACAGAACACATATTCGTCACGGCAATTACCAGAGAACCCTAAATTTACTTTACCGCTTAAGTCGGTTGAATTCGCCACCAGCATCATAGTTGTGTAAAATCTCGGAGCCGGCGCTCCTCTATTTGCTTACTCTCTCCTGAAAAATACGCTCATAAAGAGAGCCATGAAATCATATATGAATAATGTGCCATAAAAAAAGATTGTTTGAATTATTGGATGCCCTATTATTATGGACGCGATACAAGATATGAGAAGAAGGGGCCATTTTACGTAGTATAGACTGGCAGGGATGATTATTAGTGAGCAACCTCCCCAGGCATTGCGATAGAATAAATCAGGGATTATCCTTCTAATAATGGCAAATGTAAGCCAAACAATACCACCATAAAGAAAAGACGTCAATAACTGATCCTCATTAATTGGATTTTCTTTTAGAATAGGGGTGCTTATGTACCAAATTCCTGCTATCAGTATCCCCACAGAGCGAGCAAAATTAGTCCAGCAGAATGCCGCTAAATAAGCTTCATCCTCAGACATATCCACGTGATTATTATAGCATTAAAGCTTTCTCTGTTCAAAGACCGCTTGACGCTTGACGCTTGACTGTAATCAGGGGTTTCTTAAAGTCCCAAAATCAGCGTCAAGGCTCTGTGGGGCTTGGCATCGAAAAGCCGGCGGGCACTGGCATGATTGTGGAAACCCTGAAGGTTCAAAAGGCTGACGACCAGGTTGTTGATCGTAGCCATTGCACGAGCAGCCGGTTTGGATGTCATGCGAATGTGGTCTTCATGAAAGGTGACATCCCGACGATAGTGCAGACCATTTTCAATGCCCCATTCACTGCGCACAATTTCTAGCAGGCGTTTTGCGTAAGCTTCCTGCCTGTCAAACTGGTCAAGCCATACTGGATTTCGTGATGTAGCTTGCCGGTAATCGGATGGGTGAAGCGACGTTCTAACTTGAAGACTTGTTCGATGTGTGGCCAGTCCAGGTAATCCTTCAGTAAACTGCTGACCGTGATCGTACGCTCTTCCAGGCGCCCACCATTTTTATCGAACGTCTTGGCCGTACGGAAATCCATGGCTGGGCAACCTAAGCCAGGAACTGGTTTTTCTGGCGCAAATAACTGTTCGATGGCCCGACGGGTGTTGGGTTGGTTGTCTTTGACGATCCATGCGTACTCGCCACCCGCTTCAACGATTTGTATCGATAGCGCTCTTTGGGTTTGCATCGCATCTCCGACGACCACCTTGCCATGCAAGTCCAGACATTTTTGCAGTTTGGGGGCTACCACAATCTCGTTTTCTTTGTCTTTCTCAACCACCATCTGCATCAGTACAATCCCTTCCCCAGGCAAATAGGCTGCTAACAGGTGTAACCCGAAGGGGTCGTCCAGGCTGATCGTGCCGCGTAAAGTCTTTCCGTCGATGGCAATCACTACACTTTGTCCTACCTCGGGCTCTTGGGTTAGAAACTCTTGCATCAGGGCATCAAAATCATCCCCATCTCCGACGATCTCCAGAAGCCGCCGATAGGTGCTGTGATGGGGCAGTTTATCACGTTTCAAATGTAACACATCGACCAGGTACTCATCCCGATTTTTCACCCATTCCGCCATCCCGGATGGATTATCCTGTCCAGCTAACTTCGCCAGGATCGCCAACAAGATCACAATGGCCAACTCATATTGTAGCCCGCGTCGCTTTCGCTTGTCATTCAGCCTGAGCAGATAACTGTACAGGCTGCCTACACTAAAAACAACTCCTGCCGATCGGCTCGTTTCTACGCTAGAATTTGTGTTACACTCCATTTCGACCTTCCTCGGTTTTGTTTCGTTGCTGCGCTAACTCTACCGAAGAAGGTCATTTTTGACAATATCTCGCAACTTTAAGAAAGCCCTGTGACTGTCATCTCTCAGGTATTATTGTTCCCTTCATTGCACTCTTTTTCTCCTTCTTGCATAGGGCTTCTCTTGCCCTTTTCATTTTGAAAACCACTGGAGAAGAGGCCTCTGCTTTTTTATAAATTGATGTAGAATATAAGTAGGCGAGAGCAAAACTGCCCTCCGGGACAAATTAAATTAATTTATCTAATATCTTTGCCAAGATTACGACAATCTTCTTGCAGCACTATGTCTGGCGGTTAAAACCTGGTTGTAGCATATATATATGGTGATATCCAGAATAAATTGCAAAATTGGCAAAGGTATTGCTAATCACCAGGGTATTGTTTTGAGCTTATTTAATAGCAAGGGCACTTCCCAGGAATAATTACTTATTTTCCGCCACCCCTTTTTAGGGGTTTAGCGAAGGGGCCGATAGGGA
>CAZQQJ010000023.1:0-112232 GCA_964595435.1 uncultured Anaerolinea sp. | reverse complement strand
CTCCTATGGGCCAATTTTCATCAAGGGCGCTCCCCATCACTTTGGCGCGCTAACAGGAAAATTAAGTATAAATGGATACGACTCTACCGAACCCTCCCTCCTCACGCCAGATTCGCCTGACCGGCCTGTCCAGTTGTGCTGGCTGAGCGTCGAAGCTAAACGCGGAGACGCTGGCGCAGGTTCTGCGCCCCATACAAGGTTTATTTCAGCCGCAAGATTACCCCGATTTGCTGGTCGGCCTTGGCCAGCCGGATGATGCCGCCGTCTGGCGATTGGATGCTGATCGCGCCCTGGTGGCGACGACCGATTTCTTCACTCCCGTGGTGGATGATCCTTACGACTACGGTGCTATTGCCGCGGCCAACGCCCTCTCAGATGTGTATGCCATGGGTGGGCGGCCATTCCTTGCGCTGAACGTCGCCGCCTTGCCGCCGTCTTTACCTGCCGAGATTAACAGCGAAATTCTGCGCGGCGGTGCTGAAAAAGTGCGCGAAGCCGGGGCGGTACTGGCCGGTGGGCATACCGTTCAGGATAAAGAGCCCAAGTATGGCTTGGTCGTGCTCGGCTTCGTCCACCCGGGGCGTATGATCTCGAAAGGTGGGGCGCGCCCCGGCGAGGTGTTGGTGTTGAGTAAACCGCTTGGTTTCGGTACTGTGACGACCGCCCTCAAGCTCGGCGTGGCTGAGGATGCAGACGTGGCCGAAGTGGTTAGCTGGATGAAACGTCTGAACCGGGATGCCGGCGAACTGGCGGTTGCTGCTGGCGTGTGCGGCGGAACGGATATCACTGGTTTCAGCCTGCTTGGCCACGCAGTAGAAATGGCTGAGGCTTCGCGGGCGTGCCTGCGTTTTTCCCTGGCCAGGTTACCGTTTGCACGCGGTGCAAAACGCTATGCTGAACGGTGGGTTTTTCCTGGTGGAGCGGCGGATAACCGGCTGTTCTTCAGTGCGCAGGTGCGTTTTGCGCCAGGGATCGATGAGACCAGCCAGATGTTGCTGTTCGATCCCCAGACCAGCGGTGGTTTGCTGTTGAGCGTGCCCGCCGCATCTGTGGATGCCATGCTGCACCAGGCCGAACAAATCGGCCAGCCGCTATGGGTGGTTGGCGAGGTGGTTGAAGGCCAGGGAGTCGAAGTTACCCTTTAATAGCAGATGGATTTCTGGGATAGACTCTCCTTGGAAGTTGATATGGCCGAACTCGAATTTAACTCACGGCGTTCGCCACTTTATTCTCAAAAGGGTGTTGTGGCGGCTTCGCAACCGCTTGCCGTCGCTGCGGGCCTGGAAGCGCTGCGGCGAGGTGGCACCGCGGCAGATGCCGCAGTAGCCACGGCTGCGGCGCTGAATGTTACCGAGCCGACCTCGACTGGCCTGGGCGGCGATTGTTTTGCGCTGTTCTACGCTTCCGGCACGGGCCAGGTGACTGCACTCAACGGCTCCGGTCGCGCCCCGCTTGCGCTGACTCTGGAGCGCCTTGAGAAAGATGGTTTCGAGCGAGAATTGCCGCCCTATCATCCCTATACAATCACCGTACCGGGCGCCTGCGCTGGCTGGTGTGACCTGGTAGAGCGCCATGGGCGCCTGCCATTGAGTGAGATCCTGTCTCCGGCGGTACGTCTGGCCGAAGAGGGTTTCCCCGTCGCCCCGTTGACAGCGAATGCCTGGGCCAATGGCGCCCGGCGGCAGCTTGATACGGCGCCTGGCGGTCGAGAGCTGACCATTGATGGGCGCGCCCCGCGTCGTGGGGAATTTTTCTGCAACCCCGGCCTGGCGCGCACGCTGCGCCGCATTGCCGAGGGTGGCAAAGATGCTTTTTACCAGGGTGAGATCGCTGAGGCGATTGCGCTTACCATCCAGGCTGCTGGCGGCTGTATGAGCGCAGCCGATCTGGCGGCGCATCATAGCACCTGGGAAACACCCATCTCTATCGATTACCGCGGCCTGCGTGTTTGGGAATGCCCGCCTAACGGTCAAGGTCTGGCTGCGCTGCTGGCCTTGAATATTCTCGAAGGCTTTGAATTGGGTGAATTGCCGCCTCTTTCTGCCCACCGGTTGCACCTGGAAATCGAAGCGCTGCGCCTGGCGTTCGCCGACACGCGCTGGTACGTTGCCGATCCCGCTTTCAATCCTGCGCCGTTGGAAGATTTGCTTTCCAAAGATTACGCTGCAGCGCGCCGCGCCCTAATCGATCCGGCGCGGGCCACATTGAACCAGACGCGCGGCGTTCCTGTTGCCTCTTCGGATACGGTCTACCTGAGTGTTGTCGACTCAGAGGGTAATGCTTGCTCCTTCATTAACAGTAATTACATGGGTTTTGGCACGGGTATTGTCCCTTCTGGATGGGGCTTCAGCTTGCAAAACCGCGGGCATAACTTCAGCCTGGATGCTCAGCACCCCAATGCCCTTGCCCCTGGCAAGCGCCCACACCACACCATTATCCCGGCGATGGCCACGCATCCGCCACGGGCATCCGGCCAGAGAGAAGAATTATTTGCCTGTTTTGGCGTGATGGGCGGTTTCATGCAGCCGCAAGGGCATTTGCAGGTGGTGGTCGCCCTGGTGGATGATGGAATCGACCCACAGGCGGCCCTGGATCGCCCTCGCTTTTGCATCCAGGATGGGACGGCAGGCGGCTCAGTAGCCCTTGAACAGGGTCTTCCGGTCGAGGAGATGGCGGCCCTGGCTGGAATGGGCCACGCCGTAAGGCCAGTCAGTGGTTATGATCGGGCGTTGTTTGGGCGTGGCCAGGTTATTTTACGGGATGCTGCCAGTGGGGTGCTCTGCGCGGGCAGTGACCCGCGTGCTGACGGCCTGGCTATGACTTATTGACCGACGATCAAATGCAGATTGAAGGACGGTTAAAAACGAAAGGCATCCTGGGTTAGTAGTGCAGTCCAGGATGCCCTGATAGAAGTAGCATTGTTCAAGATTCGGCAGCCATCACCTGTAAATCGGGGAAAAATTGGTGGACGGTGCCGGCGACCCAGCCATGCAATGTGTTGGGTGAAAGCGGGCATCCCAGGCAGGCGCCTCCCAGCCGTACCTTCAGCACATTGTCTTTTAACTCAACCATCTCTACTGAACCGCCATGGTAGTGTTCGATGTAAGCGTTAATTTGTTCGAGTAGTGCCTTGACTTGCTCTTCCAGGGTATAGGTTTTTGCATTTACGTCTGCCATCACAACACCTCCTGAGCTACCCGCAATTCGGGATCCGCTGTGTTTCTGAATTGTACACTTTTTTATCCGGTTGCTAAAGCCTTTTCAATATTAAAATGCATTCCTTGTTCGAGCAGCGCCATAATCTGGCCATGCGTAATGCGCAGCCGTTCGGCGACGATATTAGCCAATCGTTCTAACAACAATGCTCCGGTATGTGGATGGTATTCGCACAGGCGGCGCAAGTCTCGAGTGTGAATGCATAGCAGCTCGCTATCTTTTGCACATGCCGCCGATGATGTGTAAGCCGGGCTGCCGATGGCTGCCGACCATCCGACCACGCCGTTACTCTTCACATGCGTCACAACCAGCGCTGGTCCATCATCTGGCTTGTAGCGAATAACCACCTCGCCATCAATTACAATGTACAGGCATTCTGCCTGGTCGCCCTGGTCAAACAAGATCGTTCCAGCCGGCAACAAGCTGAACAGGAAGAGCGGATACAATATCTCGCGCTCTTCCTGGTCTAGATCCTGGAAGATCGGTAAATCGTCAAACGGATGCCTGGACATGACCTGCACAGTAGCTTTCTAAGCTTATTTAACCCGGAATTGGACTCAAATCCTAGTGGCAAATGTCATATCTGTGCAGACAAATATCACCAAACCTGTGCCATTAATCATAAAACATTGCGTGGCCTATGTCATAAGCCACGTAATGTTTTAGCTTTGAAATATTTTTACGCTGCCCATACAACAGCCTTGTAAAAATTATTCAGGTGCGGCGCACTTCCAGAAGTGCGCCGCACCTGTCATGTAAAATGATCTTGTCCTAAAAACTGGGCGAGCCTCGCAGGTCACGCAAAATCGACGCTCGAGACTTGATTACTCAGCGACTGATCACTCATTGTCCCAATAAGGGAAGGGCGGTTATTTCCCGAGCCGTTTGCGCAATGCCTCGGTTAAAAGTGGCAAGAACGTGTACAAGTCGCCGACGATGCCGTAGCGAGCCAGCTTGAAGATGGGTGCTTCAGCGTCTTTATTAATGGCCACGATCACTTTGCTGGTACGCATGCCTGCCTGGTGCTGGATAGCGCCGGAGATGCCGCAAGCAATATACAGGTCGGGAGATACCACTTTGCCGGTCTGCCCCACCTGGTGGGAGTAAGGGACGTAACCGGCATCCACTGCAGCCCGGCTGGCCCCCACCGCGCCGCCGACCACTGCCGCCAGATCGCCGACCAGTTTGAAGCCCTGTTGGGCGCGCCAGATCTCTGCTTGTTTATCGTCCAGGCCGGCTGGTGGGGTAAGAGCTGGATTGTTCGATACCCCGCGTCCACCAGAAACGATCACATTGGCATCTGTCAGGCTGACGCCTCCTTCTGCCTGAGTGTAGCCGGTAACCTTGCTGCGGATTTCGCCTTCTGGCTGTACCGCGGCTACCTGTATCGCTGTTCCAGAACGCGAAGCATCGCCCTGTGGTTTTTTGAAAGCGCGTACGCGCGTGGTAATGATCACCGGTTGTGCATCGCATATCGTGCGAGCGATCAATTTCCCGGCGTAAACCGGTCGTGTGGCGAGTATCTTACCACCCACCACGTCCACCGCAGTCACATCCGGCATCACTCCGCTGCCCAGGTCGATTGCGCACATCGCTGCCAGTTCGCGCCCACGACTGGTGGTCGGGAAAAGTACCACATCTGCCCCGGCATCTTTGACCACTTTGGCGACGACTGCTGCATAAGGTTCGGCGCGATAGTCGGCCAGGCTGGCATCATCCGCATAATAGACCTCAGCAGGGCCGTAAAGGAAGGTCTGGTTAGCTACCTCTTTTGCATCCGCGCCCAGTACCAGGGCTGCCACATCGCCACCAAGCTTGGCTGCCAGCGTGTACGCCGCGCTGATCACTTCCCACGAGGCGGGCAGTGCTGCGCCTTTGTATTGATCGATGTAAACCAATATCTTGCCATTCATCACAGCACCTTCTCCTCGAGGATTTTGTCAGCCAGTTTCTCGGCGGTTTCCTGCGGGCCGCCCTCGGCGATGATCTCGGTCTTAACTTCACGCACTGCTGGATTGGCAACTTCTGGCCAGCGGACTGCAACGGCTGGCGCGGCCATATCCAGGTCGCTCAGGCTCCACACGGGGATATTGGCGCGGGATGCCTTACGGATACCCATGAAAGATGGATAGCGTGGTTCACCGATATCTTTGGAAACGCTGATTGCGGCTGGGAACTTGCTATCGACGATCTGGCGCCCCTCTTCGACCGCGCGCTCTACGTGTACACGGTCACTACTGACCCGCACAATGGATGCCAGGCTCAGGATGGGCCATCCTAATACTCTCGCCGTTTGTGCTGCTGTAACGCCCATGTCGCCATCGATTGCCTGCTTGCCAAAAAAGGCCAGGTCGATATTGCCGATTTTCTGGATCGTTGCAGCCAGTACGCGGGCAATAACCTGGCTGTCAGCATTGGCCAATGCAGGATCAGAAACCAGAATTGCCTGGCCACAGCCCATTGCCAGGGCGGTCTTGAGCGCTTCTTTGGCGCTTTCGCCGCCGACACTGACCACGGTTACATCCCCTCCGGATGCTTCTTGCGCAAGCAGCGCGGCTTCAACAGCGAATTCGTCCCAGGGGTTCATTACCAGCGGCGCGTCGCCCCAATTGATCTGCCCTGCCTCCGCCACCACTTTGGCGGCGCTATCGGGCACTTGCTTAATGCATACAACGATATTCAAGTTGGCCTCCTTCCTTTGGCTATGTCTTTCGATAGTCTACAGTCCTCATCGCTCTATTCGCCCTGCCATATCGCAGCTTCGTAGGCGGGCAGTTCACAACGTAATGGCGCGTCCTGGCGGTACCCCAGAGCATAACTGGCTTGCATCAACTGGTGGATCTCGCTGGTGCCCTCGTAGATTACTGCACCTTTGGAGTTGCGCAGATATCGCTCGACATCGTATTCATCACTGTAACCATAGGCGCCATGAATTTGCACCGCCTCGGAGGCTGCCTGAAACGAGGCATCGGTGGCAAACCACTTGGCCAGAGAAGTCTCGCGTGTATTGCGCTGCCCCTGGTTTTTCATCCATCCGGCCCGCAAATACAATAGACGCGCCGCGTCATAAGATTGTACCATATAAGCTATTTTTTGTTGAATTAACTGAAACCGGCCAATTGGGCGGCCAAAGGCCCGGCGCTCGTTGGCATAACGCAGGCTGGCTTCCAGGCAAGCGCGGATCAGGCCAGTCGCGCCTGCTGCCACGGTATAGCGACCGTTATCCAGGCACGACATGGCGATCTTGAACCCCTCGCCTTCCTCGCCAATCCGGTTGATCTCTGGAATGTGTACATCTTGCAAGGCAATCCAGCCGGTTGAACCGGCGCGCACCCCCATCTTCCCATGAATGTCGCCGCGCTGTACTCCAGGGCGATCCAGTTCGACCAGGAACGCTGTCAGGCCATCGTGCGGGTCCTTGGCGCGCACGTCGGTTCGCGCAAACCACAGGCAGTGATGGGCCTTGCTGGCCAGCGAAATCCACATTTTTTCTCCGTTGAGAATATATTCGTCTCCCTGGCGTCGGGCAGTGCTTTGAATGGCGGCTACATCCGATCCTGCACCGGCCTCGGTCAATCCAAAGCAGCCTACTTTCTCACCCCGCGCCTGTGGGACCAAAAAGCGCTGCTTTTGTTCTTCGCTGCCCCACTGGAACAGCCCCAGGCTGTTCAGCCCCATATGAACCGACATCACCACGCGCAAGGTGGAGTCGACCGCTTCCAGTTCCTCGCATGCCAGGCCAAGGGAAATGTAATCCATCCCCTGGCCGCCATAGCACACAGGCAGGCAAATGCCCAATATCCCCAATTCGCCCAGGCGGGGCAGCACAAAAGCAGCCATATCTTGCAGGCGATCCTGTTCTTTGATGATAGGCGCTACTTCTTTTTGAGCGAATTCGCGTACCATGTGTTGGACCATATGGTGTTCTTCACTGAGTGCAAAATCCATCTCTTCAGTCTCCTGCAAGCTGTTTTGTGATTTGCCTGTATGACGAGCTTTGCCAGTAATACAGGCGGATGTGAAATATTGCCCTTCTAATTATACTTGTACATCTTCCAGGCAAGATATAATCAACAATGATGAAACGCCAGGTAGATGATGGCGCCATTTGGCGTATTCTAATGTTGTTTACCTTGTTGGTGGCGGTCCTGCCAGGGTTAGCGCCCTTGCCGCACCGTTTTAGCCAGGCATTGCGCGACTCGTCGAAAGCCTATGATTATCGAGTGTTGCCAGATGCTGCGCAATTCGCCGCGCAAGCTGCCGGGTATGTTCCCTGGCGGGCAGACCTGTGGGAGGTGGCTGGCACGTACGCACTGTGGGCGGATGATCTGCCGGGCGCCATCCAGTATTTGGAACAGGCAGAGCAATCTGGCAATGATGTGTTTTTTCCGGGTAAGCAGTCAGGTGGGCAGCGAGGTCTCTCCGCACAGGGTTGGCAAAATCTCGGCGATGCATACTGGCTGAGTGGAGATCACCAGGCGGCGTTGCATGCCTGGCAGATGGTATTGGTGCGTTTTGGCGTTTCCAGTGCGTTGTTAGATCGCCTGGCACAGGCGCATCTGGCGCAAGGCAATTATGCGGCTGCGCTTGAGAATCTTCAAGCTCTGGTTTTGGTACAGCCCCAGGATGCCAATTTGCACTACCGCCTGGGCCTGCTGCTGGCCACGCGGAATCCGTCTCTCGCGTTGGAACATCTCGATACTGCAGCTACTTTGGACGTACAATTCAGTGAAATGGCCAGTGCAATGCGGCGGGCCGTGTTGAGCGCTCGCATTGGCGACGACCCGGCTTATACCCTGCTCAGTGCCGGGCGTGCCCTGGCGGCGCTTGGGGAATGGAATTATGCAGCGGAAGCTTTTCACCAGGCTACATTGACTCGGCCGGATTATGCCGAGGCCTGGGCTTACCTGGGTGAAGCACGCCAGCAAGTGGCGGTTGGCGTTCCCGGTTCGGCTGCCTCCGTTGAAGATGACGGCCTTGATGCTCTGCAAAAATCCCTGGCATTGGCCCCCGATTCGCTCTCGGCGCGTGCCTTTTTCAGTCTGTACTGGATGCGCCGGGGCCAATATGATCTGGCGCAGGAACACTTACAGGTGGCGATTAAGCTCGATCCACAAAACCCGGCCCTCCACGTTCAGCTTGCGAATACACTGGCTGTGGCTGGTGATCTGGCCAGGGCATATGCCGCTTACCAAAAAGCGGTCGACCTGGCGCCGGGCGACCCGCTCTACTGGCGCCAACTGATTGAGTTTTCGCTCGACCATGATTACAGCGTTAGAGAGATTGCCCTGCCGATGGCCCGGCAGCTCCTGGTCGCCTTTCCCGATGAAGCCGCCAACCTGACGTTGATGGGCCGGGTAATGTTCGAGTTGGAAGACATGGCGAATGCCGAGCGTTACTTGTTGTGGGCAAAGCAGGCAGACCCAAATTCTGCGCTGGTCTATTTGCTGTTAGGCCAGGTTTATATGGTGCAAAATAATCGCCAGACGGCTTACCAGGCCTTTCAACAGGCGGCGTCTTTGGGGGATGGCGGGCCGATAACCCTCCAGGCGAAACGCTTGATGGAGGCTTATTCTCCTTGATGGGGTATCATGAGGAAGTCTTTTCAATTTGACGCTAATCTCTATCTGCACTATACTGTAGATGCCGCCGTGAAGAGGCTATTTCGCCTCTGCGTAGGAAAATGGCCGGAGATCGAAAAGTTGCTCGCAAACCTGACAGGTCTTGATAGGCGCACAATGGTCTGGCGTCATCATGAAGACCTGTCAGGCTTGGGCCACACAAAATGACTTTCAGTCAATTAGGAATTGTAGTCGTGCGCTGCTATCGTCTAGATTGGCTCCTTATCGCTTCAGCCCTGGCTCTGATGATGCTGGGCTGTAAGCTCACGCTGCCTGAACCGGGAAACGCCGGGTCGCCTGGGAAGGTGCTTTTCCAGGATGATTTTACCGATTTGTCCAGCGGTTGGAATCGAGTCAAGGCCACCAAAGGCGAATCGGATTACGCCGATGGCGCCTATCGAATTGTTGTCAACGAACCCAATGTGGATATATGGAGCAAGCCCGGCGGTGATTTCAGAGATGTTCGTATGGAGGTCGATGCTTATAAGGTCGGTGGTGACCGTGATAACCGTTTTGGCTTGATTTGCCGGGCCGTGGACGTTAACCACTTCTATACGTTTATCATCAGCAGCGATGGATACTATGGCATCGGCATCATCAGCGGCGACGAGTACCGGCTGTTGGGCGCCCAGGCGTTGCAGCCCACCGACGCCATCCGCAAGGGATCAGCGCTCAACCGCATCCGCGCCGATTGCGTGGGGGACACGCTGACGATGTATGTGAATGAGCAGGAACTGGCCAGTGTCCAGGATTACACCCTCACTTCAGGAGATGTAGGGCTGATCGCGGGCACTTATGATAAGCCTGGAACCGATATTTTATTTGATAATTTTATTGTTTACCAACCATGAAGATTTATTTGGATACAGTTGGCTGTCGGCTGAACCAGGCCGAGATCGAGCAATACGCCCGCCAATTCCGTGCCGCGGGCCATACCCTGGTTGCCAGCCCGGCGGATGCTGACCTGGCAGTGGTTAACACCTGTGCAGTGACTTCGGCGGCAGTCTCCGACTCGCGCCAGAAGGTGCGCCGGATTGGGCGTGCCGGCGTCGATGATATCTTGGTGACGGGGTGCTGGGCAACCCTCAGGCCACAGGATGCTGCCGGGTTGAGTGGCGTCCGGCAGGTCGTGCCCAATGCCGTTAAAGACCGGCTGGTGGCAGACTATTTGCAAACTCCCCTCGAAGCGTTTGATCTGGAACCGGTTGAACGCCAACCAGTTCCGGGAGCGCGTTTGCGCACACGGGCGTTCATTAAAATTCAGGACGGTTGCGATAATCGTTGTTCATTTTGCGTGACCACGTTAGCGCGCGGTGCCGGGCGAAGCCGTCCGGCAGACGAAATCCTGGCCGATATACATGCCGCCACGGATGCCCACGAAGTCGTTTTGACCGGCGTACACCTCGGTTCTTGGGGACAGGATCTTTCGCCTCAATCCCATTTATATCACCTGGTTCAGAAGATTCTGGATTCCACGGACGTGGAACGCCTGCGGTTGTCTTCGCTGGAGCCCTGGGATCTGGACCGATCTTTCTTCGATTTGTGGCAGAGTCCGCGCTTGTGCCGCCATGTGCACCTGCCGTTGCAATCCGGCTGCGCGGCCACCTTGCGTCGCATGGCGCGCAAAACCACGCCGGAATCCTTTGCCGGGTTGTTGGCGGCAGCCCGAGCCGCCATGCCCGACGTCGCTATTACCACCGATATCATTACCGGTTTTCCTGGTGAGAGCGAAGATGAATTTGCCGAAAGCCTGGCATTTGTCCGGGCGATGAATTTCTCTGGTGGACATGTTTTCACTTATTCGGCGCGCCCTGGTACGGCTGCGGCGCGTATGCCGGCCCAGGTCCCCCACGATGTGCGCAAAGAACGCAATGCCCAGATGCGTGCCGTATTTGCCGATGCCGCGCGCACCTACCAGGCTGGTTTCGTCGGCCAGGTCCTGCCGGTGCTATGGGAAAGCGCGGCTGCCCTGGGACCGCACGGTTGGGAGATGAGTGGGCTGACTGGTAATTATCTGCGAGTCCATGCCCATGCCCCGCGCGGTCTATGGAACCAGATTACCCCGGTGCGCCTCGAGCGGCTGGTTGGAGATTACTTGCAGGGCCAGATTTATACCTGAAATTGCGCCGGTGCGATGTATATTGTAGAGACCATGACCGATTGTATTTTCTGCAAGATTGTTGTTGGAGAGGTGGCTGCCCGGATGCTTTACCAGGATGAAAAAGTTTCCGCATTTCGAGACATTCATCCTATCGCTCCTACGCATATTCTGGTAGTGCCAAACCACCATATCGCATCGGTCAACGATCTGGGCGAAGCAGACGAGGCATTGGTCGGCCATCTATTCACAGTGGCGCGCCATTTGGCCCACCAGGAGGGTATCGATCAATCTGGTTATCGCTTGATTGTCAACACCGGCCCACAGGCCGGTCAGGTTATTTTTCATCTGCA
Organism: uncultured Anaerolinea sp.; assembly: GCA_964595435.1. Lineage (GTDB taxonomy): Bacteria > Chloroflexota > Anaerolineae > Anaerolineales > UBA4823 > RBG-16-57-11. Next base: position 100,944 of record CAZQQJ010000023.1, on the reverse strand, counting down.
CCTGCATTTGATCGGCGGGCAGCGGATGCGTTTTCCTATGGGATGATGCCATGAGCCAGGTTTTAGCGGAACGGCAGCTTGCCGGTGGCCAGCTTTTTCAACTCGTTCAGGGTGACCTGACTGAGGAATTAGTAGACGCGATTGTCAACGCTGCCAATTCCTACTTGCGGCACGGTGGCGGTGTGGCTGGCGCGATTGTGCGCCGTGGCGGGCCGCAAATCCAGGTGGAGAGCAACGCCTGGGTACAAGAGCACGGGACCGTATCGCACGCGCAGCCGGCCTATACCACAGCAGGACGCCTGCCCTGCCGGTACGTTATCCATGCCGTTGGGCCAGTCTGGGGCGAAGGTGACGAAGACTCGAAACTGGTCGCAGCGGTCAATGGCGCTTTACGATTGGCCGATCATCTCTCGCTGGCATCGCTTGCTTTGCCGGCGATTTCGACCGGGATTTTTGGCTTTCCCAAGCAACGTGCTGCTGGTGTGATCTTGTCCTCGGTTCAGGAGTATTTCCTCCAGTCGCCCGATTCTGGTTTGCGCCAGGTGCGCCTGACCATTATCGACCGTCCGACCCTGGATGCTTTTCTCGAAGTGTGGCGCACCGTATTTTGTGATGGATCTCAATAGCTTATCTCAAGCGCCCAACTCCCGATTATTAATCCCTATTCCCTGCCCGCCATGATTACTTCTGTACATAACCCCAGGATCAAATGGGTGCGCACCTTGCAAAGCCAGGGCCGCGCCCGGCGCGAGGAACGCGCCTTTGTGATTGAAGGCGTGCGCCTGGCCGAAGAGGCCCTGACGACGGGTTGGCAGCCGCGCCTGGTTTTATATACAGAAGATCTCAACCCGCGAGGCCGGGCCGTGCGGGATGGCCTCGCCGGACGCGGCGCGCCAGTGGAATGTGTGTCCGAGCACGTGTTGCGCGCTGCCAGCGACACCGAGACGCCGCAAGGTATCCTGGTTGTGCTGGATTGGTGCGCTTTGCCGGTGCCCGATGTCCTGGATTTCGTTTTCATCCCGGATGGTGTGCGCGACCCTGGCAACCTGGGCACCATGTTGCGCACAGCCGCCGCGGCGGGCGTACAGGCAGTGTTTTGCCCGCCGGAAACTGCCGATGCTTTTGCTCCGAAGGTGCTGCGCGCCGGGATGGGGGCGCATTTTCGTCTGCCGGTCATCTCGTTGGGTTGGGAAGAGATGACCAGTCGCCTGTGCTCACTGCAGGTGTACCTGGCTGCTGCTGCTCAGGGTGTGGCCTATACCCGGGCCGATTTTCGCGCTCCGCTGGCGCTGGTAGTGGGGGGAGAAGCTGCTGGCGCCAGCACATACGCGCACAACCTGGCGACCACCCGTGTTCACATTCCCATGCCGGGTGGCAGCGAGTCGCTCAACGCCGCGGTTGCGGCGGGGGTATTGTTGTTCGAGGTGGTACACCAGCGAGGTGCATTTGGGTCTTAATGGTCTTTTGTGTGCAGGATCAATTTTCCGTCACTGGTTTGCTTCAGGCGCAGGGAACGCAGCGGTTGGTTGGCTGGGCCACGCCGGACGTTTCCGTAAGGATCGAAATGGCTGCCATGGCAAGGGCAGGCGAAACCCTGCGGAACGAGCTCGACCTGGCAGCCCAGGTGGGGGCAGACCAGGCTGAGTGCAGTAAATGTGTCTCCGTCGCGCAGAATGACAGCCTGCGCATCGGAAATGATTGTCCGGGATACAGGGGGGAAGTTATCCGCTGCTCCCAGGTCGAAGACCGTTTGTGGGATGAGATCTGGCTGGTAGCCCAGGAAGCGGAGCAGGCCTCCCAATCCCAGCAGCCCGCTCATTGCCAGCAGGCTTTTCCATGCCAGTTTTCCGAAATCTTTACGCGATAGTTTGGACATCATTATTCGGTTCAGCGCTCGACCGCGTGACATTCATGGCAATAACGGGAAGCCTGTTCGTCAGGCTTTTGCTGGCAACCAGTACCTTTCACCGGTCGAAAGGTGAAGCGCTGGCCGGTGGCCTTGCCGTACATCTCGAACGTGCCATCCGGCAACTGGCGTGCATTCCAGATTGGCTCCCCTTTTTCTGTGACGATGATTGTATCACCTGCTTTGAGATCGATCACCGGGTTGAGAAAAGCCAGGCGCAGTGCCAGGTCGTCCGGGTCAGTAATCGTGTAAGTGTGCGGCAGTTCATTCAATGTGCCGTGGCAAGTTAGACATTGCACATATTGGATTTCTTTCTTGTTACTGTAAATATGCCCGTCGCCCATGGCCTCCTGGCGAGTATGGCAGTCGCTGCAGTCGAGCGTCCATTCGCAGCGCACGAACTGGGCGATCGGCTGGTAATAATCTTCGATGCGGCTGGCAGGGTGGTCGGCGCGGGGAACAAACCGCATGCTGCGCAGGTCGTAATTGCCGCGGTTGTGGCAAGTGTTGCACTGCGTATATGGCAGGGCAGTGGTCAGGTTGTGCAGCGGCTGCCTCAGATCGGTGCCGGCAGTGATCGTGTGGCAGGCGGCGCAACCGGTCAGCCGGGCGTAAGCTGTACCCTGTTGTTCGGCCTGGTATGGAGCCGATAGATGGCAGATCAGGCAATTCTGGGCGAATGCTCGAATGGATGTGGAAGTATCTGTGGCTGCATCAAAGGCCGCCAGGGCATCGACGCCTGGAGCGCCGGGCGCATGATCTGGGGCGCGGACGGCGTAAATGCCCAGCCGGGCAGTCTGGTCAGGTTGTGCGCCAAAGGTGTAGCGGATGCTGGCGATGGCGCCGGCATAGGTCGCCTGGATGCTGCTGCGCACCCGTTGGATATGGTCGCGCTGCGTCGCGGCTGTGCCGCTGTGGCAGGTCTCCCCACCGCAGGATGCCTCGACCACCGCCAGGTCAGATGGGTTGCGTCCGCCGCGCATGGTGCTGTGTGCCAGGTCTGCATCCAGCGCCAGGCGCTCGCCGCCATGGCAGATCACGCAGCCGAAGGTCTTTGTAGGGTGTGAAGAGCTGATCTCAGGCAGGTCGTTGTGGCAGGTCAGGCAATACTCGGCCTCTCCGGTCAGTGTTGGAGTAAGTGCAATCGCCTTTGGCTGGCGGCTGTAAACCCAGGCGGCCAGAAGCGTGGCAACCAACAGCGCAAGGGATGAAAGGATCAATAGCAGGTGGCGCATTGCAGTTCAACGTTCATCCAGCAGACAATTGGGATAACCACGCCAGCACGGTAAGGCCGAGGATACTTAGCGTGATCAGGGAAACGACCACCTGGGCCAGGCGGGTAGAGGGTGGAAACCAGCGTCCGAGATGTTCTGGGTGTGGGGCAGGGAACACGTAAGGGATGATCGCCAACAGAACGATGATCAACAAAGGTACGACCACGCCAAAGAAGAAGGGATTGCCCAGCTTGAGCAGTTCTTGCACCCATAGAAAGAACCAGGGAGCGTTTGCTTCGGTGGCCAGGCCATTGCTGTTTTGCAAAGCTGGTGCCAGCGGTGCAGGGAAAAACGTTGCCAGCACGAGCAGGACCGCCGTAGCGAACAGGGCTGCGCTGGCTTCACGGCGAGCCAGTTCGAAGCGTGTAATGCGGCGGTGATCGCTGCGCAACTCGGGTGGAGGAACAGCTACGCCGCCATCTCGGCGCACGCGAAAGACGTGCCAGACGCCCAGAACGACCACGCCCAGGGTGAGGCCGAAGATGTGCCAGTTGAAAAAGCGCGTCAGTGTGGCCGGCCCCGGCTGGCTGCCGCCGACCAACAGGCCGTACACCCAGGGCCCGATGAGAGGAAAATCGCCTGCCAGGTTTGTGCCTGCCACCATCGCCCAATGGACGCCTGCATCCCACCGCAACACGTAGCCGCTAAAATCCAAAAACAGGATCAGGACGAACAGAGCCAGCCCAATCAGATAATTGAAGCGCCGTGGCGGAGCGTATGCGCCCGTAAAGATCACTCGCAGCAAATGGGCCCCGGCGACCAGCACCAGCAACTGCGCTGACCAGTAGTGCAGGTTGCGCACCAGCCCACCCATTGGCACCAGGAATGTGATCGTCTGGATGGAGAGCGGCGCTTCGGCTGGCGTGGGTACGTAATAAAACATTTCCAGCATACCGCTGAAGCCAACCACCAGCGTCAGGAAAACCGCCAGGCCGCCCGCGCCAAGCGTATAGCGCAGGCGGGCTTGCGGCGCCGGGATGGTTGGGGGATGCAAGTGGTGAAAGAATGAAGGCCGCACGGCTGCATTATACTTTGGTTGTCGGTCATTTTGTATGGCAGGGTGGCGCGGGGTGCCTGGTTCCGCACGCACCGCTGAAGAAAAACTGCTCAAACGTGTGTGGTCAGGTTGTGAATCCAGCGGCGCGATTTGAAACGCCGCATGCCGATCACCCACTTGAGAATCTCTTCAGACATTACCGCCAGATAAACGTAATAGACAGGCCAGCCCAGTACGAAAGCGGTAAAAATTGCCGATGGCACGCCTAATATCCAGATGATGACCCCGTCCAGGAAGAACGAAAAGCGCGTGTCGCCGCCGCTGCGCAGGATGCCTACCACGATGACTGCGTTGGACGCGCGTATCCACATAAAGAAAGACGCGATCCACAACACCCGCCGGGCGTAGAAAATGACTTCTGGCGAAACCTTGTACAGGCTGAGTATAGCAGGTGACAACAGCACCACCAGTATACCTGCGAGGGCGCCACCGGCCATGACGATGGCCAGTGAACGGCCCGCATAACGATAGGCCTCTTCTTCATCGCCTGCGCCGATGCGGTTGCCGACCATAATCGCCGCGGCGTTGGCAATGCCGAAATTCAACACCATTGCCATGTTGTCGATGGTGCTGAAAATGTTCATTGCGGCAATCGCGTCGGTGCCGATGCGAGCATAGACAGCATTGTAAGCGGTGATGCCCATGGACCAGAAAGTTTCGTTCAAGATTACCGGCAGGATGGGTTTGAAAATTCGCCCGATAAAGGCCAGGTTCAAACCGGCAAAATCTGTCAGGCGGACGGCGATCAGTGGGCGGCGGCGGTACACCACGTAGAGCAGTGCGCTGCATTCTAATATCCGGGCAACCAGACCGGCGATGGCGGCACCGCGCACGCCAAGAGCCGGCAGGCCGAACTTACCCAAAATGAGGCTGTAACTCATCAGCGTATTGAATCCCAGGGCAAAAATGCTGATCATCATGGGGGTTTTCACGTCGCCTATACTGCGCAGCGCGGCGGCAAAGCTGAAGGTGAGCACGATCAAGATGTAAGCCCAACTGAAAATATGCAGATAATCGCTGCCCGCTGCAACAACCGCCTGGTCTTTGGAATATATCCCCAATACAGTTTCAGGGATAATCTGCGCCAACCCCAGGAAAAGAATTCCTGCGGACAGGCCCAACAGGATGCACAGGCAGAGAACCTTGCGGATGTTTGGGATATCTTGCTTGCCCCATAATTGCGCCATGAAGATAGCCGACCCGCTGGTAATGCCGAAGAGCACCAGTTGCAGCAGGAAAAACATCTGGTTTGCCAGTCCCACTGCTGCCACCGGCACATCGCCCAACTGGCCGATCACAATAACCCCAACCAGATTGAGCGAGCCGGTGATAAAGTTCTGCGATGCAATTGGCAGGGCGAAATGAAATAACTGCCGGAAGTATTGCCGGTCAGCGAAAAAAGTAGCCCATTGGGCGGTGAGTGGTTTCAACAAGGCAGTTACCCGGTGATTTGTAGTAGGACACGGCGATGCGCCAGGCTGGCGAATGGCAGCAAGGTAAGAAGCATACCATAAAAATCAGGGCCTGGCCCGCTGTGTAGCGCGCGAAAATACGACCACCAGGACTGCCAAAAAGCTGGCAAAAACCAGCACATCCAGGCCATTGGTATAGTAATCGCCAATCGCCAATCGTGCTACGGTATTAACCGGTGAGACACCGAGCATGAAGCTGGCGCTGACTGCCGCCAGCAAGGCCAACGAGAAGACGAACTGTGATCGCTCTCGATCCTGAAAGACGACCGTGATGGTTGCTGCCCCGAAAGCGACGATCCCGGCAGTGATCGCTGCCAATAGCAGCACCAGGCCGAAGTTCTGGATGGCGATGCCGTTGAAGTGCAGCAGACCCAGCCAGGCCAGGCATTGAATCGCTGCCAGAAATATCGCCGCGGCTATCTTGGCCCCCACGACAGCGTTAAGGGAAAGGGGGGCAGAAAGCAGCGTATCCAGGGTATCATTTTCAATTTCTTCTGAGATCGAGTCGACCACCATCCCACCAGCGACAAAGGCCGGGAAGAACATCAGGATGGGCAGAATCACCGAATAGATAAACTCGAAAGTGGTGGGCGGCTGCCCTTTCAGGTCGGTATAGCGCACGTTGACGCCGCGCTGTACGCGTAAGGTATTCTCATAGCGTTTGAGCGGTTCTTGCAAAAGGTTCAGGATGATCGATCCTACAGCTTCTTCGCGCGGCAGGAATAATTTCATGTTGACCAGGTCGCCGCGCTCCTCGGGTAAAACCAGGATCGCCCGCACCTTGCCTTGCTGGAAATCAGCCTCGGCCTGTTCCAGCGTGGCATAAGGCAGGGCACGCGCCCCGCGGTCGGCGAGGTAGTCTTTCAGAGTGGAATCCTCCCCGACCATGGCTACATCGATTTGGATGTTGGCATAGATGCCAGCCGAATCGGGATCATACAGCGAGAGCATGCCGATCAACAACGCGGATGAGAACGATGCGATGAACAACTGGATCAGAATGGCAATCACGATGGTACGGTCGCGTAACACGGAGGCCAGCTCTTTTTTCACGACTGCCAGGAACGCTTGTGTTTGTATGCCCGGGCGCATTGCTACAACCCTCTCATCAACAACCAGTTGTACAGCGAGTGGAGCACCGTACCTCCAATCAGGGCCAGTGTATAAGGCAGGCGTGTTTTGGCGCACAGCAGTGTAATCATCGCCGTGAACACAAAGTGGGCCAGCAGCGGGGCGAGCAGGAACCCTGTATTGAATAACGCTCCGGACAGGGCAGATTGTGAAACCATGCTGATCGAAAATAGCAGCAGTAGCTTTTCGCCAAGCAGGAAGCCCAGCGCTGAGAGAAATGCCAGCAGAACGAGCTGCTTTACCGAAGCAACCCTGCCGCGTTCCAGCCATACCACGATGCCGATTGATTTGACAATCTCTTCGACCAAAGCTGCGGCGAGCAGCATGCTGAGCAGCATAAAGTTGGGTGGCAGGTTCGATGCAAATGCCAGGATGACCAACTGTATCAGATAAACCACCGGGATGAGCAAGAAACTGAGCAGGCCGACAGAGCGGTAAGGGTGGGCGCGATCCATAACCAGGTAAATGGCGTCTTTTATCTTCTGTGTAATGGGCCGGTAGCCCATCAGAAATTCTTCGTTCAACAGCCTGGTCCCGGCGTACATTGCCAGCCCGAAGATGGCCGCCATTGGGACGGATGGAAAGAGATACTCGCGCCAGCTAAAGGGTTCGCCACGATACATTTGCACTGCCAGGGTCAGCGGCGACATGTAAGCCAGGTCACTGATCCCGTTGAACATTGCCGGCGTGACCAGAAAAGCAGTCGTGAGCGTCGTCACCAGCATCGAGATAAACGTCGTGTCTTTATAGGTGCGGTAGAATAGTGGCACCATCAGATAGATGGCGAAGATAAACAATGTCGTCGGGGTGAAAATGGCCAATGCCAGCAAGATATTTGCCTGGGTGGCCAGGGCGATACAGGTTGTGCCGGCCAGGGCGAAGATGGCGTAGGGCAGCATCTTGCCGGCAATGATTTGGAAGGGAGTAACCGGGGCCGAGAGCAGGATCGTCAGGCGGCGATTGAGCTTCTCATCCATGAAACTGCTGGTGAAGAAGATACTGATAAACGTAACCGGCAGAATGTATACCAGGCTGAGTACCACCTGGGCAAAAGGCGCCCGCGGTGTCATCAGCGATGGGATGATGACCTCTTCTTCCACTGCTGGCTGAGGGGCAGTTGCCTGTGCTCCGCCAGAGTCTGGCGCACCGCCGGGGGGTGCCGCTGGTACCGGGATAAGGTAATTGATTCCTACTCGTAAAGGGAAAGCCAACCGGGCGTCATATTCGGTGCCCACGCGCACCACTTCCTGTCTTTCCAGGTAGCGCCGCAGCGCCCCGATGGCGTAGGACGATTTATCTTCATCGCGAAAATATACCTGCGCACCGTCGATGAAAACGTCGATGGCCTTTTGCTTCAACAACGTCTGGCCTTGGGCCGGATCGACCGTGACCACCGTAAACCGGCTGTCGGTGATAGGCGGCACATCCCCGGCTACGCCTACCCGGTACAGGCCGTTGCCGAGCACTGTAATTTGGCGTAGCGCAAATACGGATAATCCCAGCACACCTAACAGGATAACCACCGCCAGCGGGCTGGCGCCGCCGCTGAAGCGCTTGCGCAGGCGGAAAACTTCGTGAAGGGCAATCGACAGAATTTGTTTCATCGTTTTGAATGGTGAATTTCTCTATTGAACCACAAATTCTGTCAAAACGGTTGCGACTTTAGCTTGCAGATTTCTTAGGCTCTGGCCCGTTATCTGTGGAAGACGATTGTTTATTTGGGGTAAAATCAGGTATATGATCCGCTTAAGCCATGTGACCAAACAATATCATGATTATACTGCGGTTGACGACCTGAATCTTCAGATCGATGATGGGGAAATTGTCGGCATTATCGGCCATAATGGCGCCGGCAAGAGCACCACCCTGAAAATGATCGCTGGCTTACTCGAACCGACCTCCGGTATCGTCGAAGTGATGGGGCGAGATATTTGTAAAGACAGCGTAGCTGTCAAGCGCCAGACCGGCTATTTGCCCGAGGAAAGTCCGCTCTACGACAACCTGACGGCCCGCCAGTATCTGTTGTTCTTCTCCGAGCTTTATGGCATGCCGCGCCGCCAGGCGCAAGAGCGCATCGACGTTCTGCTCGATTCGCTCAATCTGCACGAGAAAGACAAGCTTACCGGCGAGTTCTCCAAGGGGATGAAGCGTAAGACGGCCATTGCCCGCGCTTTGCTGCATGACCCGAAGCTGCTGGTGCTGGATGAGCCTAACTCTGGCCTCGACCCGCTCACTTCATTCTTTGTCATCCATTACCTGAAAACGTTGCGCAGCCAGGGAAAGACTATCCTGCTCAGCGCCCACAACCTTTTCCATGTGGAATACATCTGCGACCGGGTAGCGATCATCAAAAGCGGCCGTCTGATCGTCTTTGACCGCATGGATGCCATCCGCGCCAGCCTGGGCCAGCGTGAATACCAGGTGATCTTCAAATCCGATGAAACTTTGGACTTCGAACACCAGGATGGCAACTATGTCTTCCGCACCCACCAGGTGGATGCCATTGCCACTGTGCTCGAGCAGATCTCGGCGCACAACTGGGCGCTGGTCGATCTCTCGGTGAAAGAGTCGGCCCTGGAAGAGATCTATGTCAAGCTGATGACCGGAGAGTAAGCCAGCGGCTCGCCCGGCCAGTAATCCATCTGCTGGGGTTTTCAATGCCAGGGGGCATCCAATTTTTGCCGGCTCTTTATTATGTTTTTCTAATATTATTATGGTAATATTTATCCAATTTAGAGACGATAATTTTACCGGATGGTGATACGATGAAAAACACACGTTCTGTTTCCACGATAATCGAACCCAAGCTTGTTATCGAAGGCGCCGGTGTGCTCCTGCGCCGTTCGGTTGCCCCCAGCCGCGCCAATCCCCTGGATCCGTTCCTCCTTTTCGATCACTTCGCTTTCAACGATCCCATCGAGGGCCCGTTGCGTGGTTTCCCCATGCACCCGCATCGCGGCATCGAAACGGTGACTTACATGCTCGAAGGCTCTGTCCACCACCGTGACAGTTTGGGCAACGCCGGGCTGATCGGGCCGGGCGATGTGCAGTGGATGACCTCCGGTCGCGGCATCCTGCACGAGGAAATGCCACGCCGCGGCCCTCAAGGCAACATTTACGGGTTTCAGTTGTGGGTCAACCTGCCTGCCGCTCTTAAGATGAGCCAACCACGCTACCAGGAAGTTAACGCAACATCCATCCCGGTTGCCAGGCGAGAAGGCGCAGCGATCCGCGTCGTTGCCGGGCAGGTGGATGGCGTGCGCGGTCCGGTGACCGAGATCGCTGCCAACCCTATCTACATGGATGTCCAGCTTGAACCGGGCGCCAGTTTCAGACAGGAAATTCCGCAAGGTCATACTGCGGTGGCTTACGTCTTCGAAGGGCGCGGCGATTTTGGCCTGGATGCTGCCGGGCAAGGCCAGCGCGTCGAAGCCGTGCGCATGGTCGTCTTCGACGACGGCGATTATCTGGAAGTAGGCGCAGCCCCCGATTCGCCGCTGCGTTTTATGTTGATCGCCGGCGCTCCGTTTCGCGAGCCGATTGTCCCCTACGGGCCGTTTGTGATGAACACCACCGCCGAGATCCAGCAAGCGTTAGATGATCTGCGCAACGGCACCTTTGTGCAAGAGTTGGTCAGGTAGCAACCGGCGCTCGCTTCTTGCAGACGAAAATCATCATCCGACTCTCGCCGGTCAGGGGGTTGCCCTCGCAGTCGCCGTATCGTTCGAGGATTTCGAAGCCGTTGTAATGCAGCAAGGTCTCGATTTCCTGGGGGAAAACATAGCGCAGCGAAAGAGGGGCGATGTGAACGACCTCCTGGCCGCTGGCATCTTTCCAGCGGCGATAAGCGGTTTCCAGCTTCACTTGCCGCAGCGGGTCGTAATCTTCGATTCCGGACACCTTCACTTCCTGGCCTTCCGGGTTTTCGTAGGAGAACCACTCTTTCTCCGTCTCGACCGATGAAAGCAAGTCTGGGTGGGGGAACATCAGGCCAAAGACGAAACGGCCTTCATCTTCCAGGTGTTCGCGCACCCGCGCCAGGTAAGCTTCCTGGTCATCCCGTGTCAGCATGTGTTGGAAAACGCTGCCCGTTTCAAAGATGAGACGGAAAGACTGCCCGAGGTGGTAAGAACGGATATCCGCCTCTACCCACTGTATCGGTAGCGCACCGGCTTTCTGTTTGGCCCACGCCAGCATCCCTGAAACCAGGTCGAGGCCGGTGATCTCTACACCGTTTTGAGCCAGCGGGATGGTTATCCTTCCTGTGCCGCAGCCCAGTTCGAGCACCGGCCCACCCAATTGTTTCGCCAGCGCCAGGAAAAAGAGGCCATCTGGTTCGAAATCCTGGTTTTCCAGGTCGTAGAGTACCGGGTTTTCATATTCTTTGAGTTGATCGATGTCTGTCAATTTTGCCAATCTCCATCAAAGCGGCAGGGGCAGCACGTATATTTTCTGTGCGTTGCCTCTGCGGATCGTAGGTTAAGTCCTTGAGCGTCCAAATAAAAATCTCATCCTGTATTCCGCAATCCTGCCGCGATGCCGTTGATGGTCAGCACAATGACCTCGCGCAGCGCCGCGGCTTCTGGGCTGTCCGGGTCGGGCAGGGCGCGCAGGCGGCGCAGCATCTCCACCTGCAAGTAGTTCAACGGGTCTACATAAGGATTGCGCAGGCGCACGGAGCGCTGGATGACCGGGGCATTTTCGAGCAGCTCGTTCCGCCCGCTGATGGCCAACAGCGCCTGGCAAGTGCGCTCGTATTCGGCACGGATGATGGCATAAATCTGGTTGGCAAAGTCCCGGTCGGGAGCCAATCCGGCATACAGCGCGGCGATTTCCATATCTGCCTTGAGAAGCGACATTTCTGCATTATCCAGCAGTGTGCGGAAGAAATCCCAGCCGGCATACATCTCTTGCAGCAGGTCCAGGGAAACCCCTGCATCTTCCAGGCTGCTCCCCAGGCTGTACCAGCCGGGCAGGTTGAAGCGGCCTTGCATCCAGGAGAAAACCCATGGGATGGCGCGGATTTTGCTCACCGCCTCGCTACCGGCCTGGCGCGCTGCCGGGCGCGAACCGATTTGCAGCCGTTTGATTTCATCCAGCGGGGTAGCTGCTCGCCAGAAATCCAGAAAACCGGGTGTATCGTAGACCAGTTCGCGGTAGACACGATGGGCATGGGCGGCGATGTCTGCCATTGCCTGGCGCCACACGGGCGGCAGGTCCCGCGCCGCCGGATCGGGCGCTGATGCCAGCAGTACCGCGTGGACGATCTGGCTCAGGTGGCGGTGAGCGATTTCCGGGTTAGCGTAGCGCGCCGCGATGATTTCACCCTGCTCGGTCAGGCGGAAGCGCCCGCCCACCGTGCCAGGCGGCTGGGCGCGGATGGCGCGGTTGGCGGGCCCACCGCCGCGCGCTACCGTGCCGCCGCGACCGTGGAACAGGGTCAGCGCCACGCCGTGCTCGCGGCAGACGGAGGCAATCTGTTCCTGGGCCTGGTAAAGGGCCCAATTGGCTGCCAGGTAGCCGCCGTCCTTGTTGCTGTCTGAGTAGCCGATCATCACAATTTGTTTTCCGCCGCAGTTCTCCAGGTGAGCGCGGTAGGCTTCTATGCTGAATAATTCAGCCAGGATACGCGGTGCAGCCTGCAGATCGGACACGGTCTCGAAAAGCGGTGCAATCTGCAAGCCATCCGCACAGCCGCTCCACTGCGCCATCAACAGCACGGTCAGCAGGTCTGCAACCGAGCGCGTCATTGAGATGATGAACGGCCCAAACAACTCATTGCCATACAGCGAACGAGCGCGGTCCAGCAGTTGGAACAACGCCCAGGTTTCGGCCGCCGCCGGCGTTACTCCCGGGTGAGGCGCCAGGTTGGGTGGGGTTTGTTCGAGCAGGTGGCACAGCAAGCGAGTGCGCGCTGGTTCGCTGGCCTGCAGAAAATCCTGGCATCCCTCCAGTTCATCATCGATATCCAGAGCACGAAGCACTTCACCCAGGGCCGCGTTAAGCCGGTCTGCATCCTCGCGAATATCCAGCCGGGCGGGCTGTAATCCGAAGATCTGCAACTGGCGCTGGACTGTCAGCAAAATGCCCCTGGCCAGCGGTGCAGGCAGCGCGCTTTGGATGGTTTCGATCGGGGCGAGGAATTTTTCCAGGCGCAGGCGGCTTTGGTGCGGCGCATCCGAAAGCAAGTGGTCGGTCATATTATCCTGAGATGCTTCGGCCAGATCGTCAGCCAGCAGCGCCAGGATCAAGCGATACGGTTCGCGTTGGTAACGTTTTTCCAGGAAGGCCACGTGAGGCGGCAGCGGGCGGCGATTCTCGAACCAGCCCTGTAAGTCTGCCGGCGGTGGTGCATGCCGGGCGCTCAGGCTTAACTGCCGCGCCAGTTCACCCAGGGCGGCGCGGTGTTTTTCTACCGCCAGGCCGCGGTGCAGGCGTAATGTCTCGGCAGTGACCGGGGTCGTGACGTTGGGGTTACCATCCCGGTCGCCGCCCACCCACGATGCCAGGCGTAGCCAGGGGCGCTCGACTGTCAGGCCAGGATAATGTTCCTGCAAGGCCGCATCCAGGTCGCTATAGACGCGCGGCAAGACGTCCCAGAATACCCTGTCGAGAAAATACAGGCTGGTGCGCACTTCGTCGGTTACGCTCGGGCGTGCCGTGCGCGAGCGCTCGGTCAGCCAGAAAGCAGTGATCTCGGCGTGCAGGGCGGCGCGGGCAGCCAGTTCCTCGCGTGGCAAGATATCTGCTTTCCCCAGCTCGTCCAGCAGCGTCGCAATGCGGTTCAGCTTGGACAAAATTGTGCGCCGCCGCGCCTCGGTTGGGTGAGCGGTGAGCACCAGCTCGATCTCCAGGCTCTCCAGCAAAGCGGCCATTTCTTTGCCTGTCATACCGCGTTGCCGCAAGATGGCGATCGCCTCGCCAATCGATTCGCGCACCGGATTGGGGTAATTTTCCTGCTCTTGTTGGCGCAGCACGCGCACACGATGATATTCCTCAGCCGTATTAACCAGATCGAAATACAGGCTGAAAGCTGCGGCTACGACGCGGGCTGCCTCCGGCTCCAGCATTGCGATCTCGGCAGCCAACGCTTCGCTGCTGCCGGCCTCGCCAGCGCGACGTGCTTTGGCCAGGCTGCGCACGCGCTCTTCGGTTTCGAACGCAACTGGCGACTCCTGCTCGGTGATGACCTGGCCCAGGATGTCGCCGACGAGGTGAATGGCGGTAGACAGATCCATGTAGCGATTTTACTTCATCTTATCTGAGTGATGAGTGATCAGTTGCTGAGTAATCCGTTCTTGATCGCCGATTTTGTGTGACCTGCAAGGCACGCACAGCTTTTGGGGGCCGGGCAAAGGCGACCTGTGTCGCACCTGGATTCCGGTGGACATGAACCGTGCATCCCATGATAGAATCGTCTTATCGAAAAAGCGATGATATCCTTCACCGTTGCACCAAAGCGTTTGCCGAATTGTTGCTGGTCTTGCAGGAGGTTATCATGTCCCAATTTCCTGATTCTTCACAAAACCCATACCCGGTATCTGGCGAGAAAACCAGCACGTTGGCCGTCGTCAGCCTGGTGGCAGGTATAGCGGCCTGGCTGTTTCTGCCCATCCTGGGTGGGATCGCGGCGATTGTTACCGGACACCTGGCTCGCCGTGAAATCAACGAAAACCCCGGACAGCTTACCGGCAGCGGGCTGGCTACAGCCGGGCTGGTGCTGGGATACATCAACGTGGTTTTGATCACCATCCCTTGCTGTGTCATTATCATCCTGGCGCTGCTTGGCCCGGCCATCGGAAACGTCTTCTCGGAAATCCAGATGGGTATTTGATGCCGGATTGGATAGGCTGCACCCTATCGAAGGTGACCCTGCAGAGGCGGCTGGGTCAAGGGGGGATGGCAGAGGTATTCCTGGGCCAGCACGCCACCCTCAACCGCCCGGTTGCCGTTAAAATTCTGCACGCTTATCTCGTTGAAAAAGCGGACCAGTTGGTCCGCTTCAGGGCGGAGGCGCAGGCAGTGGCGGCCATGCGCCACCCGAACATTGTCCAGGTTTACGATTTCGATATTGCGGATGGCTATCCTTACATCGTCATGGAACTGTTACAGGGCATGTGCCTGGAAGACTACCTCCATGCTTTGCATAGCCGTGGACGAAAGCTCTCGCCGGAAACCACGGCCCGTATTCTGTTGGGGTTGGCCGCTGCCCTGGATTATGCCCACGACCGCCAGGTTGTCCATCGCGACGTCAAACCTGGCAATATCATCTTGCGGCGCGAAAGCGGGCCGATCGACCCCGAAATTCCTCTTCCGTTGGATGTAGAACCTGTGCTTACCGACTTCGGGCTGGCGCATTTCCAGGATATCCGGCTTACAACATCCGGCGCAATCACCGGAACCCCGGCCTATCTCAGCCCGGAGCAGGTGCGTGGCGATCCGATAGACCGCCGCGCCGACGTCTATTCGTTGGGCATTCTGCTCTACGAGATGCTTGCCGGCCGGCTGCCGTTCGACGACCCGGGCGCCACGCCCATTTCCGTGCTTTTCAAGCACCTGACCGAGACCCCGCCGCCGGTGCCCGGTATCGGTTTCGGGACGCAGGCAGTTGTCGATAAGGCTTTGATGAAGGATCGCCAGTTACGCTACCAGCGGGCAGGCGATCTCGCGGCAGATTTGATGATGAGCATCTTCGGGCGTTCCCACAAGGTGGCTGGTGCTGCCTCACCCGGTCCCGGCCAGTTTGCTCCTTCGAACGAGCTGCTTCCTCCACTGGCCAGCCTGTTGGATATCCTTGACTTGCTGGTCGATCAATCGCATGCTTATGAGCATGCCCTCCCACCCAACAATTATCCCGCACGCGCCGCCGTCGCCGCCCTCAGCGACCTTGCGCAGCAGGCGTTAAACGAGGCGCGTGGCCTGGATGCACTCTTCAAGCCGGCGCCGCCATCGCCGGTGCCCTTCTCGCCGCGCGAGCGCCAGGTGCTGGGCCTGGCGGCTCAAGGACTGACCAATAAGGAGATCGCCTTTCGCCTGGGGGTGAGCGAACGCACCGTCCAATTTCATATGAACTCCCTCTTCAACAAAACCGGCACCCAATCTCGCACCGAAGTCGTCGCCCTGGCGCTGCGCAACGGCTGGATTGGCAGTTGAGGTAAAGTTTTCGTCAGGGCAGGCTGCATGTGCATGCAGCCTGCCCTGACGATAGGATCGACGCATACCGGCCTGTGGTTCTCCGCAGGCCGGTACCTGTGGTAATGGCGGAGGCGAAAGTTGCCATTTTTCGCTATGATGAATATAGATTGCTGATGACTGACTGCTGATAGCTGATAGCTTCTGACTCGAAGGAGATAAAAATGGACGAGAAAAATTTATCCACCGCCTTTGGCCCATTGGCCGCTCTGTATAACGACCCGCAAATCCACACCATTCTGGTCGACGCGCCCGACCGCGTGCTGGTCAGGCGTTACGACCAGGAAGGCTCTCAAGAAGCCGGGGTACAGTTCGAATCGGCTGAAGCGCTGCAAGCCACGCTGAATGCCGTTCTCGCTGCGGCCGATGTGCGCCTCGCTCCCGGCCAGACCGTGGTCGATACCCGCCTGGCGGAGGGCAGCCGGATGCTGGTAATCTTGCCGCCCACCGCAGTGAACGGGCCGTGCCTGGTGGTGGTCAAGCTGCCGCTGCACCTGATCACCTGGGAGATGCTGCTCGAATACGGCTCTATCACTCCGGAGGCAAAGGATGTACTGAAAAGCGCCATCCTGGCCCGGCGCAGCATGTTGATTGCCGGCGGCTATAACAGCGGCAAGACCACGCTGATGAACCTGGTCGCCGAGTTGATCCCCGTGGACGACCGCGTGGTGGTGGTGCAGACCGACTTCGACCTGCGCGTGCGCCATCCGCGGGCGGTGTTCCTGGCAGCCGGCGAAGGCACCGGGCCGGACCTCAGCGAGCTGTTTACCACTGCCTCCAAGATGCGCGCCGACTGGCACGTCTTTGGCGAACTGCTCGGCCCGGAGGCCATGCGGGCAATGGAACTATTCAGCCGGGGTCATGTGGGCCTGACCACCATTCACGCCAACAGCCCGGAAGACGCCCTGACCCGCCTGGAGACGATGTGCCTCAAAGCCAACCTGGGGCTGGGCTTAGGCGAAATCCGCTCGCTGATCGCCTCCGCGCTGCAGGTAATCGTCTACCAGGAAAGACTGCCAGATGGCAGGCGTAAAGTGATGCAGATTGTCGAGCTGCGCGGGCTGGAAAACGGGCGCTTCGTGCTGCAGCCGCTGTTTCGCTACAACGATGAGGCCGGGAGGCTGGAAGCGACCGGGGCGAAGCCCAACTGGGAGTAAGTTTTTGTGGCTCTACCGGCTTCAGCGGGAAAAGATACCCAACCATCGCCGGATTCGATGCTTCAGCCGGATGCCACCGCCATATATAGCCCGGCGAAAGCCTCGAGTCCCGTCAAAGGCGGAAGAGCCGTTTTTGTGGTGCTGTGTGTGACGAAGCCATGCACGGCGCCATAGGAATGTCCGTCACACCCCGGCAGCTTGAAAAGCCTCGCCGATCAGGGCTTTGGCTTCTTCCTGCAATTGCTTCAGGTGGGCATCCCCGATAAAGCTTTCGGCATAAATTTTATATACGTCTTCTGTGCCGGACGGGCGGGCGGCAAACCAGCCCTGCTCGGTGACAACTTTCAGCCCGCCGATCGGAGCATCGTTGGCCGGGGCGCGCGTCAATTTGGCCAGGATGCGATGCCCGGCCAGTTCCTGCGCCCGGATCAGGTCCGGCTGCAGGTCTTTCAGCACAGCTTTTTGCGCTGAGTTCGCTGGCGCGTCGATGCGCGCGTAATAGGGGTGGCCGAATTCAGCTTCCAGCGCCTGGTAACACTCGCCCGGGTCACGTCCCAGGATGGCGGTGATCTCTGCGGCCAACAGATCCAGGATGATCCCATCCTTGTCGGTGGTCCATACCGTGCCATCCTGGCGCAGGAAAGACGCTCCGGCGCTTTCCTCGCCGCCAAAGCCGTAGGAACCATCGATTAAACCATCCACGAACCATTTGAACCCCACCGGAACTTCCGCCAGCCGGCGACCGAGGCTTTTCGCCACCCGGTCGATCATCGAGCTGGACACCAGCGTTTTGCCTACTGTCGCATCGCTGCGCCAGCCAGGGCGGTGCTGGAACAAATACCAGATTGCTACCGCCAGGTAATGGTTGGGGTTCATCAGGCCAATGCTGGGGGTGACAATGCCATGCCGGTCAACATCCGGGTCGTTGCCAAATGCCACGCCAAAGCGATCCTTCAGCCCGATCAGGCCGGCCATTGCGTAAGGCGACGAACAGTCCATGCGGATTTTGCCATCCCCATCGACTCGCATAAAGGAGAAGGTCGGATCGACGGCGTCATTGACCACCCGTAGATCAAGGCCGTACCTTTCGGCAATTGGTTCCCAAAAAGCCACCGCCGCGCCGCCCATCGGATCGACGCCAATTTTGACTCCCGCCTCAGCAATCGCTTGCATCTGGATGACATTTTTGAGATCGGATATGTACGGCGTCATCAAATCGACCAGATGCGTGCTGTCTGCGCGCAAGGCTTTCTCGAATGGCATGCGCCGCACTCCGGCCAGGCCCTGGCGCATCATCTGGTTGGCCTGGTCCTGGATCATTTTGGTGGTCTGCGGGTCGGCCGGCCCGCCGTTGGGCGGGTTGTACTTGAGGCCACCATCGGTTGGCGGGTTGTGTGAAGGCGTGATCACCACTCCGTCTGCCAGGCCGCGGCTGCGTCCCCGGTTGTAGGATAAGATCGCGTGGGAGATCACCGGGGTAGGTGTGTAGCCCAGGCCGGCTTGCAGCATCACTTCGACGCTGTTGGCAGCGAAGACTTCGATTGCAGTCGCCAGAGCTGCCTCAGATAAAGCATGGGTGTCCATACCCAGGAAGAGCGGCCCGTCAATCTGTTGGGATTTGCGCAGGTCACAGATCGCCTGAGACACAGCCAGGACGTGCATCTCGTTGAAGCTGCATTCCAGGGATGTGCCACGGTGTCCCGATGTGCCGAAAGATACTTGTTGGGCTGGCTGTTCGACATCCGGCTGGTAGGTATAGTAAGCTGACACAAGTCTGGGGACGTTGATCAACAGTTCGCGCGGTGCGGGTTTTCCAGCAAGTGGGTGAATGGTCATCTTTAGCTCCTCAATCCAGTCAATAAGTGATAGGTCATTGAGTCATCGGGTCAAGCAGTCGTCGGTTTTGCCCGATCTGCAAGGTAGGTGTAGCGGGTAAGATATGCCTTTACGATGCGAATCATACTATAGATCGGCAAAACGCGGTACAATCTTCCGGTATGGGGTTCGCTTCCCTTCACCCCTGGAATGTCACTGCGCAAGAAGCCATCGCCATTCAAGAGCAACTTCGCCCGCTTGTGATCCGTGAGGACCGTTTTGGCGCGTTGCGCACGGTTGCCGGTGTGGATGTCGGTTTCGAGGCCGATGGGACGATTACTCGCGCCGCGGTGGCAGTGCTCAGCTTTCCTGGGCTGGAGTTGCAGGAAACATCCGTGGTAAGACGGGCCACGGTCTTCCCTTACATTCCCGGGTTGCTTTCCTTCCGTGAAGCGCCCGCTGTACTGGATGCCCTGGAGCAGTTGCGCAGCCTGCCCGATTTGTTGATTTGCGATGGGCAGGGGATCGCTCACCCGCGCCGCCTGGGCATTGCCAGCCACCTGGGCCTGTTGACGGAGCTCCCTTCGATTGGCGCGGCGAAATCGCGTTTGACCGGAACACACCTGCCAGTTGGCGAAGGGCGCGGCGAACGCCAGCCCTTGTGGGATGCGGGCGAGATGATCGGTGTGGCTCTACGCACTCGCACTGGCGCAAAACCCCTGTACGTCTCAACAGGCCACCGGGTCAGCCTGGAGACAGCCATCGATTTGGTCCTGCGCTGCACACTCCGATACCGGCTGCCGGAGACCACACGCCATGCCCACCACCTGGCGTCAGATAAAATAAGCGATTCAGAAAACTTGGAACATGAACAAGATGGACGACCTCGACAAATACCGCTCTTTTCTTGAAGATGAACGAAACAGCGCTTTGCTGTATTCTGTCCTGGCTGAGAACGAGAAAGACTCCCGGCTGGCCGAAGTCTACCGGCGCATGGCCGCCACAGAAACCCATCATGCCGAAGCCTGGGAGCAGAAACTCCGTGACGCTGGCGCGGCGGTGTCACCGTTCAAGCCAGCGCGGCGCACGCGCATCCTGCTCTGGTTAGCCCGGCGCTTTGGCCCGGAAGCTGTCCTGCCTTCCGTAGTTTCCATGGAGGTTAAAGGCTCGCAGGGGTATTCCGGGAAAGATAGCGCGATGGCGTCTGCCGAGCATTCTCACGCTCGTCTGCTGCGCACGATCAGCAAGAGTGGGCGGGGCGGGCTGGAAGGCGCTGCCCTGGCCCAACTCGAAGGCCGCCACCGCTCAGCCGGCGGCAATGCTCTGCGCGCCGCAGTATTGGGCGCCAACGATGGCCTGGTGTCGAATTTCAGCCTGGTGATGGGCGTCGCCGGCGCGGAGATGTCCGCCAGTTCCATTCTTCTTACCGGCCTGGCTGGCTTGCTCGCCGGAGCGATCTCGATGGCGTTGGGAGAATGGATTTCGGTGCAAAGCTCACGTGAGCTTTACCAACGCCAGATTGATATCGAGACCGAAGAAATCGAGCGAGCGCCACAGGAAGAAGCCGAGGAATTGGCTTTGATCTACCAGGCGCGCGGTATGGAAGAGAAAGCCGCCCAACAATTGGCCCAGAATATCATGAGCAACCGGGATACCGCCCTGGAAGCGCTCAGCCGGGATGAATTAGGTATCGACCCCGAAGAACTCGGTGGTTCGGCCTGGGAAGCAGCGATTACCTCGTTTTTGATGTTTGCCATTGGCGCGATTCTGCCGGTGATTCCTTATATTTTCATGAGCGGGATGAATGCCGTGGCGTTGAGCGCTGCCCTCAGCGCCCTGGGGTTGTTTGCAATCGGTGCGGCGATCACCCTGTTCACCGGTCGCCCGGTGATCACCTCAGGATTGCGACAGGTGATTTTTGGATTGGCGGCTGCCCTGGTAACTTATCTTATTGGACGTTTAATTGGAGTGAGCATAGCAGGATGAAAAAAATTTGTGTGTACTGTGGTTCTTCGGATAAGATCCCCACAAGTTATCTGGAAGCAGCGTTTCAGATGGGCCAATCCATTGCCCACCGTGGCTGGCAACTCTGGTATGGCGCGGGTAGTACGGGCCTGATGGGCGCGGTAGCCGATGGCGTATTACGGGCTGGCGGCGAAGTGGTCGGTGTGATCCCCGAATTGTTCAACACACCTCAATTGGCGCACACTCACCTCACTCGCCTGGAGGTGGTCGATTCGATGCACCAACGCAAGCAGCGCCTGGCGGAACAGGCCGACGTGTTTGTTGCCCTGCCTGGCGGTTACGGTACATTCGAAGAACTTTTCGAAATCCTCACCTGGTCTCAAATTGGCTTGCATCGCAAACCTGTGGGATTGCTCAATACGGCAGGCTACTATGATCCATTGTTAAGCATGATAGAGCACGCCTTGCATGAAGGCTTTATCTATGACGAGCATCGTGCCCTGTTTGCCTGCGCCGCCGAACCGGGAGACCTATTAGACGCCCTGGATAATTTTACCCTCCCGGCTGGTTTGGAACGCTGGCTGAGTCGCGAAGATTAGCGCAGAACCGGGCATAGATCAGCAGCCAGGAGATGCTCAAATCAAGATGGGTCGGAGTATGGCCGGGTGAAATGATCTGGAATGATTTCATCCCAGTTTCAGGAAGGTCAACCTCGGCGTTGCTTTTTCCAGTGAACTGGCTTCCGCTACCCCAACCAGCCGGTCATGGGGCAAGAAATGGAACATTTGCGCCACAACTGCCCGGCGCAATTCAGTCATCAGTGTCTCGTAGGCGCCAGAAGCCCGGCTCTTATACATTACCAGAGGGTCGTTGTGGGCCATGCCTTCCAGTCGTACTTCATAGCGCAGCTCTTCCAGGTGGGTCAGGTAATCGACCCACCGCTCGTCGATGCTGGCCAGCAATAATTGGCGGTAAGCCTCGCTCAAGGCTTCTACACCCAAATCGGCTTGCAGGGCCTTTTGGGCTCCCATCAGGTGTTCCAACGCCCACCGGGCGATCTCGTCCGGCGGCGTATTGGCCAGCAGATCATCAACCAGAAAAATGTAGCTCAGTCGTGGGGCGACAGTTTCTGGAGAGGAGGCCCGGGTAACTTGCTCATCTTCCGGAATCTGTTGTTCGTCGCCGGCACCCTGCCGTCCATCGCCGGTCGCCTGTTCCCCATCGCTGGTGGTCGGTGGTTTGCCTTCCGTTGTCAACTCATCCCCTGCCCGGATCAACTCCAGCAGCATCAATGCGCGCCCCTCAGCGAGCGGGCCATCCAGCTCTGGCAGAGCAGCTTCCAGGATGCGCGCCAGTTCACCCTGCGGAGCAAGCAGGCGCTCCTGGCGTATGTCAAAAGCATTCTGCGCCGCATCCCGGGCGCGGTCGATCATCTCCTCTGGGCTCGCGAGCGGCAGATCAGCAGGGTCGGGGTCTGGACACTGTCCCAGCAAACGTTCCAATACAACCGATAAACGCTCTGCGGCATTTTTGAATGAATCAGCTTCGATCTGATCCAGTACTTCAATGGCAGCCGCGCGCCGATTATTTTTCAACGCCTGCCAACCAGCTTCCGAAAGCTGCACGGGCAGCCCGGCCGCGTCGGAGAGCGCCTCCAGCACCTGGTGCGAACGGTGTGCAATCCGCCCGGTACTCAGATTTTCCAAAACAACATCTACCGCATCCATCCGCCCGGCTACATCTGTCTGCATACCTGCCAACACCTCCTGGCATTGGCGGTCGATTTCCTGCTGGATAAATGCATATTTGGCCTGCAAAGCGCGCCCGGCTAACGACAGCAGAGCCGTGCGCGCTTGATCCATGTCGTGTTGTTCCGAAAGGCCAGGCAGCCCCCATCGATAGACCACCTGGATCGGCCAGGAAGGATATAGACTGCCATCGGGGCGCAACAGGCCAGGCAGCAAACGCTCCACCCAGGCGATAAACTGCCAGGGCTGGCCGCCTTCCGGCTGGATCATGCGTTCTGCCTGGGCATTCAACTCGACTTCCAATAGCTCGGCCAGATCGTCGCTCAGGTCTGGTTTTTCCAGGATGCGGTCCCGCTGGGCATAAATGGCCCGGCGCTGGGCGTTGATCACATCGTCGTAATCCAGCAAATGCTTACGAATTTCAAAGTTCTCGCTCTCCACGCGGTTCTGAGCCACTTCGATCACACGCCGTCCAGCCTCAGCCGGACATGGCAGCAGGGGATCACCGCCGCGCAGTTCCTCTTGCTCCAGAAACGCCTGCGCTTCCAGGCTGCCGAAGCGCACCATCAATTCGTCTTCCATCGAGACAAAGAAACGAGAACTGCCTGGATCACCCTGGCGGGCAGCCCGGCCACGCAACTGGTTGTCGATACGACGGGCCTCGTGGCGAGTACTACCGATCACATGCAAGCCGCCCAGCCGTCTGACCCGTTCCATGTCATCCACGTATTTCACGAAGAAATCGACCTCCGCCGGATAGCCCTGAAGAGCGGCCTGAGGCAACTTTTGCAAAGCCTGCCGCCGTTCTGACAGGGTCAGGGCATAGGGTGGAGCGGTCTTGGCCTGTTCTAATACATTGTTGACCGCGGCCATCACTTCTTCGGCCAGCTCACCGCCCAGCTTGATATCCACACCTCGCCCGGCCATATTGGTAGCGATGATCACGCTGCTGTAAGCTCCGGCTCCGGCAATGATCTGGCTCTCCTCATAATGGTAGCGGGCGTTCAGCACAGTGTTAGGAATGCCATCCTGCAGGGATGTTTCCAGGCGAGGCTGGCATTCTGCCGGTAAGGCAAGCAACTCGAGCAAACTGGTAAGATGTGCCAGCGGATCAGGGTCCAGCTTCAAAGCGGCAAAGGCGCCGGCCAGACGCGCCGGGCCAATCAACCCCAGCGGAGCGTTCAGAAATCCCAGTTCTTCAACCGGCAGGTCGGGGGATATTTTAGGGTGCGCGCCAAGCCAGGCTTCGCGAAGCAAGAGCGCCTGTGCCAACCGGTTTAACATCGGCGCTTCCAGGTAACGGGCCAGATCTTCGGAATCGGCCACCGAGGTCGTGCCCACCAACAGCGGGCGCCCGAGAGAATGATAGCGCAGGATCTCCCTGGCAATGGCCCTGCGCTTGGCTTCGGCGTTCAGATAAAGGACATCCGGGTAATCGATCCGTTTCCAAAACAGCGGAGATGCCCGGGGGTCATCCTTGTTGACATAATAGGTATACGCTTGCCCGTCCGGTTCGTGGCCCTGGCGTTTGAGCAACCCGGTGTCTTTGCGCAGCGCCTGGTATTCGATGTGCGTTGGGATGGTATGCACTTGCAATTTATAGATCTTCTCGAATTCCTTGGCTGCCGTCAGAGCAGTACCGGTCATTCCTGAGAGTTTCGTATACATGCGGAAGTAATTCTGCAAAGTAATCGTTGCATAAGTGATCGACTCACTGCGCACCTCTACATCTTCCTTGGCCTCTACCGCCTGGTGCAGGCCATCTGTCCAACGCCGTCCAGGCATCATCCTCCCGGTGAATTCATCCACAATAACTACCTGCCCATCCTGGACGATATATTCGCGATCGCGATGGTACAAGAAACGGGCACGCAGCGCCTGTTCCAGATGCCCGATCAGGTGGCGCTGTTCAGGGCTGGCCTCCTCAGGCCGGCGCGGGTCTGCTAGAGGACGCCCCAGCAGAGTAGAAACGTGTTTTTCGCCAGCCGGGGTGAGGGAAACAATCTGCTCGCGCCGGTTAATTTCAACTTCGCGTTGGTTCAGCTTGCGCACCACAGCCGCCATGTGACTGTACCATTCGATCTCGCTGCGATTTTCACCAGAGATAATCAATGGCGTGCGCGCTTCATCGATCAGGATATTATCCACTTCGTCAACGATGGCAAAATGATGATCGCGTTGGGCCTTGTCTGCCAGACGGCGAACCAGGTTATCGCGCAAATAATCGAAACCGAATTCGCTGTTGGTGCCGTAGGTAACGTCGGCGGCGTAAGCCTCCGCCCGGCTGGTAGAGCGCAGCAGGTTGAAACGCTCCTCGCTAACCAGGTGTTCGGGATCGAACAGGTAGCCCATACGGATACTGGAATCGGGTTCATCTGCTTGCAATACGCCCACGCTCATCCCCAGCATAAAAAAAATCGGCCCCATCCAGCGGGCGTCGCGGCGCGCCAGGTAATCATTGACCGTAACCAGGTGGGCACCTTTGCCTTCCAAAGCGTTGAGGTACAACGGGAGAGTTGCCACCAGCGTTTTGCCCTCACCCGTGCGCATCTCGGCAATGGCGCCCCGCTGCAAGACAATCCCGCCGATCATTTGCACATCATAGTGGCGCAGTCCGATCGTACGCCTTGCGGCCTCACGCACCGCAGCGAAAGCGTCTGGCAACAAATCTTCCAGGTGGGCGCCTTTTCGCAGGCGCTCCCGAAACTGGCCGGTGCAACCCCGCAAGGCAGCATCATCCAGGTTGTGGTAGCGCAGCTCCAGGGCATTGATCTGCTCGAGTGTGGCCGCATATTGGTCGACTTCACGCCGGTATGTGTTTTGGTCAAGGAACGAGAGAAGTTTACGGAACATGATTTCACCTGTGGGCCGAATTATAGTACTGATTTTATACGCGGATCATTTTCACACGAACTTATTATGTATGCGGTGTTGCGCTGCACACATAACAGAATAGAAACCTTCTCAAAACAAGCATTGACACCAGTGAGAACCGGTGATAAACTCATGCCCATTATGCAAAAAGCAGCCTCTTATCTGTTGCGCTCCCGTCGTTCGTGCCATCTTCCGATTGGAAGGATGGGATTTTGTGTTCTGATGGGTGCAGGCTAAGATCTGCAATAGACACAAACAAGTAGCAAACTGCCCTCCTTCCGCAGGAGGGCAGTTTTTATTTTTCCGATTACGGAGGTGTTATGCAAACCAGGTCAAAACCAGGCGTCAAGAAAGTGGTGCTTGCCTACTCAGGTGGGTTAGATACCTCGATCATTGTGCCCTGGCTCAAAGAGAATTACGGGTGCGAGGTGATTTGTTTCACGGCAGATGTGGGCCAGGGCGAAGACCTGAGCGGGCTGGATGAAAAGGCCAGGAAAAGCGGCGCCAGCCAGTTGGTGATTCGCGATTTGCGCGAAGAATTTGCCAACGATTATCTCTTCCCTTTGCTGCGCTCGGGGGCCATGTATGAACGCAAATATTTGCTCGGCACTTCTGTTGCCCGGCCCTTAATCGCCAAGCATCTGGTCGAAGTGGCTCACGAAACCGGCGCCGACGCGGTCGCCCATGGGGCCACAGGCAAAGGCAACGACCAGGTACGCTTCGAGCTGACCTTCATGGCGTTGGACCCGCGCTTGCGGGTGATCGCCCCGTGGCGCGAATGGAATATCCGCTCGCGAGAGGATGCGATTGCTTATGCCAACCAGCGCGGCATCCCGGTTACTGCAACCCTTAAATCGATTTACAGCCGGGATGCCAACCTGTGGCATCTCTCTCACGAGGGAGGGCCGCTGGAAGACCCCTGGCTGGAGCCCGAGGAGGCAATGTACCAGATGAGCACCTCGCCCGA
The DNA here is from genome assembly GCA_964595435.1 of uncultured Anaerolinea sp. Taxonomy (GTDB): domain Bacteria; phylum Chloroflexota; class Anaerolineae; order Anaerolineales; family UBA4823; genus RBG-16-57-11. The sequence goes on along the minus strand of CAZQQJ010000023.1, from coordinate 74,386 downwards.
AAATGCGCCGGATGAAGCCGCTATTGTCGAAATCGAATTCGAGTCAGGGACGCCTGTCGCCGTCAACGGCGAGAAGATGAGCCCGGCCAGGTTGGTCGCTCATCTGAATGCCCTGGGTGGAACACATGGCGTTGGCCGGGCAGACCTGGTGGAGAACCGGCTGGTCGGCATGAAATCCCATGGCGTTTACGAGACACCCGGTGGGGCGATCTTGCTGGCGGCCCACCGTGAAGTCGAATCGCTCGTCCTGGATCGTGATACCTTGCAGTTCAAGGACCAGGTAGCGCTGAAATATGCCGAGCTGGTTTACAACGGGTTGTGGTTTGCGCCCTTGCGCGAAGCCCTGGATGCGTTTGTTGATAGCACCCAGGGTCCGGTAACCGGTCTCGCCCGCCTGAAACTCTATAAAGGCAATATCATCCCGATCGGGCGCAAGAGCAAGCTCAGCCTGTATCGAGAGGATTTTGCTACCTTTGGCCAGGAAGATGTTTACGATCAGAGCGATGCCGAAGGTTTTATTCACCTGTATGGGCTGGCGCTGAAGGTGCGCGCCCTGAATGGTTTACCGGTGTCCGGCATGAATATGCCCAAACCTGATTACAGCCGGTTCAAACGAGACTGAACCAGCCACGGGAAACCGGCTGCTGGCGATTTACCCATTGTTCTTGATTGCCCGTTGATTGATTACCGATTATTTGAATGAAGGAGAATTAACCATGTCTGTTACCCATTGCCCTGAATGCGATGCCGAAATTGTATTCGAAGCCTCTACCGAAACCGGCGAAATCATCGTTTGCCCGGACTGCGGCGTCGATTTGGAAGTTATAGCGTTGGACCCGCCTGAAGTCGCCCTGGCTCCCATGGAGCAAGAAGACTGGGGGGAGTAGCAAACCCCCATGCGACCGCGTTTACGAATTGGTGTGCTGGTTTCGCGCGTGCGTGTCGAAGAGAAATGGATTTTCGCCGCGCTTGAAAAGCGCGGCATCGACTACGATCGCCTGGATGACCGCACCATTTTCTTCGATTTGGAAAACCCTGCCCCCTGGCAACAATATGATGCCATTCTGGAACGGAGCATCAGTTACACCAGTGGCTTATATACCCTGCGCGTTCTCGACGCCTGGGGCGTGCTGACAGTCAACACCGCAGCCGTTGCAGAAATCTGTGGCGACAAGTTGACTACCAGCGCCATCCTGACGCGCGCCGGGATTCCTCAACCGCGAGACATGATGGCCTTTACACCCGAATCGGCCATCCAGGCCATCGAGCAAATCGGTTATCCTGCGGTTTTGAAACCTGTGGTTGGCTCCTGGGGACGCCTGTTGGCCAAGGTCAACGACCGCGATGCCGCCGAAGCTGTGTTGGAGCACAAAGCTACGCTCGGTTCGGCGCAACACTCGGTATTCTATATCCAGGAATACATCGAAAAACCGGGCCGCGATATCCGCGCCATCGTGATCGGTGATCGCGTACTGACGGCAATTTACCGCAAATCGGAACACTGGATCACCAACACGGCACGCGGCGGCGAGGGCGAAATCTGCCCGCTGACCCCGGATATTGAGGAACTCTGTCTGAGCGCTGCGCGCGCAGTAGGCGGCGGCTTGCTGGCAATTGACCTGATCGAACATCCGCAGCGAGGCTTCCTGGTCAACGAAATTAACCACACCATGGAGTTCCACACCGCCCAGCCGATCAGCGGCATCGACATCGCTGGCGAAATCGTCGAATATGTTGCCCGACTCGCCAGGCAAAGAAAGGATGGCTCTATATGACCCGTGTATCTATTGTCGGAGCATCCGGGTATACCGGTGGCGAGCTACTGCGCATCTTACTCGATCATCCTCAGGTAGAAATTGTCCAGGCCACCTCCCGCGCCCACCTGGGCGAATATGTTTACCAGATGCATCCCAACCTGCGCAAGCGCACGACGCTGAAATTCGGCGACCCCGAATCCGTGGAGCAGGTGGATGTCCTCTTCCTGGCGTTGCCACACGGGCAGGCTCAGCACAAGATCGACCACTATGCCAGCCTTTCACCTAAAATCATCGATCTTTCAGCAGATTTTCGCCTGCGTGACCCCCAGGATTACCGCGCCTGGTACGGTGAAGCGCACGCAGCGCCGCACTGGGTAGAGAGGTTCGTCTACGGTTTGCCGGAATTGCACCGTGAAGAAATCGCTCAGGCCAGTTATATCAGCGGTGTGGGATGTAACGCTACGGCCAGCAACCTGGCGTTGCTGCCGCTGGTCAAGGCAGGCCTGATCGATTTGAACGCCCCGCTGATCATAGAAATCAAGGTGGGGTCTTCAGAGGCGGGCGCAGAAGGGAACCCAGGCTCACACCACCCGGAACGCGCCAATGTGATCCGTACCTTCTCGCCCTTTGGGCACCGCCATACGGCTGAAGTAATCCAGGAGTCAGGGGTAACCAACGTATCCCTGACAATGACCTCGGTGGACCTGGTACGCGGAGTGCTGGCTACAGCACATGCCACAGTTAAACCGGGCATTGGCATCAAGGATTTGTGGAAAGCCTACCGGTCGGTTGCTAACGCCAACCCATTTGTGCGCATTGTCAAAGAACAGCGTGGCATCTATCGTGTCCCCGAGCCTAAGATCCTGGCCGGGTCGAATTATGCCGACCTGGGCTTCGAACTGGATGAGGCCACCGGCCACGTAGTTTCGATCTGCGCCATCGACAACTTGATGAAAGGGGCATCCGGCTCGGCGGTGCAGTGCATGAACTTGATGCTTGGCCTGGACGAAACAACAGGCCTGGAGTTTGCCGGTTTGCACCCCATTTAGAAATGGTTTGCTGTGGAGAAAGATGCATGACTCAATCGAATATCATCGTCGTCAAACTGGGCGGCACCGAAGGCGTGGATTTCTCTGCCATCTGCCAGGATGCAGTTTACTTATTGCGGCAAGGACAGCGCCTGGTCTTCGTGCATGGTGGTTCTAACGAAGCCAATGCCCTGGGAGAAAGCCTGGGTTACCCGCCTCGTTTCATCACCTCGCCTTCGGGTTACACCTCGCGTTATACCGACCGTCAAACGCTCGAAATCTTCCTAATGGCGGTTAATGGCAAAGTCAACTCGCTGCTGGTAGAACAGTTGCACCGCCTGGGCGTTAATGCCCTGGGGCTCAGTGGATTGGATGGCCGCCTGCTGCTCGCAGCGCGCAAAGACGCCATCCAGTCCATCGAAAACGGCAAGCGCAAGATCATCCGGGATGACTATACAGGTAAAATCGAGCAGGTCAACACATCCTTGTTATACATGTTGCTGGATGGCAATTATCTGCCGGTTATCGCGCCGGTAGCGGTCAGCCAGCGGGGCGAGGCGCTCAACGTAGATGCCGACCGGGCCGCGGCGATGGTGGCGGCCGCTCTGCAGGCCGATACTCTACTCTTACTCACCGGTGTGCCTGGGTTGATGCGCAACTTCCCGGACGAAAGCACGCTGATTCGCCAGCTAACGGTGAGCGGCCTGCCGGATGCGCTCGAAGCAGCCCAGGGCCGGATGAAGAAGAAAGTCCTGGGTGCAGAAGAAGCCTTGCAAGGCGGTGTCGAGCGGGTGATCATCGCCGATGGGCGGATCCCTGGTCCAATTTCGTCGGCTTTAGCCGGCAATGGCACCATTTTTTCACAATAGGAAACACGATGTTAGACGTCATGACGATCGAAGACCGGCATACTTCCGGTCTATATCATAAACAACCCATCGTCATTGTCCGTGGCTCAGGCGCGACCTTGTGGGACGCGGATGGCGATGAATACCTGGATTGCAGTTCCGGGCATGGGGTGGCCAACCTGGGGCATGCCCATCCAAAAATTGCCGCGGCCGTCGCGGAACAATCGGCGCGCCTGGTCACATTGTTCGAAACGTTCTATAACGACCAGCGCGCGGCGTTGATGGAAAAACTCACGGCATGCGCCCCCGGCCTGGAGCGCGTGTTTTTCTGCAACTCGGGGACCGAGGCCAACGAAGCGGCGATTAAATTTGCCCGGCTTTCTACCGGTCGTAGCGGCATCGTGGCGACAATGCGCTCCTTTCACGGCCGCACGATGGGGGCGCTTTCGGCCACCTGGAACAAGAAATATCGTGAACCTTTCGAACCGCTGGTTCCAGGCTTCAACCATGTGGCCTACAACCAGATCGAGGCATTGGAGCGTGCCATTACCGACCAGACGGCTGCCCTGTTGCTGGAAGTTGTACAGGGCGAAGGCGGCGTGTACCCGGCTACTGCCGAGTATTTGCTGGCCGCCCGGCGGATTTGCAGCCAGCGCGGCGCGCTGTTGATCCTGGACGAAGTGCAAACCGGCTTTGGCCGGACGGGCAAGATGTTTGCCTACCAGCATTTTGGCGTCAGGCCGGATTTGCTGTGCGTGGCAAAGTCTTTAGCGGGAGGGCTGCCGATCGGCGCGGTACTGATCGGTCCGGCGGTGCAAAACCTGGCGCCCGGACTGCACGGCTCGACCTTTGGCGGCAATCCGTTGACCTGCGCGGCCGGGCTGGCGGCGCTAGAAGTGATGGAAGAGGAGAATTTGCCAGCTCAAGCCGCCGAAAAAGGAGCCTATTTGATCGAAAAGATTCGCGCCATTCCCTCGCCGCTGATTCGTGAGGTGCGCGGCCTGGGTTTGATGATCGGCATCGAGCTCAAACAAAAAGTTGCGCCTTATCTGCGCGCCCTGCAGGAGCGGCGCGTCATTGCACTCAATGCGGGTCTGAGCACCCTGCGCCTCTTGCCGCCGCTGGTGATTACCTACGCACAGATCGATCAACTCCTCAGTGCGTTGAGCGAAGTACTTGCAGGTGAGCAAAACGATGAGTGAACAACCAGAACTCACTTTGATCGGATTGGTTCACCAGTACAGCCCATCAGGCCAGGAGGCGCAGGCGGTAGACTGGCTGGTGCAACGGATGCAAGCTCTGGGTTTCGATCAGGTCGGCGCTGACCCGGCTGGCAACGCAGTCGGTATCTTAGGCAATGGCCCAAAGCAGGTGATCCTGTTGGGGCATATCGACACCGTCCCTGGCCAAATCCAGGTACGCCTGGAAGAGGATGTCCTGTACGGGCGGGGTACGGTGGATGCCAAAGGCCCCCTGGCGGCATTTGTGGAGGCAGTCGCTCGCCTGGGGCGGGTGGATGGCTGGCAGTTTATCGTCATTGGCGCAGTGGATGAAGAGCGCGATTCGCTGGGAGCGCGTTACATTGCCCCGCGCTACCAGCCCGACTTCGCCATCGTCGGCGAACCCGGCGATTGGAACCGTCTGGCATTAGGATATAAGGGTAGCGCCTGGGCCGAGGTAAGCTTGGAACGCAGGATGGCGCACACGGCCAGCGGGCAAGAGAGCGCCTGTGAAGCAGCGGTCAATATATGGCAGGTCGTTCGCGCCTGGACCGAGGGGTTTAATCGCGGGCGGGAGCGTGCTTTCGAGCGGCTCCTGCTTAGTTTGTGGGGGATGCAATCCAGTGAAGATGACTTTAACCAGCGGGCATGCCTGAAGATTATGGCACGCCTGCCAGTCGATCTGCCACCACAGGCCTGGTACGAACAACTGGCAAAGCTGGCTGCCGGAGCCCAGGTACAGCCGGCTGGCATGGCGATCCCATCGTACCAATGCGAGAAAAATACGCCGCTGGTGCGGGCTTTTCTCGCTGCAATCCGGGCGCAAGGAGGCACCCCAGGATTTGTTTATAAGACTGGTACGGCCGATTTGAATATTGTTGCCCCACAGTGGAATTGCCCGGCGGTCGTGTACGGGCCGGGCAATTCGGCGCTTGACCATACCCCAGACGAGCACATTTCGCTGGCTGAGTTTCGTTACGCTGTGGATGTACTGGCCCACGTTCTGCGCCGGTTGACAGGATAGCCGGTTTTACTTCAAAGTTCTTGCCCCTGGAACTGAGGGGCTTTCTCTAATTTTGTGTGGCCGGTGCATTGCAAGTATTCTTCGTGCATTGCACCGGGGCAACTTGTTAGAGTATCGGGAATAAAAGGCTCGCTGACGAGTGAGGGGGGCACCCGCCAGCGAGCAATGCTATTCTCCCATAGAAACAGGGATGTGTCAACGATTTCAGAGCAGTTTCTTACTGGGGCGCTAATACAAAGTCGATTTCCAGGGCGACCGCTTCGCCCACATTGGCGACGAAGGGCACGTTTGGCACCACCAGGTTGAAATCCGCACGTTGGATAGAGGATTTAGCTGTTCCAACCAGGCGTTCGGCAGACTCGGCAGTAAGCGTGACATCGAATACGACTGGTTTGGTGACATCACGAATCGTCAAATCGCCGGCTACCTGGAAGGAATAAGATTGTCCCGGGGCGCCACTACCGCTCAACCCGTTGATCTGAGCGGGTTTGAAAGTAATGAATTCGTATTGGTCGGTGAACAGGATGCGGTTGCGGATGGCCTGGTTACGCCGGTCGTCATCCGTAGCCAGCGTTCGAGCGTTGATCAAGATTTCACCAATCTGCGCTGTGCTTAAATCGTTGGGGTCCACTGCAACCTGGCCAGCGACCTGATTGCTGGCGCCAATCACATCTTTTGGGGAGCCACGCAGCAATTCGTAGATGTTGAAGCGCACTTGCGATTCAGCCTGGACGATCTGGTAAACAACCGGACCAGCCGGCGAAGCAGCGGGAGCCTGTTGTGGTTCCACAGCAGATTGAGTGGGGGCAGCCTGTGGCTGCTGCGGCACAGCAGTGGGCTCAGGAGAGCTTTCTGTCGGGGCAGTGGTAGGCGCAGGGGCTGCCGCAACACCTGTCGCGGTAGGCATCTCTGTTGGGATTTGGGTTGCCAAAGCCAGAGTAGGCGCACTGATCGGGCTGCTGGGGGCCTTGGTTTCGCCTAATACCCAGTTATATAGCCAGATGCCGCCTGCCAAGGCAACGACAATTAGAACGATTGCAGCGGTGAACAGAGTTTTGCTATTCACGAGAATTACCTCCAGGGTTATCGAAGTTTATGTTGGTCTCAATAGCCGGGCAAAGCCGGGATAAATTAGACCCAATTATACCGAATTGATATTAAGAAAGTATTCAGATGGTCTGAGAAAAATATGAGATTTCCCCCTTATCGCCTTCTTTGTCCGCCGCCTCCATACTTGACCAACGCAGGCGGCTCGCCACGATTTGCCGGCGTGCGGTCACAGGGCAAGACAATCACCCTCACGTTGCGAGTGAGCTCTAGAGTCTGGCTTTTCGAGCTGCAGCTATAACCATAAACAGGATCCCAAAGCTCGACATAGTACAGTTTGGTGGTGTAGGTGTCAGGAATAAGCGTAAAAATCTTTTCCGTAGGAAATATGTAGTCACCCTTGGGAATGCGCAGATAGTAGGTATTTTCCTCGTATTTACCGGTGAGGTTGATTTCAATATCTCGCCCTGACTTGTTGATGATCGTCAATTTCGACAGGCGGATAGGTGGAGTACTGGCCCCGATTGAGAACAATGTGAGCAGAAAAATGACCAGGAGTTTTTTCTTTTTCATAAAGGACTCTTGGTGTTGAGCCGACTTAGAGATTCTGACTCACACCAGCGCAGGGCTATTTTGCCCTGTTCTCCAAGAATTTTATGATAGCATCCAGCAAGACAGGGTTCACCGCCAGGTTGGTGCGGCGCCCATTACCACGCGCCACTGTAGTTTGCTGTGGCCCTGGACCGAACCCGCCGGGGCCACCACCTGGACCACCTGGCCCGCCCATACCTGGAAACCCACCGCCCCCACCTTGCGAGGAGCGCCCATTCTGCCGGGCCGCCTGGGCAGTAGCCTGCATTTCCGGGCTCATGTTGCCAAAACCTTCACCCCGGCCGAGTTCAATGCCCAACTTTTGGGCGATGGCTCCCATATCCTGAAAAGTCAACTTCATCTCCTGGATCGCTTTGAATTGCTCCGGGGTCAATGTTTTTTGGATTTGCTTGACCACTGCGTCCATCTCCTGGGCGGCAGTTGTATCGCTGCGGCTCAGGCTGCGGATGGCCTTCCATAAGGGTAAAAGCTTTTGGGCCTGTTCGGCACTAATCGGGTAATTCGTTTCGTCCAGCTTGACCGTACCCAGGGCCAACTGCAATGCCAGGGGCATTTCCCCGTTGGCAAAAGATGTCCCATTTGCGGCTGGACCGCTGCCTGTCTGGGCAGCGTTGCCTTGTGTTGCAGCGCCGCAGGCTGCCAGCACCAGGGCCGCCAGGAGCACTGTGCTTAACAATAAAGTCTTGTGCATGATTAACTCCTTCTCGTTTGGAGCTTGAGTGGTCTATCTTACTTCAACGTACCACTCAATAAAAACACCTATTCATGCCGCAACGCTTCAATCGGGTCAAGTTGGGCAGCTTTATTGGCAGGGTAATATCCGAAGAAAATGCCCACGGCGGCAGCCGACCCGAAAGCCAACAAAATGGAGTTGGGTACCACCACAGTGCGCATTCCACCCAGCATACCAAACAGCCAGGCGCCGCCAACCCCCGAGATAACCCCTATCAGCCCACCTGCCAGGCTGAGCAGCAGCGCTTCGGTGAGGAACTGCCAGCGGATGTCGCTGGGGCTGGCGCCAACCGACTGGCGAATACCAATCTCACGAGTACGTTCGGTGACGCTAACCAACATAATATTCATAATACCAATTCCACCCACAACCAACGAAACCGCCGCCACCCAGGCCAACAGGTTGCGGAAAGCAGCGGTGGTAGCCTCACGAGTTTCGATAATATCCTGTTGTGTGGTGACGGAAAAATCCGGCGAGTCCAGGCTTACATTGTGTCGCTTGGCCAGCAGCAACTCAATTTGCAGGATCACCTCGTCCAAAGTAGATTGTCCATCCACCTCAACGTAAATCATCCGCACACGGTCGCCAACGACACGGGCGAATCGAGAGGGGGTGAATTTCTGGAAAACAACTGTAATGGGTGTATACAGGCGCATATCGAAGTCCAGGTCGCCGACTAACCCTTTCGGTGCGAACACACCCACCACAGCCAGCTTGGTATTGCCAACTGTAACAACCTGGCCAACCGGCGATGCATCTCCAAAAAGCTCTTCCGCCAATTTTGCGCCCAGCACAGCCACCTTTTGTTTGCGGTCTACCTCAACCGCAGTAAAATAACGACCGTTGGCAATCGTCATATCGCGCACCGTCGGGAAGTCGGAGGTTGTCCCCAGGACAGAGATTTCGTCAAGGGTGGTGCCACCCATTTCGACGGTCTCCGAACTATTTTGTTCGACCACCACACCTTTCACACCATCCACGCCGTCAGCAATTGCAGCAGCGTCTTTGTAAACCAGGCCACCGCCCTGGCCCGGGCCATCCGGCCGGGCCCCGCCGCGGCTGAAATTGGGGGTAACGAATATCAGGTTTGTTCCCAGTCCAGAGATTTGTTCTTCGATAGTTTTCTCTGTGCCTGCACTGACGGCAATCATGATAATCACGGCTGCTACGCCGATAATCACGCCCAGCATGGTGAGCAATGAGCGCATTTTATTCTTGGCCAGACCTCTCCAGGAGACATGAATAACTTTACTGGCTTGCATAAGTTATCTCCTCAATGATCCATGCGGGCTACAAAATGACCATTTTGTTCGTCGCTATCGATACGCCCATCCCGGAAATGGATGATACGTTGGGCGTAGGTGGCAACATCGTCAGCGTGGGTTACAACCACAATGGTGCCACCCTGACGGTGCAAATCGGCCAGCAGGCCCATGATTTCGTTACCGGAACGTGAGTCCAGGTTACCGGTGGGCTCATCGGCCAGGATCAGCACCGGGTCATTGACCAGGGCCCGGGCGATGGCCACGCGCTGCACCTGGCCGCCGGAAAGCTCGTGTGGTTTGTGGTGGATGCGGTCACCCAGCCCCACCGCGTTCAGCACCTGGGCGGCTTTCTCTTTTTGTTGGGCATCCGTCAGGGCTCCGTTGTGACGGTACAATAATGGCAACATCACATTTTCCAGGGCGGAGGTCTGTGCCAGAAGGTTGAAGGATTGGAAGATAAAGCCAATGCGCCGGTTGCGAATGGCTGCCAACTGGCTCTTGTTCAGGCTGCTCACATCTTCATCTGCCAGGAAATAGCGGCCAGTGGTTGGCCTGTCCAGGCAGCCCAGGATATTCATCATCGTGCTCTTGCCCGACCCAGACGGCCCCATGATCGCAACAAATTCGTTTTCCCGGATCTGTAAGCTCACTCCGTCCAGGGCGCGCACCTGGGCATCGCCCATGCCGTAGATCTTGGTCAGATCCTCTGTGCGGATGATGATTTTCTCGCTCATCGGATTTCCTAATCGGTTACTTCGATTTCACAATACCTGTTGATACCGTCTCGCCAGCCTGGACACCATCGATGATCTCCACCGAAGTAACGTCCTGCAAACCGACCTTGACCGTGCGTAGAACCAACTCACCATCTTCGATGACAAAGACGCCGTATTCATCCGTATCCAACGATCGCAGCGCCTCCAGCGGGATCAGCACGGCATCCGTGGCACGCCCGGAGATCACGTCCACCGTGGCGCTCAACCCAATCGGCAGGTTGACCCCGCTGATGTCGTCCAACTGCACGATCACTTTCACCGCCTGCACGTTGGAGACTTCCTCCAGCCCCGGGCTGACTGAGATCACTTTGCCCTTGAAAGTCCGATCTGGCAGCGCGTCGAACACCACCTCGGCTTCGTTGCCCACCTTGGCCTTGTCCAGGTCGGATTCATCCAGGTAGGCTTCGACGCGCAACTGGTCCAGGTCGGCCAGCGTGATGATCGTGCCTTCGCTCACCACCCCACCCACGATGGCATCCACTGCCATCACCGTGCCGTTGATCGGGGCGACCAGGTCGACGACTGACTTCTTCTCTTTGGCCAGGGCCAGCTTGGTTTTGGCATTGTTCAGTGTCGCTTCGGCCAGGGTGAGCTCATCTTTCGCCGGCCCACTCTCGTACCTGGCGTAATCCTGGCGGGCTTTGTCCAGGTTGGCCTGCGCCACGTCCAGCACGTACTCGTAGTTCAGGCGCTTCACCGCCGCGTCGTAGTTGCTCTGCGCCAGGTTCAACGCCACCAGCAGGTCGTAACGCGTGCTGTCGGAGGCGGGATAATATTTGTACGGGCCGAAAGCGGCCCAGGCGGCGTCGAGCTGTTCTTTCATCTTATCGACGGCTTCCACCGTGCCCAGCCCTTGCAGGAAGAGCGGGGTGTTGTAGTTCTCGAGGGCGTACTGCGCATCGCGCACTTCCTGGGCGTAGGTGGCGATGTTGTTCAGCGCCTCGGTGCGAGACGTTTCGGCGTTGGCATACAGTTCGTCCAGCGATTGCTGCGCCTGGATGACGTTCAGTTCGGCATCCGAGATATCTGCGGCGATTTCTTCGGGCGTGTTCTGTGTCTGCAGGCGGGCCAGCACGTCCCCGGCCTTCACTTTGTCGCCGAGGCCGACGTTCAGCTCGATCAGGGTGCCAACCTCATCGAAACCAACGCTAATCTGGGCGGCGGTGGCCACGCTTCCGCTGCCGGTAGCTGATACCACCAGATCGCCCAGGCGGGCCACAGCGGTTTGCATTGCAGCTTCCTGCGTTGTCGTCGTAGCAACCGCAATCTGAGTGGTGTAATAGTAGTACGCGCCGCCGCCCAACGCAATGACGAGAATGACCATGATGATCCAGAACCACTTGTTCTTCAGCATAACTTCTTCTCCTCGGCGAATGCAGAAATTTATCGATTTGGGCGATTGCATCGCTCTGGCAAACTATCTACGGGGGTCTTAGATAGTTTGCCCGAGACGCTACCTTACTCCGACTCAACAAGCAGCTTACTCAGAAAAGTCATATTAGCATGAGCGGAACACCGGTTCAATTCAACCAGGAATATCATACCCCAAACCTGTTAAGAAAATATGAAGAAACTACGGCACACTGAGAATCTCAGTTATGCTGATAATGTTTGCTATAATAGGATGAAGAGATTCAGATGTCTTCTGTGAAGTTGCCGCAATGAAAGTATATTCAATGCATTTGCGATGGAAGGCGAAGAAAGGATGATCCGAGTATTTATCGTTCATGAGTTCCGCCTCATGTGCAATATTATCTCTGCTGCGTTGGACGGTGAGCCGGATATCCAGATTATTGGGTTCGCCACTACGCTAGAGGATGCTTTGGCACACGTGATGGAAGATGTGATCGATGTGGTTCTGCTGAGTTCGAGACTGCCTGGCCAGGGAACATTCCAGCTTACCACTGCCCTTTCCCGGTCTGTTCCTTCGGTGAAGGTTTTAATACTTGGCATTGTTGAGACGAAAGAAAAGGTTTTGAGTTATATCGAAGCCGGCGCCACAGGATACGTTCACAGGGATAATTCCGTAGAAGACCTGACCGCGGCAATTCATGCAGCGTATAATGGTAGAGCGTTAATTTCGCCAGAGATAGCCGCTGCATTGATCGAGCGTGTCTCAAATCTGGCAAGGAGATTCGCTCGAATAGAGAGCGTGTTGCCCGGAACAATCAACTTGACTTCTCGGCAGATCGAAATATTGGAACTTCTGGCACAGGGTTTGAGCAATCAGCAGATCGCTGATCGTCTGGTCATAGAAGTGGGCACTGTAAAGAACCACATCCATAACATTTTGACCAGGTTGGGCGTGACCAATCGCGAAGACGCCACTACTTTCCTGGCTCTTCTCAGTGAAAAGACTGAGAACCAGATTTAATTTATACCCCCTTTTATACCCTAACTATATATCCTGATACATAGATTCCACCTCCATTGTGTGCTACCTTCATAGTGGCAACAATATTTGGAGGCCGAATTTATTGATGGGTTTGCAACGGATTATTCTGGTTGGTGGATCACGTTTTTTACGAGAAATGGTGAAACGCGCCTTAATGAAATCGCTGGATCTGGATGTGGTTGACGAAGTGATTTGGCCAGTAGCGCTTCCTCCAGCAATCAGGAAAACGAACGCGGATTGGGTGATCTGTTTTCTTCTACCTGGAAATAACATCCCCGATATTGTGGAGACGTTGGTCGCCCGAGAATTTCCCAGCGTGCGTATCCTGGGAATCTCGGTGGATGGCAGCCAGGTCAAACTGGAGTGGATCGGACTTCATAAGAGATTGTTGGAAGATTCATCTCTGGAGGAGCTAACCAATCTGCTACGTAGCAATTGGTTGCCAGGCGATGAACCTGAATGAACCGCGTACGCTTGCAATCAGATCGCAGAAACAATAGTTTTTGGTGGTGCCATGATGGTAGACGACTTTGTGCGTCAATTGTAAATCGAAGTCGGAGGCGCTGCACGATTGAGAACAGCCCAACAATCTTGGAGAAAGGAGCGTAATCGCAAGACATATATTGATGTGTGCCTATCTGAACGCCTGATAGGTTGATGACTGCTCATCTCACTGATTATTTACGGAGGATGAAAATGAAACGTTCGAGTTTAGCCCTTGGCTTGCTTGTGGTTGTTGCGTTGCTGATTACACAGTGTGCGCCTGCACCGACGGCACCAGCCCCTGAACAAGTTGTTGTGACAGTGGAAGTGCCTAAAGAGGTGGTCGTAACGCAGGTTGTAGAAAAAGTCGTTGAAAAAGTAGTCGAAGTTCCAGCCCAAGCCGTAGATAAAACTGTCATCGAATTCTGGACTACTGATAACGAGGAAGAGCGAGTGAATGTCTACGAAGCGGTGGCCCAACGCTTCATGCAGGAACACCCCGAAATCGATGTACGGATTGTACCTATTGAAGAAGCAGGAGTTTCACAGCGAATTTCGACTGCGGTGGCTGCCAACCGGCTGCCGGATATTGTTCGCATGGGCGTCGAGCGAGTTGCAGCATTTGCTGCGGATGGAATTCTCGATGAAGATGCTGCAATGGCAGTTATCGAGACGATTGGCAAGGACGATTTCCGGGCTGGCCCATTGAGCATGGTTACCGACCCGGCTACTGGAAAATACGCGGCAGTACCGTTCGATGGGTGGATTCAAGCGTTGTGGTACCGGACAGATGTCTTCGAGCAAGCCGGCCTGAAACCACCTGTGAGCTGGGATGACATCAACGCAGCGTGCGACAAGCTCCCCGGAGTTGGCAATTTGCTCTATGCAACCACCATCGGGACAGATCCGGGACAGAATTATGGCCACCAGATCTTTGAACAAGTAGCCATGTCGAACAATGCCTGGCCCTTCGATAAAGATGGCAATGTCACCATGGATACGCCCGAAATGGTCGCCGCGCTTAAGTTTTACACAGACCTGCAGAGATGCTCTATCCCAGGCCCACAATACTGGCGTGGCGCTCGCGAGGCTTATGAGCTGGATCAGGCAGGCTCTCTGTTCTACAGCACCTATATCATGGATGACCTGGTCGAAGGTTCCGGGCTCGAGGCAGGCGGCAACGTTCAGATTGCGGTGGAAGACCTGGCACGCAAGACAGGCTTCGCACCGCAAATGGCAGGCCCAAATGGTTCGGCGTCCTACGGTCAGTTGGTGACACTGGGCATCATGAAAGGCGCTGATCCAGAGGCGCAAATGGTCATCGAGTATTTCCTTAAAGAGGGCTATCAAGACGTTCTGGCGCTGGCACCTTTTGGGAAGGTGCCCGTGTTGAAGAGCGCTGTAGATGGCTGGAAAGACCTGAGTCCCTTCTTCGCCAATTATTCTGATGACACTTTGGATCAAATTGCCAACGGTTATGAGACGATGCAACGCTGGTTGTTCCGCCCAGATTACAATGCGACCCAGCGTGCTGTGATCGGTGATATCGAAGGACGGTTATTGATCCCGCAGGCAATCAGCAATATTGCCCTGGAGGGAACCATGACTCCTGAAACAGCAGCGACCTGGCTGCAAGAACAGGTAGGACTTTTGCTGGCAGATCGCCAGAAGTAACGAACGCTTATCCCAGGTACAGGGTTGAATCTGACCCTGTACCTGGGAAGATAACCAGTTTACCGGACTAAAGATGGATGCTACCATTAAACGACGTTATTCAACAACTCGTTGGGGATCACTGCAGGCGCGAGAAGCCCGTCTGGCGTGGGGGTTAGTTTTACCCACTGCAGTCATTGTCTTTGGCCTGGTAGTTTTCCCGGCCATATTCAGCACCTGGATCAGCTTTCACGATATCAGCTTGCAAAACTTGAATGATGTCTTTCATGCACCTTTCGTCGGGTGGGATAATTATCGCAAGGTGGTTGATGACTTCGCCTTCAAGTTTCAAGGTTGGCGGAGCTGGGGAGCAGCGGTTACAAGCATTATTTACTCCTTCAGCGCTACACTCCTGACTTTGATCGTTGGCCTGGTTGCCGCTTTGTTACTCAACCGGCCGTTCCGAGGGCGTGGCATGGCCCGAGCGATTTTCCTGATTCCCTATGTGGCGCCTATTGTCAGTGTAGCTTTTGTCTGGCGATGGCTTCTCGATCCGCGTCCATCGGGTGTACTTAATGACCTTTTGCTAAGGCTAGGAGTCATTGATTTGCCTGTAGCCTATCTGGCAACACGCGGGCTGGCTTTATTGATCGTTATTGTTTTCGAAGCCTGGCGCTACTTCCCTTTTGCGATGCTGATGATCCTGGCGCGCCTGCAAGCGGTGGATTCTACACTCTATGAAGCGGCTGAGGTGGATGGCGCAAATGCATGGGGAAAATTCTGGTTTATTACCTTGCCTGAGTTGCGTTATGTCTTGGGTGCCATTTTTTTGTTACGGTTGATGTGGACCTTCAACAAATTTGACGACATTTTCTTGCTTACAGGCGGCGGTTTTGGCACCAAGGTATTACCAGTGCTTACCTATGAATTCAGCTTTCGCTTGTTCAATTTTGGCCGCGGCGCAGCAGCCGCCATGATTTTGCTAGTTATCCTGGTTATTTTTATGGCACTGTATGTTGGGATCGTTATGAAGAAAACGGATGAATAATAGGAGAAGTTGCCTTGGCGAGAACAAGCTCTACCCCCCAGGCCCGGTTGTCTGACAGACACGAACAAAATTTGACGATTGTTCAACATTTAGCCAATTGGATGACCTGGCCGCGATTGATCTTTGCTTTGGTTTTTACATTTTTTATTACCAGCATTCTTTTCCCGTTCTATTGGATGGTCAGTTCATCCTTCAAAACTTATGCCGAAATTGGCGGGCGCAAACCAGTTTATGTGCCCGGCGCCCTCCGGTTGGATGCTTATCGCGAGCTTTTTGACCCGAACAATGCCAGCTTCCAAAATTTCGGTGTGAATATTCTCAACAGCATCAAGATAGCGATCCCTACTGCGCTGGTTGCTGTAGTATTGGCAACGCTTGGCGCGTATGCCGTGGCACGCTTGCGCTTCCGTGGGAAAGACCTGCTGCTAAACAGCATTCTTTTGATCTATCTTTTTCCAGGTGTATTGTTGATCATTCCTTTGTTTGCCATGCTTTCACAGGTTGGTATGCGACTGGGTTTCGATGTACAGGATAACCTTCTTGTGCTTATTGTCACCTATCTTGCCCAAACGCTTCCTGTGGCGTTATACATGCTGGCAAATTATTTTCGGACGATTCCATCAGAAATCGAGCAGGCCGGCTTGATCGATGGATGCAGCCGGATGGGGGTGATCTGGCGCATCACTCTACCTCTGGCCATCCCGGCCCTGGTATCTGTTACGATTTACACATTTATGATCGCCTGGAATGAATTTTTGTATGCCTTTGTATTTTTGAATAACCGTTCCTTGTTCACCATGCCGATTAAGATCAACACCATTTTTAACGACCCCAGCCCTCGCCCTCATGTAGTCATGGCTGCTTCAACGATAATGACTTTGCCTGTAGTTTTCCTCTTCCTGATATTGGAGAAATACCTGGAGCAGGGGTTGACTGCTGGTGGTGTAAAAGGATAAAGGATAAATGGAGATCCATAACTTATGATGATGTTTGATGTCATATTGGATCTGCTTGTTGGGCTATATGGCGACCAGATCGGACAGGCCACCTTCACCCGTCTGATGGCTATTGTGGATGAATATCGCCCGCGACTATGGTCCCAAGGTTATCGTAAAGGCACTCTGACAGAGCACGATGCCATATTAATTACTTATGCCGATCAGGTGCACAGCGCTGATATCCCGCCCTTGCAATCACTTGCTGAATTCTGTTCCCACTATCTCGACAATTTGATCAGCGGAGTCCATATCCTGCCATTTTTTCCCTCATCCTCCGATGATGGCTTTTCAGTGATCGATTACAAATCGGTCAATCCTGCTTTAGGTCAATGGCAAGATGTTGTGTCAATAGGACAAAAATTCCGGCTAATGTTCGATGCCGTTCTCAATCATGTTTCTGCCCAAAGTGAATGGTTTTTGCAATTCCTGTTGGATAACCCCAAATATAAAGAATACTTTATTGTCGTTGAAAACTCACCTGATCTTTCTCGGGTTGTGCGGCCGCGCGCCCTCCCTTTGCTTACCCATTTTACTGGCATCAGCGGGGGAAAAACTGCATGGACAACTTTCAGCGCGGATCAAGTTGACCTGAACTATCACAACCCCAATGTATTACTGGAAATTATCGACACAATTTTGTTTTATGTCACTCAGGGGGCGGAATTCATCCGTTTGGATGCCATCGCTTATCTTTGGAAGCAGATCGGTACCACGTGTATTCATTTGCCACAAACGCACCAGATTGTTCAACTCTTCCGGGCCGTGTTGGATCTGGTTGCCCCATATGTGTTTCTGATCACAGAAACGAATGTGCCTCATGCTGAAAATATCTCGTACTTCGGGGATGGAACGAACGAAGCGCATTTAGTTTACAATTTCGCATTGCCTCCTTTGGTATTGCACAGCCTACAGACAGGCAATGTTCGGAAATTGTCACAATGGGCAGGCAATCTGGTGCTGCCGTCAAACCAGGTAACCTTATTCAATTTTCTTGCATCTCACGACGGTATCGGTTTGAACCCGGCGCGGGGAATTCTAACGGATTCTGAGATTGATGCGATGGTACAAAAGGTATCGCGACACAATGGGCTGGTTTCTTACAAACAAAACCCGGATGGCTCTCTTACACCTTACGAACTCAACATAAATTATTTTGATGCCCTTACCGACCCCAATCATACAGAGCATATTTCTACGAAGGTTGATCGCTTTATGCTTGCTCAAGCGATCATGCTATCTTTAGCCGGTGTGCCGGGGATCTATTTCCACAGCCTGTTTGGTTCGCGCGGCTGGCCTGAAGGGGTCACGCGAACTGGCAATCGTCGAACGATCAACCGGCAAAAATTAGAACGCGCCGTACTGGAGAAAGAGATAAGCGATCCTGCGACCTTGCGATATTGGATATTCAAAAGATATGTCCAACTTCTGAAAGCGCGCACCATATCACCCGCTTTCCAGCCTTACGGAGAGCAACGCATCCTGGATAGCGGGCCGCGGGTTTTTACCATGTTGCGCAATGATCCTTTATCCGGCGATCAAATTCTTTGCCTGCACAATGTTTCGGATCGACCGCAACGTGTGAAAATGAATTTAAGAGATATATTTGTTGATTCCCGACCTATAGTGGATGTAATTACGGGCCTCTCACCTGTACAACCGCGCAGCGAAATCATCTCTCTACAGCCATACCAATCCCTATGGTTGGGCGAAAGTAATCTGGCAAGTGAAGATAGGAGGTAGATATGTTTAACAATATTTTAGTAGCCGTCGATGGTTCTGAACATGGTCACAAAGCGGCCAGAGCTGCTGGAGATCTGGCACGTTCTATGTCAGCTAACCTTTTGGTTTTAATCGCTTACGACCCATTGCCCCCATACCTGGGGCAACCCAATCTTCAAGATGCGATTGCTACCCGGTTGAGTCTGGCGGAGGATATCATGAGAGGCGCGCTCGATGATATTGGGGCAATCTCCGGAACAATCACAAAAGAAATACTCGAAGGGCCCGCAGCTGAGGCCATTTTAGCCATCGCGGAAACGCGCAACATAGATTTAATCATCATGGGGACGCGAGGACTGGGCAGGTTGGCAAGCTTGCTGATCGGCAGCCAAAGCCAGAAAGTTGTTGCCCATGCCAGTTGCCCTGTGCTGTTAGTCCGCTGAGTTGTGAAGGCTGAGGGTTGTTAATTATCTAATATGACAAAAGGCCATCGCATTGGAGTCGTTTCCACGCGTTTCGAGGGTACCGACGGCGTCTCGCTCGAAACGCAAAAGTGGGTTGAGGCGCTCGAGCAGTTGAATTGTAGCTGTTTTTTCTTTGCGGGAGCGTGCGAATGGGATAGTGACCGGTCCTGGATCACCCCTGTTGCACACTTCCAACACCCGGAAATTAGAGAGATCCACGAGATCGTTTTCTCTGCTCGAGCGCGCCACCTGCACATCACTCAGCGGATTCAGAAATTCAAGAATCATCTAAAGGGACATCTGTATGAGTTCGTCCGTAAGTTCGACGTCGAGCTTCTACTGGTTGAAAACGCCTTGTCGATACCGCTGAATATCCCCCTGGGGCTGGCTTTGACCGAATATATCGCCGAGACAGGAATTCCAACGATTGCTCATCATCATGATTTCTTCTGGGAGAGAAAACGTTTCCTGGTCAACAGTGTGTGGGATTATCTCAACATGGCTTTTCCGCCTCATTTGCCTTCCATAAAACATGTGGTGATCAACTCGTCGGCAGCGAACCAGTTGGCCCTGCGTACAGGGATATCCAGCCACATCATCCCAAACGTCATGGATTTCGATCACCCGCCGCCACCGCCTGATGCTTACGCAGCGGATGTGCGCCAGGCGCTGGGTCTTATACCTGGTGAGAAATTATTTCTTCAGCCAACCAGGGTGGTTCCACGCAAGGGGATCGAACATGCGATTGAATTGATCAGGCGCACCAACCTCAATGCAAAATTGGTGATTTCTCATGCCTCCGGCGATGAAGGCCACGCTTATGAACAGCGTCTCCACGAATTTGCCGATCTATTAGGCGTTAAAGTGAATTTTGTGTCTGGCATTATTCGGGAAAAACGCGGCCTGACGCCAGACCAACAGAAGATTTACACCCTGTTCGACATTTACCCTTATGCCGATCTGGTCACATACCCATCCGATATCGAGGGATTTGGCAATGCGTTTTTAGAAGCAGTCTATTTCAGGCGCCCCCTGGTGGTTAACAACTATTCGATCTTCGACATAGACATTAAACCCAAAGGCTTTCGTGTCATAGAGTTTGATGGCTTCATTACGGACGAAACTGTTGAGCAAACTTGCCGGGTATTGAATGACACAAGCTTGCTGGATGAAATGGCGGAGCACAATTACCGGCTGGCAAGGCAATATTACTCATACAGGATGCTGAGGCGTCATTTAGTGACCATCCTTACGGAATGTTTCGGAGAAAATCGTTATGGCGAGCGTTGAGTCTCCTTATCTGCAGCGGCTGAAGAACCGGATTACCCTGGGCCAAACTCCGTTCAGTGAGCGTGGTTCGCGATTAATGATATTTCGTAGCAATCGATACCTGTCAATCCGGCTTGCGGAGCGCTGGTTCAAACTTAACGGCGAACTCTCAGCATATCGCGAGCGCTCACCGCTCATCGATGAATGGGTATTCACAGATGGAAACGGCCAACCATTGGAGATGCGTATAACTACTTATCCTCATTGCATCGATATTTCTACTGCTATCGGAGCTTTCAGCCTGGTTTTCATTGACACGGAGACGATTCTGATCTTGCTACCCGCCGCTCGCTGTGGGATGGAATTCTCCGCTAATCTTGACAAGGCCCTGCCTGACCGGCGTGGATGTGTGTTTCACCTTACTGGTAATATTCGCAGAAATATTGCCTGTACAACCAATGCACACATTGTCAAAAATCTGGTTGAACCACATGGCACAAACAAACAGAAAGTTAGCCTGGTAGTGGATGCTTTTGCTGGCGCCGCAGTTCTGATAAACATTACCCCGCGTCTGGGTTTCAATCGTTATATACCTGACCCGGCTTCCGAGATCGAAAACGCTGCCCGTCGCTGGCATGAGTGGTTCGATACCGCGCCTCCAGTTATCGAGAGATATCAAGAGCAGTACTACTATGCCTGGTGGGTAATGCGCAGCGGGCTGATTTCGTCTCGATATTATACGACTCGCGAAGCCATGACACCCTCCAAACCTTATTATGTGGGTATATGGCAATGGGATGCCTATTTTCACTCCCTCGCTTACCGCCATATAGACAAACGCCTGGCTCAAGATCAACTGCGTGTTGTATTGGATCATCAGCGCGAGGATGGGATGATCCCTGACGCAATTCACGATGAGGGCTTGGTAACCCGCTTATCTTTACCGGTTGAAGCTGATGTAACCAAACCCCCGCTGGTCGCCTGGGCCGCCTGGAAGCTCTACCAAAGTGACGGCGACCGCGAATTCCTGGAGGAAATTTACGAGCCAATTGTCCGTTGGAACCGGTGGTGGTTTGAAAAGAATGATCTGGATGGCGACGGGTTGTGCGAATACCAGCACCCTTTTTCCTCCGGCCTGGACGATAGCCCTCTTTGGGATGAAGGGATGCCGGTAACTGCACCAGATCTCAACACGTATTTGTGCGTGCAGCAGGATAGCCTGGCGAAGATCGCACGTATCATTGGTGAGCGAAAAGACGCCAGTCGCTGGTTGGCGCGATCGAATGCTTTAGCCCGCCGCATGATCCAATACATGTGGGATGATCAGGCTGGCGTTTTCTGGGCAGCAAAAAGAGGTAAGCCGATCAACGTGCTCACACCGTTTAGCTTGTTACCGCTATTTACCGGGCGAATGCCATCGGAAATTTCAGATCGATTAGTCAGCCATTTGATCGACGAACACCAGTTCTGGTCGCATTACCCGGTGCCTACGGTGGCCCTTAATGACCCACACTATACGCCCTTCCAGATGTGGCGTGGCCCCACCTGGGCCAACGTCAACTATCTGTTGGTCGAGGGGCTCCAAAAATCAGGATTTTCCGATCTGGCCCAAGAATTACGGTATCGAACTTTGGATATGATTGCCGGCCAGCAAGATATCTATGAATATTACCACCCTGAGACTGGCGAGAACCCTCCAAAGGCTGCGGCCAATTTCGGCTGGTCGTCGGCCGTGTTTATTGATCTTGCAATTCAAGCCACCCTGGATGAACAGGGTATCCTGACCAAGAGAGACAAACTGAAAGGTAATACCTGATGAAGATCGCTTTACTGCATTATTCTGCTCCGCCTGTGGTTGGCGGGGTGGAAAGTGTCATCGCACAGCACGCCCGTTTGATGGCCGATGATGGCCACGAAGTATGTATGGTTGCCGGGCGTGGAGATCAAATCGATCCGCGCATCCCATTTATCCGTATCCCTTTAGCCGACTCGCGCCACGTTGAAATCTTAGCCATGAAAGCCGAGTTGGACGCAGGTTGTGTCCCCGGTCAATTTGTAGAGCTTGTCGCCCGTATTTATTCCGACCTGAGCGAACAGTTGCAGGGTTATGATATCCTGATCGCGCATAATGTGTGTTCCTTGAATAAGAACCTGGCTTTGACGGCAGCGCTCAAGCAGATCACCGAAACGCCGGGCTCCCCCTATCTCATCCAATGGCACCACGATCTGGCCTGGACGACACCTCGTTATCATGCTGAGCTACACGATGGCTACCCCTGGGATTTGCTGCGGCGCCATTGGCCGGGTGTAAGACAGGTAGTGGTCTCTGAGTTAAGGCGTAAGGAATTAGCTGGACTTCAAGATGTAGCACAGGAAAGTATTTCCTTTATACCCAATGGTATGCAGTTTACCCGGTTTCTGAAGTTAGAGCCGAGAACGGCTCAGTTCATCTATGAACTCAATTTGTTCGATGTTGAGCCTTTGATCCTTTTGCCCGTGCGTATTACACCGCGCAAGAACATCGAGCTTGCATTGCAAGTCCTGGCAGTTCTTCGCAGCCAGTATCCAAAGGCAGGCCTGGTGGTAACGGGCCCGCTCGGCCCGCATAACCCGGCTAACCAGGAATATTTCAAAAAATTATTCAATCTGCGGCGTGAGCTTGCCCTGGAAGATATAGCTTATTTTCTGGCTGAGTGGACAGATCAATATTTACCCGATGAGGTGATTGCCGATTTCTACCGGCTTGCCGATGTGCTGCTCTTACCAAGCCTGGAAGAAGGGTTCGGTATACCGGTTATCGAAGCAGCAATTTCATGGCTTCCCATATTTTGCAGCGATATCCCACCTTTGCGTGCCCTGGCGGGAACATGTGCTTCTTACTTTTCGCTACAGGCCCGCCCGGAGCAGATAGCAGCCCAGATAGATGATGTCTTATCTACATCGCTGACTTACCAATTGCGCGTCCGGGTGCGCAGAAAATATTCCTGGGATGACATCTATAGGAACATGATTTTACCGCTATTGATGGAACCGATATGAGAAGAAAATATAGAACCACCCTGATCAAGAAAATTCTTGTCCCAGTCTTTCACGACTGCGACAGCCATGCTGCCATCCAGGCAGCACGGACGATCACCAAGAAAGAAAACCTCTATGTCGTGGGGATTGTTGGCGTCCCGGATGGAACGACTCTCAGCCGTGCAGTCGAGCCGGTGAGGCAAGTCCGACAGGCTTTGCGGCACCTGGAATATTATCACCCAGTTTATGGAGAACAGGTGCGCGTCTCTCAGACCCCCTGGGCAGAACTGGTCAAAGCAGTTAAGGACGAACATCCAGATTTGTTGATATTGGAATGGCCTGACCACCTGAATGCCCTGCAAATTACCCTGGCTGATGTTCTTTCCAACCCACCTTGTAATATCGCCATCATGAAAGGACCCCTTGCCGATCGTCCACAACGAGTGTTGGTTCCTGTACGCGGCGGCCCAAATGCCGAGTTTGCGCTACGCTTATCTTTGTCGGTTGCTCAAAACAGCCGGGCCAGCTTGAGTGTTCTCCACCTCGTTTCCCGGGAAATGACTTCACAACAAGATGCCCCCTACCACGGCATTGCACAGGTGCTTGCAAACCTACCAGAAGTCACCCGTCAGCAGGTAGAAACAGATGACCCGGCGAGGACCATTCTGGAATATTCGAGAGGTTTTGATTGGGTGGTTATGGGGACAGCAGTTCGCCCAGATCGTGCTGGGCTCCCATTAGGACCCATTTCAGCGCGGGTTCTGCAGGAAAGCCCAATCAGCGTCCTTGTTGTTAAACCTGTGCTACCACGACAGGTTCATTTTGAGGGGGAGGCAGCCGGGCAAACGGCTATTTCAGTATTGGTGGATAAATGGTTTGCTGAAAATACCTTTCATGCCGATGAATTTGCTGATCTGGATGCCTTATTGCGCTTGAAACAACGGCAGCGTGTGACCATCAGCCTGGCGCTGCCCGCACTCAATGAAGAAAAAACGGTCGATACTGTCATCCGGACGATAAAGAGTGCTTTGATGGATTCGATCCCGTTATTGGACGAGATTGTGTTGATGGACTCGGATTCAACCGACCGGACACGAGAAATTGCTTCCAGCCTGGGGATTCCTGTCAATATACACCAACAAGTCCTGCCGCAATATGGTGCACGTCGAGGCAAAGGAGAAGCTTTGTGGAAAAGCCTTTATGTTACTCGCGGGGATATCATCTTGTGGGTAGATACCGACATCGTGAACATTCACCCACGCTTTGTATACGGGCTGATCGGTACCCTGTTAACCAACTCACACGTCCAGTTTGTAAAAGGATTTTACCGGCGACCACTAAGGGTCGGTGATAAGGTGCAAACCAGTGGGGGCGGGCGTGTGACAGAACTAACCGCACGTCCCTTATTAAACCTGTTTTACCCTGAATTATCTGGGATCATCCAACCTTTATCTGGCGAATACGGAGGCAGGCGATCTGCCCTGGAACAATTACCCTTCTTTTCTGGATATGGGGTGGAGATTGGTTTATTGATCGACGTCTTGCAAAAATTTGGAATGGGCGCTATTGCTCAGGTGGATTTACAGAATCGTATTCACCACAACCAACCACTGGAATCTCTCAGCAAGATGTCCTTTGCCATTATTCAGGCTGTGATTCAAAAGCTGGAGGATCGTCACCGGTTGGGGCTTGTGGATGATGTAAATCGTACGATGAAATTGATTCGCCACGAAGCAGGGCGCCTATCTCTGGAAATCGAAGAACTGGCGGAAATCACGCGTCCAGCGATGGTTGAGTTACCGGAATATATCGCAAAAAGCTCCCAATGACCACACTTATCTTGATCCGCCACGGCCAAACTGATTGGAACATACAAGAGCGCTGGCAAGGTCAGGCCGATGTACCCCTGAATGCCACCGGGATTCGACAAGCAAGTGAAATTGCCCGGTCACTTAGCGGGGTGAATATCGATGCTATCTATGCCAGCGATCTACAACGCGCCCAGCAAACTGCCCAGGCTGTTGCCAGAATGAAAGGTTTGCCCATACGAACGGACTCCCGTCTGCGTGAGATCCACCAGGGGGAATGGCAAGGTCTGCATATCTCCGAAATCGAAGCGAGGTATGTTCGCGAGTTCCAAAGCCGGCGTGAAAATCCCCTGGAAGTCGCGCCTCCTGGAGGGGAGACAGCTTTTCAAGTCAAAGAACGCGTCGTCAAAGCACTGGATGAAATTATTGCGCGGCATCCTGGTGAGACCGTGGCAGTTGTATCTCACGGTTTCGCAATCGCAATGATGTTGGTTCATTATCTCGAAAAGCCAATCGAAAAAGTCTGGGAGTTGGTTCCGCGCAATGGGGCTATTATCCTGTTGGATGTATCGAAAACTTCTCAATGAGCGTTCGTTGGCCTTTGCAGCATATCGCCAGTAATGCGTAGTATACTCAACCTCTGATAGCGCCACGCGGCGGTTGTATTTGCCACGTAAGCGTTATTGCTTACAAGTTGGTCATCAGAAAGGACGGCTGCGCATGTCTGTGCATTCTCTTCACCATCGTGTGGTGAAAGCATTAAACTTCAAAGAAGTTCGACCCATCCCTTACACTCTGCCCGTCGAAGCCTCAGTTGCCCAACGCCTGGATGATTATTATGGCTGCCCGGACTGGCGTGAGCAAGTTGAAGAGGCTATCGCCTGGGTAACCATCCCGCGGCTGGGAGTTCGCGAGCAATTGCAGCCAGTGTATAACGATCCATTTGGAGCAACCTGGCGCACCGACCGGCGACCTTACCACCTGGAGCGCCCGGCCCTGGCTGAACCAGACCTGAGCGCTTATCGCTGGCCGACAATCGACGAGATTTGGGACGAGGCAGCAGTCATGGCGCAAATCGAGGCAGCGCAGGCGCGCGGCCAGTTCGTGGTCGTATCCACCGGCTTCGGCTTATTCGAGCGCTCCTGGACGCTGCGGGGTTTCGAGAATGCCCTGACCGATATGCTGCTGCACCCGGTCTTTTACGAGGCCCTGCTCGAAGGCATTCTGGAGGTGCATTTGCAAATCATCCAGCGTCTGCAGGCGCTTCCAGTGGATGGGATTTTGCTCTCGGACGATTGGGGCGAACAGCGTGGTGTGATCATGGGCCCGCGATTGTGGCGCAAGTTCATCCAGCCGCGCGCCAGGCGCTATTTCGAGGCTGTGCACGCTGCCGGGAAGTGGACCTTCCAGCACTGTTGCGGTAACGTTTTCGAGATCATCCCGGAGATGATTGCCTGTGGGCTGGATGTGCTCGAGTCATTGCAGCCTGAAGCGATGGATATCTATGCGATCAAACGCCGGTTCGGCAAAGACCTGCGCCTGTGGGGTGGATTGGGCACGCAGCGCCTGATCCCCTTTGGCACGCCGGGCGAAATACACGGTGAGGTGCAACGCCTGCGTGCAGAGCTGGCCCGCGGCGGAGGCTATATCCTGGCCCCGGCAAAACCATTGATGGAAGAAATCCCAACTGAGAACGCTGCCGCAGTGGTAGAAGCATTTACGAGTGAACTCTCTCTTTAAGGAGGCATCAGCATGTACGACGCCTTTAGCAACGATTATGACCGGTTTGTCGATTGGCCGGGCCGCCTGGCCGTCGAGATGCCCTTCATCGAAGGGCAATTGCAAGCTGCCGGGGCGCGGCGTGTATTGGACGCGGCCTGCGGTACGGGCATGCACGCCATCGCCCTGGCACAACGCGGCTACGACGCCGCTGGCGCTGATCTGAGCAACGGTATGATCGAGCGCGCCCGGGTCAACGCCGCCGCCAGTGGACAGGAAGCACACTTCGCTGTAGCGGGTTTTGGCGATCTGGCACGTACCTTTGGCGCAAATTCCTTCGATGCTTTGCTTTGCCTGGGAAATTCGTTGCCTCATGTGCTCTCGTCCGCCGGATTGATCGAAGCGCTGGCTGATTTTGCTGCTTGCCTGCGACCTGGCGGACTGTTGCTGCTCCAGAATCGCAACTTCGACGCCGTGATGGCCCGCCGCCAGCGCTGGATGGAACCACAGGCATACCGCCATGAAACCAGCGAATGGCTCTTCTTGCGCTTCTACGATTTCAATGACGATGGTTTGATTACCTTCAATATCTTGACACTGCATCGTGAAGCGGAGAACGCCTGGAGCCAGCAGGTCTCGGCAACACGGTTGCGCCCGCTGTTGCAGAGCGAAGTGCAGCAAGTATTACGGCAAGCCGGGTTCGGGCAGATCATGAGCTATGGAGATATGAGTGGGGCTGACTTTGACCCGGCCAATAGCGGTAACCTGGTGGTAACAGCTTACCGATCCAATCCGGCCTCGCCTGGGTAGCAGCACACTACAGACAGCAAGCCGGGAAATTGCATCGTCTGGTCTGCCCGCATCTCAAACGGCAGGTTCTCAGGGCATGCTCCCTGCCGTAGGCGTTGAGGTAGGTGTTGCCGAAACCGCTGTGGCCGTAGTTAAGACAGGTGTTTCGGTAATTTCCAGCCGGCGGCAAATACCTTCGCTGTCTTCGACGATGCTCATCAAGGTCGGGTCGTCGGGATAAGTGCTGCGTACTTGCTGAAGGATACGACGCGCCTCTGGGCAATAATTTTCGTTTGGACGGCTCAGGAAGGCCAGGTTGGTGCCGTATTCTACGTAATAGTAAGCGACTGTTACGCTGGTAAGAGGCAGGCCCTGGACGTCAATTTTGCCCATTTCATTCTCACTGGCCTGGCAGCCGGTGACCGCACATTTGAGTAACGACATGGCGCCTTCGTAGTTGCGCGCCCGGCGGAAGATGATCCCCAGTTGGCCATAGGTATGGGCGCTGGTGGGGTCAAGCTTGAGGGCCTTCTCGGCGTTGATCGACGCGGCAAAGAATTGACCGATTTGGGTGTAGGTACGGGCAATTTCGACGTAAGGCAGCGGGTTTTGCACACCGAGCGCCTGGTTGATCTTGGCAGCACGATCGAAGTAATCCAGAGCACGATCGGGGTTACGAATACCTTCACGAAAGTTCTGTCCGATGCGCACGTACAAGAAAGTCATGTTGGGGTTGATTCGTGTGGCTTCCTGATATTGCTGAATGGCGCTGTTATACTTGCCCAACGTCTCAAGCACATATCCATAAACGCGATGCGTGTCCATCGAATCGGGGTCTTTGACCACTGCCTGGGCGGCATATTTTTCTGCCTGGGTCCATTTTTGTTCATCGGCCAGGATCTCAGCATAATAGGCCAATGCCAGGGCATTTTCGGGATCGAGTTGGAAGGCACGTGAGGCTTCGCGTTCCGCCTCAACCAGCAGATCGTTGCGCGCCTCGGCTGGCACCAACGAGTTGAAAGCATACCAATCCAGCACAAAGGCCCGGATCGCACGGATGGAACTATCCTCGGGGGCCAATGCCACAGCACGATCGGCGGAATCCTTGGCCTCTTGAAGACGCGCCAGGCGCTCAGTATCATTGCGCAGCATGTTGGATGAATAGGACTGGATGCGCGCCAGTTCGGCCCAGGCACGAGCATTATTGGGGTCGCCTTGCAGAGCAGCCTTGTACGCGTCGATTGCGTCGTTGATTTTGGGCACGCCGGGAGAAGGGGTTGCATTACTCGGATCGTCCAGCTTACCCGCGTCGAAATAAGCCTGTGCCTCGAGAAAATAAGACTCGGACATGCGGGTAGGTGTGGGGGTCGGCGAAAACGGAGAAATAATGCGCCCACGCTGTAAACCGAGCATGACCCATGCACCGCCAACGATCAGGCTAAGCAAGATCATGATGCGGTAAAAGCTGGTGCCTTTCTGTTCCTGGTGGAAATGCGGGCGCTTACCGGATAGTTCTTTTTCCATAGGAAATTTTATGGATTGGGAGTATCTTCGGCCTGGGGGGTGGTGGTATCTTCCGGGGTAGGAGGCGGCTGATCGTTAATGTTCTGCTGGCACATCGCCAGGCCCTCGGTGGCATTGTAGACGGCAATTTCATCGTTTGGCACACCGGTCAGCAACGCCTGGAAAATGGGTACTGCCTCAGTGCACCGGTTATTACGCGCCAGGGCAAAACCGTAATACCAGTAATATTCCTCTACACGGCCATAATCCAGCGGCAACCCCTCCACCGCATCACCATCCTGGGTGGTTCCGCCGCGCACCGCCAGGGCCAACGATGGGATCGCCTTGCCATAATCACCCATCTTGTAGTAAGTGATTCCCAGGTTGCCGTGCAAGCGAGCGTCGGAAGGGGCGACTTTGACCGCCTCTTCTGCGTACTGGGCGGCCTGTGGATAGCGGCCGTCGGCGAAAAAGGCACGCGATAGCTCTGTCAGAGCAACCGTATCGGACGGATTGAGCGCGTATGCTGCCAGTAATGATTCTTGCGCCAGGTCGTATTCGTTCAGCGCCTTGTAGGTGATGCCCAGATAGAGGTTCAGGTCAGGGATGTTTTTGTTAATCGCCAGGGCTGCTTGAAATTCCTGGACAGCCTCTTCCAGGTTCTGAGTGTTGAGCAAAACAATGCCACGCGCCCGGTGTGTTTCCAGCAAGGTAGGATCCAGATCGCGAGCCTTTTTGGAGACCTCGGCGGCCTTATCATACAGAGTATAATCGTTCTGGGCCATTAAGATTTCGGCGTAGTAAGCATAAGCCAGGGCACTATTAGGGTCTTGAGCCAGGGCTTTTTTGATTTCAATTTCGGCTTCACCGTATTTCCCTTGCAAGCCCAATGCCCAACCCAACACCGCGTGCGCCATCGGGTTGTTGGGATTTTTTAGAATTGCATTCTGTGCATTCTGAATGGCGTCATCATAAGCGCCCACAAAAGCTTGCAGACGTGCTAAGGCTACGTAATTGGCGGGGTTACCCGGGTCCGATAGGATAGCATCCTTGTAGGTTTCAATGGCCTGGGTGAGTTTACCTGCCCGGTAATAATCCTCCGCCTGGCTGACAAATGACTCGGGGCTACGCGTGGGCGTAGGGGTAGGGACAAATAATGGCGGGGTTGCCGGTACCACCACCTGATTGACATACAACAAGACGCCAATCAACCCAACCAATAACAACAGCCGCCAAACCGGCGGGCGTCGTGTTCGCCGCGTCATGGTCCATTTGTTTCCGCGAAGATACATATTCTCATCATACCACCACGCTCAAAAGGGCGTCAAGAAAGAGAGATTAAGCACGGGTTATCATTCGATTAGCTTTCGTGAACCTTGCCAATCCTGGACAGAACGGCTAGAATGCTGTCATGACCTATCCTGTCCTGCAGTTCGAGATTTTTACGCTTTTTCCTGAAGTTTTTGAACCTTATTTGCAAACCAGCATCCTGCAACGCGCCCGCCAACGCGGCCTTGTAGAAGTCAACCTGTATAACATCCGCGACTGGACGACTGACCGCCACCATGTAACAGATGATGAGCCATACGGCGGCGGCGGCGGCATGGTGATGAAGCCGGAACCGGTTTTCGCCGCCATTGAAGGGGTGCTGGGCGCACCACCATCCTGTCCGGTGATTCTGCTCACGCCACAGGGACGGTTATTTACTCAGGCTATCGCCCGTGAATTAGCTTTTGGGGAGACATCCTCTCTTGCCGGAACGCGTCGCCTGGCGTTGTTATGCGGGCGATACGAAGGCATCGATGAGCGCGTACGCCAGCACCTGGTGACCGATGAGATTTCAATCGGCGATTATGTCATCACGGGCGGGGAACTGGCTGCGCTTATCGTAGTGGATGCCGTTTCACGTTGGGTGCCCGGGGTTTTAGGTGACCCGGATGGCGCGCTGGATGATTCGCATGCCTCTGGATTGTTGGAATATCCCCACTATACTCGCCCGGCAGAATTTCGCGGTTGGCGAGTGCCAGAAATATTGGTCTCTGGGGACCATGGACGCCTGGCGCGCTGGCGACGTGAGCAATCCTTGTTGCGCACCTGGCAGAGGCGCCCCGATTTGTTGGATAAGGCCCCACTGACAGAGGTAGATCGAACGTATTTACGAAAGCTGGAAGAGACATCCGAAATCTCAAATAAAAATTCGACCTCACCGGAGTAAGCAATGAAACTCAATTATGGCAAGACCTTCCTGCTCGGATTTGGCTTCTTTGGAGTCAGCGTCATTTGGGGAGTGTATAACGCCTTCGTTCCGCTTTTCCTGGCAAATAAGTTTGGCCTCTCCCCTGCCTGGATTGGCTTCTTCATGACCCTGGATAACATTGCCGCGTTGCTGATCCAGCCCCCGGTGGGGGCCTGGTCCGACCGGCTGCGCACACCCATTGGCCGTCGGATGCCCTTTATCTTAATCGGTGCGCCGGCAGGCGCAGTGGCCTTCGGCTTGATCCCCTTAGCAGCGGTTCTGCCGTTATTCGTGGCGTGCACCAGCACGCTGCTGCTCAGCATGGCCTTCTGGCGCACCCCGGTCATTGCGTTGATGCCCGATATTACTCTTTCTCAGTTCCGTTCGCAGGCCAATGGAATTATCAACTTCATGGGCGGTGTAGGGGCCATCGTCTCGTTCCTGTTAGGCGCCCGGTTATACGAGGCCAATCCAGCTTTCCCCTTCTGGCTGGGCTCGGCGCTGGTGGTACTTTCCAGCTTGCTGGTATTCGCTTTTATTCGCGAGCCAAAAGTCTACGAGGCCAGTGAAGAAAAACCCAGCCTGCTAACCAGCTTGAAAGAGGTCTTACAAGACACCGATAAGAGCGCCCTACGCATCCTGTTAGCTATCTTCTTCTGGTTCCTGGGCTACAACGCCGTAGAGGCTTTCTTCACCCTCTACGCCCAGAAACACCTGGGATTGCCAGAAGCAGATGGCGCCCGTTTGCTGGGACAACTCTCTTTTCTCTTTGTACTATTCGCTCTGCCAGCCGGCTATATCGGCGGCCGTTTCGGACGGCGGCGTACCATTATGACCGGTATTTCCTTGATGACCCTGGTAATACTCTCGATTTTCCTGCTGCCTGTGGACACCCTGATCACACGATTGACGCGCCTGCCTGTATTGGGGGTGGTGCCGGTTATCGGTGTATTCCTGATGGTCGCCGGGGCAGCCTGGGCGTTGATCAATATCAATTCATTGCCGATGGTGGTCGATATGACCGATGCCGCTCACCTGGGTACCTACACCGGGTTGTATTACCTGTTTTCCACCCTGGCCGCGATCGCGGGGCCGAACGTCAATGGCTGGATCATCGAATTATCCGGGCGGGATTATAACGCCACGATGATGATTGCCCCCATCTTCATGGTCCTTGCTTTCCTGATGATGAGCGGTGTGCGGCGAGGTGAAGTGCAGGCAGGCGCCGTCACGACAGCCGCCTGAGCCGTGGTAAAACCCCGGTGGATCTGCCAGCCGACATTCCACTTTTGTACCTCGATGAAGCGCTACTGGTGGTCGACAAGCCCGCCGGGCTGCCCACCCTGGTAGACGGTTATCATCCCGAAGCGCTCTACCTGCTTGGGTTATTGAAAGTTGCGTACGATCCTTTATGGGTGGTCCATCGCCTGGATCGTGAAACGAGCGGTGTGATTGTTTTTGCGCGTACAGCGCTGGCGCACCGGGCGCTGAACACGCAATTCGAGAAGCACCAGGCTATCAAACATTACCACGCTTTGGCCCTTGGGAATCCGCCCTGGGAGGAGAAAACCGTCAAGTTGCCCCTGCGACCGGACGGAGATCGACGGCACCGTACGGTTCCCGACCCACAGCGGGGTAAAACAGCCTGGACCGACCTGCGCGTGTTGGAGCGATTGGATGGCTGCGCGTTGGTCGAGGCGATCCCGCGCACGGGGCGAACTCACCAGATTCGCGCCCATCTGGCAGCGCTGGGCTATCCTCTGGTTGGCGACAGCTTATACGGGGGCAGGCCGGAGGCAGGCCTTGAACGGGTTGGCCTGCACGCGTACGTATTGAAATTGTTTCATCCTACTAACGGCGCAGCAATGCAGTTTTGTGCGCCTTACCCAGGTGACCTGGATAAGGCCTTGAGCCGCTTACGCCAACCGATTCAAAAGCCGGACGCTGCGCGTTAACTTAGTGTTAGAATCCTTGTTCTATATGCGGGGAATTCTTGACGTTCTTTCCTGGGCGTGGTATCATCATTAGTAGGAAATTAGCACTCGTCGTAGACGAGTGCTAAAATAATAACGGTAGACAAATGATCGACTTGACCGAACGGCAAAGACTGATTCTGGCACTGGTTATCCGTGACTATATCGAAACGGCTCAACCGGTTGGTTCTGTGCGCCTGATGGAGCACTATGGCCTGGACGTCAGCTCAGCCACCATTCGCAACGAAATGGTAATGTTGACTGACCTCGGTTATTTGCGCCAACCACACACTTCTGCAGGGCGAGTACCCACAGAAGATGGCTATCGCTACTTCGTGCGCCAGTTGATGGGGCATACCGAATTGCCCGATCCGACCAAGCGGACGATCACCCACCAGTTTTACCAGGCGGGCATCGATGTAGATCGCTGGATGCGCCTGGCCGCTTCAGTCCTGGCGCACCAATCCCAGGCCGCATCGTTGGTCACTGCGCCCCATCCCGAACGAGCCATCTTTAAGCATCTGGAGCTGATCGGCACGCATGGCAGACAGGTCTTAATGGTACTGGTGTTGTCGGGCGGCGATGTGAGACAGCAGATGCTTACCCTGGCAGAACCAGTTTCACAAGAACAACTCAGTGCCGTGGCACAAGAAGTCAATCAATCCTGCCAGGGACAGGATGCTGATAGCATTGCTGCTCAGCCGCAGCCTGTCTCCGCTCTGGAACAAGATATCTGCAAGCTGGTATCGGATGAAATGCGCCGTACCAGCCAGGTATTGACCGGGGAATTGTATCGTGACGGCCTGACCCATGTGCTGTCCGAACCGGAATTTGGTGAGATTAACCGCGCCCGGGGCGCTTTGCGCATTCTGGAAGAGCGCCCGCTGCTCGAAGACCTTTTAACTCGGACGGTGCTCTCTGGCGATTTGGGCGGCGTACAGGTACTGATCGGTGGCGAAGGCACCTGGGAAGAGTTGCGCGAGTGTTCGATGGTATTGGCCCGTTACGGCGCCCCCGGGCTGGCTACCGGCACGCTGGGCGTCCTGGGGCCAATGCGCATGCCGTACGGGCGCACAATCTCTACCGTGCGTTTCGTAGCTGGATTGTTGAGCGATCTGGTCGAAGATATGCTTTCGGAAGAATAAAGGAGCAACGCAGAAGGATATGACAAAACGCAAAAAAGATCAAACAGTGCCTGCAGTTGTGGAAGCTGAGGCAAGCGAAGTGCAGGGCGAAACAACCGTTGAACGACAGCCTGAAGAGGTGCAGCCTGAAGAGAGCCCAATTCGCCAGGAACTTGCTGAAGCGCGTGCGAAAGCCGATGAATACCTGGAGGGCTGGCAGCGTGCTCGGGCGGAATTTGCCAACTACAAGAAACGAGTCGAGCGCGAACAGGCTCAGGTGTATCAAACCGCGGCCGGGAGCATCCTTAAGCGTTATCTGGGCATCATCGATGACCTGGAGCGAGCCTTGAAGAACCGCCCGCAGGATGGCGACGGTTCGGCCTGGGCAGACGGCATTGAACTGATCTACCGCAAATTGTTGACTATCCTGGACAACGAAGGGGTTAAGCCGATGAACGCCGTTGGGCAACCTTTCGATCCGAACCTTTACGAAGCCGTGATCTCAGAAGATAACGACGAGTATGAGAGCGGCCAGATCATTGAGGTTCTACAGCAAGGCTATATGCTGGGCGATCGTGTACTGCGACCTGCGATGGTGCGCGTAGCCCGTTAAATTCATTTTCGAGAAAGACATTATTGCCGGAGGACAAACATGGGAAAGATCATCGGAATCGATTTGGGCACCACCAACTCAGTGGTAGCTGTTATGGAAGCTGGCGAACCGGTCGTTATCCCTTCTGCGGAAGGTGAGCGGCTGGTGCCGTCTGTTGTAGCCGTTAACAAAAACCACGAGCGGCTGGTAGGGCGTGTCGCGCGCAACCAGTCCGTGGTTAACCCTGAAAACACAATTTTCTCAATCAAACGCTTTATGGGACGCAAATTTCGTGATCCTGAAGTGCAGCGAGCACTCTCGCGTGTCCCTTACAAAGTAGCTGAGGCGCCCAATGGCGACGTGCGTGTGGTGCTGGACGGCAAAGAATATTCGCCGCCCGAGGTTTCTGCCATGATCCTGGGCAAGCTCAAGGCAGATGCTGAAGCTTACCTGGGTGAGGCGGTAACCCAGGCGGTGATTACCGTACCGGCTTACTTCAACGACGCGCAACGCAACGCCACCAAAGACGCCGGCAAGATCGCCGGTCTGGAGGTGCTGCGCATCATCAACGAGCCGACCGCTTCATCCCTGGCCTATGGCCTGGATAAGAAGAAGGACGAAGTGATCGCTGTTTATGACCTGGGCGGCGGCACCTTTGATATCTCGATTCTGGATGTAGGTGAAGGCGTTTTCCAGGTGCGTTCCACCAGCGGCGATACCTTCCTGGGCGGCGACGACTTTGACCTGCGCCTGATCGACTTCATCGCCAGTGAGTTTCAGCGCGAGAACGGCATCGATTTGCGCAAGGATCGCCAGGCGCTGCAGCGTCTCCGCGAGGCCGCCGAAAAGGCCAAGATCGAGCTTTCGACGATGATGCAAACCGAGATCAACCTGCCCTATATCACCGCCGACGCCAGCGGCCCCAAGCACATGGTCATGCCGCTGACGCGAGCCAAGCTTGAGCAGTTGACCCAGGATCTGATCGACCGTTCACTCACCCCGGTGCGCAACGCTCTGAAAGATGCCGGGGTTGGGGCAGGGGATATCAATGAGGTGGTGCTGGTGGGCGGTATGACGCGCATGCCCGCGGTTCAGGAAGCAGTACGCAGGCTGTTTAACAAGGACCCGCACAAGGGCGTCAACCCGGATGAGGTCGTAGCAGTCGGAGCAGCCATCCAGGCCGGTGTGTTGGGTGGCGATGTTAAAGATATCTTGCTTCTGGATGTTACCCCGCTGACCCTGTCGGTTGAAACCCTGGGTGGTGTGGCAACGCCTCTCATCGAACGCAATACCACCATCCCGACGCGCAAAAGCCAGATCTTCTCGACCGCCAGCGATAACCAGTCGCAGGTTGAAATCCACGTCGTGCAGGGCGAGCGCCCAATGGCCTCAGATAACAAGTCGCTGGGCAAATTCATTTTGGATGGCATCCCGCCCGCTCCACGAGGTATCCCGCAGATCGAGGTCACTTTCGACATCGACGCGAACGGCATCATCAAGGTTACCGCTCAGGATAAAGCGACCGGGCGGAGCCAGCACATCACGATCACGGCTTCGTCTGGCCTTTCGGACGCAGAGATCGAGCGCATGCGCCGTGAAGCAGAATTGCACGCCGACGAAGATCGCCAGCGTAAAGAGCTGATCGAGGCGCGCAACAACGCGGATAATCTGGCTTATTCCGCCGAGAAAGTGCTGCGCGACCTGGGTGACAAAGTCCCTGGCGATCTGAAGAGCCAGGTGGAAGAAAAAGTATCGAAATTGCGCGAGACGCTCAACACCAACGATACCGATACGATCCGTAGAGCCACAGACGAGCTCAACCAGGTGCTCCAACAGGTGGGCACAGCGGCTTACCAGCAAAGCGGGCCGGCCGCGGGCGCGCCGGGTGGCGGCCCAGGCACCGGGCCAGGGCAGGGGCCAGACACTGGCGAGGATGTGGTGGACGGCGAGTTCCGCAACGCATGATTTTAAATTCAGGCTACGCAGCCTGTTTGATGGGCTGCGTAGCCTGATCTGAGTGAAGGATGACCCAACGCGATTATTACGAAGTTCTGGGAGTACCACGCAACGCATCCCCCGATGAGTTGAAAGGTGCTTTTCGCAAGCTGGCGCGCCAGCACCACCCGGATGTCAACAAGGACGAGGATGCGGAAGAACGCTTCAAAGAGATCAACGAAGCGTATGCGGTGCTTTCCGATCCCGACAAACGGGCGGCGTATGATCGCTTTGGCCACGCGGGAGTGCGTGGCCCGGGCGGGGCGCCGGACTTTTCCGTAGACTTCGACTTTTCCGATATCTTTGGCGATCTGTTTGGATTCGGCGGCATGGGACGCAGCGGGGCGCGTGCGCGCAATGCGCCGCGCCGTGGCGCAGACTTGCAATACCGGCTGGACCTGACCTTTGAAGAAGCCGTCTTTGGCGTAGAGAAAGAAATCGAGATCACTCGCGACGAAGCATGCAACACGTGCGGGGGGAGCGGCGCCAAGCCGGGTACGACTCCGATGCGCTGTACCACCTGCAATGGCAGCGGCGAGGTACGCCAGGTGCGCCAGACCTTCATTGGTTCGATGGTACAGGTTTCCACATGCCCGGCCTGCCGTGGAGCAGGTGAGACGATCAGTACACCTTGCTCGACCTGCCAGGGGCGCGGTCTGGAGCGGCGCACACGGCGTAAGGTGGTCAACGTTCCAGGTGGCGTCGATTCGGGCACGCAAATTCGCCTGGCTGGAGAGGGCCAACCTGGCGAGAACGGTGGCCCCAATGGCAACCTGTATATTCTGATCCAGGTCAAGTCTCACAAATTCTTCCGGCGGCGCGACAACGATATTCTGCTGGATTTGAACATCAACGTGGCTCAAGCTGCGCTGGGCGCGGATGTCGAGGTGCCTACGGTCGATGGACCGGCCACGCTCAAAATTCCGGCGGGCACACAGCCAGGAAAAGTGCTCTACCTGAAAGGAAAAGGGGTGCCCAAGTTACGCAGCAATGGGCGCGGCGACCAATTGGTGATTGTCAATGTTGAAATCCCCGGCCGCCTGAATCCAGAGCAACGCCAGCTTTTCGAAAAACTGGCAAAGAGCCTGGGCAGCGAGGTACACCCTCAAGAACGCGGTTTTTTGGACTGGCTCAAAGACACACTCACTGGTTAAATTGCCAGTGCATTCCACATAAATCGTCTCATGAACGAAACAAGTTGGCTGGAAGTCTCATTGGTAGTGGATGGCGAACTGGTAGAACCGGTCGCCGAAGTGTTGGCTCGCTTCATCCCGGAAGGCGTAGTGGTAGAAAGCACTGCAGTCACGGCAAACGCTGACGATTCGGAAGGACATGCGGTGGGACCGCTGCGCGTGTTTGGCTACCTGGAGATGAATGAGCAATTGGAAACCACCCGCCACCGGTTAGAAGAAGCGTTGTGGTATCTGGGGCGCATCCGCCCGCTGCCTGAGCCTCAATACCGGCCGATCCAGCAGACCAACTGGGCCGAAGCCTGGAAGCAACATTACCGGCCGATCCCGATTGGCAAGCGATTGATGATCGTGCCAGCCTGGATGGAGCCGCCTACCCAGGAGCGCATCCCCATCCGTATCGATCCGGGCATGGCATTTGGAACCGGTACGCACCCTACGACGCAGTTATGCCTGGAGATACTGGAGGGACTTGCCAGCCAGATGAATGGGGAATGGCAGGTGATCGACGTGGGCTGTGGAACGGCCATCCTGGCAATTGCCGCCTTGCACATGGGCGCACAACATGCGCTGGGGGTGGATATCGACGCTGACGCGATTGGCGCAGCCCAGGAGAATGCCGCTACGAACCGCGTGGCGGAACGGTTGGAGATCGGCCTGGGCTCGCTGGCTGAAATCCAAGCAGGGGCTTTTTCGATAGCCAAAGCTCAGGTCGTGTTTGCGAACATCCTGGCGCCGGTGTTGGTGCGCCTGTTGGATGAGGGGTTGGGAAAATTGCTGCTGCCCGGCGGCGGGCTGGTGCTGTCAGGAATCCTGGCCGAACAATCCGCTGCTGTGGAAGATGCCTTGCAGCGAAATGGCCTGACGCTGGCTCAAAAGCATACCTCTGGAGATTGGGTAGCGCTTTGGGCAACCTGATTACTTCGCTAATCTCCAGACCGTAAAATCTTCGTACTGCGTGATCTCTCCGGCTATCTCCCGGTAAATAAAACCATAAATGCTTCCGGTAAAGCGGGCAGACAGATCGAGCTCGGTAACAAAAGAGTCATTTATAAACAACCAGCCGCGTTCCTCGTCGGCGATCAGGCGAATCTGGTTGGAGCCGTTCTCACTGGTGTCCAGATTGGTTACCTTGCCATTGGCGAGTGTCTTACCGTCGCCACTGCCCGTGTTAAGGGTTACGAACCATTCTTTTTCGGAATTCAGGTGCAAGCGAAACTGCTTGTTTCCGCCTTCACTGCGAAAGATCAACCCGTAACCCCATTTGCCAGTCGAGGTGGCGTAAGGGTTAAGAAACTTGATTTCAGCGACGAAGTTTCTTAACCCTAGCGTAGAAGGCGTCGACTCCAGGTAGTCATCGCTATCATGCACCAGCCGCCCGCTGTGTGGCCCGTAGATCAATTCTTGCTTTGCGGTCAGGGTCGCCAGATAATTGTTCCTGGATCGTTCGGTGGCCTGGGCATTGGCTGTTGCGCCGGCGTTCACACTGCGCGTGACAGTCGCTTCTGAACGGGTCGGGGCGGGCGGTTGAGTTGCAGAAGCGGCTTTGGATGGCTCGGGGGTATGTGTGTCCGTCGCATGAATCGTTACTTTCTTCAGCGCAGTGGAGGTCATTTGAAGCTGGCTGATCTGGGTAGCCTGCGCCTGGGCCGTACCCGTCGATTGTGTTGCATTTCGATTTCCCCAGGCAATGCCGCCCGCCACGACCACTGCGGCCACCAGGCACAAAACGACCAAAACGACCGCACCGGCGCCAATGACCAGTCTTCGTGATCCGGAAGCCCGCTCGCCAGATTTTACAGAAGGGCCGGCCGCTGCAGGGGCGCTGCTGTACTGGGCACTGGCATAATCGGTTCCTGAAGGCGCTACAACAGTTGATGCGACCGGGGCAGGTCGCGCTCGGGACGGGGCAGGCAATTCGACATCGCGGGTGCGATAGTCTCGCTCTGGCTTAAGCGGCGCAGCAGGTGCGGCAGGCGCAGCCTGGCTGCTTTGCAGGGCTTTGAGGAAATCTGCCGCGCTCTGGTAGCGCTGGTTCGGATCCAGGGCCATGGCACGCTCGATCACCTGGGCAAGCATTTCCGAAGCCCGGGGGTTAAGTTCGCGCACCGGCATGAGCTTTTCGCCGGCCATGCGTTGTACACTCTCCAACGGATCTTTGCCGGTCACCAGGCGGTAGAGCGTCGCACCTAATGCATACAGGTCTGTACGGACATCTGTAACGCCAAGCCCATATTGCTCCGGCGGAGAATAACCGGGGGTAATTGCCCGCGCGCCAACTGTCGTTTTGAGATGCGGATCGGAGATCTTGACCAGGCCGAAATCTACCAGCATGGCTTTCCCCTTGGGGGTGATGCGAATATTCGCCGGCTTGATATCGCGATGTAGCACCGGCGGCTCATGCGAATGCAGATATTCAAGCGCATCACACACCTGCGCAATCCAGCCAACCGCTTGTTCGATCACCAGATTGCCCTGGCGTTCAAGCAGTGTATTCAAGTCCTCGCCATCCACAAAATCCATCACCAGATATTGCCCCTGGTCGGGGATCACAAAGTGGTCGATGACTCGCGGCAGGTGGGAGTGAGACAGATTGGCAAGAATGGTGGCTTCACGAGTAAACTGGCGTTGGGCTTCGTTAGAGGTGTCCAGATTTTCTTTGATCGCCACCGGTTTGCTCAAGCGATTGTCCCAGGCCTTATACACAGCTCCAAAGCCGCCGCGCCCCAACTCGCGCTCGATACGATATCGTTCCCCCAAAATGATTCCGGAGCTTAAGGTCGGTTCGATTCGCTGGCCAGATCGGGCTGGTTTCGAGACACTTACCAAAAGCGGCGCACCACATTCCGCACAATAACGAGCCGTACTCCGATTGGGTGCTTTGCATTGCGGGCAAATATTCTCAGTCATAATAGCCTCCTGCCCGGACAATCACGGTGGACAACAATGTAGAGGAATGAGACATGGATATTATACTGCAAATAGCTGCTGCCCTTCGGTCGTACCCGCCTGACGTCGCAAGATAACAACTGGGTAACGACGAACTGTTTCGCCTCACGCAACAGTCTGGCAAGAAATCGCTTGAAGCAGTTCGATGCGCTCAATCATAGCAAAAGGTGCTGATCAGCAGCCCATCCGGGTCTTTCAGATAAGCACAGTCGCCATCGTTATTCCAAATCGGCCCGGGGTTATTGTAAGTAAAGCCACAGTGTTGAGGGCTGTATAAATCGGTATAGACCCGGCAGTATTCGCCTGGACCCAGGACGAAACGCGGAAAGACGAATATGTGTCTTTCGTTGTCGCGCAGCGACCAGCCTTGCAACTGTACCGCCTCATCTCCGGCGTTGTAGATCTCGGCAAACTCTTCAGGTTCCTGCCAGGGGGTGCCTCGATGGGCTACGCGGACAAGGAGGATATTCCCGCTGGCTGACACCGTCGGCCTGGCAAAGGGGATGATGGTACGTGTAGGGGTAGGCTCAGGCGCCCACAGACCGCGTTCGGCCAGGATAGCCTGTTGCTCCGCCTCGAGGAACAGACTATCACAACTCGTATCGGGCGGAGAACTTTTTGCCACAGCGTAACCATTGGTCACCATTTGCCGGTTAGCAAAGACCCCGCCGGCGAAAACGTAACGCAACAAACGGCCTTCGAGGTCACTCTCCGAGCGATCTTTGAGCAGCAGCACCGTTTTGCCGCCTACCAGGGCGATATTTTCCTCGGCCATCCGTCCCCACAAGGCCTCATCCTGGCTGTAATCGAGCAGATCGACGCCGATGTAGCGCACCTGCATCGGCCGGCCATCCAGTTCCACCTCGATGGTTACGCCGTCGATGATACGCAGGACCTGTGCGTAAGTCGCTGGCGCATTCCAGGGGATACACCAGGCATCCTGGGCCAGGGGCAAGGCAGCCGGGGTTACTGGGGTTCCAAGAGGCAAGCTTCCGGTAAGGACTTCCGTAGCTGTTAGCACCTCGGCCGGTGGAGACAACTCCGGGTTAAGAGTGCCGGGCAACGTAGCCGTCAGGGCCAGGGTGGGAGAGATTTGCGCCGTTTCCGAAAGAGTCGGGAGCGGTGAAAGCGCCGGCGTTACGCTGGGGAACGATGTAGCCATGCTGACAGGAGTGGCCGTAGCCGCTTCTGATGCGACCGGCGCGGATGGCGATGCCCCTGCCAACCGCCGGGAAGCAGTGGCCAGGGTGAAGCCAAGACACAGCGACGCAGCGCAGACCAGGCACAATGCCAGCACACCACCGATCAACAGCACTTTACGACGTTCCATCAGGTTATTAGAGATTCCGTTTGTTATACCAGCGTACAACCAAAACAGTGGACCCGGCAAGAAGTAACAGAATGATCAAGC
This sequence comes from uncultured Anaerolinea sp., assembly GCA_964595435.1. GTDB lineage: Bacteria > Chloroflexota > Anaerolineae > Anaerolineales > UBA4823 > RBG-16-57-11. The sequence continues at coordinate 31,740 of CAZQQJ010000023.1, read as the reverse complement.
CAAGACCAAGGGGCCTGGCAGGCACAGCGAGCCAATTGGAGGTCGGCGTGGCAGTCGGCGTAGGAGTCAGACGCACCGGTTGTCCGGGAGAAGCCGTTACTGTTTGCGGCAATGGCCTAGGAGTGGCGAGCGGATTGGTAGCTGTCGAGCCAAGCTCTAGGTTGAGAGGGGGTAATGTGCCGCGCGGCTTGGGCCTCTCTGTTGGGGTGACAATATCCGTCGCTGGCTGCGGGGTGAGGACCAGGTAATCAGGCTGTGGCCTGCTCAAATCCACCAGGGTGATGGCGTATTCGAGCTCGGCGATCTCTTGCAGCAGTTCATGCGCCTTGGGGTGATCAGGCTGTAAATCCAGGGTCTGCTTCAACTGCACCATGCAGGCCTGCCAGGCGGGGATATTCGGTTCTGGATCGTGAACGAAACCCCAAAGCGCATGGTTATAAAGCAGCTCGGCATAACCATAATGCCAATCGGGATCATCCGGGAGCAAGGTAACTGCCTTTTGATAGGCTGCTTCGCTCCAGGCATACATTTCTTTCCCGGCGGGATCGAAGCGAAATCCCCGCTTGGCGAGAATAGATTCCTTGTAAGCTTTAGCCAGGCGTCCCCAGGCTTCGCCATCCTGCGGGTTGAGTTCCGTATTTGCACGTTCGGTCAGGATACGTTGCCATAGCGGGGGTGGTAAGAAAGAGGCAGAAATATTAGAAGAATATTCCGGCTCAAAATCTTCCAGGTGCCACTCGATTTGATTCCCGGTAGCAGCACATGGCTCCGGCCAACATCTTAGGTAGCTATAATCATTCAGGTCGTAAGGGATATGTATTGTGATATCCGCTTTGCCGATTGTTCCATACCAGCCAGCGCCTGTTTCTAAAACATAACGGTAGCTATATTCATACAGTGCTTTGCCGTGATAAGGCTCACCCGTATAGGTGATGTGGATGGTCACGTCTTTACCCGCCGGGAAGATTACGGGAAAGTACTCCCAACATGGGACCTCTTGTGGGGTGTAATCAGGCGGAAAACCAACTATTTTGTAATATTTGTTCGTCTCCACCTGCTTCCCATTTACCCAGGCAGTCAAGTCAGTGATCGGTTGAAATGGTATCGTACCACTCTCACATAAACTACCCCAACCCATGTCCTGATCGAGTGGAAAGCCGACATTCATCTCTTCCGTCTGTTCACCCAGGTTGCGAAAGAAGAAAGTCGCTTCAACTCGCACCAGGCCTTTGACGTAAGGGCTGCTGCCTTCCACTACCATATCCACAGTTTCGGCCATCATGCGCACTCGCGTGGTCTCTTGCCCGGGTTTGGGGTTTGTCCCGGTTGGGGGGCCGAATGGGGCTGCATCAGCACGCGCAGAATTTGTCGACCCGGCCAACAAGGTGAAGACGCATAATATTACAAGAAGTTTGGTACTATATTGGCTCATTCCGCTCATTATAACCAATAGTGTCAGGAAATCGGCGCGCCATTGATAAAACGTTGAAAGACCTCCGGGCGGACGAAGAAGAAGATCAGCACGGCAGCGAAGAAGCCGCCCAGGTGCGCCCAATGGCCGACGTGGTATTGAGTCTGGTTGAAGAGGATATCCATAGCTGGAGGAATCTCGAAGGCTACCCAGAGCAAGATAAACCAGAAGGCGCGGATGCGCAAAGGCACCGGCCAGAAGCCGATCAAAAGCACCGTGCGGATGCGGCTGCCCGGAAAGAGCAAAAAATAAGCCCCCATCACCCCGGCAATCGCTCCGCTGGCGCCAATACCCGGGATCATGCCGCCGGGATCCACGATCGTTGTGACCAGGTCTGCCAGCACGCCACAGGTCAGGTAATACAGCAGAAAGCGCCACGGGCCGCAAACGTCTTCCAGACGCGGGCCGAAGGTCCACAGGAAGAACATATTGCCGATCAAATGGTAGAAACTGCCGTGCAGGAACGTGGCGGCAATGGACATCCACGCTCCTGCTCCCTGGCGCGCCATCATCAGGCCGGGCGTAAAACCAAATCTCCAGATGAATGAGTAGAAAACCTGATCCCCGCCAAAGCGCAGCATTACCTCGTAAGCGAGGATCAGCGCATTCAAAAAAATCAGGGAGACGCTCATCCAGGAGGCCATCTCATAACGGTTATTCTCGAAATCGTGCAGTGGGATCATGGCGGGCCTGCCTGGGGTCAGCGAATGAATAAATTCGGGTCTGAAGCCTGCAAACGCTGCCAGGCATCCCATAACAGCAAGGCAAAAGGCGCCAGCAGAAGGATCAAGCCGAGCAGGCCCAACAGGTTGCGCGTTGCTCCTTCTTCCCATTGACCCTGATCTTTCCACCAGGTATACCACAATAATATCGTCGGAATACTGCGGGTCAATACCAGGGCGGCGGCGCCGAAGATGACTGCCAGGCTGCCCAGGCACAGGATTGGCGAAACAGCGAAGGGGTTGAAACCACCCTGCACGAGCAGCAAGCTGCCATATAACAGAAATGGCCCGATCGACAGGCGCAGCCAGTTCAGCCCCGGGCCAACGATTTTGTAATCCGGCACTTCTTGATGAAGTTGGGCAGCGCTCAGGCGATAGCGGGCTTCCAGCCTTTCGGCAAGCGAACTGGCCTGCATTTTCGCCTGGAGATAGGCGTGGATGGCCATATCCTGGTCGCCTTGCTCTTCATACAACTTGCCCTGTTCCAGGAGGCTGTTGGAAGCGTGGCGTAGGCGATCCAGCCGGCCCTGAACGGCCACGTTAGCCGGATTGATCGTAAGCGCATTCTCCAGAGCGACGATCTTGTCCTGAAAGCCAGGGGCCAGCTCGCTCAACATCATCCAGACCTGTTCGTTGCGCTCATCCACCTCGACATAGCGCAGCAAGAGGCCCAGGGCGGCTTCTTTACGCCCTTCCTTCAAAGCAGTGTGAGCCTGTTCCAGCCAAAGGCGTGGGTTGGGTGGAACCTTCCTGGCAAGCATTTTCTTGTTTAGTCGCGTAGTCTGGTAGTTTCGTAGTTTTGTAGTGTATTTTGTCGGCAATTTTGTGTGGCTGGTGCATTGCACGTGTTCTTCGTGCATTGCACCAGGGCAACTTTAAGTGATCAGGACTCGGTCGATAATCAATAGACATTATCACGATTAAATTTCCACTCCCATATATTGGGCAATTTCGGTCATTTCGAATGCTCTGATCCCCATATATTGGGGTCAAGATTAAATCGTTATAATGTCTAATATATCATGATTTACGATGGGAGACAAGACGCGGGTATAACCTTATAACCTGCTGCCTCATGCTGCCCGATAGCTGAACTGTGACCAATGGTGGCGTCCAGGCATCGGACAATACCAGATATTTTGCTGCCTGTCGCTACCCGACTAGAAAACTGTGTATAACGGGTGGTATCATCCTGAAAATTTCCTAAAAGGGACGCCAGAAGCCTGCCGGGGCGTGGTATCATAGCCACATGACAGACGCGAGATTGACCAATACCCAACTGGCGGATATCTTTACCCGCATCGCCGATTTGCTGGAGATCAAGGGTGAGGTGATCTATAAGATCCTGGCTTACCGCAAAGCAGCCGATAGCCTGGAGAACCTGGGGCAGGATGTCTACGGCGTCTGGCGAGAAGGGAAGCTGACCGAAATTCCTGGGGTCGGCAAAGCCATCGCCGAGAAAATCGATGAACTGCTCACCACCGGCCGCCTGGGTTTCCAGGAGAAGCTGGAAGCAGAAGTGCCCCCGGGGTTAGCCGAAATCTTGCAGGTGCCCGACCTGGGACCCAAAAAGGCGGCGTTGTTCTGGAAGCAATTGGGGGTTACCAATCTGGAGGAATTGAAATCGGCGGCAGAGGCTGGAAAATTGCGCACTCTGCCTGGAATGGGGGAAAAATCCGAAGCGCGCATCCTGGCAGGGATCGACGCGCTGGCAAAGCGCTCGGACCGTACTCCGCTCGGCAAGGCCTGGCCTTTTGCGCAGGAGCTTTTGCAACGGCTGCGGGCTGCAGAGGGGGTACACACCGTCGAAATTGCCGGCAGCCTGCGCCGCATGCGTTCCACAGCCGGCGATATTGATTTGCTGGCAGCGGCGCATGATTCGGCGGCGGTGATGCAGGCGTTTACCAGCCATCCGGCAGTGGTGCGTGTGGTCAGCCAGGGCGAAACCAAGGCCAGCGTGGAATTCGAGCGCAACCTGCGCGCCCAGCTTTGGGTGCACCCATCGGAGCGGTTTGGTACCGCCTGGCAATACGCTACCGGATCGAAGGATCACAACGTGCGGCTGCGCGAGCTGGCTATCAAACGCGGGCTGTCGCTGTCCGACCAGGCGTTTACCCGTGCAGATGGTACGGAGATCCTGTGCGCTACAGAGGAGGAAGTATACGCTACCCTGGGGCTACCGTGGATCCCGCCGGAGATGCGCGAAGATCGCGGCGAGATACAGGCTGCGCTGGACGGTAAGCTGCCTGCTCTCATTCAAACCCAGGATGTACACGCCGAGTTCCACTGCCACTCAACGTGGAGCGATGGCAAGTTGAGCATCCGGCAGATGGCCGAAGCAGCCAAAGCGCGAGGAATGAAAATCCTGGCAATCACCGATCATTCTGCCAGCCTGGGCGTGGCCGGTGGACTTTCAATCGAAGAGATCCAGGCCCAACGCGATGAAATCCTGGCCGTGCAAGCTGAGATGGGCGATTCGATCCTCTTGCTGCAAGGTTGCGAGGTGGAAATTCGCGCCGATGGCGCACTGGATTTTCCGGATGAAACCCTGGCCAGGTTGGATCTGGTGATCGCATCTTTGCACAGCAGCCTCCGCCAGCCGCGCCAGCAGATCACCGAACGGTTGTTGCGAGCCATCCGTAACCCGCACGTGGATATCATTGCCCACCCTACCGGGCGCATGATCCCCAATCGCGAAGGCGCCGACCTGGATATGGACGCCGTTCTGGCAGCAGCGGCAGAACATGGCGTGGCGCTGGAAATCAATGCCCATCCAGCGCGGCTGGACCTGGACGACGTATATGCCCGCCGGGCAATTCAGGCCGGTGTGCGGCTATGCATCAACACAGATGCACACGGCGCCTCCGATCTGGAGATGTTGCCCTTTGGTGTGGCTACCGCGCGGCGGGGGTGGGTCGAGGCGCAACACGTTGTGAATACCTGGGAAACGAAGCGCGTGCTGGCATGGCTGGCTGAGCGAGGATGAGTACGCCTGATTCCAACGCAACCAGGTATTTATTTCCCGAGAGGACGATTACAAATCACTTGAGAGATGGTATGGACAAGCGTTTAAGAATGATTGTCGTACTGGCAGCCGGTTTCATGCTATGGGCAGGGATCAGCGCCGGCAACACGCCAGTACAAGCAAAAGCAACGCGTACACCAAAATCGGGGAATGCTTCCAGTTATAGCGCCTATGATGTCATTGCAGCGGTAAACGCGGTGCGGGCGGCAAACGGGCTGGCGCCATTTGAAATCAACGGGGCGTTGATGGCAGCGGCCCAGGCGCACAGCAACTACCAGGCATCCATCGGTTCGACGACGCACACCGGGCAGGGTGGGTCCGATGTTAAAAGCCGGGCGATTGCCGCAGGCTACGGGGAAGGGGCAGCAGTTTCAGTGATTGAGAATATCTATGGCGGAGGCAAGGCAACGCCGCAGCAGGCCGTGGCCTGGTGGCAGGGTGACAGTTTGCACCTGAACACGCTGCTCTCTACCCGCCATACGGATGTCGGCGCTGGAGTAGCCGAGGCGAATGGTTCGATCTACTATACCCTGGATGTCGGCGCGGTGACCGGGGGCAGCAGTTCTTCCCCGGCGACCACCAGTAGTGGTAGTGTTTCTGCTGCACAGGCCACCGCATCCGGCAGCGCACAGACTACTGCAGTCGCATACAACCCGGTCAAGGTTGCCGAGCCAGGTCCAGACGGATCGATCGTGCACGTCGTTCAGGTAGGTCAGACGTTGTGGACCATCGCAGCGACCTACAATGTCGCCGTTGATGAGTTGTTACAGCTCAATGGGCTGGCCACGGGCGCATTCATCGTCCCCGGGCAAAAGATTATTATCCGCCCGCCGGGCGCAGTCGAAACAACAATGCCCACGGTATCCATTACTGAGGTCACCCAAGTACCAGTTACTCCCACGCTTATACCGCGCCACACGGCTACTCGTGCAGCAACCGAACAGGCCATGCTCGCTCCGACGCAGGCCAAGTCGCTGGCTCTGACCAGCCGCTCAGGCCGTGGCATCGATCCGCTATTGGTGGTGATTGCCATTCTTGTGGTAGGCGGTGGAGTATTAATGATTGTGGGCTACACGCTGAAGCGGGCAGAATGATTGTGCAACTCGCGTTCTACGTTGTTTGCAACACACCGCCTTGCAAACGTCGCACAGGGAAAACTATTCGCTCAGTTCCTTGTCCAGGAACCAGGCCCCTTTGCGCTGGTCGACGCTTTTGGGAGCACGATCATAGTACAGGTCGAAGAAGCGCCCGCTTGAAGTGCGTACGCGGTAGTAATCCTGCCCCACGCCCCACGAGCCACGGCGTTCTGCCGTCGAGGCGTGCGTAGGGCGCATATTGCGTGCCATTTGCCCACGGCGGCGGTAATCGTGCCATTCGTTGATAATTTCAACGATCAGATAGCGCTCGCCCCGCCAGGTAAAACTGTCTGGCGGACCAGGTATCTTCTCCAACTCAGGAGGGTGGGAGAAGTGTACATCAACCGGTTCGCCAATAAAGTGGAGAGGTTTCAATTCCATCATCGATGCGGATTGTAACCTGAAAATTGCGAGGTTGCCAGAATGAAAAATATTCATCGCCGAATCATCGGTGCAGCGTTTACATTGGCGATCACTGCCTGCCTGTGTTTGAGTCTGGTAAGCATTGCGTGGGCAGCTATCCTTATCGTCAGATAGGGCACGTGGCATGCCACTCGATCGATTAAGAATCCAGGCGTTGTGTTTCGATATCGATGGAACGCTGCGCGACACCGACGACCAATGGGTCGAAACCCTGGCAGGATATCTGCGCCCTGTGCAAAGGTTGCTGCCCCGGCGCGACCGGTATGCATTTGCCCGTTGGCTGGTGATGAAAGCAGAAGACCCTGGCAATGCTTTGCAACGCCTGCTGGACGATTTGTACCTGGATCAGGTGTTTGCCGCGCTGGCGAGGCGCGGGCATTCCACTCCGGATGGCGGGCATCTCCTGGTTATTCCCGGTATACCGGAGATGCTGGATCGCCTGCGCCAGCGTTATCCATTGGCGGTGGTCAGCGCACGCGGCCAGCAGAAATCCCTGGCATTTCTCGACCACCATCAATTGACCCCTTTATTCCACACCATTGTTACTGGCCAGACCTGCCGCTATAACAAGCCGCACCCCGATCCAGTTTTCCACGCAGCTCAGGCGATGGGCGTAATGGCAGCCAATTGCCTGATGATCGGTGATACAAAAGTCGATATCCTGGCGGGTAGGGCCGCAGGCGCGCAAACCGTGGGTGTGCTGTGTGGGTTTGGCGAGCAGGATGAGTTGGAACGAGCAGGGGCCGATTTGATCCTGAAGAGTACAACTGAATTAGCAGATTATCTGCTTGGGCCAGGTGCTACTACGTTGTCTTGATGGCATCACCGGTCATAATAGACAAGGCTACCGTCGCGCATAAAGGTTTTTTTTACGCGGAAATAACTCACTATGGCTATTGTATTGCCACCAAAAGTGTATATAATGTAGGTATGGCTAGACTGCGCTGGTTAGCGATCTTGTTGGTAATCGCCATTGCCCTGGGTATTGGCGGTAACCAGACCCTGGCCCAGACAGAGCAGGAGGAGTATTTCGAGGAAACAGGGCATAGTGTGGTGGGGGAATTTCTCGAAGTTTATTTGCGCGCCTCTAATCCAGTGCAATTATATGGGTATCCGATAACGGATGCTTTCCAGGATACAACAACCGACCAGATTGTGCAATATTTTCAAAAAGCGCGCTTCGAACTGCATACAGGATCTCCTGCCGGGCAACGCATCCAACTTTCCCCGTTGGGGGAATATCTGTACCAACCGGGGCAAACGCTGCCTGTACCATCCAATTCGCCAGCTTGCCGCTCGTGGGAATCAGGCAGGTTTCAAGTGTGCTATGCTTTTCTGGAATTCTTCGACAGCAATGGCGGTGAGGCTCAGTTCGGCAAGCCAATCTCCAATTTGGAGCTGCACGAAGATATTATGACCCAATATTTCCAGCGCGCCCGCTTTGAATGGCATCCCAACCGGCCAGCCGGGCAGCGCGTGGTGCTTGCCGACCTGGGGACGCAGTACTTCTATGCCCGGGCGGAAGATACAGCTCGCCTGCTGCCCAACCCGGGGGACGATATTATCAAGGGGGTGCTGAACCTGCAAGCGCGTGCCTATCCCAGCAAAGCCGTTACTGGCCGCAAGGGAACGCAAACAATCTACATTGTGGTACAAGACCAAAGGTTGCTACCGATTGCAGGCGCCAAAGTCAGCCTGGTGGTACACCTGCCTTCGGGTGAGGAAAGTCGTTACACAATCCCCACGCCAACCAACGCACAGGGTATCACACAGTATTCGTTTGATTTCGCCGCCAACACGATCGGCAGCGCCGAGATCGAAATCATCGTCTCGCGGGAGAATTTGTCGGCGCAAACGGTTACTTCTTTCCGAATTTGGTGGTAAATGAACGGGGTCTCATATGTGTGCGATGTCTGCCAGCGCACACATCAACTTCTGAGTTGTTCTAAGATTTGCTGATATTCGGCCTTGTTCGGGGGGTTCAGTGAGAGGATCATTTCGACGGTCTGGATGGCAGAAACCCGCTCGCCAGCCTGCAGCAGAATTTCACCGATAGCGTCGAGCTGCGAGACTGCGGCAGCAACATTACCAATCTGGCGATAAAGGTCAGCCAGGCGGCGCCGTACGGGGATATTATCCGGGCGTTCCTCTACTAACTCTTCCATAAACTGTGCTAAACGAGCATGCTGGTTGATGCCATTCATGTAAGTCATATAGTTATCCAGCTCGGATAGCGATTGCTGTTCCTGTCCCAGGCGAAAGTTCAGCCGGATAATTTGGGCCCGGGCCTGAGTATCATCCGGCTGTAAGGTGCGTATTTGCTCCAGAACGCGCAACGCCTGGCGCCAATCCAGGCTTTGCAGGTCGATATCGGCCATGCGATGTAAGATACGCACACGCAAAGCACGATCGACGTTCGCCTGCTGTCCAGCGCGCAGGGCGTCCGTATAAGTTTTTCGCGCCAGGCTCAAATCGGCCAGACTGTAATGCACTTCAGCAAGCTGCATATATTCTTCAATAGCCGTCTCGATCTTGCCAAAAGCAATCAATTGTTCGATCAGGCGCCCGCGAGCACTCAGGTCAGTGGGGACCAGTTCAACCACTTTGCGCGAGAAATTGATCGCTTGTTGAGCATCCCCGCGGCTGGCATAAGTACGAGCGATTACCAGGAATTTAGCCACCGCCGATTCGGGCTCGCTTTGCTTGACCAACATTTCGCCCATCAAAGAATGTAACGGCAAATATGTAGGCGCTCCCAACAGGGCGCGATAGGCTTCTTCCATGGCCGAGCGATATTGTCCGCGGCTCATCATTTCGTAAATTGTCGAAACCGATTCAATCACCTGGCCGCTGCGCGCCTCAGTCAATATTTCAGCCAGCGGAATGGGAGTCCGGCTCTGTCCCTGGCCAGGCAACTGCTCGCGGGCCCGGCGAATCTGAGCGCGCCAATCGGGGCGCATAAGCATCGTGGAGATATTACTACACAAGCGATCTTGTGTTTCTGTGTTCCCTTTCTGGCGATGCGCCTCGATGAGCAGGTCATAGAGCTGTACCAGATCGTTGCTGTGTTCGACAGGTACAGATTGAACGTCAGCTAACTTGAGGGCCTCCAGATATTCCAACGATGCATCACGAATCTGGCCTTTTTTGCGCAGCAAGTCACCAAGCAACAGGCGCGAACCGAGAGCAAAATCGGCATGCTTTACGGAGTGTTGTAGATGGCGTAAGGCGCTTTCCAAACGGCCACTCTGAGCATATAAATAGCCCAGGTCGAACTGTGCAGCCGCACTGTCCAGGCCATAATCCACTGCGCGTTGAAGGTCTTCGATGGCCTGTGTAGATTCACCGCGGGTCTGCAAATCTACTACCTGAGAGAGATGCAACATGATACGGGAACGATCGACCGGTTTCTGTAAATTACCGGTTGTGCCGCCGCTCACGATGGCCTGAAGCCCTTTCCGGCTCGCTGTATTTTCCTCCTCTTCAGGGCTTTCAAAAAGCATACTGGCCAGAGACGTAAGCGCCTTTTGCCGGGCAAGGGCGACTGGATCGAGCTCGGGCTGAGTAGCAGTCTCTGGGGACTGCAATTGGCGGACCTGGGACATGCGCAGCGGAGCTGTGGCGCCACGCGGGCGGGAAGGTTTAGGAAGTTGTTTGAAATCCTTGAGCATGCCGCTCGCCAGGTTGGCCTCTTCGCTGGTGGGCATGATCTTCAACGCCTGGTTGACCGCCTGGGTCGCTTTTTCCAGGTTACCGCCGCTTTGCAACAGACTGGCCACGTCCAGGTATTCGCGAACAGCTTTGTGTTTTTCACCGAGGCGCTCATAAATGAGCGCCAAACGAGAATGAGCCTGCAAGTTTTCAGGATTCAGACGGGTGACACGTTGCCAGTTTTCAACGGCTTTGTCCACGTCCCGGTTGGTCAAATACAATTCGGCCGCCCGCAAAGAAGCCTGAGAGGCAAGGTCCAGGTTTCCCAACCGCTCTGAGAGTTGAGCTACTTTTTCCAGGGGCAAAGGATCCTGTGGCAATCCGCGTGCTGCTTTTTGGTAACAGCGCAATGCTTCTTCATACTCCTGGAGTTCAACCAGGGCCAATCCAAGGCTGGTAAGGGCCTGGGCGTTATCGGGGAATTCTTGTAAAGCCTTGCGATAAAACGCGGCTGCACGATCCCATGATTGGTCCCAGGCGGCCGAATGGCCCTGGTTCATGGCCTGCTGAAAAGCTTCCTGGCTCTCTGCCATAGCGACTCCTCAGAACCTTCCCTATTGCTCCTGGTGAAGTACCGGTTCCATCCGGCCCCAGTTCTCACCGCAACGTGCTTCGGTCAGCAAAGGTACGTCCAATTGATAAGCATGTTCCATTATATCCTGCACTACAGCAATTGTGGGAGATAACTCTTCCCGTGGGCACTCTAATACCAGTTCATCGTGTACCTGAAGCGTCATACGCGCCGATAAGCCTGCCTGGGCCAGGGCGGGAGGCAGGCGTAGCATAGCAATCTTCATGATGTCTGCAGCGGTACCCTGGATCGGCGCGTTGATGGCTTCGCGTTCCTCACGGTTGCGTTGATTGCGATCTGAAAGGTTCTTCAGCGCCGGAAAATACCGCCGTCTACCCATCAGCGTCTCCACATATCCTTGCTCAGCAGCCAGACGGCGCATTCCATCCAGGTAACTCTTCACGCCAGGGAATTGCTGGAAATAAGCCTTGACAAAATCTTCCGCCTCTGCCAGGGTGAGATCGGCGTAACGGGTCAGGCCAAATGGGCTCATCCCATAGATCAGGCCAAAGTTGACGCCTTTGGCGCGGCGGCGCTGGTCTTTGTTGACTGCATCCAAAGGCAATCCGTAGATAGCCGCCGCCGTTGTGGCGTGGATATCTTGACCAGCTCGGAAGGCCTGCAACATGGCCTGGTCGCGTGCCATGTGCGCCACAATACGCAGTTCGATTTGCGAATAATCGACGGCCAATAGCAGATGATCTGGGGAGGCGATAAACGCACGGCGTACCTGGCGGCCGATCTCGGTGCGGATCGGGATATTTTGTAAATTGGGATCAGACGAAGCCAGGCGGCCGGTGACCGAGCCAGTCTGATTAAAGGATGTGTGGACTCGTCCTGTCAGTGGGTTGACCTGCGCAGGCAGCGCGTCCAGATAGGTGGATTTTAGTTTGGATAACTCGCGGTATTCTAATACCAGGTCAACCGCGGGATGTTTGCCTTGCAGATTTTCTAGAGTCTCGGCAGATGTGGAATAGAAACCGCTGGCAGTACGTGCTGAGCGGTCTGGCGGGGGGATTTTGAGGCGATCGAAGAGGGCCGTAGAGAGCTGCTGTGGTGAGTTCAGGTTGAATTTTTCGCCAACAACTTCATAGACCTGTTCCTCGATCTGCGCCAGGCGTTCGCTCAACTCGCCCGACATATGGTGCAAAAAACTTGCATCTAACGCTACACCTTGCATCTCCATCTCTGCCAGGACAGGGACCAGGGGCATTTCGATCTCTTGCAGCAGATTGCTGGCTTGCCGTTCTTCCAGGTCGCGTTCAAGCTCAGGCATCAGGCGCAAAACGACCTCCGCATCCGCCGCGGCGTAATCGGCAACTGTGGCAACAGGCACTTCTGCCATGCTGCGTTGCTTTTTGCCCTTGCCGATCAACTCTTCGATGTTGGTCATTTTGATCCCCTGGCGCACCCAGGCCAGGTTTTTCAGACCCAGGTTGTGCGAAGCTGGATTGGTCAACCATTCAGCGATCATCGAATCGAATGTCAGTGGAGCCACTCGCAGACCATAGCGGGCGAGCATGACATAATCATATTTTACATTGTGCCCAATTTTTGCGATCTCAGGGTTGGTCAGCGGGTGATGCAGAGCATCCAGCACTGTTTCAAGGCGAAGCTGGGGGACATCACCAGGCAAATGTCCAACGGGAATATAATATCCAGCACCAGGCTCTACAGACAGCGAAATACCGACCAGCTCGGCGCGCATCTGATCCGTAGACGTGGTTTCAGTATCAAAGGAAATAACTGGCGACGCCGACAGACGACGCGACATTTGTTCGAGGGCTTCCGGGGTGTTGACCAGGATCGTCTGGCGTGTGTCGTCTGGCACAATTTCCAGAGGAACGGCTGGCGCCACAGCCGGGCGAGGAACTGCAGGAGCATCGAACAATGAGAGCTGTTGCCCCTTATGTAACTTGCTCTTGCCATAGGTATCAGCCAGGGATGTCAGGCGCGCCATCAGCGTGCGGAATTCCAACTCCCGAAATAGCGCTTCCACCCGGGTAGGATCAAATGCATCTGACCGGGCATGCTCCAGATCGAGTGGGATGGGCAAATCAGTGACGATGCGGGCCAGCTTCTGGCTGAGGTAGGCTGCCTCTCGTCCACTTTCCAATTTCTTGCGTACACTGGGTGAGACATCAGCCAGATGGGCATAAACCCCATCCAGGCTTGCATAACTTTGCAGCAACGCAACGGCTGTCTTTTCGCCAATCCCACTCACACCGGGGATGTTATCGGATTTGTCGCCAAGCAGGGCTTTATAATCCACCACCTGATCGGGACGCACTCCCAGGAAAGCGAGCACATCTTCAGGTAGATAATCTTTGGAATCGGACAGGCTTTTTCCCGGCAAGCTGACAATAATACGCGCATTAACCAGTTGCAGCAAGTCTCTGTCGCCAGTGATAATCTTGACCCCCAGACCGAGTTCAACTGCCTGGCGGGCAACGCTACCTAACACGTCGTCGGCTTCGTAACCTTCGACCTCCAGCCGGGGAATGTTGAAAGCATCGACCAACTGGCGAATGCGCTCGATCTGCTGGCGTAATTCATCGGGCATTTTCGCGCGCGTGCCTTTGTAATCTGGGAACAGATCGTCGCGGAAAGTTCGCCCGGTGTCAAAAGCCACCGCCAGGTATTCAGGGTGTTCTTGTTCCAACAAGCGCAACAATACACTGGTAAAGCCAAAAATGCCTGCGGTAGGCTCTCCGCTGCGGGTTTGAAAGCCCGACCCAGACCCGCTGGTCAAAGCGAAATAAGTGCGATAGGCCAGCGCATGACCATCGATCAGATATAACACAGGAGGCATAAGTCACCGTTTTTCGGGTAGCGGGCGCCAGAGATACAGCCAAACACCCGCTTTGTGTATTCAGTAATCCAGATGATGCAAATGAAGTTTATCATGGGGCATCATGGGAATCAAGCCTTTGCCGTGGGAGGATATCTACCCCACAGATAACATAGCACAAATGAAAACTGAACTAAACAGACTCTTAACAAGATCTTAAGTGATGGTTGACAATTCCGGCCGAACGTGATATTTTTATTTACCAAGATGGAGGCAGCAAAGCGTGTCCTTGCTGTAGTTTGTATTCTCGGGCTAGCGTTCGGGATGTTTATCGTCGGGGGTAAACGAGTCTCCGCCCAGGATTTGGCGCGCCATACGACAGTGATCATGCCGTATACCGAATATGAGTGGTGGCTGATCCGCTGGCAGGATAATCAAATCTTGTGCCAGGTGCTGATCGATCATGAAGGTCCGCCTACGATTGGGGAGGTGGTGGACTCGTGTGGGGTCAGCCTGGCCGACCAATGGTGGGCGACTCCATCCTGCGATCCCAAGAAACTCACCACCCAGTGCCAGGGTCTGTATGTGTTTTTCTTCGCCTCTACGCCGAAAGAGCGGGAGGTAATTGTGGAACTTCCACCGCCGGTTATCTGGTTGAGCCTGGAAGGATGCATACCGGCACCTCCGGATAACCTGTGTACCGCGCTCCCTACATTGGTGCTAACCGGCGAAGAGCCGCTGCCAGATGAGCACATCGTCGCCATCCAGGGCACCTATGATGGGGAGCCTTTTTCGTGCCCTGGTGACATTTGTAAACTGCCCATGCGGCCCACACCTATACAGGGGGTGACTGTAGAGTTTTGGGCTGATTCATCTTATGGAGATTCCAGCGAGCATTTCACCGCCCAGGTGCGCGTCATCGACAGCGGTACTTCTCCTGTACCAGGCGGCGAGGGCTGGTACGTAGACCTCATCAGCACACAATGGCAAGGAGCCTCTCTGGCCAGTTGTGCGCGCATTTGGGAGGCTTTTCCGCCGGTGGGAACACCCCCACAATGGCTATCCACTCCCGATCATTTCGAGTTACTTTCCAGCGGGGATCCATATTACTATCTCGCCGGACGACTGATCAGCCAGGGCCTGGTAGATGGCTCCATCTGCCCAAATACAGGCGGGCTGCTGCCCAACGGTTATGCCGATGCCTGTGGGCTGGAAGTTGCCCGCCCGCTGGTTGAGCAATGGCAAAACCAATTCGATAATCGCATTATCGAAGTTGCCCAGGAAACCGGTGTGCCTGCGCAGTTGATGAAAAACCTGTTCGCACAGGAGAGCCAATTCTGGCCGGGGATGTATCGGGTGCCTTTTGAGTTTGGGTTGGGTCAAATCACGGATAAAGGCACCGATTCTATCTTCTTGTGGAACCCGGGCTTTTTTCAGGAGTTTTGCCCTTTGGTGTTATCTGAATCAGCTTGCGCGCAGGGGTACCTGGGTCTGACTGTGGACAACCAGGCAATTTTACGCGGGGCATTAGCATTACAATCGAAAGCGGATTGTACGGATTGCCCCACGGGGATCGACCTTTCCAACGTCTACTTTAACATCCGTTTGTTTGCCAGCACCTTACAGGCAAACTGCGCCCAGATCGCTCGCACGGTTTACACGGCGACCGATATGATGGCCGGGCGCGCAGCCACATATGAAGATCTGTGGCGCCTGACGATCGCAAATTATCACGCCGGTCCAGGTTGCACTGCTTTTGCAATTCACCAGGCATGGGGAATGGATAAGTCGCTCGCCTGGGATAAAGTGGCGACGCGCTTCACCGAACCCTGTAACGGTGTGGTGCCTTACGTGGATGAAATTACACGTTAGTATGTGGACAACAAGGTAGGGCCGCTTACCATCAGAGGGTAAGATCGCAGGGCTTAGCCAAGCAGCGTGCGGGCTAAATCCAAAAGCTCATCCCACTCTTCCTTAAAGAAATGCAGTGTAACATTGTTCAATTCCAGGTGGTAAGTGGTCTCCCCATCCGGTTCTTCTGCTTTCCAGGCCAGGTAATTATCCGTTTCGGCGATGACGTCAGTTTTTGGTTCGAGATTGTCCTTTGCCATAATTCCTCCTGATCTAACTTACTCAATCCTCGGTCAACGTTTCGAGAAATTCCTGGTTGTTGGAGGTGCGTTGCAGGCGTTGTAGAATAGCTTCGGTGGCAGTGGATGGATCCAGGCCAGCGCCATGAGGCGGGGCTGTAACCATTTGGTCGTACATGCGCCGCATCAGCCAAACACGCGGGGTAATATCCGGGCCAAGCAGAAGCTCCTCGCGCCGGGTGGATGAGCGTTCGATGTCAATGGCAGGAAAGACCCGGCGTTCTTGCAGGCGGCGTGACAGGTGCAGCTCCATATTACCGGTGCCCTTGAACTCTTCGTAAACAACGTCATCCATCCGCGAGCCGGTATCGATCAGGCAAGTGGCAATGATCGTCAACGATCCGCCCTCTTCAATGTTCCGGGCGGCACCGAAGAAACGCTTGGGGGGGTACAGCGCAGAGGGGTCGATACCGCCTGAGAGTGTACGTCCAGAAGGGGTGACTACCAGGTTATAAGCGCGCGCCAGGCGGGTGATGGAGTCCATCAAAATTACTACATCACGCCCGATCTCGACCAGACGCTTGGCGCGTTCCAGGGCCATTTCCGCCACGCGCACATGCGATGTGACCGGCTCGTCGAAAGTAGATGAAATTACCTCGGCATCTACTGAACGATCCATATCCGTAACTTCTTCAGGACGCTCACCAATCAGCGCCACCATCAAATGCACTTCCGGGTTCTTGGTGGAAATCGCGTTGGCCATTTGCTTAAGAATGGTGGTTTTACCGGCCTTGGGAGGCGAAACGATCAAACCGCGCTGACCACGCCCTACTGGTGTGACGAGGTTGATCAGGCGTGTAGCGAGCGTGTGGCGATCGACTTCCAGGTCAAAGCGCCGGTCTGGGAAGATCGGGGTAAGCGACTCGAAGGTCGGGCGATATTTGGAATCGTCCGGGTTGATACCATTAACTGTTTCAACTTTGAGCAACCCGTAGTGTCGCTCCGATTCGCGCGGTGGGCGCACCTGTCCAATCACCAGGTCTCCATTTCGCAAGGTATAGCGCCGGATTTGCGATTGGGAAACGTAGACATCGTAAGGGCCAGGCTGGTAGTGGCCAGAGCGCAGGAATCCAATACCTTCGCTCATGATCTCCAGGATGCCACCGCGCAATTCCACTCCTTGCCGTTCGGCTTCGGCCTGTTGGATACGTAAAATCAAATCTTCTTTTTTGAGACGGGTGGCATTCGAGACATCCAGGTCCCTGGCCATCTGGCGCAGGGCAGATAGGGGGGCATTTTCCAATTCGAGGACTTTCATGTTAACCTGTTAACTTAACTAATGGTGAGATTTTCTCCACGGGAGGTTGGTATCGAAAACAGCCAACACACAAATGTGCTGGAGTACGTGCATTATCTAAAAGACTCAAGGATGAGCTATCGACAAGGGAATCAGTGTTTATTCCGATTGGAAAGAATGAGGCCTTCGAGGAACAAGCTCGTTGGGTTAGAGCTTCCCCTTTACACGATAAATTATACCACAATTACGCGTAATGATTGGTCTTCTGAGAGCCGACAGAAATATTGTCGGGATATCTGTATAAGCGTTTTATAAGAATCATATAGATTCCCGTATTTTCCCTCTTGACTTTCCTTGTAAACCTGAGTATGATATGCACACTAGTTAGCACTCATATGTATAGAGTGCTAACTAGTCTGTGTGTAATCCTGTAATCTAAACCATACCAGAATTCGGAGGTTCGTATGTCACTCAAACTCAAGCCCCTTGGCAACCGTGTTGTCGTAGAACCTGTTGAGCAGGAAGAGATCACGGCTGGCGGTATCGTTCTCCCTGAAACTGCCAAAGAAAAACCTCAGAAGGGCAAAGTCATCTCCGCTGGCCCCGGCGAGCGTGATGACGATGGCAAATATATCCCGATGGATGTCAAAGCTGGCGACACCGTTCTGTTTGCCAAGTATGCCGGCACCGAAATCAAGGTCGAAGGCAAGAAGCTGCTCATCCTGCGCGAGAGCGACCTGTTGGCAATTGTCGAAGAGTAATTTTTTATTACAGAGGAGTAAACGAATATGGCTAAGCAATTGATCTTCTCCGAAGACGCCCGCCACAAGCTTTCTAAGGGCATGGAAACGTTGGCCAGCGCTGTGGCTACCACTCTGGGCCCCAAAGGCCGCAACGTTGCAATTGATAAAAAGTTTGGTTCCCCTACCATCACGCACGACGGCGTAACCGTCGCCAAAGAAATCGAACTGCAGGACCCCTTCGAGAACATGGGCGCTCAGCTTCTGAAAGAAGCCGCTACCAAGACCAATGACATCGCTGGCGATGGTACCACCACCTCCACCGTTCTGGCGCACTCCATCGTCGTCGAGGGCATGAAGAACCTGGCTGCCGGCGCAAACCCGATGCTGCTCAAGCGCGGTATCGAAGCGGCTACCAAGGCAGTAGCTGACAAGATCAATGAACAGGCTATCGAGCTGACCACCAAGGCCGAAATTGCTAACGTGGCTTCGATTTCTGCCCAGGATCGCACCATCGGCGAGTTGATCGCTGAGGTTATGGACAAAGTCGGCAAAGATGGCGTCATCACTGTTGAAGAGTCCAAAGGCCTGGAGTTCGAGACCGAGTATGTCGAAGGTATGCAGTTTGACCGCGGCTACATTTCGCCCTACTTCATCACCGACCCGGAGCACATGGAAGCCAGCATCAATGAACCTTACCTGCTGATCTATGACAAGAAAATCTCCGCTGCCCAGGACATTGTCCCAATCCTGGAGAAGCTTGTGCAGATCGGTCGCCGTGACCTGGTGATTATCGCTGAGGACATCGACGGCGAAGCGCTGGCTACCCTGGTGTTGAACAAGCTGCGCGGTATGCTCAACGTTGTGGCCGTCAAAGCCCCCGGCTTTGGTGACCGCCGCAAAGCCATGCTTCAGGATATCGCTACCCTGACCAATGCACAGGTGATTTCGGAAGAGACTGGCCGCAAACTGGAAAGCTGCACTATCGCCGACCTGGGCCGCGCTGAGAAGATCGTGGTCACCAAGGACGACACCACCGTGATTGGCGGCAAGGGTGACGCAGCCCAGATCAAGGGCCGCATCGAACAGATTCGTGTCGAGATCGATAAGAGCACCAGCGATTACGACAAAGAAAAACTGCAGGAGCGCCTGGCCAAGCTGTCCGGCGGTGTGGCGATCATCCGCGTGGGCGCCGCCACCGAAACCGAACTGAAAGAAAAGAAGCACCGCGTCGAAGACGCTCTGTCGGCTACTCGCGCTGCGGTTGAAGAAGGTATCGTGCCTGGTGGTGGTGTGGCGTTGATCAACGCTGTGCCCGCCGTTGCCGAACTGAAGATGGATAACGAAGATGCCCAGATCGGCGTCAATATTGTTCGCAAAGCGCTGGAAATGCCGCTGCGCAAGATCGCCGAGAACGCCGGCAAGGACGGCTCTGTGGTCCTGGAAGGCGTGCGCCGCGCTCAGAAGGAAAAAGGCGATCTGAAGATTGGTTACGATGTAATCAAGGAAGATTACCTGGATATGGTTGATGACGGCGTCATCGACCCGGCCAAGGTTACCCGTGGTGCTTTGGAGAATGCTGCCTCCATCGCCGCCATGATCTTGACCACCGAATGCCTGATCACCGACATCCCCGAGAAAGAGAAACCCGCTGCTCCGCCGATGCCGGAGTACTAGAATGAAACCAACAAATTGTGGTGGGAATTCCCCACCACAATTTGTTTAATACCGTACCTCAGCCAGTGGCCAGTTTGGCAGCACATCCATCGCCAATGCATCCCGCTGGCCTTTGACGAAACGGTAATACCCCGCGCTGGCGACCATAGCCGCATTATCGGTACACAGTGCCAGCGGCGGGATGTGCACCGGGACGGGCGCTCGCTCCTGCATTGTCTCTCGTAGTGCCTTGTTCGCCGATACTCCCCCGGCTACCAGGATTTCCGCCCCGCCCAATTTTTCAACGGCGCGCAACGTTTTGCCCACCAGCACATCCACTACCGCTGCCTGGAAGCTTGCTGCCAGGTCAGCCACAGGTAAATCCAGTTTTTGTTCCTGTAAACGGCGCACTTCACGCAGCACAGCCGTCTTCAACCCGCTGAAGGAAAAATTCCAGGTATCTTCCAACCAGGCGCGCGGGAAGGCGAAAGCGCGCGAGTTACCCCCCTGCGCCGCCTTCTGGATCGCCGGTCCGCCGGGATAGCCCAGGCCAATCAGCCGCGCCACCTTGTCGAACGCCTCTCCGGCAGCATCGTCCAGCGTGGCTCCCAGGCGTTCGTATTGCAAATGATCCGTCATAGAAATGAGTTCAGTGTGCCCGCCGGACACGACCAGTACGACCAGCGGAAAGTGTGGCTCGGGAGGTAGAGCGGTAGCGGCGAGCGCTGTATCGCTGGTGACTGGCGGCCAACCCAACCAGGCGGAATAAATATGCCCCTCCAGGTGGTTGACGCCGACCAACGGCAGGCCACTGCCCAGCGATAATCCCTTGGCAGCGTTCATCCCAATCACCAGCGAGCCGGGTAATCCGGGACCACGCGTGATAGCAACGGCATCGATATCGCTCAGGCCCAGGTGCGCCTGTTGCAAAGCAGTCTCGACGATGGGATAGATCGTGCGGATGTGTTGGCGTGAAGCTACCTCGGGAAAGACCCCGCCGAACTGGGCGTGCAGGTCGACCTGCGAGGCCACCGCGTTGGACAGGATCAACCGCCCGTTTTCGACAATTGCTGCAGCGGTTTCATCGCAAGAGGTTTCAACTCCGAGGATACGTGCAGAGGAAAATACCATTAAGTCAGTCTCCTTGTGAGATGGGCAGCACCAGATCCAGGGAATACGGCGCAAGCACTTCGAACTGGCCGTCGGGGCGCGCCCAGTAAGTGTCTTCCAGGCGGATACCCAGCCCGCGCTCCGGGTAGTACAGGCCCGGCTCTACGGTGACGACCCCGCCGGGCTGCAAACGCACGCTCTCCGGGCCGTAGGCGCTGAAAGACGGGTTTTCGTGGACGTGCAGGCCAAGGCCATGACCCAGGCCGTGAACGTAACCCTCCTGTGTATTCGGCGTATTCAGCACACTGGGATGGCCACGTGCTTCGAACAATTCGCAGGCGCGGCGCTGGTAATCCCGGCAGGGCGTTCCCAGGCGCAGCTCGCTGACCACTTGCCGATAAACGGCCAACACATCTTCGTGCAGTGCCAGGGCATCGTCGGTGGCGTAGCCCAGGCACCAGGTGCGGGTGAAGTCGTAGAAATAACCGCCGCCGGCTTCGCGCGGGAAGATATCGAAGACAATCGTCTGGCCCAGGCGCAGGGGTGTGGCGTTATCCCCGGTAGTGTGCGGCACGCCAGCGTCGCGGCCCATGGCGAAAATCGTGCCTTCGGGGTTCTCCGCGCCGCGCTCGGCCAACCACAGGTCAATGTGCCGTTTGACCTCGCCGATGGTCAAGGGAGAGCCATCGGTCTTGACCAGTACTTCATCCCGCACGCGCTGCGAGGCCAGGAGATCGGCCACTTCGCCGACCACCTGTGTCGTGACCTGCCCCATGCTGCGGATGCGTGCCACTTCGTCGTCTTCTTTGGTGGCCATGGCCTCCAGGAGCAGCGCCGAACCTGCTTCGCCGGCGAGTTCCAGGCCGGGCAGCGCTGCTTTCAACGCCGTCAAGGCGGTAAAGGCCTCTCCCGCATCGGCTTGTCCGGAGACGCCTACGCGCCCGTTGGTGAGCCCCAGATCGCCAAAGATTTGCTGCAAGATCAACGTCTTGAGCCTCGTCTGGTCATTTTCGGCCTGTTTGAGCAAGCCAGGGAATCGGGCATCGTTGATGAAGTGTGTTTCTAAACCGGTGCGAGAAGCCTCGTCGCGTTCCATCGCGTAGCAAAACAGCGTAGGCGCCTGGCCGCGTTTCTTGACCAGGATGGCCTCGCTCAACGAGGCGCCGCCAGTCAGGTAGACCATGGATGGGTTGTTCTGCCCCGGGCCAATGATCAGCAGGGCATCGATGTTATGGGATTGCATCAGAGTGTCAATGTCGGTTTTCATCAGGTCTGTATTATACTGCGTTCGTTCCGCTTTCTTCGCTGCTGCTGATTTTTGGGGTCGTTATTTCATTCATCTGCTCATTCAGCCTGTTGGAGCTTTGCGCGGCGGCCGCCCCCAATTTTTTAGATATTCGAGTTCTTCCTGGAAATTTTGCAAGATCGCCTGAGGATCGGGCACCAGTCCTGCATCCGTTGCAATGCCCAGGATTACCTGCCCGGCATAACTGAGGATACTCACCCCCAGGCCCAGGTTGCCTGGCGTAGGCACCCAGAACATGAGCGATGCAATTTTTCCCCCTGCAAAATAAAGCGGCTGGCGTGGCCCGGGTACGTTGGTCATCACGGCAGTGCCCTTCATGCCGAAAATTGCCACGATCAAATCCTCGATCTGGTTCGGAGTCATTCCGATGACTCCCAGGATGCCAAAGGCAACCAGCGCCTCCGGTGAATCCTTAATCTCGTCCATGCGGTGCCGCAAAACAACCAGCCGTTTGAGCGGGTCACGAATCCCGACTGGTAAAGACAGAAACACCAACCCAAAGCGATTGCCCAGTTCGTCCAACTCTTCGGGAGGGCGCAAGTTGACTGGCACAATTGCCCGGATATTGACCCCTTCGGTATGCTGGCCATGCTCTTCCAGGTAACGCCGCAATGCGCCGGTAATTGCTGAGAGCAGAATGTCGTTTACCGTGCCGCCCATCCGCTGGCCGATGGCTTTGATATCTGCCAGATCGGCGCTGATTTCCCAGGCGGCTCGCTTGGCCTCGCTGCACTTGCCGCGAAACAAGGTCCGCCGATCCGGGCCGATCAAAAGGAGCTTCCCCAATGCCTTCGTCGCGCTGGCACCCAGGCGTGCTGCACCTACCAACCGCGTCGGATGCACCAGGGTCTCCATCCCCTCGTGCACCAGCGTCTCGGCCTTTTGCCAAGTGGTGCTTACCGTCATTGCTGCTTTTACTACCGGAAGCAGCCAGCGCTCCAGGCGGCTTACCTCATGTACCTCTTCCTCCCGAGGCGCAGGCCAGGGGGCGTCGGCTTCTACGTCGGCCGTATCCAGCAGCACCTGTACGAGCGCCAACCCATCCGCGATACAATGGTGCAGGCGACAGATCAATGCTGAACCTTGCATGTAGTTGTTGACAAAGTGGAACTGCCACAACGGCCGGGATGGGTCTAAAGGCTGGCTCATTAAATCGCCGACCAGTTGTTGCAATGCTGTATGATCGCCCGGCTCTGGCAAAGTGACGTTTTGCAAGTGATAATCCAGGTCGAAATTCAGATCGGTTTCCCACCGCGGCAACCCAAGAGGCGAGGCTGCTTCCCGCACCCGCTGCCGAAAACGCCGGTGTATCAGAAAACGGCTTTGCAAAGTGGCCTGCAACCGTTCGAAATCTACTACCCCGGCGAAGGTAATCACTCCGGTGATTACTGCCAGGTTCGTCGGGGTGTCCATGTGTAGCCAGGCCGCGTCAACGCTGGAGAAAGTCTCGCTTTCAATACGCTTTGCGCTCATGGTTCATCTCCATGCTGTTTAACACTCCAACGCCGTTTTCGTTATCCTTTAGAGAAACCAATTGTGGTATATTCGATAGGCAATATCCATGAGGTAGATAAAATGAGCGACCAAACGATTGTTGTGTTGATCACGGCTCCATCGAAAGATGTGGGATTGCAAATTGCCCAATCATTGTTGGAAAGCCAGCTTGCCGCTTGTGTCAGCATTGTCCCATCTATTCGTTCGCTCTATATCTGGGATGGCAAGATTTGCGACGACGAAGAAGTCCTGTTAGTGGTCAAAAGCCGCGCGGATTTATTTACAGATCACCTGGTGCCAGCCATCCAGGCAATCCACCCTTATCAAGTCCCCGAAATAATCGCCTTACCGGTGGTTATGGGATTGGATCGGTATTTGGAATGGATCCAGCAGGTCACCCGGTCTGCTTCAGTCTGACAGGTTGAGCCGCATTTGGCGCAGGTCAGGCAACGCGCCTTGCCCACTATCTAATAAGCTGGTGGCCTGTTCCGGGTCGAGCGGGACAGAGAGCCAGAAGCCCTGGCCATAATCACAACCGATTGCCTCCAGCCGGTGGAGTTGCATCTCCGTTTCGATCCCTTCGGCAGTTGCCTGAAAACCCAGGTCGTGGGATAGATCTACGATCGTTTTGACGATGCTGAGGTCTCTATCCCTCTCACCCAAACTCTGGGTGAAGGCACAGTCGATTTTTAACCCGGCAACAGGCAGCCGTTTCAGATTGAGCAACGATGCGTTGCCCAAGCCAAAATTGTCGACCAGCACGTAAATGCCCATCTTTCGCAAATCCCCGATAATTCGGGAGGCTGCATCGTAGTTTGCCGCGAAAATATTTTCGGTAATCTCCAGACGTAGCGTGTCCATCTCGATGCCGGTCTTGTCGATAATCCAGCGAATGTTGTCCAGGAGATCGGATCTGGCCATCAGGCTGCTGGTCAGGTTGACATGGATCGACAGGTGCGCCGCGCATGGAAAGTCGACCTGCCATTTGTGCATCTGCTGGCAGGCTTCTTCGAACACCCACCAGTCGATGGGTGTGATCAAGCCAGCTTCTTGTGCCAGAGGCACAAATTCGCCGGCCGGCAGCAGGCCGTATTCTGGGTGCTGCCATTGGATAAGAGCCTCAAAGCCAACCAATTTACCGCTGCTCAACGATATGATCGGCTGGTAATATACCCGGAACTGTTGCCGGTCAATCGCTTGCTGCAGATCCGCCTCCAGCGTTACCCGCTTCAAGATCACCTCTCGCATGGAAGGATCAAAAAGCTCATACCGGCCTTTGCCGTGCCCCTTGGCGGCATACATGGCGATGTCTGCATCCCGCAAGATATCTTCCGGGTCCTGGTATTCGAAAGTACTCATCACAATGCCGATGCTGGTGCTGGTGGTGACGAACACACCCCGTTCATCCAACCAGATTGGCCGGCTCAAGTTCTGCAGAATCGTGCTTGAAACTGAGATGGCAATATCCACATCTGGCACGCCATCCAACAGAATAACGAATTCATCACCGCCCTGCCGTGCCACGACGTCGTTACTGCGCAGGATATTCTTCAGGATTTGGGCTACAGCAACCAGTAATTCGTCTCCAACAGGATGTCCCAGGCTGTCGTTGATATATTTGAATCGATCCAGGTCCAGGAATAACACTGCAAACACATAGCTGGGTTCCTCCAGGGCGCGTTGCAACGCCTTTCTGAGTTGCTCCAAAAAATATACCCGGTTGGGCAACCCGGTCAACCCATCTGTGGATGCATCCTGTACGAGCTTTGCCTCTACCTCTTTCCGGCCGCTGATATCGGTTTGCGACCCGGCCATCCGCCCCACACCGCCATCCACCCCGCGCACCGCCAATCCTCGGCAAAGCATCCAACGATAGGTGCCATCTTTATGGCGGATACGATGCTCGTTTTCCAGGTGAGGGGTTTGGCCTCGCAGATGGGCTGCAATTGCCTGTTTCAGCGGTTCGAGATCTTGAGGATAAACACGTCCTAACCACTCCTGCGGGTCGTTGCCAATCTCGTCGACGGTAAACCCTAACATTTCCTTCCACCGCGGCGAAAAATAAATCTGCTTACTCTTCAAGTTCCAATCCCAGATTCCATCATGGGCGCCCTGCATTGCCAGGGCATATCGCTCCTCGCTTTCCCGCAGAGCGGCCTCAACTCGGCGTCGCTCAGTAATTTCATGGCGCGCTTGTTCATAGAGATATGCGTTTTCCAGTGCTACAGCGGCATAATCTACCAACAGCGTTAGAACAACTTCGTCCTTCTGCGTGAAGAATCGCTTTACAGCCCGGTTGTCAACAGCCAAAACGCCCAGCGGTTTGCCTTTGGAAAAAATGGGGATGTACAGCAGACTGTTTACCAAAAAACCAGTACTGATCTTAATCAGTTTGCCGTCTGCGTCAACTGACCTGCGCACCGGACGTCCCGAGCGGATGGCAGTTCCAACCAACGGATCGTTTACAGGCAGGCGTGTCATCTTGGCGCGTTCAGATTCGATATTCTTCACCGCCCGCAAATAGAAAAGCCCGGTCGAATGATCCAGTAAAGCCAGGAACCCTTCTTCAGCTTGAGTGAGCTGGGCGCCAGCATCGACAATGCGGCGCAATACTTCGTCGACATCTAGCGTTGACGTGACCGCCTGCCCAACCTTAGACAGGGCGCTCAATAATGCCACTTGCTCTTTGAGTTCTGTGTTGAGTCTTTCGGTCTCCTTACGCAAGCGGGTTTCAATCAAAGCCTGCGCGATAGCTGCTTCGAGTTGTTCGGGCTCCACCGGTTTGATTAAATAGTTTTCGACACCCAGGCGAAAAGCTTCCGCAGCAATTTGCTCCGACCCATGCGCGGTAAATAATATCGTCGGAATGGTAATTCCTTCCCTTTTCAATTGGCGCAGGATATCCAACCCCGTCATATCGGGAAGTTCAAGGTCGAGCAAAATCAAGGATGGCGGAGTCGAACGGATTGCGCTGAGTGCGCTTTTGCCATTATAAGTAGTCCGCGCACTGTACCCCAGGCTCGGTAGCAATCGGTAGGCAATAAAATCCCCCAATTGTCGATTGTCATCAACGACTAAGATCGTTTCTTTTTCCACGTGGCCCCAGTGTTTTCATTTGGTGAATGACTCATGTTGTAAAGGCAAAGCTGTTTTGCTCCTATAGTATATTATACTGCCGCCAAAAACCATCATACAAATATGTTAGTTTACCATTTGGCTTATTCATAACGTAACGCTTCCACTGGTTCAAGACTCGCAGCACGGTTCGCGGGATATAACCCAAAGAAAAGCCCCACAGCCGTGGAGAACAAAGTGGCCATCAAAATCGTGTCGATGCCGATGCTTGGGTTGATAGGGGTGTCTTGCGCTGCTGCAATTTGCCCTACGATGTAAGAGATCAATGCTCCCAGGCCAATCCCAATTAAACCACCAAACATACTGAGCAACGAAGACTCGGTTAGAAATTGGATCAAGATATCGACCCGGCGTGCTCCTAATGCTTTCCGCAGACCGATCTCGCGGGTGCGTTCAGTAACAGAGACCAGCATGATGTTCATAATCCCGATGCCTCCTACCAGTAAAGAAATCGCCGCGATCCCTCCCAAAAAGATCGTCAACACACTGGTGATCGTGCGTGCAGTATCCAAAAAATCTTGCTGAGTCAGTATCGTAAAATCATCCTCGCCGATGGCGGTGCGATGGCGAGAGCGCAAGATTTGGGCGATCTCATCACTGGCTGTCAATACAGAATTGGCATCCACGGCCTGTACAATCAACATATCTACCCGGTCACGGCTGGAGCGGCGCAGCAAGCGAGCTTGCGCAGTAGTCAACGGAACCATGATCGTATCGTCCTCGCTCCCGAACCCTGATCCACCTTTCGATTGCAGAATACCTATCACACGAAATGGCTGCCCTTCGATGCGCACCGTCTCTCCAGTCAGCCCTTCTTTCCGGTTAAACAATTTATCGGCGACATCTGTGCCCAGTAATACGACCGATGCCCGCCCCAGGATATGCTCTTCGGTAATGAATTCTCCTTCGCTAAGCTGCAAATTGCGGACTGTCTTGTATTCGGGCATAACGCCCGTGGCCTGCGTGACTGCACTTTCGCCGCCAGCTGATATCTCAACGCTGCCCTGTAGAACGGGAGCAACACCTGCCACGGAGGGCGCTTGAAAAGGATCAGCAATGGCCGATGCGTCGCCAAAAGTAATCGGTTTTGGGTTACGCACATCTTGTGACCCACCCCGGAAAACGAATAGCAGATTGGTGCCGATCCCCTGGATAGAGCCTGTGATTGTATTCTGTGCCCCGCGGCCGATCGAAACGATAGCAATCACTGCGGCTACGCCGATAACGATGCCTATGATCGTCAAACCAGAGCGCAACTTATTTGAAGTCAGGCTCTCCAATGCCTCGATGATCGATTGCCAGATAATCATACGTTGTTTTCCACCACACCATCCCGGATATGGATGATGCGCTGCGTTTGAGCCGCTACGCCTGAATCGTGCGTTACGATGACCAGCGTGGCTCCCTTTTCTTTGTTCAGGGTGAGCAACAAATGCATGATCTCCTCGCCCGATTTTGTGTCCAGGTTGCCGGTTGGCTCATCGGCCAGGATCATTGCCGGGTTATTGACCAGGGCGCGAGCAATTGCCACCCGCTGTTGCTGGCCACCCGACAGTTCATTGGGCCGGTGATGGATGCGATCACCCAGTCCAACCGCTTCCAGGGCCATCCGGGCGCGCTCCCGGCGATCTTTACGCACGCCTGCATAGCGCATGGGCAGTTCTACATTTGCCAGTGCTGTGGTGCGAGATAAAAGGTTAAAACTCTGGAAGATAAACCCCACTTTGCGGTTGCGGATAGACGCCAGTTGATCATCCCGCAAATGGGCGACTGGCTCGCCATCCAGAATGTACGATCCAGACGTTGGATGATCCAGACAACCAATAATATTCATCAGCGTGGATTTCCCTGAGCCTGAGGGTCCCATAATCGCCACCACCTCGCCTCGCGCCACGCTCATCGTCAGGCCACGTAGAGCGTGCACCTCTACCTCGCCCATACGATATACTTTGGTCAAATTTTCGGCTCGAATCACCCAATCCGTCATACTTACCTCTGGCGCGCAAAAGGTGGCGGACCATTCCCCTCCATCTGCAATGGTGGGTTGAGCACGATCGCATCTCCCACGTTGAGATCACCTTGAAGCACCTCGCTCACTGTATCGGATGTTGCCCCCAGTTTGATCTCCATTGGCGTAAGCTGGTTGTCCTTGAGCACATACACAACTTGCTTCCCGTCACGGAAACGTACTGCCCGGTTTGGCACCAGAAGCACATCATCTAACTGGTTAACCACAATATTGACCGCTGACGTCATGCCCGGTTTTACAGTTTCGTCTGCGTCGCTCAGGCGCACGGTTACTATAAATTCCACAGTACCCTGGTTGGTTGTACCTACGCGATCCACATCTACTACTACCCCGTGATATTCTTTGCCTCGGATGGCATCGAAGGTCATATCGACATCCTGCCCTTCTGCAACCTGGTTGATATCCACTTCGGAGACGGCCAGCTCCACCAGCAAGCTGGACAGGTCGTCCAATCGAAAGGCCGGGGTGTTTGGCAACACCTGATCGCCAACCCGAGTATCGATCAGGGTAATAATTCCGTCGAAGGGCGCCTCGATCCAGGTTTGCTTCAGTGTGGCCTCGGCTGCTGCGATGCGCGCTTTGGCGGCTGCAATGTCTTCTGTGCCTGGGCCGTCCTTCCATTCCTCATAATCTGAGATGGCTTTATCCAGGTTGGCTTGCGCGATCGATAATGCATACTCGTATTCTAAACGCTTTACCGCGACGTTTAAATCCGCCTGTGCCTGGTCCAGATCGTCTTTCAGCCGTTCACGCTCCTTGTCACCGGAAGGATAGTATTTATAAGGCTCAAATGCTGCCCGCGCGGCATCCAGCTTTTTGCGCATCTGCTCGACAGCCTCCATTGTCTTTAGCCCGGCCTGGGTCTCTGGGACCGTGAAATTATCTAGCTGGTACTGGGCATCTTTCACCGATTTCGTGTTGGTGGCAATCGACTGCATCGCCTGGATTTTCGCATTTTCGGCGTTGGTGTACAGGTCATCCAACGCTTGCTGAGCACTTACCAGATCGGCCTGAGCCAGGATGACGTTCTGCGGCAAAGAAGTTTGCTCCAGCTCTGCAAGTTTATCGCCGGTTTTTACCCGGTCGCCGACTTTGACGGAGACGCTTTTCACTGTCCCGGTGGTTTTCCAATTCAAAGTTGTGGATTGGTTTGACCGTACCTGTCCGGTCGCTCCAATCGTCGCGGTCAACCGGCCTTTTGCAGCAATCTCGGTTTGCAGGCTGCTGATAGTTGCTGCTTGCTGGCGCTCGCGCCATTTCATGAATGCATACACGCCAACGGCTACGATGGCGGTGATTATTAAAATATAGATCAGCCTTTTCATTCAGTATCCTCATTTGTGCCGAAAAAGGAATCATTCAATTTTACACCATATCCCCCTTTCCGAAGCGAAGAAGTTAGTTCGCCTGAGATAAGCCACATGAGAAGTGTCAATAAAATTCATGACAACTGTCGCGAAAAAAAGTGACATCCGCGACTGAAATAAAACCTCTTTACTCGATATTATCAGATACATTACTCACTGCCTGACAGCCTACCTGGAGGTAAAAAATATGAGGACTATTTCCGGTGATTTTCTCGCCATTGATCGCAAGAGCCGTGCACGGCAACCTTCGCGAGGCATACAAATTCGTTCTGCCGAAGAACGTGTCTGTGATTTCGATGACGTGGTAATCCCGATAAGTGCCGAGATGGCCATGGAAGAGGCCTCTCGTTGCGTGCAATGCCCAGACCCTGCGCCGTGTATGCTGGCCTGTCCGGTACATAACGACATCCCCTCAGCCATGTGGTTAATTGAGCAAGGCCGGTTCCTGGAAGCGGCTCAGTTGTATCGTCAAAATAGCTCCCTTCCCGAAATATGTGGGCGAGTTTGCCCCCAAGAACAGCTTTGCCAGGGCTCCTGCTCGCAGAACAAGTCCTCGTTACCGGTCATGACCGGTTATTTGGAAGCTTTTGTGGTCGATTATGCCCGCCGTATGCAGGGAGTCGAAATACCGGTTGGTCAACCCAGTGGCAAAAAAGTTGCTCTGGTTGGTGCGGGTCCCGCAGGTCTGGCCTGCGCCGAGCAACTGGTGCAAAAAGGCCACCACGTTACGATCTTTGAGTCAAAACCCGGTCCTGGTGGATTGCTGACTTACGGCATCCCGAGCTTCAAGTTGCCGAAAGAAGTCGTTTTTGCTCGTGTTGAAGACCTCGAACGCGCCGGTGTGGAGTTTGTTTACAACACTTATATTGGCAAGGATCAAACGATTGACGATATCCTCAACAATGGTTATCATGCTGTCTTTGTTGGCGTCGGCACGGAAATCGATGCACCGATGGAAGTCTCTGGCGAAGATATGCCTGGTGTGTACAAGGCCACGGAATTTCTCATGCGCTGCAATGTCAGTCCCGATCTTCTGCCTCCCGAAATGCAAGAAAAGCCTTACATCGGCCGCAAAGTCGTAGTCATCGGTGGTGGTGACACTGCCTCTGACTGCCTGCGTACTGCGCTGCGTATGGGTGCTGAGCAAGTCGTTTGTCTCTACCGTCGTACCGAGAAGGAAATGCCCGGCGGGTTGCACGATCGTGAACTGGCCCGTCAAGAAGGCGCCCAGTTCCAGTTTCTGACTCAACCGGTCCGTTTCATTGCCGGCGAAGATGGCTGCCTGAAACAGGTTGAATGTATTCGCATGGTGTTGGGTGAGCCGGATGCCAAAGGCCGCCGCAGGCCGGTGCCTGTAGAAAACTCCAATTTCATCGTCGAAGCTGACTGCGCCATCACTGCCGTCAGTTACTGGCCCGACCCAATTATCATGAACACCACTCCCGGCCTCAAGACGGATAAATGGGGGCTGATCAATATTGATGCCGAAACTGGCGCCACCTCTCTCCCTGGCGTTTACGCTGGTGGCGATGACGTTACTGGCCCCAGCCTGGTTGTCACAGCCATGGTCGCCGGCCGCAAGGCTGCCTACGCCATCGATAAATACCTGGCTGAGTGTAACGCAAAAGTATCGGTAACTAGAGGTAGGAAATAAGGTAAACTAAGG
>CAZQQJ010000022.1:0-113914 GCA_964595435.1 uncultured Anaerolinea sp. | reverse complement strand
ACCCCGTATTTGTCAATGTCTATCTATCACCCACGATTATATGGGGTGATACCATTCGTTCATAAAGCACCTGAAAACGGAGAAAGCAATGTTTTACCCCAACAAACTCAAAATTCAAACAGCGCTTCTGGGTCTGGCGCTAATCCTTGCGATGGGAGCCGTTGCACTGTGGTATTCCGGCGCGCAGGCCAACGTGCCGCCAGCCCTGAACCAGGTCGATCCGCCCCCGACGGCTGAACCCCTCCCGGACGATCAGGCTACCCCCACCGACCCGGATGTTCCAGAACCAGAAGACGGGACCGTAATCACCGACACGGTCGCCGCGCCGGAAAGTGTTTGCTACACGTTGACCCGGCAAGTCGACCCTGAGGGCGGCGGTAAGATCCGGGCCAACCCGGCGCCCAATTGCTCGAACGGCAGGTACCTGAGCGGGACCCAGGTACGGCTGACCGCCGAGCCAGAATCAGGCAGTTCATTCCTCTATTGGACCGGTGACGTGACAGGCTCGACCAATCCGGTCAAGATCACCATGAAGGCAAATAAAACGGTAACGGCGCACTTCACACAGGGGTGTTACAACTTGAAACGGACAATCAATCCGGCAGGAGCCGGCGCCATTTCCCTCTACCCGCTACCGAATTGCGCCAACGGTACGCTCTACTTGCCGGGAACGGTCGTACAGGTCCAGGCAACGCCGGTCCTGGGCTACGCCTTTTCATCCTGGAGTGGGGATGTGACAGGTATCGTCAACCCAATCCTGATCACCATGAACAGGAGCAAATCGTTGACGGCCAACTTCTCCCTGCAGTGCTTTACGCTATCAACGGTGATCAGCCCATCCGGGGCGGGCAGCATTTCACTCAGCCCCGCGCCCAACTGCGATAGCAACACCAAATACACCTATGGCAGCGTCGTTTCTTTGACCGCCAACGCCGCCCCGGGATATCTCTTCAAATCCTGGAGTGGAGACGCATCCGGCTTTGCCAACCCCACCGCCGTTTCGATCAATGGCAATAAAAGCGTATTGGCCAACTTCGAATACCCGGTTCCGGTGATCACGCAAATCAGCCCGGACATGATCCTGGCAGGGGGCGGCAATTTCACGCTGAGCGTCGCAGGGAACAATTTCAACTCGCTCTCCAAAGTGCGTTGGAATGGCAGCGATCTGACCACTCAATACATCAACTCGCAACTGTTGGAAGCCGTTGTACCGGCTGCCAACATCGCCAGCACCGGAACTGCCTCGATCACCGTGTTCACCCCATCCCCTGGCGGCGGGATATCCGCGCCGGCCGGGCTGAGCGTTGGATCGAACAACCCGACCCCTATTCTGACCGGCTTCTTCCCAGGCTCTCTGCCCGCGCACAGCATGGATGCACCGTTGAAAGTGCTGGGGCGAAATTTCGCCACCGGCGTGCAAATTGCCTGGGATGGCAACCTGCTGCCGACCACCTTTGTCAAAAGCACTGAAATCATCACCACCGTGCCCGGGCAATACCTCACCCAGGTTGGCGTGGCTCAAATCGTGGTGACGAACCCTGCCCCAGGCGGCGGCAATTCACCGTCGACACCCTACTACGTCAACCACTTCTACTATCTTCCGCTCGTCGGCAGGTAGTTACCGCTTCGCCCGCTCGATCACTGCGAAGATCGAGCGGGCAAAAATTCTACTATTTACTTTACACTGCAACAAATCGATAACGCCCTAGCAAAGCCGGCCTATCGCTAAGCCCGATACGATCGATCAGACGTCAAGAGGCTGACGTGAAAACAATATTTCTTTTCAAACGCGCCTTTATAGGGGCAATCTTCGCAACGTTATCAGGCACATTACTAACAGCGTGTAAAAATACACATCCATCACCAACATCTGCCACGCAGACACCCGTTCCAGTATCGCAGTTTTTCAGCAACGCCAGCTATATTACAACTACCTCCTTAAAAGAATTAACAGACAAATCCACAATAATTGTTTTTGGCAAGGCCATTGGCGTAGGCGATATCATAAATTTGGCACGTAAAGTAGATGATATCTCAAAGCCAGATCCAAGTCTCTTCGGGATCGGCCAAATATATAAATTTGAAATAACCCGCTATCTCAAGAGTGAGCAAGGTAGCAGTAGCCCAAAAAGAATTTATGTTGTACAGTTTGAGGGAATGATTAATCTTTCATCTCAGAAACCACCAGCAAAGGACGATATTGAAAAAGCGCGGACACAGGAAAATTTCGCTCCAATCGACCTGGATAGTGAGTATATTCTGTTCCTGGAACCACTGAAAGGTTTTCCTGAATTAGAAATGCACTATATAGGAATTGCACACCCCTGGCGATTCACTTTGGTGAATGGTTGTGCTTTTCCAGACACTCCATGGCCAGGGACAAGCCTGTATTTCCACCCACAGCCCGTCGACAATTTCATAGAGCGCATCGAAAGAGCTCTTTTGGGAGACAGCGAAACAACAGAGCCATTTACTTATCCAGCCCCAGGCAGCGAAACTTCAACCTGCCCCCCTGAACCAGCCAGGACAAGTCCATACCCATACCCATAACCATATCACTGATGGACAGATCACCCATCGCTCGAAACAAGCTGCGCGTGATGTGCAGCCCCCACACAATCGGCGAATAAGAACTGATTACTCGGTAACCGATTACTTTCACCTGAAGAAGGAAGCCATGCACACAATAAACGACATCTCAACCCTGTTCACCTACAATGTTTGGGCCAACCAGCTTTTGCTAAAAACTGCAGCAAAGCTTTCCCCCGAACAATTTACCACCCCGTTTCCCGGCGTCAGCCACGGCAGCCTGCGCAGCACCTTTGTCCACTGCCTGGGCGCCGAATGGATCTGGCGCATGCGCTGCCAGGAGGCCGTCTCCCCGGCCGCTTTGCTGTCGGAAAGCGATTTTCCCACCCTGGAGGCGCTCGTCCAGCGCTGGCAAAGCGAAGAGCAGGCCATGCGCGCCTACCTGGCTTCACTAAAAGACGCCGACCTGAACCGCATGGTGAGTTACCGGCGCGTCAGCGGCGCACAGGGCGAAAACCTGCTCTGGCACATCCTGGTGCACGTCGTCAATCACGGCACACAGCACCGCTCCGAAGCCGCCGTGATCCTGACCAGCTACGACTGCTCGCCCGGCGATGTGGATATGATCTGGTTCTTCCGAGGCCAGTAAGTTGTCTCCTGGACAGAGGTAAAACCCCAAAAGATCCCGGTTGTACACAGCAGGGTCGCTGAAAATGCCAGCCAGCCAGCCTCGCCCGGCAGCGAAGTCTGGACAAATGGCTGCGCCAGCCAGAAATACAGCAGCAGCGCTACGGCAAGCGCGCCCGGCGCCAGGATGCCGCGCCAGCGGGGTGTGCGCCAGCCCAGCCGCCGCCGGCCGGCGCGCAATTGCCTGAACAGGACCAGCAGCCAGCCCAGGCTGGCCGCTCCGATGATTGTCGCGCCCACGCGCAGAACCAGCCCCGCCGTGCGGATCGTTCCA
Source organism: uncultured Anaerolinea sp. (assembly GCA_964595435.1). Classification (GTDB taxonomy): domain Bacteria; phylum Chloroflexota; class Anaerolineae; order Anaerolineales; family UBA4823; genus RBG-16-57-11. The sequence goes on along the minus strand of CAZQQJ010000022.1, from coordinate 110,424 downwards.
GCCACTCGCAACGTCCCGGGCAGGCCCAACCAATCCGTCCATTCAGCCGCCACGTCTGCAAAAAATTCATGGCCAACGCTGCTATTGGTCATCACCACCAGCGCGTCGCCGGTCGCGGGCAAGATCGCCATCTCCGAAAGCCAGCCCAGGTTCCCGCCCATGTGTGAAATAGCCACCTGCCCGCCGGGCAAAGTTTCGATAAAATAACCCATGCCATAGGCATCCGCGTAGATCACCGTGTCGAAACCGGATAGATAGACCTGGGGAATAATCATCTCCCCCAGGGTTTGTGGAGCGATCACGCCGCGCCCCGCAGGCAGGACACCGCCGCCATCGCCGCCCGGCAGCGCCGCCGCAGCAAAGCGCGCCAGGTCGGGCGCAGTGGTCAGCAGCCCGGCCGGAGCCAACTCGACGAAACGATAGCGCGGCAGCGCTTCGCCGTTGGGGCCATAAGGGGTAGCCAGTTTCGCCTCCAATTCGGGGGTAAGGCTGAAGCTGCTGTCCTTCATCCCTAACGGCTGTAGCACTTCATCCTGCATAAACTCGGCAAAGGGCCTGCCGCTTACTTCTTCGACTACCAGTTGCAGGATCACGTAACCGCCGTCCGTATAAGCAAACCGTCCGCCTGCCGGGCGCACCTGGCACACCGGGCCGGTCTTTCCGCTGCCCTGGCTCAGGACTTCCTCAACGGCCGGCAAGGACGTGTCCGGCGTGTATCCCAGGTATTCGGTAATGTTCAAGCCAGCGCTGTGGCTGAGCAGACGGCGAATAGTTACTCCAGTTGCTGCATTGGAACCGTCACCGTTGGACGGCGCATCGGGCAGGCGCCAGCGCCTCAAATAGCGCTCGACCGGCGCGTCCAGTTCCACCCGGCCCTGCTCGACCAGCCGCATCACCCCCCAGGCGGTCAGCGTTTTGGAAATCGAGGCGGCTTGAAAGACTGTATCCGTCTTGACCGGTTCACCCCGCTCGCGGTCTGCCAGGCCGTATCCTTTCGCCCAGGCCACCTCTCCGTTCATCGCCACCGCCACGGCCGCGCCGGGTACACCGTAGCTCTCCAGGCGCCGGGGGACCACCTGATCCAGGCGCGCCGCAAAATCGTCCAATCGCGGCGCGGCTGCCGGCGCCCGGCAACCGGACAGCCAGAACAGGACCAGCCCCAATCTAAACGCCCTGGCGACCCAATATTTGAACGTCAGGCCCATACAAACGATACAATCCACAACACCAGAGAGGATCCCCGCGCTTACCCCAATTCTCCCCGCTCGCGCTCGATCTCTACCCCCACGGAACGAGCGAAGCGCACTGCCCGCGGCTTCTCCACCCGCACCTGCACCTTCTGCACGCCTGGCTCATCCAGGCACAGGCGCGCCAGGTCGGTTGCCAGCGCCTCCACGGTCAACCGTTTGGCCGTCTCGGCGTGCGCCAGCAATTTCTTGGCCACCCCGCTGTAAGAAACGCTTTCATCGAGGTTGTCGCTTGCCCCGGCTGCACGTACATCCACGTACAGCACGACGTTGATCCAGATCTCCTGCGGCTTCTCGCGCTCCCAATCGTTCACCCCGATAATCCCGCGCGCCACCAAATCGTTGATCAAAATCTTATCCATCATTCCATCTCCGAACCAGGCGAAGCACATCCTCCACCGGCAACCCGTAAGCCACGTGCCCATCTCGCCCAATCGTCGTCGGGCTGCTGGTCAGTGAATTGAGCACCGCTTCCTCGACGCTCTCGACCACGGCGCGAAACAAGACGTTCATCCCCTGGGCTTCGCCAACCAGGCTTTCCTGGACCGCCGTCAATTTCGCCGGGCGATGTGCGATGCGCTGCGCCGTGCTGAAGGCAATCACAAAATCGCCGCTGCCGTGCTGCAAGTGCCCGCCGGTGCGCGCCAGCCCGGCCGCGGCTCTGACGCACAAACGCTGGAGCTGGCGCGCCGAGAGCGGCGCATCCGTCGCCAGTACGATCATAATCGAGCCGGGTATGGGTTGCGGCGGGTCGTCCGGGTGTTTCAGGGACCGGCCCACCGGTACACCGGCAATCACCAGGTCACGCCGCGCCCCAAAATTCGACTGCACCAAAGCGCCCAGGGTAAAACTACCTGCCTCCGGCGGCAAAACACGGCTGGCCGTGCCAATCCCCCCTTTCCAGCCATAGCACATCGTCCCCGTCCCGGCGCCCACCGCGCCCTCGGCCACCGGCCCGCCGGACGCCTGCTCGATTGCCGCCCACACGTGTTCGGCGCGCACATGCCGGCCTTGTAAATCGTTCAGATAGCTGTCGTTGGTTTCCCCCACCAGGATGTTGATACTGCCGCTATCCGCGGCGATGCCGATGTACGGATTTTGCCGCAGCATATACTGGACCATGCCGTCCAGCACCAACCCTACGTTCAGCGTGTTGGTCAACGCCAGCGGCGCCTCGAGCACCCCCAGTTCGCGCACCTGCTCGAACCCGGCCACCTTTCCAAAACCATTGATCGTATGCACGGCGGCGCGCACCTTTTCCTGAAAAAGGTTCCCCCCGTGCGGCAGGATCACGGTGACTCCGGTACGAGCCGGTCCTTCGCCGGGCCGGAGCGCGCCCTCGCCAAAATTCACCGTCGTATGCCCGACAAGCACCCCCGGCACATCGGTGATGGCGTTCAACCGGCCAGGCGTAAGTTCGCCAGTCGAAATTCCCAGTTCACGCAAGCGCGGCACAGGCTATTCTCAGTCAGCCCGTAATTTCGCGGCAGCAACGCACGAAATCCAACACCGTGGGCACGCTGCGCATCAACACCGCCATATTCCCCTGCACCCCGATCTTGCGGGTGAGCAGCGCCTGCATCGGGTCGATTTCGCCTTTTAACAAACGCGTATAGTTTTCATAGGAGCCGCGCAGCGTGAACGTGGCCTTTTTATCCTGGCCCAGCGCCAGCGAGTAAGCATCCCGGCATTTCCCATGCCACAGATCCAGGTAGAAACGAGTCTCTTCAGGACGATGATCGCCCGCCTCGATCACAAAGATCATATCGCCTTCCCATTTCTGCGCCACCTGGGCATATTTTTCATCGGTATTGAGCTTATCCATCAATGCTGTAAGCCAAGCTTCACTCGGAAACTGAGCCATACGACCTCCATTTTTTCTTTAGCATCCAATTATTTGCCGCCCGCAATCCATTTTTGGGTGAGTTGATCGATAACACCTTCGGCCTTCAATTTTTCCAGGGCTTTGTTGATCTTCTTTACCAGATCAGGCTTTGTTTTACAGATTGCGATACCATACTGTTCGTCGGTAAATACCTCGCCCACCATCTTGAACTGACCGGGGTCCTTACCCATATAATATACCACCAGCGGGCGATCCGCAATGATAGCATCGACCTTTCCTTCCAATAATACCTGGAATATCTGGTCGGTTTCATCGTAGATTTTTACGGTAACATCAGGGAGGTTTTTCGCTTCCAAATCGCCGGTGGTGCCCAATTGCACAGCCACCGTCTTGCCGGTCAGGCTCTCTTTGCCGGTAATTCCCATATTGTCCGTGCGCACAGCGACGATCTGCCCGGCCGAGAAGTACGGGGCCGAAAAAGAAAACTTCTCGCTGCGTTTTTCGGTGATAGTGATCGCCGAAACCGCCAGGTCATACTGGCAATTTGCAATGCCCGCCAGCAGCGAGTCCCATGGCAAACTAACATATTCGACCTCAAAACCGGCCTTTTCCGCAACAGCATTCACCAGGTCGATATCGAAGCCAACAACTTGCTGGCTCGCCTCGTCCATGCTTTCAAAAGGCGGCCATGAGCCTGTTGTCGCCACCCGTAATTTCTCTCTGCCGATGCACGCCGCAAGAAGCTGGCTCACCACAAGCAAGCCAACGAGAAAGAGAATAAACCGGCCTCTCATGGGAGACTCCTCCTTATTTTGACCCAAGATCATTTCGCACACCCGGCGCGAGGCGCCCGGTCTTTTGGGGTGTTTTAATGGGTGGTACCTACCGCCAAAAAGAGTTTCAACTGGTGAAAACGAACAAAAAAGCCGCATGTCTGCGGCCATTCAAGTGCGCTGGGTGGGAATCGAACCCACACGCCTTTCGGCACATGGCCCTCAACCATGCCTGTCTGCCAGTTCCAGCACCAGCGCCTGAGTAAATGAATTATAATCGGGTCTGTTGCATTGTCAAGCAAAGGTTCTGAATTGATTCTTTGAACCAAAGCCATCCTTGAGAAACAGGAGTCTTTTATGCGAATCGTCCTAGATGCCATGGGCAGCGACACTTGCCCTGAGCCAGAAATCCACGCCGCGCTGGAAGCCGCCCGGCAATTCGGCGACGAAATTTTACTGGTCGGACCGGAAGACATGCTTCGCCTGCGCTTGCAGGCTGCCGGCGGCAGCGCCCCGGGCGTCACCATCGTCAATGCCACCGACACTATTACGATGGAAGACAAAGGGATGGCGCTGGCCTTGAAAGCCAAGCGCAAGAACTCGAAGACCTCTATGGCGGTAGGGATCGACCTGATCAAAGAGGGCAAAGCCGACGCCTTCGTTACCGCGGGCAATACTGGCGGCGCCATGGCAACGGCTTATTTCCGCCTGGGGATGATCCCTGGCGCCGAACGCGCCGCGCTCACCGCCCTGGTACCAACCAAGACCGGCCTGTGCACCATTCTGGATATCGGCGCGAACCCCGACTGCAAGCCAGAACACCTGGTACAGTTCGCCGTGATGGGCAGCGTATTCTCTAACGTGACCCGCCGCGTGGACAATCCCCGCATTGCCCTGCTCTCGAACGGTGAGGAGGGCGGCAAGGGCAACGAGCTGGTGCGCGCCACCTATGCCCTGCTAAAATCCAGCCAGCTCAACTTCATCGGCAACGTGGAGGGCAAAGAGTTATTTTACGGCGCCGCCGATGTGGTCGTCATGGATGGTTTCACCGGCAATATCCTGCTCAAAGCCAGCGAAGCCGTCGCCAAATTGATCAAAGAGACAATCTCCGAAGAGATCAAGGCGTCGCACAGCCCACGCGCTTTACTGGGCGGTCTGCTCATCAAACCGATCCTAAAGGAATCGTTGCAGAAGAAACTGGAGCCTGACGAAATCGGGGCTGCGTTGTTGTTAGGCATCGACGGGTTGGTCTACATCGGGCACGGGCGCTCGAACACCCACGCCCTGGTCAGCGCCATCCGCACCGCCCGCCAGGCCGTCCAGGCCGGGCTGCTCAAAGCCGTGCGCGGCGCCATCCAGGAACAGCTTGCCGTAATGCAGCAAATCGTCCCCGCTGAACATGCGCCCGAGGCAGTCGCTGCTTCTTAAAGCACGGCATCTCATCTGTACGACCCATTTACTCAGTAACTGGTTACTCATTGACTACGATTATCGAAAGAGGATTACATGGAATATCAGGACAACCAACGTAGGCGCGTCGTCATTACTGGCCTGGGCGCAATTTCGCCGCTCGGCTCATCCCTGGAGCAATATTGGGATGGCCTGCTCAACGGGCGCTCTGGCATACGCCGGATTACCCAATTCGACCCCAGCCCGCTCCCCTGCCAGATCGCCGGCGAAATTCCCGACTTCAAGGTCGAAGATTATATGGATCGCAAAGAGGCGCGCCGCACAGCACGCGCCTGCCAGATCGCCCTGGCCTCCGCCATCCAGGCCGTCAAAGACGCCGGCCTGCCGGACAAGATGCCCGAACCCGAACGGACCGGGGTGTTATATGGCACTGTGGTGGGCGGCGTCGATAAACTGGAAGAGGGCGTGCAAACGCTGCGCGACTACGGCCCATCCAAAGTCAATCCTTTCATGTTACCCACCGGCATCCCCAACATCCCATCCTTTACCATTGCCCTGCAATTCCAGTGCCTGGGTTACAACAACACCATCTCCACCGCCTGCGCCACCGGCACACAGGCCATCGGCGAGGCGTCCGAAGTCATCCGCCGCGGGGCAGCGGACATGGTGATCACCGGCGGCACCGAAAGCCTGGTTACCGACTGGGCGATTGCCGGTTTCTCGTCCATGCGCGCTCTGCCGGTCAACTATAACGACCGGCCCGAAAAAGCATCTCGCCCCTTCGACGTCGCCCGCGAGGGTTTCGTCTTCTCCGAAGGCGCTGCGGCCCTCATCCTGGAAAGCCTGGAACACGCCCAGGCGCGCGGGGCGCGCATCTACGCCGAGGTGGCCGGGCACGCCTCTTCAGCAGACGCCTACCATATTGCTGCGCCCGACCCTTCCGGCCTCGGGCCAAGCCGCGCCATGCGTTGGGCGTTGCAGGATGCCGGCATGTCGCCCGACGCGGTGGACTATATCAACGCCCACGGCAGTTCCACGCCGATTAACGACGTCACCGAGACCAAAGCCATCAAGAATGTGTTCGGCGAACATGCCTACAAGCTGGCAGTCAGCTCGACCAAGTCGATGATCGGTCACCCAATGGGGGCGGCCGGTGCGCTGGAGGCGCTCGCCTGCATCCTCGCCCTGCATCGCGGCTGGCTCCCCCCGACCATCAACCTCGACAACCCCGACCCGGAATGCGACCTGGATTATGTCCCCAACCAGGCGCGCCAGGCCCAGGTCAACGTGACCCTGTCCAATTCTTTCGGCCTGGGCGGGCAAAATGCCTGCCTGGTGCTCAAGCGTTTTACCCCATAGACATCTGCCGGGCTTCGCCCGGCAGATGTCTCGCAGGAGAACGGAATGAATATTTATCGTAATGAGAAAGTCATCAAGCGCAGCTCGCGCATTGCTCAACTTTCCACGCTGGGCGGCCTGGCGGTGCTGGCCGGCGGTATGTATATTTCCTTCCGCCACCCGGAACAGTTCGCCATCTCGATGAGCGCTCTGATGCTCGGTTTCATCCTTTCCCAGGTAGGCATCTTCTACTCCAATCGCTTTGGGCGGCGCCCACGCCTGGACGAGCTGATCGACCAGGCGTTGAAGGGGCTGGATAATAAATTTGCGATCTACCACTACGTGACGCCTGTCTCGCACCTGTTGGTCGGCCCCACCGGCATCTGGATTCTGCTGCCCTACTACCAGCGCGGCACGATTTCCTTCGCCAAAGGCCGCTGGCAACAAAAGGGCGCCAACTGGTATCTCAAAATCTTCGCCCAGGAAGGGCTGGGACGCCCCGACCTGGAATTGAGCGGTGAGACCAGCGCCTTGCAAAACTATCTGCAAAAGCTATTGCCCGAGCAGGAGCTACCCGAACCGCAGGTAGCCCTGGTCTTCACCAACCCCAGAGTCAAAATCGAAATCTCGGAAGACGAGCAGCCGCCTGCCCAAACAGTTTATATCAAGGACTTGAAAGAGGCCATGCGCAAAGCCAGCAAAGGCAAAGGCATAACTATGGACAAGGTCAAGCAGATCCAGGGCGCGCTGCCTGCTTTACCCGCTGTAGAAACCAGCAAATGAGCCAATCCATTGCTTGCCTCATACAGACCCTACGCGATTGGACATCAAACCTGAGAACGAATTGACCGTTTACACAGTACCTCAATTGGAGAAAAGCCATGCAATATCGTGAACTTGGACGCACTGGTTGGAAAGTCTCAACCATCAGTTTCGGCGCCTGGGCCATCGGCGGCACCTGGGGGCCAGTGGAAGATCGAGAATCACTGGACGCGCTGCGCCGCGCCGTCGACCTGGGCGTCAACTTTTTCGATACCGCCGACGTTTACGGCGATGGGCGCAGCGAGCGCCTGCTGGCCCAACTGAAGCGCGAACGCAAAGAGGCAATCATCATCGCCACCAAAGCCGGCCGCCGCCTGGACCCGCACGTTGCCAGCGGCTACAACCGCCAAAATCTCACTGACTTCATCGAACGCAGCCTGAAGAACCTGGATACCGAGGCGCTCGACCTGGTGCAGCTTCACTGCCCGCCCACCGAAGTGTATTACAACCCGGAAGTATTTGGCGTGTTGGACGACCTGGTGCAGGCCGGTAAAATCCGCTACTACGGTGTGAGCGTCGAAAAAGTAGAAGAAGCGCTCAAGGCCATCGAATACCCCGGCGTGCAATCCGTGCAAATTATCTTCAACATCTTCCGCCAGCGCCCGGCCGATCTGTTCTTCGCCCAGGCCAAACGCCGCCAGGTGGGCATCCTGGCGCGCCTGCCGCTTTCATCCGGCATGCTGGCCGGCAAGATGACCCTGGCTGCGCAGTTCGCACCCGACGACCACCGCGCCGGCAACCGCCAGGGCGAATGGTTCGATCGCGGCGAAACCTTCTCCGGGGTAGATTTCGTCACCGGCCTGCAAGCCGTAGACGCCCTGCGCTCCCTGGTTCCGCCAGGCTGGAGCATGGCGCAGTTTGCCATGCGCTGGATCACGATGTTCGATGCCGTCACCTGCGCCATCCCTGGCGCCAAGCGCCCCTCTCAGGTTGAGGAAAACCTCGCCGCCGCCGACCTTCCGTCCATCCGCGAGGAAACGATGGCCGCCGTCCAGCAAATCTACCAGCAGCGCATCCGCCCACTGGTACATCATTACTGGTAAAATGGGCCGCCTAAAAAATAGGCAGCCCATTCTCATCAGAACAAACCGGACGGGGTCGATGGCATCATCGACCCCGTCCGGTTTGTAAAATCTAACCCTTCAGAAAAGCGTCCAGCGCTTCCTTGCTGATGCGGTAAGCGTTGCCGATCTTCTTGGCCTTCAGATCGCCGGCGGTAATAGCGGCAATCACGTCCTCTTCCGAAACGCGCAGATACTGCGCCGCTTCAGCAGGAGTCATCACGGAAGGAGCCGGGCCGGATGGCGCGCCGGATGGCGCCTGGGGCTGCTGAGAGGCGGCTGCCGCTCCAGCCGCGCCGGCCGGCGGCATCCCCGAAAGGGCGCCGCTCAACACGTTGCCGATGCCCATACCAGCGCCGATGCCCGCCGTCAGGCCCGCGCCGCCGCTCGGGTTCTGCGCCGCCTCGCGTAGTGCATCCGCCGCCTGCAACTGGGTGTAGGTCGTCATATCCAGCATACCCATGGCGCGCAGTTCCTCCGCCGATTTGCTGGACGGCTTCAGGTTTTCGATGTAGAACGCCTTGAGCGCCAGGCCCAGCGCCAGGAAATCATCCTGTGTCTTGGCGCGCACCCCGGCGCCCAATTCCTCGGTCAGGCCGATCAATTCGACCACGCTGGCCTTCGCCGCCGTCTCGCCGAGCAAGTCCTGCAGCTTGGAAAGCAGCATCGAGCGCAAACGGGCCTCGATATCCTGGGTGCGATAAACGCCCTGCGTGCCTACGATCTGAGTGATAAATTGCTGCGGGTCAGAGACCTGAAAACTATACGTGCCAAAACCCTGTAACAACGCCACGCCCAGGCCCATATTGGGGTTGCGTACAATGATCGGCTGCGGGGTGCCCCACTTGCGATCGGCGAACTCGCGCATAGCCACAAAATAGACTTCCGCGGGGAATGGCGTGCGCTCATTGAATAACCGGCCCAGCTTTTCGATCAACAGCGGAACGTTATACGTCACCAGGGTATGGCGGCCCGGGCCAAACACATCCAGCGCGTTGCCATCCCGGAAGAAGACCGCTGCTTGCGACTCGCGCACCACCAATTGCGAGCCCAGGCGAACCGATCCCTGCCCTGTTTCGGGAATGCGATGCACAATCTCATCGCGCATCTCGTTGGGATATTCGATCAAATCAATAATCCTGGTCATTGCCTTTACTCCTGTTCGCTCTCTAGATCATTACGCCTGGGGTTGCCCGGAGGCCAAGATCGCCTCTTCGCGCCGGTTGAAGACATCGATACAGCGTTGCGCCGTAGCAGTCAGGTTGCGAATCGCCGCCGACAAACCGTCGCTGCCCACCGAAGCCTCAACATTATCGACTGCCCGTCCGACTTCATCGGCTAACCCGAGCATCGTGGCGTCATATTCGTAAAGTTGTGCCAATTCCTGTTCATTGATCTTAACCGCGTCGAACAACCCCGAATATCCGCGTGTGGCGCGCCGGACGCGATCGGCAAACGTGCGCAGCTTGATCGCTGCGGCCTCCAGGTCGTCCACGTAAGCAATCCCGCCCTGGCTGATCAAATCGCGTTGCACAGCCGAGATGCGCCCCCACTGCTCCTCGAAGCGGGCAGCAACTGTTTCCCGCAGTAGCTTGTCCGAATCGCGGCGCGATTGGCGCTCAATATAACCCTTGAAACCTGGGATATAACTCAGGATCTTCTTGAACGGATCCAGGTCCGAGGTGACTTTGCCGAGGAATTGATCACTCATCGTAAGCTCCTTCTCAATTAGAATAAATCGATACTTGATTATAGCCTCAGTTGCGCTTCAACGCAACACTATTCTATACGCCCGAATCCCCCAGAAGTTGCATTCCACTGGCGCAATGATATTGATATAATGAATAAACTCACCTGGTATCCATGCGCTGCGAAATAGCGCACACCCCGCACCGGATAGACAATCATGCCCGTAGCCGATCAAGGAAATCTCTCAGGACGATATAGCTTGATCCCGCGCACACTGATCTTCCTGACCAGCGGCGAATATGTGCTGCTGCTCAAAGGAGGACCGCACAAACGCCTGTGGGCTGGCCTTTACAATGGTATCGGCGGGCACGTCGAGCGCGGTGAAAATGTGCTCAGCGCCGCCCGGCGCGAGCTGCGTGAGGAGGCTGGCCTGGTCATCTGCAACTTGCGCCTGTGCGGCATTGTCACCATCGACGCCGCGCCCGATATGGGTATCTGCCTCTATGTACTGCGCGGTGAATGCCCCCGCCTGGAAACGATCGCTTCGCACGAGGGCACCCCGGAGTGGGTCCACCGGAAAGACCTGTACCACCTGCCGCTGGTCGAGGACCTGCACCAGTTGCTGCCCCGCCTGCTATCCATGCAACCCGGTGAACCTCCTTTCTCGGCCCATTACTGGTATGATACGGATGGCACTTTACACACCGCATTCTCCTAGGAGAGGAAACGATGGCTGACCTGACCCGTGAGCAGATTATCTACTTGATTGCCATGAACTCTGGCCGCGGCCTGGTACTGCGCGGCGTCGACCTGAACGGGGTGAACCTGCGTGACCTGAGCCTGGCTGAGGCCAACCTGGCTCTTGCCCAGCTCGGCGCGGCCGTCTTGAGCGATGCCGACCTGACCAAAGCCAACCTGTTCAATGCCAACCTGGAATATGCCGACCTGAGCGAAGCCATCCTGCAATTCGCTAACCTGCGCGGCGCCAACCTGGTGGGAGCCGACCTGCGCGCCGTGGATTTGACCGACGCCGACCTGCGCGACGCCGACCTGCGCAGTGCCAACCTGCGCGGCGCCGTGCTCCAACGCACCAACCTGTGGCACGCCAAGCTCAAAGACGCCAATCTCACCTATGCCAACCTGGATGGCGCCAAGGGTCTCCCCCAGGAAGTGTACGAGCAAATCCGCAAAGACCAGGAATAAACATTCAAGATCCCCAGGCAACTTTTTCCACCTCACAGCGTAGAATGAATAGATAACCAATCTGGAGGTTGAAATGTCTGCTGTAAGCAATCACAAACATGTACCCTGGTTTTTGTGGCCCTTCTGGGCCATCTGGCGGCTGGTCGAATTTATCCTGGTGCTCACCGGCCGGCTGGTTGCGGTGATCCTGGGCCTGGTATTCATGCTCGTCGGTTTCATCGTTAGCCTGACCGTCATCGGTGCCATCCTCGGCGTACCACTCTTCCTTCTCGGACTGTTGCTCGTCTTCCGCGGGCTGTTCTAAAACACAGCCGCCGCGTCATCTAAAACACGAAGGGCGACGATTCGATTGAGCGTCGCCCTTCGTGTTTTGGTTATTCTCTGGTATGATGTCCTGCCATGAATAAAGGCGTCCTATACGGCCTCGGTGCATACCTGATCTGGGGCATCTTCCCCCTCTACTTTAAAGCTCTGCAAAACCTATCCGCCACCGAAATCCTGGCCAGCCGTATCGTCTGGGCCTTTGTGTTTCTCGGCATTCTGTTGGTCGCTCGCAAAGAGTGGGCGCAGTTGAAATCCTTGCTGAAGCGCCCGCTTACCTGGCTGATCTACAGTGGAGCGGCGCTGCTCCTGGCGGTCAACTGGTTGCTCTACATCTGGGGAGTGAACTCCGGTTTCATCGTCGAAACCAGCCTGGGTTACTTCATCAACCCGCTGGTTAACGTCCTGCTCGGCGTGATCTTCCTGGGCGAGCGGTTGCGCACCCTGCAATGGCTGCCGGTCGGATTAGCTGCAACAGGCGTGTTATACATCACCCTCAATTACGCTCAATTACCCTGGATCGCTCTGACCCTGGCGTTTACCTTCGCTGGCTACAGCCTGGTAAAAAAGACGGCCCCGCTGAGTTCATTCTACAGCCTGACCCTGGAAACCGGCATTTTATTCGTCCCCGCCACCCTGTATCTTCTGACCGCCAACCTGCAAGGCAAAGGCGCCTACGGAACAGGCCTGACTACCACCCTGCTGCTGGTTGGCTCCGGCGTGGCGACATCCATCCCGCTGCTGCTGTTCGGCTCAGCCGCCCGCAGCATCAACCTCTCCTTGCTGGGCGTCTTGCAATACATCGCCCCCACTCTGCAATTCCTGATCGGGGTCCTCATCTACGGCGAACCGTTCACCCACGTGCGTCTCGTCGGTTTTAGCCTGATTTGGGCCGCGCTGTTCCTCTTCTGGGTGGAAGGTATCCTGCCGCACTGATATTGCTGAGGGGTATGCGCGGCACAAAATACCGCGCATACCCCTCCAGAGAAACTCATTTCGGCAGAACGAAGACCATGATCCGGCTGTTGCCGGCATCGGTAACCCAGATGCTGCCATCCGGGGCCGCAGCCACGGAGGCCGGCAGTCCGAACATATTGGTCTCCACGCCAAAATCGCCCCATGACCGTATCGCCTGGCCGGTATCGCTGAACTGCAAAACGCGGTACCCTTCCGGGTCCGCCGCAAACACCGAACCGTGGTCATCTACCACCAGGAACGGCTTGTTGTCCAGCGACTGGCCATACCAGGCCTGCACGTCCCAGGAGCGAAACGGCTGATAAGTGCCATCCACTTCTGACAACTGGAACACCTGGATGCGCTGGTTCCAGGTATCCGCCACATACACCAGCCCGTTCTGATCGACAGATACCCCAACCGGCTCGTCAAACTGCCCGGCCAGCATACCTGCTGCGCCAAATTGAGTCAGGGAATTGCCGTCCCGGTCGAAAACGACGACGCGCTTGTTGCCGGTATCGGTGACAAAGACCTGACCAGAAGAATCCACAGCCACATCGCGTGGCCCCCACATCGCCTCCGCTTGTTCGGCCTGGCCGAAATAACCCCACACTTTCAACAACTGGCCATCGGAGGAGAATTTCTGTATGCGGTGGTTCCAGGTATCCGCCACGTAGACCGCGCCATCCGGGCCAACGGCGATGCCCCACGGCTGGTTGAAGGTGCCGCCTGGTGCGTTGCCCTGGGTTACATCGCCGAAGCTGCCCCACACGTGCAATACCTCGCCATCCTGCGAAAGATGCTGGATGCGATGGTTTTCGGTATCGGCCACGTACAGGCTGCCGTCTGGAGCGAATGCCAGGTCGCGCGGGCGATTGAACTGCCCTTGCTCCGTGCCCGGCCCGCCGATCACGCGCTGCGCTGTCAGCGAGGTGTGCTTTTCGTCGAACGGATCGACCGGCGCCACCTCGGCCGAAGGCGCCGCGCCGTAATTCCACAGCTTCGAAGTAATATCCTTGCGAATGTACAGGCGCATACGCGCCGCCGGTGACCAGTTGGGCAGGCTCATATCCCGCCCCGTCACCTGGCCGTACTTGGTGTAATCGCGGTTCAGCCAGATCTGGAATAACGCATCACGCATTGCCGGGTCAGAGAATGCCTTTTGCACCCGCTCCCAGGTCAGGTCATAATAATCCTGGTTCGGCCACCACAACCGGATATAGTCAAACCGGTCGTACTGGTTAGCCACCACCGGCTCGATCTTACCATAGTTGGCATCCCCGACCAGGATCACCGGGGCATCGCGCAGCGTCCGCGATGGGTTGGCGCCATAAAATTGCGCGTTCGGGTAGTTACGCAGATACCACCAGTAAGGATAAGATGTCTCGTTGTCATAAGCCACCTTGATCGCCAAGCCATCCGTGGTACGCCGCGAAATTTCCTCGATCTGGCTCAAAGCAACCTTGACTGCTGGCGCTGAGTGGGCATATACCAGCAGTTCGTTGGCATTGTCGTAATTGTAGTAATTCGCCTGCACGGTGGTATGCGTGGTCAGCCCCCCCAGCAAGGCGAAACAAGCCAACACCGTCACCCGCACAAAATCGCTCGCTGGCCAGGGTTTGATCAGATACAGCAATCCACCCAGGCTGGCAATCGCCACAAACAGGCTGGTAATGAACGTGCTGGTCGCCTGCAACTGGTTCAATTCCTTGCCCTGGAACGGTGGGTTCGCACCCAACCATGATCCCATCACTGCCGCACCGCTGATTAAAAAGATCGGCAGCAGAACCACAACCAGCCATCCCTGCTTCTCTCGCAGCAGCCGCCAGTCGGTGGCATCGATCAACCGCCCCAGCGCCCAGGCCGCGCACAGGATGGCAGGCAGAGCGATGTGCACAGTCAACCAGGGCATCTTCTCGCCGGCGATGCTGTAGGCAATCAGGCTGGTGACCGCCCAAAAACCGAGCAACGGAAAGACCGGCGCCTCATCCAATTCACCGGGGGCGGGGTAATCGACCGCCTCGTCTTCCAGGTCCAGGTAGTCGGCTTCATCATCCGCCGTGCTGTAATCCGCCGGGGCATAGCGCGCCCGGAGTTTATTCTCAACGCCGGCCTGCTCTGCTCCTGCTTCAGCCTCGCCATTTTCAGCCTGGGACGCCGCTTCCTGGCCAGGCAACATCTCGGGCGGGTTGCTTGCGCCCTCCTGCACCCTGTCTTCATCTGCTGCAGGTTTACCCCTCAGTAAGTCAAACAGGTAAATGACAAATCCCACAAGCGTGCCCAACGCCGGCAAGTATTCGTAGAGCGGCACCTGCACCAGCGCGTAGTAATACCATGGTTGGTTGCCGCGCTGTACCCCCTGCTGTTCCAGCCAGTAACCCAATGATCCAACCATCCCGGTAAAGAAACCCGCCCCATTGGTAAACATCGAGGTATAGAAAATTGTAAACAGGCCATACCAGATGGCCGCGTTGATCAACCACTCGCGCGGGTTCCAGGCTATGCCTACCACCACCGAAAGCACTGCCAACGGAACGAGAAACACCGCAATATGCAGGATATCCGTGCTGGTCAGCGCCATCACCTCAGAGACATTCGTCGGAATCTTCCACCCCGCGAACCGCACCGGAAACGGCGCCAGTTGCGGCATCATCAACGTAAACAGCACAATCAGCGCGCTGAAGGACCGTTCCGCACGCAGTCCATCCAGGGTGTACCCGCGGACCAGGAAATACAGGCCCGCGCCCACCGCCACGACCAGCAGGGTGAACAGCGCTGCGGTGGCCGGCGAAGGGCTGGCAGGAACCGGTGTGCTCGCCTGTTCGCTGGTAGCTGCCGGAGTCGGTATGGTCCCAGGCACCGCCGGCGCCCGGTCGACAAACAATATCACGCCTCCTAACAGGCCCAACACCACCAGCGCACCGATCATTGCCAGCAAGAAGCGGGTACGGTATTCGGCATAGCGCCAACGCGCCCGAGAAACCTTATAGATGAAATAAATTCCCAGGAAAGCCAATGCCTGCGCCGTATAGATAAAAGCCGTCTCCTTCGACGCCAGGTGCAAGACGCTGGCCGCCGTCAGCCAGTACATGTAACGCGGCAGGCCGGTTTGCAGGTAACGCAAAAGCGCCCAGATGGTCATCAAACCCAATAGCTCGATCAGTCCCTCGTTGCGCGCATAGCGACCGTAGAAAAGCATATACGGAGAAATCAACATCACCGCGGCCCCAACCAGTGCCCCGGCTCGCCCCAGGTAGCGGCGATAGAACCACAGAAAACCCACCGCAGCAATACTGCATAACGCCGCTGGCAGCCGGGCGGTGAAATCGTTATCGCCAAGCATGAAATAGGAAAGCGCAATCAGGTGAAACTGCAGCGGCCCGTGCATCAACGGGTCGTGGGAAAAGCCCTGGCCCTTATAAAAGCGCCAGGAATAGTACACGTGAGAGTTCTCGTCGTGGCTTTGTACCCGCGCACCCAGCAAGTAAAGGCGGCTAAAAAACGCCAGGATCAAGATCACGATCCACAGGATCGTCTCAGCGTTCAACGCCATCCTGGCAAACAGGGGATGGTCCAGCCAGTGGGAGGGTTTTTCAACGGTCGTTTGCATGTAAATTCCTCACATCAACCAAGATCAGTCAAACAGCGGCCTGGCTTCCAGGCGCTGGAGCAATCAAAAAAGAATCTGGCCCAGCGTAGAACTCAAGGGTTCGCCCCGGGGGCACGGCGCGTCAGGCTTTGCGTCGGCGATACCGAATATGAGGTGGTCGGTGGGCTGTTCCCCGGCAGAGCGGCAGATACCACCTCGACCGGCGCAACCGGCGTAGGCACCGGTTGGGGTGCAATCGCTTTCTCCTGGCCGGTCTGGCCATAGGTCGAAGTAGACACAACCAGGGAAGTGGCCGGCACACGGTAAGCCGTAGCCACCGGCGTATCGCCCCCCCTGGGCCGGTAAACGAGGCTGGTCATCGCCCACCCCACCAACACCGCGACCATCAATAACTGCAGCGTACGCGTCACCGTGAGCTCCGGGTGTCGCCTCAAAGATGACGGCCCCGGCACGCCGGCCAGCAATTCCTGGCGCAGAGGATAATACCGCCGGCTTTGCCGGCTGAAGTCGCTCCCTGCCAGACGGGCGGCCCACTCGAACGCCCGGCGGTCCGCTTCGCTCAATTCATCGATTTCCATCGCCTGGCCGGCCAGCAAAGCGTCCAGTTGCCGGTTGAAGCGCTCAACTGCCGGGCGCTTATTGTCCTGGCTGCGCTGGCCCTTCACTTCATCCATCATGGTTTGCCTGCCTCTTTTCCATCACGATCCGCAAGCGGTGCAAAGCGCGGTACAGGATCACTGCCACGTTTGCCTCGCTCAGCCCGGTGATCTGGCCGATGCGCCGGTTGGTCAGGCGAGCGGCAAACTTCAAGCTGAGCAAGTCACGCTCTCTTTCGCTCAACACAGCCAGCGCTTCCAGCAATTCGGCCTGCGTCTCCACCTGGATCAGGCTCTCTTCCGGCGTATCACTCCGGTCGGGCTGCCGGTCGCAGATCTCCAGCGGGAGACAACCGCGGCGCGTCTCGGCGCGCAAATCGTTGTTCACCACGCTGCGTGCAATGGCAAACAGCCAGGCGCCGAACGGGGCCCGCTGCGGATCATACTGCTCCAAACGATCCAGGGCGCGCTCGAAAGTTTGTGCGGTCAGGTCGTCCGCCGTAGCGGCATCCCCGCAGCGGTAACGGACGTAATTGTAAACGCGCGGGAAATACTCGTCATACAGCCGCACAAAGGCGTACCTGTCGCCAGCCTGGCTTTGATCTACCGCCTGCCCGGCAAACAATGAACTTTTCAAGAGTCGCGCCTGGGTCGTCATCGTGTTCTACAGGTTAATACACCGGGCCAGCCAATGTATTACAGACCAATCCCCGATGCCAGGAATGACCCCTCGCCGCCATCCGGCCGCTCGTGCAAAGTGTTCTACTCCTGTCTTACCGCATGGAACGCCGCGGGTCAACGCGGCGATTTGCTCCCCGGTTTGGGCGGCCGTGCGGGCCGGTTATCGGGACGCCCCCTCTGGCTGGATGGCGCCTTCGCAGGTTTCCACGCCGGCAGCTTCGTCTTCGGTACGGCCGGGCGCCTGGTATTGAACGATTTCGACGAGCCCGGTTTGCGCGGAGCAGGCTTTTTCCCGGTTGCCTCCGCCTCGCCTTTCAGCCCGGCGACTTCACCCTGCGTCAGGTGACGCCACTCGCGCGGCCGCAACCCACCCAGATACAGGCTGCCGATGCGCACGCGAATAATCTTGACCACCGGCAAACCGATTTGGGCGCCAGTCTCGCGAATCTGCCGTTTGCGCCCCTCGCGCAGCACCACGCGCAGCCAGGCTCCCTTGCCGTACGGCTCGACCACGCGCACATCTGCCGGGGCGGTACGGTAGCCGTCTTCGAGCACCACGCCTCGCCGCCAGGTTTCCAGTTGCGCCTCGTCCGGGCGGCGCGCCACCAGCACGCGATATTCCTTCTCGTGCCCGTAGCGCGGGTGCGTCAGCCGGTTTGCCAGTTCACCGTCGTCGGTGAGCAGGATCAGCCCCTCGCTGTCCACATCCAGGCGACCTACCGGATAGAAATGCCCCGGCAGGTCCACCAGATCGCGCACCGTAGGGCGCGGGTCCGGCGCGCTCACCGTCGAAAGCACCCCGCGCGGTTTATACAGGGCAATATACACGTGTTCTTCGGCCAGCTTGAGCGGCTGCCCATCCACCACGATCCGATCCCGCTGCGGGTCAGCCTTATCGCCCAGTTTCACCGCCTTGCCATTCACCGTTACACGCCCGGCGGCAATCACTTCTTCACAGGCGCGCCGCGAACCCAGTCCAGCCTGGGCCATGAGTTTTTGTATACGTTCTTCCATAAGCGAGTATTATACACGTATTTGTGGGATGAGGTACTGCCAATGAGGAATCAGGCGCCTGGGCGCCTGATTCCTCATTGTTGCAGGAGATTATTCAGAAAGGCCTTGTGGTGTATGAATCCCCTGACGCTTGAATGGATTGAAAAAGCCGAGGGTGATTTTACGGCGTAGTGGAATATATAATTGACACTTCCAGTGGGGTGTGTTATTCTATATATGATAAATTATATCCTATTTATCATATAATCGCATACATATCCATTTTCTGAGTCAGAGCACGTGTCGTGAGGTAGGAAATGCACAAACGCTTTATCCCCCTTTTCATGATTCTGGTTCTCCTTCTCCAGACTTTCCCGTCATCTGAGGCTGGCGCAGCCTCCCACGCTTCGCAGCGAGCGCACTCACCAGCCCTTGCCCTGGCTCAGTTCGGGCAGCCAGAAGCGCCGCTGGCACCCACCCTTGCGGTCAACATCCTCCCAAGCGTCTCCGAGTTCGCCATCGTCGATCCGGTGATCTATTTTTTCCGGCAGAAGGCCTGTTTCGGCTTTCCCAATTTGCTGTTTGAAACCTTCGAGCGCAGCCGCACTACCGGCTGGGAGCCCCGCACCGTGTATAACCACGGCAATTCCTGTGATTTCAACTTGTACTCGAACATCGTTGCGGATAAGTTTTACATCTACTACATCGATATCAACGGGTTGTCACGCGTGCCTGTCGATGCGGCCCCCGACACAATCCCCGAAGTGCTGCTGCCGGCGTTTGGCGGCGGGTACACCCAGCATGAGCTGGTGATGACCCCCGATCGCATTGTCGGCCTCTCTGAGGGCACTCTGTGGTACCTTGACAAAGCCACTCCCTATGGCGGCGGGGCCTCCATTGGTTATGTCGGACCCGAGGCGGCGTATAACCTGCAGTCGGATGGCGAGTACGTTTATTTCATCTGGAGCGACACCCGCACGCTGCGCCGCGTCTCGCTCAACGGCGCAAACACGAACATTGCCAGCGGCGTCACCAGTTATGTAGCAGCTGGCGAACAGACCAGTTGCCATGTCTTCCCCTGCGTCACCACCCGCTACGTCTATATCGTGCCCAGTGCCGGCACCAATATTCTGCGTTACGATGAGGTGGCTGCCGCTGTTCTCAATGTTTACAGCGCTACCCCGCCCCCCGGGCAGGCAGCCCTGATCTATGGCCTGGCCCTGGGCGTGGCGCCTTCCTTCCTCTCGAGTTTTCGCACGGTGTGGTTCTTCGAAAAACAGTGGACTCCATGCGGGTGTTTCGTCACCAATTCGGTGGATTACCTGCACCGCATGTCTTCGAGCGGTGGGAGCAATACGGTCGTATACACCGACCAGGCCACCGACACCAACTGGAAGGCGCGCGGCATGGTGCGAGCGGGCGATTTCATGTTCTGGCAGGAAGATTGGACAGTGACAAACCCGGTCGGCAAGCTGATGCGCCTGCCGCTGGAAGCTGAAGCTCTGCCCGTGGTGAACCTGGCGGCCGAGGACATCTTCATCACCCAGGGCATCCAAAACCTGGATAACAGCGAACGGCTGATCCAGGAGCGCCCGACGTATGTCCTGTTTGCGGCGCGCTCAGCCCAGGGAGATGTGCGCGATATCACTGCCCGCCTGTCTGCCGGGTATAACGGCAACCTGGATACGGTCATCTTTCCGACTACCCGTTTCAAGACAATCGGTCAATATTTCAACAAATCCAATCTCGATCACTATTTTGTCTTCGAGCTGCCGCGCGAGCTGACCCTGCAGAACGGGCTGCAACTCAAGGCGGAAGTGAATCCTTTTGGCTTTCCCTTGGAGCCAAGCTACGCCGACAATGGGATCAGCCTGTCAGGGATCAACTTTGCCCCGCGCGCCCGCATCAACCTGGCAATTGTTGAGATGTCATACAACTGGAACATGGCCACCCAGACGGCAACAGATGCAGATGAGATCGTCAGTTGGCTGCTGCGCGCCTACCCGCTCTCAATCTCACCGGGGTTCTTCACCGCCGCCGATATCCAGACCTGGAGTCTGGTAGACAACGGATTAGGGGTGCGCATCAACGACTATAAAACCGCCAAGGAATGTGAATACCTGAAGGGCCAGCCCGACGACGAGAAATCGCTGTGCGCCAGCAATTATCTCAATGATCGCTTACGCGCCTTAAAGAATAACAACTCCCTGCCGAACGACCGCTATGTGTATGCCACAGTCAACGGCATACCGCGCGGCTCGGCGCGCGATGATTGGGGCGTTGCCAACGGTTGGGAGCTGAATTCGACCTGGGGTTTCGAATTTAGAGGCTTCTATGCCGGCCACGAAATCGGGCATTTACTGGGCCGCGAGCACCCTTCAGTGATGAATTCCTGCGGCCATTCTGCCAGCGACCCGGATTTTCCTTACTTCTTTGGACACGTTGGCGATCCAACCGAACAGAACTGGGCCTTCGATTCACGCCTGGGTGTGCCGAATGGCGCCTTCCGCCGTTTCGATTGGTTCAATAATATCTATGACATCATGACCTACTGCGGCACGCCCGATCAGTGGCCCAGCGATCACACCTACCAGAAGATGTACGATCACCTGGTGGCCCACCCCACGCCTGCCATGGCCAGCCTGAGCCGGGCGACGGCAGGCGATTATTTGCAGGTCTTTGGGCGCATCCATGAAGCAACCGGCGCAGCGGGTTTCACCTATCTCAGCCGGGAAACCAGCCTGGTAAACCTGGCTGCCAGCCCCGGTCCCAACCTGCCGTTTGCTGTCACATACGCCCTGCACTTCAAAGATGCCAACGGTGCTTTGCTCAGCGAAGTGCCCCTGGCCGTTGCCCCGGTGGACGATGCACCCGGCTGGCTGGCTTTTGAAGCCACGCCGCTATTTCCAGCCGGCACAGCTTCCATCGAAATCGCCCGTATAGAAGCTATGGGTGCCAGGGCCAGCCAGTCAGCCGTGCTCCACGCGCTTCCGGTCAGCGTCAACCCGCCCGCGGTGTCCGATGTCACCCTGCAGTCGCCGCCCAATCCGCTGGCCGGGGTGGTAACCCTGGCATGGAATGCTTCTGACGCAGATGGCGATGTACTCACCTATGACGTGCTCTACAGCCTGGATGGAGGGACTACCTTCCAGCCGCTGCAGCTCGGCCTGGCGGACCCCTCTATCGATCTGGACTTCGATGCGCTACCTGGCGGCAGCCTGATCTTCCGCGCCGTGGCCAGCGACGGCGTGCATACCCAATCCGCCAACAGCCCGCCTTACAATGTGCCTTCTAAGGCGCCCGAGGTGAGCATTCTGAATCCTTCTGACGGCATTCACATCGAATTTGGGCAGACTCTGAACCTGCAAGGCGTGGCGGTTGACCCACAAGATGGCCCACTCACTTCGCAGTTTGCCCTGACCTGGAGCAACCAGTGGGGTGAGCTGGGGAATGGTGAGGCCCTTTCCATTAACAACCTACCGGTGGGTACGAATTCTGTGAGTTTCACGGCCACGAACAGCCAGGGGATGTCTGGCAGCGCCACCGTCATGGTATATGTCGGCGATGACCTGCAGCCGGCCCCCCCCGTGCCTTCGATATCGCCCACCTTCCTCAACTGGCAGGTGAGTGCGGAGGATACGGCTCTGCAGACCGCGGAACTATCCCTCTCTAACACCGGTGGCCCCGACGTCTTATCCTGGACTGCCAGCATCGATGTCCCCTGGATCTCGCTCGACACGCCCGCGGGTCAGATCCCCTCCACCATTATGGTGAGCGCTGACCCCAGCGGTTTGGCGCCGGACAGCACTCATACCGGCTTGATAACCATCCTTGTCGATATCTCGAGTCTTTCCACCCAGGCGGAATTCAAAATCCCAGTGCTGTTGCAAATCGGCGCTGGCGAACTTTGGGATAACACCGTTCCTCCACCGAGTTTTGACCTGTTCTTACCAATGGTAACACGGTGAGAAACATCTGGGCCGGGTTATCCCGCAGCCAAGCGAGTCGCGGATGGAACGCAAGATGCTGTTAGGCATCCAGCGTCGGGCAGAGAAGGACCTCTAGTATAATCTTTCCGATCCGGGATCGTTCTGCTTGGCCGGCGGGATGTACAAAGGGGAGTGCATCACCGGAACCGTCAATGCGTCCGCGTTATCTTATACTGTCCGGAGCAACTGCAACTGGTCCACCTGCTCGCTGTAAATCAGGTCGCGGCGCACGAAATCGTTCCAGAAGGTGTGCAGGTAGAGCGGTGTTTGCGGCGCAACTTGCGCCAGGCGCTTGAGCTGTTCTTCGTTCAGGGTGAAATCCAGAACGCCCGGGTTGTCCGCGATCTGCGCCTCGCGCCGGGCGCCCAGGATCGGGATGATGTTCGGCGCCTGCTGGCGCACCCAATTGATTGCCGCCTGCGATGGAGGGCGCACGGCCTCCCCGGCCATCTGCGCCAGCACCTGGGCGGCAGCCATCTCTTGAGCGCCTGATCACTCATCGAGCGATCACCCATCACTGCACCAAGAAAAGCCATTACCCGTTTCCACTACATACTCGATGATGTGCTTCCATCATCCAGATTCAGGGGCGGCAGCTCGCTCAATGAGCTCAGTCCGAAATACTGCAAACACTCCGCTGTGGCGCTGTAGAGAATCGGCCGCCCCGGCGCCTCCGCCCGGCCCACTTCCTGCACCAGCCCCTTGAGCAACAGGCTCCTCATCACGCCGTCGCTGTTCACCCCGCGCACCGCGTCGACCTGCGGGCGAGTGACCGGCTGGCGATAGAGCACAATCGCCAGCGTCTCCAGCGCCGCCCGGCTCAGGCGGCTGCTTGCCTCCAAGCCCAGGAAACGCTCAACGGCCGCCGCGGCTTGCGGCGCAGTGGTCAACTGCACCCGCCCGCGGTAGCGCTGCAGGCGCAGGCCGCGCGCCGGGCCTTCCTGAGTATACAACGCGTCCAATTCATCCAATCCCTGCTCCACCTGGGGGAGCGGGATGTCCAGGGCGGCTGCCAGTTGCGCCGGGGTAACTGCGCCCGGCGCAACAAACAACAGCGATTCCAGGCAGGCCAGCAAATCCTGGCCCGGCGCCTGGATGGCAGCTTCGCCGGCCCGGCTTTCGGCGGCGGGTGCGTCCGGCGTTGAGGTGGGTTGAGCGGTTACAGATGAATCGTCCATGCTGTGATACAATTCAGCGGAATTGGTAGATTGAGGAGATTTTTCAAGATGACCTTGCGTTCAAAACTGTTTCTCTTAATGGTATTTACCGCTCTGCTGGCTTCCAGCCTGGCCTGCAAACTGGCCAAAGGCGTTGCCAGGCCGACGGCTACGCCTGTCCCGGTCAGCACCCAGGCCGTCCAGCAATTGAGCACTCAGGTTGCACAGGCCGCTGCCACAGCGGTCAGCGGCGGCCCGCTCGTCCTGGAATTGACGGAAGAACAACTCACCTCCGCCGCGGCGCTGGAGATGCAAAAACAGGGCGATATGGGTGTGAGCAACGTGCAGGTTACCCTGCGCGATAACGTGATGAAGATCTCGGGTGATATGGAGCAGAGCGGCTTAAACTTGCCGGTGACCATCGCCATCCAGATCACCACCAGCGGGGATGGGAAACTGCAATCCCAGGTGGCAGAGGCGACCGTCGGGCCGGTTGCACTGCCCAAGGATCTCACCGAGCAGATTTCAGTGCAGTTAAATCAGATGTTGCTCTCCCAGGTCGATGTGCATGGCGAGAATTATTTCATCGACAGCGTCACCATTGCCAACGGCAAATTGACTCTCGTCGCCCACAAACGCTAATTTTTTACACTACCTTCTCGGACCCGCACGGCGGGGATAGAGAAGACGGCGACTACAGAAGGCAGAATGCGATTATACCATCTCACCCGGCTACGAACCCTGCTCTTTGCCGCACTCCTTGCAGCCTTGGCCGCCATTCTGGCGGTGGGCTGCAACAGCGCCCCGCAGGCCACGCAGGCGCTGATCCGGGTGAGTCTAACTGCCGACGACGAAACATTGACCCTGTCGCTGCCGCCCGGCAGCACCGTTCAGAATGCGCTGGACGAAGCCGGGCTGACCCTGAACGCCCTCGACCGCACTGAACCGCCCGCCTACACCGTATTGAGCGATGGAGCAAAGGTGCGCCTGGTGCGCGTCACCGAGGAGTTCGAGGTCGAGCAGGTGGTACTGCCGTTTCAACGCCAGACTCTGCGCAATGAGTCCTTGCCCGTTGAGCAGGAAGTGCTCATCCAACCCGGGAAAAATGGCTTGCAGGAAATCACTTACCGGCGAGTTTTCGAGGACAAGGTAGAAACATCCAACCAGCCTGTGCCGGTCAATTCGGTCATTGTGGAAGAGCCGCTGCCCGAAATTCGCATGATCGGTGTGCAGACACCGTTCACCACCGTCGAGGTCCCTGGCACGCTGTACTACCTGCGGGATGGCAACCTGTGGAAGATCACCGAAGACACCGGTAACCGCCAGGCAGTCATCACCACCAGCGATCTGGATGGGCGCATCCTTTCGATCTCCGATAACCAGGCCTGGGCGCTGGTCACCCGCCGCGCCAAAGTGGATGGACGGATCAACGAGCTGTGGGCGATGTACATCGGCAGCGACACGGGAGCAGAGGCCACTCCCATCCCGGAGGACAAGCGCCAGATCGACCTGGGCGTGAACAACGTCATCCACTTCGCTGACTGGGCCCCCGGCTCGGATACCAAAATCTACTTCTCCACCGTCGAGCCGCGCCCCACCGCCCCCGGCTGGCAGGCCAACAACGACCTGCACTCGCTGACCTTCAGTACCACCGGTTGGACCACCCAATGGGTGACGATCATCGAAGCCAACGCCGGCGGCGTCTACGGCTGGTGGGGAGTCAACTACCTGTGGAGCCCGGACAAACGTACCCTGGCCTTTGCCCGCCCGGATAGCATCGGAATTGTTGACGTAAAGACCGGCACGATCACCCCCACCCTCGACATCCTCCCCTTGCAACCCTTCGGCGATTGGGCCTGGGTGCCCGGCATTACCTGGGGGCCGGATGGCAAGGTGCTCTACACCGGCGAGCACATCGCCGCCCAGGGTGCAGTCACGCCCGAAGAGTCGCCCGATTTCGACCTGAGCGCGGTCATCTCGCCAGGCGGTTCGCTGCGCCTGGTTTCGCAAACCGGCATGTTTGCCTACCCGCTCGCCTCGCCCATCCAGTCGGAGGGCGGCAACCTGGATTATCAGATCGCCTACTTGCAGGCGATCACCCCCAACCAGAGCGACACCAGCCGTTATCGCCTGGCGGTGATGGATCGCGACGGTTCCAACCGTCTCACGCTTTTTCCTCCGCCCGAAAACGCCGGCCTCGAGCCGCAGCAACATTGGGGAGCCTGGTCACCGGCGCCCCTGCCTGTCAGCGGCAACTATGCCATCGCAATCCTGGATCAGGGCAACCTGTGGCTGGTGGACGCACAAAGCGGAGAAACCAACCAGATCACCGGCGACGGCCTGACGACAAGGGTGGTGTGGCGATAAGTTTACCAGGAGGAATATCATGCGCATTTTGATTACCGGCGCCGCCGGGTTCTTGGGCTCACACCTGTGTGACCGCCTGCTGCAAGAAGGCCACCAGGTGGTCGGAATGGATAATTTCATCACCGGCAGGCCCGAAAACCTGGCCCATCTGGGGGGACACCCCAACTTTTCATTCATCCGCCACGACGTATCCAATTTCATCTTCGTCCCTGGCAAGCTGGATGCTGTGCTGCACTTCGCTTCACCCGCTAGCCCGAACGAAAATTCGCCCTACGGCTACGTCAACCTGCCCATCCAGACCATGAAAGCCGGCGCATTGGGCACGCACAACACCCTCGGCCTGGCGCGCGCCAACGGCGCCCGCTTCCTGCTGGCCTCCACCAGCGAAATCTACGGCGACCCGCTCGAGCACCCGCAAAAAGAGACCTACTGGGGGCACGTCAACCCCATCGGCAAGCGCTCGGTGTACGACGAGGCCAAGCGTTTTGCCGAGGCATTGAGCATGGCCTATCACGGCGCGCACAATATCGACACCCGTATCGTGCGCATCTTCAACACCTACGGCCCGCGCATGCACATCGATGACGGGCGGGTGGTGCCCAACTTCTTGAAACAGGCCATCAGCGGCGAGCCGCTGACTATCTATGGAGACGGCTCACAAACCCGCAGCTTTTGTTACGTCGATGACCTGGTGGAGGGGATCTACCGCCTGTTGCTTTCGGACGAGCACGAGCCGGTCAACATTGGCAACCCACATGAAACCACCATCCTGGAATTTGCCGACACGATCAACCGCCTGACCTCCAATTCCGCCGGGATCATTTTCAAGCCCGGGGCGCGCAGCGAAAGCGACCCGCAGCGCCGCCAGCCGGATATCACCCGCGCTCGCCAGATACTCGGCTGGGAACCCAGGATCGACCTGGAAGAGGGCGTCCTGCGCACCATCCCCTATTTTTTGAAAGAACTGGGCCTGCCTGGCAAACCGCTCAAAACCGTCGATTAACCGGCCCGAGCACCCAACCTCTAAACAATTTAAGGAAACTACTCTCTCGTGACCGTTTTACTAACCAACCCCCGCGAGCGCACCCGTTTCTTACGCTTCGCCGTCGTCGGCATCATCGGCGCGGTGATCGATTTCGGCGTCGCCAACCTGATGGTTGGCGTCTTCCACAGCCCCCTGGTCGTTGCCGGCACAATCTCTTTCATCTGCGCGGTCATCAGCAACTTTACCTGGAACCGTTATTGGACTTATCCCGACTCCCGCTCCAAGCCGCTCGGCAGCCAACTGGTTCAATTCTTCGTGGTCAATGCCGCCGGCCTGCTCATCCGTATCCCCATTCTCAAATTCGGTGAGCCCCTGATGGAAAACATCTTTGTCACTCTCGGTCTGGATTTCTCACCCTACCTGGGAGCTACGACCCTGGCCGATAATTTCACCCTGGCCATCGCGGTGATTGTGGTCATGTTCTGGAACTTCTTCGCCAACCGCTATTGGACGTATAGCGATGTAGAATAAAACAGGCCGGTATGAAGGTACCTTTCGGCAAAACTCCCTACGTTTACCCTATTCCCATCGTCCTGCTGGGCGCCAACGTAGGCGGCAGGCCCAACTACGAAACCATCGGTGACCTGGGATTGATGGGCATCAACCCACCGCTGGTGTGCGTCTCATCGCACCGCGATCATTACACCAATCAGGGCATCCTGGAAAACAAAGCCTTCAGCATCAACTTTCCGACCACCGCCATGCTCACCGTGGTCGATTACTGCGGCGTGGTCTCAGGTCGAGAAGTGGATAAAGGCGCCCTGTTCGAGACCTTCTACGGTGAGTTGGGCAATGCCCCCATGATCCAGCAGTGCCCGGTCAACCTGGAATGTCGCCTACTGCAGAAATTCTCCGTTCAGCACCGCCAGATGTTCCTGGCCGAAGTGGCCTGTACCTATGTCGAACAGGCTTTTCTGACCGAGCAAGATGGCAAGCAACGCATTGCTGACCTGACCCACCTGGATCCCATTCTATATGCACTGGATAACCGCTATTATTCCATCGGACAGCCAATTGGCCTGGGCTACAGTGAAGCGTCCAAATTGCGCTCTATCGAAACCACAAAATAATACGTTACGGATTCAACCATGACCCTTCCAAAAGACATTCTTGGCGCCATCTCCGGCGGGCGAGTGCTCGATGTGGCCACCGGCAGAGGCGGGTTCATCCACTTCCTGTTGGATGGGCTAAAAGATTACACCGAAATCACCGGCATCGACGCCAATCCGCGCGGCTCAGCGGCCTTCGCCGAAGACTTCAAAGACCGCCCGAGCATCCGCTTTGAAGTAATAGATGCCCTGCGCCTGGATTTCCCCGATGCATCCTTCGACACTGTGTGCATCGCCAACTCGCTGCACCACTTCGATGACCCGCTGGCCGTCCTGCGCCAGATGCAGCGCGTGCTGCGCCCCGGAGGGCATTTCATCGTCGCTGAGATGTACTGCGACGGGCAGAGTAAGACACAGATGACCCACGTTCACCTGCACCACTGGTGGGGGGCAGTAGACCGGGCGACTGGCACCGTCCACAACGATACCTACCCGCGAGGCGAGCTGCTTGGCATGGTAACCGGTCTGGGGCTGAAGGACCTGCGCCTGTTCGACCTGGCCGACCTGAGCGACGACCCCCGCCATCCTGATATCCTCGCCGAATTGAACCCGGTCTTCGACCGCTACATCCAACGCGCCGGGGAGCGCCCCGACTTGCAAACGCGCGGCGAAGCGTTGCGCCGCCACGTCCAGGAGATCGGTTTCCACAGCGCCACCACGCTGGTCGCCGTCGGAGAAAAACCATGAAACCTTATGCTGACCTCACCGAGCGCGGCCAGACGCGCCGCCTGCGACGCCTGGCGCTCGCCGCGCTCCAGCAGTATGATCTCGACCTGGCCCGCCTGCGCCTGGTCACCAACGACATGAACGGCATCTTCCGCGTGGATACCCGCGCCGGGCAGAAATACATCCTGCGCGTCACCGTGCCCGAAGGCGGGCATAACCGCGACCACGTCGCCGCCGAGATGGCCTGGCTGGCCGCCCTGGCACGCGATACCGATTTGAGCGTGCCCCGCCCGCTGCCCGCCAGGGATGGCGCCCTGCTGGTTGAGGCCGGCGCCGAGGGCGTCCCCGAGCCGCGGTTGTGCGAAATTTTCACCTGGGTGCCGGGCAGCGACCTGGCCGGTCACATCTCGCCCGCCAACCTGGAGCGCCTGGGAACGTTGAGCGCCCGCCTGCACGCCCACGCCCTCACCTTCCAGCCTCCGGCCGGGCTTTTCCTGCTATGTTTCGACCGGGTCTTTCCTTTCCCCGAGCCGGTCATCCTGTTCGACGAAAGTTTTACGGAGCTTTTTCCGCCGCAGCGGCGCGCCGTCTACCAGCAGGCCATCGATTGGGCGCAGAGCGCTATCGACCGCCTGAAGGCCAGCGGGGAAGCCATGCGCATCCTGCATGGCGACCTGCACCAGTGGAACGTGCGCGTCTGGCACGGTGTGCTCTCGCCCATCGACTTCGAAGACCTGATGTGGGGCTGGCCGGTGCAAGACATCGCCACCACACTGTATTATTTCCTGGACGAAGAAAACTACCCTGAGCTGCGCACCGCTTTTGCGCAGGGCTACACCCGGGTCAGCCCCTGGCCGGAACGCTACCCCGGTGAAATCGACGCCTTCATCGCTGCCCGCGGTGTCGGGCTGGTCAACTTCATCCTGCAAGACCCCAACCCTGAGTGGCGCATCCAGACGGCTGAGTTTGTAGAGCGTGTGGAGAGACGGCTGCGGCAATTACTTGAAAATCATCGCTTCGAGTGACGGTTCTCAAATTTTTCAGGAAGGCAGACTCATCGCCCGAATCGATCGTCGTATGGATACCACCGTGCCAGTACCATCCGAAGAAGAACGACAACGTTCCTATGCGCTCTTAAAGCAGCAGGTCGCCGAGCGCACCCGCGCCCTATCCACCCTGCTCTCCGTGCAGCAGGCGATCACCAGCCGCCTGGAGACGCAGGAGGTATTGCAGATGATTGCCGACGGGGCGCGGCTTCTCACCGGCAGCCTGTTCGCCGGCGTCTATCTCCTGGATGGCGAGAACATGCACCTGGCAGTCATGAGCGTTGCCATAGACCAGCCGGAAATCCAGGCCCGGCCCGCCAATATCTCCACCGGTTACAGCATTCCCATCGGCCAATCCCTGGCCAAAACTGCCGTCCAGCAGTAATCGCGCTTCGAAGTAGCGTTTAGGATGCCGTCCAGCCTGACCCTAGTCGCCGTTGGATATCCGAGAATACAGGAAGGGCACTAGCCTTCCCTGTCACTATGCTACCCAACCTGCGCCCTGCATGGCGCGTCCAAACGGCTAAGTCTGCAGAGCGTGTCGAGAGATAATTACGAATGCTTGGCGCGGCTTAAGGCGCTTCCCGTAATATGACAAAAGTCATCCTGTACCAGGAAGGATTTTACTTGTAGATCATTCCCCCCAGTTTATAGTAGTTGGAGATGATGACGATGAAGAAAAGATTACTTAAAATCGCCTTATTCTTGCTATCAGGGCCCATATTGGCTGCTTGTAACAGAGCAGTTCAAACAATCGAAGTCACACGCATCGCGCCTCAAACGGTTGAAGTCACCCGAATCGTACCAGGGACTGTTGAAATTCCTATACCCATCTCTCAAACTGCAACTCCAACTCTTCAGGCAACAACCGCTTCCAAGGCCCAGGTACAAGCAGCCGCTACATCGACCTTATCCTCAACGCCGCCAGCCCACCCGGATCAGGATACAGCATATTATGATGGCGTGATTGTTATTACCCGGTTCTGCGAGTTATTCGGCCACGGTCTATTCGCAGAAGCATACCAATTATTAAGCCCTTCTACGCCACATGCAATTAGTATGCAAGAATATGTCAGACTTAGCAAAATACTGGAAGTAAAAACCTATAGGCTCATCTCTGCCCAACCTTATTACGAAGGTGACCAGGAAAAACAAAAAAAGTTCTGGATTAAGGTTTACGTTGAGGGTGAAAAAGGGGGAATTGGCGCAGCGCCAAACGGTGTGCATTCTTATTTTGCAACGCTGATATGGGAAAATGGGGAATGGAAGATATATTCTATTGACACGATTACGTTACGATGAAATGCTTTCTCAATCAGGGTTAGCCAATTTAGATTGAGTTCGCTATGACATCAACAAACATTCTCCAGGAAACGGCGATTATTTTATGTCTAACCCATTTTTTCACTTACCCCGCTCCGTAGATTCTAACGCCATTCATCTTTGCATAGCTCTTTATTAGAGTATGCCAGGAGCCGCTACCATTATGCGGCGCGGTTCCCGGCAAATAGAGAACAGAGCGGTATAATAGGCTCATGTTCGCCCCTAAAAAGCTGATCCCTCTCTACACCTGGCGCGGCGACCTGGGCGCCTTCCTGGCCTATCCCCATATCTACAACCCGGCCGGCGAATGGATCGGTTGGGTGACCGCCGACCGGCGGGTGTATTCGGTACACGGGCATTACGTGGGCATGCTGACCGACGAGTTGCGCATTCTGCGCAAGCGTGAGTTCGGCGTCAGCATTCCACGGCGCAAACCGCCGCCCGCCCCGCCGCCCATCCGCCCGCCGGCGCGCGTTCCGCTGCCTCCCTCCATGCCCGAGGTCGCCACGCACATGATCGACGTGCTGGATGAAGCGCCCGATTTGCTGCCGGTGCTCGATTTCGGCGACCTGCGCGACGATATGGATTGACCTTCCGATAAACCCCACTGTGTGGAGTTTATCGGATACCGGTGAAACGAAATGGCCGACGAACACGACGAAACGCAAAGTCCACCTGCGCTGACCGGCGAGGAATACCCCGCCTCGGGACCGCGCTCGCTGCGCGAGTTGATCGACCGCGTCTCGGGGCGCGGCTTCCGCGCTCAGTTCGCCGCCGAAGACGCCGGGCTGGTCGAAGTGCTGCCCTTCCCCTTCCTGGCGCTGGTCGGCCAGCGCGAGATGAAACTGGCCCTGCTGCTGGCGCTGATCAACCCTGCCCTGGGAGGCGTGCTGCTCATCGGGCCGCGCGGCACCGGCAAAACCACCGCCGTGCGCAGCCTGGTCGAACTGCTGCCCGAAGTGCCGCGCAGCCTGTGCCACTACGGCTGCATGCCCGAAGACATCGAAACCGGCGGGATCGACGCGGTGTGCCCCGATTGCGCCCAGAAGTTCGCCCTGGGCGAACCGCTGGCCCGGCTGGACAGCGTGCGCCTGGTCGAACTGCCTCTCAACGCCCGCATGGAAGACGTGGTCGGCGGGTTGGATGAGCGCGCCGCCGTCCACGAGCGGCTGCGCATCCGCCGCGGCGTGCTGGCCCAGGCCGACCGCAACATCCTGTACATCGACGAAGTCAACTTGCTCGAAGATGAAATCACCGACGCCATCCTGGATGCCGCCGCCCAGGGGCGCTACACCGTACGGCGCGGGCCGATTGCCGCGACCTACCGCGCCCGCTTTACCCTGATCGGCTCGATGAACCCCGAGGAAGGCCGCCTGCGCCCGCAGATCATGGACCGTTTCGGATTGCGCGTGGTCGTCCACGGCCTCTACCAGCCCGAAGAGCGCCTGGAGGCCTATCGCCGGGTGCATGCCTACCAGACCAACCCGCGCCGGACGGTATCGGAATATGCCTCAGAAACCGCCCTGCTCAAAGCCGAGATCCAGGCCGCCAGCGACACGCTGGCTCAGGTAACGATCGCCGAAGAGGTGGCCCGCCTGGGCCTGGATATCGTGCGAGAATTGCAAATCGACTCGCTGCGCGCCGAGATCACCCTGTTCGAAGCCGCCCGCGCCCATGCTGCTGCCGATGGGCGGCTGGAAGTGCTGCCCCAAGATATCGCCACGGCCGCCCCGCTGGCGCTGCGCGCCCGGCGTTCGGCCTTCATGGTCGAATTCTTCAACAGCCAGCACGCCGAAGAAAGCGAAATCCGCAAAGTTTTGGATACGGTTATGAATCACACCCCTGGAGGAACATGATCACTCACCGAGACCGCCTCGAAGCCTGCCTGGCTGGCCAGACCCTTGACCGGCCGCCTGTGGCTCTGTGGCGCCATTTTCCCGTCGATGACCAGACGCCGCAAGGACTGGCGCAAGCTGCTCTGCATTTCCAAAATACCTTCGACTTTGACCTGGTCAAAGTAACCCCGGCTTCATCCTATTGCCTGAAAGACTGGGGCGCCCGGGATGAATGGCGCGGCAACACGGAAGGCACCCGCGAATACACCGCTCGCGTTGTGCAACACCCGGAGGATTGGGAGCGCCTGCCCCTGCTCGATCCCCACAAGGGGCACCTGGCCGCCGAACTGGAATGCTTGCGCCTGATGGTCAAAGAACTCGGACCGGGGACGCCCATCATCCAGACCATCTTCAACCCCCTCTCGCAGGCCAAAAACCTGGCTGGTGGCGCCAACCTGCTGGTCCACATGCGCCGCTATCCCGATGCCGTCCAGGCAGGGCTACGCATCATCACCGAAAGCACCCTGCGTTTCATCGAAGCCATCCAGACCTGCCAGATTTCAGGCATTTTTTACGCCGTGCAACATGCCCAGTATGGGCTCCTTTCCGAAGCAGAGTATAATACCTTTGGGCGCGCCTATGATTTGCAGCTCCTGGAGGCCAGCCAGAACATGTGGCTGCGTATGCTGCACCTGCACGGCCTGGATGTCATGTTCGACCTGGTTGCCAGCTACCCGGTGAACATCATCAACTGGCACGATCGCGAGACCTTCCCCTCCCTCGGCCTGGGGAAATCCCGTTTCCCCGGGGCAGTATGTGGTGGAGTGCGCATCGAGACCCTGGTGCTCGGCACACCCGAACAGGTACGCAGCGAGGCATCCGAAAGCTTACAGGCCACCGAAGGGCAACGCTTCATCCTGGGTACTGGCTGTGTTACACCTACCCATGCCCCATTGGGCAATCTGCTGGCCTTCCGGCAAAGCGTAGGAAATTGAGTGCAGCAGCCTGGCAGGTGGTTGAAATCTGCCAGGCTTGACCCCAAAAACGACCGGGTTTGAGAAATGACTGGATTGCGAGTGATCTCTGGCAGTGCACGCGGGCGCAAGCTGCGCCCCGTCCCGGGCGATAGCACCCGCCCGATTACCGACCGCGCCAAAGAATCGCTCTTTAACATCCTGGGAGCAGATATTGCCGGCGCCAGTCTGCTGGATTTGTTTGCCGGCACGGGCAGCGTGGGCATCGAGGCGCTCAGCCGGGGAGCGTCTTTTGTGCGTTTCGTAGATCTCCAACGCCAGGCGGTCGAAACCGTGCGCGCCAACCTGGATAGCACCGGCCTGGCTGGCAGCGCCGAGGTGCTGCGCCAGGATGCCTTCACCCTGCTGGAGCGCCCCACCGATCGCGCTTTCGACTACGTATTTATAGCTCCTCCCCAATACAAGGAGCTATGGAAGCGCGCCATCCTGGCCCTGGATAGTCACGCAGATTGGCTGGCAGAAAACGCCTGGGTCATCGTCCAGATTCACCCGGTCGAATACCAGGCTCTCGAGCTCCAGCACCTGGAAGAATTCGACCAGCGTCATTATGGCAGCGTATTGTTTGTGTTTTATGAAAGGCAGTAGCGCCGAGGATAGGGCTGCGTTATGAATCATACGATCGTTCCCCTGCGTACGATGCTTCTCGCCTTCCCCGGCATCCCCGTCACCGAGGCGAATGAACTGATCGCCAGCGGCAAAGTACGTTCGTATCCGGCGAACACCGTGCTGTGCCATGAAGACGCCGTCGAGTCTACATTTTACATCGTCCTTCAGGGCCAGGTGCAGGTGACCAAGCTGATCAGTGAAGTGCATAACCAGGTGCGCCTGCTCAACACGCTCAAAGCAGGAGATTTCTTCGGTGAGATGGCCCTGCTGCAAGACGCGCCGCGCGCCGCGTCGGTCACCACCACCGAGCCAACCACTGTGCTGGAAATCCGGAAAGAACATTTCAATGAGCTGATGCGCAGCAGCGCCAGCATGTCCCGCGCCATGGTGCAGGAAGTCGTACGCCGCCTGCGAGAGAACGATGCCATGGCCATCGAAGACCTGCGCATAAAGGCCGGGGAACTGGCCGCCGCTTACCAGCAGCTCGCCGAACAAGAATACGCCCGGCGCGAGTTTCTCACCACCATCGCCCATGAGCTGCGCACACCGCTGACTGCCGCCAATGGCTTTTTGCAAATGGTCGAAATGTGGCAGGCTTCCGGCCAGAGCTTGAACGCCGAAGCGCAGCAGGCCGCCATCAAAACTGCTTCACGCCACATCCAGCAAATCATCACCCTGGTCAACGACATCCTCTTTGTGCAGGAGATGGATCTGATCCTGCCCCACTTCTCGCCCACCGACCTGCCCGGGCTGCTGCGAACCGTCGCCGAACGCGGCCAGGCCAGGCTGCTGGAGAATAACGTCCGCCTGGTCATGGACATTCATCCGGGTCTGCCACCTGTATCGGGCGACGCCAGGAGCCTGGAACGCGCTTTCGGAGCTATCCTGGATAATGCCATCAAATTCAGCTATGAAGACGGCCAGGTAGAAATCGCCGCCGGGCAGCAAGACCGCCTGGTTTGGGTCGAGATCCGTGACCATGGCGTTGGAATCCCCGAAGATATCCGGTCGCGCATCTTTGACCGCTTCTTCCACATCGACCAGATCGAAGGGCGCATGTTCCGCGGCCTCGGCCTGGGGCTGTCGATTGCCCGCCAGGTGATCGAGCAGCACCAGGGTAAAATCGAAGTGTACAGCCAGCCGGGCAAGGGAACCACTGTACGAATATCTTTGAACCCGGCGGATTCTCCTGAACTGCTGCACGCGTAACCTCCAGTCTCCCATCCCTGAGCATGTGGGCGCCCAGGCGCCCATCATAGTGACATTCATCAAGCCAGATTCCTGCCCAATGGCAATTTCTTCGCTTTGCGGCTTGTGTTATACTGAAACCAAAGAGCAATTTCCCTAGAGTCGAGGAGGCGAACTGATGAACATAGGCGTACCCAAAGAACGCCGGATTTTTGAATACCGGGTAGGGTTGCATCCCATGGGGGTCAAAATGCTCACCCAGATGGGGCATACCTGTTATGTCGAGCACGACGCCGGCCTGGAAGCCGGCTTCAGCGACCAGGAATACATCCAGGCAGGGGCCAGAATTGTCTACACACCCCACGAAGTCTTTGGCCGGGCGGATTTGCTGCTCAAGGTGGCGCGTCCAACCGAAGAAGAGATCGACTGGCTGCGCCCGGGCGTCGCCATCGCTGGTCTGCTGCACCTGGGATCGGCGCGCAAGAGCCGGGTAGAAAAATTGCTCGCCAACGAAATCACCGCCATTGCCTACGAGCAGATCCACCTTGCGGATGGCAGCGTACCCATCCGCAAGCCACTCAGCCAGATCGGCGGCACCCTGGCCGCGCAGATCGCCGCCCGCTTGCTGCAAAACAATGCCGGCGGTAAAGGCATCCTGCTCGGCGGTATGCCCGGCGTGCCACCTGCCGAAGTTGTCATCATCGGCGCTGGCCTGGCCGGTTCTTGCGCCGCAAAAGCTTTCTTTGGCATGGGCGCCCATCTCACCGTCCTGGATACCAGCCTGTTGGCCCTGGAGACCATTCACAACAGTCTGCCCGGCGCCGTGACCATGCTCTCGAATTCGGTCAGCCTGGCCCGCGCCTGCGCCTATGCGGATATCGTCGTCGCCGCGGTTTTGGTCCCCGGCGAGCACCCCCCCATTGTGGTGACCCGCGAGATGGTACGCAACATGAAACCGCGTTCCGTCATCATGGATATCAGCATCGACGAGGGCGGCTGTGTGGAAACCTCTCGTCCCACCACCAACGAGAAACCCACCTTTATCGAAGAGGGCATCATTCATTACTGTGTACCCAATATGCCCAGCCTCGTAGCGCGCACCTCCACCTACGCCTTTCTCAACGCGGCCATCCCCTTTATCGAAGAGATCGTCACCAAGGGTATTGATGCGGCCATAGCCGACAACCCGGCGATCGAGCATGGCGTGGGCACCCACAAAGGCCAGGTGCGACATATCTCCAGTCTCTCCCCCCTGGCGCAAATGGAGTAGTGGATCATGGCAGATTACAACAAGCTCTACCAATCCCGCGTCACCACCGCTGAAGAAGCAGTGCAGCATATCAAAAACGGCAACCGCATCTTCCTCACCGGCAACTGCTCGGTACCGCAGAAGGTACTGGGAGCGCTGGTCGAATATGCCCCCAACTTGCATGATGTGGAAATTTGCCAGGCTTTGAGCATTGGCCCGGCTGATTACGTCAAACCGGAGATGCAGGGCCACCTGCAGGTCAACACGATGTTCGTCAGTGCCAATGTCCGCCAGGCAGTGAACGAAGGCCGCGCCGATTTCACCCCCGTGCTGCTCTCAGAGTTCACCTTGCTGTTCAAGAACCGGCATCTGCCCATCGATGTCGCCCTGATCCACTGTTCACCCCCCGACGAGCATGGCTTCTGCAGCCTGGGCATTGAGGTCGGGCTGACCAAGTCGCCTGCCGAATCGGCCAAAGTCATCATCGCCGAAGTTAACCAGAAAATGCCGCGTACCCTGGGCGATTCGTTCATCCACATCAGCCGCATCAATCACATTGTGCCGGTCGACTACATCCTGCCGGAGTTGCTGATGACCGAAGGCGGCCCGGATGAAGTCATCGACAGCATCGCCTGCCACATCGCTGAACTGATCCCAGATGGCGCGACCATGCAAATGGGTATCGGCGCTATCCCCGACGCGGTGCTGAACTACCTGAAGGACAAGAAAGACCTGGGGGTGCACAGCGAGTTGTTCTCGGACGGGGTTATCGACCTGGTTGAGCTCGGTGTGCTGACCGGGTCGCGCAAGAGCATCCATCCCGGCAAGATGATCGCCGGGTTCATCATTGGCAGCAATAAACTCTACGAATGGGTAGACGACAACCCGCTCATCGAGCTGCACCCTACCGAATACGTCAACGACCCCTTCGTCATCGCCCAAAATGAGCGCCAGGTGGCAATCAACTCGGCCATCGAAGTCGACCTGACCGGCCAGGTATGCGCCGATAGCATCGGCCCCAAGATTTACAGCGGCGTAGGCGGGCAATTGGACTTCATCTACGGCGCGTCGCGCTCCAAAGGCGGCGTGCCCATCATCGCCCTGCCCAGCACTACCACCTTGCGCGACGGGCGCAAGATTAGCCGTATCACCCACATGCTCAACCGCGGCGCCGGCGTGGTTACTTCCCGCAACCACGTCCATTACGTGGTCACCGAATATGGCGTGGCCGACCTGTATGGCAAGAGCATTCGCCAGCGCGCCACGCAATTGATCAACGTTGCCCATCCCGAGTTCCGGGAGGAGCTGACCAAACAGGCCAAAGAACTGCACTATCTCTAAAGTTTCTCCAGCAGGGGGCGAAGTTTTTTACCTGGCTCTGTTGCGTGTGCGGCGTTGCACGCTGCACACGCAACAGAAGAAAAACTATTCCCACGGATTGATCAATTGCACCCCGCAAGGAACGAAATCGCCCACATTGCGCGTGGCGAGGATCAGGTTGTTTTGCAATGCGCTGGCGGCAATGAGCGAATCCATCAACGACACCGGTTGCCCCAGGCTTTCCGTGCGCGCCACAAGTGACCCCCATACCAGCATCACCTGGGCATCCACCGGAAGAATGCGCCGGCCGAAGCGTTCGATCAAACCGTTATTCAGCCAGACTCGCAGCTCCGTTTTGCGGTGTGATCCGGGCAGCCGTTCGATACCACGCTGAATCTCCCCCAAAGTAATGGCGCTGATGAATATCCTTTCCTCGTCAATGCCATCCACCCAGCGAACGACCTTTTCTTCCGGCCTGCGTTGGGCAAATTCAGAGAGCACGCAGGTATCCAACAGGTAATTCATGGCTCAATCTCGATATGACGCGGCAAGCTTTGATCGCGCTCGAGGACAAGCTCCGAACCGGCCAAAGGCGATTCGAGCAGGAACTGGCTCAGTGTACGCCTCTGTCTGGTAAGCCGCTCATATTCCTCGAACGGCAAGACCACCACAGCCTTCTTCCCGTGCCGGGTAACGACCTGCACTCCCTGGGCCAGGGCGCGGTCCACCACTTCACTAAATTTACTCTTGGCCTCTTGAAGCTGCCAGGTATTATCCATACGCACCTCCGAAACAGACTAGTCTGACTAGATTATACTGGAAGTGAGAGAGGAAATCAATAGCATCACATGAACAGCTCTTGACAGTACAGATATCTTAGATATAATACGTTTAGTTTATACTAAACGACGAATAACAACCGATCCGACATTTCTCTTGTTGAGCTTTCGCAAGCAACATGCACACATCACAGATTACTCATTGACCGATTACCCATTGACCAACCATGACCGATTCTCTTTCCCAATCCCGCCAACACTTCCTGCTCGGCCTCAGCCGTATCAGCGAATTCTGGGGCTTTCCCAAAGCGATGGGCGCCATCTACGGCGCCCTGTATCTCTCCCCTGGCCCGCTCTCCCTGGATGAGATCGTCGAGCAGGTCAGCGTCACCAAAGGCGCGGTCAGCACCAACGTGCGCGCCCTGGAGCGCCTGGGTATGGTGCACAAACACCTGCAGATCGGCGAGCGCAAGGATTATTACACCGCCGAGACCGATTTCTGGAAGATTATCAAAGGCATCCTCAAAGAGCGCGAAAAGAGCGAGTTCGACCACGCTCTGCAGTCGGTCAGCGAAAGCCTGGCGATGGTCGAAGACGGCGCAATCGACCCGCAGCAAGAAGAGCTGGCCCGCTTTTACCAGAAACGCCTGCAAGCCATGCAGAGCTTCTTCCGCTCGCTGGACAACCTGGTCGCCACCCTGCTCGCCCTCGACGAACTGCGCAGCAGCACTTTAGAGAAACTATTAGGCATCAAACGGTAGACCGACGAAGATCAAAGCCATCGGCGCCCAGGCGCCTGAGCGCCAGCCTGCCGATTACCCATCGACGGATTACTCAGCAACCCCTTACCCTTAACCTGTGGAGTCAAATGATATGGATATTGTTACCGGTGCATACAGCTATACAGGCAAATACATCACCCGCCGCCTGCTCGCCCAGGGCCGTCGGGTGGGTACCCTGACCGGGCACCCGCAGCGCCCAAACGAGTTCGGCGACCAGGTGCCCGCTTTTCCCTACGACTTCGACCATCCCGAACGGCTGGTAGAGCGCCTGGCCGGGGTAGACGCCCTGTACAACACGTACTGGGTGCGCTTCGACCACGGCCACAATACCTATAACCTGGCGGTGCGCAACACGAAGATTTTGATCGACGCCGCCCGGCAGGCCGGCGTGCGCCGCCTGGTGCACGTCAGCATCACCAACCCATCCCTGGATTCGCCCCTGCCCTATTTCCACGGCAAAGCCGAGTTGGAAGGGTATATCCAGCAATCCGGGCTGTCCTACGCCATCCTGCGCCCCACGGTCATCTTCGGCCTGGAAGACATCCTGATCAACAACATCGCTTACCTGCTGCGCGCCTTCCCGCTGTTTGCTGTGCCGGGTTCTGGGGAATACCGCCTGCAGCCGGTCTACGTGGAAGACATGGCCGGCCTGGCCGTACAGGCCGCCGCCGGGCAGGAAAATTGCGTCCTGGACGCGGTCGGGCCGGACGTTTTCACCTTCAACGAATTGCTGGCGCTGGTTGCCAAAGTGATCGAGCGCAAACCGTGGATCATCCACCTGCCGCCAGCGGTCGTCCTGCGCCTGTCGGGGCTGATCGGCTGGTGGATGGGCGACGTGACCCTGACCAGGGAAGAGGTGCAGGGCCTGAGCGCCGATCTGCTCGTCTCGGCACAGCCACCCACCGGGCGCACCCGCCTGGCCGACTGGCTGGCCGCCAACGCGGAGCAGGTTGGCAAACGCTATGCCTCCGAACTGGCGCGGCATTATTAGGGGGCAGGCGCCCGGGCACCTGGGGGTTGGGATGAAGATATTTTGGCGCCGAAGTGCCGAGGGACTGGCTGTAGCAAACGCGGCGGGTCGTAGTTCCAACCTCCAGGAGTCTTTGAGACCCTGGAGGTTGGAACCTGCTAAACCGGCGGGGATAAAACATGCCAACCAATACATAACACAATATAAATTGCAATTTTACCAAAACTGCATCGGAGATTATGAGAGTCCCGCCAAATTTGTCGTACTCTGTAGTGGTTTTCGGAACTCTTACATAGAACCTGCAATCTGCCAGGTTGGGCTTAACGGGTACAGGGGTTTTAGAGGTATCTTATATATCGAATCGGCGCCAGTTCTACCCCAAAACCGGAAGGAGGGAGGCTGGCGCCGAGGATTTTTCGCGGTCCTGGCGCGCAATGACGAGAAAGAGATTTATAATGGGCAGATGAGCGAATCTGCTCAAACGCTCCATTAGCAAAGTTCACCGTTCGAAAGGGGCACCATGCGCCGCTATTCTCTCATCCCCCTGACCCTGCTCTTCTCGTTCGCCTGGATTTTCATCTTCTTGAACTCAATCCCTGGCCAGGCCGCCGGCCATAACCGGCCGGCGATTCAGATCACC
This sequence comes from uncultured Anaerolinea sp., assembly GCA_964595435.1. Classification (GTDB taxonomy): domain Bacteria; phylum Chloroflexota; class Anaerolineae; order Anaerolineales; family UBA4823; genus RBG-16-57-11. The sequence goes on along the minus strand of CAZQQJ010000022.1, from coordinate 68,775 downwards.
GCTACGCCCGCACCCGTGAAGCTGGCCGCCAGCCTGCCTCCCAACCTGGACGTGCGCTCCGTCTCGCCCGTCGCTCCATTAACCATCGCCTTCAGCCAGCCGATGGACCCGGCCAGCGCCCAGCCGGCCCTGCTCACCTTGCCTTACGCCCCCGGCGAGTTGGCCTGGAACGAAGACCACACCCGGCTGACTTTCACGCCCGCTGCAAACCTAGCCCCCGATGCCGATTACCTGATTTTCCTAGACCGCGACTTGCGCAGTGCCAACGGCGAGCATTTCGCTGCACCCCAGCAGTGGGAAATCCACACCCGCAAAGCTCCCCAGGTGGTCAAGCGCCAGCCGGCCGGGCCGGACATCGGCACGCGCACGCCAGGTATTTATCTGAGCTTCAACCAGGCCATGGACGCCGACAGCGTGGCCCAGGCCTTCACCATCCAACCGGCAGTTCCTTTCGAGATCAAATGGCAGGGTGAGAGAAAACTGGAAATCGACTTGCTTCAACCGCTGGACTATCGCACCCGCTACCGCTTCAGCCTGGGCCCCGGCGCCCGGGATACTGCCGGCGTGCCCCTATCCGAGGCCTACATCTGGGAATATCGGGTGAACGAGGTGCACGTCGAGCTTTGGCCTGAAAGTGGCCAGGTTGTCGATTACCTGGATCTGAGGTTCAGCCAGGCTATCGACCCTGAAAAAAGCGGCCTGCCGTTTACCATCACGCCGACGGTCAGCGGTACATGGAACTGGCTCGGCGCGCAAACGGCCCGTTTCAAAGCCGACCAGCCTTTCTCAACCGCCATCCAGTATTCGATACAGTTCGACAACATTTTGATCGACGCACAGGGCGATCCTGTTACCCTGGCCGGGCCGGTCTCCTTCTATGCCAGGCCGCCGATCAGTTGGACCTATCCAGCGGCAGGGAACAATAGGTATTCCTACCAGGATTGTACTGCGGTCAAAATTACTTTCGAGCGCCCAATGGATCGTGCTTCGACGGAAGCTGCCTTTCAAATAACGCCCGCGATGGAAGGCACTTTTGCCTGGGCGGGGGAGAAAATATTGGTATTTACCCCCACGGTCTGGATCGAGTCCGATAACCAGATCTATACCGCCGCGCTTCAGCCCACCGCTCTTGACGATCTGGGCCAGCCTATTCTCGGCCAACCTTTCGAGTGGTCTTTCCGCTGCTGGGTGAATCGCCCTGGCAATGATAATATTGACCTGGGTGAAGAAAATGGCGCCGATATCCAGGTTTTGGATGCCGAGGGCCGGCGAGCGCTGCATTTCGCCAATTTTCGCGGCATAGCTGACTTGCCTGCCACTTTTCGCCTGTACCAATTCGACCTGAACGAATTCGTCCAGCGCTATCTCTCCAAAGATGGCTTTGACAATCTGCCCGAAAAACCTTTCAAGTCCTGGCAGGCCCGGCTCGACGGGCAAAATGTGCAGGAATTTTTCATCCCGGAGGATGTCCCGCCCGGCTTGTACATCCTGCGCCTGTCCGCTTCCGCGGCTGAGAACGCCGATTTATCCGGCGAAGTGGATGATCACCTGTTTCTCGTTTTGACCTACAATACATTGATCGTCAAACGCGGTGTGGGGCAGGTCAGCGCCTGGCTAACCAATATTAATGGCAGGCCAGTCAGCGAGCCGGCCGAAGTATACGTTTACGATTGGGAAGGCGCTTTGATGGCCCGGGGCGCTATGGACCGCGAAGGCTCGCTTCGCCTCCCGTTTTCTGGGGAGAGAGAGCCGGCTCTGGTCTTCGCCCGTACGAAAGGCGAGGACGGCGAAGATTACACAATGGCAGGCATGAGCGAGCGATGGGATGAAAACATGGGTTGGTCTTATTACAATGAGACGATTCCGCTGACCCAACTGAAAATTTATGCCTATACCGACCGGCCGATTTACCGGCCCGGGCAGACCGTCTATTTCAAAGCCATCGTCCGCAAAGACGATGACGCCCGCTATAGCCTGCTTCCCGCAGGCACGCCAGTCACAGTGCGTCTGCGCGATGCGCGCCAGAATGCATTGCAGACCTTGCAGACCCAGACCAACGCCTTCGGCAGCCTGAACGGTGAGTTCCGCCTGGACAAGGCCACCGGACCTGGTGAATACGAGCTGCAGTTCGAGCTGGAAGGCGAAAGCCACCGCCAGCTTTTCAAAGTGCAGGATTACCGCAAGCCCGATTTCAAGGTCGAGTTGAAAACAGATGCTGAGAGCTATATCGATGGCGAGAAGATGCACATCGACATCGACACGCGTTACTTCTATGGACAGCCGGTCGCCAAAGCCAACCTGAATATTCGCATCTATGGAATCTATTCTTACTATTCCTGGTGGTGGGATGGCGAAAGCCAGGACAGCGACGAAAACGAGCACTATCGCTGGTCCCCAGGACCCTTCCATGAAACAAACCGAATTACTGACGCTACCGGGCACTTTACTCTGACGTTGCCTGCCACAATGCCCGAGTACGAAGAAGACCGCTGGTATTGGTGGGGTGACAGTCTGCAGAAAAGCCCGGTTGCCATCGAAGTCACTGCCGACGACGGCAGCCACCAGACAGTCAGTGCTTATAAAATCGTGCATATCTTCAACGCTGCCGAGAGGCTCAGTCTGCAAGGTAGTGGATATTATTTGCAAGCTGGGCAGCCGTTCTTCATTACAGCTACTGCTCAGACCCTGGAAGGTAAGCCGGTAGTCGGGCGAGATTTGACTTTTAAATTGGACAAATATAACTGGAGTAGCTGGCATCACGAGCCAATTACACAGACACAGCTCACTACTGGCCCCAATGGGAAGATCAGCCTGCCGCTCACCCTGAAAACTCCAGGCTATTATTCCCTGGTACTGACGGGCAAAGATGCAGCCGGTCACGCGATGCAATACGAAAAAAGCCTGGAAGTCCTTAGCCAGTATCAATATAGCCAGACAATGCGCTTCAGGAGAGATGATTATGCGAGTGATTATTATGATGGGAACCATATTTCCATCTCGGTAGAGCAGAAAAAATACCGGCCTTACCAGACTGCCCGCTTCATGGTCGCATCGAGCTTCAGCGGACCGGCTTTGCTGACTTTCGAGCGCAGCCAGGTCTATCGCTCCATGCCCATCCGCCTGACCGCACCCACCACGCTGATCGAAGTCCCCATCCTGGAATCGGACGCCCCCAATACCTTCGTGACTGTCAATGCCTGGCAGGCGCGCAGCACCAGCCTGGCTCAGTTCAAAGAAGAATATCCCAAAGAATACACTTTCTACAACTTGCCCGACAGCCGGCTGCGCACCGACCGCGTCGAGATCCAGGTAGATGCCACTTCCAAAGCGCTAAAAGTAAATCTATCTTCCAACCAACCTATCTACGCCGCCGGCCAGACAGCCACCTTCACGATCCAGGTGAACGACGTCCAGGGCCGACCGGCGGACGCCGAAGTCTCGCTGGCACTGGTGGACGAATCCATCTATAGCCTGAGCCGCGAACTCAGCCCGCCGATCTTCAACGCCTTCTATGGCCGGCGCGAACTGAAGGTCACTACCTTCGACTCGATGGCACCTTATCGGGAAATCATCTCAGGCGATTACGGAGGAGGGGGAGGGGATGTTTCAGAACCCGATCTACGCAGCGATTTCGAAGATACTGCCGTCTGGCTGCCCGCGCTGGAAACCGGCGAAGACGGTATCGTCACCGCAACCCTGGCCCTGCCCGACAACCTGACGAGCTGGCGTCTGACGGCACGCGCCATAACCCAGGATACCCGGGTCGGCGACGGGCACCTGAACATCCTCACCCAGCGCGAAGTAGTCGTGCAGCCGGCCTTGCCGCGCAGCCTGGTCGTATCGGACGACGTCTCCCTCTCCGCCCTGGTGCACAACTACGGACCTGAGCGCACCTTCGACCTCAGCCTGGAAGCCGACCTGCTGGAAGTGGCCCAACCCACCCAGCAGATCCACCTGGCCGCTGGCGAAAGCCGCCAGGTGAGCTGGCAGGCGATCGCGCGCCAGCCTGGCCAGGCCCAGGTGACCATCCAGGCCAACGCCCAGGATGGCTCGGGCGGCGACGCCATCCGCCTGCCGTTAGAAATCCGCCCCCTGGCCATCCCCTATAACTACAGCCAGGCCGGCAGCTTCCAGGACCAGTACATCACCTCCCTGACCCTGCCTGAAAACGCCCTGGACAGCAGCACGGTGCAGGTGCAGCTCAGCCGCTCCATCGGCGGCAGCTTGCTGAAAGGGCTGGAGTTCCTCACCGGTTATCCTTACGGCTGTGTAGAACAGACCATGAGCCGGGCGCTGCCCAACGCCGTGATCGGGCGCGCCCTGGCCCGGTTGGGCAGCGAAGGCACGGCTTTGAATTACGATCTGGACCACCTGGTCGAGGCCGGGCTGGGAAATTTGTACAGCATGCAGCACCTGGACGGCGGTTGGGGCTGGTGGCATGACGATGATACCAACGACTACCAGACTGCCTGGGTGGTCTTCGGCCTGGCAGTCACCGCCGACGCCGGCTATCCCGTCGAGCCAAAAGTGATCCAGGCCGGCGCAGATTGGCTGGTCGAGAGCCTGGACGAGATGGATATCCGCACGCGCGCCTTCGCCCTGTACAGCCTGGCGGTAGCCGGCCAGGGCCAGCCCGAAGCCGCCCTGGCACTGGCCAAACAGGCTTACCAGTTGGATGCCTTCAGCCAGGCCGCCCTGGCACTGGCGTTGGCGCAGGGCGAGCAGACCCAGGCCGCCCTGGCACTGCTCGACAACCTGGCAACGTCGGCTGCCCAATCGAACGGCGATGTGTATTGGCCTACCGGGAATGAAGACGGAGAATACCGCCTCAAGACCATGTCCTCCGACATCCGTACCACCGCCCTGGCGCTGCAGGCTTTCCTGCGCATCCGCCCGGATGACCCGCGCATCCCCCAGATGGTCCACTACCTGATGAGCCAGCGACAGTTCGACGGCTGGGGCAGCACCAACGAGACCGCCTTCACCATCCTGGCGCTCACCGATTACATCTTTGCAAACCAGGTTGCCGCTGGGCCAGCGAATTACCGCCTGGAGCTGAACGGCCAGGAGTTGCTGTCCGGCACGCTCTCGGCCGGCACACCTGCCGTGGATGTGACCATCCCCATCAGCCAGATGGTAGCCGGGCTCAATCCGCTGACCATCACCCAGGATACAGACAGCCCGCTCTACTATGCCCTGAATAGCCAGATCGCCATTCCTTATCCGGCCATCCAGAGCGCCGGCGACCTGCTGATCACGCGCACTTACCATATCTCTGGACCGGACGCGCCCTTGCAGACCTTCCCGGCCGGGCAGTTGGTCAAGGTCGTTCTACAAGTCGAGGCTACCACCCCAGGCGCTTATATCATGCTCACCGACCACTTACCCGGCGGGCTGGAGGCCTTGAACACGAACCTGAACATCACCAGCCACGAAGCGCTGATCGACGACATAGGAAATTCCTATGAACGTTTCTACTGGCAGGATTACGGCTACAACAACAAAGAGCTCCGCGACGATCGGGTGATCTTCTTCTTCACCTGGATGGGGCCGGGCGTGAAGACTATCAGCTACCTGGCGCGCGCCACGCAGCCCGGCACCTTCACCGCCCTGCCCGCCGAGCTGAGCGCCATGTACGACCCTGACCTGTGGGCGCGCTCGGCCAGCACCGGCGTGACGGTTACCCCATAGCCGGTTTATAAACCCCGGAGGGCCTGGAGACTCCTGGGGACTTCGAGTAAACCCTAAGGGTCTCTGAGACCCTTAGGGTTTGAACCTTCGGGCGGCAATGCTCTCCTCTGCCCAATACTAATGCGAAATAAGTTGCAATCCATCGAAAACTACACCAAAGATTATGAGAATCACGCTAAATTCGTCGCAATTTGGGTCCGTTTTCGGAACTTTATATACAGACCTTACAAACTTGAAAGGTCGGGCTTAGAGGGTCAACTGTTATCCAGCAATAGGTTGCACGCTGTGAGGTGGATATGACTATTCTGGACAGCAATCTCAGCAATAAAACATCGTATCAAAAGGCGCCCCCTCTTCGGGATAACAAACCTGACGCGGCTGCCCTATCGCGCCTGGCAATTCACTCACAGGGAGATAGCCCGCGCATCGAGTGGTCAACCGTGTTGTTCTGGTGCTATTTGCTCACGATTCGCAAGTGAGTCTGGGGAATATCATGCGGTCCCGGCGTCTCGGCGCCAGCCCCTTTCCCCCCGGCCTAAGGGAAGGAGGCTGGCGCCGAGGCCTGTTCATGGCCCAATGCATAAAGCCAAACAAGAGATGCAATATTCGGCTATAATTTGACCATCATGGATCATTTACTGCCTGCGGATTCCCCCGGAGCCTGCCTTTGCCAGACCCTCCCATCTACCTGCCTGGCCGGTTTCCCAAACAAACTGGCCCATTAGGGCGCTATCTCCCGCCCATTCCTGACGGCGTGGGGGCGGCCTGGCTGCGCCAGAACGTACCCGCCGGCTCCTGGGTATTGGACCCATTCGGAGCCAGCCCGCGCCTGGTGGTGGAGGCTGCCCGCGCCGGTTACTGCGTGCTCGCCGCAGTCAACAATCCCATTGCCCGTTTTCTGCTCGAACTGAACGCCAATCCGCCTGCCGCAAGCGAGTTGCGCGCCGCGCTGGCCGACCTGGCCGTGGCTCAGCGCGCCGGCGAACGCCTGGAGCCGCACCTGCGCGCCCTCTATCAAACGGAGTGCGCCGCCTGTGGTCGGGTCGTCGAAGCTCAGGCTTTCATCTGGGAGCGCGGCGACGCCTCTCCCAGCGGGCGCATTTATGCTTGCCCACATTGCAACCAGCACGGCGAACAAAGCGCCGTGACTGCCGACGCCCACCTGGCCGAACGTTTTGCCAGCGGCAACCTGCATCGCGCCCGCGCCCTGGAACGCGTTGCCCCGATGGACGATCCCGACCGCGCCTACGTGGAAGAGGCCCTGTCCATGTACCCGCCGCGCGCCGTATACGCCCTGTTCACCCTGGTCAACAAGCTGGAGAGCTTTCCGGCACCGCGCCGCCGCTTGCTGGCCGCCCTGCTGCTGGCCGCCCTCGACCAGGCTAACGTGCTCTGGGCGCACCCGGCAGCGCGCCAGCGCCCGCGCCAGCTTGTTACCCCCGGGCGTTTTCTGGAAAAGAACGTCTGGCTGGCCCTGGAAGAGGCTGTCGAAGGCTGGCCTGCCAGCCTGCCCGCCCCACCTGACGCCGGTGCGACACTGCCTCTCACCACCTGGCCGGAATTGCCACCTTCCAGCGGTGGCATCTGCGTATACGAAGGCCGCCTGAAGGACCTGGCAACCCAGGTGCAAAGTGCTGATTTGCCGCCCGGCGCCGTGCTGGCCGCCCTGCCGCGTCCCAACCAGGCCTACTGGACGCTCTCAGCGTTGTGGGCCGGCTGGTTGTGGGGCCACGAAGCCAGCCTCTCCTTCCACAGCGTGCTGCGCCGCCGCCGCTACGATTGGGACTGGCACAGCGAGGCGCTGTATTCAACCTTGCGCAGCCTGGCGCAGATCGTTCCGCCCGGGGAGCCCTTCCTGGGGCTGGTCGGCGAGGTCGAGCCAGGCTTTCTTTCTGCGGCCCTGATCGCTGCCGAGATGGCTGCCTTCGACCTGCAGGGGATCGCCCTGCGCATCGACGAAGGCCAGGCGCAGATCACCTGGCAGCGCTCAAGCGGCAAGGCCCCGGCCCAGCGCCTGGCGCTCCCTTCCGATCCGGTCTCGCTCGCTGTGCTCATCCGCCGCGCCGCCCTGGAACACCTGGGCCAACGCGGCGAGCCGGCTGCCTATCTGCACCTGCACGCTGCCGCCCTGGCGCGCCTGGCGCAGGAGCGCATCTGGGCGACGGGCAGCGGCAGTTCCACCGCCGAACCTTCACCAGTGGAACAAATGGAAAAGACAGACAAAGCGTTGGAAAAAGCTTTCAGCCCGGAAAGCGACTTTACCCGTTACGGCACGGAAAGCCGGGCGTTGGATGCCGGCTGGTGGTGGTCCAACGACTTGGACGCAGCGCCGGGTGCTGGGGTGCCGGCTCTGGCCCTGGCCGACCGGGCGGAAATCGAAGTCGTGCGCGCCTTACAAAAGAACCCGGCCATCGCCTTTTACGATCTCGACGCGGCAGTGTGTGCGGCCTTCCCCGGACTGTTCACCCCCGAACAGGCCTTGATCACCGAATGCCTGCATTCCTACGGCGAAGACGATCCACCGGGCAGCGATCACTGGCGGCTGCACGCCGGGGATGCACCGGCCGCCCGCCGCGCCGACCTGGAAATGATGAAAAGCCTGTTGGTTGCCACCGGCAAACGGCTGGGATACCAGGTGGAAACCGGTGAACCTGCTGTCTCCGCCGAGGCAAAAATTCCACCCAGGCCGCCAGTGTGTTGGCGGAAACCGGGTGGAGAAATCCAATATATCTTCTACTTCATCGCATCAGGTGTATTGAGCAATATCCTGTTTCTCCCGACCGGCTCATCCCCTGCCACAGGGAGGCAGGTCGTCGTCCTGCCCGGTGGGCGCGCCCGTCTGGTGGAATACAAACTGCGCCGCGACCTGCGCCTGGCCGCATCCGCCCGTGGCTGGCGCTTTGTCAAGTTCCGCCACCTGCGCCGCCTGGCCAGCGATGATACGCTCACCTGCGACAATCTGGAGCAGCGCCTGGACCTTGACCCCCTGGCCAACCAGGACCCGCAGACAGCCATGTTCTAGATTTTACGGCCCGCTGGTCGCCTTCGGGAAAAACTCCGTAGCCGTCGGAGAAGCGGTCGGCGTCTCGGTGGGCTGCGGCGTATCAGTAGGCAGCGGCGTATCGGTCGGCAGCGGCGTATCGGTCGGCAGCGGCGTGGAGGTCGCCGTAGGCGTGGGTGTCGGCGTGGGCGTAGGCACCAGCATGATCAGGCGCACCTTCTGCTCGACATAAGCCCCTTCCGGCCCAAACAGCGTCAAGCGCAGGGTGACCATTTCCGCCGGCAGGCTGCTTACGTCCCAGGCGGCGATGATATCCGGTTGCTTCACTGCGCGGCGTTCCTCCGCCAGCGGCTGCCATTCCACCGGCTTCTCGCCCATGCCGTAGTCCAGCCGCCATCGCTCGATTTGCGGCGCGTCGATCACCGCATACACGTTCACCAGGCTTTCCCGGATCGTTTCTCCGTCTTGCGGATAGGCCAACACCAGCGTGGGCCGCGGGTCGCTGGCAGAGCAGACCTGGGTCGGGGCAAAGACGACCGGCAACGAGAAGCCCATCGCTTCAGCCCAGGCCTGGCCAGCCGGGTTCTTGCGCACCCATTTGCGCCCTGCCGGGTCGGTTACGTTCATCACAAACTTCTCGTCGCTGAAATCGGCGCAGGCCGGCCCCGCCAGCAACCCCGTCCAGGTGTCGATTCTCACCTTCTGCCACAGGTCCTGCTCCGGCGGCAGGGGCGGCTGGTCGGCGGCAAACAACTCGGTACGCTGCTTGGGGCACCACTGCGAAGGCGTGGCCCCCGAGACCTCACAAATCACCCGTTCGACCACGCCGGGCGGCTGCGTGAAGGGGGTCAGCTTGCCCCCGGTGATTTTCGGCACTGCCTCCTGCATCACCCGGCTCCAGATCGGCGCCGCACCGCTCAGGCCGGTGGCGTTGCGCATTGGCGTGTAGTCGGGATTGCCCACCCACACCCCCACCGCCAGGTCAGGCGTATAACCCAGCGTCCAGTTATCCCGGAAATCGTTGGTCGTGCCCGTTTTGGCCGCCGCCGGGAAAGGCAGTTCCAGCACCGAATTGGCGCCGAAGGCAGGCCGGCGCGCCCGGTTATCCGACAGGATCGAGCTGATCAGGTAGGCGTGCTCCGGGCGCAGGACCGGGTCGCCTGGCGGCGGCTGGTACTCGTAAACCGTATTGCCAGAATGATCCAGAATGCGAGAAATGGCCACCGGCGCCACGCGCCGCCCGCCGTTGGCCATCGTGGCATACGCTCCGGTCATTTCCAGCAGCGTCACCTCGCCGCCGCCCAGGGTCAACGACAGGCCATAATCTTGCTCCTGTGCCAGGCTGCGTATACCCAGCCGGTTGGCAAAGGCAATCAACCCATCCTCGCCGGGCTGGTTAGGGTCGTCGTAAATGCCCACGAACTGCAAAGTCTTGACCGCCGGGATGTTATACGAATTCGCCAGCGCCGTACGTACCGTCGCCGGACCGTGGAACTGGCCGTCGTAATTGACTGGTTCATAAGGCGGCCCGGGGTCGTCCGGGCGGCCGGAGGGAGTGAACTGGGTCGGCACGTCCCAGATGAGCGTAGCCGGCGTCCAACCCTTCTCGAAGGCCGCCAGATAAGTGATCGGCTTGATCGAGGAGCCCGGCTGGCGCGGGTTGATCGCCATGTTGACCTGGCCGGAGATGGCTTCGTTGTAAAAATCTGCCGACCCCACCATGGCCAGGATTTCGCCGGTCGCCGGGCGTATCGCCACCAGCGCACCGCTTTGCGCGTTCTGGCCCGCCATCGCCTGCACCTGCTCGCTGACAGCTTGCTGCGCCATGTCCTGGATACGCGGAGCGAGCGTCGTATAGACGGTGTATCCCAGGCGGTAAATCCTCTGGGCATCGAACTGTGCTTCCAACAAACCGCGCACATAATTGACCCAATGCGGGTAGCGGATCTGTATAGAAGGTGGTTTGAAGGTCGTGTTTTTGATCTCAGTTGCTGCATCGGTGGCCGCCACTGCATCGACACATACCCGCTCGGTGCTATTGCTGACGTAGATACAACCCTGTTCCTGGCTGGCTTCGAACATCAACGCCAGCACGTCCCGGTGGCGGCTCAACGCTGCATCCGGATTGGTGTAAACGTCGTAAATCGCCGGCGCCTGGGGCAGGCCGGCCAGGAATGACGCCTGTCCCAGGGTCAACTGGTCTGCGGTGGTGCCGAAATAAGTCTCCGCCGCAGCCTCGATCCCGTAAGCCAGGTTGCCGTAGTAAATCTCGTTCAGGTAAATTTCCAGGATTTCGTCTTTCGAATAGCGGCGAGTCAATTCGGAAGCCAGGATCGCCTCGCGCATCTTGCGCGCATACGTTTGCTCGCTGCGCTCTTCGGGCGTGAGCAACAGGTTACGCGCCAGTTGCTGGGTAATTGTCGAAGCGCCCGAAACCGTTTCACCGCTGCGATAATTTTGGACAAAGGCACGTATAATCGCAAAAACATCGAACCCTGGATGGTTGTAATATCCCCGGTCCTCGGTAGCAACCGTAGCCGCCACCAGGTAAGGAGAGATTTTCTCAAGCGGTACGAAAGTGCGCTTCCCCGCGCTGGGGTCGAGGATTTCGTAGAGCAAATCGCCGTTGCGATCCAGGATACGCGTCGTCTCGAACTGGGCGGCGTGCTGGCGCAAATCGGAGATCTCTGGCAGCGTACGGGCGATGCGAAAATATTCCACGAACATCACCGAAATCCCACACAGCCCCACCAGCACAACGACAAACAGCAAAATAAAAGCCAGGCGCAGCAAACACCCCAAGCCTGCGGCCCATCCAAAAGTTCTGCGCGGGGGTGGTACCCGGCGCGGCGCACTCACCGCCGGCGGCCTGCCTGGCGGGACGTATTCCGGCGGCCGGGGCGCCGGCCGAGGCGTCCGCTGAGGTTGGGCCGGCGGCCGCGCCCCTGGCGAGCGAGGCGGCGAATAGGGCGGAGGCGCACTTACCGGGCGCTGGACCGGCGGCTGGCCTGGCATACCCCGCCCGCTCGAAGAGCCCGGCGGAACCGGCCCAGGCGCGTTCGCCTGGCGTTGGCCTGGAGCGGTCCGTCCATATGAGGGGCCAGGCTGAACCGGCCCAGGCGCGTTCGCCTGGCGCTGGCTCGACAGGCGGCCGGGCACACCGCTTCCCGGCGAGAGTCGCGTGGTGCCATCCGGCGTCGTTTCCCGGTTCCCTGTGCCTGTCCGGGACGAGCCAGAGGCCGGCGCGCTGGCCACGGTCCGTCTGCTCGAAGCTACCCCGCCAAATGAGGGTGGGGCGGCCCGGGTGATACGCAGCGGGGCAGTATCGTCCTCTTTAGGTGGCGGAGATGAGGGGATAGACCCTGGCGGCTGGGATGGCAAAGCATCTGCCATACCTGGCTGTTCAGCCTGCGGGTCAACTGGGTCGCTCAACTCAGGTGGGAGACTGCTGCCATCTTCTTCTGAGGAAAGCAAACGTCGAAAACGATCGCGCGATTCTTCCGGTTCAGCCATCTACATTCCTGTTTGCACACTACCTCGCCAGTCTCACCGAAATGATGCAAAACTCATGCCGGGCGGTGGGCAATCAGCACAACCCAGGTGCCTTTCATCACGGTTTCCTGGCGCTGGTTGATCACATCGATGTCGATTGTCACGGCGCCGCCCCCAACCCGCCGTAAATCCTTGGTTTCCCTGACTTCCAGTTCTGCATGCACTGTATCACCGATAAACACTGGCTTGATAAACTTCCACTCGCTAATTTCACGAAAAGCGATTACCGTGCCTTCCATAACGCCGGTTTGCACAGCCAGGCCCGAGGCAATCGATGTGACCAACAAACCGTGCGCCACGCGCTGGCCAAAGGGCGTCTGAGCGCTGTAAGCCGCGTCGACGTGCATCTGGTTGAAGTCGCCGGACAGCCCGGCGAAATTGACGATATCTGCCTCGGAAATCGTTCGCCCGGCTGTGATAATGCATTGTCCGGATTGGTACTCGTCAAAATACATGCCCCGCGGCCCCGAATGAACGATGCTCATCGATACCTCCTGTAAAATAATCGTTGAGAACATTCTAGCACAAAATGGATACGCTTTCTGCTGGATGTTATAACCTCGGACAAATGACGGAGTTACGGGCAAATTTCCTATTTTCGCTAACTCAGCGAGCACAATTCGAGTAAAATGGAATCATGCGTGAATGGCATCTGAAGGCCGGTGACCCGCTCTCGCTCACCTTGTCATGCGATGTGCGCCTGGGGCCAAGCGATTATTGTGACGACCAGATCTGGGAGTTGTCACTGCGCGGAGGCGACCCACCTGCCCTGGCCTTGCAAACTACATTCGGCCTGCGCGCCCGCGCCATGCGCCTTTTTCCACGCTTCTCCCTGGGGGAAACGACGCTTTCCGATCCCGAGTCATTCCACCAACCGCCTACCATCCAACAAATCTACCCAAACTTTGCCCTGCTGACCTGTGCACCTTTTCCCGATATAGACGTTATTGCTGAGTATTGGGTTCCTCAGTCCCATGCAGTCGCCGGGAGGTTGCAAATCACTAACAACGGCAATACCGACCATTCTCTGTCTTTCGAGTGGGTCGGGCAGCTTACCCCAACGCTTGGCCAGCGTATGGCTCCGGTCGAGATGCAGGCGGTCACTGTCTTGAGCGGGCAAAGCGGCGGGTTGTATCCGGTCGTTTTCGTTACTGGCGGGCCGAAAGCGGGCACCGGCGCTTATCCGTCGTTGGTGCTCAAAATGGAGCTGGCCCCCAACGCTTCCCGCCAGATTACCTGGGTACAGGCCACCCTGTCCAACAGCGAAGAGTCCTTTGCCCTGGCGCGCAGCGTCGCTTCGCAGAGATGGGAAGCCGAACGTACACGCCTGGAAATTTTGAATAGCGGGCACGTAGACGTTTATACCGGTGATGCTGAGTGGGATGCGGCCCTGATGCTGGCGCAGAAACAGGCAGTTGGCCTGCTGGCCGGCCCAACCGCCAACCTGCCAGGCGCATCCTTTGTGCTTTCCCGCCAACCCGACCAGGGCTACTCGCTGCGAGGAGACGGCAGCGATTACAACCACCTGTGGAACGGCCAGTCGCCGCTGGAGGCCAGCTACCTGGCTGGCTTGATTCTGCCGGTCGCACCAGACCTGGCCGCTGGCCTGCTGCGCAACTTCCTCGCCGTCCAGGCCGAAGACGGGTCTATCGATTGGAAGCCCGGGCTGGCCGGCCAGCGCAGCAAATTGCTGGCCACACCGCTGCTGGCCAGCCTGGCATGGCAAATCTACGAAACAACAGAAAAAGTCTCTATCCTGGAGGAGTCATTCGACCGCCTGGTGCAATTTGTCCAGTCCTGGTTCACGCCTGCTCACGACCGGGACGGTGACAGCATCCCCGAATGGGACCATCCGATGCAAGCTGGCAGCGAAGACCATCCAGTCTACGCTCAATGGCATCCGTGGGCGCAAGGTGTGGAAATTACTACCGCCGAGAGCATCGCGCTGTGCGCCCTGCTATATCGAGAATGTATCACCCTGGCGCGTATGGCGCGCGTGCTGGGACGCAACGAGGCGGCCGCCGGGATGGAAACTATCGCACAACGCCTCAAGCAGGCCGTCGATGCAGCCTGGGATGAAAGCGCTGCCAGTTATTTCGATTGGGATCGCGACACGCATTACAGCACCCATGGCGAGCTGCTTATCGAAGGACATGGCCCAGGCAAGCGGGTGCTCAAACACGATTTCGAACACCCGGTGCGTTTGCTGGTGAACGTACGAACCGACGAAACCGTTCGCCGGCGGCCATTGCTTTTTATTCATGGTACCAGCGCATCGGGGTATGCACGCATCGAGCGCATCGGCGACGAGCAATTTCGCTGGACGCCCGGTTGGGGACGGCTGACCAGCCAGCACGTCTACTCCAGGTTGGAAAGAATCGAGGTGAATGGCCTGGAGCTCGAAGACCACATTTCGATCGCCAGCGTAAGCTACGACTTTATGGACCACAGCACCCTGGCGCCATTATGGGCGGGCATCCCCTCTCCTGAGCGGGCGAAACGCCTGGTAGAAGATACGCTCACTAACCCGTTGCGGTTCTGGCGCACGTTCGGCGTTCCGGCCTGCGTTCACCCACCCCCAGGCGAAGATGCCCAAATTTGCGGCTCGGTCAACTTCCCGTGGAACACCTTGATCGGGGAGGGTTTGCTGCTCTACGGGTATCGTGAACAGGCCGCCGATCTTGTGACGCGCTTGATGAACGCCGCCATCCAATGTATGAAGCGAGAGGGTGCTTTTCGGCGCTACTACCATGCTGAAAGCGGGCAGGGTCTTGGCGAGCGCAATGCACTGAACGGCCTTGCGCCACTCAGCCTGTTCTTGCACACCCTGGGTATACACATCATCTCGCCCACCCGGGTTGCACTTTCAGGAGTCAACCCCTTCCCCTGGCCGGTTACAGTAAAATATCGCGGTCTGACCGTTCTACGCCAGAAGGACAAAACGATCGTGATTTTCGCCGATGGACAAACCGTCACCGTCAATGATCCTGCACCACGCATCGTCTCACTTGAGTAAGTCCACCAGGAGGTAACACTGATGACCATTAACCGCTTGATCACTGCCATCGTCCAGATACAAGATATGGATAGTGCCATACAGGCGCTTACCGAGGCGAATCTGCCGGTAACCCATCTCTCCAGCAGCGGCGGCTTCCTGGGTACGCGCAATGCGACCCTGTTGATTGGCGTCGAAGCCGGTCAGGAAACAGTCGTCTTACAATTGTTGAGCAAGGTCTGCCGGCGAAGAATAGAGTATGTCGCCACGCCGTTGGAGGGAGCGCCCTTCCACCTGCCTTTGACTACGCCGGTTACGGTCGGCGGAGCAACCGTCTTTACCCTGGCTGTAGAACGTTACGAGGTGCTATGATGAAACTGATTATCGCCATTATCAACGACAACGACAACGAATCGGTCTCTCAGGCGCTGGTCACCGGCGGTTTCCGGGTGACACGCATCGCCTCCACCGGCGGCTTCTTCCGTCGTGGGTCGAGCACCTTAATGATCGGCGTCGCCGATGACAAAGTAGATACGGCAATCGAAGCGCTTAAATCCGGCATCATCACGCCGGTGGATGCAGACACGAACCGGGCAACGTTATTCGTGCTCAACGTGGAGAACTTCACTCAGATTTAAGCGCTACTCGTGGAATTCCTCCACCTGATAAATCTGCACACGCAGCTTCTTTTGACGCCAATGATCCGGCGCTGTATTCATCTTCATGCAAAGCTGGCTGAGGAATAGAGAAGGATCGGGGATCTTTTCCCACACCTGGGGTAAGAATGTCGCTCGTTTCCAGCCGTCGATCAGCGTCACCCCATCCACGCGCGGCCGTAGGAGCGCCAACAGGTCTTGGGGGGAATTGTATTCCAGATCGATGGGCGGCGTAAGGTGCGAAATCTCAATGTCGATTTCCGGCAATTCGAAGGGTTGCACAGGTGGGAAACGGTAATCTTCCAGGGCCGCAGCAATGGCGTGCTCGCGCACATCCTCAGCCAGCGGCTGCCGCGCCTCTAAAACGCCAATACAGCCGCGCAACTCGCCCCGCCGGGTCAACGTAACGAAAGTCGCCCCTGGCTCTTGCAAACGCTCTGGCAGGGCCTGCCAGTCCAACGACGCCAGCTTTTCGCCGCGCACCGCCGCCTCCAGCGCCTGGCGCGCCAACCCCAATAAAATCTTCCGCTCATCCGGGGTCAATTTCTCCACCATCATGCACCTCCATGATCCGACCGAAGGTAATTTTATGGCCTGTTGGTGCACAATATGTTGCGCTGCACACCAACCAGCGAAAGCGCTTCTGCATCATTTACTGAGATGATGGTAAGCGCGGTCATAATAAATCAGCGGCGTGCCAACGGCTCCTGTGCGAAGGGCCACCACCTCGCCCACAAACAAGGTATGGCCGCCTGCCTCATACGCGGCAGCCACTTTACAATCAAAAAACGCCAGCCCATCCGCCAGAAATGGCGCTCCCGTCGATAACACAAAGGCTTGCAGTCCTCTAAAACGATCGCTTCCATCCGCCACGCGACCGGCAAAGCGATCTGAAATACCGTGTTGATCCTCACCCAAAATCGTCACCCCAAAAACGCCGGAAGTCTTTACCAGGTCATGCGTACGCGCCTGGCGAGATAACGAGACCAGGACCAATGGTGGTTGAACATCGACCGAAGCAAATGAACTGACGGTCATCCCATGTCGCACGCCATCATGAATGGAGCTGACGATGGTGACTCCCGTAGCCCAGTAACGCATGGCGTTGCGCATCATCTGTGGATCGATGGAAGATTGGGTTGATTCCACAAAACATCTCGCATAAGGTTCTCAATTTGGCTGCTTTCATCATACATGCCACTGGATAGCCCGTCAAGAGGTGATTTGTTGAATAATTTGCTCCTTCACAAAATGCCAGCTTTGTGCTAGACTTGCAATTCGGCATCCCAATAGGCGGCTGCTTTCCGCTCCTGGTGAGCCAGCGGCGACATCCAGGGGCAATCCCGAGGAAAGGAGGCTTTTTTTCCATGCGTGAATACGAATTGATGTTGGTTGTCCACCCTGACCTGGACGAAAATGCGTTTAACGATGCTCTGAAGCGCGTTTCGGGCTGGGTCACCGATGGCAGCGGCACGGTCGTCAAGACGGAAGTGTGGGGCAAGCGCCAGCTTGCATACCCCATCCGCAAGCAGACGCAGGGTCAGTACGTGATCCTTCACCTGCAGATGGACCCGAAACTGGGCGCGACCCTTGAACGCAACCTGCGCATTCAGGAATCCATCCTGCGCTTTTTGCTAATTGCAAAAGAAGAGTAACCACAACAGGGCAAGCTTTTACCGGTTTTCCCTCAGGAGTACGAAATGACGCGTGGCTTGAACAAAGTTCTTTTAATCGGACGGGTTGGGCGAGATCCCGAAATGCGCTACACACCCTCCGGCCGGCCCGTGACCACCTTCAGCGTGGGCACCAGCCGCACCTGGAACACCGCTGACGGCGAAAAACGCACCGAGACGGAATGGTTCAATGTGGTAGCCTGGAGCAACCTGGCCGAAATTTGCCGCCAATACCTTGCTAAAGACCGCCTGGTTTATATCGAGGGAAGGCTACAAACGCGCCATTGGGAAGATCAGGATGGGAACAAGCATTATGCCACCGAGATCGTCGCCAATGAGATGATCATGCTGGATGAACGCCGTGACAACAGCGTTACTTCCGAGTTCGAAAGCGACGAAGATAACGACGAAGGTTTATTTTCTTGAAGTGAGATTTCACCGGCAGGCAATCCTGCCGGTAAGGAGTAAGTAAAGTGAGCAACCAGACCACAGGTAGTGAGCAGCAAACTGGCGGCCGGCGTTTTTTCACCCGCCCGCGCGAATGCCAGTTCTGCATGGACAAAAATGCCACCATCAACTATAAACAGGTGGAAGTATTGCGCCGGTTCGTAACCGATGACGGCAAAATCCGCCCCCGGCGCCAGACGGGCACCTGCGCCAGGCACCAGCGCGCCCTCGCCCAGGCCATCAAGCGAGCGCGCCACGTTGCCTTGCTGCCTTTCGCCGGCGAAGTTTTGCGCTAAGCCCGCATCTTGGTGTGAGCGCGTGGTGCGCCAGATGAACACCAGGGGCTCCACGCGCTTGCACCATCTGCTGTACTTTACGCAAGATCATCCCATAAATTCTGAGGCGAAATATGGCAAAGAATCCCAAACAGAAAACAGCCGCGCCGACCAAAAAGCATCTCGACCGCATGCACCGCGAGCAGCGCATGACCCGCGTGATCGTGATCGGCACGATTGCGGTCGTGGTCCTGGTTATCTTGACCGTCGTATTCGGCGTGCTGTATGAAAACACACTCAAGTATCAGCGCTCGGTAGCAACGATCAACGGAGAGCGTATCACCGCGAAAGACTTCCGCAGCTTCACTAAGTACTACAGGTTCAATTTAATCCGCAATGCCGAAAATGCGCTGCAATTCGCCAGCATGTTTGGTAACGACCCCACCTACATGCAATCCATTTCTGGCCAGCTTCGCCAGATCGCAAGCGAGTTGGAGACCTTCCGCGCCGGCAAGGTTGCCCTGGACCAGATGATCGACCAGCGGCTGGTCATCCAGGAAGCCCAAAAGCGCGGCATCACCGTGAGTCCTGAAGAGGTTGAAGAACGTATGCAAGGTGTGCTGGATTACTATCCAAAAGGTACTCCCACCCCGAAAAACACCTCGGCCCCTGTCACCACTTCAACACTCTCGCCCACACAGGTCAGCATGTTGCAGCCGACCGAAACTCCCAGCCCAACCGCGGTTTTGACGGTCACCCTGACCCCAACACCGACGGAAAGCCCTGAGCCTACTGCCACGCCGGGGCCCACCAGCGCCCCCTCAGCGACCCCCACGCCATACACCCTGGAAGGCTACCAGAACGCCTACGCTACGTTGATGGCAGAGTACAACACCAATCTGGAAATCGACGAAAAGACTCTGCGCTTCGTTCTGGAAGCTGATATGTATCGTGAAAAGCTGGCCGAACAGATCGTCGGCGAAGTTGCCTGCAGCGAGGAACAGGTTTGGGCGCAACACATCCTGGTTGCCGACGCGGCCCTGGCCAAGGTCATCCAGGACAAGCTGGCAGCAGGTGAAGACTGGTATGCCCTGGCGGCTGCCAACTCCACCGATACCAGCAACAAAGACAAGGGCGGCGACCTGGGCTGGTTCGGCAAAGGCAAGATGGTGAAAGAATTCGAAGATGTAGCATTTGCCCTGCCAGCAGGCCAAATAAGCGACCCGGTGAAGACGCAATTTGGCTATCATCTCATTCGTGTCCTGGGTCACGAAAATCGCCCCCTCACCAGCAGCGAGTGCGACGATATGAAGCAGACAAAATTCCAGGAATGGCTCAAGGGCTACCGTGAGCAGGCAAATGTACAAATCCTGGACTTCTGGCAGGAAATCGTCCCGCTCAAGCCGACCGTCCCCGCAGAGATTCAGGAAATCCTGCAACAGTACGGCGGCGCGCCAGCGGAATTCCCGACAGAACAACCCTAGATCAATGAAGATTTGTGCGATGCCATTGGCATCGCACAAATCTTTTTAATGCCTATTTCTCGAGCACCTGGCCGACTTCGTCCAGCTTCAGGCTGAGCACCTGGCTGCTCGCGTCCCGCCCCATCGTCACCCCGTAAATAATATCAGCAATCTGCACCGTATTACGGTTGTGAGTGACCACTACAAACTGCGTACGTTCGCTCAATTCGCGCAACAGGTCACGGAAACGCCCTACGTTGGCTTCGTCCAACATCGCATCGACCTCATCCAGCACGCAGAACGGCGTAGGCGACACCCTGAGCAGGGCAAAGATGAGCGCAGCCGCGGTCAGGCTGCGTTCACCGCCAGAAAGCAAAGACAGAGTCTGCATGCGCCGGCCCGGCAAGCGCGCTTCGATCTCAATCCCCGTTGTCGAAACTTCATCCGGCTCGGTGAGTATCAGCCGGGCAGTGCCGCCGCCAAACAGGCGTGTAAAAATCTGGCGAAACTCCACGCCCACAGCCTCGAAGGTGCGGCGAAACTCGCGTTCCATCAAGGCGTCCAATTCACTGATTACCTGGCGCACATCTTCCTCGGCCTTATTCAGGTCACTCACCTGCCCGCTAAGAAACTCGAAGCGTTGCTTGACGTCCTGATATTCGGCCTGTGCTTCCGGGTTGACCGCGCCGATCCGGCGCAGTTGCGCCCGCTGGCGCTTGATATTTTCCTCGATTTCGAGGCTGAGGCGCCGTACGATGGGCAACTGCTCCACCATCCCATCCAACGGCAGAGGCGTCGGGCCAGAAACCTGCGCCGTATATTCGAACGCCACCAGCCCAAAATCCTCCTCGATGCGCCGCTGCAAAGATTGCAGAGCCTCCTGCCGGCGGGCCAGGGTGATGCGCGTTTGGGCGTGGAAATGTTCAGCCATGCTCACCCCCTGGCGAGCTGCGGCTTCGACCTGTTGAAACTCGACCTGCTGCTTTTCCAGGTCATCCAATTCGGCCTCTGCCGGACCGATCTGGTCGTTCAAGGCTGCGATCTTCTCGCTCATTGCCGTTTCCTCCTGGCGGAGAGCGGCGCGGCGCGCCTGCAACTCTTGCAAAGCAGCCTGCCAGCCATCTAAGCGGGTCTTCAATTCGGCCTGGCTGCGACGGGAACGCTCCAACATCGCCTGGCGTTCCTGCTGGCGGGAACGAGCATCGCTCAAGGCGCGCTCGGCTACCGCGGCCCGTGTCGTCCAATGAGCCAGTTGAGCCTGGAACTCGTCGAGCGAAAGCGATTCCAACTGCGCGTTTTGCTGGCGCAGCGTCTGGCGCACCTGGCCCAAACGTTGTTCCAGACCCGCCAGGTCTTTGGATAGCCGGGCCGTTTCGCTCTGGTTATGCTCCAGGTCTGCCGCCAGGCGCTGGCGTTGATCCTGTGCCCACCGCACCTGGCGATCGGCTGCATCCAGCGCGGCGCGGGATTGCTCCAACGCCCGCGAGGCTTTTTGCAATTCCTGGCGCGTCTGGTCGACTGACTGCTGGGCGCGCTGCGTCTCCAGGCGCAAGCGCTTTACCTCATCTTCCAACTGAGCCAGGCGCCCATCAATTTCGCCGAGTTGCCCTTCAAGCTTGCTGCGCGCCGCCTGGGCTTCACGGCGTTGGCGGCCCCGGCTGAGCAGGGTCTGCTCTGAAGCAGACTCGCCGCCTGCACCTGCTGAGGCCGGCCCACTGGCGTGGAACACCTCGCCCCGCAAGGTGACCGCACGCACGCCATACGGTTGGCGCTCCAGTGCCCGGCGCGCCGCCTTACGGTCTCGCACCACAACCACCTGGCCTAACAGCAAATCGACTGCCGGTTTGAGCCAATCCGGCGCCTGGACCAGGGAGGCGGCGACGCCCAACACATCTTCTGCCTCGGGCAAACCATGTACAGTCGCCGGCGCCCGCACCCACTCCAGCGGCAGCACGACACCGCGGCCGTTCGCATCTTGCAAAAGGTCCAATGCCTGGTCGGCTTCGCCATCCAATACCACGGCATCCAAAAACTCGCCCAATACCGAGGCAATCGCTTTTTCCAGCGCCGGCGGCGCTTCCAGGAAGCTGCTCAACGCCCCCCGCGTCCCCGACAGCCGCTGCTGGCGAGCGGCCTGCAAAAGCAAGCGCGTGCCGCTGGCATAACCCGCCAGGGCTGCCTCGGCCTGCTCCAAAACATCGACCTGGGCTTTCAGGCGAGCTAATTCCGCTGCCAGGGCAGCACGCTCATCCAGTGCCTGGCGGCGGAGCATATCCGCCGCTTCAGCACGCTGGCGCTGGACGGCGAGGGATTCTTCCGCCGCCTGGAAAGTCCTCTCGGCGCCTTGAACCGCGTGGCGCATCGTCTGGTGACTTTGGTCAGCCGCCTGGCGGTCGGCCTCAGCCTTGGCCAGCGCCTGCACCGCGCCATCTACCGATTTTCGCAGCCGTTCGGCCTGCGATTGGCTTTCAGCCAGCCGCGCCTGTCCCTGCCCCTGGCGGGAATTCAACCCGGCCAGTTCTTGCCGTGTGGCCTGGATACCGCGTTCCACGCCGGCGCGTTCCGCCTGGCGTTTGGTCATCGATTGCCGGGCGGCTTCAAGTTGCGTTTTACTCTCGTTGAGATCCACGGACAGCCGTTCCATCTCCTGAGCAAGCGCGGTGAGCTGCTCCTGGTGAAAAGCGACCTCCTGGTCCAGATTAGCAATGCCTGTCTGTGCGTTCGCCTGCTGGTCGCACAGGGCGCGTTCTCGCTCCTCCGAGACTGCCAGTTCCCGGCTGAATGCTTCGCGTTGGCGATGAAGCTCAGCCAGGGTACGGTGCCAGGCGTTCAAGTCCGTGCGCAAAACGCCCGCTTTTTGACGCAGAGCGGCCATTTGCTCGTCGACCTCGGCTTGCTGGCGCCCCGCCTCTTCCAGCTTCAACTCTTGTGCCTGCACCGCCTGGCGCGCCTCGGCCAGTTCGTTCTGCGAATTATGCCAGTGATAGCCGTACCATTCACGCAGCAACACCTGTAAATCAGCGCGCACCTGGTCGTATTCCTGGGCGCGCCGGGCCTGGCGTTCCAGGCTGCTCAAGCGCGGCTTCAACTCGGCCAGGATATCTTCGACCCGCTCCAGGTTGCGCCGCGTCGTTTCCAGCCGGCGCAGCGCATCTTCGCGCCGTGAACGGTGCAGGCCAATCCCCGCCGCCTCCTCGAACAGGCGGCGGCGCTCGTCTGCTCTGAGCGATAAAGCCGCATCCACCAACCCCTGGCCAATGACGGTGTAAGTGCGTTCAGCCAACCCGGATTGCGCCAGCAATTCGGAGACGTCTTTCAGGCGCACCCGCTGTCCATTGATCAGGTACTCGTTCAAGCCGTCCCGGTGGGCGCGCCGGGTAATGGCCACTTCGCTGAAATCGATGGGCAGCCAGCTATCGCTGTTATCGAACGTAATCGTGACCGACGCCATGCCTGCCCGCGGGCGATTTTCCGAGCCAGAGAAGATCATATCTTCCGTCTTCTTGGCGCGCAGCAGGCTGTAAGACTGCTCCCCTAACACCCAACGCAGGCTGTCGGCGACGTTCGACTTGCCACTGCCGTTCGGCCCGACGATAGCCGTTACCGTCTCGGCAAACTGGAATGTCGTGCGATTGGCAAACGTCTTATAACCGTGAAGCTCAAGCGATTTCAGGCGTGAAGGCATCCGCTTCTTTGCTCCCCAAACCTTCCATTTGAATTCGCTCCAGTGCAGCCCGCGCCGCGTCTTTCGCCGCAGACTGTTTGCTCATCCCGGTCCCGGAGGCATATGCCTGGCCATCGATCAGCACTTCGACTTCAAAGCTTTTCATGTGCTCTGGCCCATTGGTGGCTATCGTGCGGTAAGACGGTGGTCCATAGCCCAGCGCCTGGACGCGCTCCTGAAGCAGGCTCTTGGCATCTTGATCCTGGTTCGTGCTGAGGATCCGGTCGGCAGCCGGCCCAAGCAAAGGCCAGATGAATTGCTCCACTGCTCCCAACCCGCCATCCAGATATAGCGCGCCGACTACGGCTTCAAAAGTGGCGCATAACAATGCCATGCGCTTACGCCCTCCGCTTTCTCCCTCGCCGCGCCCCAGGCGCATCGCCGGACCAAAATTCATCTGGCCGGCAAATTCAGCCAACTGATCCGTACACACCAATGCCGAACGCAAACGGGTCAACTCCCCCTCTCGCATCCAGGGAAAGTGATTGTACAACCAGGCGCCGACCAAAAAATCGAGCACCGCATCGCCCAGGAATTCCAGGCGTTCGTTGTCCTCCAACGCCTCGTCGAGATGCTCGTTCAGAAATGAACGGTGCGTCAGGGCACGCGCCAGCAACGAATGTCGCGAGAATTTCATCCCCAGGCGGCGAGCAAAATCTTCGGGAGTCTCCAACCGTGCGGCTCCCAAATCCGTGGGTTCCATATGATCCTCCTGCGGAACTCAGGGAGCGGCAGCCACCCCACCCCCAGGTCGAGTAGCTGGCGATCCATGTTTTCCTTAGTTTGTGATTGGCAATTCGTGATCGGTGCTTGAGATAATCGTCACCGATCCGTAATCGGTAGTTTGAAGGCAAAAAGCAGAAAGCTAACTGCCAGTTGCCTGAAACCATCAGAAGTATACAGTCAAACAGTGCTTATGTCCAGGATATATCCCGAAACAGTGAGACGATATCAAAAATCGAGCGTCAGCAACCTGCTAACCGGCCGGGGCGTACGCCCGCAACACCAGAACCGCGTTGTGCCCGCCAAAGCCAAACGCATTGCTGATCGCCACCCGGACCTGCTGATGGCGCGCCGTGTTGGGGATGTAATCCAGATCACATTGTGGGTCAGGCGTCCGGTAGTGGATCGTTGGCGGCAAAATTCCTTCGCGTACCGCCTGGACGCAGAAAATCGCTTCCAACGCCCCGGTGGCCCCCATCATGTGCCCGGTCATCGACTTGGTCGACGATACCGGTATGCGGTACGCCAGCTCTCCAAAAGCCGCTTTGATGGCCCGCGTCTCGGCCAGGTCGTTCAACTCCGTAGCCGTGCCGTGGGCATTGATATAGCCCACCTCCTCGGGCGCTACTCCTGCCAGAGCCAGCGCCTGGCGGATGGCCGCCGCGCCGCCCGC
Source organism: uncultured Anaerolinea sp. (assembly GCA_964595435.1). Classification (GTDB taxonomy): domain Bacteria; phylum Chloroflexota; class Anaerolineae; order Anaerolineales; family UBA4823; genus RBG-16-57-11. The sequence continues at coordinate 43,902 of CAZQQJ010000022.1, read as the reverse complement.
CCCATCTTCCGCCGGCGCGGTAATGTGAAACGCGTCCGCCGTGGCTGCGTGCCCGGCCATCTCTGCCAGGATTTCCGCTCCGCGCTGGCGAGCGTGGCCTTCTCGCTCCAGCACCAACACGGCTGCCCCTTCGCCCATCACCAGCCCGTCCCGTTCCAGATCGAAAGGCTGCGGCACCGGCGCATCCAGGCTGCGCCGCGACATGGCACCCACGCGGTCGAAAGTGGCCACGCCGATTTCGGTGATCGTCGCTTCGCTGGCCCCGGCGACTGCCACGTCTACCACCCCTGCTCGCAGCATCAACCAGGCCATGCCGATCGCGTCTGCTCCGGAGGCGCACGCCGAAGCGACCCCCATGCTCGGCCCGCGGAAACCGAAATCGATCGATGCCAGCCCGGCCGCGCCGTTGGACATCAACATCGGAATGGCAAACGGGCTGATCCGTCGCGGCCCATCGGAGAGCAGCACCCGCACGCTCTCCTGGGTGGTCTGGATGCCCCCAATCGCTGAAGAGATCACCACCCCCACGCTGCCAGCCTGCTGGCTGCCGGTGGCCAGCCCTGCCTGGTCGATCGCTTCACGGGCCGCCGCGATCGCGAGCTGCTCGAAACGATCCCGCCGCCGCGCTTCTTTAGGTTCCATATAATTCTCAGGCTGGAACCCTTTAACCTCACAGGCAATATGTACCCCCATGCGCGAGTCGTCGAACAAAGTGATCGGCCCCACTCCCGAAACCCCGGCCACTGCCCGCTGCCAGGTCTCCGCCACCGAGAGGCCCAAAGGATTGACCGTTCCCATACCGGTAATCACGACACGTTCTTGCATTCAACACCTCATTGGTCGAATTGGTAATCGGCTGATAAGTAATCGGTGATCCGGCGCGCAGGTACACAGGGATTGGGCACACAGGGCCAATGTTCCATGCGGCGCGTGACCACACGTCGAAGTTAATAACCCCCGATTTGCGCTGGCGACGCGTTTACAATATCAGTCTTCTTTCCTGGGCAGGTAATCGCCTTCGACCCACTCTTCCCCCTGCGGGCCGACCTCTTTCTTCCACACCGGCACAATTTCCTTCAAACGGTCGATGCCGTAACGTGCCGCATCGAACACACCCGTGTCGCGATGCGCTGCCGTGCAGGCGATCAACACCGTCGGCGTCCGGGGGTACAGCCGCCCCACCCGCTGCACAATGGCAATGCCTTGCACGGCGGGCCAACGCTCCCGGATTTCGTCCGCCACCTGGCGCATCTTGGCTTCGGCCATCGGTTTGTACGCCTCGTATTCCAGGTAAACCGTCTCGTGAGGGTCATCGCGGCGGGTGACACCGCGCACCATCCCGGCAAAGACGCACGCCGCCCCCGTGGCCGTCAGGGTGATACGCGCCAGCAGGTCGTCCAGGTCCAGCTCGTCCTCGGTAATGGCGAAAATCGTGGGCAGATCATCCTCTCCACCACCGCTGACCGGCGGGAAAACCGCGATCTCCGCGCCGGAGGGGATTTCGTCCTCATCGAAGGCGAACTGTTTGTTCATCGAAACCAGCATCGCCCCAGAATACGCGGCCAGACCCGGGTACGCAGCCAGCAAATGCTCCTTCAAGTCTTTGACGCGCGCCCCATCCGGCAATTCGACCTGCGCCCGGTTCGTCCCGGCGCGTTCTTTCAAGGTAGCAAAGAAGAGGATCGTTAGAATAGGCATAGGGAAGGTGATGAGTAATGGATAATCAGGCACTTAGGCGACCAGGCGCCTGGGGGTTGGGTTCCTGGGGATGAGACATCCAGGGATTGGGAGGCTGGGAATCAAACAACCAGGGGGTGGGCGCCGGGTTACGAGCCACGCATTTCCAATCCCTGATGCTCGATCTTCTTTTACTGCTATCCTTCCAACACCACATCGCCGCTCATGCCGCCGTGCTTTTCGACCAGGCGGATATTCTGGATGCGCATGGTCTTCTCGACGGCTTTGGCCATGTCATACACCGTCAAGGCAGCTACAGAAACGGCAGTCAGGGCTTCCATTTCGACGCCGGTCTTGCCGGTGGTGCGCGCCGAGGCGATAATGCGCACACCGGGCAGATCGGGGGCCATCTCCAGTTGCACGTCGATATGGGTCAGGGGCAGCGGGTGGCACAGTGGGATCAGCTCCGCGGTACGCTTGGCGCCCATCACGCCGGCCAGTTGCGCCACGGTGAGCACGTCGCCCTTCTTCATCGCCCCGGCCTGGATCAACGCCAGCGTCTCGGGGCGCATCAGCACTTCGCCGCGGGCGATGGCGCTGCGCTCGGTATCCGCTTTGTGGCCGACGTCCACCATGCGGGAGCGGCCGGCTTCGTCAATGTGAGAGAGTCTTTCAGACATAGATAAATTATAATATGAGTCTCAGTCAAACCAGCTTTTTTGATCCAAAATCATTCTGTATGACAGGTGCAACGATGATAGAATGGTTCACTTCTCTCAATCCAGTCACCCAGGCCTTGTTGGCCACCATCTTTACCTGGTTCATCACCGCCCTCGGCGCCACGGCGGTTTTCTTTTTCAAAACGGTCAACCGCACCGTTCTGGATGGCATGCTCGGCTTTGCCGCCGGTGTGATGATCGCTGCCAGCTTCTGGTCGCTGCTTGCTCCGGCTATCGAGATGGCCGAAGATGGCCCATTGCCCCCCTGGCTGCCCGCTGTCGTGGGTTTTCTGCTGGGCGGCGGTTTTCTATGGGTAATTGACCGTATCCTGCCCCACCTTCACCTGGGCTTTCCGATCGAAGAGGCCGAGGGCATCAAGACCACCTGGCAGCGCAGCGTGCTGCTGGTGCTGGCCATCACCCTGCACAATATCCCCGAAGGGCTGGCAGTGGGCGTGGCCTTCGGGGCAGTAGCCGCCGGGCTGGAAACCGCCACCCTGGCCGGCGCCGGCGCCCTGGCCCTGGGCATCGGCCTGCAAAACTTTCCCGAAGGTGTAGCTGTCTCGGTGCCTCTGCGCCGGGAGGGATTGAGCCGCCTGAAATCGTTCTGGTACGGGCAGCTTTCCGGCATGGTCGAGCCGCTGGCCGGCGTGGCCGGCGCAGCCGCTGTACTGCTCATGCGCCCACTGCTGCCTTTCGCCCTGGCCTTCGCTGCCGGAGCGATGATCTACGTGGTGGTCGAAGAGCTGATCCCCGAATCGCAGCTCGACAAAAAGACCGACATGGCCACCTTCGGCGCGATGATGGGCTTTGCGGTGATGATGATGCTGGACGTAGCCCTGGGCTAACCTTGTGTATCTGACCCCGGCCGCTACCAGCTACCTGACCCAGCTCATCCTGGCCGCGCTGGTCAGCGTCTACCTGGCCTACCGGGCGCGGCAGCCAGGCCAGCCGCGCCACACCCGGCTGCTGGCGGCCTTCTTCGTCGCCCTGGCAGCATTCCTGGCCGCCTCCTTCCTGGAAATGGCATCCCTGCCCAGCCAACGGCTGTTGGTGGTGTTCGCCGAGAATACGCTGCTGGGCGCGATGCTGGTTTGTCTGCTGCGCTTTGCCTATCATTTCCCCGTCTCGCTCCCTGCGCTGCGTTGGGAGGCGCGCCTGGCGCTGCTGGTCACCAGCCTGTACACCCTGGGCGAGGCTGCTTACGCCACCTTCCGTTTCATCGAGATCAGCGCCGGGCAAGTGTTTTTCCGCCAACCCATTGCAGATCAAATTCTGGTGCTGGTTTTCTGCCTGGTGCCGCTGACCTTTTTGCGCCAAAGCTACGCGCTGACCTCCGGCGGGCCACGCGGCTGGCTGGCCGCCATACGCCGCCCGGACAGCCTGGCTAGTTATTGCGCCCGCGCCTCGGCCTCTTTCGCTTTGATCTTCCTCTTTACCTGTGGCCTGGCGTATATCAATCTGCAGCGCAGCTTCCTGCAAGTATACCCGGATGTCGCCAATCCGAGCATTTCGCTGGGCATCCTGGCCGCCCTGTCGGTTTTCACCCTGATCTATCTGAACTGCCAGGCAGAGACCACTTCTTTCCTGGTCAAGGTTGCTGGCGCAACCCTGACGGTCATGCTGGCCATTCTCAGCACGGTGAGCTGGATCATTGCTTCGCCATATGCTACGCAATACCAGCCCGCGCTGCCGGATGGCCGCACGCTGCGCTTTTCTCCTAACGCGGCCGGGGGCTATGATATCAGCAAAGTGCCCTTCCATTTCCAGACCGACCTGGGCCAGAGCCTGCCAATGCGCGACGGACCTGAGCGCAACCCCAGCGTGGCGCTAGATTTCGCCTTTCCCTTCTACGGGCAAGTCTATAAGCAGGTTCACGCCCGATTCGACGGCGCCTTGAGCATGGGGCAGCCGGTGCCTTACCGCTCTTTCCAATATCACTATGGCGCCGGCGCGCCGCTCATCCTGCCCCTGCTGCTGGACCTGTCCCCGGATACCAGCCCTGGCGGGGTCTTCGCCCGCCAGGAGCCCGATCAATTAGTAATCACCTGGTATCGTGTGCGCGCCCAGTATGTTCCCCGGGCCGAGTTCACCTTCCAGGTCGTTTTGCACCAGAACGGCGTCTTCGAAATCAGCTACCAGGGCCTGGCGCAAAACCTGGTTTACCAACCCAACGATGAACCCGGCGCCAACCCCTGGGCAATTGGCGTGATCCCCGGCGGGCTAAAACGCGGCGCCAGGCCACAGATCGTGCAGTGGGATGTTCTGCCCGTCCAGACCGGCCCAGGGGGCGCCATACAGGATTACCTGCTCGAGTTCCGCGCTTACTTGAACGAGATGTTTATCCCGTTGGCCGGATTAATCCTGGTCGCCAGCCTGCTGATCGTGGCCGGCTTCCCGCTGCTGTTTTACTTCAGCCTGGTGAGCCCGCTCAACGCCTTGCTGGAGGGTGTGCGACGCGCAGAAAATCGAGACTTCTCCAGCGGCATCCCGGTGTTATACCCCGACGAGATCGGCTTCCTCACCCGGGCTTTCAACCGCATGTCTGCCGAGCTGGGCGATCTGGTCAACCGGCTCGAAACCCGCGTGGCGGCGCGCACCCGGGCATTGGATGAGGCCAATGCCCAACTGCGCTGCGAGATCGCCGAGCGCCAAATCGTAAACGAACAACTAAAAGTTCGAATGGCTGAAATCGAACAACTACAGGCAGAACTACGCGAACAAGTTTTGCGAGACCCTTTGACTGGGCTATATAACCGCCGTTACTTGCAAGATATATTGGAACGCGAACTGACCCGGGCTAAGCGTGAGCAAAAAAGCCTGAGCATCATCATCGCTGATCTTGACCACTTCAAAAATGTCAATGATATCTACGGACATAAAGCCGGCGATCAATGCTTGATGGCGTTTACCGAATTAATCAAACATCATACCCGTAGCTCAGATATTGCTTGCCGGTATGGAGGGGAAGAATTTATGTTAGTCCTGCCGGGGGTGAATAGTGATGTTGCTGCTCAGCGGGCGGATGAAATCCGCCAGCGGTGCGCGGATCTTTGCATTTTGCATGAAGACAGCAGGATCAAGATCACCGCATCGTTTGGCGTTGCAACCTATCCCGCAGATGGTGAAGAGACTGAACAGATTGTCATCAGGGCGGATAAAGCCATGTATAAATCTAAACAAGATGGGCGGAATTGCGTTACCACATGGGACCAATCCATGGAAAGCGTTCCAGGCAAACGAATTCCAGAGAATAGCGCCTGCCAGATGTAGCCTCGCGGCCTTCGCGCTGCTGTTGGAAGGAGCTTACTCTTCCTCGCCACATTTGTGGCGAAGGGCCGGGGATGAGGCGCCTTATCACACATTACTCAGCAACTTATCCCCATAACTTTGATATAATAGCGCCCGTCGGACACAACGCGGCTTGCCCGGTGCAAGCCGCGCTGTATGAAATGCATCTCTCAGGCGCCTGAGCACCTGGGCGCTTCTGCACCCGATTACGGATTACTCATCGACCGCTTACTACTCTGAAACCACATGCCAAACATCTTCACCAAATGGAAAGACGGGCTGGCCAAGTCCAGCAAGGCGGCCTTCGGGCAAATTGCCACGATATTAGGCGCCAGCGATATCACCCCCGATACCTGGGACGACCTGGAAGCGCTGCTCATCCAGGCCGACCTGGGCGTGGATACCACCGACGCCATCCTCGACGCCCTGGAGCGGCGCGTAGATGGCGAGGGGCTGACCCGCGCCAGCCAGCTCAAGGCCGCCCTGCGCGACGAGCTGCGCCGCACCCTGCTCACCCCGCCAGCCCTGGATTTCAGCCAGCAGCCGGCGGTGATCCTGATCGTCGGGGTGAACGGCTCGGGCAAGACCACCAGCATCGCCAAGCTGGGCAAGCGCTTCACCCAGGAAGGCAAGAGCGTGCTACTGGGCGCGGCAGATACCTTCCGGGCTGCGGCCGTCGACCAGCTCGAAATCTGGGCCGGCCGGCTGAACCTGCCGGTGATTTCCGGCCAGATGGGCGGCGATTCGGCCGCCGTGGCCTACGACACCGTCCAGGCAGCCGTCTCGCGTAAAATGGACATCGCCCTGATCGACACCGCCGGGCGGCTGCACACCCGCTTCAACCTGATGGAAGAGTTGAAAAAAGTGCACCGCGTGACCGGCAAAGCCCTGGCCGGCGCCCCGCACCACGTCTGGCTGGTGATGGACGCCACCACCGGACAGAACGCCCTGCAGCAGGCGCGCGCCTTCAAAGACGCGGTCAAGGTCACTGGCGTGATCCTGGCCAAGCTCGATTCCTCGGCCCGCGGTGGGATGGCCTTCGCCATCCAGCGTGAGCTGGGCCTGCCCATCCTGTTCGCCGGGCTGGGCGAAAAGCCCGAAGACCTGACGCCCTTCGACCCGGACGCCTTCGTGGACGGCATCCTGGCGGAATTCTAATTTTTATCCAGGTGGTATGGCTCACGACGTGAGCCATACCACCTGGATACTGACAAAACGGAGAAACTCATGCAAGACCTGATCGACAGACTGCAACCTGTGCAAGAAAAAACTCAGCACCTCCTGGTGCGTCTTTGACTTCCCTACCAAAGAGACCCAACTCCAAGAACTGCAGAAACAATCCGAAGAACCCGACCTGTGGGACGATCCGGAGCGGGCCAAAGGGGTGATGAAAAAGCTGGCCGCGCTACGCCAGGAGGTGGACGATTGGCGCCACTTGCAGCAGCGCGTGTCCGACGCCCTGGAACTGAGCCAGTTGGACGATGAAAGCCTGCGCCCCGACCTGGAGCAGGAAACCGCCGCCCTGGAGAGCGAAGTCGAGCGCCGCGAGCTGAAGGTGATGCTCTCCGGCAAATACGATCACGGCAATGCCCTGCTGGCCATCAACGCCGGCGCCGGCGGCACCGACTCGCAGGATTGGGCCGCCATGCTTCAGCGCATGTACTTGCGCTGGTGCGAAGCCAGCGGCTACGAAGCCGAAATCCTGGACATGACCGAAGGTGAAGAAGCAGGCACCAAAAGCGTAACTATCGCCGTCAACGGCCCCTACGCCTTTGGCTACCTGCGTTCCGAAAAAGGCGTCCACCGCCTGGTGCGCCTCTCGCCCTTCGACGCCGCCCACCGCCGGCACACCTCCTTCGCCCAGGTGGAAGTGTTGCCGCAGGTCGAAGACGACGACGAAATCGAGATCAACCCCAACGACCTGCGCATCGATACCTATCGCTCGGCCGGCGCCGGCGGGCAAAACGTGCAGAAGAACGACACCGCCATCCGCATCACCCACCTGCCCACCGGCATCGTGGTCACCTGCCAGAACGAGCGATCGCAGGTGCAGAACCGGGAAAACGCCATGCGCGTGTTGCGCGCTCGCCTGCTGGAGATCAAGCGCGAAGAGCAGGAACAGCAGCTTGCCGAGCTGCGCGGCGAATACACCAAGGCCGAATGGGGCAGCCAGATCCGCTCGTATGTGCTGCACCCTTACCAAATGGTCAAAGACCACCGCACCGATTTCGAAGTCGGCAATGCATTGGGTGTGCTGGATGGCAACCTGGATGGCCTGATCGAGGCCTATCTGCGCGCCACGATGGGCAACGGCCAGGCGTAATCGCCCACATCCCATCCTACAGGGCCTCTTGCAATGACCTTTGGGCAAATAACCAGCTCGCCCGGATGCGAACCAGGCAATCGAAACACCCCAAATCCGCGCTCATCCGCGTTCATCCGCGTCCTGTTCGGCAAGAGCAAGCGGTTCCTCGCCGTTGTGGCGCTGCTGGCCGTTTGGGTCCTTGGCCTGAGCGGTTGTGTAACGCTCAAGGACCCCGAAGCGTCCCTGGAATACAGCGCCGATGTGGTCGCCCGCATCAACGCGACCAACAGCGCCGGGCTGACCTTCGTCTCGCGCCGCCCGCATCTGAATGGCGTCCAGCTCTGGCTGCGCCAGACCACCGCACCTGCCGACCCCAATGCCCAGGTCACCGTCGAGCTTTATCACGCCCCAGGAGATACCCACCCGCTGGCCAGCATCCCCTTGCAGTATGCCGCCATTCGCCGCGCTTTTCCGGTGACGATCACCTTTCCCCCACAGGACGACCCGCCCGAACAGGCCTATTACCTGCGCCTGAAAACCGCAGACGGCGCGCTGGAAATCTTCGGGCGCAGCGAAGATGTTTATCCCTGGGGTGAATTGTGGGTGAACGACCAGCCGGCTGCGGCAGACGTTGCTTTTCGCGCTGCTTACGATTACGATTTTTCCGCCGTTCTTGCCGATCTCGGACAGGCGCTTTCAGGCGCATGGTTGGCGCTGCCCCTGCTGCTGGCGCTCTGGCTGCCGGGGCGCCTGGTTGTAGCATGCATGGGGTATGCTTTGCGCCGCGGGGAACATGCCACGCCTTTGGAAATGGATTGGGGCCAACGCACGGCGCTCTCCGTTGGCCTGAGCCTGGCCCTGGCCCCGCTGCTCTTCCTGTGGACGACCACCCTGGGCTTGCACTGGAGCCGCCCGGGAATCATCGTGCTTTATGGACTGATGGCAGTCGCGCTGGGCGCACTGCTCTATTACCAGCGGGCTGGACGCTCTGCTCCACCGCCCATCTCTCCCGAGAGTGAGCAGGCCCAAGATGGCGCAGACATCGCCCTACCAGCAAGTCCCAGGCAAGCGCAGCGCGCCGGTCGGGCGCAACGCACTAATTTGCCGCCGGCCGATGCGGAGCCGGCTTCCAGCCGACTTTTCTCGTTGTCAGCGCCGGATTTCAATCCGAGCGGCACACCAGCGGGCACAACCGGCGCGGCGCTCGGTCAAATCCGCTTCGACTGGCATTCCCTGGCCCTGCTGGCCATCTTCATCTTCTCCCTCGTCGTACGCCAGGCCTTCGTGCGCGACCTGGCGGCCCCGGCCTGGGTCGATCCGATCCACCACGCCACCATCGCCCGCCTGATCGTCGAACAGGGCGCCTTCCCCGAGTCGTACGAGAAATACGTCCTGTCCAGCGCAACCAGCTACCATCCGGGGTTTCACACCATTATCGCCATCTACCACTGGCTTTCCGGCCAGCAAATTCCCGATGCCATGCTGCTGGTCGGGCAGGTGATGAACGCCCTGTGCGTACTGGTTGTCTACCTGTTCACCACCAGCCTGAGCAAGGACCGCCTGGCAGGGGTCGTCGCCGCCCTGATCACCGGGCTGCTCTCCCCCCTGCCACAGTATTACGGCAGTTGGGGACGCTACACCCAACTGGCCGGCCTGCTCATCCTGCCCGCCTGCCTGTACCTGATCCAGCTCATCCTGGATCGTCCCTGGCCTTCGCCCAGAGCGTACTATCTGGTCGCCGCCCTGGCCTGCGCCGGGTTGTTCCTCACCCATTACCGGGTGGTCATTTTCCTGGCCTGCCTGTTGCTGGCTCATCTGTTCGCCGAAACCCTGCGCACCCTGGATAAAATCCCCATCTGGAAAAGTGTCCCTTTCCTGGCCGGCAGCACGGGGATCGTCGCCGGGGTTGCCGTCCTGCTGAGCCTGCCCTGGTGGCCCACCCTGCTGTCCAGCATGATCGCTCCGTCGCTGTCCAGGCCCGCGCCATCCCCCCAGCCGCTCTTCATCGATTGGAACCTGCTCACCCCAGGATATGGCAGGCAGGTGTTGATCTTCGCCGCAGTCGGGCTGGTCTGGTCGGTGGTGCGCGCCCGCTGGTTTGGACCCATGCTGGCCTTGTGGACCGGGCTGTTGTTCATCACCGCCAACCAGGGCGTCATTCACCTGCCGTTGATCATCGACATCAACAAAATGTCGGTGGAAATCATGTTATTCATGCCTTGCGCCGCTCTGGGCGGTTTCCTGGCCGCCGACCTGCTCGAGCTTTGGGAACGCCTGGCGCCCCAAATTCTGAAAAAGGCGTACTGGGTGCTGGTCGCAACCGCCGCTGCGGTGCTGGCGGTGGGCGGCGCCCAACGCATCCTGCCGCTGCTCAACCCAGTCACGGTGCTCTTCCGCCAGGCGGACCGCCCGGCAATGGCCTGGGTTGCCGCCAACCTGCCTGCGGATGCCACCGTAATGATCAACTCCTTCCTGTGGGGTTATGGCCTTTACGCCGGGCAGGATGGCGGTTTCTGGATCACACCGGCAGCCGGGCGAAAGACTCTGCCGCCGCCCGTCGTGTACGGGGTCAGTAACAAAGAAAATATCACCCGCATCACCCAGGCCAGCCGCACGGCCATCCAAAACGGCAAAGACCCGGCGGCGTTGCACACCCTGCTTGCCGAACAAGGCATCGATTACGTTTATATTGGGGCGCGGGGCGGCGCGCTCTCACCCAAAGCATTGAGCGCCAGCCCGCTGTTTGAAACGCTTTATGCCAAGGATGGCGTGTGGATCTTCCACGCTCGATAACCCTACGTTGAAGGTTCGAACTCATCGGCCTTCTAACCCCCTGATCTGGATTGATAATTGATCACCACATTGACTCTTCGCCTGCGGGCACTTTCCCGGGCCTACCCGCGCCAGTACTGGCTGCTGATGGCCGGCATGCTGGTCAACACCATCGGCATGGGTTTCGTCTGGCCCTTTCTGAACATCTACCTCAAGGAAAAACTGGGCATCCCGGTCAGCGTGGCCACCATGCTGCCCATGCTCGAACAGGGGGTTTCGCTCTTTACCACCCTGGGCGCCGGCTCCATCGCCGACCGCTTTGGACGCAAGGGATTGATGGCGCTCAGCCTGGCCGCCGGCTCGCTGGTCTATTTCGCCATGGGCTTTGCCACCCACTGGTGGATGTTCGCCGCCCTGCTGGGGCTGCGCGGCTTCTTTCTGCCGCTCTACCGGGTGGCTGCCGATACCATGGTCGGCGACCTGATTCGCGACGAAGATCGCCGCCTGCCGGCTTATTCGCTGCTGCGCACCGCCAATAACCTGGGCGTGGCCATCGGCCCGGTGCTGGGCGGTTTCGTGGCCGCAGTTTCCTACCGCGCCAGCTTTCTCACCGCCAGCGGCGCCATGCTGTTCTTTGCGGGGCTGGTGTTCCTCACCATGAGCGAGACGCTGCTGCCTGCCGGGACACCCCAAAGAGGAACGACACCGGGAGCCAACGCCTCCGGCAAGACAGGCTATACCACCATCTTCCGCGATCAGCTATTCATGATCGCCGTGCTGGCTTTCACCTTCAACGGCATGGGCGCCGGCCTGCCCTTTCAACTGCTGGGCATCTACGGCAAGGAGAGTTTTCGCGTCACCGAAAACCAGGTCGGGCTGATCATGGTGGTCAACGCCATGATGGTCGTGCTCTTCCAGGTGCCGGTGGCGAACTTCGTGCGCAAGTTCCGCAGCCTGAATGTGCTGGCCTGTGGGGCGTTGTTCTATGCCGCCGGGATCAGCAGCATCGCCCTGGGTTCGCAAGCCATCCACTTCGCCGCCAGCATGGCCGTCCTGACCGTGGGAGAGCTGCTCATTGCGCCGACCTTCACCTCCTTCGCCGCCAACCTGGCGCCCGAGAGCCTGCGCGGCCGTTACATGAGCGTTTACTGGGTGGGCTGGAGTTTCAGCCGCGGCATCGGCCCGGCGCTGGCCGGCCGCGTTTACGACACCCTGGCCCCGGTGACGATCTGGTACATGGGCGGCACGTGGAACCTGCTCTCGGCGCTCATCTTCGCCGCGCTGGCCGCCGTCTCTCGCAGGCGCGCAAACCGGGCTGTCAATCCTGGCAATTAGCCGCTCGCAATTTTGGACCACGCAAAACGACTTCCCGCCAAACAAGCAAAAAACACCTTGACAGACTCATACCAAGAACGTATAATCGTTTAGCCTGCCCGATGGGCAGGTATTCTTATGGAATTATAAATTGTAACAGGAGTAAGAGCATGCCCCCACATCCAAAACGGAAACATTCTTCGGGACGCCGCGACCGCCGGCGCGCCCATGACGCCCTCACCCCGCAGGCCCTGGTGCAGTGCAGCAATTGCGGCGAAATGCGGCTGCCGCATAACGTGTGCCCCAACTGTGGTCATTACAAGGGCCGTGAAGTGATCGAGAAAGAAGAGAAGAAAAAATAAGCCAACGGGCCGTGCACAACACGGCCCGCTTGTATCATCATGAATCCCACCCAGACCGCTTTCGTCTTCCCCGGGCAAGGTTCCCAGTCCGTAGGCATGGGCCAGCAACTGGCCGAAGCTTACCCGCTCGCCCGCCAGGTATTCGAACAGGCCGCTGAAATCCTGGGCTTCTCGATCGCTCGCCTGGCCTGGGAAGGGCCAGAAGCCGAACTGAACGACACGCTCAACACGCAGCCGGCTTTGCTGGTACACTCGGTTGCCGTGCTGGCTGTCTTTCAAGAGAAATACCCCGGCTTCCATCCCGCTTTCGTCGCCGGGCATTCGATGGGCCAACTGAGCGCCCTGGTCGGCGCCGGGGCGCTGCCCTATGCCGACGCGCTGCGCCTGGCGCGGCGGCGCGGCGAACTGATGAAACAGGCCGGCGAGCTTTCGCCGGGCGGCATGGCCGCCGTGATGGGCGCCGACATCCCCGCCCTGGAGCGCGTCTGCGCCGAAGCCAGCCGGGAAGGCGAGATTGTGCAGGTGGCCAACGACAACTGCCCCGGGCAGGTGGTGATCTCAGGCGCCAACCCCGCCCTGGAGCGCGCCATCCAGCTCGCCCAGGCCGCCGGCATCCGCAAAGTGCGCCCGCTGGCGGTGAGCATCGCCGCCCACTCGCCGCTGATGCTGCACGCCCAGCAGGCGTTCAACCAGGCCGTGGCCCAGGCACCCTTTAGCGACCCGCAGATCCCGCTGGTCGGCAACGTCTCCGCGCTGCCGCTTTCCACCGCCGCCGAGATCCGCGCCGACTTGCAGGCGCAGCTTACCTCTCGCGTGCGCTGGACGGAATCGATCCAGGAAATGGCCGCCCGCGGCGTGAACACCTTTATCGAACTGGGCAGCGGTTCGGTGCTGGCCGGCCTGATCAAACGCATCGACACCCAGGCCAGGAGCCTCTCGATGGGCGCCCCCTCCGACTTCGAAAAGCTAGATTGACCGAATCAGTTCAACGCACAGATGTGGACCGCACAAAATGATGGCAAGAATCCGCGTTCATCCGCGTCAGTCCGCGTCCCATCAAAAAAGCTGACGTATCACGCCGCGCCGTTCAATTGAAAGCAGCGCCTGCTTCGCCGGGCATGCAAACCCACGACGATGGGACCAGGTGCCTAAGCGCCCAATCCCCGATCACCCCAATATTCGCATTTGGGGTGTTACTTTTTTCCGGCTTTCCGCAACATATCCATAGTACACATTAAACCAATCTCAACACCTGGAGTGGTATGACTGCAAATTCAACAACTCTCCTGGAACTTTTTTCCGCCAGCGACGAAAACCTGGCTGCTCAGGCCCATCGCCAGCCGCAGGCTTTCGCCGAACTATATAACCGCCATTTCCTGCGCGTCTATCGCTATCACATGGCGCGCACTGGCAGCGCCGCCGACGCCCAGGACCTGACCTCGCAGACCTTTATGGCTGCCCTGGAGGGCCTGGCCGGCTTCAAGGGCAGCGGCAGTTTCTGCGCCTGGCTGATGGGCATCGCCCGCCGCAAAACTGCGCTGCACTATCGTTCCCAAAAACCGGTCGCCCCTCTGGAAGATGCCGGCTCGCTGGCCGACCCCCGGCCTTCCCCGGAAACAAGCGTCTTTCAACGCTTGGACCTTACCCGCATCCACCGCGCCCTGGATCAGATATCCCCCGACCGGGGCGAGGCCATTCGCCTGTGCATCTTCGGCGAGCTGAGCGCCGCCGAGGCCGGCCAGGTGATGGACAAAAGCGAGGCAGCCGTAAAAATGCTGCTCCACCGTGGGCTGAAAGACCTGAGAGAAAAGCTGGCGCCCGTGATGCAGGAGGAAAGATGACACCTCAAGAAATCGACCGCGAAGTTGAACTGCTATACGCCTATATCAAAGGGGAAGTGCCGCGCTCGACGCCGGACCTGCCCAAAGAGCAGGCCGACCTGGCCGCCAGCTTGCAGGCTGCCGCGCGGCAAATCCAGCCCGACCCGCGCTTCCAGACCGCGCTGGAAAACCAGTTGGTGACCGCCTTGCAAAACGCCGGGCCGCGCCCCGGGAGAAACACCCGCCCATCCCATGCCGGGCGCATCTCCTGGGCCAGCGCCATCGCCTGGGGCATCGGCGCGCTGCTGCTGTTGCTCGGCCTGAGCTGGGTTTTGAACAACCTGGTCCCCAGGCCGGCGCCCGGGGCCAGGCCAGCCATCCAACCGGTCTATCCGGCCCCTTCCGCCGAACCGGCCTATCCCTATCCTCAGCCGGCCGAGCCGGATTCCCCCTATCCTGGGGCAGCTTACCCGGCTCCTTACCCACCGCCGCCCAATAACCCGGGCACACCTGCACCGACGGTTGTCATCACTGCATCCGTCGCGTCTGAAGTCTACAGCCTGCCGCAAATGCCGGACGTCGATTTCACCCTGCAGGCCGCCTTCCCGGAAACGCCGGGCGGGGTCGCCGTATACCAGCAAGCGCCCTGGCCGGCGCTCACCGTCGAAAGCGCGCGCAGCGCCGCCCTGCGCCTGGGCATCGACGGCGAAGTCTACCAGGCGTCCAACGACCCGTCGGAAAGCGCCGGCTTTATGGTCAGCGACGGGTTTGCCCGGGTAACTTTTGAGGGCGCCGCCCCCCGCTTCCAATACATCATCGATAGCAGGAGCGCCCTATCGACCAATCAAAGCCCGTCCGGCGAGCAAGCCCGCGCCGCAGCCGAAGACTTCGCCCGGCAAAACGGCCCGCAGACCTTCGAATACCGCGCCGAAAACGACGCCGCATACCCCGGCCTCGTCTCGCTGGTGCAAACGCTGGCAGGCACCCCGGTGCACTACTACCCGATGGGGGCAGCCCAGATGCAGATCCAGGTGAGTCGGCAGGGGCAGGTGGGCAGCGCCATCTCCAGCATCCTGGACGCCAGGCCCGTGGGCAGCTACCCGATCATCTCCGCACAGGAGGCCTGGCAAAAAGCGCTTTCACCCGCGACGCAAAGCGGCGTGGAGATGTTTACGACTTCCGGCTCCCAATCGGATCGCAAGATGTGGCAGCGGGAGTACCCGCTGGGCAGCCGCGTCGAGCTCTTCGGCTACGCCTCGGCCTACGAGAGCGTCACACCCGGCCAGCCGCCCTTGATCGTGTTGAACGATTTTCCGCTCAGCGGGAACACCCAGGGGCTGGCGCAGGTAGCGTCTGCCAACAACTTCCTGCAGGTATGGGGGCAGTTCGAGGCCAACACCCAGGGTTGGCGCAGGTTGCGGGTGGAAGGCTGGCAGGTATCGGCCTTCACCACCAAAAACCTGGGGGGCACGATCGAGCGCCAGGGCGGGCAGGGCTATCTGGTCACGGCCGATCAGAAACTGCTCCTGCCGGACCTGCCGGAGGACGTGGCGCAAGGAGAAAAAGTGTACGTCTCGGGCGTCCCGGTGCAAGGAACGGACTCACTCCTGGATTGGACGATGGTCTGGACGATGATCTCCACCGGCGTCATGGGCGGCGGCGGCGGCGGGGGGGGGACCGGCTTCTCCGAACCGAACCTGGAAGGCAACTCTGGCACGCCGCTCCCGCCCGAGCCCACGCCGACCCCCGCGCCCCTCCCGGTAAAAAGCCTGGAAGGCGCCCAGGGTAAGCCGATGATCTTCATCCACCAATACAGCGACGGCTCGTCCAAGATCGAAGCGACGATGGAACTCGAGCCCAGCCCGGCGCTGCCCGACGGTCTGTACGTGCATCTGGATGGGCCCGGGGTAAACGGCATCGAAGCCTACCATAACCTGCCGGTGCGCGTCTGGGGGACCTTCGAGGATACCTCCGGCACGCAGACGCCGCAGATGCTGACCGTGGAGCGCGTCGAGCCGCTCTACCCGGAGGCTGAAGTGCAGGCCTGGCTGGGATCGGCGGAACTGGCCACGCTGGAAGGACAGGAGGTGCTGCTCTTCACCGACCAGCAGGGCGAGCAGTTCGTGCTGCACAGCTCGATCCATAATCTCGGCTCCGATCTGGACGCGCTCCCCCAGGGAGAGGGTAAACCGCTCATCGTGGAAGGCTTCCAGCAGCCGGACGGGCAATTTGCCGGCTATGCTGTGCTGTACAACCTCATCCTGGTGCCGGTCATGGGTGTGAACGACTTGAAGGACTATCAGGTGATGAGCACAAAGCCCATTACCATCGAAAGCGACATGGTCAACGAACCGCAGAGCGTAGCGATCGAAAAGATCGAGCTGATCTACGTCGCCAACGACCTGATCCACGCCACGGCACCGGGCGACTCCCCCTACGTACAGCCCGTGTGGCTGTTCAGCGGCCACTACGCCAACGGCGCGACCTTCGATCTGCTGGTGCAGGCGCTGAAACCGGAATATCTCAAGCCGTAAGACGGACGTTTTTAGCCGGGCCAAGCGGCGCCGCTCCCCTGCGCTCCGCTTGGCCCGGAGGAAATGGGGAGCGGTGCCTGCAGATGCAGCGCATCGCTCCCCAAAAATTTTACCGAAAAGGGAGATTGAAATCCCACCTCAGCCCATGCAAGCCGGTTGGAAACCGGCTCCTGGCTCAGCCCGCAGGGCTTCCACGTACTGAGCCAGGGGATTTATCCCCGGCGCATCTTCTTTTCTATAGTACAATCCGTCCATGCGTTTCGCTGTCCTGGCAGATGTTCACGGCAACCTGCCCGCTTTGCAGGCCGTGCTGGCCGATGCGGAGCAGCAGGCCGTGGATGGCTTCATCCTGGCCGGCGACTACTTCGCCGGGCCGCACGGCAGCCAGACCACGCGCCTGTTGTGCGCCTTGAAGGGCTGGAAGATTGCCGGCAACGGCGAGGCCAACCTGCGCCGCCAGGCGCGCGGCGAGGCGCCTTCAAGCTGGTGGACCCACCAGCAGTTCGCCCTGCATCGCTGGCTGGTCGGCCAGATGGACGCAACCGATTGGGAATTCGTCCATTCGCTGCCCGAACAGCAGGTCATCCAATTGCCCGGTTGCGCCCCGCTGCGCGTGGTGCACGGTTCGCACCGCAGCCCCTACGAAGAAATCTACCCTGAAGAACCCGGCTCTGCGCTGGAGGCCGCCCTGGCCGGCACGCACGAACCCGTCTTCATCTGCGGGCATACCCACCGGCCCTGGATCGTCGAGCGCGATGGGCGGCTGGCGCTCAACCCCGGCGCAGTCTGCGGCCCACTGGACGGCTTCGTCGGGGCGGAATACGCCCTGCTGACCTGGGAGGGCAACCGCTGGCGCGCCGGGCTGCGCGCCGTGCCCTACGACATCGCCGCCGTCCGTCGCGCCTTCCAGGAAAGCGGCCTGCTCTCCGCTGGCGGTCCGCTGGCGCGGGCCTTCCTGGCCAGCATCGAAACCGGCCAGGATACCGGCCGGCATTTCCTGAATTACGCCTGTCGCCTGGCCGCCCAGGCCGGCGATACGGATGGCCAGGCCGTGCCAGACGCCATCTGGGACGAAGCCGCCCGTACTTTCCCCTGGCCCTGCTGATTCGACTGGATGCAGGTTGCAGGCTTTGCCTGCAACTTACGTCTAAATGGAGTACAATTCTTTTCTGCGGTATAATCGTTGCGCTTGGCAATATTTTACAGGAGGCAGGTTTATGGGTTTCGAAGGTAGGATAGCACTGGTAACCGGCGGGCGGCGCGGCATCGGCAAAGCGATTGCCCGGGCGCTGGCGCAGCGCGGCGCAGACATCGTCATCGCCGACCGCCAGGCCGACGAAAGCGAAAAGACCGCCCAGGAGATCGCCACAGCCACCGGCAGGCGGGCCATCGCCATCCCGGTAGACGTGGCCGATTTCCACAGCGTAAACGCCCTGGTCGAACAGGCCATCGCTGAATTCGGCAAGCTGGACATTCTGGTCAACAACGCCGGCGTGACTCGCGATACGCTGATTATGCGCATGGACGAAAGCGATTGGGATTTCGTCATCGACGTCAACCTGAAAGGCGCCTGGAATTGCTGCAAGGCCGTGGTGCGCCCGATGATGAAACAGCGCTACGGGCGCATCGTCAACATCTCGTCCGTCTCCGGCCTGGCCGGCCAGGCCGGGCAAACCAATTACTCCGCATCCAAAGCCGGCCTGATCGGCCTGACCAAGGCCCTGGCCCGCGAAGTGGCCTCGCGCGGCATCACCGTCAACGCCGTGGCGCCGGGCTTTGTCCCCACCGCCCTCACCAACGACCTCCCGCAAGACCTGAAGGATGGCATGATGAAACTGATCCCCCTGGGCCGCTGGGGGGAGCCGGAAGAAGTCGCCAGTGCGGTCGCTTTCCTGGCATCCGACGAAGCTGCTTACATCACCGGCCAGGTGCTCAGCGTAGACGGCGGAATGATGATGATGTAATGGGAGGCAGCTTGAAAGAAAACAGCCAGGAGAACCAGCCGCAAGGCATGTACCCCAAGGGAAAGGGGAGGACCACCATCGCCCCCGAAGTATTACTGACCATCACCCGGCTGGCGGCAACGCAGGTGCCGGGCGTCAGCCGTTTTAGCAGCGTGCCGGGCAGCGTCGATCGCCTGTTCTCGAGCGGCTACAGCGAGGGCGTGCAGTTGAATGTTCGCGACGACGTGGTCTACGCCGACCTGTACCTGGTCATTCAAAGCGGCTTCAACATCCGGGATGTCAGCCGGCAGGTACAACGCAGCATTGCCCGCTCCATCTCGGAGATGGCCGGTATGCAGGTCGGCCGCGTCAACATCCACGTCGAAGATATCGACTATCAAACAGAGCCTGTCGCCAGTCCGCCGGAAGAGGTTTGAAGCCTATGAAGTCGCGCACCAGGGCGCGCAGCGCCGCCCTGCAAGCACTTTACGAAATTGACGTCGCCGGCCACCTGCCTGGCCCGGTCGTGGAAGAGAGAATCGAGGAGGCCGAGCTGGATGCTGAGCTGGCCGTCTTCACCCGCCAGATCGTCTTCGGCGTTTCCCCCATGGCCGAGACGCTGGACAGGTTCATCGCCGTACACGCTCCCGAATGGCCGATGGACCAGGTAGCCGTGGTCGACCGCAATATCCTGCGCATGGCCTTGTGGGAGTTCGCCGTCTACGGCAAGACCCCGCTGAAAGTAGCCATCAACGAGGCGGTCGAGCTGGCCAAGGCCTTCGGTTCCGACAGCACGCCGCGCTTCGTCAACGGCGTTTTGGGCAGCCTGGCAGAACGCCAGAACGAAATTATCGCTGCTTTGAAAAAGGCGACCGGCGATCAGGGTAGTTGAATTATGGAATTCCTGGGTGTTGGACCACTTGAATTATTGTTTATTTTGCTCATCGCCATCGTGGTGCTGGGCCCCACCGATATGGTCAAAGCCGGGCGCACCCTGGGCCGCTTCCTGCGCAAAGTCGTCACTTCTCCCACCTGGAAAGCCATGGTGGAAACATCGCGCGGGCTGCGCTACCTGCCCAACAAACTGATCCGCGAAGCCGGCCTGGAAGAAGAGGTGAAAGACCTGGGCCAGATCCGCAAAGACCTGGGACAACTGCGCAGCGACCTCCGTCCCACCAACCTGATGGGCGAGGGGCCGGCAGCAGCGGCGGGCTCTGCCCCGGCCAGCGCAAAGCCGTCCGGCGCAGAGCCGACCACTGCGCCAGGCGACGACTTCTCAGCCTGGACCACGCCGGTCACCATCCCGTCGCCGCCACCGCCATCGCTCGAACCGCCCGCCGGCCCTCCTGCCGCAGACGACTCGCCCCCCGCCGAAGAGCCGGCCCCCTGATTTGCCGGCACCTGAAGCCCGATACCTGAGGCATCCTTCAGACACAGCTACACTATGCGCAAAGCACTTCGCACATTCTGGTCGATCATCACTGCCCCTTTTCGCCTGGTAGCGGCAATCGCTCGAGGGCTGGCGCGAGGCTACACCAATTTCCGGAATTTCTTTGGAGAAGAACCCGAAAGCGCCCCGCTGAGCGACTCCGTTGCGGTCATTGCCAACGATCCTCGCGTGCTTGCCCCACACCTGGACGATCTGCGCAAAACGCTGCTTCGTTCCATCCTCGCCCTGGCCCTGGCCTGCGCGGTGGCCTTCGTCTTCATCCAGCCGATTCTGGGGGTGCTGACCAGCCCTATTGGTGGTCTCGATGAATTGCAAGCCATCGAAGTCACCGAATCGGTTGGCACGGTGATGCGGGTCACCTTGCTGGCAGGCTTTGCCCTGTCCATGCCGTACATCATTTTTCAATTCTGGTGGTTCTTCGTTCCCGGCATGACCGGGCGTGAGCGCCTGATCACCCTGATCGCCCTTCCTATCGTTACGCTATTCTTTCTGGGCGGCATGGCTTTTGCCTACTTCGTCATGCTGCCCGTCGCGCTGCCTTTCCTGCTCAACTTCGCCAACATCCAGACCATCCCACGTCCATCTTCTTACATCGGATTCATCGTTGGGATCATGTTCTGGATCGGCGTATCGTTCGAGTTCCCGCTGGTGATTTTCCTGCTGGCCCGCCTGGGGCTGGTCAAAGCCCAGGCGCTCCGGGCGCAGTGGCGGTTGGCCGTCGTCATCATCGCCGTGGTTGCCGCCCTGGTCACCCCCACCGTCGATCCGGTCAATATGAGCATCGTCATGCTCCCCCTGGTCTTCCTTTACTTCTTGAGTATTGGACTGGCATCTATCGCTCAAAGGAAACGCAAAACGTCATGAAAGCCCGCCGCGCCCTTCTTTACGTACCAGGCGATGACCTGCGTAAAATCCATAAGGCTGCCACGCTGGATGTAGACTCGATCTGCATGGACATGGAAGACGGCGTGGCGCTAAACCGCAAAGCGGAGGCCCGCCTGACCATCACCGCTGCGCTGCAAACCGTAGACTTCGGACGCTCCGAGCGCCTGGCGCGCATCAACGCCGTGGGCAGCGGGTTCGAGACCGAAGACCTGACCACCGTGCTGCCCGCCCGCCCGGATGGCATCGTCATCCCCAAGCTGGAATATCCCGAGCAAATTGCCTGGGCCAGCCAGATCATCGCCAGCTACGAGGATTTGTTCGAGTGGCCCAAGGGATCGATCGGCCTGCTGGTCGTCGTGGAAACCGCGCGCGGCATCGTCAACCTGCCGCAAATCGCGGCAGCCGACCCGCGCCTGCAGGCCATCATCTTTGGCGCAGAGGATTTCGCCGGGGATATCGGCGCCACCCGCACCCAGGAAGCCTGGGAAGTGTTCTACGCCCGCAGCGCCGTGGTGATGCACGCCGCAGCCTGCGGCCTGCAGGCCATCGACATGGTTTACATCGACTTCACCGACACGCAGGGCCTGCAGCGGGAAGCCGAGGCTGGGGCTCGCATGGCTTTTGCCGGCAAGCAAATCATTCACCCCAACCAGGTCGCCCCGGTACAGCAAGCCTTCACCCCCAGCGACGAGGCCATTGCCTACGCCTTGCGCCTCACCCGGGCATTCGAAGAGAACCAGCAAGCCGGCAAGGGCGCCTTTGCCCTGGATGGTAAAATGATCGATGCCCCGCTGATGAAATCCGCCGAACGCGTCATCACCCTGGCGCGGGCTGCGGGAAAGCTGCCTTAACTCAGGAACGTTTCTTGCATCCTTCGCTGGTTAGAAAGCGACACCATGATGCATAATCGATTGACCTGCCTGATCCTCTTGTTGGCGTTGCTGCCCACCCTGGCGGCATGCCAGGCGTTCCAACCCGCGCTGCCCGCCAGCGGCACGCTGCCCGCCAGCAGTGCGACTCCCACCGACCCCGCCGCGCCCGGCGCGAACATCGCCACCGCCCTGCCTCCCCAACCCGAAACGTTGATCACCTTTCGGGTGCAGGTGCCCGCCAATACGCCCCCCGAAACGCTGGTTTACCTGACGGTTCTGGATGAGGTCACCGGGCTGGCCTGGAATGCCCAGATGAACCCCATGCAGCCCACCGGAGACCCGGATGCATCGGGCGGCTACAGCACCTATAGGTTGATGCTGCCTCTGCCGATTGGCTCGCAGGTCAAATACCGTTATGAAAGGCAAGCCGGCCCGGTGCGTGTGGCCGAACACCTCGCTGACGGCAGCCCGGTGCGTTATCGCCTCTATTCCGTAGAGGGACAGGGCCTCGTAGACGATGTCGTCAGCCGCTGGACGGACACGACCTACGTCTCACCCAGCGGGCGGATCATGGGCGAGGTCAAAGACGCCGTCACTGGAAAGCCGCTGCCCAATTTGCTGGTCAACGCCGGCGGCGCACAGACCTTCACCGCTTCGGACGGCTCGTTCGTGCTGGAAAAACTCCCGCCGGGTGTCCACAACCTGGTGGTATACGCCCTGGATGGCGCTTATCGCACCTTCCAGCAGGGAGCGCGCGTGGCCGCCGAATCGACCACGCCGGCTTCGATCCAGGTGCAGCCCAATACCTTCATCAACGTGGTCTTCGTTGTGCGTGTGCCCAAAGACACCCCGCCCATCGTCCCGTTGCGCATGGCAGGCAGCCTGTATTCGCTGGGCAACTCCTTCGCCAACCTGTCCGGCGGGGTCAGTACCCTGGCCGCCAACATGCCCGTAATGAAAATGCTCCCCGATGGGCGCTACACCCTGACCATCGCCCTGCCGGTAGGGGTGGACGTGCGCTACAAATATACCCTGGGCGACGGGTTGTGGAATGCCGAGCACAACGCCGATGGCAGCTTTCGCCTGCGCCAATTGCTCGTCCCCGACCACGCCGTGCTGGTCGAGGACAGCGTGGATACCTGGCACGATGGCCCGTCCAATAACCTGACCTTCGACGTAACCGTACCCGCCGATACCCCGGCAGAAGATTTTGTTGCCATCCAGTTCAATCCCCTGATCGGTTGGACCGAAGCGGTGCCCATGTGGCGCCTGGGCGAGAGGCGCTGGGCTTACGTGTTATATAGCCCGCTCAATATCCCCGGTTTCAGTTATCGCTACTGCCGCAACGGGCAATGCGGCTTCGCCGACGATGCCGAGACCCCCGGACTGGAAGGCGCCGGGCGGCCGGCGCAGATCGGCGAAAAACCGCAAACCTTCAGCGACCAGGTGGCCGCCTGGGCCTACTGGCCCGGCGGAACAGGCGCCAGCCTGCCGGCCGTCGAAACCGCCAGCCGCGGCGAAAATTTCGGCATGGGCATCGAATTCATCCCCACCTATCACCCCTCGTGGAAGACGCTGCTGCCGGCATCTTTGAAGGCCGTGCAGGGCAGCGGGGCAAACTGGCTGGTGCTGGCTCCCACCTGGAGCTACGGGCGCAAATCGCCGGGCAACGACCCGCCTGTGCTCATGCCGCTGGCCGACAAAGACGCCCTGTGGGCGGATATGAACGACGCCATCCTGCAGGCCCAGGATGCCGGGCTCAATGTAGCCCTCTTTCCCACCGCGCATTTTGCCCTTCCATCCGCCGAGTGGTGGGCCGGCGCCCCGCGCCAGGACCCCGGCTGGTGGCCGGTGTGGTTTGCCCAATACCGCACTTTCGTGCTCCATCACGCCGACCTGGCGCAGCAAACCAACGCCGAGGCTTTGATCCTGGGCGGCGACTGGTTGCTGCCGGCTTTGCCGGATGGCAAGCTCCCGGACGGCACGCTCTCCGGAGCGCCCGCAGACGCTGAAGAACGCTGGCGCAAGCTGATCGACGAGGTGCGCGCCCGTTTCAGCGGCAACCTGTTGTGGGCCGTTTCGGAGCGCAGCGTCGAAGCTCCACCGCCCTTCCTGGATGCCTTCGATCAAATTTACCTGACCCTCGACCTGCCCCCTGGCCAGCCGTTTGATACCGTGCTGGGCATGGACCTGGGCTCCTGGCTGGACGGCGTGGTCTGGCCGCTGAACGTACAGACCGGCAGGCCCGTCACCCTGGCCGTCGGCCTGCCCGCCAACCCAGACCTGCAAATCCAGGTAGACTTGTTCCAACAGGTGCTCAACGAGGCCGTCCAACGCGACTGGATCGTCGGCTTTGTCGCCCGCGGCTTCTACCCGCCCGCCGCCCTGCAAGACCCCTCCGCCTCGATCCACGGCAAACCGGCCAGCGATTTGCTGCGCGAGTGGTTTGCGCAATTGAAATAGGCGGCCTGCCCCTGGAATATATTACCCATCATCCGGCGACGGCTTACCCGTCGCCGGATGATTCTTCCTCACGGGTACAAAGAACAAAGCGCCGCTCATCACCAGCCCCACCAGCATCGCCGGATAAACGTAGCGGAAGATTTGCTCGACGGAAAACACCGCCACCTGCAGCGCGTTCAGCCCCACCGGGATGGCTAACAGCAGATATTTCCAGGATTTCGCTCTCAGGCAAGCCACAGCAATGGCGAAGAAGTAAAGGTACATCCACAGCGGCGATCGCCATACCAGCCAGCCCCAGCGGCGCGTGCGCGTCTGGTCGGCCAGCTCGAGCAACAGCGAGCGCACCTGCGGCAATTGTGATGCAGATTCCAACCCCAGGTTATTGGCGTAAATTTCGCTGACCGCCGTCTCGTAGCTGGTATTCTTCGGAGCCGTGATCTGGAAGACCGAGGCGCCCGTACACACCCACTGCTGCAGCGTCTCGCCCGGGTTGCGCAGGGTCAGCTTGAGCGCCAGGCGGGCCAGGTCGGTCGAGTGCAGGGTCATGAAATCGTGATCCAGGTAGCCGTCGTAATAAAACTCGGTGAAGTTGTAGCAATCATACGGCCAGTCCGGCGCCTGAGGGCGCACCTGGGCCAGCAATTGGCGTTCATCTTCCAGCAACGGTGTGTCGGAATTCACCTGCCTGTCGATAACATTCAACGCCAGCACGCCGATGAACGGATTGCCCTGGGAATGCTGCACTTCCAGCCAGCGGTAAAGCGGCCCGCGTACTCCCAGCCACAAGCCCAATGCCAGGAGCGAGGCAGCCAGAAGGCGTTTCCAGCGACCTGGAAAAGCCAGGAATAGCACAGCCAGGCTCCCAAAGGCGGGCGGGACGCCGTTATGCCGGTAAAGGGCGGTCAGAGCGGCCGCCATGCCCAGCGCCAGCCACGCCAGGCGGCCTTCGATCCAACCGCCTTCGCTCCGCACGATCAGGAACAGGCACACTGTCAGTCCCAGCAATGCAATGCTGTACGGAATATCTTTCCAAAGCGTCACCACCAGCATACCGTTTGCCGGGCTGAGGGCGGCCAGGGCTGCGACCACCCAGGTGAGCCAGGCTGGCGCGCCTCCCTGGCGCATCAGGGCGATGCCCAGCCCGGCGACGACGCTCAAGGCCAGGATTTGAGCAACTGCTACCGCTCCCGGCGAAAACCACAGGCGCGTGAGCAGCCAGTTGGTCAGGGTGTGGAACGCCGGGTGAGCGTCGCTGTACTGGCCCGAAACCATCTGCGCCCACTGTCCCAACGAGTCGGTGCTCATCAAAGCCGGCCAGAAGGCCAGCCAGTAGGCCAACCAGCAGGCCAGCAGCAGCGAGGCGTACCCTACCCACCCCCACCGGGCAGGCTTCGCCGATCGCCCCGCCTGGCCGCCCTGTCTTGCCGGGCGGCCGGACAGCCAGGCGCTGGCGACAAGGAGCGCCAGGCCGAACCACAATACGTCGGCCAGCGTCAGGAGCAACCTTATGGCCTGCTGCCACAAGGTCAAAGGATTTGGCAGCCCGACCGTGACGACGCCGGTCTTTCGAGAATACAAATCTTTTTCGATTTCCCGCTCGCCCAGGTGCACCCTGACGATCCCTGCCGAGGGGCCTTTCTCGAAAGTAAGCACGATACGCCCCACTGCAGAAAACTCGCAGGCCAGCGTCGCCGGCTGTGACTGGCCGGCAACCAGCGCCTTGCCCTGCCTTTCCCAATCGCCCCGGCAGAGCCCAGGCGCGCTGGCCGGGTAAACCGCTGTGCCGGTATAGATCGATAACAGGCGCACCTCGCCGCCCGCCGGTTCGGAAGGCTGCGCACCAGCGGTGGTCACCGACAGGGCGCGCCTGACCGGGGGCGTGGCTGCCTGGAGCGGAATGGCAAACACCAGCCAGGCGCCCGCCGCCAGGCAGGCCAGGAACCATGCCCGCCTGGCTTTCGCTGAGGATGCGGCCAGGCGCGGGGCGGCGATCTTGAACAACAAAAGATACGCCACGGCGCAACCTGCCGCGAAGTTCATCGACGCGTATCCGGCCAGGCATAACGCCGAAAGCGGCTCAAAACCCCACAGGTGGCTGGCAGCGCTCAACACTGCCGCCAGTCCAAAAGCGACGACCAGCGCCGGGCGCCAATACTTCGTTCCGCTTGCTTCAACCTGATACAATAGCATCGCACGAATTATAGCAAGCTTTCCAGGGGCGACGCGTCCCAGATCGGATGAATACCATGCAGGCACAACCGGAAACTCCCCCCATCGTTCTGATCAGCGCCAATGCCGAATGGCGCACCGTTCGCAAGCTGCTTCCCCAGGCCGCCTGTGAGCAATCGCCCTTCGGGGAATATTTCACCGCCACGCTGCGGGAGAAGCCTTTCTTGTTCTTTCACGGCGGTTGGGGCAAAATCGCCGCCGCGGCTTCAACACAACATGCTATCGATCGCTGGCAGCCATCCTTGCTGGTCAACCTGGGCACCTGCGGCGGCTTCGAAGGCCAGGTCGAGCGCGGCGCCATCCTGCTGGTCGAACGGACCATCGTGTACGACGTGATCGAGCAAATGGGCGATTACGACGAAGCCATCGCCCATTACACTACTGACCTCGATCTTTCCTGGCTCCAGCAGCCATACCCCATCCCAGTACGGCGCTCGTTGCTGGTCTCTGCCGACCGGGACTTGCTGGCAGAAGACCTGCCTCGATTGGCGGCCCGCTATGGGGCCATCGCTGGCGACTGGGAATCGGGCGCCATCGCCTGGGTCGCCCGGCAGAACAACCTGCGCCTGTTGATCTTGCGCGGCGTGACCGACCTGGTGGGCAGCGCCGGCGGCGAGGCTTACGGCGATATGGCGCGCTTCGAGAACGCCGCGCAAGAGATCATGCAACGGCTGGTTGCAACGCTGCCGGATTGGGTCAGGCCCATCTGAAATTGCGCCTCAACCACTCTACCGCTGCATCCAAATCATACTGGCTGGCAATTTGCGCCATCAAGGGGCTCTTCGCCACCTCGTCCATACCGATCTCTTCCGGCAGGCGAGGGTTCAGGCGCAGGTAGCGATTCCCAAGGAACTGGCGGCACTGGTAATCGGCCAGGTCGGCGTCGCCCTCCAGCACCAGGGGCACCAGGTGCGGCGCCCACTGCGCCAGCCCCCAATCTGCTTCCTGGATTTCCAGGTATTTCGGATTGTGCCCGGTGCCAATCGAAAGCAAAACGACGTCTTCCAATTTCTGGCCGCCGGTCGGCGGGTGCAGCGCCTGGGCCAGGGCGCACACGCTGGGGTTTCCAGCCACCACGCCGCCATCGATATAACCGTGATAAGTGGGGAAATAGACCGGCGCAACGCTGGTATACAAGGCTACATCCACCACTCGCTGTGCGCCATCCGATTCCGGGCCAGGGAAATTGTGGAAAAACTTGGCCTTCCACGAACGATACTGCCCCGCATACGCTGGCGGGTTGTCCAGCTTGAACGCAGAAATCACCACCTTCTTTTTCAGATCGGCCAGGGCGAGATCGCCGAATTGGGTATCGAGCACTTCCTTGAGCGGCTCGACGCTGTATTCCGCGCCGATCAACTTGCCCAGGTCGCGCACATCGTCGAGCACAGAGTCGGAGAAAACCTTGTCGCCATAGTTCTCATACAGTTGCCTGACCTGGGCGGCTGTCTTTCCAGCAGCCAGCCCCAATGCCAGCAGACCTCCTGTCGATGACCCGGCAAAAAGATCCACCTGGGCGAGGAAACCGGGATGGGCCTGCTCCAACCGCTCGAGCAAAATGGCGCTGATCAGGCCGCGTATTCCACCGCCGTCCAGTGACACAATTCGATAGGGTGACATACTGATAACCTCCGTGGTAAGTTCCAAACAGCTTTCAGCGGTGAATATTTTATACGCCAAAACCCCTGAAAAAGCAAGTGGCGCTGCCGGGGTTGCCGCATCCGGGCTTCGAGTTCAGGATATAATTGCTTACAACGAAAAGCTGCTCGCAAACCTGACAGGTCTACATCGGTGACCGGCGCTCCGGCCTCCCCATCAAGACCTGCCAGGTTTGGGCCACATAAAATGACTTTCAGTCAAATGAGGTAAAGCCCATCATGACCTGGATTAAACTTGCCCATCTCTTTCTGGTATTGTCCTTGCTTCCGGGATCGTTTACCGGTTTCTGTGCAGACTGCGGGCAAAGCCCACAGTCTGCACAGAAACCCAGCGATCCATACACATCCCCCATGGGGCCGGGAATACAGGGGCCATTCACCCCTCAGCAAGTTTCCATGCACCGTTTCGACGGCAGCCTGTATGATCTGGCCCGGCAGCCGGAGGTGTCGGGGGTGGATCGTGCGATACCTCAGCCGGCCAAATATACACCCAACGACCGTCCCAGGGGCATCTATGCGCCAACCGCCAACTGGGTCGATCCCGTGGCGCAAAATTCATGGGTCGGGGAACTGATGCCAGCTCCGGCAAGAAACTTCCGCGGCATCTCCTTTGCCCAGGGAGGCGCCGGTTGGCCGCCAGACACCAATGGCGACATCGGCCCCAATTATTACATCCAGACGGTGAATACTTCTATCGCCATCTTTACTGCGACGACAGGCAGCCAGGCGGCGTTCCTGACCTTCAACCAGTTCTTCGATGGCACAGGCACATCCTGTGATACTTTCAACTCCGGCGACCCGGTCGTCGTCTACGATCGCTTCGAAGACCGCTGGCTGATCAGCGATTTCTCCCTGCCTAGCGGCGGGCCTTATTACGAATGCATCGCCATCTCCCAGACCGGTGACCCGATCAACGGAGGATGGTATATGTACGCCATCCCCATCAGCGACACCGCAATCAACGACTATCCCAAAGTCGGCGTCTGGCGCGATGGCTATTATTTCTCGTTCAACATGTTCGCCGAGTTCTCCTACGCGTGGCAGGGCGTCGAGGTATGGGCTTTTGAAAAGACCGGGCTGTTGGCCGGCGACCCGAATCCCAAAATCGTCTCCTTCCAAATCGGTGCAGATACCGGCTACGCCAGCTTGCTGCCCGGCCACGCCCTCTCCCTGCCTCCGGCCGATGCCCCGAATTATTTCGCCACCGTGACAGCGCCAAACTCGCTGCAAATTTGGGAGTTCAAACCGGATTGGGCCAACTTGCCGGCTTCGACTTTCAGCGGCCCGGTGGAGCTGGCGGTAGCCGATTTTGCCGTGGCGAATTCGATCCACCAACCCGGCACCTCGATCTTGCTGGATAGCCTCAGCCCGCGCCCGATGATGCAACTCATCTATCGGGCGGTAAACGGCGTCGAGGCGCTGTGGATGACCCATACCGTCACCAGCCAGGGGGCAGCCGGCATGCGCTGGTACGAAATCCGCCATCCCGGCGCGGCGCCCGTTCTTCACCAGCAAGGCACGTACCGCCCCGATGCGAACCATCGTTGGATGGGCTCCCTGGCAGTCGACCAGGATGGCAACATGGCCCTGGGATACAGCGTTTCCAGCAGCAGTGTATATCCAAGCATTCGCTATACCGGGCGCCTGGCCGCCGAGACGCCAGGACTGCTGCCCCAGGGCGAAAGCACCATCTATGCCGGAACCGGCTCGCAAAGCCAGTCGAGCGGGCGGTGGGGCGACTATAGCAGCATGTCGGTTGACCCAACCGACGACTGCACCTTCTGGTACACCACCGAATATTACACCCAGACCCTGGGCACCAACTGGCAAACCCGCATTGCTGCCTTCAAATATCCTTCCTGCGGCCAGCCCAAAGGCCAGATCAGAGGCGTGGTGCGCAACCAGGTTACCGGCGCACCGGTCCCCGGTGTTCAGGTCACTGCTTCATCGGACGACCAAAACATGACTGTCCTGACTGATAACCAGGGCGTTTATACCGTCACCCTGGCTGCAGATACCTTTAGCCTGGCAGCCGGGCCGCTCTTGCCCGGCTATCCCGACCAGGCTACCGCCAGCAACGTGCCTCTGAACGCCGGCGCGACCACGTCGCAAGATTTATGGCTGGCGCCACAGCCTTACCTGGTCGAAGGGACCACCCTGGTCAACGACCCCGTGCCCCAGGGCAACAACAACGGCTATGCAGAGCCTGGCGAGGCAGGGATTGAAATTCTGGAGACGTTATACAATTCCGGCGCGGTCACTTCTACCCAAATTACCGCCCGCCTGGAAAGCCTGACGCCCGGCCTGACCGTCCAGGCCAGCCAGGCCGCTTACCCCGACATCCCCGCCGGTCAGAGCAAATTGAGCCAGACTCCTTTCACCTGCTCGGCCTCCTTTAGCATAACCTGCGGCACAGATCTCAAGTTCTTGAAAATCATTACCGACAGCCTGAAGACCTACACCATCACGCTGACGCTCAACGCCTCTGTTCCGCTGCCGCCAGCCAACGTGTTTACCAACACCGTAGAAAGCGGTACGATGGGTTGGGTCACCGGCGGCACCAACAACCTGTGGGACATCACCACATCGGACGCACACAGCCCATCCCACTCCTGGAGCGACAGCCCCGCCGGCAATTACGCCGACCAGAGCGATTCTTACCTGCAAACTCCCATCTACAATCTCAGCGGGAAACGCAATACGCAGATCAGTTTTTGGGCCCGGTATAACCTCGAGCCAGGATACGACTACGTCTACCTGGACTACTCTCTGGACGGGGGTGCTACCTGGAGCGCAGATACCGAGGCCCTGGCCATGCTAAACGGTGTACAAAGCTCATGGAAGCAGTTCACCATCGCCACGCCGGCCCTGGACGGGCAATCTCAACTGACCCTGCGTTTCCGCCTCTCGTCCGACAGCTACACCACCGCCGACGGCATCTATCTGGACGATATCATCCTGTCCTACGAGCCCTACGTCTGCCAGTATGGTAATCACTACTATCTTCCGTGGGTAGCAAAAAGCCCGTAGTTGTTTTGCCAAGGAGCCGTCCATGCAGCCTATCCTGAAAATCGACCTGACCGACGGTACGGCTATTCCCATGCCCATCCCGGAAGAATGGGAGCGCACCTTCCTGGGTGGCGCATCCCTGGCAGCGCGTTTGCTCTACGAGCACCTGCGCCCCGAACTCGACCCGCTTTCAGCGCAAGCGCCATTGCTATTCCTCAACGGCCCGCTCTCCGGCACAGCCGGTCCCGCCGTTGGGCGCTTTGTGGTGTGCGGGCGCTCCCCTGCCACCCGGCTGTGGGGAGAGTCGAACTGCGGCGGCTTCTGGGGGCCTGAATTGCGCATGGCCGGCTTCGACGGTGTATGGGTGCAAGGCCGGGCTGCAGGGCCGGTATATATCTGGATCCAGGATAGCCAGGTCGAAATTCGCCCGGCGCAACACCTGTGGGGGCTGGATACCTACCAGACCCAGGCCGCCATTGAAGCGGAGTTGGGGGCAGGCAAAGTGCGCGTTGTCTCCATCGGCCAGGCCGGCGAGGCGCGTATCCCCTATGCGCTGATCCTGTGTGACCACGGGCGCGTCGCCGGTCGTACAGGCATGGGCGCCGTAATGGGAGCCAAGAATCTAAAAGCCATCGCCGTCCAGGGACATGGCAAAGTGCCGGTGCTCGATCTGGCAGCTTATACCCCACTGCGCTCCGAGGCGAACCGCCTGCTGCGCGCCGATTCGATGACGCAGATGCTGCGCGAACTGGGCACCTCCGGCGTGGCAGAGTACATGGACTATCTGAAAGAAATGCCCAAGCGTTATTATCATCACGGCGCATTCAACGAAGAAATCCGCATCTCCGGCGCCGCCATGAAGAGTTCCATTCTGACCGGGGTCAGCGCCTGCCATGCCTGCGTGATCGCCTGCGGGCGGGTCGTCCGGCTGGAAGACGGCGAGAAACGCAAGGGGCCAGAATATGAAACCCTGGTCGGTTTCGGCCCGAACCTGATGCTCAACGACAACGCCCTGGCCACTCGGATGGGAGAACTATGCGACCGCTATGGGGTGGATACCATCAGCATGAGCAACACCATCGGCCTGGCTTTTCATCTCTTCGAGCTGGGCAAGATAACCACTGCCCAGACAGAGGGGGTGGCCTTGACCTGGGGCAATGCCGAAGCGGTCGAAACGCTTATTCACCAGGCAGTTAACCGCCAGGGGTTCGGCGCCCGCCTGGCAGATGGCGCGCTCGCCCTGGGTGCATCTTTCGGCGCCAGGGACGAAGCCATTCAAGTAAACGGCCTGGAACTCGCCTATCACGATCCGCGTGGCGCCTCGGGGATGGCGCTGGTCTATGCTACGTCACCGCGCGGCGCCTGTCACAACCAGTCGGATTATTTCCTGGTAGATATCGGGCAAATCGAGAGCAGCCTGGGGCTGGAATACCACGATCGCCAGGGCGGCGCCGAAAAAGCCGCCAACGTCGCCATCCACCAGGATTGGCGTACATTGTGTAACGCCCTGGTGATATGCTTTTTCGCCAACGTTCCCCCGGAAACAGTGCTCGAGTTGATCAACTCAGCCTGCAACCTGGATTGGAGCCTGGCCGATATGCTCAGGGCCGGCGAACGTGGCTGGAATATCAAGCGCGCCATCAATAACCGCCTGGGGTTGACCTGCGCTCACGATCAATTACCCAAAGCGATGCGACAGGCCTACGCCGATAGCTCGCCCGAGGATGCTTTTGTGCCCGACTTCGACGCCATGTTGGAAGCTTACTACACCGCACGGGGTTGGGATCCACGTACTGGCTATCCAACTCCCGGCAAGTTGAGCCAGCTCGATCTGGACTGTGTGCGCCAGGATTTATATCCCGAGGAGCAGAAATGAAAGAAGATTTCGTCGCCTATGTAAGCGTAGCCGAAATGCAAGCCATCGAGCGTGAGGCCAACGCGGCCGGATTATCCTACGCACAGATGATGGAAAACGCCGGCCGCGGCCTGGCCGAGGTAATCCTGGAAGAATATGGCTACCTGGAAGAAGAAGGGGCGCTGGGCCTGGTCGGGGCAGGCAACAACGGCGGTGATACCCTGGTCGCTTTGAGCCATCTGGCCAACGAGGGCTGGAAAACCGCCGCAGCAATCGTTCGCCAGCGCCCGGACGGGGACCCGCTGGTCGAGCGCCTGGGACAGGCCGGAGGGGAGATCTTCTTCATCACGCCTGCCGACCTGCAGGCGTTGGGCAGGCTGCTCAGTGAGCACGCCTTGCTTCTGGATGGCGTGCTGGGTACCGGCATACGCCTCCCCCTGAAGCCAGACCTGGCGCAGGTTTTGGGCTTTGTGCGCCAGCAACTGCTGGATATGGAAAACCCTCCCACTGTGGTGGCAGTCGACTGCCCTTCCGGGATCGATTGTGACACCGGCCAGGCCGCGCCGGAATGCATACCGGCTGAATGTACCGTAACCATGGCGGCGGTCAAACAGGGCCTGTTCAAGTTCCCCGCCTATAATCTGGTTGGCGTGTTGCACGTTGTCGGCATTGGCCTTTCCGAACAGGGCCAGGACATTCCGGCCTGGCGAGCCGCGCCGTGTTTCGTGCCAGACGAAAACTGGGTGCGCCAGGCGCTCCCCGCCAGGCCTCTCGACGCCCACAAAGGCACCTTCGGTACAGCCCTGATCGTAGCAGGCTCCAGCAATTACACCGGCGCGGCGTGGTTGGCCGGGCAGGCCGCCTACCGCATCGGGGCCGGCCTGGTGACGTTGGGTGTTCCAGCGCCGCTGCACGCCGCCCTTGCCGCGAGCTTCCCGGAGGCCACCTGGTTGCCGCTGCCGCACGAAAGTGGCGCCATCGCCGCCGAGGCCAGCCGGATGGTTCGCGAAAACCTGGGACGCGCCACCGCTCTGCTGGTTGGGCCGGGCTTTGGCCTGGCGGAAACCAGCGCGAAATTCCTGGATGACTTGCTTCCTCCTGGCGTTGGATCAAGCAAACTGCCAGCCGTGGTCGTTGACGCCGATGGGCTGAAACTGCTGGCGGGGCTGGACAACTGGCCCACGCGCCTGCCAGCGCCAGCCGTGCTGACCCCACACCCTGGAGAAATGTCGGTGCTCACCGGATTGGCCAAAGACGAAATTCAGTCGGACCGGTTGGAAATTGCCCGGCGTTTCAGCCGGGAGTGGGGACACGTCGTTATTTTGAAGGGGGCATTTACCATCGTGGCCGCGCCGGATGGCCAGGCGGCGATCATTCCAGTAGCGACACCCGCCCTGGCCCGCGCCGGCACGGGGGATGTACTGGCCGGCCTGGTAGCCGGGCTGCGCGCCCAGGGGTTGGCCGCTTTCCCGGCTGCTGTCGCCGGGGCATGGATCCATGCCTACGCTGGCCTGCAGGCTGCTCAAACGCTGGGCAGTACCGCGGCGGTACTGGCCGGTGATGTCCTCCAGGCCGCTGTGGTGATTATCAGCGACCTGTCCCCCTAGATTAAATACGGTTCTATGCAGTGGATCACCACTGCATAGAACCGTAAACGAAGCAGTCGATCGACTTACTCAGCAGACGGCGGCTCGGCGGCCGGCGGAACTGCCGGAGCCTGGCGACGAGCCATACCAGCCAGCTCTTCCGCGCGCGTGCGCACGTCTTCCAGGGCGGCGTCGGCGCGGACGCGGGCTTCTTCCAAAGCCTGCTCAGCGCGCGACCGGGCGTCTGCGCTGTATTCCACGGCCCGGTCCTTTAATTCGATGCTCTTATCGCGAATCAATGTGCGGGTATCCTCGCCCGATTGTGGCGCCAGGAGCAAAGCCACAGCCGCTCCCACCAGCCCGCCAACAATCAGACCGGCAAAAAAGGTCCCAAAATCATTTCGATCAGACATATTTCACACTCCTCTGGTTTGTCATTCCTCTTATTTGGCTAAAAGCCGTTTTGCGTGGCCCAAACCTGACAGGTCTTCATGACCATACCGGCTTGTTGAGCACATCTAAAGACCTGTCAGGTTTCCGAGCAACTTCAGGCAAACTGATCTCCAGGCTTGCTTTACTGCCTTCTCATTTCCCAGGCCGGCGCAATAAGCCCAAGAGTTCAACCAACTTGGTCAAACCAGCAATATATTCGTTCAACTTGATCACCGGTTCGGCCAGGTTATCACTCAAGAAATTCGTCGTCCCGCGCAAGTTGCTGATCGTCTCGTTGGTCGAATCGAGAATGGGTTTGATCTCGTTTTGCAGCAAATTGATCAACCGCGCCATCTGTACCATCAGGACCACCAGCGTCAGGCCGGTCAGCATGGATTGCAATGCCATGAAGATAATAAACACGTCACGTACTTTGGCCGTGTCCGTGGTCGGTTGGAGCAGGAAGACGATACTCAACACAATCAGGGCCAACAAGACCACCAACACAATCACAATAATGACAAC
This sequence comes from uncultured Anaerolinea sp., assembly GCA_964595435.1. Taxonomy (GTDB): domain Bacteria; phylum Chloroflexota; class Anaerolineae; order Anaerolineales; family UBA4823; genus RBG-16-57-11. Next base: position 8,201 of record CAZQQJ010000022.1, on the reverse strand, counting down.
GGTCCGCTTCTGCTCTCCGCTCATCTCAGCGGGAGGTTCTACAGCGCCTCCAACCGGCGCGTCGGCGACGCTTTCCGGAAGGGGCGGCGGCTTGATGATCTCAGGCTCGGATAACGTGGGGTGGTTTTGGCTTTCCATAGGTGTTTAATTATACCCTGTCCTGGTGAGAAGATAAACCCATTTCATGAGAGGCAAAGTTTTCAATCCTGCTTACAATCCAATCCAACTCAGTTGCCAGGGGAGAAGTATTCATCGGGAGAAAAGTTTGCACGAGGGAACGATAATACCACAATGTACCCTCTTTCCCACCCGTGAAGCGTTCCCAAACCGCGTCGCCCGAGCGATACAAATCATTCAGAATGGAGCGTGCATTATGCAGTTTATCTGCCAGAGAAACACGCAGCACTTCCGCCGGCGCGTCCTGCAAATGGCTCAGATAGGCCTCCTTGCGTTGGCGCCAGGGCGGCTTTGGACTCTGATAAGTATCCGTACAACCATCCACAATCCTGGCGACGCGCTCACCAAAGCGCCGCCGGATTTCGTCCAGGATCTCACGACCGCCCTGGTCTTCCGGCGCATCGTGCAACAGAGCGGCAATCGCCTGATCTTCATCGCCGCCATCTTCCAGCACAAGCGCGGCCACCCCCAGTAAATGTGCCACGTAAGGCACATCCGACCCCTTACGCATCTGGTTCCTGTGCAGGTTTACGGCATACTCCAAGGCCTGTTCAAATCGCTGTGTCAGAACCATCTTGTTTTGCCCGTTTCATTCCTCGCAAATCGCGCAGAATGATCGAGTGCTCAGGGAAACACCTCGTAACTGCTGCTCAGCGGCACACCCCGGCGCAAAGTCGCCAGCACCGAGCAATACTTTTCTTGTGAAAGCTGGATCGCTTTCTCAAGCTTCTCCGCCTTAACCGCTCCATACACCTGGTAATGCAAATGGATGCGTGTAAACGTGTAAGGCGGCTCGCTCATCTGGTCGCCTTCACATACCACTTTCAAGTCCGTGAACGGCTCGCGCTGCTTGGTCAAAATTTCAACCACGTCGTACGCCGAGCAAGAGGCAGCAGCCATCAGCAACAAATCGGATGGCTTCACACCTACCCAGGGATACTCTTGCGTGTCGGGCGACGGGCCAATCACAATCGAATGACCATGCGTATCACTGCCGGTCATCATCTTACCGTCTACCCAACGGATCGTAACTTTTCCCACGTCAATCCTCCTCTCTCCAATGGTGACAGGATTTCACCACTCCATATGAAGATTGGCCCACAATTGGCCAAATCTTCGACGACTCCTTATTTGGCTGAAAGCCGTTTTATGTGTCCCAAACCTGACCGGTCTTCGCAGACGCACTATGATTCGGTCCTACCATTGAGACCTGTCAGGTTTGCGAGCAGCTTTTGTACGCTATGCCGATCCGACCTCGGCCAGGATAGCCTGGATTTGTTCGGCCACGCGGGCATTTTCAGGATAATCCGAACGGTTTAACATCAGCTGGTTGGCGATACGGCGCAACACAGCCGGGTTGACCTCCGCCAGGTCACTGGTGGTCTTGTGCCACAATTTTCGCAATTCGGGGATGGGATGGGAGGCCGCATAAACTGCAATCTGCGCCGGCGAGGACATGCTTAAATTCCAGGAGCTGACGTTGATATCCAGTTCGCGCCCGGTGTTCGACCAGTAATAAGCCAGCATGGGGTTGATCAGGCCACGCATCCGTCCCCATAACGGATCATCCTCCTGCACCAGTGAAAAGAACGCCAGGTAATAGGGCCGGGCGCTGGCATAATCCCGGTTGACCTGCGAGAGCTTGCCCGCTATTGCTGAGGCGTAAGATGCCATGTACCAGCGCAAATCCTCCAGGGTCGCGCCCGGCTCGTCTCGCTCCACGGCATCCCACTGCAGGCGGCACGCCAGCAAATAAGTGTTGCTGGAAGCGGCGAAATCCTGCGAACGCTGTACCATCGCCTTCTTTGCCAGGGAGCGGGCCGTCTCGGCGCCGGGCGCCAGATTATCGGGAATAACCGCTTGCTCGATATCCCGGCTCAAGATGCGCAGCGCCGGGTCATCGGCGAAGGGTATATTACCGCTCCCCTGCAGGGAATAGCGCTGGTTCCGGTAGATGATCATGCCGCGATGTTTGAGGTCATCCAGCAAATTTTGAATATAATCCACCTGGTTAGGATCGTTGAGCAACAAATAAGCCAGTTCAGCGAAATCGATATCCAATCCTGAACGCACCACCGCCAACAAGAAATCCGCCTCTGCCCGTTCGACAAACTTCGCCTCGCTGTCGATGCCTCGTGCCAGGCGGACCGGTGCATAAGGCGAGACGGGCTGATCCATGTAATCGAAAGCATTCTGACGAAAAGCCAGTTGTAAAATTTCGCGCAACAACGCCTTGTTACGATTTAACCCCTGGGCCGCGTAGCGCTCTGCCAGCGCGTCCAATAATTCGTCGGTGGTATATTCGCCGGGGTGATCGTTCAGCTCGCGATAGATATCCCGCAACACGTCTCGCCGGGTAGCCAGGTCTACAGAAGTCATCTTGAGCCGCGAAAATACCTGTTTATATTGTGAATCCAGCGACTGGCGCACCGGCGCCGCTTTCTCCAACGGAACCATTGGCGGCTTCGCAGGAGATTCTTTCTGTGTTTCGGGCAGTTCGAGATAGCCCGGGGCGATATAATCGACCGGGGCCGCGTAGAGCTGCAAATCTTTGATGAACAGCTTTGTCAGGTCGAGGTTATCTTCGAGCCAGGATTTGAACTGCGCATAACCGAAATTCGCCTCATTGAAGGCAGGGTTCAACAGCAGCATGGTCTGTTTCAAGCGCGTGGTCAATACCGGCAAATCGCCGCGCTGGCCATGTGCGGTCAGCGCCTTGGTCAGCAGACTGCGCGCCTCTTCGATTTCCACGCAGGATTGCTCGTCGATATCGAGCGCCTCGCCCAGGGCGGTCTCCAGATAGATAAACTCATCGCAGGAACGCACCAATAGATTATGCGTAATGCTGCGCGGCCCGATGCCAATGGTGTACCGGCCATACTCACGCAGCTTTGCCACCAATGGGCTGAAATCACTGTCTCCCGAAACAATCACATAGGTGCGTATCTGAGGGCGCGTCAGCGCAATTTCAAAGGCGTCGATGGCCATGCGGATATCTGCACGGTTCTTGCCTACCCGCACACTGTAGATCTGGATCAGGTCAATGGAATTGTTCATCATTTCGTCGCGATACCGTGAGAACCGCGACCAGTCCGCATAAGCGCGCTTCACCACGGCTGGCCCCCTGGTTTGTAAAGCCTCGATCAGTGCCGTAATTTCGAAATCAAAAAACTCTCTTTCTGCCCATAAAGCGACATTTTCGAAGTCTATGAAAATAGCCAGTTGATCGCTCACCGAGAACTCCTTTGACGTTTATTTTATTTATCCGGGCAGGCGCCATGCACTTTTTGAGTGTGCTTTTAAGCTTTGATATATGGCGCCTTTTTTATAGATTCCACATCTTTTGTGCAGAAAACACCATTCCCTGCCACCCCGATGCTTCTGCATATGGTGAAGGCCCTAATGGATCGTGCCAGGTCGATTTTTGTAGAGCTGCCGCGCAGGATTGAATGCACGCCTTTCCGGCCTCCAGATCATACCCCCCTTCCAAAAAAAGCGCAATCTTTCCAGCGCATTTAGCATCTGCCCAGGCGACCAGGTCGGCAATCAGTGTACCATAAACTTCTGCTGAAAGGCTCAGGTTACCCAGTGGATCACGCCAGTGCGCGTCGAAACCGATGCTCACCAGGAGCATCTCCGGGGCAAAACGATCCAGCAGCGGCAGAATCAAATTGTGCATAATGGTTTGAAATGCCGCGTCGCCGGAAAAGGGCGGCAGCGGGAAATTTGCCGTATACCCTTCGCCCGGACCCTGGCCGGTCTCATCCAGCCAACCCGTCCCCGGATAGAACGGCGCCTGGTGGGTGGAGATGTAGAAGACATCTCCCCTTTCCCAGAAAATATCTTGTGTGCCATTGCCATGATGGAGATCGAGATCAATAATCGCCAGCCGGTTGGCTCGGGCCGCTTGTTCCAGCGGCTGGCGGATCAAATACTCGGCAGCCACGGCAATATTGTTCAGCAGGCAAAAGCCCATTCCCCGGCTTGCCGTAGCATGGTGACCGGGCGGGCGCGTCAGAGCCAGGCCGGCGCGGCTTTCGCCCTGCCAGATGGCCCGCGCTACCGCCACCGCGCCGCCCGCCGCGTTTAACGCAAGCTGCCACGAGGCGGGCGTTGTATAGGTATCGGGGTCCAGGTGCGCGCCGCGCTGGCAGGCCGCATATAAGGTATCCAGGTAAGATTGCCGGTGTACTGTGGTGAGAAACAGATCGGGCAGCGGGTCAGGTTCCAGGTGCGGGCAGCGCTCCCACCAGCCGGCTTCTTGCAGCGCCTGGCGAAGGGCCTCGACACGTTCGGGGCGTTCCGGATGACCGCGCTCGAAATGGGCCTCGTGGCCCTGCGGGTAGAAAAATACAAGCTCTTCCATCGCTAGATAACCTTTCTTCAACTGGCCGCCGGTCTTGTCATCGTGACCGCCAGCCCACCCACCACGGCGCAAACGATGACCAGCACTCCCTGGTGAGCAACCGAATGCTGGCGCACCACGCCGAAGGATAAATCGAGCAACACGATATCGATCAAAAAGCCGCCGAAAAAGCCAGTATACAGGGCTGTGAGCAGGATACGCCTTGACCCAGGCGCCAGGCGCCGCCCGGACACGCCGCCCAGCAAAGCACAAAACAGCGCCAACCCGCCTCCCCAGCCGCCTGGAACATCGCCAAACAGCCATGCCCGGGCGACAAAACCCAGGTACAGGCCGAGGGTAGCGCACAGGATGATCATTTCCCAACGCTGGAACAGGCCGGCCAACCCTGCTACCAGGCCCACCACAGCCCCCACCGCGGCCAACAGCGCCCACAGATCCAGGTTGGGGTCAAAGAACGTCCAACCGGCGATCCAGCCCCAGATGTAGCCAACCAGGGCGGCGGTGAAGATGCCGAACAGTCGCCTGCCAATCTTCACTTAGCCCGCCGGGTAAAGCGCCTGGTAGGCCGGGTCGTCGTGCAGCGAGACCAGGTCTGCGTCCTGCCTGGACCATTCGACCAGTTCCGGCGCCAAGCGCAGCGCCTCGCTCAAATTCGCCAGCGCCTTTTCCTTCTCGCCGGTCAAAGCATAGTTGCAGGCCAGGTTGTACAAATTGGTGCCCCGCCAGGAAGGGGAATCGTCCAGCAGCGACAGGCGCTCTGCCATGTCTTCGTTCAGGCGCAGCGCTTTCTGCCGGTCGCCGCGCTCGATGTAAATATAGCTGAGGTGTAGGAGGGTGTGCGTATAAAGCGTGCCAACGATCGTGCGCCAGGCAGGGCGTTGATTCGACCTGGGCAGCCGCTGTGTGCCGCGCAGTTCGTCTTCCGACATGGCCTGGACCTGCCCGATGATCTCCCTCAGGCTGGCATCCAGCCTGTCCATCACCTCTTTCCAGGATTGGTCCCGATATGCGTTATAGATCGCTGCATTGGCTCGATCGATGTCTTCCACGCCTGGCTCCGGCGGGGTAGCCTCACCCTTTAGCTCCATAGCCACGCGGGCAATCCACTCGGTCATGTGCGCCACCGCGTCTTTGGCCGACCAATGTTCCAACGTCCCCTGGGCAATCCGCTGCTCCTCATCCAGGCCAGCCACAAAGGCCTGGACTTCATCGTATGCCTCCCGCGCCAACTCGATGATTTGCTCTTTCATAGTTTTCCTCTCCACAGCTTTCAGCAATCCGCCGTCAGGCTCCAACTTCAAACAACGACCGCCGACACAACGTTGACGATCTGCATCTCATTTACAAAAGGCCCGCGCCTTGCACCGCTTTAACCGCGTACACCCTCGGTTGGATGCCGCTGCGCGCCTGATAATCCCGCTGGACGTGGGCTGCAAAATCTGCCACGGCATTTTCCCACACCAGCGCCACCATACAACCGCCGAAGCCTGCCCCGGCCTGGCGGGCGGCAATCACGCCCGGCCCGCTGGAAATCGCCTGCATCATCGTTTGCATCGCCGGTGCGCCGATCTCATACAAGTCACACGCCCCACGGTACGAAGCCGCAAACAATCCTCCCAGCCGGGGAGCATCGCCTCCTGGCAACGCCTCAGCCAGGTCCAGCACACGTTGGTTCTCTTCCACGATGAACCGGCAGCGTTTCATCACCACCTCCGGCAGGTGCGCCGCCTGGGATTCCAACATCTCCAGCGTGACGTCGCGCAGCGCCTGCACCTGGGGATAGCTGCGTTGCAGGATGCGCACCCCTTCTTCGCACTGCGCCCGCCGGTCACCATACTCCGTGCCCACCAGGTTCCGCTCTGCGCGCGTATCGCAGATCACCACGCAGACCCCGGCGGCAATCGGCGTGGCCTGGCTGGTCAAGCGGCGGCAATCCAGCAAAACGGCGCTGCCAGCCTGGCCCATCGTCGAGCTGTACTGATCCAGGATGCCGCAGTTCATGCCCACGAACTGGTTCTCGGCCTTCTGCCCCAGCAGCGCCATCTCGACCGGGTCGAGGCGGAAGCCGCCCACCTCCTGGAGGATGACCGCAACGGCCATCTCCAGCGCCGCCGAAGAGCTTAAGCCGCTCCCAAAGGGCACCGTACTGTGCACCAGCCCATCGAAACCAGCCAGGGGATACCCGGCGCCTTGCAAAGCCCATGCCACCCCACGCACGTACTCCGTCCAGCGCCGGTCCTTCGCTGGCGCCAGTTCCTCCAGGCTGAATTCGCCGCCCCCCTCGATATCCAGCGAATAAACCGCCGCCTTGCCATCCCGGCGCGGTCGGGCCGCCAACCAGGTATCCCGGTCGATGGTCATCGTCATCACGTAGCCCAGATTGTAATCCGTGTGGCTGCCCATCAGATCAACGCGCCCCGGGGCGCGCCCCCAAATTTCCGGCGGGCCGCCAAACCGGCGGCGGAATTCTTCAGCAATCCACCTTTTGCGTTCTTCGGCGTTCATCCTTCTCCTCGGAATGCGGCGATCATCGCTTCTACGTTCGCCAGGGGGATATCGGTCATCATACGGTGAGACGGCGCCAGCAGCAGGCCCGTGCCCCGCGGCGCCAGCGTCCGGCGGCAATTTTCGACCGCCGCGCGCACTTCGGCAGGTGTGCCGTAAGGCAGAGTCGTCTGGGTGGAAATGCCCCCGTAAAATGCCAGCCGCCCGCCAAAGTTCTCCTGCAGCCAGGCGTGGTCCAGCACTTCGGGCTGGGCAGGGTTGATGGCGGTCAGGCCGATCTCCACCAGGTCGGGCAGGATCTTCTGGATCTGCCCATCGGAGTGCATGATCACCGGCAGGCCCCGCTGGCGAAAGGGGGCAAACAGCCGCGCCAGGCGCGGCTTGATCAACTGCCGCCAGGAAGCCGGCGACATGATCAGGCTCCTCTGCGCGCCATAGTCATCGCCAAAGTAACCGCCATCCACGCCCAGCGCCAGGTAGCGCTCGATCAGAACAAGCTGGATCTCGGTGATCCGGTCGAGCAGCTCGCCGGTAAAATCCGGCTCCAGGGCCAGGTCCATCAAAAATTGTTCCAGGCCGCGCAGTGACCATCCCCGCTCGAATAAGGCGAACCCCAGGTTAGGGACGATGAAATATTCCTGCCCGCAGGTTTCAAGCGTCTGCCGGGCAGCATTCATTAATCCGGGCGCGTGAGGATCGGGCCAGGGAAATGCACCCAGGTCTTTGGATGCAGCCAGGGGATGGATACGAATATAATACCCTTCTTCGCCGGTATCGTGGCCGGCTCCCCACCAATCGAAGCGCGCCTGCCGGTCTTCGCTCAGCTTCTCCGGATAGCTCAAATCGACCCGCACCAGGTGATTGTCCAGAAAGCCCGGCAGGTCTTTCACCGCAACGCCGAAGGCCCCGGCCATCTTCTGCCCCATACTGGCAGTATAATTGATTTGCGTGGGCAAACGATCTACCGGCTCCTGGTTTAGCGCCCGGCGCAAACGTTCTTTGTGGGTCAGTTCCATCCGTTGTATTCCTTTCAATCCTCCACAATCACCCGCCGCGCCCCAGGCGCTTTCGGGTAAAATAAACGTCTCTGACATTTTAGGTATCACAACATTTAATCGTGGTCATGAGCACCACTTTTTGATAAGTTCTAGTT
>CAZQQJ010000021.1:0-123782 GCA_964595435.1 uncultured Anaerolinea sp. | reverse complement strand
ACGGCTAGCCGGAAAGATCATTTTGTGTGGCCCACGAAGTGCGAGTAGCTTTTCTTTCTCTTCCCAGTTGCAGGGTGAGTGATCGGAGCCTATCGTATCGACCAGGCCGCTCAAAACGCATTCCCACAAGGCTTCGACATCCTCCCGCGAGCGCAGAGGAGGCGCGCATTTGGCTGCCGGCCCGATGCGCTCGAAATCCTGGTGATCGAAGAACAGGTAATGCGGGCAGGTCTCTGCGGTGACATGTACGCCTTCTTGCCTGGCCTGGGCAATCGCCCGGATGCCATCCGCAATGGATACGTGCACGACGTGAAGATTACCGCCGGTAACTTTGGCCCAATAGCTGGCGCGCTGCACGGTCTCCAGTTCGGCAAACGGCGGGCGCGACTCGTACCAGGCAGCCCGGTCGGTGCGCCCCGCGGCTTGCAACTGCTTGCTCAGGTAAGTGCAGACCCATTCGTTTTCGGCGTGCAGACCGATCAGGTTGCCCATCTGGCGCATCTTGCCCAGGCCGGCGTAGATCAGGTCATCGTTCAAACGCTCGAAATCGACCCCGCTGGCGCTGGCAAAAGCTTTGTAACCGATCACGCCATCTGCATTCATCGCTTCCAGGTCAGCCAGATTATTGTCTACCAGGCCACCCCAGTTGCCGTAATCGACCACTGCCTGGCTGGCTACCACCTGGCGCTTGCGTTCCAGGTGGGCTCGGTTAATCGTCGGCGGGGTGGCATTGAGCGGCATCTCCAGCACGCTGGTAACGCCGCCCGCCGCGGCGGCCATCGTCCCCGTCCGGTAGCCTTCCCACTGTTCACGCCCGGGTTCGTTGAAATGTACATGCGCGTCGACGATACCCGGCAGCAAAACCTTTCCGTTCAGGTCGATTACCTGGGCTGCTTCGATATCCTGGTTGCCACGCACCAGGCTGGCAATTTTCTCGCCCTGTATGGTCACGCCACCCTGAAATACTTCTTGCTCAGTTACAACCTGTGCATTTTTGAAGTAGAGGTCCGTGTTCATCATTCTGCCTTTCGTAAGGGTTACCTCTGGCAGCCGGCATGAATAGACTACATCCAGCCGGCTGCCAAAGCTCAGGAGGAGAATAACAGCTAAGGAACGATCCAGGTGCCGGTCTCACCGCGCATGGCGCGCCCGATATTCTGGGGGTTCGTGATCAATGCTTTCTTGCCGCCGCGCTCGATGAACCAGATGCAGGCCTGGATTTTTGGCGCCATACTGCCCTTGGCAAAGTGCGTGCCTTCCGCCAGGTAAGCTTTGGCTTCGGCGACAGTCATCTGGTCCAGCCATTTCTGTTCCGGCTTGCCCCAGTTGATCGCCACTTTTTCGACGGCTGTGCTGATTACGAACAGTTCCGCGTTAACCAGGTTGGCCAGCAGCGATGATGCATAATCCTTGTCGATCACCGCCGCGATGCCTTTGAGTTTGCCAGTTTCATCAGCGATCACCGGGATGCCGCCGCCCCCCACCGTGACCACACACATGCCCAGGTCAACCAGCGCCTTGATCGCTGGCTCTTCGACCACTCGCCTGGGGAGCGGCGAAGGCACTACCCGCCGCCAGCCGCGCCCGGCATCTTCAACCACCGACCAACCCTCTTTATCTTTCTTTTCCAACGCCTGCTCTTTTTCCATGAATGAGCCAATCGGCTTGGATGGATTTTGGAAGGCCGGGTCGTTGCGATCCACTTCAACCTGGGTGACAACTGTAGTTACTTTCTTATCAATGCCGCGCGCCAGGAATTCGTTATACAGGTTCTGCTGGAGCATATAACCGGTTGCTCCCTGGGTATCCGCACCGCACACATCCAGGGGCACTTCGTGAATGCCTTCTACCCGGTGAGCCACCTCGGAGCGGCGCAAAACAAACCCGACCTGGGGACCATTCCCATGCCCGATCGCTACCGTCCAACCGGCTTCGATCATATCGGCGATGTGCTTCGCAGTTTCAGCAACGGCCGAGTATTGATCCTGGATCGACTCGCGGCCCTTATTGACCAGGGAGTTTCCACCAATCGCAATTACAGCTACTTTTTCTGACATCCCAACAATCCTCCTTTGTAATCGGATAAAATCATCATCCCTGCCTGGCCAGGCGCATCTACTGCAACCGCTGATTATCGTCCAGGAGCGAGTGATGAAGGAAAACGGAGGTCTCTCCGTCTTCCAGGAAAATTCCATAATTGACCTGGGGCAATTTTTCAAGCTCGCCTGGCGGAAGGATGGCAACCAGCTTTCCGCCAGAGCGAAGGAATGCCCGGCCGGCAATTAACTTGTGCCGAAGCGGATCATCCACAGCAATTTGTTCTTCAATCAAAACGTCTAAAGACGTTGGATCGATCGTGCGCACCTGCCGGGCGATATCCGGCCCCAACACGCCGATCAATTCTTCCAACGGCGTGACAAAGATAATCACCTCGGCCTGGATTTCCCGGGCCAGCAAATGAGTGGTATAGGCTTTATCGACGACTGCTTCGACGCCAACCCAGGCGCCATGTGCATCCATCTTGACCGGAATACCGCCGCCGCCCGCACAGATGACGAGAGCGCCGCTCTCCACCAGGGTCTGGATTGATCTCGTTTCGATAACTCTTTCCGGCATCAAGAGAGGCACGGTTCGTTGGTAGCCAAAGCCAGGAACCATTTCGATTTCCCATCCCCGGGTCGCATGGTACATCTGTGCCAGCTCTTTATCGAAATAGGGACCGATTCTTTTAATCGCAGGCCCCTGGGCTACTCCCTGCTCAGATACGGCCACCCGGGTAATGACCGTTACGACATCCATGTCCAGGGCATGCCCTTCCAGCCAACCTTGAACGGCTTGCTGGAACATATAGCCTGTGGCGCCCTGCGTATCTGCGCCGCACACATCCAATGGCAATGGATAAACGACGTGCCTGGCCGCTTCGCCACGCAGCAACATGGTGCCAATCTGAGGCGCATTGCCATGACAGATGACAATCTGGTCTCTACGCTGGAACAGGTTTCCCATGGCGTTCACAATGCTTGCAATGGCCGCTTTCTGTTCCGCTATACCCGCGTTATAACCCAGGGAGACCAGCAATTCACCATCGATTGTCACAACAATGCGCATTGTGGCCCTTACACACCTAAAATCGCAGCAACCAGGGCCATACGGATCGCCACGCTGTATGCAATCGCCTCGAAATAAAGCTGGCTGGGTGAGTTATCGATGCGCAAATCCATTTCGCCTGCCCGGCGTGGCAAGGTGTGCGTAACGTAGATCGTCCGGTTATGGTCTTTGGCAACCTTCTCAAGCGTTTCGTAGCGGACAAAATAGTTATCCATCACCGCCTTGAACGCTTCAGCCTCCGCCCCCTTCGGAGCGCTGCAACCGGGCAGGTAAACCATGTCCATATCCGAGATCAATTCATTGAAGGTATCCTGATTAAGATCAAAGGCCTCTTCGAAGGTAATACCCCGGCTGGCGATCTTCACGCGCACATCGTCGGGGATGCGCTTCGCTTTCGGGCTGGCCAAAACCACTTTCGCGCCAAGGCGCGCCAATCCCTGCGCCATCGAGTGCCCCGTACGCGCTTCGATCAAATCGGCGCTGGCCACGCAAACCTTCAAACCCTCGATGCGCCCGTAAGTGCGATACAGGGTATACAGGTCGAGCAGCGCCTGGGTGGGATGTTCCCAGTGTCCCCAGCCGCCGTTGATGATGGGCGACTCAGAATAAGGGGCTGCCTGGCGAGCTTCCACATCGTTGAAGTGGCGCATGACAATAACGTTTGCGTACTTGGAAACCACCTTCAGCATATCGGAAAGGCTTTCTTCCTTGGCTGCCGAAGAGGTGACCATCGGATTCGCTTCGCTGATCACTGCTCCACCCAGGCGGTGCATGGCGGTCTCGAAACTCATCCGCGTACGGGTGCTGGGCTGGAAGAACAAGGTGGACATAACGTTGCCTGTTGCCAATGGAACCATCGAACGATTGAAAGGTTCCAACATCAACGCCAGGTTGAACAGGCCGTACATCTGGTCGTCGGTCAGGTCATTGACCGAAAGCAGGCTGTGCCCGACGAAGTCGATCTCGTTAACGATTGAACGAATGGTTTTGATTTTTGCCTCTGCCATGGGTATCCTCTTTATGCAAACATTTGAAATGATGGCCTTTCAGGTTCGGTTGCGGTCCGATCTCTCAGGCTCTATACATCAACATTCCATCACTAATTTAGCGTAAATGCTGTCAACGACACATAAAGAAAGTGTTATGAAAGCATAAGGATATAACAATCCTATAAATGTGCTTCAGCCCAGAACGAACATGAAGCGACTCTGCAAAGCCGCTTCATATTCAAACCCAGAGGATGATCATCTTTAGAGCCTGCGATGCAATACACCGCAGGCTCTAAAAAGCCACGCACAATGATCCGAGGTTATAAAGGAATTGCCTTCTTACAGCCCCAGGTAGGCGCGCCGGACATGTTCATTTTGCAACATATCTATGCCACAACCGAATAACACGACCTCTCCGTTCTCGATGACAAAGGCGCGATCAGAAATCTGGCACGAATGTTGAACATTTTGCTCAACAAGCAGCACTGTAATCCCCAGTTCTTTATTGATGCGCACCACCATATCAAATATCGACTGCACCAGCTTGGGCGACAGCCCCAAAGATGGCTCGTCAAACATGATCATCTTCGGTGAAGACATCAGCGCCCGACCTACGGCTACCATCTGCTGTTCGCCGCCAGACAATGTCCCGGCAAGCTGTTTCTCGCGCTCCTTCAGACGCGGGAACATCTGGTAGACCATCTCGATGTGCTCAGCGTACATTCTTTTGTCCTTGACCTGAAAAGCGCCCATTTGCAGATTTTCCAACACACTCATCTCTGGGAAAAGCAGCCGGCCCTCTGGCACCTGGACAACGCCCTGAGATACGACCCTGTGGCCATCCATATCGCTGATGCGCTTGCCTTCAAACAAGATCGAACCTCTGCGCGGCTTCAGCAAGCCTGAAATGGTCTTGATGAGCGTGGTCTTGCCGGCTCCGTTGGCGCCAATCACCGCCACCAGTTCTTTTTCCTTGACGTCCAACTTGATCCCTTTGAGTACCTGGACGTCACCATAATAAACATCAATCCCATCAACTTGTAACATTGGCTTCTCCCAGATAAGCATCGATCACTTGCCGGTCCTGAACGACAGCATTTGGCAATCCCTCGGCAATTTTCTCGCCATGATGCAAGACAACGATACGCTCGGCAAGTGACATGACAACCTTCATGACGTGTTCTACCAGGAGGATGGCGATGCCCTTTTGGCTCATTTTGCGCACCATGCCAATCACTTCGTCTGCTTCAGTGGGGCGCAGTCCCGCCATGGCCTCATCCAACAGGATCATTTTAGGATCGGTGGCAAGGGCACGCGCAATTTCCAAACGTTTGCGCCCGGCAATCGGCAGGCCGCTGGCAGTCTGGCCCGCCATGCGCCGCATTCCCAAAAAGTCCAGGGCCTCTTCTGCCTTGGCGCGCGCAAGATGCGTGTCGTTGGTACGCGCATAAGCGCCGACCATAACATTATCCAATACACTGATGCTGCCAAAAGGTCTCACCACCTGGAAGGTGCGCGCCAGCCCAAGCTTGCAAACCTGATCGGGCCGCAAGCCGGTAATATTTTTGCCATCGAAAAGTACTTTGCCCCCATCCGGTTTGTAAAAACCCGCAATCACGTTGAAGGCGGTCGTTTTTCCGGCTCCATTCGGGCCAATCAACGCGACGATATGGCCCTGATCGAGGCTCAAGCTGAAATCATTGACAGCAACCAGACCACCGAACCGTTTGGTTATACCTTGCACTTCAAGCAGTGTCACCTTGATTTCCTCCTGATACCTTCTCTGTTGAACGACGAGACAGCCTGTTATAAACTGTCTGGAGCACTCCAGCCAGACCGCGCGGCATGAACAAAATCGCCAGGACCAAAAACGCGCCGTAGACGATCAAGCTGCTGCCGCTTCGCTCTGCTGAAAGAAATCCACGGATCAGCACAGCCAGCGGTTTGTTGACCAATGCTCCCAGAACTGGTCCCGCCAGGCTGCCCAATCCACCAATGATCGGCCCGGCCATCACAATTTCCACATTCAAACCCAAATCGAAGACCTGAGGAGGCTCGACGAAAGTTACATACATGACGTAGAACCCACCCCCAATTCCAGCCAGCGCGGCGCCAATAACAACCGCCAGCATCTTGTAGAGTGAGGTGTTGACCCCCAAAGCCGCAGCGGCGCTCTCATCCTCCCGGATGGCCATAAAATATTTGCCCATTTTGGATCGATAGATCAGATACTGGATCACGACGCCGAAGGTTGCCAGACTTAAGGAGATATAGAGATAGGGTTCCTTATTATCGAAAATCATTTTGAGCCAGGAGGGGTTGCTCAGGCTCAATCCCATCCCAATTGCTCCGCCTACAAAATCCCATTTGAGAAATAGCGTCTTCAGCGCTACCATTAATGCGATTGTAAACAACGCGAAATAGTCTGCTTTCAGGCCGTAACGCAAGGTGATGAACGACACAATGACCCCGAGGATCGCCGCTGTGACCCCGGCGAGTGGAATTCCAACCCACGGCGACAGGCTGAACCGGTTTAGCAGCACAATCGTCGTATAGGCGCCAACCGCAAGAAAGATGATATGGGCAATCAGCAGTTGACCGGCATAACCTGCAACGATATTCCACGAAATACCGATAAAAGCATACAGCGTGGCCAGGATCAATATTCCCATATAATACGGTGACCGTACTACCAGGGGCGAGAGAGCAATCAGGGCCAGAATGCCGAATGATACGGTCAACTGGGTGCGTTCCCAATCCAGGAACAGCGCCTTCAGCCAGTTATTCCGTGATTTTGTGATCGTATTTGCAGCAGAGTTAGTGTTCATGCGCGCCTCCTACCGAAAAGACCGGCTGGCTTGAATAGCAGGATCAGGATGAAAACCAACATGCTGGCGATGATCTTCACATCCCCGCCTAACAGGTACCCGGCAAATGCCTCGACAACGCCGATAATCAGGCCTCCGAAAAACGCCCCAATGAAATTTCCCATCGTCCCCAGCACCACCACCACGAAGGCGATCACGCCGAACTGTTGCCCGATGGTTGGGATCATCTTGTAGTTTGGCGTCAGCAAGACCCCACCGATCGCCGTAACTGCGGCGCCGATGCCAAAGGTAAGCAGGTAGATGAACTTGACGTTGATCCCCATCAGTGTGGCAGCATCCCGTGACTGCGAAACGGCCCGGATGGCTTTGCCTGTCCTGGTGAACTGGAGGAAGAGGTAAAGCACCAGGGCAATCACCAGGGCCGAGAAAAATGCCACCATGCGTGGGATGCTGAATCTCAGCCCCAAGAACGGGATAACGGACGTCTCGTAAGAGACATGGATGGATTTCGCTTCAGCAGACCAGAAGAACTGCACCAGGCCCATGATCAGCGTCGAAACGCCCAATAGAAGGATGATCTGGTTCAAGGGGTGAGCCGTCAGGACGCGCTGCACAAGGGCAGATTGGATCAGTGCGCCAAGCGCAAAGACCAATATCGCAGCTATCGGCACAGCCAGGTAAGGGTCTACCCCGACCAGAGTGAACGCCCAATACGCTACGTACATACCCAACATGAGGAATTCACCATGGGCGAAATTCAAGATCAGCATAACGCCATAGATCAACGTCAACCCAATGGCCACCAGCGCGTAAATCCCGCCCGTAAATAAGCCATTGACAATGGTTTGAAAGAAAATTTGCGGACTCAAGAAATACCTCCCGAATGGTCTTTTAGCGGCTCAACAGGAATTGGCGGAAACCTTGCAGCGCAGTCGCCAGGACCAGTACGAGTCCTTGCATTGCATACTGCCAGTGGATTGGAAGACCCAGGACCACTACCAGGTTCAGGAGCAAGATGAGCAAGGCTACGCCAGCGGCGGTGCCGAACAAGTTACCGCGCCCGCCCGTGAAAGTGGTTCCACCTACAACTGTAGCGGCGATCGAATTCGTGTTGTAATCGGCGCCCATGCGCAGATCTACATACCCGATGTATCCGCTTAGCAACAGACCGCCCATCATTGCCAACATCGAACACAGCATGTGAACGACGATGAGCACGGCATCAACAGAGATGCCGGCATAACGCGACGCAGATGGATTGCCGCCCACCGCATAGATCCAGCGCCCGAAGCGTGTATAGCGTAAGGCGACAATGAAAATGATGTTGATGATGATCCACACGATCAGCGCAGCAGGTATAGGACCGACTTCCTGGAAGCTGATCGCGCGCAGGATTTGCGGAACCGTGCCACTGGCCTGTCCTTTGGTGTAGGCCAGACGTGCGCCCTGCACAAAGACCAGCATGCCAAACGTGGCAACAAATGGCGGTACCTGGCGCTTGGCGATCAGAAAACCGTTCGCCAGTCCTACCAATGCTGCGATTGCAAACGCCTCGATGAATGCAATCCCCAGCGAGTTGCCAGCCTGTGTTTGCACCACAATCACCGCGCCCAGCGCCAGGACCGCGCTGACTGAAAGGTCGATGGAACGAACCAATAGCACCATTGTTTGCCCAACTGCCACCACCCCAAGGACAGCGATCTGGATCAGTACCGTCTTCAGGTTGGTTGACTGGTAAAAGGCCGGCGCAAAGATCGCTGCAATGATCAGTACCACTACGCACAGGATCGGCGCTGCCCACTGCCCGGCCAGGTCCACACCGCGCACCAATCTCGGCGAAGGCCGAAAGCCGGAGAACCGGGTGGAAATTGATTTGGGTTTTTCAAACACAGCGCTCATGTCGCAGACCTCGGAGTTTTATATGCCGCCACCGCAATCAGCACGATCAATCCCAGGAAAAGCTGCTGAACGTAGATGTTGACCTGCAAAATATTAAACACGTTTGACATCATCGTCAGCAGCAGCACGCCGCCCAACGTGCCCCACAGGGAACCGCGCCCGCCGTACAGGCTGATCCCACCCAGGGCGACCGCGACAACGGATTGGAAATCCATCCCTTCCGCAGTGATGGGGTCGCCGACGCCAGAGCGAGACAGGATGAAGAGAGCCGCAACGGAGGCACAGAAGGCACTGAACATGTAAGCAGCCATCAGAGTGCGGTTAACCGGAATGGCCGAAAGCCGCGCCACCCGTTCCGAGCCGCCCACCGCATACAGCGCCCGGCCCAGCCGGGAGCGGTTGAGGAAGACCCAGGCCGCGATCCAGATCAGCATCATAACGATTACATTAATGGGGACGATGCCAATTTTGGCGTCATAGATTTTTAAATACGCTTTGGGGATGCCCCGGATCGGAGTCGTAGAGATCGCCAGG
This sequence comes from uncultured Anaerolinea sp., assembly GCA_964595435.1. Taxonomy (GTDB): domain Bacteria; phylum Chloroflexota; class Anaerolineae; order Anaerolineales; family UBA4823; genus RBG-16-57-11. Next base: position 114,424 of record CAZQQJ010000021.1, on the reverse strand, counting down.
CAAACGCCGCGCAAGATATTTGCCATCCCATAGGTGATAATGAATGGATTGGCATGGGTGCGGGTGATAATCAAACCGTTAAGGCCCCCCAGTGCCGTCCCAATTACCATACCCAGCAAGATCAAAGGCACAATCAGTGCCGGATTGCTGTTCTGGGCAGCGAAGATCGTCGCAACGGTCAGGGCCACCACACGAGCGATCATCGCTACAGAGAAATCAATTCCGCCGGTCAGGATGACCACGCTCTGCCCGATAGCAATCATTCCCAATAGGATCGTCTGTCGCATGATATTCGCCATATTGGACATCGTGCGAAAATTTTCGGCTTTGGTGGCAGCATAAATACCAACGACTACAATCAGGCCGTAGATAAACAGCAGCGAGGCATTATTGCGCAAAAACGTCGACCACCGCCGTGAGCGCTGCGCAACGCCTGTTTGGGTACCCACGTGGGTTACAGCCATATGCATCCTTTCCTATCCATGTTACAGTTCACACTTCCCTCATGAGATGGGAGCGACCGCATCTTCCGTAGCCGTCGCCAGCCGCATGATCGCCTCTTCCGAAAAATCAGCCCGCGCCAGCTCGCCAGCGATGCGTCCTTCGTGGAAAACCAGGATGCGATCACACATGCCAATCAGTTCGGGCAATTCGGACGAGGCCATGATGACGCCCACGCCAACGCGAGTCAATTCGCGAATGCGCAGGTAGATCTCGGCTTTGGCGCCGACGTCGATGCCGCGCGTGGGTTCATCGAAAATCACCAGCTTTGGATTAGAAAGCAGCCATTTCCCGACTACTACCTTTTGTTGGTTTCCGCCGCTCAGATTTTCTGTGAACATGTCGGGCGCTTCCGGCTTGATCTGAACATCGGAGATAATTTTACGTACTGCGCGCTCCTCAGCCCGTGAACCCAACAGGCCGGCTCGTTGGAACTGGAGAAGGTTGGGCAGAGATACGTTGAAACGAACTGTCTGGTTTAAAACCAGGCCAAATGTCTTGCGATCTTCAGGGATCAGTACAATACCTGCCCTGGCAGCCAGGGCAGGGCTGCGCGGCGCCTGCTGGCCGTGATAAAGTACCTGGCCGGAACGAATTTTGCCCAGGCCGACCAGAGCGCGGCACACCGTAGTCCTCCCGCTGCCTCCCAGGCCGGCCATACCCAACACTTCTCCTTCACGCACCTGGAAGCTGACGTTGAATACGGTGCCTTCGATGCTCAGGTCCTGCACCTCCAGTAAAATGTCTCCAGGCCGGTTGTCTTTCGGCGGGTACATATCGGTCATCTCACGTCCAACCATTAATTGCACCAGCTCGGCGGTGTTCGTCTCAGCGACATCCTTGGTGGCCATGGTTTGCCCGTCTTTAAGAACCGTAACCCGGTCGGCAATTTCAAAGATTTCATTCAATCGATGGGAAATATAAATGATTCCATGACCTTCGGAGCGCAAGTTCTGGATCACCGCGAACAGGCGGGCAAGGTCAGCACTGGGAAGCACAGCCGATGGTTCATCCATAATCAGGATGTGCGCATTCATGGCCAGAGCTTTAGCAATCTCGACGATTTGCTGCTCGCCGACCGTCAGGTTCTTGACCAGCTCATTGGGATCGATATGCTGCGCCCCCAGGCGCTCCAGGAACTGAGACGCAGTCCTGGCGCGTCTCACCGTATCGATCAACCCGATTCGATGCAGCGGCTGTTGTTCAAGGAAAATGTTCTCAGCAACGGCCAACTCGGGAAGCAAGTTGAATTCCTGGTACACTGCTCCAATTCCGAGGTGACGCGCCAGTGTAGGATCCAAGCCATCATATTCGGCCCCCCCAAGCTGGATCGATCCTGAATCAGGAGTATATGCGCCAGTGATGACCTTGATTAAAGTCGATTTTCCGGCGCCATTTTCTCCAACCAGAGCATGAATTTCGCCCTCCCTTAGGTCGAATGATACATCGGAGAGCGCATGGATACCCCCGAAGGTTTTATAGATGTGTTTGAGAGATAGAATTGTTTTGGGAGTGTCGTTTTTTAGAATAGGCGCTGCCATAATTTTTTTACTTTATCTTGTCAAGGAAGCCTCAGCCCGTCGATATGGAGTATACTTCAATTTTTCACTATGTTTTTCAGAAAAGTGCCTGCCGGGCCATGCAACCCGACAGGCACTTATTTCAACTCAAAGCTTACTTGCGCTGGAAGCCACCATCGATATAATATTGAACATCTACCGTGGCGGGAGGGATGAAGTCGTCATTCAGCTCCGGTACGTACCACTGCAGGCCGGAAGTTTGATCATAAGGATCGGCGCCTTCCATCAGGGTGCGCAGGCTGATGAACTTGTTCACCGGCTTGCCTTGCAGGATGTCGATGGCAGTCTGCAGGCAGTACTTGGACATGGACGGCGGATCGGGAGACCCGACAAACTCATACTTGTACTGGTCGGCCAGGCGCAGGAAGCCGTTCGGTACGTTGACCATGGCGAACTTGGGTGCCGGTTTGTTAGCATCTTCGTAAGCCAGTGCCGCGCCTAAAGCCATCTCACCACCGCCGGCCCATACGCCATCGATCTGCGGGTTGGCAGCCATGATGGCTTCCATTTTCTGCTTGGCCGTGGCGATATTCCACTGGGCGTACTCTTCGGCGATAATCTTAATATCCGGGTATTTGGAAAAGGCATCTTTGGCAGCCTTAACCCAGGTCTCGGTGGAGTCTACGCCAGCGATGCCGTTGAATACCACCACATTACCCTTGCCGCCCATCAGTTTGGCCAGGCCCTCGCCCGAGCGGTAAGCCACTTCGTAGAAATCGACGTCCACACGGGTGGTGAACTTGTCGCTCTCGATGCCATTGGCGCACAGCACCACTGGGATACCGGCATCGATGGCTCTCTCGATCACTGCCACCGAAGCGGCTCGGCCCAGCGGCTCGATCACGATCGCATCAGGCTTTTGCTCGATGAAGTTTTCCACATCGCTGATCTGCTGGTTGGAGTCATTGGTGGCGGAGAAAAGCAGGTCCTTCGCCAGGATGCCCTTCTCTAGCAATTCCTTGCCGTAAGCGGCGATGGTCACATTATAGGTGTTGCCCCACCCGTTGGATGGGTCCTGCTGCGAGACGGCGATGGTATATGGACCATCCTTCTTGTACGCCGCAGTATCCACCGGGGTAGCAGCATCTTTCAACAGCGCCCTAGAGTAATCCGAAGCCAGAGCCGGGTCTTCCGTAGCTGCCGGGGGTTGGGTGGCTTCCGCAGCAGGCGGTGCCCCAATCCCTTCACCACGGGCGTCCCAACCCGGTACCGGCCAGACTGGCTGGCCAGCAGCGAGGTTATCCGGCCAGATTGCAACCTGCTCACCGTTCTGCCATTGAGCGATAACCGAAGCGGCCTGTTTCAGGCGGCCTTTCTCATCGAATGAAGCTTCGGGCCATTGGAAGTTCCACTTGCCACCCGTGAAAGTCGTCGTGCGCAGAGTTTCGGCAAGTTTCTTCGGGTCAGTCGAGCATGCCTTCTCCAGGGCATCGGCCAACAGGAAGGTAGAGGCATAAGTTGTGTTATAGGTACCGCCAAGTTCCTGGCCGGTATAATCTGCGAACTTCTTCTTGAGGTCCGGGCTGACATTCAGCTTACTCACCGGGGCAAAATCCTGGGTGACGATGATTCCATCGGCCAGAGGCGCGCCGCCAACTTCGTTCAGGAAGAACGTGGTGGCAAAGCCAGAACCGAGGGTGATAATACCCATCTTGGGATAATAACCCTGCTCTTTGGCCTGCTTGACTAACTGGGGAGCCTGGTTATTGCCCAAAACGAACCATGCGTCTGGATCAAGCTGTTTGACCTTCAAAATTGTGTCGGTGAAGTCCTGTGCGTTTCCTTCATAGGTGAAGCTGTCCAGGAGTTGCAGGCCTTCTTGCTCAATGCCCTTCTTCCAGGTGTCTTCAACTTCAGCACCGAAGGTGAAATTAGGAACCGTAATGACGGCGGTCTTAACGCCGTGATCTTTGGCCCATTTGGCGTCATCTGCGCCCCATTGCTGGAGTGTGGACACCGTCTGGAAAACATATTTCAGGCCGCGATCCGTAATCACTCCGTCCAGCGCGTTCGGGACGATATAGGGCACCTCGTACTTATCGGAAATTTCGGACGCGGGCAGCGTGGTCCCACTCAACGCAGAACCCATAACCGCGACAACACCCTCTTTGGTAATCAGACGTTCCATTTCCGAGTTCGCTGTTTCAGCTTTGCCCTGGGTATCGCCGTTGACCAGTTCGAGCTTGGCGCCATTCAAACATTTAATCCCGCCATCGGCATTAATTTCATCGATCGCCAGTTGGTGAGATTTGATGTAAGGGTCGCCAGCCCAACCGGCATCCGGCCCGGTCAGCGGATACAAGGCGCCAACCTTGATAACCTTGACCTCGCCGCCGCTGGGCTGCTGCGCCTCGGTGGCGGCAGGCTGTTGCGCCTCAGTGGCTGCAGGCTTGGCCGGGGCAGGTGTTTCCACCGGAACACAGGCGCTCACCAGCATAACCAGAATGGTGAGAGCGACTACCAACTTAAACAAGTGTTTCATCGTTTTTCATCTCCTCAATCTATGGAATTCAAGTTGAACAACCTATTTGTTAGGGACACTGGACAAAATATCTATTTGCTTTCTTGCGCCTCCTTCCAACAATCACCTGATCCAGTCACATAACTTATGGTGAAAACACTATTCCGTGCGCCATCCGGTTTACGTTTCTCCTGTACACTCATACATTCTCAGGAGATAAGGCCAAGCCAGCCTACAAGCTTATCCAGGAGTAGAATAGCATAAACGGAATCAGAGAAGTATCAAGAAGTAATAAAGAAATGATAAAGATTAAAACCAACAATTTGCCGCTTCCGATTAGAAAGCAGCCCAAACGATGATCTACAGTTTTGATGTTTACTGAGGATCCGCAGCGAACCGGTATCCAATGCCCGGCTCAGTCAAGATGTACAACGGACGTATAGGGTCATCTTCGATTTTGTGCCGCAACTGGGAAATGAACACTCGCAGGTATTCCCTTTCTTCCCCATAGACATTCCCCCACACAGCTTTGAGCAGCTCACGGTGCGATATCACCTTGCCGGCATGTCGCGCCAGGTAGACCAGGATATCGTACTCGCGTGGGGTGAGTTTCACGATTTCCCCACGCAGCCGCACCTGGCGCGCTTCTGTATCAATCAGTAAATCCCGGCTCAGGATCAGGCGATCCTGATCGATCCGTCCCGTATTCATCAGGCTCCACCGGCGCAGCGAAGCGCGCACGCGTGCCAGGAACTCTTCCATTCCAAAAGGCAAAACCAGGTAATCATCCGCTCCTACGTCCAGGGCATCAATTTTCGTCTTTTCAGATCCAATGGCCGATAAAACAATGATTGGAGACAGGCTTAATTTGCGCAGTTGCGTGCAGATCACCAGACCATCGACATCGATGGTGGTAAAGTCCAGGTTGAGCACGAACAAGTCAGGGCTGAATGAAGATGCCATCACATAGGCATCCTGATCGTCGAGGGCCACAGCGACTTCGTAACCGCGACCAACCAGGTTACGGCGCAATGAGCGCAGAATATTCGGTTCATCTCCAATCAGCAAGATTTTGTTGGTAGCCATATCTCGTATCTAATCAACTCGCCAATCTACGATTGCTTATAGAATGGGATGCAAAGTCGTAATATTGGCAAATGCCCAGGCTCATCAAGAACATGAACCGTAATCTCTTGAAGGTGCAGAATCTCGCATGCGATATGCAGCCTCAGAATATTCTCAGATAATAAGAAATCAGTCCCTTCCGGATGTGTTTTACACTGGTACATCTGGTCAACCACCTGGATGACAGAAGGGTCTAGCCCAATGAAATCCAGAAACCAACAGTCACCGGATTCACTCGCAACCATGCGTAAAGGCTCAGATAACCCTCGAGCAAAGAAAACCTCATACAAGAACAGCAATGTTTTGGTCAGGTACTCATAATCTACCAGGACTGGCTTACCTTCAAGTGGAAAAGAGACCTCCAACCGAATACCTGGCCATTTTTTTAAAGCATTTGTCTGAGAGACCGATAATATCTCCTGAAGCATTTGTTCGTCTCTTTTGAGGACTAAACTGTTTGCTTGAGAACGAAAAGCCAGGGTTAACAATACAATCAGATCAGATACCTGGTTGACGCTGCTATCAATCGTCTCTAAAAACTCGTGCTGGTTCGCGCTATCCCAAAAAATGTCGTAATTCAGCAAGCTCGAAACAGCCGCTTTGATTGAGGCAGAATATACCTGAAGTTTGCGGCTGGTCTCAGCCAGCAAATTCCAGGCAACGATATTTTGGGCATTGAGTTCATCCATTTCTCCTAGCAATGCGTGATATTGCTGGAGAAGCTCATCATAGGATAAAGGTGCTTGTTTCGGGGGCTCATTCATCATAATGGCTAATAATCCAATATATCAATCAGTCGACCTTAAATAATTCAACTCCCGGATGGCGAGACCCGATACGCAAACCACGTTTACCGGCCAGATTATCCGGCAGTCTGCTCAAACTGGAAATCATAACTTGTTCGCCCCCACTATGCAGGAACTCTGAAGCAGCTCGCAGAGCATTTTGTACAGTGCCGGAATGGATTGTTTCACGATGTAAGATCTCATCCAGATCGCTCAGGGAGATTACATTCAATTTGTCCATGATCAATCCAGAACGGATGAATTTATCATTACGATCTACAATCATAAGCAATACATTTGCCCTAACTTTTTGAGCAACCATACAGGCGACTTGCTCTGTATCGATAACCGCCTCGATGCCTTCCATTACTCCTTGGATGTTGCGCGTGACTGGGATACCCCCGCCTCCAGCAGCAATCACAATGTTCCCACTGTCGACCAGGGCTTTGATTTCATCCATTTCTAAAATTTCCAGAGGCGGCAAAGATGGCACTCCGCGCCGGTACCCACGCCCTGCTTCTTCAACAATTTTCCATTTGCGCGCCTGGCGGTACTGTTCTGCTTTATCGCGGTCAAACCAGGGGCCAATTGCTTTTAACGGCGCCTGTTCTAAATTTCCAGCCTCGACCACGGTTTGGGTTAAGATACAAACCACCTTGCGATCGACCTGGTATTGCCGCAAGGTATTTCTCAATGCCTGAGAAATCATGTATCCGGTTGCCCCTTGAGTGTCCGCTCCACAGACATCCAGCGGAACAGTGTGCAGCGCGTGGCTGGCAACTTCCGAGCGAAAAAGCACGAAGCCGACCTGTGGCTTATTGCCATGCAATACAGCCAGCTTGATCTCAGGGCTAAGCAGAGGAGACAAGCCTTCTGCCAATTCTCTGGCATTCAGCTTCTGATCTGAGATCGTCGGGCCATGCCCATTTGCTAATGCTTCGCCACTGACGAGGGCTACAACGGTTCCACTCATTTTCCAACTCTCCAAAAGAAAAATCTTACGAAACGAACAATTTCAGCAACCTATATTTTACCTGTTCTCGAACATCCAGGGAGAATAAATTTCCAACTTGACTGTTGTTATTGCGATCACCGATACCGGGTCAAGGGCATTGATAGAAACCGGTGTTGCTTTGAATTGGATTGTAATCAGTTGATTGTTGACAGTTGACAAATACAGTTTTATAATACCTTCACGAACCCAATGAGGAGTCAATTATGTGGCCATATGCAGTGAAAGCCTTTCAATGGGATGGGCAATTGCCGTTATTCCAGCGGCTGCGAGTTGAATTCCCTCGCCCTCGCGTAGAAAATGTGTCGAAAAACGTCCATCGGGCAATCAACGAACTCGCCCCATTGTCTCTTCCGCTGGAAGGGAAGCGAGTGGCTATTACGGCCGGCAGCAGAGGGATCAGCCAGATCCCCGAAATCCTGGCCGCGGTAGTCGATTGGTTACGCCAACGAGGAGCCCAGCCTTTTGTTATCCCCGCCATGGGCAGTCACGGCGGAGCAACAGCCGATGGGCAACGACTGATGCTGGCGGACATGGGAATGACCGAAGCCAGCCTGGGAGCGCCGATCATCTCCGACCTGGAAACTGTAGAATTAGGCAGGCTGGCCAATGGAATGCCGATCTATATCGACAAACAGGCTGCTGAGGCAGATGCAATTGTCATCGTAAACCGGACCAAGCCACATACCGACTACGTCGGTGATTTCGAGAGCGGCCTGGCGAAAATGGCCGCAATCGGCATGGGTAAGCTGCGTGGAGCGGATACACTACATCGCTATGGCCTGCAAGGTTTACAGACCTTGATGCCTGAAGCAGCGCGTGTGATATGCCAAAAAGCTCCTGTGATCTTTGGCCTGGCGTCCATTGAAAATGCCTATCACGAAGTAGCCCGTGTGGCCGCCCTACGGCCAGAAGACATCGGTGGAGAACAAGAAAAAGAGCTATTGCAATTGGCCTATAGCTTGCTGCCGCGCTTTCCCTTTCCAGAGATCGATGTGCTAATCGTTGAGGAGATCGGAAAGAACATCAGCGGCGTGGGGATGGATACCAAGGTAATCAACCGGATTAAGGTACATGGAGTTCCTGACCCAACGACGTGTTCGATTTGTACGATTGTGGTGTTGCGATTGACCAGGGAGGCGCATGGCAATGCATCAGGCATCGGATTAGCGGACGTGACCACTCAACGGCTGGTGCAGGATATCGACTTCGAGGCCACGTATCTGAACTGCATTACATCCGGGGTTACTGGAATCCAGCGGGCGTCGCTGCCGATGGTAGCGCCCACTGACCGGGCAGCTATCGAAACCGCTTTACGAGTCTGCGGCCGGCCTGAGGCACATCATGCCCGGGTGGTGCGGGTTAAAAACACCCTTTCATTAGGAGAAATGGATGTTTCCGTGGATCTACTGCCAGAATTGCTGCCGGACGGTCACGTAACTCCTGTAGGGGGTGTATTTGAACTCCCCTTCGATGCCGAAGAAAATCTGGTACCTATCCTACCATCCCATTGATAGCTGCCAGCCTTCGAAAATATTGAACCTTGGAGGAACTATGGAGTCGAATAAATCAATGGCTGCACCAGGAAGTAACCCAATTCCTGTTGGTGACATTGAACAATGGTTACATATGTACGAGCAAATGCTGAAGATTCGGCTGTTTGACGAACAGGTCAACGAGCTCTATAAAACTGCCAAAATGCCCGGTCTGGCTCATCTCTATCTGGGCGAGGAAGCGATTGCTGTGGGTGTATGCGAAACGCTGCACAAAGACGATTACATCACCAGCACCCATCGCGGCCACGGCCATTGCCTGGCAAAAGGTGCAGCGGTAGATCGGATGTTTGCCGAGTTATTGGGCAAAGCGACAGGGTATTGCCGGGGCAAAGGCGGGTCGATGCACATTGCCGATCCCGAGTCTGGCAACCTGGGTGCCAACGCCATTGTGGGCGCGGGAAGTGGGATCGCCACAGGGGCCGCTTTGTCGATCAAGCTACGCGGTACAACCCAGGTAGCGGTGGCTTTCTTTGGCGAGGGCGCTATGGGCCAGGGGCTTGTCTACGAGGTCATGAATATGGCCGCATTGTGGAAACTGCCCGTGATTTATGTTTGCGAAAACAACCACTATACCGAATATACTCGCTACGAAGAAGTGATGGCAGGTGAGTTGAAATCACGGCCGGCGGCCTTTGGCATCCCGGTGGAAGAGATCAACGGGCAAGACATCCGGCAGGTGTATGCAGCAGCGCAACGAGCAGTGGAACGGGCGCGGCGCGGGCAAGGACCCAGCTTTATCATTTGCGATACCTACCGCTATTCTGGTCACCATGTAGGGGACATCAACCGGAGTTATTACCGGTCCAAAGAAGAAGAGGAATTCTGGAAAGCCGAACGCGACCCATTGAAACAGGCTCGGGGCTGGTTGACGGTGGAGATGCAAGCGCCGGATTCTATATTCGAGGAAATTGAGCGGCGGGCGAACGAGGAGATCCGCCTGGGTGTGGAATTTGCCCTGCGCACTCCCTATCCTGATCCTGGCGAGGTGACAGAAAATGTCTACGTACAATCTTAATTCACTGCAAGCGATGAATATCCCCATGCAGGAAATCACCATGAGCCAGGCGATTCATGATGCCCTGGCCGAAGAGATGCGCCGCGATCCATCCGTGTTCATCATCGGCGAGGATGTAGCAGAGGCCGGGACACCGTTCAAAGTGCTGTTGGGGCTGGTCGAGGAATTTGGGGAAGAGCGGGTGATCGACGCGCCCATCTCGGAACCAGGGTTTGCCAGCCTGGGAGTAGGGGCGGCGATGACCGGTATGCGCCCGGTAGTGGACATTATGTTTGGCGATTTCCTGGGGCTTGTGATGGATGCCATCGCCAATCAGGCTGCAAAAATCCATTATATGTCAGGTGGCAAGTTGAAAGCCCCGATTGTCTTCCGCACTACGCTGGGCGCTACCCGGCGGGCAGCAGCCCAGCACAGCCAGAGCCTTCAAGCCTGGCCAAGCCACATCCCTGGGCTGAAGGTGGTTTTACCATCCACACCCTATGACGCCAAGGGGTTGCTCAAGACAGCCATTCGAGATGACAATCCAGTGGTGTTCCTGGAAGACAAGCTGAGCTGGCAAATGAAGGGACTGGTGCCGGAAAGCGAATATACCATTCCATTTGGCATTGCGGATATCAAGCGCGAAGGGGCCCACATCACCCTGGTAGCGACCAGTAGTATGGTGCAGGTAGCACTGGGCGCCGCAGAAAAACTGGCGGAGATCGGGATCAGTGCAGAAGTGATCGACCCCCGCACTACCTATCCACTCGATAAAGAAACGATCATCGAGTCGGTCAAGAAGACCAGCCGGGCGATCGTACTGGACGAGGGGTATGAACGATATGGAGTAACGGCGGAGATCGCTTCGGTCATTGCCGACGGTGCTTTCTACCACCTGGATGCCCCGGTGAAACGGATGGGCGCCATGAATGTGCCTGTGCCATTTTCCCCCAGCCTGGAAGACTGCACAGTGCCCACACCCGATACGGTCTTCGAGATGGCTAAATCATTATGCAGGAAAAGCTGAGATGGGCAGCGCGACGAACGTGATCATGCCAGTACTGGGGATGTCCCAAGATTCGGGCAAACTGATCCGCTGGATCAAGAAGGCCGGTGACCGGATAGAAAAGGGCGAACCGCTGATGGAGGTTGAAACAGACAAGGCCACCGTCGAGATCGAGTCGCCCGCCTCCGGTGTCCTGGCCCAGGTAATCGCCCAGGAAGGCGACGAGGTGCCAGTAGCGCAGGTGATCGCAGTGATCCAGGATAGCAGTGAGCAGCAGGTAAAACCTGCCACATCCCCCGCTCCAATACTCAATGCACAAACGACAGGTGTAACGGATACGCTGTCGATCAGCCCTCTGGCGGCGCGAATTGCTACAGAGCACCACCTGGATGTGAGGCAGATCAAGCCCGGTGGCGGACGGGTTGAAAAAGTGGACGTGCTGGCCTACCTGGAATCATCCAAAGCAGGTTTGTCGCCGGCCGGAATATCTCATCCGGACAGGCCGATCCTGGCATCGCCGAAGGCCCGTCGACTGGCGGCAGAACGTGGCATTGATCTGGCCAATATCGCCGGGAGCGGGCCAAACGGAGCAGTGCTGACCGATGACCTGCCGGCCGTCTTACCAGTCGCCGGACCGGTAGCGGTACAGCCTACCATTCCCACCGTGCAGCCGATGCCCTCTTTGCCAGCCTCCGCTGGTGAAAACGAGATCCCGATCAGCGCGGCCTGGAACAGGATGGTCGAGCGCATCTCGGCCAGTTGGCCCAGTACACCGCATTTCTACCTGGTGCGAGAGGTCAACGCAACCCGGTTAATCGCCTGGAGGCAGACGGTTCAGGATCAAACCGGGGCGAAGATCACCTACACCGACCTGCTGGTAAAACTGGTCGCTACGGCGCTGCGCCGCCATCCAAAGGTAAATGCTCATTACCAGAATGGAAAACTGGCCCAGGGGCCGGACGTGAATGTGGGCATTGCAGTAGCAACAGAGGATGATCTCCTGGTTCCGGTCATACACCATGCGAATACGCTGCGGCTGGTGGAAATCGCCGCGGCGCGCGTTGGACTGGTTGAACGGGCTCGCGCGGGCAAATTGCGCCCGGAAGACCTGCAAGGGGGTACATTTACGATCAGCAATTTGGGAATGTATGGGGTAGATGCCTTCAATGCAATGGTCAACCCGGGGCAGGCAGCAATCCTGGCCGTTGGACGGATCGCCGACCGTGTGATAGCACTCAACGGCCAGGCAACCGTGCTGCCCGTGTTGGTGTTGAGCGCGTCTTTCGATCACCGGGTGGTAGACGGCGCACGCGGAGCGCAATTCCTGAAGACTCTGGCGGAATGGATTGAGGAGCCGCTGGCGCTACTCGATTGATCCGATGGAAAAAAACAGGCCCCGGAAGATATCCTCTCCTTCCGGGGCCTGTTGCACAAATTATGCTTACCCGGCCAGCCACAAGTAAGGTTTTTCGACCAGGCGCTTGATCCGCTGCAGGAATCGAGCAGCTTGCGCCCCATCCACCAGGCGGTGGTCGAAAGTCAAACTGAGCACCATGCGCTGCTGGATGCCTACTTTCTCCGTCTCTGCATCCAAGACGACCTGTTTCGGGATAATTTGGCCTACACCCAAAATCGCACACTGTGGCAAGTTGATGATCGGCGTGAAGGCCTCAATCTCGAACATGCCCAGATTGGTGACGGTGAAAGTACCCCCTTGCAGATCGTCATAAGCAACCGTACCCTGGCGTGTCCTTTCAACCAGAACAGCCGATTCACGGGCGATCTGGCGCAGGCTCTTGGCCTGGACATCCCGCAATACGGGAACCAGTAAACCGCGACTGCTATCCACCGCAATCGCCACGTGCGCAGTCGAGAAAAATACGATGTCGTCGCCATCGATGCGAGCATTGATTTCTGGATGCTCCATCAATGCCTGGGCAGCGATTTTAGCTAACATATCGTTATAGGAAGGTACGGGGCCACTCTCGGCCTGTAAATCTTCTTTGAGCTGGCGACGCAAGGCAACCAATTGGGTGGCGTCCACCTCACACGTCAGCGTGACCGGTGCTACGGTACGGGCGCTATTTGCCATGTGCTCAGCGATGCTGCGGCGCACGGATGACATCGGTGTCCGGCGAGTAGCCGGTGTGGCAAGCATAGCCGCTGATGGGCGAGACTCTACACCCACTGGCGCAACTGGCGCTGCAAGTACAGCGGCTGGCGCTGCACTTTGCTGTGCCAGGGCATCCTGGATGTCGCGAGCCATGATCCGGCCACCGCGCCCGCTGCCCCGGACTTTTTGCCAGTCTACTCCCAGGCCCTCGGCCAGGCGGCGGGCATAGGGGCTGATATAGATGCGGCGCCCGGCGCGTTCATCGGAAGAACGAGTGGATGCTGCCGCCGGTATCGTCGGCTGCACCGAATCAATCGAGGCCGGGCCAGGTGTTTCGATAGAAACGGGAGGTGCAGGGGCCGTGGGCTTCCCGGCAGCGCTGAAAGCCTGCAACTCTTCTTCTGAGACCAGATAACCCAACAAAGTGCCTACGGGAACTTTTTCACCGGGCGCGGGGGCATTGGGGGTAATACGCAGGAAGCCGCTGTCCAGGGCTTCGATCTCCTGGACGGCTTTGTCGCCTTCGACCATGAACAACATGTCGCCGGCGTTGACAAATTCGCCTTCCTTCCTCAGCCACCCTCCAAAAGCGCCTTCTTCCATATCCCACCCCAGGCGGGGTAATGTCACTTCATGCGCCATAACTGCCTCCTGAACTTATTCCGCCAGCAGGTCGCGCAGCGCCTGGGCAATCGTGATTTCATTCGGAACAACGGCGGCCTCTAATGGAGGGCTATACGGCCCAGGAGTAAAAGCGCCATTCACTCTGCGTACGGGTGCGTCCAGTTCGTAGAAACCACGCTCCATGACCTGGGTGGCGATCTCTGCGCCTGCCCCGCAGGGAGCATAGTCCTCGTCGACGACCAAAAGCCGGTGAGTACGTGAGACGGACTCCAGGATGGTGTCGATATCCAATGGGCTGAGAGTGCGCGGATCGATTACTTCCACTGAGATACCCTCGGTTTCAAGAATGCCAGCAGCTTCCAAAGATTTAATCACCATGAAAGAAATTGCGACGACGGTTACGTCTTTGCCCGGGCGCACAATGTTCGCCTTTCCAAAGGGAGTAAGGTGTTCGCCTTCTGGCACGTTCCCTTTGATCTTTAGCAATTTCTTATGCTCCAGAAACATGACTGGATCGTCGCTGCGCAAAGCGGTCTTCAATAACCCCTTGGCGTCTGCCGGAAAGACTGGGGTGACCACCCGGAGACCTGGGATATGCATAAAAATTGAGAAAAGGTTAGACGAGTGGTGTGGGCCTGTAGAAGCTACTCCTACCCCACCACGCAGCACAATAGGCACCTTCAAGCGTCCGCTGCTCATCCAGTGAATGCGAGTAGTTTGATTGATAAGCTCGCCCAAGGCGTCCAGTTCGAAATCGAGAAACATGAAGTCGATCACCGGATGAGCGCCCATAACGGCTGCACCCGTGCAAATTCCGGTAAAACCACGCTCGCTGATCGGGGTATCCCGCAAACGCATCTCGCCATATAAGTCATACAGGCCAACCGTGGTGTTGAAGTTACCACCCCGTGGGCCAATCCCTTCGCCGACAACAAAAATCATCGGATTGAGGGCCATTTCTTCCGCCAGGCCATCTCGGGCCGCATCCGTAAAGGTCATTTCAGGCATGGTAGGCATCCTTCCTGGAATTATGGTTTGGCAAAAACGTGATCTGCCGCGCTGGTTGGATCGGGTAGAGGGCTCTGGCGGGCAAACCTGGCTGCATCCTCTGATATCTTGAGGATTTCTGCGTTGAGCGTTTCCACTTCTTCGTTTGTCACAGCGCCGCTTTCCAAGATATAGGTCTTAAAAAGCTTGATGGGATCCCTTGCTTTCCAGGAGTCGATTTCCTCCTGAGTGCGGTAACCGGCATCGCGCATACCTTCAGAGTGGGCACGAGTTCGATACGTGTGACACTCAATCAGCGTAGGACCCTGCCCGGAGCGAGCGCGTTGGATGGCTTCCCCAGCGACCTGGTATACAGCCAGCACATCGTTGCCATCCACCTCGACGCCGGGCAAGTTATAGCCGCACGCTCGAGAGGCCACGCTGGTGCTCTTAGACGCGTACGAAAAAGCCACTTCGGTGGCATACAGATTATTCTCACAAACAAAGATCACTGGCAATTGCCAGGCAGTAGCCATGTTCAATCCTTCATGGAAAGCGCCATTATTGCTTGCACCGTCGCCAAAAAATGATACCCCAACCCGATCTGATCCCTCGAGTTTGAATTTATACGCTGCGCCACTGGCCAGCAGGATGCTTGGGCCGACGATGCCCGATGTACCATAGAATCCTACTTCTGGTTCAAACAGGTGCATGCTGCCGCCACGGCCTCCGCAACAGCCGGTAGCTTTCCCCATTACCTCGGCGATTAATCTTTCTGGCTTCATTCCTTTCGCAATGGCGTGACCATGACCGCGATGTGTGCTGAATACAGCATCATCCAACCGCAGATGGGCCGATACGCCACTGGCTACAGCTTCTTCGCCAATGTATGTGTGCATACCCCCGGGAATTTCACCCCGGGCATAACTTTTGACCAACTGCTCCTCGCTGTAACGAATGAGCAACATCGTGCGTAACAAATTGAGCAACTGCTCTTTTGTCAGCGCCATAACTTCAGCCCCGTGTTGGTTCATAGGTCTGGCTCCTGGATAAATAAACATGAGAATTTTACTGGTACTGGAAACTTATGGTAAAATTATACCATAGTTAACAGTAAACTGTTGACAAACTCTTCTCCGGAGATATTTCAATGGACAAGCCCACCCCCTCCGTAAAAAATGAAATGTTCAAAAACTTTGTTCAAATTGGCGTCGTCGTGGCAGATGTAGATCAGGCGACTCGCAACCTGAGTGAGATATTCGGTATCGGGCCATTTCGGGTAATCGATTGGCCCCCCGAAGGCCGGACGGACATCCAGAAATTTTATTATGGTAAGCCAGGAAATTTCACTGCCCGAATGGCTTTTACCGAGCTTGGGCCTATCGAGTTAGAGCTGATCCAGCCAGTTTCTGGAGAGAGCATTTGGGCCGATTTCTTGCGGGAAAAGGGTGGTGGAATACACCATATCCGCTTCAACGTGGACGATATTAACCCTATTCGAGAATATCTTGCTGACCATGATATTTTTCCCGCCCAGTATGGCTCTGGAATCCGCCCTGGGACGATGTGGATGAACTTTGGATCGGAAGAGAAGGTTGGTTTCGTGATCGAGGTGATGAAAGTCCTGGCAGGCACGGACGGGCGCACACCTCAGATCGTAGACGGGAAAGTTATCGAATAGGATAGATCACTGGAAAGGTGGTATGCTTACAGGTGCAAGATGAAGCGTGGTCGGTGAAGTTCATCAAACGGGGAGAGTTTGCCAGGCGATGATTTGTGAACTGTGGATCGATAACGCGCGCAGCAATCTGTAGACGAAGAGCTAGGAGATGGCGATGAGAAATTATCATGTTGCTTTACTTCCGGGTGATGGCATAGGCCATGAGGTGTGTCCTGAAGGCATCAAAGTCATCCAGGCTGCAATCGAACTGCTGGGAGGCTTTCAAATAGATTACGAAAGCTTCCCCTGGGGGTGTGAATATTTTCTTCAGCACGGTGAGATGATGCCCCGCGAAACGCTCAAGATTCTGGAGTCTTTCGATGCTATCTATTTTGGAGCGGTGGGTTTCCCAACTGTCTCCGATCATATTTCTCTGCATGGCCTACTGCTTCCCATCCGGCAGGGATTTGAGCAATATGCCAACGTCCGTCCCAGCCTGCTGTTGCCCGGAGTACCAACCCCATTGAAGGATAAACGACCCGGGGAAATTGATTTCATCGTGGTGCGCGAAAATACGGAGGGGGAATATTCCGGTGCGGGAGGGCGCATTCACGCTGGCTTGCCATTGGAACTGGCCATCGAGACATCTGTCTTTACCAGAGAAGGGATAGAACGGGTGGTCCGTTTTGCCTGCCAGCTTTCCATGAGCCGCCCGCGCAAAAAACTGGCCAACGTTACCAAATCCAATGCACAACGCCACTCGATGGTTCTATGGGACGAGGTGTTCGACCGCGTTGTGGCCGAATATCCAGAAGTGCAGACCGAGCGCGTCCTGGTGGACGCGATGACCGCCCGGTTTGTGCTTAAGCCGGACACTTTGGATGTTATCGTGGCATCCAACCTGTTTGCCGATATCCTGACCGACCTGGGCAGCGCGATCTGCGGCAGCATGGGAATTGCTCCAAGTGCAAACCTGAACCCTGAACGCCGCTATCCGTCGATGTTTGAACCGGTGCATGGCTCGGCCCCGGATATCGCCGGTAAAGGTATCGCCAACCCGATCGCAGCCATCTGGAGCGCGGCCATGATGCTGGATTTCCTGGGAGAAAAGCAAGCGGCTGAATCGGTCATGACCGCCATAAAAACTGTCACCGGCGAAGGCAAAGTGCTTACGCGTGACCTTGGAGGGAGCGCCCGGACCGGTGAGGTCGGCGACGAAATCGTCTCTCAGATGAAGAAACAATCTACATGAGAATTGTCCGCTTCGAGACCTTCCTGGCAAATGCCGGGCTGAGGAATTACCTGTTCATTCGTTTGACCACAGATGCCGGTCTGAGCGGAGTAGGTGAGGCCACGCTCGAATGGCAGGAAAAAACCGTACAGACCCTGTGCCATGAGTGGGTGGAAGAACGCGTGCTCGGTCGTGATCCATTCGACATTGAGGCGATCATCGGCGGAATGATCCGTGACCAGTATCAGGGTGGCGCGACAGTGATGACCGCCATCAGTGGCGTCGAAATTGCCCTGTGGGATATCATTGGCAAGGCATGCAGCCAGCCGGTGTATCGCTTATTGGGTGGGCGAGTCCACCATCGGCTGCCAGCGTATGCGAATGGCTGGTATGGCGGTGCCCATACCCCACAGGAATATGCTGAGCGCGCCCGCGACGCCTGCCAGCGAGGGTATCGCGCATTGAAGTTTGACCCGTTTGGTGTCGCCTGGAAGGAATTGAGCGCAGATGAAGCTGAAGCCGCTGTTGCGCGAGTGGCGGCCGTGCGGGAGGCGGTTGGAACGGGTGTGGCGATCATGGTCGAGTTCCATGGGCGGCTCTCAGCCGGGTGCGCAGTTCAAACGATTCGGAAGCTGGAGCGTTACCAGCCCGCCTGGTGTGAAGAGCCAGTAGCGCCGGAGTGCCTCGATTGGTTGGAGTGGGTCAAACAACAGGTTAACGTGCCTGTCGCTGCCGGAGAACGGCTATATACCCTGGCCGATTTCAACCGCCTGTGCAGTTTGCGAGCAGCAGATATTGTGCAGATGGACATCGCTCACTGCGGCGGGCTATGGATTGCCAAGAAGATTGCCGCTATGGCCGCGGTGCACGATTTGCAGGTTTCGCCGCATTGTTCCATAGGACCTGTAGCGCTGGCGGCCTGCCTCCACTTCGATTGCAGTACGCCCAACTTTATGATCCAGGAAGCTTTTGCCGAGTTCGACGTGACCTGGCGGAACCGTCTGGTTTGTGGTTGGAATCCAATTCAGCATGGCGAATTCATCATCGATGACAGGCCCGGCTTAGGCATCGAGCTGGATGAGCAAGTCATTGCCGACCATCCCTACGTTAAAAACGCATTCCCCAGCCTGTGGGACGGGGAATGGTTGGCAAACTTCACTCAGAATAATCCAGATAACTGAACGAAAGATCAAATCGCTCAATAGCTGCCATATTCCAGGCCGGCCCGGGCAAAGGCCTGGATATTTTCATATGGCGTTCCATCGAAGAAAAAGTCGGTGGTGGATAGGATCCAGTTGCCGCGCGGTTTCACCAGCGCGAGCAGATCACGGACCTTGTCGGCTACTTGCTGCGGGCTCGCCTGGCGCATGAAGGTGATCTGATCAATATTGCCGCGCAGTGTCAGCGACGGGCGCAAAACCCGGATGGCTTCTTCCACTACCACATCGGCGTGAGGTGGCGGGGTCAGGTAGCCCCAGCAATCGATTTCAAGATCGTTATAGTAGCGCATAATCTTTGCGGCATCGCCACAGTTATGGTAAATCACGGGCACGCCCAGCTCCCGGATGGCACGTACCAGCCGGTTCTCGTTCTCCAGGATATATTTCTGAGCGCAGCAGTTCATCATCGCCCTTCTTTTCATCGGTAATTTTGACATTCCAGTTTTCGTCGTTGCACAGGATCGTCTGATCCATCATCGTGTTGGCGACCCAGACGTCCCACACGCTGCCGAGCGTATGCAAAACATCGAAGCCAAAACAGTCGCAATAAGCGACGAATTTCTCGATGGGGTCGAAATCAGGTGGGTTGAAGAAAGTCTCGATCTGCGAGCGGTATTTGAACATCTCATAGACCGAGTTGTAATACAGGAAAGGTGCAATCGGGACGCGGTCAACGGGTTGGCCGCGCAGTGTTTTGATCAGTCGTTCACGCCCGTTCATCCTGGTTCCAATTCTCCATTTTCTCGAACACGAGCGAACCGGCTACCATCTGCCAGAGTGATATTCAGATACCATTCCAGTGCAGAGTGCGCCGGGAGGGTTGAGTCCTCCTTACGATAGCGGGCCACGTCGGGCCGGTCGAAAGTGGCTGTGCACGGTTCAAGGAAGATGTTATAAAGATCCTGCCAACCGCCCTCGTTCGGCAGCACACCCAGGTAAGGGACTTGCTCCACCGGGAAGGATAACGCCAGCGAGAAGTCGCTGCGAGGATACCGTAGCCCACACCAGCCTTCCGGAAGCCTGTCTTTCACGTAATATTTGTAAGCCTGGCGGGTCGATTTCGGCCGTATATGGCGCAAATCGATGATGGTTCCGTCGGTCTGGCGGGCGACAGGCCAATTACATTCTTCGCCATATTGTCTAAACGGGCCGCCCATCGAGAAAGTATGGGCAATGGTTGAAATACCGGGTGGCATAACCAACTCAACCCCCTCTTCCAGGTTAATCATCATATGAGCGGCCCACAAGAAGTCGAAATCGAATGGAGAAAGATTGGTGAGCCGGTAATCCAGGTGCAGGATGTTTTCGCTGGTGAAAGAAACCCACTTTTCGATCTGATAAGGGAACCGCACGCCGTGGGTGACAAAGTGCAGCCGGCCACCCTCGATGTCATATCTCCAGGTCAGGCCCCAGACCTCACCGTGGTCAGCCATCTTTACACCCTCCCAGGGAAAGCGATCATAGAAGCAGGTGTCGATGGTGGGGAACATATCATCCAGGCCAGAGCACTCTCCGGCGACATAATCGCCATCAAACGGTTGTGTGCGATATTGGGCGGCCGGACGCTGGACGAGCAATTCGTAATTCCGCGGCTTATATATCAATGATGCCAGCTTAGAACCCTGCTCGGGAAGGAACTGGGCCAGCACCCGACTGGTTTCTAAGGTAATTGCCGGTTGGTCTTTGTATCGAGAGTGGAAAATACTTGCGTTCATCGCCTATTCTTTTATCAATCGTTCAGCTTCGTAAACTGCGCCGACGGCGGAATCCGCATATCCCTGTGCGCCGATCTGGTCGGCATACTCACGGCTGACGGGTGCGCCGCCGATCATTACCTTTACCCGTTCACTCAGACCGGCCCGGCGCAGGGCATCTACGGTATCTTTCATGCCCTTGAGCGTGGTAGTCAGCAAGGCAGACATTGCAACGATCTTGGGGCGGTGTTCTTGGGCGGCTTTGACAAACTTCTCGGCGGGCGTGTCAATACCCAGGTCGATCACTTCGAATTGGGCACCTTCCAGCATAGTTTTCACCAGGTTCTTGCCGATGTCATGCAAGTCACCCTTTACGGTGCCCAGGACCACCTTCCCTTTGGAGATTGCCTGGGCGCCCCCGGTGGCTTTCAAAGCTGGCTGCAAAACTTCCATCCCGGCCTGCATCGTCGAGCCAGCCATGACCAATTCTGGCAGGAAGTATTCACCCTGCTCATATTTCTCGCCGACGATACGCATACCCTCGGCCATGCCATGCAGGATGATGTTGAAAGGCGTCAGACCCGTCTGCAAAGCTCTCTGTACAGCACCCTGTACACCTTGCGAGTCGAAGGATGATAGCCTTCCGCGTACATCTTCCAGCGCAGCCATCTGCTCGGCTTCAAACACAGGCCGCCCGCCCTCTGTAACCTGATGAGCAGGTTTATCTACAGGAAACACTGCCTGATGAGACTTTTCAGGAGGCAAGGTCGCCTCGCCAGACATCCGGCGCGCGATACTGGAGCGCACGCTGCGGGTGATACGATTGGCTGTCTCCATTGGATCCCAGGAAACCGGGATATAACCGCCCTGGTCATCCATCCCGGCGTTGTCCAGCACGAAAGTTGCCAGCATGATGCCGCGGAAATCATTGATCTCGGCAAACAGGCGGTCATAATATGCCTCGACGTTGACCGGCGCAGCGTCCTGGATCTGGATCGTGATCCGGCCACCATGACGATGGACTAATTGAGTAAAAGCGGCGAAGTTTCCCAGGGGAGAATTATTGATCGCACGCAGATGGGGGATGCTACCGAATGTCTCCAGGTGCTGGCTGCCGTTGCCGCAATAGTGAATACTGCCGCCGCCAAAAGCGGCGAAGATGCGTTCTACACACGGGGCAACAAATTCCTGATAGAGGTCGGCGCTGATTAACACCAGGTCGTCGTCCGACTCCCATACTCCCCAGCCCGGAGAATACACGCCTTGCAAGCCATTGCTCCGCTCCAACGGCTCGCCGATATGTCGTTTCTGTACTTTCCCCCACTCGATAAAGGCTTCGGTGACCAGGTCAAACAAGTCATGGACCAGTTGAGGCTCACGGTACATCCACTGGTATAGTTGAGCTTGCCCACATATCAGGCCAACAGTATCCAGTGGGCCTTGCATGTCAGTCAGGCCGACGGGCAAATCGCCGTATTGGCGGGCATAGTCAATGGCATCCAACACACGCGGCATCCAGCCGTCTTTGTACGGATCGGGGAGCTTGAGGCGAAGGATATCTTTCGGCGTATGGATACATGGACCAGCAACGGCCGGATCGTCGGCTGGGTCTTCTGGAACGCGTATCTGAGCGCCAAATCCGGAGGCTAACACTCCTGTACCAAACCAGGGCATGAAATAAGGCACGAGATCATCGTCGACCAGGCGCAGGTGCTTTTCAAAACCATTTGCCTGGTATTGGTACATACTGGCCGGGTTGGTATAGTAATCTGCCGGTTTATCCAGGCTGGCAAACGAGAAGTAACCCGGGGTGTTGATAACAATGGGAATATCACTTGCAGCAGTGATTGGCTGGCACTCAAAAGCGTTGCGAAGTCTTGCCACGCGGGCTGTAAGATCGTGTGTTCTCCAGGACGTATACTCGGGCATTGTCATTTCTCCATAAAAAACACATAAGCCGGAGGAGCATGAAACTCCCCCGGCCTGGGAAATTCGCTATTGTCGCGCCCCTTCAGGCGGTTTGTAGTCAATTGCCATCTTAGCTGTCAATCCGCCATCGAAGTAAAGAATATGTCCTGTCATAAACTCAGCCGCATCAGACATCAGGTAGGCCGCCAGGTAACCTACATCTTCAGGCAGCCCTACCCTGCCCCAGGGAACCATGCTGTTGCCCATCTCGCGAGTGTAGTTTGGGTCAGCCTTGAAATAGCTGGCTACTTCAATCGAGCCGGGAGCCATGACGTTAACCCGGATATGTTTCGAACACAGTTCAACAGCTAATTCTCGCCCAAAGGCATTGATAGCGCCCTTTGTGCCGGCATAGACCGAATGGCCGACGAAGCCGGCAGCGCCATGTACGGAAGACATGTTGACGATGCTGCCGCCCGCCCAGGGACGGTCGGGGTAGCGAGCACGCAATTCATTGCCACGCTCAACCATATAGGGTACTGCTCGCTGGCAGGTGAAAAACTGGCCGCGGATGTTGACTTCATAGATGCGGTTGAATTCTTCTTCTGTTACCTGTTCGAAAGGCTTGGTGAAGGTCAGTCCGGCATTATTGAACAACCCATCCAGACCGCCCAGGAACTTGACTGCTTCATCGACCACCCGGTAGCAGTCGGCAACCAATCCAATATTGGCTTGCAGTGCGACCGCCCGGCGACCCATAGCTTTGATTTGTTCTGCCGCATCCAGAGCACCCTGGCGACTGCCGCTATAGCTGATAGCCACATCTGCACCCTGGCGGGCCAATTCCAACGCCACGCCTTTGCCGATGCCGGTCCCGGCGCCAATCACCAGAATACACTTTCCTTCCAGGCTAAACGGTTTATCCAACATGGTTTATTGCCTCACTTTGTGTAAATGTAACATTCGCCCTGAGTCATCAGCAATGGAACAGTATCAGGTGCATATTGTTTACAGGCATCCAGAAAGCCCGCTGGATTGCCAAAGTGCAGAGGGAACATCCAGAAATGGCATGGTATGGTTACCCGGGCATGGGCATCCGCAGCCAGGCGAGCTGCGTCTACATCGTTAATATTTCCATAAGCGCCATTGATCGGTGGCAACAACACATCCACGCCCTTTTCGAACAACTCCTGCCATTTGTCTGGACGGTAGGCGCTATCACCCACCTGCCAGACATTGATACCTTCAAAATTCATCCACAAACCCAGGGCATCAGGCGCCAGATCTCCATGATCGGCATAGACCCCGGTAAGCTGGCAACTGCCCAGGTCCAGGGTTTCATCACAATGCAGGATAGTGAAGCGATCGTCCGGGATGCCGGCATTCCGGTAAAGCTCCTGGCAATCTGGAGCGCCAATAAAATGGACACGCCGGTTGCGGGCGATGACCGGCATGGCGTCGGCATCGAAGTGATCTGCGTGTGAGTGAGTGCTGATTACAAAATCGGCATCGACTTCTTCGGGGGAGACCAGACTGGCCATCATGCGCTTGAATCCCAGGCCATATTCCGGCAATGCCCGCTGCACATAGTCGGTCAGGTAGGGATCCACATAAATCACTTTGCCATCGGCGGTCTTGAAAACAAAACCCGCCTGGGCTAACCAGTAGATCGCCAGGCTGCCGGGTGCAACCTGGGTCTCGCGAATTGTTCGGGCAAGGTTGATCATCGCTTTCTCCCAGTTAGTGAATTTGAGCACGAGCCTGGGTGGCAGCCAGCATGACGCGATACTCGTTCGCTTCAGAACGGTCAAACTGATCGGCCACCTTTCCTTCAGCCAGCACGACAAACCGGTCGCACATGGCTAACAATTCCGGCAATTCAGACGAGATCATCACGATTGAAATACCGGCCTTGACCAATGTCAACATCAATTTATAGATCTCGTTCTTGGCGCCAATGTCAATGCCCTTAGTTGGCTCGTCGAGAAACAGAATTTGCGGCTCGGCCATCAGCACCTTGGCCAGGATAACCTTCTGTTGGTTGCCACCGCTCAGGTTTACCACCATCTGCTCAATCGAAGGCGTCTTGATGTTGAATTTTTGTACGTGCTCGCCGGCAAGCCGTTTCTCCCTGGCAGCGTTCATAAAGACGGTATTGGTAAACCGTTCAAGGCTGTGCAAGGTAATATTGGGGCGAATTTCCAAATTGGGTAATAAGCCATCTCTCTTGCGATCCTCGGTGACCAGGCCAATACCCACCCGCTTGGCATCTGCAGGGCTATGGATGTACACCTCGCGGCCATTGACGATCATGGTTCCTGTACATTTCATACGGCCCACCAGGGCATTCACAACTTCGCTGCGGCCTGAACCGACCAGGCCAGCCAGGCCAAGGATCTCACCCTTGCGCAGAGAGAAGCTCACCCCTTCCACAACATTGCGGTTAGCAATGGTGGGATGAGGAATGGTCAGATTTTCCACCCGCAGAACCTCTTGCTCGATAATTTTTGAATCACGGGTTGGATACAGGTTTTCAATACGCCGCCCAACCATGGCGGAAATAATATCTGTTTCACGATAATCCTTACGGTCAAACTCGCCAGTTACTTCTCCGTCTCGCAAGACAGTCGTATGGTCGGTGAGCTTGGAGATCTCGGCCAGCTTGTGAGTAATGAACACGCACGTCATCCCTTTGCTGCGTAAATCTTCCAGGTGAACGAATAGATTGTCAATCTCGTTCAGGGCCAGCGACGAAGTTGGTTCATCCAGGATAAGAATGCTTGGGTTTCGGTACAAAGCCCGGGCGATCATGACCAATTGTTTTTGCGCCGCGGTGAGGCGAAATACCAGCGCGCCGGGATCGAGAGAGATATTGTAGTCACTCAAGAATTTTTGTACCCGGTTCTTAATCCCGCGCATATTTACCAGGCGCCCATTTTCCTGAAGCCAGTGGCCGACGACGATATTTTCAGCTACAGTTAACTGGTCGATAACGCTGAGCTCCTGAGGGACAATGCCAATACCCTGGCGCAAAGCTGCCGCGGCGGAGTTGAGTTGTAGAACCTGCCCGTTCAGGACGAGCTCTCCTTCATACGAGCCAAAGGGGTAAGTTCCAGACAGGATCTTCATTAAGGTCGATTTACCGGCGCCATTTTCCCCTACCAACCCATGGATGATGCCTTTGCGGATATTGAAAGTAACATCCTTGAGCGCAACAACGCCTGGAAAACGCTTGGTAATATGATGCATTTCCAGTAAATACTCTTCGCCCATAAGGCCTTCCTCATTTGACCAAAGGTCATTTTGTGTGGCCCTGCCGTGGGCAGTGCTGCATATCGCACACAGCAGGAGAAAACTTAGAATGCAACGATTGAAGACTTTTAGATGGTGGGAGCCATCGATGACGATGCTGCTCCCACCATCTCTACCTGAATAACCAGTCGCTTACTTATTCATGGATGCTTCAGCGCGATCATTGAAGGCGTAATACGGATCAAGATCGGCTGCGGTAATGATGGGAGCAGGCAGCAGGTTACGGTATTCAACTTTTTCACCGTTGAGCGTCTTCATGAGCAATTCAACGGTAGCATAAAACTCTTCATAGAGGGGTTGGGCGACCAGGCCATATACCTTGCCTTCTTTGACCAGGTCCAGGTTGGGACGAGTGTAATCCATGCTGATGATCACCAACCCTTCCTTGCTGGCATCCTCAGCCGCACGCGCCCAGGTCGTCGGTCCGTTGCCCGTCGTCGAGAAGGCGCCACTCATATCCGGATTGCCCTGGATGATCGCTGTCGCCTTGGCAATCGCCTGCGCCTGGTCGAAGCCCTCTTCCTGTGCATCAAGCACCTTGATGTCCGGGTACTTCTCAGCCATCGTCTTCTTGAAGGTCTCGGCCACCAGGTTCTCAGTCTGGTTGAAGCTGCCCACCGTGACCGCCACCACGCCTTTGCCTTCCAGCTTCTTGCCCATTGACTCTGCGGCAGCCTGGGCATACTGAACCACGTCCGCTCCAACCACCGCGGTCAGCCCGGACGCAGCCTGGTCGAAGCTGGTGAAATGCGGGGTGACTACCGGGATGCCCTTGTCCTGGAATTTCTTGATCGTGGGGAAGAAGCTGTCATCCACTGCATACAACACCACCCCATCATATCCCTTGGCCAGCGCTTGCTCGGCCAACGGGATCATATCCACCGCGCTCGTGCTGTCGGTCAGCAGCATGTCGCATTCCATGCCATACTTATCGCAGCCTTCCTGGAAACCGAGCTGCATCAAGCGATGGACTGGATGGCCCTTGAGGAACTGGATCAGGGCAAACTTGTATTTCTTCTGCTCAGCCGCAGGCGCCGTGGTCGGTTCGGCGGCCGGGGCACCCTGAATGCCCTGTTCAGCGCGGTCATTGAAAGCGTAATACTTATCCAGGTCAGCCGCAACAATGATGGGAGCAGGCAGCAGGTTGCGATATTCAACTTTCTTGCCGTCCAGGGTATCGCCCAGCAGCTCGGCTGACTTGAAGAACTCTTCATAGAGGGGTTGGGCGACCAGGCCATATACCTTGCCTTCTTTGACCAGGTCCAGGTTGGGACGAGTGTAATCCATGCTGATGATCACCAACCCTTCCTTGCTGGCATCCTCAGCCGCACGCGCCCAGGTCGTCGGTCCGTTGCCCGTCGTCGAGAAGGCGCCACTCATATCCGGATTGCCCTGGATGATCGCTGTCGCCTTGGCAATCGCCTGCGCCTGGTCGAAGCCCTCTTCCTGTGCATCAAGCACCTTGATGTCCGGGTACTTCTCAGCCATCGTCTTCTTGAAGGTCTCGGCCACCAGGTTCTCAGTCTGGTTGAAGCTGCCCACCGTGACCGCCACCACGCCTTTGCCTTCCAGCTTCTTGCCCATTGACTCTGCGGCAGCCTGGGCATACTGAACCACGTCCGCTCCAACCACCGCGGTCAGCCCGGACGCAGCCTGGTCGAAGCTGGTGAAATGCGGGGTGACTACCGGGATGCCCTTGTCCTGGAATTTCTTGATCGTGGGGAAGAAGCTGTCATCCACTGCATACAACACCACCCCATCATATCCCTTGGCCAGCGCTTGCTCGGCCAACGGGATCATATCCACCGCGCTTGTGCTGTCGGTCAGCAGCATGTCGCATTCGTATCCCCGCGACTTGCACCCTTCTTCAAAGCCGAGTTGCATCAGGCGATGGACCGGATGGCCCTTGAGGAACTGGATCAAGGCCAGGCGATGAGGTTTGGCGGCTGCGGGGGCATCAGTTTTTTCGGCTGCCGGAGCTGCTGGCGCCTCGGTCTTTTGCGCCTGAGACGCAGTTGTGGGAGCTGCAGCCGGGGCGCAGGCCGCCAGGGTCAGGGAAAACAAAACCATGGCTGTCAAAATGCTGTACCAGGTCTTCTTTGTAAACATTTCTCGCTCCTTAATTGGCTATATAGTGTATTTCTTGACGATAGTGTATTGACAGTCGTAATGAGAAAACGCATCAATCCTGTTTCCATCTCCATATACAGGATTGTCTGGCACTACTGGATCAACCACCTCCTTCTACCGAAAATTCTTCATTATGTTCTGCCAGTTCAATTCGTGTATTCTTATGAAAACACGGATCAGGATGAAGCCATCTTGGATTTTCGGCGCAAAATGTCGATAGCCACAGCAACAATCATGATGACACCGATAGAAACGGTTTGCCAATATGGATCAACGTTGACCACAACCAGGCCATTGGTAACTACCTGCATAATGAGCAAGCCCAGGAAGGCCCCCGGGATAGAACCAGAGCCGCCAAACAGGCTGACGCCGCCAATCACCACACCCGCGATGACGTTCATCTCCCATCCAAGGCCGATGGTAGGGTTACCAGTAACGATGCGCGCCATCAACAACATGCCACCTAAGGAAGCACACATACCCACCAGGATGAAACCGGTCATTTGGATCTTTGCCGGGCTGATACCTGCCAACCGGGCTACTTCAGGATTTCCGCCAACCGCATAAAGCTTACGGCCAAAAGTGGTTTTACTCAACACGATATGGGCAATGACTGCCAGGATGATAAAAATCACAAAACTCCATGAGGTGCTTAACGGCTCGGCAGTACCGAAAGTTTTGACTGCTTCAGGGAGCGGATAAATCGTGTAACCTTTAGAGATCAGGAAAGTGATCCCTTTGGCGATGTACATCATGCCAAGAGTAGATATGAAAGCCGGGACACCGAGCTTAAGCACCGAAAAACTATTCACCAAACCAACCAGAGCCCCTACCCCCAGGCCAGCCAGAACGGCAACTGGAATAGGAAGATTCATGCGGGCCATCGCATAGCTGCAGATAATCGCCGCCAACCCGGCGGTAGAACCAACAGAGAGGTCAAAAGCCCCCGAAATCATCAGTAGAGTCTGTCCAAGAGCGATCACACCGACAAAGGACATTGCCCGCAACATGGTGGTGACATTTTCTATCGACAGGAATACTGGATTGATCACGTAGAAAATGATGACAAAGCCCAATAAAGGAATCAACACACCGACTTCAGGGACGGCGAAGAGTTGTCGGAATAGATTGGTTACGGTGCGGGAATTGCTGGCTGCTGCCTCAGTTGGTTTGTTGGAAACGGTTTCTTCCATCATGAGAATGATCCTTTTGTATCCTGGTGGGAGTTGATGACTGAATACCCTTTGGTTAGCTGGTCAATTGGTGATTTATCGAATGACCTGTGATATAATTAAGCATTGTAACCAGTCAACTGTTAACAGTTGGACAATAAGATCATACCATAATCCATACCCCTTGTCAATCTCCGCCCGTGCGGACTCATCATAAAACTGGTTAGCGGGCTGCAATCCATGAAAAGTGACAGGTTCTCAATGCTACCTTTTCCGTTCGCTCTTCGCGATCGACAGTGTTTTCGTGTCATCCGTTTGAATCAAAAAATTTCCCCCGTGGATGATTTCGAAGCTGGTTTGTATCGGCAGTTCCGCCTGCAGCCTATCCTGGCTGAGGCAAATCGTATAGAAGATCAAATCGCCTTGCTCCAGGAGTGTGACGCCGTGCTGGTCGTGTCCTCAGCCTTGCCAACACCGGTAATCGACCAGATGAAAAATTGCCGGGTTATTTCTCGGCTGGGAATCGGAGTCGACAAAATCGATGTAGAGCGTGCCACTCGACACGGGATTCTGGTCACCAATGTACCGGGGAGTTTTTCTGAAGAAATGGCTGACCATACCATGGCAATGATCCTGGGTTTAGCACGGAAGCTGCCCCAGATGGCTAAAGCTATGCAGGAAGGCGCCTGGCGTCGCTCCCGCCAGCTCTCCGTACAAAACCAGAGGCTATCTGAAAGCATTTTAGGCCTGGTCGGGTTTGGAGATAGCGCCCAAGCAGTTGCCAGATTGGCCCAGGCGTTTGGAATGCGGATACTCGCCACCCGCCGTAATTGGCAATCGGCAGGTGCGGTCGCAAATGAGTTGGGGGTAAAGATGGTCGACCTGGATACCCTGCTGAAGGAAGCCGATTTTATATCGCTGCACCTGCCACTGAGTAAAGAAACTTACCATCTGATCGATGACCGGGCGTTACGCAAGATGAAATCGACAGCATGCCTTATCAACACGGCCCGCGGTGCGATCGTTGACGAAGCCGCGCTAGTAAGCGCGTTGCAAGAAGGACGTTTAGGCGGCGCAGGGTTGGACACGTTCGAATCCATCAACCCTTTCGCGGAGGAAGAAATTCCTCCACAGCATCCATTGTTGGAGATGGAGAATGTAATCCTCACTCCACATGTGGCGGCTTTGTCAGAACAAGGAATGCGCATCGTGACACAAGGCGGCATCCATAACCTGGTTTCAGTGCTGGATGGTTATTGGCCGCCAGCGAGCAACATTGTGAATCCAATGGCAATACCACGTTACCCGCTGATGGACAATCTTTTGTCAACAGTCAATTGTTGACAATTCTATAGGCCAAAGGTATAATTTTCTCGAGCCCAGGAATCACAAATATGAAAACCATGACCCATCGCCAACGCTTATTGGCTGCGCTCAACCACCAGGAGCCAGACCTGATACCGCTCGATTTCGGCACCGGGGGCAATACATCGCCAGTGCCAGAGGTGTATACGCGGCTGGCAGCTCATTACGGGCTTGGGTCAGAAGTCAAATTGGTTCCTCACATCATGCGCCTGGCCCAGGTCGACGAACAAATCCTGAATGCCCTCGAAATCGACACTCGCCCGGTTTACATGAACCCACCCCATCAAGGGGTCCGGCCTTGCGACACCCCAGGCGCTTTTTATGACGATTGGGGGGTCAAGTGGAAAGAAATAGCTATAAATGGCGTGATTTACCGTGAGATTGCCGAAAACCCGCTGGTCAATGCCACGATCGATGATCTGGATGCTTATCCGTGGTGGCCTGACCCGCTCGACCCTGACCGCTATCGCGGCGTTCAGGAACGGGCGCGGCAGATGTTCGAACAGACTGATTATGCCATTGTCGGATGCCCATCCTTTAACAGCCTGTGGGAGCGAGCCTACTACCTTTGCGGCTTTCAACGTATGTTGGAAGGGTTGGTGCTGGAACAGGAGTTCGCCCATGCGGTGTTTCGCCGTATTACAGATATCATGCTCGCCTCGCTCCGGCATTATCTGCAGTTGGCAGGGCCGTATATTCAAGTCATCAAGATGGGCGATGACCTGGGAACGCAAAACAACGCGATGATGTCACCGGCTATCTACCGGCAGATGATCAAGCCCTATCATCAGGAAGCCTTCAAGCTCATCAAGCGCCACAGCGAGGCCAAAATCTTTCTGCATTCGTGTGGATCGGTATACAAGTTGCTACCCGATCTGATCGACGCCGGCGTGGAAATCCTGAACCCGGTACAGGTCAGTGCAAAGGATATGGATACCCGGCGATTAAAGCAGGAATTTGGTGATCGGTTGTCATTTTGGGGGGCAATCGATACCCAAAATGTGCTGCCGTTTGGCTCTCCAGAAGACGTTCGAACCGAGGTAGAGCGCCGCGTTCACGACCTGGCGCCAGGCGGCGGCTACGTACTCGCTCCCGTTCACAACATTCAAGCAGATGTTCCCCCAATCAACATCATCACAATGTATCAGCATGCCCGGCAGGCGCATTGGTAGCTGGCGGGTAGGGAAGGATAGTCACCTTGGATCGCATTGGTAGTGCAATCATTGGGTGTGGTAAGGTTGCAGAAACGCATGCCCAGGCTTTAAGTGAATTGAAAAACTCTCATCTGGTTGGCGTTTACGATGTAAGCCATGAACGCGCCCAGGCGCTTGCCAGGCGTTATGGTGTATACGCCTTTGCTGATTTAGATGAAATGCTCTCGCAGCCAGAAGTGCAGATGGCTTCGATCTGCTCCCCCCACTCCACTCACCCAGAAATGGTAGTGGCCTGTGCCCACGCGGGCGTGCACGCCCTTTTGGAGAAGCCGATGGCCATGGACCTGAGAGGTTGTGACCTGGCAATCCGTTCTGCGGATTTGGCAGGGATCAAGCTGGGCGTTATCAGTCAACGCAGGTTTTACGAGCCAGTGCGGCGGGTAAAAGCCGCCATCGATGCCGGGAAGGTCGGGCGCCCGGTCCTGGCTACCGTCACCGTGATGGGCTGGAGAGATGAGGCGTATTATCGAATGGATCCCTGGCGTGGTAAATGGGCAACCGAGGGTGGTGGGGTTTTGCTCACCCAAACAACTCACCAGATCGATCTATTTCAATGGTTCATGGGCCCGATCGATGAGTTATTTGGGTACTGGGCAAATCTCAATCACCCCTATGTTGAAGTCGAGGACACCGCCATCGCTGTAGTGCGCTTCAAGAGCGGTGCCCTGGGAACCATCCTGGTCAGCAATTCTCAAAAGCCAGGATTTTATGGAAAGATCCACATACATGGAGAGAACGGAGCCTCGGTCGGGGTGCAAACGGACGGAGGCTCACCATTTGTATCTGGTGTGACCCAGGCCACCGATCCACCCATCAATGATATCTGGACCGTGCCAGGGGAAGAACATTTTCTGGCTCAATGGCAGGCAGAAGATATAGCGAGAGGCCAGACGGTGGACGTGATGAGTTATTACCACCGGCTGCAAATCCAAGATTTTTTGGAATCCATCCTGTATGAGCGCACGCCTGCCGTCGATGGCCGCGAGGGTCGCAAACACGTTGAGTTGTTCACAGCAATTTATCGCTCGCAGCGAGATGGACATCCGGTAAAATTCCCGCTGGATT
This sequence comes from uncultured Anaerolinea sp., assembly GCA_964595435.1. Taxonomy (GTDB): domain Bacteria; phylum Chloroflexota; class Anaerolineae; order Anaerolineales; family UBA4823; genus RBG-16-57-11. Next base: position 81,709 of record CAZQQJ010000021.1, on the reverse strand, counting down.
CCGAAGACGGATCGGATGATTTTGACGGGCGTCTGGCTGTGTCAACCGCCCAAACTCCACCACCTTAATAATTTACGTCATCGTGGAGCCACTCTGTCGAGGCTGCCATATGGGTATGCAATTCTTTCAGGGTTTGCTCAACATTACGCTGGCGAAGCGAAGCTACGATGCGTGCATGCCAATCCACCGAACGTTCGCGATGATCCTTAGGGTTCCATAAACGATGCTTCAACAGCACCAAACGGATCTGGGCGCTAATCGCCATCCACGAATTGAGCAGGCGTTTATGGCCGGAGATCTTGCACAGCGTGTAATGGAACTCCATGTCCAAGTCGGTCGCATCTAGCTGTGTATAATCTCGTTGGGCGAGCTGCTCCATTTCGCGCACAACCTTCTCAAGCTCGTCAATCTGGCTGTCAGTGGCCCGGCGGATGGCAAAACGGATTGCCAGGTTCTCTAGAGCCTCGCGGAGGGTATAAATTTCAATCACATCCTCCGGCCTTAGCTCAGCGACAAACGCTCCTCGATGAGACTGGCGCAGCACCAGGCCTTCGGTTTCCAACATCTTCAACGCATCCCGCACAGGACCCCGGCTCGTTTGCATGCTCTCTGCCAGCTCTTGCTCGATCAAACGCTGACCAGGCTTAATCTTATCAGACAAAATGGCCTGGCGGAGTTGGTCGGCCACATAGTCACTTAGAGTACGCTGAACCGGAGCAGCTAACCAATCATTGATATCATTTTCGAACGCGGCATCATCCATATAGCACCCTCAACAATGATCACTTTGCTATTTGTTATCTGTTAACAAAAATCAGAATTATCATACCATATACAACAACTCAAGGCAAGATGCAAGTTGAAAAGGAGCAAAACATGACCAACGATATCTTTGATATGACCGGTAAGGTAGCCGTCATCGTCGGCGCAGGCGCCAATGGCGGAATCGGGCACATCATTGCTCAGGCTTTTGCAGCACATGGAGCCGACATTGTAGCCGCGGATATCGATGAGGCCGGGGCCGCCGTCACTGCCGCAGAAATCCAGGCGTTGGGGCGCCGCTCGATTGCTGTCTATTGCGATGCCGCAAAGGAAAACGACGTAGAGCGCCTGTTTGCAGAGACAGATCAGGTTTTCGGCAAAGTGGATGTGCTGGTAAATATCCCCTTTTGGTTTCCTCGCATGCGCCCACACGAGTTAGACCTGGATGGATGGAATCGGACGTTAGAAATATGTTTGACCAGCTATTTCTTGTGCTCAAAACAGGCTATCCAGCGAATGCTGAAACAGGATACAGGAGGGAATATCTTAAATATTGGCTCCATCGCTGGCGCGTCTGCACTCGGGCGGGGAAACTTTGCTTATAGCGTTGCAAAAGGGGGAGTACACCAGATGACCAAAGAACTGGCCGTGGAATATGGTCGCCAGGGGATTCGGGTCAATGCCATTTTGCCCTGCCAGGTGCTCACCCCTGGTTTGAAGAATCAGTTGATCGCTGATCCACAACTGGCAGAGCGGGTAATGCCGCGTTTTGTAGCTGGCATTCCGCTTGGACGCCTCTTAGAGCCGGAAGAGTTTGCTGGACCAGCATTGCTATTGTGTTCAGATGCAGGACGGGCAATTACCGGTGTACTGCTTCCAGTAGATGGCGGCAACCTGGCAATGAATGCGGGCGGGAGCGTCGTATGGCCGAAAGACTAGACGATGTTTTGGAAAAACAACCGATGCCAATGGCGGATGACCAAAAGTTGCTCAAACCGTTACGTGAATGCAAGGTGCTGGTAACGCCGACATCCTTTGGCAAGGACGATCCTGGCCTAAAACACGCACTGGAAAAAGCGGTTGGGGAGGTGGTATACAATCCATACGGGAGGCCGTTGAAGTCCGCCGAGTTGCAACCCCTGATTAAAAATTGCGATGGATATATCGCCGGGCTGGATGAGATCGATGATTCTGCAATTCATGCGAGCACGTGCCTAAAGGTGATTGCTCGATATGGCGTCGGCGTAGACCGGGTAAACCTGGAGGCAGCCACCCGGCGAGGGATTGTGGTGACCAATACCCCGGGGGCAAATTCGGTAGCTGTAGCCGAGCTGACCATCGCGCTCATCCTGGCCCTGGCTCGCCAGCTTTGCCAGGCCGATGAAGCGACGCACACCGGGAAATGGCCACGCATTTCTGGAGTCGGTCTAAATGGCAAAACCGTTGGTCTTCTCGGTTTAGGATCGATTGGCTTTGAAGTCGCCCTGCGGCTGAGGGCCTTTCACTGCCGGGTATTGGCCTACGACCCCTATTTGAGCGCCGACCGCGCCGGTTCAGCCGGTGCCGAGCCAGTTTCATTGGGTATCCTGTTGCAGGAGTCAGACTTCGTTTCCTTGCATGCACCGGTGACCCCCGAAACCACGCAGATGGTTGACGCCGGATTCCTGGCACGGATGAAGCCCAACAGCTTCCTGATCAACACTGCTCGTGGCGAACTGATCGATGAAACCGCTTTAGCACATGCTCTGGAAAGCGGCTATCTGCGAGGTGCAGCATTAGACTGTTTCCAACAGGAACCGCCTGGCACCGATCACCCGTTACTCAAATTACCACAGGTTATCGCTACCCCACACAGCGGAGCACATACGGACGATGCCACGTTCCAGATGGGGCAAATGGCATTACAAGATTGCCTCGCTGTGTTACGAGGGGAGCGGCCCAGGCATGTGGTTAATCCGGTAGTATTTGACCAGGCTGGCTTATAGAAAATGACACAGCGCAAAATTGATTCCTGGTTTTTGGGCATTGACCTGGGCACCGGTAGCTGCAAGACAGCGATCATTGATGAGTGCGCTCGGGTGTTAGGCCAGGGGACAGCCGAATACCCAAGCAAAAGCGCACACGAGAAATGGCAAGAACAAGAACCGGAAGCAGTATTATCCGGTATGGTCGCTTCGGTGCAAAAAGCCCTGGAAAATGCAGGGGATCTAAAAGGAAATTGCGCTGGGTTAAGCATTGGTGGGGCATTACATAGTCTGATGGCTGTCGACTCAAGCGGCGCGCCATTGACCGGGATTATGACCTGGGCAGACGGAAGAGCTGTTCAACAAAGCAAGGCCATCCGGCAAATGCCGGTGGCAGAAACGTTGTACCAGCAAACCGGTTGCCCGGTGCATGGAATGTATCCGCTATACAAAATTCGCTGGCTGAAGGAAGTACAAACCCAAATTTTCGATAAAGCCGCCCGGTTTCTATCCGCCAAAGAATACGCTGTACACCGGCTGACTCATCAGTACGTGGTAGATTATTCGCTCGCTGCGGGTTCTGGGCTGCTGGATACTCACAGCCTGGCCTGGAGCCCGTTATCCTTAGACCTGGCAGGCATCCAACCAGAACGGCTCTCCAACGTAGCCGATCCAAAGGTAACCTTTTCGGGGATAGACCCTGTCTTAGCCCGGCAGATGGGGATCTCACCAACAACCAGGCTGGTTTTGGGTTCATCCGATGCGGCAAACTCCACCCTGGGGGCGGGAGCAGTGTTACAGAGCCAGGCGACCTGCATGGTTGGCACCAGCGGCGCTTTTCGAACGGTTGCCCCCAGGCCTACCCTGGATGTTTATGGCCGGACCTGGTGTTATGCAATCGACCGGCAACACTGGTTGGTAGGTGGAGCTATCAACAATGGTGGTATTGCGTTATCCTGGTTGCGGGATTTATTGAACCACTCTATCTCCACTCGCTTATCGAATCAGCCGATGACCTTCAACGAATTACTGGAATTGGCCAGCACTGCACCCGTGGGGGCCGGTGGATTAGTCTGCCTGCCGTTTTTTGCTGGTGAACGCAGCCCGGGCTGGAACCTGGACAGCCGGGCGGTCTTTTTTGGCCTGGATATGAAACATGAAGCGAGACATATGGCGCGGTCCCTGTTAGAAGGTATTGCTTTTCGGTTTATGAATTTAAAGGAAATTTTGGCCGAGATCGGAGGTGATTTCCAAGAAATTCGAGCATCTGGGGGATTTACTCATTCCAGGTTTTGGCTGCAATTGATGGCAGACGCCCTGAACTGTGAACTGCAGGTTCCGGCATGGAGTGAGACGTCCAGTTTAGGAGCTGCGTTTTGGCCATTGCTTGGCATGGGAATACTGCCTTCCATGAATGAAATTCCATCTCGAGTTACTATCCAGGAACGGTTCCAGCCCAATCCGGCAAATTCATATATCTATGCGCAGCTTTATTCTTTCTACAGGGACCTCTACCAGATGATAAGCCCTTCTTTCGGCCAGTTGGCGGCCTTAAAATCCAATCTGGCTCTGGAGTGACGCCCACCGGATGAGCAGGTTCAGGGTTGCTCAGGGAAAACAGGAGCGAAAATACACCCGTTCGCTTATCATCATTGACCTGGATCAATGACCGGCCGCTGTACCTGGGGAACGTGCCCCTGCCGATACACCAGGATCGTACGCTTGAATTCGATCACCGACTTGCCCTCCTGGTTGAACCCGGCGGTCTTAAACTTCACGATCCCCATGTGCGAGCGCGATTTCGACTCGCGCATCTCCAGCACCTCGCTCTGCGCATAGAGCGTATCCCCATCAAAGACTGGGTGTGGCAGGCGCACTTCATCTCAGCCCAGGTTGATCGCATTCTGCGAGATGTCTGAAACCGATAATCCGGTAACCAACGCCAGAGTGAAAGTGGAGTCGACCAGCGGTCTACTAAACTCAGTCTGAGCGGCATACACGCTGTCGAAGTGAATCGGATTGTTATTGACCGTCAGCAGCGTGAACCAGACGATCACTCCCTGGCGACGCGCCTTACGCTCCACAAATCATCTGGCGTTTCAAGATTTCCTGAACAAAGGCCGCTTTGCCATCTATGTAAGCGCCAATATCCGAACCATGCTGCGCGGCCAGCCTCCGCTTCAGGTCGGCATATCGTTGCACTTCGTCAGGGTGAACGCGCAAATAGTCACGGAAACGCAGCGGATTGACCCATTCCGGGCTGCCCAGCTCGCAGACGTGCAGGTGGAACGTATGGACGAGTGCATCCCCTTTCCACAAAAAGCGCCGGCCCGGCAGAGCGGTTTCCACTTCGGGTTGATAAATGTACCCGATACTTTCAAGCACCGGGATGCATCCGGCGGCTTCCACCAGGCTGCGCAATCCCACCGCGATGTCGATGACCGGCTTGGCGGCCAGACCTGGGATGGCCGTACTGCCAAAGTGCTCGATTTGCGCAGCCCGAGTCCCTAGCACTGCCAGCAAGCCTGCCTTCTCCTGTTCGAACATCACCGGCCAGGCCAAATCATAATCTACAACCAGGATGGGGCGATTGAGATTGGTGTAAACGCTCATCGGCGTTATTGTACACCGAAAGCGTGTCTCTCGCCCGCCGCCCCTCTACCCGACAAGAACGCATCACAGACGGGCATTTCAGAAAAAGACAAAAATTGGTACTTGACAAGAGGGGTATAAATGTTGTAAATTATTATTGAGAGCGCTCCCAATATCTGTCAAAAAACCGGCATACTTTATACCTGAAAGTCCTATTTTTCAACCTTTCTGGGAGCGCTCTCAGGTCAGCAGCTATGCCATTAACTCTCGAAGACATCGCTAAAATGAGTGGAGTTTCCCGGTCCACCGTTTCTCGGGTCATCAACGGAAGCCCAAATGTCAGCGAGCAGACTCGAACGAAGGTGCTTGACCTCATCCAGAATATTGGTTTTCAACAGAACCTGGCAGCCCGCGGTTTGGCCAGCGGGCGGACGCGTGTCATTGGCCTGGTTATCCCCACCGGTCTGACAACAATCTTTTCCGACCCGTATTTTCCCCTGCTTCTTCAGGGTGCAGCTTCAGCCTGCTACGCACGTGAATATTCCGTCATGCTCTGGCTGGCAGAACCGGAATACGAGCGCAAGACCATCAATCAAGTCCTATATAACGGTTTAATCGATGGCATCATCGTTGCCTCGATGCTGACGGATGACCCATTAATCGATCGTCTTTCGGAGAGTCGACGGCCTTTCATTACCATTGGGCGCCACCCCACGAACGATCGAATCAATTTCGTCGACGTCGATAACCGGGCTGGAGCGCATCAGGGTGTATCGTATATCTTGCACACCGGCCGCCGGCGAGTAGCCGTGATCAATGGCCCGCGCAACATGATCGCCGGCGTTGATCGCTACCAGGGGTACCAGGACGCCCTGCGCGAGCGCGGCCTGCGCCTGCAACCTGAGCTGGTCACGGAAGGTGAATTTTCAGACCTCAGTGGATATCTGGCAATGAAGCGTTTGCTTCCCCAGCGCCCGGATGCAGTTTTTGTGGCTTCCGATGCCATGGCTTTTGCAGCCATGCGCGCCATCCATGAGGCAGGACTGTGCATCCCGGAGGATATTGCCGTAGTCGGCTTCGATGATATCCCTGCTGCAGCAACGAGCAAGCCCCCCCTGACGACAGTGCGGCAGCCCATCGTACGCACCGGGGCAATCGCCGCTGAGATGCTGATCGATATCATCGAACACCCAGACGACCAACCCCGCCGTATCGTGCTGCCTACCGAGCTGGTTATTCGCGACAGTTGTGGCGAAAAACAAAATATGGTTACTGAGTAAGAAACTTAGATATGTGTGAATATGGAATACTTCGATCCCAGGCATTTAGTCGCCCTTCAACCGGGAGGAGGTGGAAAATTAGTCATACAAAAAACCGATCTGACTGGCCAATCGTATGAATCGACCGACAAATAACTAAGGAGAATAAAATGAAACGCTTGTATGTCGTAATTTCTCTGTTTATGGTGCTGGGCCTGCTCCTCGGAGCCTGTGCAACACCTACACCGGTGACCGTTATCCAGACCGTCGAAGTGCCGAAGGAAGTCGTCAAGACCGTCGAAGTGCCGAAGGAAGTCGTCAAGACCGTCGAAGTGCCGAAGGAAGTCGTCAAGACCGTCGAAGTGCCGGCTGAGGTATCTGGGTTGGTGCTTCCCCGCAATGAAACCCTGTACTTCAATGGTCTTCAGTGGGGATCCGTTAAGGCCTGGAATCCATACGCTTCCGACACGAATAATGCAATGGCCATTGCCGACGGCTCCAACAATTATAGTGCCCAGCTCACCATGTTCGAAACCCCGTACATGTACAACATGCTCGATGGCAAGCAGTATCCGCTGCTGGCCGATGGCGATTTTACATGGAACGCGGACATGACCGAGATCACTTTCAAGATCAAACCTGCCGCACATTGGAGCGACGGTACCCCGGTGACCGCTGATGACGTGGCCTATACTTACGCTACCCATCTCAAGTATGAAACCAACAACGGCGCTGCCTACAAAGATTACATCGAGACCATCGAAGCGAAGGATGCCCAGACGGTCGTAATCAAAGCGAAACTGGATGCAAACGGCAAAGCCGTCAACCCGCTGCAAGTCGCCCAATACCTCAGCCACGTATATGTCGCTCAGAAAGCCTGGACCCAAAAACTGGAAGAGCGCGCGGCTGGCAATGCGGCTGCTTTCAGAGCTGATGGTGCATTGGATGTGGTCTGGTCTGGTCCTTACACCAAATACTTCTACGACGATACGAAGGTTGTCCTCGTCCGTGATGACAACTACTGGGGGCAAGATAAATCGATGTGGGGCAAGCTGCCGGCTCCGAAATACCTGGCGCATGTGATCTTTAAGGATAATGCCGCCGGCACAACCGCTCTGCAGGCCGGCGAGGTGGATGTCAGCCAGCAGTTCAACTCCAATGTCCAGGACCTGTGGCTGAAAGATAAGCTACCCATCTCCACCTACTTGCCAGAGGCTCCGTACATGATCGCTGCCAGCCTCCCAACCGCCTACTTCAACCTGAAATCCTACGGGCTGGATAACGTAGCGGTCCGCAAGGCGATCGCCATCGCGGTGGACTATGACACGATCATCGCCAACGCCATGACCAACCAATCTCCAACCTTCGCCCAGGTTCCTCGCTCGGTGATGAACCCGACCACTGGTGAGCAGGCGTTGTACGACCATGACGCCGTCAAGGACCTGCAGTGGGTTGGCAACGACATCGAGGGCGCCAAGAAACTCCTCGATGATGCCGGAATTACGGATACCGATGGCGATGGCTGGCGCGAGCTCAGCGGGCAAAAACTCTCCTACAAGGCTCTCTGCCCCAATGGTTGGTCCGACTGGCAGGCTGCCATTGAAATCGTAGCTGCCGCCGGGAAAAAGATCGGTATTGATATCACGTCCGAGTTCCCCGATTGGGCCGTTTACCAGACCGTCTTCACCGACGCGAAGGTGAATAACTATGATATCTTCATGGTGTGGAGCAATGGCGCCAGCCCAACCAGCCCTTGGGGACGTGTCCGCCAGTTGATGAGCTCCGAGTTCGCCGATACATCAAACAACTGGAACGGCAACTGGGGGGGCTACGTCAATCCTCGGGTCGATGAATTGCTCGCTTTGATCCCGAGCGAAACCGATCAGGCCAAGCTCCAGGAGTACTACACGGAACTCACTAAGATCTACCTGAGCGATGTTCCTTCATTCACGCTCATGTACCGCCCCGATTGGTTCCACACGGTGAACGAGAGTGTCTGGACGAATTTCCCGAACGCCGAGGATGGCACCAACCCGCCCGTCCCACCGACGGTTCTCGTCAAAGGTTACGGTATTGCAGGATTGTATAACCTTACACTGGTCAATCCGTAAATAATAGTGTTTAATGATATCCGCCATGCTCCGTGAACCTGGAGCATGGCGGATGCTTCCATCGTACCAAGAGGAGATGCCGGGTTGAAAGGGTATCTTAATTACTTCGGCAAAAAGTTGATCTGGTTCGGCATTACATTCATTGCCGCCTTCCTGTTAAATTTCATCCTGCCCCGTCTGATGCCGGGAGACCCCGTAGCTGTCATTACGGCCAGAGTTGTCCAGGGCATCAGCAGTCAGTCCGGGATTCAACAGGTATACAACCAATACGCAGAACTGTTCGGCACCAACAAACCCATGCTAGAACAACTTATCCTCTACGTGACAAATGTGGTGCGGGGTGATTTTGGCACCTCGTTCAGCCAATATCCCAGACCGGTTGCAGACATTGTCCGGTCTGCGATCTGGTGGACGATTGGTTTACAGTTGCCGGCGATCATCGTCGGTTGGCTGATCGGAAACACACTCGGCGCGTTAGCTGCATATCTCAAGGGAGGTTATGATAAAGTCCTCCTGCCTGCCAGTATCTTTATGAGCAGTTTACCGCCATTCGGCATGGCCGTTATTTTGCTGGTGATATTTGCAATCCGGCTAGGGTGGTTCCCAACCTCAGGTGGGTATGGGTTTGACATGATACCCAACTCTAGCTGGCCGTTTATCTGGTCTGTGATCGTACACTACCAATTGCCATTCTGGTCGATCGTGTTGATCATCATCGGCGGTCAGGCGCTTGGCATGCGCTCCATGTGTATTTATGAATTGAATGCAGATTATGTAAAATACAGCCGGTTCCTGGGAATCCAGGATCGTAAAATCGTCCGCTATGTATTTAGGAATGCCGTGCTCCCCCAGGTTACCGGTCTGGCGTTGGCGATCGGCACCATTATCGTTGGTTCGCTGGTGGCAGAGATCATCTTTAGCTATCCGGGGCTTGGTACGACACTGCTCAATGGCGTGCTGGCACAGGATTATCCGCTGATCTCGGCATCCGCGTTGATTATCACGCTGATGGTGCTGATCTCGACGTTTGCCATCGAAATTCTATACGGCTTCATCGATCCGCGCATTAGAGCAGCACAGTCTGACTAAGGACAGAGGCTGTTATGAGACATACGATACGACAGGTATTTCGCTCTGGTAAATTTGTCGTTGGGTTTTCCATTTTTGTGTTCATTGTTCTGACGGTGCTCCTTTTTCCAATGTTTGTTAGAGATGCTCCATTGGCAATCATCGGCCAGGGTACTTTCTTCCCACCCGGGATCTACGTAAATGTTTATGACAGCCTGAGTTCTCCCACGTACATATTGAAGTTGGATGATGCTGGTGAGAAACGAATTGCCAGCAAGCTGGGCGAAGAGGACCGCCAGGCGATAAAAGAATGGCTTGTGGGGTATGGGATTCCTGAGAGCGAAATCGATACCACGAATACCGAACAACTCATCGATCAATGGGTGAAAAATTATGATCCCAAGAAGAAAATCCCCGGGATGACGAACGCCAAACGGAACTACTATATTCGTCTCAACAATTCACTCGAGGGAATTCTGGCGACAGAAGGGGCAACCATTGCAGCCCAAAATGCGGATACAGGCATTTTAGAGAAGGCGGATACCGTCGAACAAACGGATTATGTGAATATCACCGAGGTTCCAAACATGCGGCTGCTGGTGCTTGGAACTGACAATTTCGGACGGGATGTGCTGGTGGAACTGGTGTCGGCAACCGGCACATCGTTGATCATTGGTTTTGTGGCGGGGTTGATCGCCACAACGATCGGATTGATCCTCGGACTGCTCGCGGGGTATGTCGGCGGGATGGTTGATGATGTCATCATGTTCTTCACCAATCTTTTCACCGTCATCCCCCCTTTTGTGTTGTTGATCTTGATTTCATACAGTATCGGGCAGGACCAACGCGGTGCCTTTACCATTGCCGTGGTGATTGGGCTCACCTATTGGGTGTGGACCACCAGGGCTGTACGTTCTCAAGTGTTTTCCCTTCGTAACCGTGACCATGTCAATCTGTCGAGAATATCAGGACACCCTCTTCCTCGCATCATTTTCGCAGACATCCTTCCCTACATCGCCTCTTACGTCTTCATGGCGCTGATTCTACAAATTTCATCGGCGGTCCTGGCCGAGGCCGGGTTGTCGATCCTTGGGCTGGGTCCCAGGACCACCGAAGTGCCCACATTGGGCTTGATGATGAACTGGGCAATGATTTACCAGGCGCAAATCCTGGGTAAATGGTGGGCGTACCTCCCTGTAATCATAACCATCGCTCTGATTTCGTTCTCGCTGAACCTGATGAATACAGGTCTCGACAAAGTATATAATCCTGCATTGAGGGAGTAGATGAAATAAATGTCAAAGGTAATTTTGGAGGTTAAGGATCTAACAACAAAATACATCACCCGGTATAACGAAGATGTTTACGCGGTGGACCGCGTTTCTCTGAAGGTCGAAGAGAAGAAATCGCTGGGAATTGCAGGAGAATCCGGCTGCGGAAAGTCGACTCTGGCGCTCAGCCTGATGGGTTATTACTTCCCTCCGTTGCACTACATGAGCGGCGAGATCATCATCGACGGAAGGAATATTAGCAGGATGGCCCCGGATGACATTCGTAAATCGATCTTGGGAAAAGAGATTGCCTATATCCCCCAGTCTGCGATGAACGCCCTCAACCCCACCCGGAAGATCATCCACTTTATCGAGGACGTGGTTCAAGCACATGATTTTTACGTCACCAAGAAAGAGATTTATGAACGTGCCAGAGAGTTGTTTGCGACACTTGGGCTCCCAGAGGGTGTGCTGCAAAAATACCCTGTTGAACTTTCGGGCGGCATGAAACAGCGCGTGGTGATTGCAATATCTGTCTTATTATTACCAAAAGTACTGATTGCTGATGAACCTTCCTCTGCACTCGATGTCACCTCACAGAAGATGGTCATCAAGATGCTAAAGAACTTGATGGAATACGATTTAATCAGCTCGTTAATCTTCATTACGCATGAACTTCCGTTGCTTTACAACGTGACAGATGATATTATGGTCATGTACGCAGGACAGATCCTGGAGAAGGCCTCCGCAAAACAAGCCGTGTTTGATCCACTCCATCCATACGCCAAAGGTCTCATGGGCTCGATCATTGTGCCTGAAAGCGGTCTGCGAGATGCTAAACTGACTGCCATTCCTGGGGTGCCGCCGAATCTCAAAAACCCGCCTTCTGGCTGCCGGTTTGCCGAACGCTGCAAATATGTTCGGCCAGAATGCAAAGCAGTTTCTGTCGATCTTCGCGAATTGGTTAGCGGACGCGCTTACCGCTGTATCTTCTCGGAAGAAGATTTGAGACGTGCTTATCAGAGGGAGGCCAATCAAAATGCCCGATGAAAGAAAACTAATCCTGAGCGCGACCGGGCTGACGAAGGTATTTGGGTTTGGCCACTCGAAAACGCTTGCCGTTGATCATGTGGATCTCAATCTCTACGAAGGCGAAGTTGTCTCGATTGTAGGGGAATCAGGCAGTGGCAAGACCACTCTGGCAAAGATGCTTTTGGGATTAATCGGTTTAACTGAGGGAGAGATTTACTTCCAGGGGAATAAGCGCGATCTCAGTACTCAAAAGAAGAAACAGGAATACTGGAAAAATATTCAGGCGATCTTTCAGGATCCGTTCTCTTCATACAACATATTCTATAAGATCGATGCGGTTCTATTAGATTGTATCCACATGCGCGGCGGGAAAAAGCTTCCGCGTGCAAAAAAAGTAGAGATGATGGTAGAGGCGTGTAGTTTTGTCAATTTGAAGTTCGAGGAATTGACCAACAAGTATCCTTTTGAACTTTCCGGCGGACAGATGCAGCGCCTGATGATCGCCCGCATTTTCTTGCTAAAGCCCAAGATCCTGCTGGCAGATGAACCTACCTCGATGATCGATGCCTGTAGCCGCGCCACCATCCTGGATTTTCTGATGCAATTACGCAATGAAGTCGGGATGACAGTCATTTTCATCACCCACGATATTGGCCTGGCATATTATGTTTCTGACAGTGTATATATTATGGAGCGTGGAAAATTTGTTGAATGCGGATCGGCCGACGAGGTGATATTGCACCCGAAACACGCTTACACCCAACGCTTGATCAGTGATGTTCCAAAGATTTATGAAGAGTGGGATCTCTCAACTGTGTAGCGCCTTCATCGTAGGAATTCATCATGCAAACACAAACCTTAACTGGCGATTGGCAGTTCCGCCGGGCAGGGACGGGTGAATGGCTTCCAGCCCGGGTTCCTGGGGGTGTACATACGGACCTTCTGGCAGCCGGTTGCATCCCGGACCCCTTTGTTGCCGACAATGAGCAGCGCGTACAATGGGTGGCAGAATCCAACTGGGAATACCACTACAGTTTCTCTTGTTCACCCGAGCTGCTGGCTGAAGAGCAGGTCTGGCTCGTTTGTGACGGGCTGGATACGCTGGCGACAGTCTCGCTAAATGGCCAACTTTTAGGCCACACCGACAATATGTTCCGCCAGTATCGGTGGGAAGTTCGGGGGCTTTTAGAAGGGCGTGAGACGCGGGGCGAACCGCAGTTACTTTTGATCACCTTCGCTTCGCCGGTAAAGTTTGCGGCGGAACAGCAGGCCGTTCGCCCGCTGCCGGGCGTACTGCAGGCCATCCCTGGCGGCCCATACCTGCGCAAAGCTCCCTGCCAGTTCGGCTGGGATTGGGGCCCCCAGATTCCTCCCATCGGGATATGGAAAGAACTCCGTTTGGAAGGGTACAGCAGGGCGCGTATCACAGAGGTCCACCTGCGCCAGGAACACTTCAATGGCCGGGTGATGGTCTCAGCGCAGGTGTCTATCCAGCAGTGGAGCGCGGCGCCGTTGACAATCGTCGTGCGTCTCACTGCACCGGACGGGGCGGTACTCGAGAGAAGCGCCCCGGTTTCTTCGGGTGCAGAAACGATCGTAACCGTGCCAATCGCCGAACCTGAACTGTGGTGGCCGAACGGATACGGGGCCCAACCGCTTTATCAGGTTGAAGTTACCCTGTATTTGGACGGTTCTGCCGGGCCTGAGCCCCTGGACCTGCGAAAATACCAGCTCGGGCTGCGAACGATCGAGCTGCGCCAGGAACCAGACGCCTGGGGTCGTTCCTTTGTCTTCGTAGTCAACAGTGTACCGATCTTTGCCAAGGGCTCCAACTGGATCCCGGCCGACGCCTTCCCTGCACGCCTTTCCGGCGAGCACCTGGAGGGATTGATCCGCTCGGCGGCTGAGTGCCACCAGAACATGCTGCGGGTGTGGGGCGGCGGCTTTTACGAAGAAGAACGCTTTTACGATCTGTGCGATCGTTATGGCATCCTCATCTGGCAAGATTTTATCTTTTCCTGCAGTATCTACCCTTTGAATGACCCGGCATTCCTCGACAATGTGCACATCGAGGTGATAGAAAATGTCCGCCGCCTGCGTCACCGGGCCAGCCTGGCGCTGTGGTGCGGTAACAATGAAATGGAGCAGGGCTGGGTAGAGTGGGGCTGGAAAAAAGCCGAGCTGCAAGACTTGAAAGACGCTTATGACCGCTTTTTCCATCATACGCTGCCTGGCTGGTGTGCGGCTGAGGATCCGGACCGCAGCTATTGGCCAAGCTCTCCTTCCTCCAACACTCCGTTTGAAAACCCCAACGGCCAGCTTCAGGGCGACGCCCACTACTGGGATGTCTGGCACGGGCGCAAGCCGTTCACGGCTTATCGTGACCAGTTCCCACGGTTCATGAGCGAGTTCGGCTTCCAGGCCCTCCCACCTCTGGAGACCATCCGCACCTACGCCCAGCAAGCGGACTGGAATATGACCTCTTACATTATGGAACAGCACCAGAAGAACGCCAGTGGCAATGGCCTGATCATTGCCCAGATGGCAGATAATTTCCGCATGCCGAAAGACTTCCCTTCGATGGTCTACCTGAGCATGGTGCTGCAATCCGAAGGCATCCGCTATGGTGTGGAGCACTGGCGGCGCAACAAGGAGCGCGTCGCCGGCACCATTTACTGGCAGTTGAATGACTGCTGGCCGGTTGCCTCCTGGTCCAGCCTGGATTACTTCGGCCGCTGGAAAGCGCTGCATTATGCTGCCCGCCGGTTTTACGCTCCACTACTGCTCTCGATTGAGGATCACCCCACCCGGCAGGCACTCTACCTCACCAGCGACCTGGATGAGGCCTGGGAGGGCAAGATCATCTGGTCGTTAGAAACCCTGCAGGGCGAGGCGCTAGTTTCTGGCCGGGAGCCGGCAAAGATAGCCCCATTCGCGTCGATACGGGTTCGCAGCCTGGACTTCAGCGAGCACATCTCCGGCGGCAGACAGCGGGAGCTGGTTTTTGTGGCTGAATTGCTGCAAGGCGGCAAGCGGGTGGCTTTGCAGGTAGCCACTTTTATCCCCACCAAGCACCTTTCGCTGGCCGACCCGACTGTAACGGCCAATCTCCGCCTGGTAGATGGCTCCCTGCTCGTGGACCTGAGAGTGCAGTCTCTGGCCCGGCTGGTGGAGGTCTCTCTGGAAGGAGCGCAAGTCATCTTCAACGACAACTACTTCGATCTGCCTGCCGGCCGGGAGGTGACGGTCTCATGCCCGCTGCCGGATGGATGGACACTGGATGGCGCTCGCCAGGCGCTGAAGATCCGCTCGGTTTATGACTCCTACGCGCATTGAGTAGCTCAAAGACACTGGTTAAGGGCTCGCTTGCTCGTTCCATTTCAAAAACACAGATATTATTGAGGCGAAAGATACCGTGAAAGAGGAAAGGTATAAAAAATGACAGATGCCAATGTACTCAATATCCAGTCAATCATCGCCCAGATGACGCTGGAAGAAAAAGCTGCCCTGTGCACCGGCGCCAGCGCCTGGACGACCACCAAAGTGGAACGACTCGGCGTGCCCGAAATAGTAGTAGCCGATGGGCCGCACGGCGTGCGGCGAGTTCCGAATACGCATGAACTGGCGACTGCCGCCCTGCCGGCCACCTGTTTCCCGACGGCCTCCAGCCTGGCCTCGACCTGGGATGTGGACCTGTTGGCCGAGGTCGGCCGGACCCTGGGCGAGGAGTGTATCGCCCTGAACGTAGATGTGCTGCTTGGCCCGGGCAACAACATGAAACGCACCCCGCTGTGCGGCAGGAATTTCGAATATTATTCCGAAGACCCTTTTCTGGCGGGAAAAATCGCCGCCAGCTTCATCAACGGGGTGCAAAGCCAGGGAGTGGGCACCTCGCTCAAGCATTTTGCGGCCAACAACCAGGAGTTCCAGCGTTTATCCATCAGCGCAGAGATTGACGAGCGCACACTACGTGAGATTTATCTGCCCGCCTTCGAAACCGCCGTCAAAGAGGCAAAACCGTGGACGGTGATGTGTGCCTACAACAAAATTAACGGCACGCACTGCTCTGAAAATCACTGGCTGTTGGTGGATATCCTCAGGGATGAATGGGGGTTCGAAGGATTCGTCGTCTCCGATTGGGGCGCGGTACACGACCGGGCGGCGTCGCTCAAGGGCGGCCTGGATCTGGAAATGCCAGGCCCGAAGCCCTTGCGCGTGAAAGCAGTGGTCGAAGCGGTCTGCCGCGGCGATCTGGATGAATCCATACTGGATGAATCGGTCCGCCGAATCTTGGGCATCGTCTTCAGAGCGGCCGAAACCCCCAAGGGGGCCTCTACAGGAGGCACTTTTGACGTGGACGCCCACCATGCCCTGGCGCGCCGGGTGGCTGCGGAGGGGATGGTCCTGCTGAAAAACGATGGTGTACTGCCCCTGGAAAATCCACAAAAAATCGCCGTCATCGGGCGCTCCGCCAAAGAACCATATTTTCAGGGCGGGGGCAGCTCGCACATCAACCCTACCCGGGTCGATATCCCCTTCGATGAGCTGCACAAATTGGCCGGCCGGGCAGAACTGACCTACACCGAAGGCTATCCGGCAGAGGATGCCTTCGTCCAGGCGCTGATCGACGAAGCAGTCGAAGCTGCACGCCGCGCCGACGTAGCCCTACTCTACATTTCTCTTCCCAGCTATAAAGAGTCCGAGGGTTATGACCGCAAGGATCTCGACCTCACCGCGCAGCAGGTAGCGCTGATCCAGGCGGTAACAAAAGTCCAGCCGCGCACGGTCGTCATTTTGAACAACGGATCAGCCGTAGCCATGAGCGAGTGGATCGGTGGTACGGCCGCCGTGTTGGAAGCCTGGATGATGGGCCAGGGCGGCGGCGCAATCGCCGACATCCTGTTTGGAAAAATCAATCCTTCCGGCAGATTAGCTGAGACTTTCCCGCTCAGGCTGGTCAACATCCCATCCTACCTCAACTACCCGGGTGGGTATGGTGAAGTGCGCTACGGCGAAGGCATTTTCATCGGCTACCGGTATTACGATGCCAGAGAAATCCCGGTGCTGTTCCCCTTTGGACATGGATTGAGCTACACCACCTTCGCATACAGTTCCCCCAGGATTTCAGCCTCTACCCTCCGGGATACCGACACATTGACCGTCTCGGTTGACATCACCAATACCGGCCGGGTGGCCGGCAAGGAAACCGTTCAGGTGTACGTCCACGACCGCCAATCGGGGCTGCAGCGCCCGCCCAAAGAGCTTAAGGGCTTTGCCAAAGTCGAGCTTCAACCAGGCGAAACCAAAACGGTAACCATCCCGCTGAATTTCCGCTCGTTCGCCTATTACCATCCTGCTTACAAACAGTGGATCACGGAAGACGGCGAATTTGACGTCCTGATCGGCGCGTCTGCAGGCGACATCCGTTTCAGCGAAACCGTGACGCTGCAATCGACGCTGGAGCTGCCCTGCATTTTGAACCGCGAATCGACCGTCCGCGAGTGGCTCGACGATGCGCACGGCCAGCAGGCGTGTGGCCCGGTGATGCAGCAAATCAGGGCGCTCATGAAGCGAATGGGGGCAATCTTCGGAGCCGGCGAAAAGCCGGACGGAGCGGTCAGCGCGGAAATATTGGATATGCCTCTGCTCAGCGTCCTTCATTTCCAGGAGAGCGAATTACCCCAGCCCGCCGACGACCTGATGGATTCGATGTTAGCGCAGGTGCACGGAAGAAAACCGTAGGAACGGAATGGTGACTGTTAATCTCTCTTTTCCTGATGCATACCAGCTTACCCTCCAGCATATCGACCCCTTGCCAACCGAGATGTGCGCTCTCTCCGAGTGCCTGGGACGAGTCGCTGCTGAAAATATCTATTCAAAAGTCGACTCACCCTCTGTCGATGTATCTTTCAAAGACGGCTATGCAGTCCGTTCAAACGATGTAGCCAATGCCTGCCCCGAACAGCCGGTTGTACTGCGAGTAAGCGGTTTCGCGGTCGCCGGGCAAGAGCATCCGTTTGCCGTCGGGCCAGGGACAGCCGTAAGGATTATGAGCGGCGCAGCCCTGCCGGAAGGCGCAGACGCGGTTGTAGCCGAAGAGTTCTCCTACCTGCAGGGGGAGCAGGTGTACTTGACCAGGGACGCCAGGCCAGGCAGGAACATCATCCCCAGGGGGAGCGATGTTGCCTGCGGGCAGTTCTTACTGCCGGCTGGCATCTGCTTGCGGCCTGCTCAACTGGGCCTGGCCGCCTCGGCTGGTCTAGCGGAAGTTAAAGTCTACCAACAGCCACGGGTTGCGATCATTTCTACCGGCGATGAAGTGCTTGCCCCAGGGATGCCGCTCAAGAACGGCAAGCTGTTTGCCAGTAACCTGGTCACGCTGGATGCCTGGTGCAGGCAGCTTGGCATGCAAGTCACAACCCAGGTCCAACCGGATGACCCCGTGCAGATTGAAACAAGCCTGAGAGAATGCCTCGCTACCCACAACGCGGTGCTCACCAGCGGCGGCGCATGGAACAGCGAACGCGACCTGATGATCCGCATACTGGAAAAACTAGGCTGGACACAGGTTTATCACCGGGTAAAAATAGGCCCCGGGAAAGCCATCGGGTTCGGTTCCCTGCACGGGAAACCCATTTTTTGTCTGCCCGGCGGGCCGCCATCGAATTACATGGCGTTTATCAACCTGGCGCTACCCGGATTGATGAGGCTGGGCGGTTACCGAGACCCCGGGCTTCCCGAGGTAACTGTACAGTTAGCCGAAGATGTGCAAGGGGATATCGATTGGACCCAGTTCGTCCAGGGCCGGTTTGAGCAGGGAGACGGGAGTACCCGGTTCCGGCCGCTGCCAGCTACTGCACGGCTCAAAATGTTGGCTGCGGCAGAGGGCGTGCTGGTGATCCCGGAAGGAGTTGACCACTACAAGGCCGGCGATATGCTGCGCGTAAGAATCCTGGCGATGCAGCGCGATCCGGGTATCCTTATTTAGTCGGTAGTCTGGTAATTTTGTAGTCTTGTAGTGCATCCTAATTTTGTGTGGCCCACGAAGTGCGGGCAGCTTTTATGATGGCATCCCACCTGTTACTGGTATTTTGATTACCCTCCAATCTGTGCCATGTGGCGGTACTCGGGAACATTGTTTTGAGATAATTGATGCCCTTTGGGTTTAGCGGTGACTGCGCGTTGGATCAGCGGCATTAGTGGCTCCCCTGATCGCAAGGCGTCCCTCAAATTGATTTCATTATCTCGCAAAAGACAGGGGCGCAGAAACCCATCTGCGGTGAGGCGAAGCCGGTTGCAATGCTGGCAAAAATTCTCACCATGTGGCGAGATGAATCCTAACGTACCCATCGCCCCAGGGATATGAAACGTACGTGCCGGGCCATTTCCTGCTGGCGTAGCGGCTGGTTCCAGTTTTAAACCGGACAAACACGCGTGCATTTCCTGAACTGAGAAATAACGCTCGCTTGACGAAGGGAAACCTTCGCCCCAGTCCTGTTCATTCCCGACCGGCATTAATTCAATCAAACGTACATGCCAGGGGTTCTCAATCGTCAGGCGTGCCAGGGCGGGCAATTCGTCATCGTTCAATCCTTTTATGACGACAGTATTCAACTTGACCGGGTTGAGCCCTGCAGACTGGGCGGCTGAAATCCCACGCCACACCCGTTCTATGTCGCCTCCGCGCGTAATCCGGCGGAACTTTTCCGCGTCCAGCGTATCCAGGCTGATATTGACCCGTTTCAACCCGGCAGTTGCCAACGGCTCTGCCAGTTTCTCAAGCAGCATGGCGTTGGTGGTCAGGCTAACTTCCCGAATCCCGGGAATAGCGGCGAGTCGTGCAACGATTTCCAGAATGTCTGCGCGGACGAGGGGTTCGCCCCCTGTAAGTCGAATATGTGTGATGCCGGCCAGTGCAAAGGCGGAGGTAATTCGAGAAACTTCATCAGCAGTGAGTTGATGTTCTAGTGCCTGCCAGTGTATCCCTTCTTTTGGAAGGCAATAGACACAACGTAAATTGCAGCGATCGGTGATCGAGATCCGCAGGTATGTGATAGACCGTCCAAAGAGATCGGTTAATGTATTCATATGTTTCCTGGTCGTAGGGTTACTTTTCAGTACATAAGTTGGTCGTAGACCCTAAAGGTCTCAGAGACCTTTAGGGTCTGGGTCACAAAAATCTATGCATAGGCCCAGAGTTTTTCTGGAGGGAAAAATAACAGAATCGGATCGCCCTCCTGGTACTGCCATGTTGCTGCCGCCGCGGTAACTACGTCAAACACGTTCCCCGCGGAGGATATTTTCAGCCGCGTCCGCGTACCCATAAAGTTGCAAGAGCGCACCCGCCCGGCAATGGTATTGGCCCGCTGCCGGCCATCCGTGACGATCTGGATATTCTCCGGGCGGATTGCAAGGCTCACCGTGCCAGGCGGCAGGTGATTGCGCTCAACCTGGAAGTTTCCCAGCTCGGTTTCGATCCCACCCTCCCGTACGGCCCCGGGCAGGATATTGCTGGCGCCAAAGAAACGCGCCGTTTCCAGGTTGGCCGGCTGATCGAAGAAAACCTGCGGAGCGGCGGCCTGCTGCAACTTACCACCCAGGATCAGGGCAATCTGGTCGGCTAACATGACCGCTTCCTCCTGGTCGTGGGTCACAAAGACGGTGGTAATCTCCTGCTGGCGCTGCAGGTCACGGATCAGCTCACGCATTTCGTCGCGCAAATTGGCGTCGAGGTTTGAGAGCGGTTCATCCAGTAGCAGGACCCGTGGCTGCACAATCAGTGCGCGCGCCAGCGCCACCCGCTGCTGCTGGCCACCCGAGAGTTGTGACGGGCGGCGGTTTTCATAGCCGGCCAGGTGAACCAGCTCGAGCAGTTGCTCTACTTTAGCCCGGATCTTCTCCTTGCCCTCCCCGCGCATCTTTAAGCCAAAAGCCACATTCTCTCCCACGCTCAGATAGGGAAAGAGCAGGTGGTTCTGGAAGACCATCACCGCCCCGCGCCGCTCGGCCGGCAGGCCAAGCATCGAATCGCCATCGAAATAGATATTCCCGGCGCTGGGCGGCGCCAACCCGGCGATCATCTTGAGGATAGTGGTTTTGCCGCACCCCGATGGGCCCAGCAAGGCCGTCAACTTGCCGGCCGGGATTTCCATCGTCAGGTCATCCACCGCGATTTGCTGTCCTGAATACTGTTTGGTTAAATGAGCAAGCGATACTTGTGTCACAGTCGACCGAATCCTCCCAGTGCGGCACCCTGCCCGCTCAGGTAGCGAGAGGTGGCCCACAGGACCAGGCCAGCCGGTAAGATGAGCACCAGGCTCAGGGCAGAGGCCAGCATATAGTCGCCGCTGTTGACGAAGTTGAGCAGCAGTATTGGCAAAGTAAGCACCTGCCCCCCTCCAATCAGCAACGTCAGCAGGTATTGTCCCCAGGAGATGGTAAAGGCGAATAATCCTGCCGCAATCACCCCCGGGGCAATCGAAGGCAGGGTCACGTGCCAGAATACCTGCCACGGCCTGGCGCCCAGGGTGCGGGCTTCCTCTTCAATCTCAACCGGGTAGCCGGAAAAAACGCCGGCCAGCACCAACACTACATAAGGCATGGTTGGAATCAGGTGCGCCAGGACCACACCCAGCAAGGTGTCGGCCAGGCCATAGCAGATGAACAGGATGTGAATGCCCATCACTGCTGCAAAGCCTGGCACGATGGCTGGCGCCAGGATCAAGAAGCGCACCAGGGTTTTTCCCCGGAACGAGTATAGCCCCAGCGCCCGGCCGGCCGGCAGCCCGATGGCGATCGAAAGCAGCGTCACCGCGAAACCGATTTCCAGGCTGGCGCCTGCCGCCTTCCACAACTGGGCGCCGGGCGAAAACAGGTAACGCCAGCTGCGCAGCCCCCATTCAGTCGGCAGCAGCGCGGGGAAGAGCCAGCGCTGGCTGAACGACCAGACCAATTGGGGCAGGAAAGGCGCCAGGCAGGCGGCCAGCATGCCCCCCAGCAACAGGACCAGGATGTGATTCAACCGCCTGGAGTGTGCTAGATCCATTGACGCTCCATCAGGCGCATATACAGCCAGACCAGGATCGAGCTGGCCGCGGCGATCAACACGCACAGGGCCATCGCCTCTGGCCGGGCAGCCAGGTCTACCCGGCTATATTCCCGGTAGGCCACCACCGGCAGCATTGCTACGGAACGCTGCCCCAACAAATAGGGCACTTCATATCCGCTGAAGGTAAAAGCAAACACCAGAATGGACGACGAAAGCAGCGCCGGGCGCAAAAGTGGCAGAGTCACGTAGCGGAACCGCTGCCAGGGTCCGGCGCCCAGGGTGCGGGCAGAGGCTTCATACTCATCGCCGGCAGTTTCCAGCGCTGCCAGCAAAGTGACGCCGATAAAAACAGTGGTTTTCCAGGCATATTCCAGGATGATCCCGATCCCGAAGCGGTCGAACACCAGCGCCGGGAAACCGGCCGGTGAATGGATCAGGCCGCCGGCATAGGCCAGGCGGGCCAGCAGGCCGCTTTGCGAAAACAGCAAGAAAATGCTGATAGCGCCAATGCTGTGCGGGATTGGCAGATTGAACTGGTAGATCAAGGTGATCCAGCGCCTGGCCGGGTGGATCTGGTGCAGTGCGTGGTTGAGCAGCAACGCAGAGGCTACCGCCAGAACCATCGCCAGACCGGTCGAAGCCAGCGAAATCCACAACGTCAGCAGCAGCGAGCGGTAAAAATCCGGCCGGCTAAATAAAGCCTGGTAAGCATCCAGAGAAAACCGGTGTAGCCCGGCTGCCGGGAAATAGCCCAGGCTCTGCAGCCCGCTCAGCAACAATCCACCCAGGTACAACACAGCAATCAGCCCGATGGCCGGGCTTAATAACAAGCCCAGCCTCAAGCTGCGAGCCAGGTTCTCACGCACCAGCGGATCTTTCCTGAAACCCCACGGTGTGAATTGGAAAACGCTACGGTCCATGCAGCACGTTCTCTTCCCAGGCCTGTTCAATCGCCACCAGCCAATCCGCCTGCAGCTCCGGCAGGCGGTGCGCTGCCAGGGCCGCATCGGGCAGGGTAGCCGGGCCCAGGTCCAGGGCGGCAAACTGCTGCTGCCATTCCACCGGCAGGCGGGCCGGGTCAAGCGCCGTCAGATCACCCCAGTTCTCCGGCCGGGCCTTGTCCAACTGCGCTTCGGGCGACAGCAGAAAATTGGCCGCCAGCATGGCGCCAGCCTGGTGTGCAGCATCAAATGGGATCGCCAGGTAGTGCGTGTTGGCAATCGTGCCAGTCTCAAAGATGAAAGTACGGGCAGTGGCAGGATATTTGCCCTGGGCAATCAGGCTGGAAGCCTCGGCCGGGTTGTAGGTCATATCGAAATCGATTTCTCCGTTGGCAAACAGATCCTGCATGCGGGTACGGTTCTCAGGGTAGGTCTGGCCTGCCCTCCACAACGACGGGGCAATCTCCTGCAAGGCTTTCCAACACGCGGTGAACTTATCGCCAAACAGTTCAGCGTTGAATGCCCCCAGGAATTGCTCGTACCCGCCAGTCGCGCTGTAGCACACGTGGCGCACAAAGGCGCTGCCTGTGAAATCGGGTGGAGCGGCATAGGTGAATTTGCCCGGATGGGACTTGGCCCAGGCCAGCAGTTCCGGCACCGTCTTGGGCGGGTCGGCCACCCGGGCGCTATCGTACACCATCACAAACTGGGCCTTCCCATAGGGCGACTCATACCCTTCCACTGCGGTGCCAAAATCGTACGCCACGCTGGGATCTTCCTGGTTCACATACACGCTGTTCGGCAAAAACTGTGCCCACGGCCCGTACAGTAACTCCGCCTGATGCATGCTGCGGAAGTTTTCCCCATTGATCCAGATCAAATCTACTGAGCCGTCGGACGTTTTACCGGCCTGTTTCTCGCCCAGCACTTTATTCACCGTATCCACGATGTCGGTTACCGGCACCATATTCAGGGTGATGTCGTACCGCTGCTTCAGCCGGGTTGCCGCATACCCGGTAACCCAGGTGTTGATCGTATCGCTGCCACCCCACATGTAGAAATTGACCGTCTGGCCGCGTCCGGATGACACAATATCTGCCCATTTACCATTTTCAAAGCCGGGCGGGGGGGCGGCATTCATCGGAGATTGTTCTAAAACCGGCGGCTGGGTGGCAGCCGGCGCAACGGCAGGGTTCCCTGCCGTTGGAGTACAAGCGCTCAGCAGAGTGAGCGCCAGACATATCAGCGCCGTCCATTGTTTAATCATATCTTTCCTCATAATAACAGATGGATAGCCTGCCACGCTTCAAATATGACCGATTGAAACCGGTTCATATCCGTTATCCGCGATGGCATGGTTATCGATTTCAAGCTCCTTTCGTCTGAAATCACCAGGCGCCCGGTTTCCAGGTCTTTTACAGTCGAGGCGATTGCAGCCTGCCTGTTGTCAAACAGTTCAGGAAAGGACAGGTAGACCGCCGGGAGCAAATCCCACAGGTAGAACTCCGCCACGCCGCAGAACAGGCCAAAAGCAAACAACCACAGGCGTAAAATCCCGCGCGTTTTCCTGGGCCAGAACCCCAGCCGGGCGATGTCTGCCCATCCAAAGCGGGCCTGCAAGCAGGTTTGGGCATTCATCAAAGTTACCGGGCAAGCTGCCGCGCCGCCTGCGCTTAATACCAGGTGTGCAGCTTCGGGGTCTGCCGCTAGATTCAGCTCAGGAAGGTCCCGGCGCCCAATGCGCAGCGGTGCCAGGCAACCGCCCATGCAGGCAATTTGCTGCAGGTTGCCAAAGAACCCGGGATCGATCTCCGCCGCCCCGCGTAGATTGCCCAGCGGCCCGGTCGCCAGCAGGCTGATTTTGCCAGGATGTTGTGCAGCCATCTCAGCCAGGAAGCGCGCCGCCGGGGTTGGAGCAGCATAACGCGCCTCCGCTCCAATATACACAGGGATTTCCGGGCGGCCCGCCTGCTGTAGCAATTTTTGGGTCTGCTGGTAAGCCAGTTCCGCCGCGCCATTGCCAAAGGTGGTAGTAATTGCCAGCAGTTCGATATCCGGGCGGCCCAATAAATACAATAAAACCAGGCCGTCATCCACCTCTTTGAAGGGCAATCCCATGGTGTTGTCGCAATCGAAAATGACCTGCATCATGCTACACCTGCTTCCAGATAGGGATCAAAGAGGCTGTGCAAAAAATCCGGCTGCAGGTACAGTTCGATTTTCCGGAAGGTGTCTTCGTTGCGCAGGGCGTGCTTGCCGTTCTGGTAGGTGACCCAGGCCATGGCCGACCAGGAAACCCCGCGCAGACAGTTAAATGGGTCGCGCAAACGGACACGGTCTTCGATCGTATCCCGCAGATGAGCATCCGTTATGGCGCCCCGGTAGGCAGCCAGGAATTTGCCCCGCTGGACAGCATCGAAACGGCAGCTTGTCTTCCACAACGTGGTGGTCGGCACGCTGAAATGAGACAGGTCCTGCGATGGATCGCCCCACAGCGGCTTCTCCCAATCCACCAGGTGCAGGCTGCCGCTTTCCCGGTTGGCGATGAAGTTGCCCGAATTGACTTCTGTGTTGATGATGCACGGCCAGGGGTCGGCCAGGAAATAAGCTTCCTGGGCGCGGGCTTGTTCCGCCCAGGCCAGCGCTTCTCGCAAATAGCAGCAGATCTCATCGTCTGCCTGCTCGCAGTCGAAGTACACCTGCAGCAGCCGGCTGCACTCGTCGTAGGTCATGCTCAACGGGCGTTCCTCGACGATCAGCGGGTTTTCTACCAGCCGGGCCGAGAATGAGTGGATCTGTGCCAGTAAGCGCGCCGCGGCTTCCAGGTCGCGGGAGTAATCCAGCGCTTCTCCGGGGAGATACTCCATCAGCAGCACCCCATGCGGCAGGAGTTGGCGGGTATCGTCCACGTAGTACACCTGCGGGGTAACGCCGCTTCCGGCCAGCAGTTGTAGCGCCTGATACTCATACATGATCTGGTTTTCCCGCCCAATCTGTGTGCCCAGGTTGACCCGCAAGACCCACTGCCGCCTGCCCTGGCGCAGGCGATAGTTCAGGTTATATTCCCCCTGCGCCAGTGGGAAGACTTCAAACGGCAAGGTGCTGGCCCAGCCGGGGACCCGGCTAAAATCCGCTATCTGTACATAGGCTGCGATCGCAGCGGTATCTTTAATATCCATCATACGGATACTCTAACCCTTGAGAAAGCGCTGCTCGATCAAATCGGCAATCCCGGCCACATCGTCCAGGTCGAAGCGCGGCACACCCAGGTCCAGGGGGAAATCGCAGGCTACGGCAATGCGCTGCTCGCGGGTGGCAATCAACTCGCGGCTATTCGCCGCCCGCACAACTTCCAGGGCTGGTTTTCCTGCCTGCTTATACCCTTCGACCAGGATTAAATCCACCCCGGAGATGCCGGCAGCGATCTCATCCAGGCTGAGTTCCTGCTGCAGAGAGCGGTAAGAAGCGATTTTGTCCGGCGAGGCGATGATCACCTGATCGCTGCCCGCCTGGGCAAAACGCCAGCTATCCTTACCAGCCTGGTCGATCTCGAATCCTCGGTGGGAGTGGTGCTTCACCGTTGCAAGTGTATAGTTACGGCGTTTCAGCTCAACCACCAATTTTTCCAACAAGGTGGTTTTGCCACTGCCCGACTTGCCAATAATCGTAACCAGAGGAATAGGCATAGTAAGTCTCTCCTGCGCAAGCGCAGCATAAGGTCCGGCCGGCCTGCCGGGCCTCCCGCCCATTGAAGATCTCCTCACCACACAAGTCGCAAGCCGCGCGCTGGCTGTCGTGGCCGATGATGGCCTGCATATCGACGGTCAATTGCACAGGCCGGACAACCAGCAGCGCATCTACCGGCATAACCTGATAGGCTTCCAGGTAGGCATGCCAATCGCTCTCCGCTTGCGGAGCGTAGTATTTTACCATCCGGCGAGCTTCCGGGTGCGGGACAATGCGGATGGCCCGTTGGGTACAGGTATCTACAAAGACAGCCGCCATTTTTCCAAAGTCAACGACCTTCAGTGTGCGCCGCCCGACCCAGCAGCCGGTGGACACGCTGATGCCGTCCACCAGACAACCATCGGTTTCCACAAACGTGCACAGGCGTTTGTCCGCCTGGGGTAACTCCAGTCCCAGGATATCTGCCGCGCACATCCCCATACGTGCTCCCAATACCTGCCGGGGGCACACATGGTGGTGATGTGCAGATGAAATCTCCAGAAGTTCTTGAATCGAGAGCATTGGTAGTCTCCTTGAACCCTGGCCAGCGCTGCCGGGCAGCGCCGGCCAGGGTTTGAATGTCAGAAAACCAGGAAAAGTCCAACCGCAGATGCCAGGGCGACAACCAGCACAAGCCGGTCATAGGTGCCGGACCGCATCGGTAGCGCCCGGCAGGTTTCGGGGCAGAAGGCGCGCCCTTCGGCAGCCAGGGCAATTTCTTCGGTGCGGCGCAAAGCATTGGTGATGACGGTCATCAGCAGCAGGCATATGCTGCGCCAGCGGCGCCGGCGCAGCCCGCCACGCATCCACAGGCTGTGCCAGGTATGGATGGCGGCCGTTTGCAGCGAAGGCAGCAAATTGAGCGCTACGCCCATAGAAAAGCCCAGCCCGCGCAGTCCCAGGCGCTCCAGCAGACCGGCGATGGACGAAATATCCACCGAGCTGGTAAAGCCATCTACGGCGACCAGTACGACGATGATGCGCACCATGATCTGGATACTGCTGGACACCCCTTCTGACGAATAGGACAGCCCCCACAGACTGCGATCCAGTTCGCCGAGCAAGAAAACTGGTGGGAGCGCAAACACGACCAGCATAACCAGCCAACGCGGCTGCATCAGGCGGCGGAAGGAGCGCGGATAGATCAGCGCGGCAACCAGCAGGCTGACTGCGCCTGCAACCAGCAGGCCAGGTGATGGAACCAGCATCACCATACCCAACGACCAGGCAAAGATTATCAGGTAGCTGAGTGTACCCAATCTCGGCAGCAGGTCGGCCGCCGGGTGTTCCAGGGGCAGGCTTTTCTCGGTGATCATCCATGATCTCCGATTATTTTATGATTTGCAACTCGGCCATCATGCGCAGGTTGAGTTTGCCTTCGGCATCGGGTAGCACCAGGCGGAAATTGCCGTCTTCCGCCGCCAGCGGGCTGCCATCGGCTCTGGCAAACGCAATGATGACGTTATCTTTCAAGAGCTGGGCGGTATCGTAGTTAACACTGTAGCCATCGATAGCTATCGCTTTGATCGCTTTAATCTCTTCTGGTTTAACTCCCAATGCTTTAGCGAGTTCAGCCAGAGTCACGCCCTTGTAAGCTACATCTTTGAAGGATGATTGGGTGGTAGGAAGGGCTCCCAGGTCCGCTGCCGAAAAGGACTTCCTGGCGTCACCAACGGTGACCTGCAGCGCGCCGGCAGCATCGGAGGACGGATTCTTCTGCGACGAGGGGGCGCAGGCCGATAGGACAAGCATGGCTAAAATCAGGATGATCACGAGCTTTTTCATACACATATTCTCCTTGTTTTGAAATTGTTTATCGCTATGCATCTTTATGATGCGGGTGAACTTTCCGATTGAATTTTTCCCAGGCGAATTTGTAGCTGACGGGCTACATCCCAGGCCAGCCAGCCGGCTGCAGCGCCGATTGCCAGGTGGATGGCTCCCAAGACAGCCACAATCACAAATACCGCGTTCTGGTTTATCCCGAGCAGGCGGTTGCCGGTATCCAGCAGGTCCAACCAGACCACAAAAAGCGTACGCCCAAACAGGAGCGGGCCGGTCACAAAGGGTTGGAGCAGCACCCAGAACACACCCAACGCCCCAGCCAGGAGGAACCCCGTACGGCGCGGCTGCCCCTGAAGAGACAATACGATTTCAGCCACGATAGCCTCGCTGATAATCCCCACCATTGGCCCAATGATCACCCCGCCCAGGCTAAATAACTTGAGCAACATAGCGATCACGCCGATAAACAGGGTTGAGCCACGCTTCGGCACAAAGAAGCGTCCAACCAGTGCAATGCTCAGCCCAATGGCCGAGAGCACTGCACCACTAAATGGGATATTCAGCGATTTGAGCACGGAGCCCAGGCTGATTTCGACAATGCCCCATAAGGTGCCAAACACTGCCAGCATCGCCAGTTCACGCGTCGAATGTTTCATAGTTCACTCCTTCCGTGTTTGTCATTACATTTTCGGATTCGAGAATTTGTGATGGGTGAAAACGGCCTTCTATGTGAATCCGGCCATTCTTCATCAGGAATACACGCCGGGCATAACGATGGACCAGTTTATAGTCATGAGAGATGAGCAGGATGGCGCAGCCTTGCCGGTTAAGCAGGGCCAGGAAATCCATCAGACGCTGCAGATGGCCCCAATCCTGCCCAAGGGTCGGCTCGTCGAGGATCAGCAGGTGGGGGCGCAGGCCCAGGCAGGCGGCCAGGGCGGTACGCTGCTGCTGCCCTACAGATAGTGCAAACGGCCGGCGGTTCCTCAACGCCTGCAAATCGGCCTGCTGCAAGATTTCATCATGCTGGCAACGGTCAAAACGTTCGTAGTTTTGAGGGCCAAAGGCCACTTCGTCATCTACCGAGTCGGTGAATAACTGGTCAGCGGGGTTCTGGAATAGCATGGCCACATCCAGGCCGGGGCGCGGCCTGACCCGGTCCATGAAGCGGACCCTTCCTTCGCTTGGTTTCAACAGGCCAGCCGCCACCAGGCCCAGGGTAGATTTCCCAGCTCCATTATCCCCCACCAGGGCCACAAAATCTCCCGGGTAAAGCGCCAGGTTGATGTCCTGGATGACATTGCTGCGCTGATACCCGGCCGAAACGTGTTCCAGAGCGAGCAGGGGGCGATGGGCTTGCACAGGGCGTTGGTCGCCCGGTAGCCGCCCATCGCGCGCGATCAAGGTTTCCCAGGAAACTGGGGATTCGTCCGTTCGGCGGCGCAGCCCCAACGCCTCTCGCAAGTGGTAATCGCTCAGCAGCGCATCAGGGCTACCATCGGCGAGGATGCAACCCTGGTCCATCAGGATCAGGCGGTCTGCCAGGCGGGTCACGTTGACCAGGCGGTGTTCGATCATCACGATCGTGATGCCATATTCGGCCTGCAGAGTGCGCAGCGTTTCGACGACGCGGCGCGTGCTGGGCACATCCAGGGAAGCGGTCGGTTCATCCAGGATCAAGATCCGTGGGCGCATTGCCAGAATCGAAGCAATTGCCACGCACTGTTTTTGCCCGCCAGAGAGCTCCGCTGGCCTCCGTCCCCGCAAGGCGGTTAAATCGGTGGCCTTTAAGGCCCACTCGGTGCGACGCCTGACCTCCTCGCCGTCCAGCCCCAGGTTGAGTGGCCCAAATGCTACCTCGTCTTCTACTCGCAAATGGAACAGTTGAGAAGAGGGATTTTGCAGCACAATGCCCGCCCGTTGGACAATCTGGCGCAGCGGGCTGGCCTGGGTGCCAAGCCCATCGATCTCCACCGTGCCGTTCATCCGGGCGGAAATGGAATGCGGGATCAGGCCACTCAAGGCATAGGCCAGGGTGCTCTTGCCGCACCCGGATGGTCCGGTGATAAGTACAAATTCTCCCGGCTGGATGTCCAGGTCGATATCCTGCAACACCTGATTCTGGCCGTAGAAGACCGAAAGGTCGCGTACACGGATCATAGAACTACGAATCCGCTTAAAATCTGTTTTATAAATGCGTTCGCCAGCTGGCTAGCTGGCGAATTGGAATCGTGCAAAAGCATTGAATCATGCTCTCCTTTCCAATTCGGTCCTGCCAATCCCGGCAGAACTTCGGGAGGTCAGATGTTTCCATCAATGGCCTGCCCCTCACCAGAGGGGGTGGTTTCCTGGCCATGGCCAGCAGGCGCGTTAGGCCAGGAAACTCGGAGATATTAAGATTTAAGGTCCGTCTACATCCTGTAATCTTTATGCACGTTGCATCGGGGTTGGCATACACCCGTTCATGTCCGGGCATGCGGTGCACTCATCCCGGAAAGCTGGCAGAATTTGATCCCAACCAATCCTCTCGAACCCGGAACGCGTATAAAATCCAACCGCGCTGCCTCGCGCGATCACGGTTATGCGGGGTTCAAGTCTAAGTACATGCTCGAGCAAGGCCGCACCGATCCTCTGGCCCTGATGGGCGCTATCGATAACAATCGGGCGCAGGTAAGCACAACCATCTACTATTTCAATCCTTGCAAAGCCGGCCAGCCCATCCGGCGTTTCGGCCACATAGCAGCCTTCTTTCGAAAATTCGCCGAACATATCGTAGGCAGCCATCAGTCCGTAAATCGCCGGGAGATCTTCCGGCCGGGCTGCCCGGATGATAGGAAAATTACCCGCGGCCATTGGAATTCAACTCCACGAAAACGCCATAACGGTCATGCTGCAAACACTGCAGCACAGCATCGCTGCCCTGGCCTTCCCAGGCGTTGTTGAAGCTATCCACCTGTGCCCGCGCCGCCATTACCTGGCCTATATAAAACGTATGGTCACCGGTTTCAACCCGGTTCACGACTTTGCATTCCAACATGCCCAGCGCATCTGCCAGCACCGGTGGGGCAACACATTCGGCCCTTTGGGTTTTCAAACCAGCAATTGCAAACTTATCGTCGAGTTCTCCCGTATACCGGCCACAAGCTTCGACCGCTGCCTGCAACGACACGCCTGCAATGTTGATAACAAACTCGTCCACCTCCTCCAGCAGCAGATGGGAATAGCGGGCATGGGCGATACTGATCCCCACCAGTGGTGGCCAGTGCGACAGGGGTGTGTGCCACGCCACCGTCAGCACGTTGGGCTTGCCGTCTTTGTCACAACAGGTGACCAGGACTGCCAGGCGGGGGTGCAGCAGGGCCGCAATGTCGCGGCCCGTAACAGGCTTAAATCCAGATACGTTCATAGGTTTGGCGGCAAATAGACTTTGTTTCTCGAATCGCGGATGGCCTTTTTGCCCAGCATCTGCAAGCCGCGGATCAGTTCCGGCATCTGTGCTAACGGCACGCCCATGAACATCAAATCGTCGCTGATATCCGAACTGGCCCGGCAGCCATAACAACCTAACGAAATGTTGAACTGCCCGCTCATGTACGGGATCAGCGTCGTTTCTACACACTGGGCGTTGTAGCCAGATACCTGGAACGTCGGACGGTGCCCGGTGTAGAACGATGTCGCCATGGTCAGCCACATCATTTGCTCTGGTTGAGCGATAATGGCTACGACATCCGGCGTCAGCACTGCATCTTCCAGCGGTGTGACCAACGTCGCCCGCATCGACCGCTCCGGCAGGCGCGGACGTTCCGCCACCATCTGGCGGGCGGCTTCTATCGTAGCCAGTTTTTTGAAGTGCAGGTACATTTCACCGCTGGCCAGTTTGCGCGGGATTTCGGTCAGGCCCAGGATGTGCGTCCCATCCGGGCAGGCGTGGCAGTGGGGCGGCATGAGCAGCGACTTGCCTCGCCGCGCCATCATCAACGACTGGCAATGGCGCAGTTTCACGCGTGGCATCGGCACGTCTGGCAGCGGGTCTCCAGCACGAATCAGCCGGATAGCCACCGGGTACCAGCGCAGGCGCAGAATGTTCATCAGATCTGCCTGCCAGGAGGCATACTGGCGTTTCTCCTCGGGCTCAATCGGTTGGGCAAAGTCTTCATTCCCACCCAACCGGGAAAACTGTTCTTCTGGGGCTTCGATAATGCGGATTGCCCCGCTCGGGCACTGCCCCACACAGGTATCGCAGGCCCAGCAGTTTTCCTGTCGGGTAGCCTGTGTAACCTTCCGGCTGCCCGCGCCGTTGGTTGGGATCAGGTCGAAGACTTCCACCGGGCAGAAATCTACGCACAGCCCGCATCCATTGCAGCGGGAAAGATCGATATCGACTTCAGGCATCGATGCGCTCCCGTGGGTCGTGTTCCGCATTGGGCGGGGTGCTGATGACGATGCCCATGCGCTGGATCCAGTTCAGTGTGCGGTGAGCCACGAACAGTCCCGGCTGGAACTGGCTGGAATAGGCAATGCCCTTCAGCAGCGATATCGTGTGCGCCATATCACGCATATCATCCACATCGGCTACCGGCGTCAGGCTGGCCACCGGCACACCCCGCTCGGCAGCTTTGGCAATATAGGCATCCAAAGCGGGTATCCCGTTCAGGTTGTAGAACACCCCGGTGGAATCCATCGGAGTACGGGCAGTATAGCCCACCAGGGAAACCCCGCACTCCTGGCATGGCGCCTGGACAAAACCGCCACGCTCGGAAAATGAGTCGAAGTATTCCAACCATTGAAACGCCTGGACGATATGGTTGACTGGCATGGTGGGCAGGTCACCGCCGATCGATACCACCGAATGGTAGCCTTGCTCGAAAAGCTGCCGGAAGGCATCGTCGAAATGCTCGTCGAAGGTCTTGCCCCGGTCATTGATAAAGGAAATTGGCGCCGGCCAGGGGCCATTCTCAGCAAAAAACGCTTCTAGCAGCTCTTGATCGGCCTGTGGTGAACAACTGACTACAAAATCGTACCGTTCGGGCTCATCGCCATTGGCCGTCGATGCGGCGGCCTGGTTCAGTTCAGCCAGGGCTTGAAAACCGAGCTCGGCCACATCCAGCAACGAGGCGCGGTAGAAATCAGCCGCCTCTTCCGGGGTCAGGATGCCGCCGCGCGCTTCCGTCAAACGGGTTTTGGTCGCACCCGGTGCAGGTGCTTTGGTAAACAATAAAAAGGCATGTTTTTTACCGCTCATGGATCATCTCCAAAGTTTGATTAACCGGCAAGGCAGCATCCGCCAGGACGCGGCAGGGCAGCCCGTTATAAGTCCAGGTGCCAATCAGCGGGTCAGACGTCTCTATATCTGCACTGGTCAACAGGTTAGCATTCGAAATCCAGACGCCGCCCAACCCCGGCTCGCAGGCCGGCAGATCCGGGTACCACCAGCCATACTCGATGCTAACCACATCGTCACACATGTGGGCCAGCCTCAGTTGGAAGTGTGCCTGACCGCGCTCCGTCTCGACGATCACCGGGTCGCCGTCCTTCAGCCCCAGGCGAGCAGCCGTTGCGGCGCTCATCTCTGCCCACGGCTGCGGGTGAGCCTGGCGCAGCGCATCTACCTGGCGATACGACGAGGCATAAAAAGGCTGTTTGCGCGCCCCGGTCAGCAGCCGCAGCGGAAAGTCGTTTTTCAGCGCAGGCGGCGAAGCAGGGGCAGGCAAAGGCGAATATCCCAATCCGGCCAGTTGGTCTGAATACAGTTCTACTTTCCGGCTGGGGGTCGAGAAGCCGGCTTTCCGCCCTGTAACCAGATCGACCTGCTCGTGCTTCTGGTAAGGGCTGGGCTGGTAATACAACCCACTCTCGCAGAATTGCTCCCAGGTCAGGCCAGCCGGTACCAGGGTGGCTTCCAGGGCGTCCTGGAGCGTCTGCCATGGCCAGTACTGCGCCTGGCCCAGACGCAACCCGAGCTCTCGCCAGAAGAAGTAATCTGTCTGGCGCTCATAATAGGGTTCCACGGCCCGCTGGCCGCCGTAGGCAATGTTCCCGATTCCGGCGTGGGTCTGAAACAGCGGGCGTTCCAACCCACCCGCCGCCGGCAAGATGTAGTCAGCCAGCATAGCGGTGGGGGTCTCGAAATATTCCAGCGCTACCAGGAGATCCAGGCTCTTGAGCGCCTGGTAGACCAGCCGGGCATCGGCCTGGGTCAGCAGCGGGTTGCTACCCATCACCACCAACGCCCGGATGGGATAGGGCGCGCCCGTCAGCATGGCTTTCCAGACCAGGTTGGGGTGAGCGGAGGTCAGGTAGCGCATGGGCAGACGCCGTCCATCCGGCTGGGTGGCCTGCCGGACGCGTTCATAGCCCGGATACGATTGTAGCATCAGGTGCGGCCTGTTGAGTTGCTTCAAGCGCTGCGCTTCAGGCAACGCATCACTTAACTCCAATTCTACTTCGGGTGTGAACAGGGGCATTTCACCCACGTGGGATGCTCCAGGAATATCCACATTGCCAGTGACCGCCCGCAAGATCGCCAGCGCCTGGTGGGTGGGGGCGGTGTTCGGCCCCAGTTGGTCGATACCCCGACCGCTATACAGGCTGGCCGGGAAATGGGATGCGTACAGGTGTGCCACCTCTGCCAGCGTCGCCGCAGAGATTCCCGTAATGTCCGCCACCATCGATGGTGTGTAGGGCGCGACATGTGCCACCAACTGCTCGAACCCCTGGCACCACTGCTCAACAAACCGGCCGTTGTGCAGGCGCTCTTTGATAACCACGTTTAGCAGCCCCAAAGCCAGGTAAACATCCGTCCCGGGGCGCACCGGCAACCAGTGTGTGGCCACGGCCGCCGTTTTGGTTTTGCGTGGGTCCACCACGATCAAAGGCTTTCCCGTACGATGGAAGGCCTGAATCGTACGCCAGAACAGGTTATTATCCGATTCGGCCAGGTTGGTGCCCCACAGGATGGCGCAGGCGGTCGTTTCCGGATCCAGCTCGTTCTCGATCGGCCAACCGTAGGTAATTGTGTTGATCCACACGCCTGGGTTCCAGCAGATCTGGCCGATGCCCATGTTGTTGGGGCTGCCAAACAGGTTCATAAAGCGGTGCAACGGCCAGTAGGTGGCATGCGGGCCGCCGATGCTGGTGGCCAGACTTTCCGGCCCAAAGCGATCCTTCAACGCCCGCAGCCGGCCAGCAATATCGTCCAACGCTTCCGGCCAGCTCACCCGCTGCCACTGCCCGCTGCCGCGTTCGCCTACCCGTTTCAATGGAAAGTTCACCCGGTCGGGATGGTCGAGGAACTCCAGGATGGCGCGCCAGCGCAGACAGCCGCGTTGTATCCCGGCATCGTACGGGAAGCGGCTGGGGTCTGGCTCAACCGCCGTCACCCGGCCAGCTTCCACCGTGGCAATCAGCCCGCACAGGTAGCCGCAGAACCGGCAGTTCGTCCGCACCGGCATCGCATCTGGCATCAGCGCGCCTCCGTGGGCTCAACCTGCCGGCCCCAAACGGGGTATAGCCGCTTGCCATGCGTGTTGGTCATCTGGTAGGCGCAGAAGGGGATCAAACGCCCGTCCTCCATGGTGACATTCATGCTGCATTCTTTCAGCCGGCCGAGATCCACGCTCATCACGTCCATGTAATTCATTACCACCACCGACAGCCCGGGCTGCATTTCAGGAAAACGCCTGGCGGCCAGGTCGGCAAACACCGAGCCCTGAGGGCTGTCCGGGTCGAAATAACGGGCATACTCCTGGCGGGTAACCAGGCGAGTCAGTGGTTTATTGGTCCCGCCTTCCCGAACAATATACGTGGCGGTGGAGCACAGTGGATGCGAGCAGCCTAGCGGCCACAGATCATGAGCGTCGATCAGCCCGCCGCTCTGCTCGGCCAGCATAAAAATCGCGTCCCCCATCGTCAGATGTTTTGCCGTCGAAACGTCAAAACGGCCCGAGGTGAATGCTGGCTGGAAGGCTACCCCGGCCACTACGTCCTGGTTTTGCAGGGCAAAATCCAGTACCCGCCCCATCTGGTCTGCATTGATCCCGGCAATGACCGTCATCGCCAACACCACCTGCACCCCGGCAGCCCGGCAGTACTCGATGGCCTGTATCTTATCGTGCAGCAGGTCCACCCCGCGAATCTGTTCGTAGACCTCTCCGCTCAACCCATCAAACTGCAGATAGATCCCGCTGATCCCGGCCTGGACCAGCTCGTCCAGGTAGGCCGGATTGCGCCCAATGACGATCCCATTGGTGTTGACCTCGATGGCGGTAAAGCCGGCCTGTCTCCCCATGCGGATGATCTCCGGCAGTTCCTGGCGCACCGTGGGTTCTCCACCAGTAAGCTGCAAGCTGGTCCGTGACCCGGCCTGGCGCAGGATAGCCTGAAACATCCCGGCCAGGGTATCCAGGGCGGGATCGGCCGGTGCATTTCCGGCTGCTATAAAACACACCGGGCAGCGCAGGTTGCAGCGCTGCGTCACTTCAACTTCCACCAGGGTCGCTTTGCGCATGTGCCCATGACACAATCCACAGCCCAGTGGGCAGCCCCGCTGCAGCGGCAGCTCGGTTTTGGGAGGCCGAAACGGAAGCCGGAAGGCGTTGATCCACTGGTAATGGGCGACGTCCGGCCAGAGATAAGTGCTCGATGGTCCATGATCAGGGCAGATCTTTTTGAGATAAACGGCATTATTCTGGACCACCACCCTGGCTTCAACCACGCTCAGGCAAATGGGACACAGGCTTTCCGTCGTATTCAAGACGCCGTTCATCTCAGGCTTCAACATGACGTTCTACGGTTTTGCCTCCACGATATTGGTCTGCGCCAGGCGCTGTAAGTTGATCTCGCCCCGGCTGCCTTCCCACATGGCATGGGCGTTCTGCTCGACCTGGGCGTAGTCCACCTGGACATTAAGAACATATTCCAAACAGTGCCGCACCTGCCCGGGCTGGCTGGCGCGTGCCAGCCGGTGAGCGCAGGCCATGCAACTCGTCACGCAGGTATCCGCCCCGCTTTCGGCATATTCAGCCATTCGCGCCAGCGCCCGGTTGGAGCACAACTCCGGGTCGATCATCGAGACGATGCCGCCCGAGCCGCAGCAGATGGTTTCCGGACCCCGGCTGGACATCTCAACCTGGGGGTAACCGCTTAACAGGCGGCGCACATTGGATGGGTTGGCCGGGTTGTGGCGGTCCGGGCAGGAATCGTGAAAGGTGAGCTTCTGGCTGCCGTTGAGCTGGATCCCAGCCGCTACCATCAACTCGTAAATCGAGCGCACCTCCACATTGGCTATCCCCGCCGCCTTCAGGCGTGCTTCACAATTTGGGCAGGCCGTGATGATTTGCCGCGCCCCGGCCGACGCCAGTTGAGCGCGCAGGCGGTCCAGATGGCGGTCGGCCTCCACCGCTAACCCGATGCTGTCCAGCGGGTTCCCGCAGCACAGGTCCGAGAAACCCACCTGCAGCCCCTGCCCTTGCAGCCAGGCAAATGCGGCTCGGGCCAGTTCGGGGGTATAAGCCGCCAGGGTGCATCCTGGGAAGAACAACGTTTCGTACTGCTCTCGTACCAGGTCAGCAAAGTGAACGTCCCAGGTTTCCCGGTAGATAGAAAAGAAATTCCACTCCCGGTCTACCAGCATCACATCGTAATCCTGCGGATTGATGCGGCCTCTCTGGACCAGGATTTCCCGGGCGGCCTTGATCAAGTCTGGTGGGTTCAAGTTCACCAGGCAGCCTTCGCCGCAGTGCCCACACATATCACAACGCTGGATCGCTGCCAGGCATTCTTCGCTCACCTGATCTGCCAGGATAGCCTGGGCAATCTCACCGGGGGTCAGTTCCAGTTCATTGAGCAGCGCGCAAATATTCAAGCACACCCCGCACTGGATGCACTCGTCCGAAAACTTCCGCAACTGCCTGTCCGTTTTGTTGGCCATCTCGGTCTATTTCGTCTTCAAGACCTTCATAAAAGCCTCGTCGCCCGTTGGCAGTCGAGAACGATACTTCTCCTCGCCCGGCAGCCAGGTGCGCCCTTCGCCGCTGCGCACCACCAGCAGCCGCATCACCAACCCGCCCAACAAAGCCAGCCCGGCGCCAATGCCTTTTAACACACCCCCAGGCAGCAAAACGAACGCCAACGCCAGCAGCGTGCCGGCCAGCAAGAAAAGACCATAGAAGCTCGCTGCCAGGTCGCCGTTAGTCCAGCGCTGCGCCGCAGCGGCTTCAAGCTTTGTTCCGCTGCGCTTGACCCACAGGCTGACCGGCCAGATCAGCAGCTGGAAGCCGAGCAGCCCGGCCGCCAGCCCGGGTAAAACGGCCAACAGATCGGCTGAGGCCGGCGGTATGATCAACCCGCTCAGCAGGTGAGCTACCGTTCCAGTCACCAGGGACGAGGTCAGGAAAAGCGCCGTCATTCCCGGGCCGCTCCAGAACGGACGAGATTTGTGACGGCCTAAAAGCACCCCAGGATAGGTAGCCACCACCAGGCTTACCACCACGCAGAGCGCGGCCAGGATCTGGCGGGCTGCTCCCCATTCTTTCCAGGGCAGGCCGGGGATTCCAAATGATGCATATACCAGGCCAAAGCCAATCGCCAGGGTCATGTTCCAGGCGCCAAAGGTCAGGATGGCCTTGGGGTTCAAAAAGACCCGCCAGGCCTGCAGGGGCCGTCCCAGTTCCAGGATCAGGAAGCAGGCGCCAAGTCCGATAAACACTGGCGCCAGGATATTGCCCAGCAGCGAAGTTTTTCCCGCGCCGCCGAATAGATCAGCCACGCCACTGATCAGCAGCATGCCCCCACCCATTCCGGCGAAGAAGAAATCGACCGCCAGCATCCAACCCCAGGTATTTTCTTGATTTTTCATGGCTATACTCCTCATTCCATGATATAAAACGCGTAGGGTTCGGTGCCAAGATCTTCTAACAGGCGCACCACGTGTTCATGGTTCACCAGCCGGTAGACTTCACTGGTTTTGTCATCGAGATCACCAAAGATGCGGGCGCGCTGGTGGCAGGTCTTCACGCAGTGAGGTTCTTTCCCAACCGCAACCCGATCCATGCAGAAGTCGCACTTCTGCACGATGCCTTTCTCGTGGTTGGGGATACGTGCACCGTAAGGACAGGCCATCACGCAGGCCTTGCAGCCGACGCACTTGAGCTCATCCACCCATACGATGCCGTCCGGGCGCTGCTGCGATGCGCCGCTGGGGCAGCATTCCACGCACGGTGGATTAGCGCAGTGCATGCACAACAGCGGGATGTGGGCCATGTGCACATCCGGGAAAACCCCTACCGGCCCGACGGTAGTGACCGGGTTATAGATCATATCGATCGGTAAATCGTTGTTCACCCGGCAGGCTACCGTGCAGGAGTGGCAGCCGATGCAGCGGCGTGTGTCAAGAACGATCGCGTAACGTGCCATGCTACTGCCCATCCTTTCCGTCCACTTTATAGACTTTGCAAAGCAAGCCGCGATTCGCCCATGTGCCGCTGAAAGGATCACAGTGTTCGTCGGCTGTGCTGGTCAAGACATTGGGGTTGGATTCCAGGCAGCCGGCCAGATCAGGTTCAACGACTTCCCGTTCCGGATACCACCAACCGCGCTCGGTAGTGATCACCCGCGGGTGAACGGCCTGGGTTAACTCGGCTTTTTGCTTGATCCGGCCGCGCCGGGTTTCAATCCAGATCCAATCACCTTCCTGGATGCCCAGCTTGCTGGCCGTCTCGGGGTTTATCTGTGCACGCGGTGCGTGGCGCAGGAAACGCAGTTCCTTGATCTGGAAGTGCTCGGAATGGTGATAGGGCATGAAGCCGCCG
The DNA here is from genome assembly GCA_964595435.1 of uncultured Anaerolinea sp. GTDB lineage: Bacteria > Chloroflexota > Anaerolineae > Anaerolineales > UBA4823 > RBG-16-57-11. The sequence goes on along the minus strand of CAZQQJ010000021.1, from coordinate 41,343 downwards.
CACGAAGTCAGCACCAGCGGGTATTTCTCAGCCACTTCAGGATCATCCACTTCATTTTCCGCCGGACCGACATAGGTGGGCACGGATGGGTAACCCAGTTCGGCGAGCGTGCTGGAAACCAGCTCAACCCGCCCGGAAGGGGTGGCAAACCCCAGCCGGCCATACTTGTAGTATTCCCGCTCCGGGAAGTGGAAGCGATAGCGCTCTACAAACTCATCGTAGCTGCTGACATCGTAACCCATCGGATAGATGCGGTAATAGTTGGCTTCCTCCAGGTTTTCCCAGGGCCACATTTCTTCCTGCCCCATGCGCAGGGCTAGGCCGCGCCAGAAATCGTAATCGGTGCGGCGTTCGTACATCGGCTGGATGGCTCGCTGCGAAGCCAACATGAAATCGGAACAGCCATACGTATTGGTAATGGTAGGCCGTTCTAGCGTACAGGCTGCCGGAAGGATGTAATCCGCTAGGGCTGCCGTGGGTGTCATCCAGTATTCCACCGATACGTGGAAATCCACCTTGCGCAGGGCTTCGATGACCTGGCTGGTCTGTCCATAAGAATTGATCGGGTTAGTCGCCAGGGTAATGATGGCTTTGACCGGATAAGGTTCACCAGTAATGATGGCGTTGAACACGGTGGGCGGGTGGGCCTCGCACATCCATTCGGCAGTGGGCGCCTTGCCCCATACCCCGCGCGTGATCTCGGCAATGCGACCGTAGCCGGGCCAGGTCAACAGTTTAAATTTATCCGAGCCTAGCTGCTTGGCTTTTTGTTCTTCTGGAAGCCAATCGTTGGCTTCCATTTCCTCGTCGGTCAGGTAGTCTTGAGCAGGGCCGGTCAGCAAATCGCTGCCAGGGGCATCCAGATTGCCGGTTACGGCGCGCAACAGGGCGCGTGCATGCATGGCGCCCCCCCCTGGCCGGCCGATTTGGTCCACTGCGGTACCCCACTGGATGTTGCCCGGCTTGTTGGTAGCGTACATACGAGCGCCGAGACGGATTTGTTCGGCATCCAGCCAGGTCAGCGGCGCGGCCCATTCGGGGGTATATTGCTGTACATGCTGGGCCAGCTCTTCAAAGCCGACGCAGCAATTCTCGATGAACTGTTGGTCATACAGACCTTCCCAGATGATCACATTCAGCCAGGCCAGGGCTAAAGCCAGGTCTGAGCCGGGGCGCAAGGGCAGCCACAGGTCGGCCTTGGCTGCCGTCTCTGTGAAGCGGGGATCGATGACAATCACCTTGAGCCCGTTTTTCTTGTAATCGGAGATATGGGACATCTCCGGCAAGGTGCTGGCGGCGGGGTTCTGTCCCCACAGCACGAGACAGCGGCTGCTGCCCATGTCGATTTCGAAGGGGCACCAGCCATAGATAGCAGTCTCGACCATGAAGGTCGGAATCCAGCACAGGTGGGCGTTGTGGAACCCGTTCGGACTGCCGTACAGGTTCATGAAGCGCCGGCGAGCCCAGTCGTCGGTGCGCAGGGTGCCTCCGGCGGTGGCCAGGGCTTCCGCGCCAAACTCATCCTTGATCTGGATCAGTCTGGCCGAAATGTCATCCAGGGCCTGATCCCAGGAAACGCGTTCCCATTTTCCCGCGCCGCGCGCCCCCACTCGCTTGAGCGGGTAGTTGAGGCGGTCTGGATGGTCAAGGAAAATGAAGTTGACGTTGCCCCGGCTGCACAGCCCGCCGTTGTTGACCGGGTAGCTGTCGTCGCCCTCAACTTTGATGACTTTGCCATCTTTGACATAGGCCAGCAGGCCACAGTTATTGTGGCAGAAGTAGCAGACGGACTTTTTGACCTGGACGCCCTCTTGGGCAATATCGCTCTCTTTACTCACCGGTTACCTCCAGGATTAGATTTCGATGCACATGCCATCGTACGCCAGGTGCAGGTGGCTGCCGAAGGTGCGCAGGTAGTCTTCAAGCTCGTGATTGGTGACAGGAATGTCATGGTGCATGGACAGATGTGTAAAATAAGCCTGTTCGACTTTTAACTCCAGGGCAATCTGTACGCCTTCGGCTACCGAAAGATGGGTATCAGGCATCCAGTTGCGCCCCCAGAAGGTGGTGCCCAGGATCAACGTGTCGATCCCCTGGAGTTGTTCCATGGTGGCGGCAGGCAGCGGCCCGGTATCGGTAATGTAGGCCGTCCGTTTACCAGAAACAGTTTCCATCAGCCAGCCGACCGTCCCCGGTACATGGGCAACCTCCAGGGCGGTATAGCGCACGCCGCCCGTTTCCACCTGATAACCCGGGGCCATGATTTGAATGTAGAGGCAATCCTGAAGAAACCAGAAGGCCGCGTCCAGCCATTTCTTCGTCTCTGCGGTCATATAGGCCGGGATGGCTTCGCCGCGCCTGACCCGAACGTAGAATTCCAGATCGCCCAGGCCGCCTGAATGATCGTAATGCCAGTGGGTCATCAAAAACTGGTCGATGCGATCGAGGCCATCGCGGACCAACTGGGTGCGCAGCTCGGCAGGCGAGTCGATCAAGGTGTCGCTCTCTCCCCGGATAGCGACCGCACAGCGCGTACGCCGGAAGCGCGGTTCAGCGGCGGCTTCCTGGCAGGCAACACAACCACAGAAGAATGAGGGCACACCACAACCTGCCCCGGTGCCCAGGAAGATCAGTTTTGGCTGCATATCTCTATCTCCAATACCAGCAAAGATCAATGATCCATCACCGTTGGGGCGTTCAAACGTTATCTAAACCTCATTGTACAGTGTATTATCCTGGTTGATAATACTCTTAAGGGTAATTTTTCAGTATACTTTCGATTCTACCACTTAATAGCAGTTATAGAGAATGAATATTCTATAACTTTGATATTTGCTATAACATGAAATAGAGGCAGATAAGATACTATTCTATTTTAGCAAGACGACAAGGCAATGAAATCACCCAGGACGGGGTATCGGCGGGGTATTTTCCTGGGTGATTTCTGGGCTTGTTTCAGCCGTAGCGATTGCTCTTACGAGTGATTGGTAATCAGTCAATGAGCAACCGGGTACACTCGCCAATTTTGTGGGGGCTGCGAAGCGCGCGCAGCTTTACTCACCCGGCTTCTTGGGGGGTGCTGGCGGCGCTTTTGGCGGTACTGGAGGAAACTTGGGTGGGACGAGGGGTGCTTTTTTGGGTGCAGCGCCGGCCGCTGATGCCGAAACGCCGGGAGGCGGTGGCAGCTTGGGCAGTTCCGCGCCGCAATTGCTGCACACGGCTGCATTTGGCAGGTTCACCGTTTCACATTTGGGACACTTGTTTTCTGCTTTTTGTGTGGTTGGGGGTCGAAAGCACATCGCTCATACTCCTTGACAATGATTGGTTATTGAAAATCGGTAGACAAACATTTACCCTTGTCGAGTGAAACAGATCTGATGATTAGGCAGGATTCCGATGTTATTCACTCATCTTTCGACCATTTTGAAAATGGGTTTACGAATTATCTTGGTGCTGGTATCCTCTCTGCAAATTTGCTGACGGAGAGGACCTATCAACCGACACACCATTACTTCGGAACGGATTGACGAGTTGCCCATGCTGGTTTACTGGCTCAAACAAAAGCAAGTGGGTGTGATCATCGACAGCCTGCTGGGGGCGCCTCATGGTAACTGGGAAGGTTTGAGCTATGGGGAATTGGCGCTGGTGTTTACGGCTTATGTGGTCATGTGTTGCACACACTTTCTGAGCCCATTGGAAGAGTGGGTAGCCCAGCGTCTTACCAGTTTGAGCCAGGTGTTGGGCAAGCCGGTGCGTGCTGGGGACTGCACAGATGATCGGCTGGCGGTCTTATTGAGCAAATTGGGTGATGAGCAAGCTCACCCCGGCGAGCAGATCGAGTTGGAACTGGGACAACGGCTGATCCGGGCTTATGAGTTGCCCACCGAGACGGCCCGGATCGATATGACCAGTGTCTCGGTGTATCACCAGCCCCAAGATAACCAGGGGCTGATGCGGTTCGGTCGTAGCAAGGATCATCGGCCTGACTTGCGCCAGTTCAAAGATGTCCTGGGAACACTTGACCCGGTCGGCTTGCCGTTGGCCACTGCGGTACTCTCGGGCGAACAGGCGGATGACCCGCATTACACTCCCGCATGGGATCGGCTGGCGGCGACGATTGGCTGCCCCGATTTTCTGGCGGTGGGCGACTGCAAATTGGCCAGCCTGGAAAACCGCGCCCAAATTCAAAGTCGGGAGGGTTTCTACCTCACCCCGATGCCGATGACTGGCAACGTACCGGCTGAGTTGCGCACCTGAGTACTTGCTCCGCCTTTCGCTCCGCAAGCGATCCGGCTGCCCGGCCAAAAGGTGGACGAACCTGCTGTGGGTCAGGGCTTTGAAATCGCCATGCCCTGTGTCTGGCAGAACCCGGACAGCGCAGAAACCATCCTTTGGATCGAGCGGCGGCTGGTGGTGCAAAGTGAAGCTCACGCTCATCGGCAACGAGCCGCTTTGCAGGAGCGGTTGGCGAAAGCCGAAGCAGCCCTGGCAAACCTCAACCTCCGCCCTGCCGCCGATCGGACCGACAGGGAGAGCCGGGCACAGACTATCCTGAAGCGCTACGATCTGGCCGAATACCTCAGCCTGAACTTCAACGAGCAGGGGACCAGCCAAACCCGATATGTGGGACGTGGTCGCCCAGGGCCCGACCGCCCCACGCAAACCATCCAGACCCACTCCTGGACGGTCGAGACCCTCCGCCAAACTGCGGCGATTGACCTGTTCAACCGCTTGGCCGGATGGCGCTTCTACCTCACGAATGCCCCAGCCAGCCGTCTCACTCTGGCTGGCGCAGTGAACTGCTATCGTCAGCAATGGCAACCCGAACATGGTTTTCATCGGCTCAAAGGCGGCTTGCTGGGCATTATGCCGCTCTATCTACGTGACGATGAGCGATTGTTGAAAGCCTTTGACAACATCACCCTTTACCGTCACACAACAAAGACCGAGGTTCGGTATGAAGTCACACCGCTCTCGCCCCTGCAATGCCGCATCCTGAAGGCGTTGGGCATCCCAGAATCAGTCTATGCCCACCCGCCGCTTTAATTGATAGCGGGTGATCAAAATGACCGAAAGATGAGTGATAAAGCGCCTCGACCGGTTTTTCAGTGCCGCGATGGGGGAGCGCAGGGTATGCCGAGAGGTATAGGTGGGGATGACCACGGTTATGGTTATCAGCAGTCTGTGTGATCGGGCCTCGAGGCGACCCATCACACAGACTGGTGTTTCTGACCGCCCGGCCTGTTTCTCAGGCTGGCATATCGATCATGACTTTCACTGCTTCATCCACGCTGACTGCCATCCTTAGCGCGGCGTTGATCTCAGAAAGGGGGAATCGATGCGTGATGGCTGGTTTGAGGTCGACTTTTCCATTAGCAAAGAACCCTAAGACCTGTGGAAACTCTGTTGGGTAACCCACGGAGCCTTTCATTTGGAGATCTTTCATGATGAAAAAGATGGGGTCGAGTGATATAGGGGCTTTGTGAAGCGCAACGATGCTGATGCGCGCCCCGCCTTTGCTGATGTAAATTACGTCTTCTAATGCTGCTCCAACACCGGCAGCATCGACTGTGGCGTCGATATACCCCATGATAGGATGTTGATCGGGGTAAATTTTCTCCAGAAAATCTACAAGATCAACTTCTTTCGGATTATGTACCGCATCGGCGCCCAATTCTTTGGCTTTCTCCAGACGGAATTCAGAAATATCGGAAACGATAACGTTCTTGACGCCCAGTGCCTTCATCCCGGCGAGTGCGCCCAAACCAATCGGACCTGCACCCAGGATCAACACCCGATCATCTTGCTTCGGTTGAGCCGTATTGACGCCGTGCATACTCACCGAAGCTGGCTCCACAAGAGCTCCATCTTCGAAGGTCAAATGATCTGGCAAAGGATAGATGTTGTAGTCGATGGCCGCGTCTTCGACCAGCACGTATTGTGAGAATCCCCCGACCATACACGCGTTCCGTCTACCGGCACGGGTAGCTGTCATCGGGTTGACGGTCACGCGCATGCCTTCGCTGATTCCTTTGACATCTTTACCAATGTCAACGACCGTGCCTGCAAATTCGTGGCCGAATTGTTTTCCGGGCTGGATCGCCCCGCTGTTACTTATGTGATATTCTGCAGTATCCGACCCGCAAACACCACACAGGGCAACTTTGACGATGACATCCTTGGACCCCGGCTCGGGATCCGGCTGGTCAACGACTTGTACATTGCCCACGCCTTGATAGATCGCTGCTTTCATTCTCCTTCCTCCATAAGTTGAACGATGCTGTCGTGCGTTCCATCAAACAACAGCACCCTGCTGGGCAGTTCATATCTTCATTGCTGCCCAGGAATACGGTTTCTCACTTTGAGTGCCCCGGTAAGCCTCTCCAACTTTACAACCAGAATTTTTGGGGTGGCAATGGCGCTACCTTGGACGCTTGAAATGGCACTATAGTGGGCTTTAGGAAAGTCCTACCAATGCCATGTCCATCGGTGACCAGGCAACCTACTTAGCCTATGGCGCCTCGATCAACTCCACGATCACACCTAGCGACTTGGACATATCCACATAGGCGAACTTGGTTCCAGGTGTGGATCCAGCGAAGATGCACGGATAACCCTGGGCCTCCAGGTCGCGCAGCGCCGCATCCATGTCGGGCACGTAGATATGACCCAGATGATGCAAACCCTCGCCATGCTCCTTGAGAAAGTCCGCGTAGGGCAGATCCCCATCCACCGGCTGGATCAGCTCGAGCTGCACAGAGCCCACGTCGGCCATGCCGGTGCGGAAGCAGGCATTCTCCACCGGTTTGCCTTTGTAGGTCAGGCTGGTTAATATCTCGCTGGAGACCTCCATATCAGCCCAGTCCCCAATGCCCAGCAGCTCCTCGTACAGTTTCATGCTCTTTTCAAGGTCGCGAACCACAATGCCCACTTGAAACAGCCCCTGAACCTGCACTACCGGTTTGTGATCCTGTGTCATTTTTCTCTCCTTTCATGAAAAATGGGACGTAGATGAACGCGGACGAACGCTGACGCCATTTTTCATCGATCCAGGCTGCCGGCCGCGCCCGGCAGGTTGACTTATTTGGCTGAAAGTCATTTTGCGTAGCCCAAACCTGACAGGTCTTCATGACAACGCCAGACCATTGTGTGCCTATCAAGACTCATCAGGTTTGCGAGCAACTTTTATATGATTGCCCGATGAACTCTGGAAAGCAGGTCGATACTTCTCAAGCACGTGTCCGCCTGTCAAAGCAAGCTCCTTCACATTCACACAATGTTGTCGTCCGCCACTTATTTGCTTGGAATCTAGTCTCCCGGCTTCTTGGGAGGCGCTTTGGGAGGCGCGGGAGGCGCTTTCGGGGAAGCGGTAGGCGCCTTCGGCGGCGCTGAGGGCAGCGCTCCCGGCGCAGAAACGCCAGGGGGTGGGGCCATTTTAGGCGTTTTAAAACCGCATTTGGTACACTGCTCGTTCGTCACCAGGTTCTTCGTGCCGCATTTCGGGCAATCCGCTTCGGGGACAAACCCACAGTTTGGACAGACCGCCAGCGGGTCTTTCATCGTTTCACACTGAGGGCAAGGTTCGCGCCCCATCTCCAGTTTCGCACCACACTCAACACAAACCGTCGCGATCGGTTTATTCACCTTACCGCATTTGTGGCATCTGTTCAGCTTTGCTTGTGTAGGTCTGAAACACATACTTACCTCTTCGTTATTGGAGAGAAGATGTATCCCGGGTGTTTTGCGTCGCAGGTGAGAACATAAAAGCTCCGCCAAACACCCGGTACCCTTCTTTCCGATTGGCTAGGCTAAGGGGATGTCCCCTAAGCCAAGGTCTTTTTCTTTCGTGCTGACCGACATTGTTTTGGCCTTGCCGTCGGCCGCGATCGTCAGCGTAAAGTCGGCTTCGGGCAGGTCCCGCAGCCAGAAGTCGCCGAAGTTATCGGTGCGGGCAGTGAACTGGCCGGCTGCGCCGGTCAGCGTGCACGTAGCGCCGATGACGACATCTTTCTCGACCGGGTCATACACAGTGCCGGCGATAAACCGTTTCGGCAGTCCCTTGTAGTAGACGCGCGGCCTGGTGCCATATTCGGGGTGCAGGATCTCGGCCCCGGTCAGATCCAGCTCGGATTCCTCGCCAAACTGAAAAACATCTTTGTGGCAGTTATCCACACAGCGAGGCACATCAATCGGCCATTTTCGGTCGAGCAGATGGGCGCAGCCGGTGCACTTCTGCGCAATCTTCAATTCTTCGTTGAAGAAGATGGCATCATACGGGCAGGCGTCCACACACTCACCGCAGCCATTGCATTTGGCCGGGTCGATGATAACCAGCGCGTCATCGCGCTTATAGATCGCGCCATCGGTCTTGCAAGCCGCCATACAGGGAGCGTTATCGCAGTGTTGGCACATCACCGGCAGGTAGGTCACCTTGATATGCGGACGAGCCCCGCGCTCATACTGGTTGAGCTTCATCCAAAACTGGCCCGTGTCCGGTTGTGGCCTGGCATAGGGCATCCAATCATTTCCACAATGCTCATCCTTGCAGCCAATCTGGCAATCGTGGCAACCAACACATTTTTTGAGATCGATAACAAAGACTTTCATCTCTACTTGACTCCTTCTACCCAACCACTGTAACGCGAACCAGATGCCGGGTCATAATCTCGGGCGAATGCCTCGGGGTATTGCTTTTTCCATTGCTCCATCTCAGCCGGGTCAAGCTTCTCCGCCTCTACCAGGAAACCGGTCACCGCAAAACCCCAGCAGTGCTTGGAAATCGGCTTCGGGGTCGTGATGAGGTTCGTCGACCCTCCCCGATCAATGCGCTCGGCAATCGGATCAACTCTCGCCCCTTTGTTGACAAAAATGGCCCCGGGTAAGATCCGCTCGGAAACATACGCCCCACACAGGATAATCCCCTGGTCATTGCGCACCTTGACGATATCGCCATGTTTAATGCCGCGTTTTGCGGCGTCGACCGGGTTGATCCACATCGGTTCGTACAAATAGCCGTCATAGCCTTTGACCTTACAGGTCTCGATCTCACGGAACCAGGTGATATCATCGCCCTGGACATGGACGCGCCACCTCCCAGGGCTTGCCACCAGAAGTAAAGGATAGTCTTTTGCCTTTTCACCCCATTGAGTTTCATCATGGGTCCAGCCTTCGGATTCAGGACCGCCCACGATCCATTTGGCGATGGGGCCTCGCTCCTTGTCATCCGGGAAGTTCTCGGCCAATGCAGCAGAGTAAAATTCTATCTTACCCGAGGGTGTATCCAAAGGAAAATTCTCCGGGTCGTCGTAGAACTGTCTCATACCGGGCGGGATATTCTCCCAATCCGGGTCAAACGGGGGGATGTAATAGCCTTTCTCTGAAAACTCTTCCCAACTGATGAAAGGCTTTATCGGTGAAGTTTCATAGGCATATTTCTGCCATTCCTCAACGCTCATACCCTCTGTAAGCTCGTCCTCTATCCCAAACTGCTTGGCTATCTCAACAGCGATCTCGTAGTCGCTCTTGGATTCCCCTACGGGATCGCAGGCTCTCTTTTGGATGCCAGCCCAATTGACTGAAACACACATCCCGCTTCCCACGATATCATCTTCCTCCGCCGCGACAGAGACCGGCAGGACCAGGTCAGCGAAGAGACTATCGTTCTCCAGCCATTGGTGATTGGTAATAACGCATTCCATCTTCGGACTGCGCATGGCTTCTTGAAAATAAAAGCCGCCGTTCCAGCAGCCCTGGTTGCAGGGTTTTTCGGACCACATCATATGGACTTCACCGCCGCCATTTTCTTCCGGCGCGGGATAGGTGAATTTTTCGAACTGCTCTTCGGTGGGCGCCATGATGATTTGCGGGCTGCCCCAGTGCTCGGCTTTGCCGTCCATGATCGCATGATGGATCATGGTGCGGGGAATGGCCTGTTCGGTCGGCATAAATTGAACGGCTTTGAACCCCCATAAAAAGGGCCCATAGCTTGTGTGAGATGGTTGTCTGGCTACATTGAATGAAAACAGGTGTATTTGATGAACCCCCGGTCCACCTAAACCCTGCATCGCCAGCTTGTAGGCCTCCGTCCTGCCTGGTTCGTGGGAGTACGGCCCCCGGATATGGGCGCCGCAGAAATGGCCGATCGATGTAATTTTGGAGCCCCATTCCCGGGCAAGAGCCTTGATGGTCCATTCCGGGACGCCACAAATGGGAGCAGCCCATGCGGGCGACTTCGGCACGCCGTCCTCTTCACCCATCACGTAGGCTTTGACCTTGTCAAAACCGATGGTATGGGCCTCAACGTACTCCTTATTGTAGGTGCCTTCCTTGATCCAGGTATAGATAATGGCGTAATCCAGGGCTACATCCGTGTTGGGCAGGATGGGAATCCACTTCATCTCATCATGAGCCACCGCGGTATAGTTGCAGAACGGATCGATCACCACAAACTTGATGCCGATCTCGAGGAAATAATCGATTACTTTGCTCCAGAACTGGCCGGCGTAGTTCTGGACAGTTTCCCAGTCCCCGGCTTGAAGCACAATCATTTCCGTATGATCTGCAACATCCTTAATAACATTTTCGGAAGGGGCGGTCATACCCAGGCCGTTATTTGCCCCGGTACCCCAGACATGCTTTGCCCCCCAATAGAATCCTTCCACGCTGTCTGGAGTCCTGGTCTCGCGGGTGTACCCTCCTATCCTCCCCAGGAGGTTCATGTGACAGCCACCCGTCATGTGGATATTTTTAGACTCAGAGTGTCCGTCTTCCCCTACGGCAAGCACGGCATAAGGGCCGTATTTTTCGCGGACTCGCTTAATCTCGCTGGCTATGATCGCGGCTGCTTCGTCCCATGAAATCCTCTCGAACTTGCTCTTCCCACGGTTCTGAGCGTTGATCTTAGCCGGGTCACCTCCGGGCTCCCAGTCTACCCTTTTCAGTGGATATTTCACCCGGTTGGGGGAATAAACACGCTTTTTGTAACTTAAAGCAAAATATGGTGGTTGAGACTTGATGGGACATTCGAACGTCTTTCCCCGCGCCTCAAACTTCCACAATTTATCAGCAAGTTCCTCCTGGGTGTATTTCCAATCCCAGCGCATCGGCCTGATTCTGACAATTTTCCCGTTCTTGGAATCGACCGCCGATGGTTCTCCACCCATGCCTCCATTGGCGATCCCTCTTACTATAGTCGTCTCTGGTTCCTGCCAGGGTTCAACCGCATCACCAGGCATACCTGCCGTTGTGCTTTCCCTGTCTCTTATCATTTCTTGTCTCCTTTTAGAAAAAGGTGATATTCCAGGTTCGCAAGTTCTTCTTGCAAAAATTAGATTATTGAGAGATAGGTAAATCGTTTCTTATTCCAGCATCTCGATCTGCTATCCGAGGGCCTGCAGCTTCTGATCGATTTCGGCTACCTTCTCCTTGTCCAGGTTCAGTTGGGGGAAGGCAGCCACCTTCCTGAAGGTAAACGCGGCGGCCATCTTTATTCGTGGACTCGTCGTCATCCCTGGAAAATACGATTCCAGGATCGCTGCTGCGTCTGGATCCTTGAGCAAATCTTTCATCTTGGTGTCTACTGAAAACTTAGCCATTTTATTTTCTCCTTGTTATGATTGTCTTTTCATCATCCAATCATCGTGACCATGTCACGACCGAACTCAATAACGCCAAACTCGTTGCGTATCATCATGTTACAGAGAAAATCAGACGATTGCCAGCCCCATCCGGTTACCCTTTTTGGCCCTCTCGGTCCTTTCTGCGGTATCCACATACCTGGTCCAAAAAGAGAACTCGCTGCCGGTAGGCCTGGTCCGGCTATCTTGCCAGGCCTTTGCGTACGGCGTAGACAGCCGCCTGCACACGGTTGTTCAGGTGCAGCTTTTGCATCACATTGCTCAATTGTTTCTTCACCGTCTGGTTGCTCAGGTACAATCTGGCACCGATCTCCTCGTTCGACAGCCCTTCTGCCACCAATTGCAGGATCTGGATCTCGCGCTCTGCCAGCAGCTCGAACGGCCCACCGGCTTCTCCATCCTGCAGCCGGTTGAACTCCGCCAGGATCTTGGCGGCGATCGCCCCGGACAGGGGTACCTCGCCGCGCACCACCTCTTGCAACTGCTCGCGCAACTGCTGGGCCGAGATGTTCTTCAGCACGTAGCCGCGGGCCCCCTGCCTGAGCGCTTCAAAGAGATCCTTCTCCTCCACCGACATGGTGAGCATCACCACGGTGACATCAGGAAACTCAGCCCTGATCCGCCTGGTGGCTTCTACTCCGTTCATCACTGGCATCTGAACGTCCATCAGCACAATGTCGGGCGGCCGCTGCCTGCAAAGCTCCATCACCTCCTGACCATTGGCCGCCTCACCCACTACCTGAAATTCACCCCAGTGAGCAATCAGCTCTCGCAGGCCATCGCGAAATAGCCTGTGGTCATCTGCCAACAGCAGGGTGGCGATTTTTCGTTCGGTCATGAGAATCCTTTGCGACGAGGTGCGAGTCTCCATGCATTTTTCAGAAATGGGCGAGGGTTCTTGCTAACAATACTACGGCGAAAGCCCGCCAGCAACCAGCCCCATCCAGCTACCCTCTCCGACCCTAATGGACACCCTTTATAGCCCGGATGGTTACCGCCCAGTGATAAATATGGAGATCAAAAGAAAAAGGAGAGCCTGTTCCCGAGGCTCTCCTGGTTAATTCTGGCAATGCCGATCCATTCAGGCTAGCCAGTCAATCCTTTGCGTACGGCGTAGACAGCCGCCTGCACACGGTTGTTCAGGTGCAGCTTCTGCATCACATTGCTCAATTGTTTCTTCACCGCCTGCTCGCTCAGGTACAATCTGGCACCGATCTCTTCGTTCGACAACCCTTCTGCCACCAGGCGCAAGATCTGGATCTGGCGCTCTGTCAGCGGCTCGAACGGCCCACCGGCTTCTCCATCCTGCAGCCGGTTGAACTCCGCCAGGATCTTGGCGGCGATCGCCCCGGACAGGGGTACCTCGCCGCGCACCACCTCTTGCAACTGCTCGCGCAACTGCTGGGCCGAGATGTTCTTCAGCACGTAGCCGCGGGCCCCCTGCCTGAGCGCTTCAAAGAGATCCTTCTCCTCCACCGACATGGTGAGCATCACCACGGTGACATCAGGAAACTCAGCCCTGATCCGCCTGGTGGCTTCTACTCCGTTCATCACTGGCATCTGAACGTCCATCAGCACAATGTCGGGCGGCCGCTGCCTGCAAAGCTCCATCACCTCCTGACCATTGGCCGCCTCACCCACTACCTGAAATTCACCCCAGTGAGCAATCAGCTCTCGCAGGCCATCGCGAAATAGCCTGTGGTCATCTGCCAACAGCAGGGTGGCTCTACCAGATGTCATACTCGGGCACTCCTATCGCTATGTGTAGCGTGGCACGTCAACGCATATTGTAGTACCAACTCCATCACCGGACCCAATGGTCAGTTCTCCACCCAAGGCCTCTGCTCGCTCGCGCATGATCCTTAATCCCAGGTGCTCGCAAGAAACAGCATCAGGGTCAAACCCCTGCCCATTATCGTGGATCTGCATGCTCAAGCGGTACGGATCGCCTTGCAACACGACGTTCACCTGAGAAGCCGTGGCGTGGCGCAAAACATTCGAAAGAGCCTCGTGCAGGATGCGTATGAACTGCAGTTCCATTTGCGTGGGAACGACCAGAGGTTCCAGACCACCCTTCACCTGCAAAGCCGTCTCAATCCTCCACTGCTGTTCAAAACGTTTGAGGCATTCGCTGATGCCAGGGATCAGCCCTTCCGTCTCATTTGTGGGAGTGCGCAGGGAAAGCATTTCTTCGCGCAACGTCCTTTCAGTTTCCTGACCAGTGTTCCTGATCCTTTCGAGGTCACTCCGCAGCCGATCCAGGTCGCTCTCTTGCCATGAAAGCAGCGCAGCCTCCGCTCCCATCTTCAGCGAGCTGACCAGTTGCGAGAGATTGTCATGGAGTTCCATGCACAATCGCTTGCGCTCGATCAAGATTTCAAGGTCAGCGACTTTCCTGGCCGCCCGGGCGTGTTGCACCGATATACCAAGCATCCGGCCGATATTGATCAAGTGTTCGATATCCTGTACCGTCCAGCGCCGGCGCTTTTTGTACACGAGGCTGAACATACCCAGCATATCGTCGCCTGCCAGGATCGGCACACTGATCGCGCTTCTGAACACCCGGTAACTTTTCAAGATCCTATCGGCAGGATCAGGGTGCTGAAAATCCATAACAACTGGCTGGTGTGTCGCCATCATCTGCAGCGTGCGACCTGTTGTTATGGATATCTGCATATCTATGGTTATATCTTCGGGGAGGTTGCCATGACTTGCATAGTTCAGCATGTAATCGCCGGTGAAATCCAGGATATGAATGGATGCTGCTTCACATCCGAGTACTTCTGCAAGTACATCCACCATCCTCTGGTTTGCAGCTTCAGGGCACCCAGGCCATGAAATCGACTCGCCGATTCTGATGAGGTCTTCAATGCGTTTCCGGACTGAGGTTGGCATTTCCCTTTATCTCCTTGGGCCAGGATAATAGCCAGCCGGCAACCCGTCTGTCTGGTTCATTTGGACTCTGAAGTTATCTTTCACATCCAGAGCAGGCACCGAAGGCAGCGGGCACATGTGATCTAATGGACCGGCAAAGCCATGACCTTGGCTGTTCCATTCCGAATGTACTCGTGCGGTCGGGATGCTGGTTGTCCTTCGGTCTGCTAACTTTGACCTGGATGTAGCACAGTCTGAGATGGTCCGGCTTCATCCGCATTATACTCTATCTATGGGTTCGTAGAAACCTATGGTCATTATGATACCCCGCGACCAGGTGGTTTAAGCTTGCACCGACCGCCGGCTACATATCGCTGGCGATCGGTGCATCAAATTAGCTTATTGGCCACACCTCGGATCAATATTTATGCACTGGGCTTTTTGGGCGGGGCGGGCGGCGCTTTCGGCGGAGGGGGTGGGGCTTTTGGAGGCACGACACCACCCGGTTGGCCGGGAGGTGGTATTTTAGGAGCAGCTCCCGCAGCAGAGACGCCCGGAGGCGGTGGCGCCTTGGGCACTTTATAGCCACAGTTGCTGCATTGCTCACTCGTCACCGGGTTTTTCGTGCCACATTTTGGGCAGGGTAATTCCGGTACGAACCCACAGTTCAGGCAAACGGCAGCCGGATCTTTAGCTGCGCCACATCCAGGACAAGGCTCAGTTACTTTTTGCGCAGTAGGGGGTCGAAAACACATCGTCTAACTCCTATTTTGAAAGATCGATTTTCAATCAGTCAGGCTGCCGGGCTCGCCTGGCTGATCGATTTATTTTTTAGCGTGTGGCTCCAGGTTATAGATCAAGGCTACCTTTACGATAATCGCCGCTTTTGACTGAACTTTAGGCAGCAGCGTTTTCACCCATTGGCAACCTTCGTCGAAAATCTTACCAGAGTATTCAAACCGTGCGTCGCCTTTGAACTGATACCCACGAGCAACCATCGTTTGCCAGTTTACATCCCAGCAGGAAATTGCTACCCGCGGGTTGGCCTTCAAGTTGGCCTCAGTCTTCTCCATGAAATTGTCCATCAACAGGAACTCATCATCAGAAATTAGTTTGGCAAATGTAATTGCCACCACATTGGGCTCGCCATCCGGCGAAGATGTAGCGACTGCAAACATCCGCGCCTTTGACACAACATCCTTCATCTCGTCAGTAATCTGAACCATCTCATTCTCCTGACTCGTTCAATCTCTTCGACATCATTGTATCTGGTAATCAAGCCGGTGTAATCACCCCATATGAGGTAGTCAAGGGGTATTGTAGAGGGTGATTATTTCAGCGTAAAATGGCAACGGGCGCAACTTTTTAGACCGCTTTACGGCGTGTACAACACCCACTTGCCTTTATTCTTCAGAAGTGGGAGCAGCTTGTCCACCGGGGCGACATACAGACAGCTTGCCATACAGACTCGTTCGCACAACGGTGGATTCTGGCGTTCCACGCATTCGGCGCACTTTTCCAGCGTCGGGGCCAGCAGGTGGTACAGGTTCAGCTCGCCATCCACAATGACTGGCTTGCGGCGGACTACCTCCAGCCACTTTTCTTCGAGGGGCACATGGTTGGCCTCCCGGCAGGCGGACTGGCAGCTATAGCAGCCTGTACAGCGCTCGGCGTTGAGCAATACTCCGACCGGCTGAGGTTTATTCGTGGTCATTCCATGCCTCCTTCCTGGCGACCTGGCATAACGTCGACTTCATCGGCGATGCGCCAAACCCTGGATCGGCGGGCTCGGCGGGGATCAGGACATTTGGATTGGCTCCCTGCCAGCCGTAGCCCGGCAGGTCGAGCTCCGGGCAGGGGTCGCGCCAGCCCGGGCGCGGCACAGCCACGACTCCTTTGCCGATCTCATGGGAAACCCTGGCTTTGAGGGAAATCTTGCCGCGCGGCGAAGTCACGTTTACCCAGTCCTCGTCCAGGATGCCGCGCTCCCGGGCATCCGCCGGATTGATCAACACAAACGGGTAAGGCTCCAGCTCGCGCTGCGCCGGGATGTTTGTCCAGGCGGAGTGGAAGAAGGGATACAGGCGGTGTCCGGTAGTCAGAATCAACGGGAAATCTTTAGCCAGACCCGGCGTGCTGACCGGGCTTTCTGCGGGCTCGATGTAGTCAGGAACCGGATCGTAGCCAAAAGCGGCCATGGTATCGCAGCGGAACTCGATCCGCCCGGTGCGAGTCATAAAGCCCGGCCGGCCGTCTGGTCGCATCATGCCTTTGGCGTACTTCTCGTAGATCCGCTCGCCTCCGCCGATCTCTGTGGAGATATATGCCCCTTGCACATACTGATCCCAGGTCAGGTCCAGGTTATAGAATTCCTTCAAGCGCCAGAGCGTCATCTCCTTCTCGTCTTTCCAGGGCCACAACTTCGGGTTGACGCGTTTACCCCATTCCAGGAAGAAGCGCCAATCATCCCAGCATTCTCCTGGCGGCTCTACGGCGCGCTCCGTTGAGATGACCATGTTGGTGAACAACTCTTCATCAATGGTGTCGCGTTCGGACCAATCTGCCGTCGGCAGGACCATATCGGCCATCTTGGCAGTCGGCGAGAGATAGTAATCCTTGACGGCGATGAACTCCAGGTTGGGGGACTGCAGCGCGGCGTAAGCCAGTTGCGGATCCTCATAGCACAGCAGCGGGTCGTTGGCGATGAAAACCATCATGCGCACCGGCCAGGGCTTTTGCGTCAACACGGCCCGGAAGACATCGTTGGGCCAGTTGGAGCGCCCAATCGCTTTATACATTGGGTAAGTCTGGCCGCCAAACAACTTGACATCCGGAGCGCCCATATTGCGCGACTCGTCCCACAGTGTGATTCGTGGATCGAGCATCACACCCATCGCCTGGTTGACGATAAACCCACCAGGCTTGTCCATGTGCCCCAACAGTCCTTGCAGGCAGGCCACGGCGCGCCCGTTCTGGATGCCATTGGTATGCATGCAGCCCACGCCCAGGCTGGCCATGACGGACGTCGGACCGTTGCTGCCGATCATGCGCGCCGCCTGGATGATTTTTTCCCTGGGCACCCAGGTGATTTGCTCTACCCTTTCGGGTGGGTATTGCTTAGCCCTTTCGGCCAGTTCATCAAAGCCGTAGGTCCATTGATCGACGAAATCTTTGTCGTACAGTCCTTCTTCGATAATCACGTTCATAAAGCCCAGGGCCAGTGCGCCATCGGTCCCGGGCCGCGGGCGCAGATAGATATCGGCGTTCTTGGCGATGTCGGTATAGCGTACGTCGATGACGATCAGCTTGCCGCCGCGCGCCTGGTTGTCCAATACGGCTTTGATCGACGTACGGAAACCGGTCGGCGATACCCCCCACACCACCATCGTTTTGGCCCTCTCCCAATCGGCGCCGCCGGCGCTGAACACGCCCATCGTCAGGGCGTGGGGAACGATGTGCGGCAGCAGGCAGACATGCGTGGGAACCAGGCTCCACCCTTCGATACCGAGCGTTGAGTTCAGGCGGATGTGCCAGTGGTTCCAGGTGCGGCCGGTGCCCTGCCCGGTTACGATGGCCTGCGAGCCATATTTGTCTCTGATTTCCATGCTTTTTTGGGCGATGGTATCCATCGCCTCCTGCCAGGTAATTCGCTCCCACTGGCCTGACCCGCGCGGCCCCACTCGCTTCATTGGGTAAATCACTCGCCTGGGGTCCTCGTGGATGAAACGCTGGGAAAGCCCACTCCCGCAGAACATGCCCTTCGAGTGAGGACTGTTTTCATCCCCTTCGATCTTGATGATCTTGTTGTCTTCCGAATAGACAATTGCCCCACAGCGGGCATGGCAGGTTACGCAAACCGTACGTGTCTTTTTTATTGCCACATTCAGCTCCTTCAAAGTCATTTTGCGTGGTCAGACCTTTAGGGTCTCTAAGACCCTAAAGGTCTATGGCCAATTTTTTGGAAAATAAGCTGCCACAACCAGTTATTCGGCTGTGAGGTGTGTGGTGCGCTGTTAGCTTACGGTGCCACACACCTCACAACATTATGCAAAATGAGTCTCAACGGGCAGGCAGGAAGTTACTGCCCCGGGAAGCGATCTCATTTTGTATAGACAACAGCGCGCAGTTTCTTCGCTTTTTCGAGCGCTTTATCCGCGTCGCCGATCCAAAGCGCCTTGCCCATGCAGACACTGGCGCACAACGGCACGTGGCCGTTTGTACGATCCGGGCAATTCTCGCACGTCTCCAGAGTGACCGGCACAGGGAAGCGATCCATGTATAACTTGCCGTTCACTTCCTCTGGCTTATTTTCCTTGGGGGTGACGCGCAGCCAGATCACCCCATCCGGCAGATTGTTCACCAGCTTGCAGGCGTTCTGACAGGCGAAGCAACCCACGCAGCGGTCCAGGTCAACTAACATCGCGATCTTAGCCATGTCACACCGCCTCCATCTTGATCAGCCGGCAGCGCGCCGAGCGCATTGCCGGTGTGCCAAACTGTGGGTCTGAAGGCTCAGCCCCAATCAGTACGTTGTTATTTGCCCCCAGGTTGCCATACCCCTTCAAGCCCAGCTCTTTACAGCCGTCTCGCCAACCGGGCCGCGGCAGATGCGCACAGCGTGGATCGATGCCTTTCGTCAGGCGGGCCTTGGCGCGGATGCGCCCATTGGGCGATTCGACAAACAGCCAATCACCATCGCTGATGTCTTGCTTCTGCGCTGTGTCCGGATGGAGCTCGATGAATGGTTCCGGTTCGATCTCGCGCTGCATCGGGATTTGCGTCCAGGCCGAGTGATAGAATGGGTAAATCCTACCGCCGGTCATCAGGATCAGGGGGTAATCGTGCATTAACTGTTCGTTCTCGTAGATTGAAGGCGGCTTGTAATCTGGAAGCGGGTCATAACCGAACTGTCCCCAGCCCTCGCAGTACAGCTCGATCCGCCCACTGGCGGTGCGGAAGCCGGGCTGCCCGTCAGGTCGTTCCAGACCCTTCTCGTACTTCTTAAAGACGCGCTTGTCGCCGCCGTAGGTTACGAAGTAGGCTTGCTTGGCCAATTCGTCCCATGACAGGTCAACGCCATAGAAGGATTTCATGCGCCACTGCCACATCTCACGCACATCTTTCCATGGCCACCATTCGGGTTTGAAACGTTTGCCCAATTCCAGCCAGAACTGCCAATCACACCAGGCATCGCCAGGCGGATCGACGGCCTTCTGCGGGATGACCACCGGGCAGGGATCGCTGTACAGCTCTTCGTCAGCCGACTCGCGCTCTGACCAATGCGACGTCGGCAATACCATATCGGCCATCTTGGCAGTATCCGTCAGGAAGTAATCTTTGACGAACATGAATTCCAGCTCGCTCAAGGCGGCCACGATGTCGCGCGAGTTTTCGTAACACATCGGTGCATCGTCGGCCACAAACCCCATACCCTTCACCGGGAAGGGCTTGCCGGTAGTGATGGCGCGCCAGACTGCATCCGGCCAGGCGGTGCCTCCAGCACGGGTGAGCAACGGCTTGGTTTCATCGCCCAGCAAAGCGCTCAGACGAGACGGGTCCATCTTGGTGATTTCTGGCACCAACATCACATCCCAGAACTTATTGGAGAGCAGCCCGCCCTTGGCATCCAGGTCGCCCAGGATGCCGAATAAATCCGAAATCGCCCGGCCGTTTTGCATGCCGTTGGTGTGCATGCAGGCGCCGAGCGAGATGGTGGAAGTAGTCGGGCGGTTGGTCGCCATCATCCGGGTGGCGGCGATGATCTTTTCCTTTGGTATCCAGGTGATCTCGGCCACACGATCGGGCGGGAACTCTTTCACCCGCTCGGCGAGCTGGTCGAAGCCCAGCGTCCATTTGTCGACGAATTCCTTGTCGTAAAGGCCTTCCTCGACCAAGATGTTCATCATACCCAATGCCAGGGCGCCGTCGGTGCCCGGGCGGATCTGCAGCCAGATATCGGCTTTAGCGGCCAGGTCGGTGAAGCGTGGATCGATGACGATCAGCTTGGCGCCGCGCGCCTTAGCATCCAGCAGTTGCGGGCCTTGTAATCCAGGCCAGGCGGTGAGAGGGTTGATACCCCATTCGACAATGGTATTGGCATGGCGGACATCGGCCGCATCGATGAAAGAGAAGAACCCATAGGTGAACATGGTGGGCAGCAGGTTGGGCATTAAACACACGTGTGTGGGCACCAACCCCCAACCGGGCAAACTATAGCTGGCCTGGGCGCGCATGTGCCAGTGGTTCGAGCCGCGGCCAGTGCCCTGCCCGATGATGAAGGCGCCTTCGCCATATTTCGTGGTGATGCCGCGGATCTTCTCTTCGATCTCGTCCATGGCCTCTTTCCAGGAGATTTCCTCCCATTTGTTTGAGCCGCGTGGACCCTTCCGCCGCAGGGGATATTTCAGCCGATCGGGGTGGGCATGGATTTGCTGGGCGCTTAGTCCTTTGCAGCATACCATCCCCTGTGAGACCGGGTGGTTAGGATCCCCTTCGACGCGGACGATTTGATTGTCCTTCACATGCAGGAGCACCCCGCATTTTGAGTGACAGTCAAAGCAAATCGTACGGACAATTTTTTCTGTCATCCTTTTCATGCCTCCTAAAATATTCCTTCTTTGGCCAATGACTTTTTCGTACACAGTGTGCACGCACATTTATTTCTTTTCGTCGATAGGCACCTCCTCGGTCTTCGGAAAAACCCCTTCAATTAAGTTTGCACAAAAAATCACAATATCAATATTAGATATTATGATAGATTGATTTGCAACTCTAATATAGCATATTAAGGGTTTCGAGTCAATAGGCATAATATCAAAACTATACGCGAATCGTCTGCCTTGCAATGCGCGTTTCGCGGAGGAACAATTAAACGTTTACCGTTTAATGTTTGATAGGTGATGCAGGGAGGTAATTATTCAGGGGTTAGGATGTTCTTTTTCGGCGTCCGGGTTGAACAGGCCCATCAGGTAAATATCCACCAATTGCTTTACCCGATCTTTCTTAGGGAAATGCAAAATCCCTTCGCCGACCAACAGGTTTTGGGTGACAACAAAATTGAGGAAACTCCCGTAAAAGGCGTGCACGGCAAGCTCAACATTGACCTGGCGCAGGATACCGCGCTTCATCTGGGTGGAGAGATAGCGCTTCAGTAGCTTCTCTACAGGATCCACCAGGCGTATGCAGTAGCGTTTCCCTACCTCGGGAAAGCTGCGCGATTCAGCGATAAACATGCGCACGATTTCCGCATTGCGCATGTGGGTGCTCAAAAAGCCCTCCCCTACCTCGATCAACGAGCTGCGCACATCCTCGTAGCCGATATCCTTTTCCTCATCCAGGGAGGCGTTGATCTCATCCAGGATGGGAATGAACGACAGGTTATCGGTCAACGCCAGGAACAGGTCTTCTTTGCTGCGGAAGTACTGGTAAATTGCCGATGCGGAAATGCCGGCTTCCTGGGCAATATCCTGCAAGGTAGTCGCAGCATACCCTTTCTGAGGAAAAATCGCCATGGCCGCTTCGAGGATCTGCGTTCGTCGGTCCAAGGGCAGATCCAACTCATTTTTCAATAATTCTAAATCATCCAAACAAGGATCAATTTTCTCCTTGATCGTTTCCAGGCTCATTCCGAGCATCTGGCAGCGTTTGATGCATACTACGAGTTGGACATCCTGGACGCGAAACAGCCGGAAGCCGCCCTCCGTACGCGCTGGCGGTGGAAGCAGGCCTTTTTTTTCATAGTTGTATATCATGGCCGGGGTGCAGCGTTGCCCGGTCAACCGGGAGACGTTATCCACCAACTGGCCCATGGTTATACCACGGCCGCTGTCGGCTTTGATCCCAAACCCATTTTCATCACCTGGCTTTTTATTTTGAGGCATACTCATCTCCCGGGCTAATCTTCTTGATTACCCCGCAGGAATGAATCAGATAACAATATTGGCCATTCCTGATACCTGATAGCGTTATATCACAAACCAGGCTTTATAACAAGACCCGCAAAACGCCCCTTCACCGACGTTTCCCTATTCGGTTTTTAACGTTCCGTACAACCTTGTTTCACGGTGAGGAATGAAAATCTATTTCTGTAGCAAAGTAAGAAATAATTTAGGCCAAGCAATGAAGTGGGGACCGGTTTCCCCATCCCCACTTCTCAATTTGTCGAAGCTTTTGCCTGGCTCACCAAAGTACGCTACTACTACACGGCCATTCCCTCGCCTGGTTTCTTGGGTGGAGGCGGTGGCGCTTTGGGTGGGGCAGGCGGCATCTTGGGCGGAGTACCCGGGATTTTGGGTGGCGCAGGCGGCGCCTTCGGCGGAACAGCGCCTCCAGGCTGCCCCGGCGGGGGTAACGCCGCGTCCGATCCCTCGCTGGCGCCCGGCGGATTGAGCTCTGCGCCGCAAAACTCACAGACCGTGGCTTCGGGGTCTTCGTTCATCTTGTGGCACGAACCACAAATCCTTACACCCTTTGCAGCAGATGGCGGTCTAAAGCACATAATTTCCCTTCTTCCTATGACTGCAGCATCGCGGCAATCAGCATGATATTATCGGCTTCGGATGCCCAGGCCTCCAGAGAGGCCTCGGGGATCCCGGTCTTTTTTGCCAGGTCGGCCCGGGTATCCTGGTGACTGGCCAGATGATAGAATTGCTCGATCGTTTCCATGCCAGCATCCTGCAGCTTTTGCAGATCTTCTGGGGAAACAGTTCTTAATCGGGTGATTGGGAGCGCCATGAGAATACCTCTTTCATCTCCATGATTGGATCAGTTCCCGTCTTCGGCTTTGTAGATCTTGCACAGGAGGCCGGTCTGCTGCCAGCTACCCATTAATGGATCCAGGGTGTCAGGGTCATCGTCGGTGATGACATTGACGCTGGACTCCCACACCCCATAAAGAGATGGCTCAGCTTCGGGCTTCTCAGGGAACCACCAGTCATGCTGAACGGATACCACGCGAGGATCGAGGATCGTCGTCGTCCGGGCGCGCTGTTTGATCCGCCCGATATGCGTCTCAATCCAGCACCAATCTCCGTTGTGGATGTTCAGTTCCATGGCCGTTGCCGGATGAATGTCGAAAATCGGTTCGGGGTGAAGATCTCGGAATGCGCCTGGCTGGCGGTGTTCCGAGTGATATTGCGGCATAAAGCGGGCCCCGGTGATCATGATAAGAGGATATTCTTTTGCCAGGTCGGGCCGGGCTTCCGCGCTGATCGCCGGAGGCTCGTACTGAGGCAGCGGGTCGTAGCCCATTTGCTCCAGCACGGTAGAATAGAGCTCCACCTTGCCGGTGGGGGTCAGGAAACGCCAGCCCTCGTTTTTATATTTCTGGTGTTTGCTGGGGGCAACGGCATAGCGGATATTGTTATAGAATTGCTCGTAGGTGACACCCATCGCCGAAACCTGGAAGTCCAGCATACCCTCGGCCTTCGGTCCCCACCATTTATCCGTCTGCCCCAGGCGGGAGCCCAACCCATACCAGAATTCATAGTCATCGCGGAAATCGATGTCGCTGCCGCCGTCGAAGCGATTCAGCACCCGGGCGCTTCCCATGAAAGAGGCTGCTTCGTGGTCCATCGTCGGATAGGCAATGTCGGGCTTTTCAAGCCAGGTAGCCGCGGGCAGCGCATAATCTGCCAAAGCGGAGGTCGGCGTTGGGAAGTAGTCATGGACGATCAGCAAATCCAGGCTTCTCAGGCCTTCGTAGACCATCTTTGTATTCGAGAAGGCCAACATCGGGTTATCTGCCTGTACAATGCAAGCCTTTAGCGGGTACGGTTTCCCGGTCTTCATCGCCCGGAACATCAAGGGAGCGTTGCTATAGGGATAGAAACCCGGGAAAGCCTGGGAGATAACATCCCAGCCTTTAAAGGTCAACCCGGGAAAGCGGTCATTCCCGATCATCTTGTCCCGCTGCTCTTGAGGCAACGCTTTGTGCTCAAAATAGGCTGGTGGGAATTTGGATGGCGGGGCAAGCTTATCGCCGCCCACCACATCCAGGTTTCCGGTGATTGCCCTCAGGATGGCCTTCGCCCGGATCGCCGCGGCTGCATTTCGACCAAAGGCATCCCCCGCTTTTTGGCCCCAGGGCATACAGGCCGGCTTAATCGTGCCATACATGCGCGCCGCCTGGATGATTTTTTCGGCTGGAACCCAGGTGACTTCAGCGGCGCGCTCCACCGGCCATTCTGCGGCTCGCTCTTTGAGCCTGTCAAACCCGTAGCAGTAATTCTCGACGAATTCTTTATCGTACAGCTCTTCCTGGATGATAATATTCATCATCGCCAGGGCCAGCGCGGTGTCGGTAGCCGGCTTCACTTGCAAATGGAGATCTGCGTTGCGTGCAACTTCGCTAAACCGCGGATCAACGACGATCACTTTGGCGCCGCGTTCTCTGCGATTTTTTTGCACCCAGTCCCACAGGAGCAGTTCCGACTCGGCGACATTCCGTCCCCACAAAACGATCAAATTTGCGTTTGGCCAATCGGCTTTGTCGCCGGCAAAGCCGCCATAGGTACAGGGTTCCAGCCACATATCGCTGCTGTAGCAGATGGTGCCGTTCCCGGCTGTATTGGGTGTGCCAAACAGGTTGGTGAACTTGTAGTGAAGCCAACTCCAGGTTCGGTAGGTCCCCTCCATATAGCAGACAGTTTCGGCCCCGTACTGGTCGCGCAGTTGGGCCAGCCTGTCCGCCATTTCGTCGAAGGCCTGGTCCCAGGTAATTTCCTGCCATTTACCGGAGCCACGCTCACCGGCTCTCTTGAGCGGCCTTTTAAGCCGGTAGGGGCTGTACTGCCAGGCTTTCCAACGATCCTGTTCGATGCGGGGGCACACATAACCCCGGTTATGCGGGTTTTCTGGGTCGCCCTCCAGGTGGATCACCTTTCCGTCTTTTACAGACGCCAGAAGGCCACAGCGTACGTGGCACAGGAAACAGTTGACCCTCTTGATTTCTATGCCATCACTGGTCGAACGATTAGCATCCATAGTATGAATCTCCTTTTATTTAGCGTGCCTGGTGGATTTGTATCGTGCTGTGCTTACTTCATTAGCTGCGCAAACAAGTGGAAGCCCAATTCGGGTTCTGATTTCAAAGAAGTCTATCAGAATGAAAATTGATCTATAAGCCTAGCTGTGCTACAATTTCTTTATCCGGGTAGATAATTCTCTTTATCCACTTGGCTATTCTCCCTTGTGGCCTTGTGGTACGTGCATAACATCGCACATGCCACAAATGAGTAACAACTCAGGAGGCAAAATCCTCTCATGAATTCAATCCTGATTGTTGACGATCATGATCTTTTCCGCGAAGGGCTCAGGAAAATTATCGAGCACTGGCAGGATTTTCAAGTTATCGGAGAGGCGTCAAACGGGAGGGATGCGCTGGCGCTGGCGCGAGATTTATTTCCGGACATCATTTTGATGGACATTTCGATGCCCATCATGAATGGGTTGGAAACCACCAAAATCATCGCCCGTGAAATGCCTGCGATTAAAATCGTTATTTTGACCGCATCCGATCAGGATCTCGACCTGTTCAGAGCTATCAACTATGGGGCTTGCGGTTATATCTTGAAAAATGTGCCTGCCCGAAAGCTGCACGGTTTGCTGCAGGAAGTTGCCCGGGGAGAAGTTGCCCTTTCGAGCCACATGGCATCGAAAATGCTGCACGAATATAAAAGAGATAAAAGCGGCGATTTAGCTGGCGATGTTCTCTCCCCCCTTACGAACAAAGAACTTCAAGTTCTGGAGCTGGTAGCCCAGGGAATGACGAACGCTGAAATTGCCCAGAAGATATTCATGAGCGAGCATTCAGTGAAGAAATTCCTTGGCAGCATTCTTCAGAAATTGCATCTCAATAATCGAGTGGAAGCCGCGGTCTTTGCGGTGCGTGAGGGCATTGTCCGGAGCAAGTAAGGCCTGGCTCCGCTCTCACCATGCGATCCGGTCTGTCATCGTGGCACCGCGATTTCAATCGTTGATCCGCATCCAATGCAAGAATTAATTTGAATCGTGCCACCCAGGGATGAGACGCGTTCTCGCATTATCCGTAGCCCCAGATGGTCGCTCGAGATAATTTCAGGGTTAAATCCTTGCCCGTTATCCTGTATATTGACTTTGAGCCACTCATCCGTGACCTGGACGACGACCTCAATGCCGGTTGCATTGGCATGCTTCCGCACGTTGGTGAGCGCCTCCTGAATGATACGCAGCAACTGGATTTCGGTCCTGAGCGGCAATTCCAGCGGGTTTTGAACCCAGAGATTGCTTTCCAGCCTGAAATTTACCCCGATCCCCCAGTAGTCTTCAAACCAGTCCAACGATTTTTTGATCACCAGGAGAATATTTTCATCGGGCTCAACTTTCTTGCGCAGGCCAAAAATCTCTTCTCGCAGGCTTTTATATGCCAGATTGGCGCTCTGTACGATCTTTTGGATAGCTTTTCTTGCTGCCGGTAAATCCCCTTCATCCAGGTCCATTTCGGCTTCTTGTGCCCAGAGAATTGATGCGCTTATTAATTGAATGGTGTCATCATGCAATTCCTGCGCAATGTACTCGCGCTCCTGCAATGCCGATAAACCTTCAAGCTTCTCGGTTAGCTGGATCTGGTAGATAACATTGCCCAAATATTTACCCACGAGTTCGAGCCAGATGATTTCATCCTCTGTCCAGGTCCGTTCCTTTGTCGAGCCAAGGTCCATCGATCCAACAATCTGGTTGTTTGCCAGGAGCGGAAAGAAAACAACATTGCGGAAGACTGAAGACTCTGCAGCAGGTACATCTCGGATGACGGCTTTCTTGGTCTCCACCATCTGGGAAAAATAGATTTCATCAACGGGCCTGGGGAGTTTCGAAAGGATCTCAATCATTAAAGGAGAGAACCCTTTTTGTGCTCTCAGAACAAATTGGCCCTGCTGTTTATCATAAAGCCGCAACCCAATCGTGGTATAACCGGTAATCTCCTGGATTGGCTGGATGGCCTGTGTAAACACATCATCGATGGTCGGCGTTTCCCCCCAGGGATTGTGAAATGGATAAAAGAGCATCAAAAGTTTTGCGCTGGTACTGGATCTTTTCTTCTGCATCCTTCAACGAAATTTTCAGTTGTTCGATTTCTCCGCGCCCGGCATCTTGTTTTCTAGATCCATTCATCTTGACGCCATTCCTCCAGGGAACCTTTGGTCACAGCGAGAGCGTGTCATGAACGTATTATGGTCAGGATGAGCCTCAGAACCGAATGTTCTGTCTGGGGCTCACCGATTCACGATCAGCCTCTGGCAGGTATTTTGGACATCTCAAAAACGCATGCCGGTGCGCCCATCGCCCGGCACTCGACCTCTTTCACATCCACTTCCCGGTCTTTGCCGAAGATGCCGTGCAGCCCTTCCTGGAGCATCCCGGTCAGGCAGTAGCAGATCGGTTGGTCGGCGTTGTATCCGCAGCAGCAGCCACAGGTATCCAGGCAGAAAGCGATCTTATCACCCCGCTCTTCAACCCGGATCACCATCTGGTTGCCCTGGTACTCGAAGACCTTTTCAAAAGCAAACTTCATGAACTCCAGGCCCTTTTTCGTGCGCATACCCTCTGGGATGAGCCTCATGGCGGAGGTGATGGCGGTGCCCATCAGGGCGCTCATCTGCTCGGTGCCGTATTGCTGCGAGAGGCGCCCGATGCGCAGCACCATGCTGCGCCCACCCCGCCCGAAGAAGTTGAGCAATCCAACGTTCAACTTGCCATATTCCTCGAAGGTATATTTGCCCGAAGGTTTATTCAAGTCTTCCGGGTAATGATTTACCAGATGGGTCAGCCCGGATTGAGTCAGGACTACATTCAGCCCTTGCTTGCCAGCCACTTCCTCGGCTGCCAGCAAAGCGCAACGAAAGCCACCGTCCTGAAATTTTAGCTCTGCGACGAGATCTTTTTCAGTTTTGGGTGTGATGTTCATAAATGCCCTGTCCTTTCTTTATAAACACAAATCGCTCTTGTCCGATAAGAAACAAATACTGGTTCAATCCTTCTGTCTCCAGGTAGGTTCTACGCCGGTCGATTCGAAGCTGTTGGTGTGTATGTTGTAGATAAACAAGGGTTGCAAAAGGTATCGACCTTCATCAACGCCGGCCAGCTCAACGATCTCGATGATTTTGTTATCCCGGTTTCCAAACTGCTGCTGGTAGATGATCACCTGCAAGGCCGAAGCGATCAGCACGCGGATTTGTTCCAGCCCCAGGCCAGGGTTGGCCATCAGGCACATCATCTCCAGCCGTTTGAGCGCGTCCTCGACCCCATTGGCGTACAACATGGCCACGCCAAAAAACCCGCGGCTGAGCAAATCCATCACCGTCATGGCTTCCGAACCAATCAGTTCACTCAACACCAGCCAATGGGGCGACATGTGCGCTGCGATGCGGATCAGCTCGGTGTAAGAGACCTCATCCGCCTCCAGAAAAACTGCGTTCGGGTGAATGAGCTGCATTTCGTGTTCACGCTCGACCACCACCACGTGCGCATTGGGCGGGATGCGCCCTGCCAGCAAGGCCGCCGTGGTGACTTTGTTGCTGTTCTTGCCGCCCACCACCAGCATATTCTGGTTTTGGTAGATCATCTCCTGCAGAACATCCACCATCTGGCGGTTGACCACCCCCAATTGGATCAGCTTTTCCCAGCTCAGGCTGGCATCCGGCAACTTGCGGATCACCACACACGGGCCTTGCAGCGCCGTAGGCGGTAGGACAATTTGCATGCGGGCGTGTTCTTCCAGGCGCAGGTCAAACACCGTTTGCCCTGGCTCCAGCTTCACCCGATACAACGCCAGGATGTCGGTGATCATTTTTTCCAGCGCTTGCGGCGAGTCGAACGTTACCCCACTGGGATCAAAAAACGACATGTGTTCAACATTGATGCGCCGGTACGAGTCGACATAGATCTTGGTCGTAGTTGGGTTGGTGTACAGAGAGGCCAACGGGCCAAGCGTCTCGAGCAACTTGTCGTGTAAATCAGGTTGGTTCAACATAAGATGGCTCCTGTTTGAAAAATATGATTGCAGTTCGGTTGCGCCGGTGAGCGCTCTTTTTTCTAGCCGGGTAAGTTGTATGGATGATAGCAAAAAGCCGCCCTATGCGCATCGTCTATCTGGACAGGCAGTGGCCTGCACGTTTGCACAGGATTGAGGCCTTTACACAAGATTTCCTCCTGTGCAAGTACACAGGAGGAGCCAGGTAAAAAACCTCGAAAAGAGATCTATCTGTGCAAGTGCACAGGTAAGCAAAGTTACCTGGAGATCACCAACCAACCCTGGCGCACGGCCAGGGTGGCCGCTTCGGTGCGGGAGGCTGTTCCGGTTTTGTTAAAAATTGAATTGAGATGGAACTGTACTGTGCGGGTGCTGATTCCCAGGTGATAAGCAATTTCGCGATTGGTCTGGCCCTGTACGGTCAAAGCTAAGACTTCTACTTCACGGGTGGACAAAGGGGATGGATTAGGAACAGGTTGCGGGGAAGGCGCAGGGGGGCTGGCGGCCGCCAGGGCGCGCGCCTCAACCAGCGCCTGACGGGCCAACTCGCCCAGGTTGGCAACTGCGGCCCGCGCCGGGTAATTATCGCCGGGCAGAGAACGTTCGTAAGCTCGTGCCTGGGCCGTTAGCAGATCCAGCGTTTCAAGCAGGTTGTTCAGCAGCTCGGTTGGAGAAGTTTGGGCAGGCTTTTCCATCGTTTCGATTTCCTATGTTTTCCGGGCTTTGATCAACAAGCAGGCAGAAATTGTATGGATAGCAACAGGAGAATGATAAACCAAAAATCGAGTAACGAACAGAGCACGTGCATGGATTTCCCCGAAAACACCAAAAAACGGGGCTGTCTGATGCCAGAGCCTTAGACAGCCCCGTTTTCCAGATGACAAGAACCGCCAGCATTCATTACAAACGCTGGCGGTTGTATGGATGGACAAAGCAGCTTTCGGTTTATGCAGGTACGCACACAACCGAGCGCCTTTTATTATAATTTCATCAGCCTATGATCCGTAGCGATCTGGTTCTTGGGCACACTCCTGTAAAACGTTGTGCGCATTCTGTTTTAGACCGGCGGCACTAGCGTACTTTAACGAGCCAGCCCGCAATCAAACCCAGCGCCAAAACCGGGATCATCCAGTACCCGGCGACGGCCCAGCCGGAGCTTTCCACCAGGGCGCCAAAGATCACCGGACCGATGAACATTCCCAGGTTCTGTCCCAATCCAACGACGGCCATACCCATCCCGGCCAGTTCCGGCCTCTTCATGATCTCAGGCGCGGCCGCAAAGGTGGCGGTGGGAATGGCGCCGGCGATCACGCCCATCAAGATCAACCAGAGCGTGATCAGTGCACCGGTTACGGTAAATGGGAAGAGAAACATGATCGCCACAACGATGAAGGGCCAGGTAAGGAACACCTTGCGCGAGCCAATCTTGTCTGAGAGCACCCCGGCTAACGGTGCGGCGAAGATCACGACGATCATAGTGATACTGGCGGTAAACGAGGCGCTGGCCATGCTAAACCCGCGCACGGCGTTCAGAAAAGTGGGGTAGAAGGTGCTGACCGCGATCAGGGCCATATTGAAAAAGCCAAACGAAGCACCCAATAACCAGATATCGCGGTTCGAGAGGGCTTTCTTCATGTCGGGGGCTTCACCAGGCGGAGGTCCGCCCTCGCCCGGCTTGGCAGCGGCCATGTGGGGTGGCATTTTCATGAACAGCCACACCAGCACAAAAGCCAGCAAAGCAAAAGCTGCGCTAAACCACCAGACCGACTGCCAGCCAAAACCAGTTGCCAGCGCTGGAGCCAGGAGATACATGATCACGCTGCCCACCGGCACCCAGGTGGCCCACAAACCCATCGGAGTCCCTTGCTTTTCCCGTGGAAACCACATAGCGATGGAAGCCGGGGCAACCACGGCGATCAGCCCCATACCCACGCCTTCGATCACGCGGCTGGTGAGCATCAACCCCGAGGCAGTAGACAACGCCCCCATTGCTGAGCCTAACACCAGGCAGCCCATGGCGATTAAGCCGGTGACCTTCAACCCCAGTCGTTGCAGAATGAGCCCGGCTGGTAAGGCCAGGACAAAGCCGGTGATGGCAAAGACTGACATCAACAATCCGGCGCTGGTCAAGTTTAGTTTGAATGCCTCCATCAATACTGGCATGATTGGCGCCACTTTGAACTGGGTCAAGGGCGCCGCCACGCTGGCGATGAAGGACACCGCCAGGATCACCCAGGCGTAGCTGGGAACTGCCACATCCTTCTTTTCAACAACTGCCTGACTCATATCCATTCTCCTGCATCATCTTTTCTGGTGGGGGCATGGCATATCCCATGCCCCCGGAAATATTTTCGTGTGGCCCAGCCACTTACCTGGGTGCGAACAGCACCATGTGCGACTTGCCCTCCATCTCCTTGGCCAATTCTTCCACCTTGCCAAACTTCATCACGTTCGCCTGGCAGTGATGCACACAGGATGGCTGCTTGCCTTTCGCTACCCGCTCGCCGCACAGGTTGCACAGTTCGGTCGGCACCGGGATGTAGGCATACTGCCATTTATCGCCTTCGATCTGCCAGGGCCCGATCTCAGCCAGTTGAATGCCGAATTTCCCTACCGGGATATTGTGCTCCATCTGGCAGGCAATTTCACAGGTGTGGCAGCCGGTGCAATATTCGTAATCGATCAACAGTCCGTAGCGCGCCATCTCACATCTCTCCTTCCGCTACTTTGTAAATCTTGCACAGCAGCGCTTTGTAATTGCCTCCGAAGCCGCTCTTACCAGGCAGGAAGGGAACCAACTGATTGATGGCCACGTCCCACAGCCCAAACAGGCTGGGTTCGGCGCCTTCCTTCTCCGGATACCACCAGGCATGATCGGTGTTCACCACTCGAGGATCGATGATGGTCGTCAGCTTGACTTTCCGTCGAGCGCGCCCCATTTTGTTCTCAATCCAGACCCAATCGCCTTCCTTTACTCCGTATTTCTCGGCTGTCTGCGGGTGGATTTCCACCATCGGATCGGGGCGCATGGCGCGCAAAATGGGTATCTGGCGGTGCTCAGAGTGGAAGAAACCCCACGGACGGGCGCCGGTAGTCAAGATCAAGGGGTATTCCTTGTAGACCTCGGGAGTGCTGTACGGGCTTTCAGTGGGTTCCTCGAAATACGGCAAGGGGTCCAGCCCAATCTGCTCGTACAGGGTTGAATACAGCTCAATGCGCCGGGTGGGCGTATTGAAGCCGATTTCTCCATCGAAGCGCATCATCCCTTTCTCGTGACGCTTGTACTCTTGCGGCGGGTAGACCGGGGCAGACTCACGCAGCTCCTGGAAGGTCATATCCATACCATTGCTCTTCAGCATGTACGAGAACATATCCTGGACATTGTCCCAGGGGTAAGCCTCCGGGTTCCAGCGTTTGCCCAGCTCCAGGTTGATCTGCATATCCGATTTGCATTCGCCGATCTGGGTAACCTTGTTGATCGTTTCGCCACGCTGCGGGCCATCTCCAAAGCGCAGGCCATCCCTCTCCGGATACGTCGCCGCCGGGAGGATAATATCGGCGCAGGAGACCAGGGTGGGGTTCATAAACAGGTCCACGCCCGCCACGAATTCCAGTTTCTTCAAGCCTTCATAGGTCTTCTTTGGATCGGCAGACATGCAGGCCAGGCCGTTATTGGTCTGGATCCAGGCGCCCTTGATGGGATAGGGCTTACCGGTATGCAGTTGCTCGATGGTTTCATCTGCGTGCGCAATCACAAAGCCGTATTGCAACAGCGGGTATTTGGATAAACCGATGCGTTTAGCTTTCTGCTCGTCGCTGATCAGTTCAGCGCCCCAACCGCCGCCGTAGAACAGCAGCGTAGGCGGTGGAAGCATCCCACCTGGGACATCGATATTCCCTGTAATCGACCACAATGACGTAATTGCATGGCCTGCTGGCAAAGCTTCTTTGGTCATGTCCAGCGCCAACCCCCATTGCACAGTGGCTGGCTTGCTTGTGGCGAAAAGACGCGCCGCGGCGATGATCTTTTCCTCCGGGATCCAGGTGATTTGTGATACCTTACTCACCGGGTATTCCTGCGCTCGCTCTGCCAGTTGCTCGAAGCCGTAACACCACTTATCCACAAAATCCTTGTCATAAAGCTCTTCGTTGATGATTACGTTGAGCATGCCCAGGGCCAGCGCGGCGTCCGTTCCGGGGCGGATCTGCAGCCAGAGTTCAGCTTTGGACGCCAGCCAGGTCAGGCGTGGGTCGATGACGATCAGCTTGGTGCCTCGCTTCATCAAGTCCACGACCCAATGGCCGTAGAAACCATCGGAGTTTGAGACGACCGGGTTGTTTCCCCAGATGGCCATGCATTCCGGGGCTTTGTAATTCGGGTCATCATAGCGCATTGGAGAAGCCTGTGAGCAATCTGCCACCCAGAACGAGCCGGTGGTGGCAATACAACCGGCCACGCGCGGCAGATAGCAGGCATTACCGCTCAGCCCCAACGCTGCCCAGTTGGGACTGCCAAAAGACCAGGCCAGCCGGCTGATATACGGGGCGATATCCCGGCCTGTGCCCTGGCAAAAAATGACCGACTCAGCCCCATACTGGTCGCGGATGCGTTTGAATTCTCTTTCGATGGTATCGTAGGCCTCTTCCCAGGTAATCCGCTCCCATTTATTCTCACCACGCGCCCCCACGCGCTTCATGGGATATTTGATCCGGTCAGGATGGTTCGTCACATTCGGCACAGCCAGGCAGCGCACGCACAAACGCCCCTGATTATACGGATTTTCTGGATCGCCTTCAACTTTAACCAGTTTCCCCTCTTCATTTGTGTAAAGCAGGACACCACAGCCATCGTGGCAGCCCGGTCCAGACCAGGCGCTGCCACGCGTGACAGTCAAACCATCTTCCTTCCACTGCCACGGTTTTTCATGGACAACCTGTTTCATTTCCATCTTTACACGATCTCCTTCTTATTTCAGTGATGGGTAATCGGTTACTGAGTAACCAGGATCACTCACTGATTTTGTATGGCTCGCAGCACGCGAGATGCTTTTTACATCTGCTCGAAAAAGGGCTCGTGCAAGCCATGCCATCACTTCGGCACAACAAGTGCCATCTGCGGCATACTTTAATTACCATGCCGGGCGACCTTTCTGCAAAGGTCACCCAGGCATGTTATCCATTCTTACTTACGCAGGCACCAGAACTTCCTTATATAGAGTGATGTCGCCCACGTTCACATCCTCCATCGTGTTGATGTGCTCGATCCTCTTGGTAAGGTACCCGCCCATCTCGACCCACAACGAGTAATTCCCTACGTCCAGGTTCTTGAACCAGAAATCGCCAAAGGCATCGGTTTCGGCCTTGAACACTTCGCCAGTTTCTTCGTTCTGCAAGGTCATTTCGGCGCCGATCAGGACCTCATCGATTTCTGGATCGAAAATCGTCCCGGCGATGAACTTCTTGGGCATATTCAGGTAGTACACCCTGGGTGAGGTGCCGTAGTCGGAATGCATTACCTGCGCCTGAGCGATCAACTCTTTGAACTCTTCCTCCTCGCCAAAGCGCAGAGCGCCGGTCGCGCACGCATCCACGCAGCGCGGCTCTTTCCAGCCCTGGTCCAGCAAATGGGCGCAGCCGGTGCACTTCTGAGCCAGCTTCAGGTCCTCGTTGTAATAGATGACACCGTAAGGGCAGTCATCGACACAGTTCATGCAACCAGAGCATTTTTCGGTGTTGATCAACACCAGCCCATCCTCTCGCCGGTAGATGGCATCCTCCTGGCAGTTCTTCATGCAGGGTGCATTTTCGCAATGCATACACATCTTAGCGACGTAGGACATCTTGACCTTTGGCACGCTGCCATGTACCCTTTCGTTCAGCTTCAACCAGAACTGGCCGGTGTCAGGCTGCGGCTTGGCATAAGGCGCCCAATCGTTGCCTACATGCTCGTCTTTGCAAGCGATCTGGCAGTTATAACAACCGTTGCACTTTGCTACGTCAATTACAAATACCTTCATGGCTACTTTCCTCCTTTCACCCGTGCCTTAAAGACCAAACCAGCCGCCGGATGAAACTCTCGTGCAAAAGCTTCTGGATACTCCTGGCGCATCGCCTGCAGATCGACCTTACGCACTCCGATCAGGAAACCGCTGGTGACTTCACCAGCCGCGTTGCGGGAGGTAGTTTTGTGCGGGCAGATCAGGTTGTTCGCTCCGCCGCGGTCCAGCTTACCGGGGACAATGGGATCGACGCGCGCCCCATGATCCTGGTAGATGACCCCGGGCATGATGCGCTCGGTGACGTACGCGCCGCCCAGTACTCCGCCGCGCTCGTTGTATAGCTCAACCACATCGCCGCTCTTGATGTCCAATTTGTTTGCATCCTGTGGGTTGATCCACACTGGCTCATACAGGTAACCGTCCGGCCCTTTAACCTTGCAGGTGGGGATTTCACGGATCCAGGTGATGTCGTCGTGCATGGCGTGCACCCGCCAGCGGGGGTGGTTGGAGATGATCAAGAAGGGATATTTCTCTGACCGCGGGTGAGCCAGGCTTTCCTGGTGTGTCTCGCCATAAGGGATCCAGTGCGGGACGGGTGGTCGTTCTTCGTCTCCCGGGAAGTGTTCGGCCAATCCGGTCGCATAGAATTCGATCTTGCCGGTGGGGGTGTTGATCGGGTTATTCTCCGGATCCTTCCAGAAATGGTACAGGCCGGCGGGATCATCCTCCCAGTCAGGCGCTGTGGGGACCATCACATATTCTTTGTCACGGAAATCATCGTAGCTGGCAATGGTCTCGACTCCAGAAGTGGTATAGCCGATCTTCACCCAGTCATCGATCGTGTTGTTTTTTGTGTAAGCCTCATACATTCCCAGTTTCTTGGCAATCTCGCCGACGATTTCGTAATCGCTCAACGATTCGCCCACCGGTTCGATGGCCTGTCCTTCGTAGAAGATACTGTTGTACGACCCGCTGAAGATGTCGATCCCGATATCTTCCTCTTCGATCTTGGTATTAGCGGGCAGGACGATGTCCGCAAATGTGCATTCGTTTTCCATCCAGGGGTGCTGCGCCAGGACGAACTCGATCTTTTCACTGCGCAATGCATCCTGGAAACGATGCCCGCCATTCCAACAGGTCATCCAGCAAGGTGAGTCGGTCCAGATCATGTGGATTTCCGAGCACCCTTCCACCGGGTATTGGAACTGTTCAAACTGATCTTCTCGCGGCATACCCGCCATCACGTGACCATACCACTTGAGGGGTGGGTTCAGGATAGCTTCGTGGATCAGAGTCTTGGGTATGTGCTGTTTGGGGAAGTAACCCAGGAAGTAACCCCGGTATGCTGCTGCCGGGTTCGGGATCACCGTGCTGCGAGGTAGCGGGTTTTGCGTGTGCAGACCGAAGAGCTGCCACTCGATCATGGTCACCTGGTGCCTGCCAGGCATTCCCAGCCCCTGCATGGCCAGGTTCAGAACTTCCAACCGGCCGGGTTCCGTGGCGTAAGAGGCGCGGATATACGAACCGCCGTTGCAGTGGGCGATCGAGGTGTTTTTCTTGGCCCATTCCCTTGCCAGAGCCTTGATCGTATAAGATGGCACGCCGCAGATCTCTGAGGCCCACTTGGGTGTCTTGGGGACGCCGTCTTCCTTACCCAGAACGTAATCCCGGAAAGCTTCAAAACCGTAGGTATGCGTGGCTACGTAATCCTTTTCATACAAGTTCTCTGTAATCCAGGTATACGCGATCGCCAGATGTAGCGCAGCATCTGTATTCGGTTTCACCGGGATCCACTTATCGGCGTGTACGGCCGCCCCGTAGTTTAATTCCGGGCAGATATAAATGGATTTAATCCCCAGTTCAGTAAACCAGTAACACAGCCGGCTGGACATTTGTCCCTGCCAGCCCCAGGTAGTTGTCTCTGGATCGCAGCCCCAGAACAAAACCATATCGGAGTGCTGCATGATATCTTTCATCACGTTTGTCTGCGGGCCCATCTTCCCTACCGGATCCATGCCCCAGGCGTGTTTGGCGCCCCAGTACCAACCTTCCCAGCTATCTGGCTGGCGAACCTGGAGAGTGTAACCACCCATCAATTGCAGCAATTGGGTCTGGCAGCCGTGTGGTCCATGGATCACTTTGGTCTCGCCGTGCCCGTCCGCTTGCGCCAGGATTGCATACGGCCCGTACTTTTCATGCACGCGCCGGATCTCCTTGGCAATGATGTCAGTTGCTTCGTCCCACGAAATGCGCACATATTTGCTTGTGCCACGGTTTTGTGGATTCCGTTCGCCGTCCGGATCCCAATCCACTCTCTTGAGCGGGTACTTGATCCGGTTTGGAGAGTAAACCCGTTTCTTATATGCCAGGCTGAAGGGAGGTAGCAGCGATTTCAGCGAAGGCTTGAAAACCTTCCCCCGCGCCTTGATCTCCCACGGGTTCCAGTCTTTTGGATCGTATTTTTTATCAAAGTGCAGCGGGCGGATGCGCAGCACCTTGCCGTCTTTCACATCCACCTCGGCTACGTTGGCTCCGATGCCAAACGAGCAGAACCCCAGGCCCTTGATATAAGTCTTTTCCTCCCCAGGTCTTCCATTCGATTTCTTAGTCATAATTTTTCCTCCGGTACTTCCAAGAAATTTCATCTTCCAGGTTCAATTGCCAGCTATGTAGAAGAACAGATGGGAATCACCTTCCTTTCTCCATTTTCCTGCGGATGACAGCCTGCGTTTGGGAAAAGCAATATTTCGCCTGCTTTAAATTCTAGCAAACTCAAAAGCGCCGATCATCCCCCTGCCAGGGTAATATCGGGTAATTCAATAGGGTAATTCGATTAGGGAAAAAATGGGGTAATGCTTGCTAACCCCCTGACAGCAGGTGCAGGGAGATCGCCATATCGACCGCTTCCTGGCGGCTGTGGACATCCAGCTTTTGATAGATGCTCTTGATGTGTGCCTTGGCGGTATTAACTGAAATCACCAGCTCGCGGGCAATCTCTCCCGACGACAATCCTTTCATCAGCAGATTCAGCACTTCCAGTTCCCGTTCGCTCAACGGCTCGACCAGCGGTGAAAGGATCAGCTTTTTTTCCTGCCCCGCTTTCTGGGCTGCTTTCTTCCCATCCACCTTGTGGCCGTACTGCACCAGCAGTTTTTCCAGATATGCTTTCTTGAGGTCGCGCTTTGCCCTACCCGCCCGCCGCTCGAACAGCCCCAGCCGATAAACAATCAACTCCTTCATCGTCTCCCCCCTGTCAATAAACGCCCGCAATTGGCCTTCCGGTTCCGCCATCTCTATCGCCCGGTCGAGCGTCTCCACCGCCAGGGCAGCCTGTTTCTGCTGCCACTGCGTCTGTGCCTGCAGGATCAATGCATCCAACAGTATGTCGCCGCGTTCACTACCCTCTAATGTAGTTAGCAGGTTTGCCAGGATCAGGCTCGCTTTATCAGGCTGTTGGGTCGCCAGGTAGATGCGCGCCATGGCTTCCTGCACAATCGGGCTTATCTCCACCGCCGGATTCTGGGCCTCGAGTTCTTTCTGCTTCAGCCAATGCAGTGCCTGCTCCAGGTTTCCTTCGGCCAACCACAGCTCTACGTGCACCGCCCGCGCTTCGGCCAGGTAATCGATAAAATGATACACTTGAGCCAGCTGCCTGGCCCGCTGGATGCACGTGCCTGCCTGGGCAAACTTAGCGTGCAAGATAAGGTTCCTGGCCACTGCCAGGCAGACATCGATCGAGTAGACCCAGTCCAGCGGCATATGCCAGGATGACAGAATAAAGTCGGTGGGCTCCGCCAGCAGCCGGTCTGCCTCCTGGATCTGGTTCAGTTCACGCAGGGTATCCGCCAACCCCGATTGCGGAATGATCCGCACATCCATCTCCAGGATGTGCTTGCCGGCATATTTCATCGCCCAGCGGTAAGCATCTGATGCTGCCTGCAACTGGCCCCGCATCCGGTAGAAGTGCGCCTTCTCGCTTTGCGAGAGCACAAACTCCTTGTGGAACTGGTGACTCAGCGCATTCTGGCAAGCCCGCTCCAGAGCCTGGATCCCCAGATCCAGTTTCCCGGCTGCCAGATAGGCATAGGCCAGGTAATGCTCGATCAGCCCCAGAAAAAAGAAATCTTCCGGCAGCAGGCACTCCAGCGCCTGCCGGGCACTGCCAATGCCTTCCCCCTGTGTACAGGCCGCCGCCGCCCGCACTGCCCGGATGTAGCGCTGCAGCCGCGCCTTCTCCTCCTGCGGGATGTGCTCGTACCGGTCCTGCTGCAAGCCCACCTCCACCGGGTCAAGCAAATCCCCAAAATCGTCAGCCTTACCGAACATCAGGTTGGTCAACGCCAAATACACCACCAGCCGTGGCCGCACTTTCATGATCCTCTCAGGCAGCCGGTTGAACCAGCCAAACACGGTGGTCAGGTCGATGTTGATGATGGCTTTGAGTGCACAGGCCTCTACGATATCCGCTGCCAGCTCAGTTTCACCGCCTGCCAGGGCATGCAGCACTGACTTTTCCGGGTAGCCGTTCTCCTGCAGCCACTGGCAGGCCGCCAGGTGCAGATGCGTCGCCGCCTCCGGCTCCAATTGGCTTAATCGCTCCCGCAGCATCTCGCTGAACAGCGCGTGATAGCGATACCAGTATTGCTGATCGTCCAATGGAACAATGAACAGGTTTGCCAGCACCAGCTGATCCAGCCGCTGTTGACTATCTTTGATCGACAGGATGGCGTTGCACAGTGGCGCCGAAAGCTCGTCCAGGATTGACGTCTTCAGCAGGAAATCTTTGGTCGCCTCATCCTGCTGGTTGAGCACCTCGTCGGTCAGGTATTCCAGGATGTGCCCGTAGCTGCCGCTGAAACTGGCAATAAACTTTTTCGCATCCCGCTGCCCCTGCAGCGACAGAGCCGATAGCTTCAACCCCGCGATCCATCCTTCTGTGATCTCCTTGAGCGAGACCACCTGATCCCATGGAATATCCAGGTTCATCACGCTAGAAAAGAAGGCCTGCGTTTCGTCGAGTGTAAAGCATAAGTCCAGCGCCGATATTTCTGCCAACTGGCCGCGCGCTCGCAGGCGGGACAGCGGCAGAGGCGGCACCGTCCGACTTACGATAACCAGGTGGCAGTTCGCTGGCAGGTGTTCGACCAGGTAATCCATCGAGCGGTGGATGGCGTCATTCTTGATCTCGTGATAGTCATCCAACACCAGGCTGAATGAGTGGGGGATTTTCGCGATCTCATTCATCAACGGATTTAGCTGAGTACAATCCTCGTCGCTGCAATGCCCACGCCACAACTCCCGCAAATTAAACTGCAGCGGTGGGTAGATCCTGCGCAGAGCCGCCACTACGTAGGACCAGAAGCGCAACAGGTCGTTATCGTATTCATCCAGGGAAATGCACCCTACCGGCCAGCCGCTTGATGGAAGCAACGTCAGCCATTCCTGCACCAGAGTTGTCTTCCCATACCCGGCTGGCGCCGTGATCAGAGTCAGGCGCCGCTGCATCCCTTCGCGTAACAACTCGGTCAGTCTCTCCCGGCAGACAATATTCGAGCGCGGTGCCTGTATGGACAGCTTGGTCGCCAGCAACTGCACTGGCTGATTATTTTCCGGCTTGGAAGCCGCTGGCGTCCGCTTCGCTGGGTTCATAACGTGGCCTTTTATCGCTTCGCCGGGCCCACTCCTGGTAATCCGAACGGGAATTATTTTCAGGGATTCGGGATTGATTCTAACTGAAACAGGTGAAAAAATCTATATCATCAGTGGAAGATCTCAGGGCAAACGCATCTAAATACTTATTTCCGCCACCCCTTTTTAGGGGTTTAGC
>CAZQQJ010000020.1:0-124881 GCA_964595435.1 uncultured Anaerolinea sp. | reverse complement strand
GGGGGTCGAACCCACAACCACCTGATCCACAGTCAGGTGCTCTGCCATTGAGCTATGCCCACCATATAAACATTGCTTCAAAAGCGTCCAAACAACCCATATTTTGGCTTTTCCCTACCCAGACCGCCTGATTCCGGCTGTTTTTCGGCTCTATTCCTTATCGGATATGTCCAACCAGCACTTGACTTATATTGTATAAGGTACTAATTGGGTACGGTTTTGAAGCACGCCGTATTTTACCATAAATTCTTAAGGTGCAAAGATCTCATTGGCTTTTTGGGCAGCTTCTTTTTTAGCACTAGGCATCAAGTGAGCGTAAACGGACATTGTGACCGCAAAGGAAGAGTGACCTGCAATCTCCTGAACATCTCGGACAGGGACGTTTTTTGCAAGCAAGAAACTTATGTAGGTATGCCTCAGATCGTGGATTCTGATTGTTTTCGGCAGACCTGCTTTGGCAAGAATTTTTTTAAATTGCCTCTCTACGTTACGGGGGATGAAGGGAGTGCCGGTGGAAGTAGAAAACAGGTAGACTTCTTCGTACTTGATGGTCCGCCACAGTCGTTCGGTGAAGATGTTATCGACCGCCCGACCACGGCCATCCATGCTGATGCGCACCTCAGCTGTCAGGAGACGCTCCGTGTACTGGGGACTGGTGAAATGACTGCCTTGATCACTGTTGCAGATCTCTGGCCTGGTTTGGGCCAGGGCACGATCCACTGCTCGCAGAACGAAGGGCATTTCCAGGGTCTGATCTAGCTCCCAGGCCACCACATAGCGCGAGAACCAGTCCAGAATGGCCACCAGATACATCCAGCCGCCCGACAGGCGGATGTAGGTGATGTCGATCCCCCAGACCTGGTTGGGTCGCTCAATGTGCAGGCCACGCAGCAGATAGGGATAGACCTTGTGTCCCAAATAGCGCTTGCTCAGGTTCGGGCCAGGCGTGATACCGGCAATGCCCATTTCGCGCATGTAGCGCTGTACGGTGGGTCGTGAGATCTGCTTGCCTTCGCGACACAACACCACTGTAATCCGTCGCGAACCATAGAACGGATACTGGGTGTAGATCTCATCGATGCGATGCTTGAAGGCGATCTCCTCAGCCGACGGTCCAAGCGGTGTATAGTACAGGCTGGCTCGGCTCAAACCCAACAGTTCTGCTTGTTCCTTGAGTGACAGATCAGCGTGCTCCCAGTCGATCAGTTGGTAACGTTCACTTCTCGATAAGTTCAATGCCAGATTTTTTTTGGAGCCAGGTCGGTTGGACATTCAACCGCCCGATCTCTGCATACAATTCCTGAAGTTCGCGCTCATGGGCTGCTTTCAGGGTCTTCTCGGTCTTGTGCTCATCCTCGAACAAGCCCGGCAGCCCTTCCAGCGCCTGGGCCTTCCACTTGCAGAGCTGGTTCGGATGGATGCCATATCCCGATGCGATTTGTGCAATCGGGTGCTCTTCTTTGAGCATTTCCAGCACGATCTGGGCCTTCTGTTTGGCAGTGTAGCGCTTTCTCATCTGCACAGTGTACCACCTTATTTTGGCCCGTTTTCGTGTCCAAATTTACTTTACCACTTAACTTCAAGCATCAGGTAGCTTTTTTACGTGTAATCAACTGCTCAATGGGGGATCAATGCGTGTCACTATGCCACTTCCGACGAGCCCGCAAGAGCATCCAGTAGAATGAATACAGCCGCCGAATAGCCTGGCGGCGCGGGATGGCAAGTTAGCCCCGCAGCTCATGGGCTTCCAGGTGAAGATCGACGGGGCAGGATGCCCTGATCGGCCCGTCGCGGGTAGGGAAGTC
This sequence comes from uncultured Anaerolinea sp., assembly GCA_964595435.1. Lineage (GTDB taxonomy): Bacteria > Chloroflexota > Anaerolineae > Anaerolineales > UBA4823 > RBG-16-57-11. The sequence goes on along the minus strand of CAZQQJ010000020.1, from coordinate 123,076 downwards.
CAGGCGCCGGCGGGTCTGTCCGGCGCGCGTTGGGCTTCGCCTTTTTCTCCCCGCAGGCAACTATGGACTACTCACAATACAACTGTGCGTTGGATCACATGGAAGACGAAGAAAACGAGCCGGATTGGGAGAAGATTGCAGGTAAAAACTTCATCTAGGAAGGAGCCATTGTATCGCTGGAACATTGGGGAGGGCTATGGCCTTCGGGGTGTCATCGAAGCGCCGAATCCAGAATTCCGAAAGCGCGGAGAGCGCCGACAAAGCGACCGAGGTAGAGCAGTTGCCGGATGAATATACCGGCGCCGTTTCATTCGAAGTGACCCAAAGCTGTTGACTCTCGATATATATTTCTCTATAATGGTAATGAATGCACTATTTGCATAGCGCCCATCGATCCGCGTGGGATCGAGCCACTCCCTAGCACCGAGAAAAGACACGAAGGGAGTTTTTTATCACAGGTATAACCTGATCAGGAGGCTCTCATGGATCCCAAGCAGTTGATCCATGAAAAGGAAGCCCGAATGGAACTGAAGCTTTTGGGCGGGGTAATTAAGGCAAGTGTGTGGCTCTCGCCACCCGATGTGTCGCATACCAAAAGCCTACATTTCTTAGAATCGCGGGCGACGCTTAAATTTGACCCACGCCAGGGCAGCCAACTGCTGCGCAGCCAGAATTGGCGCCACAGATTTGGACAAGAATACAGCCTGGGCGTGTTCCAGGCAGGGTTGAACTTCCCCTTTGTCTGCCCGGTCAACTTGGAAGCGCCTACCCACTATGAGGTGGTTGAATTGGCGATGAGGCGAGGCGAGCAGCCTATCGGCAAAATCCAGTTAAATATGCCGAAGGAGCAGGCTGAACGCACGCTTGTTACGCTTGACTGTGATCGCTACTGGTTTGCGATCCCATTCTCAGAAGGGCATGGCAAAGTCGATAAAGCCGTCCATCTCTACCAGTCCGGGTCTTTCTCGGAAAGCGTTTCCGAAGTCCAGTTCACAAACCGTGAATATGCCCGGCGCTTCAGCGAACTGAACCAACTAAAACGCGGCAAATGGCAAGAAGTACGGCACCGGCTAATGGTAGTCGCCGGAATTATCGGCATCATTCCGTTCGGAGGGTTTGGAGGCGCTGCAGGGTGGGTCTGGCTGGAAAACACTCGGTCTGGCAACTGGGGAATCACTGACCCTGTAGTGACTGCAATCATCGCGTTGATCGGGTTGGCGGGATTTGCCGCGTGCATCTACATGCTGGTGAAGGGCAGCCGCGGCGAGCCGCTTTGACGGTCGGAATGGGAATATTTACAGCATTCGCCGCAATACGTCGATCAGCTCGCCCTGCGGGACGCTGTGCTGCTCGCCGCTGCGCAGGTCTTTGATTGCTACCACACCCTGCGCCTGTTCGTCGGGACCAAGCACCAGGGCCAGGCGCATGCCCATGCGGTCGCCATACTTGAACTGTTTGGCCAGTTTGGCCGTTTCGGGATAGACCGCGGCGCTGATGCCTGCCTGGCGCAGATCAGTCGCCAGCCGAAAGGATGCCGCCATGCAGGTCGGGTCGAAGACTGTGACCAGCACTTTGGCCGGGGAAGCGCCGATATCGGGCGGCAGGCAGCCGAATTTCTTGAGCACCAGGCTGACGACCAGGTCGCCCATAGCAAATCCCATGGCGGGCAAGGGGTCTCCGCCCACATCGGCCACCAGGTTGTCGTAACGCCCACCGCCCAGGATGGCGCGGAACTCGCCCTCTCTGTCCCAGGCCTCGAAGACGGTGCCGGTGTAATAATCCAGTCCGCGGACGATGTGCGGAGCGTAGCGCACGTAAGGGGCCAACCCCAGCGCATCCAGCATGGTGAAGGTGGTTTGCATTTCGGGTTGCTTGCGCCACAATTGGTCGTCGGCCAGGATGGCTTTCAGGCCGTCGAGCTGCGCGGGCGTGAGGCCGATCTCGGCCGCGTAGAGATCCCACTCTTTGGCCGACATCTTATCGCGGCGGTCGATCAGGCGGAGCACCTCTTTGTGCTGCTCGCCGGGGACGCCCAAGGCGGCCAGCTCGCCATTCAACAATTTGCGGTTGTTGACCAGGATATTCACCTGGTCAGGCGAGAGACCGGCCTCGCGCAGGAACGAGGCGGCGATGGCGATCACCTCGGCATCCGCTTCGGGGGTATCCACACCGATCAGGTCGACGTTCCATTGGAAAAATTCGCGCGTGCGGCCCTTCTGCGGGCGTTCGTAGCGCCAGCAGGGTCCCCACGTCCACCAGCGCAATGGGTAGACGAGCTGTCTCTGGCGCTGCGCTACCAGCCGCGCCAGGCTGGGAGTCAGCTCGGGGCGCAGGGTGATCAGGTCGCCGCCCCGGTCGGGGAAGACGAAGGACTGCTCTTTGACCAGCTCCTCACCGGACTTGGCCGCGTACAGATCGATCGTTTCCAGGAAAGGGGCGTCCCATTCCTGGTAACCGAAAGATTCAGAGACTTTGCGGGCAGCGGAATAGAGAAAATTGCGCACTGCCATCTCTTCGGGATAGAAATCACGTGTGCCTTTGACCGATTGAATAGTAGGTTTCATAGCTCTCAACGATTATAGCGAATGAAGGATGAATGATCTCAGGTATTCAGACTCAAATGAGTTTCCATTCTTTCGAGTGCATTTTAGCACAAATTAAGTGCTTGCATGTCGATTCTGATCCTTAGTATTTTCACAGGCTTTTATTGGTATTTTCACAGCTTCGAAATATAGAATGCCATTAACCCGGGTCAATGATAAGAGCGGATAGAGATTCAAACGGCAAGAGGAGATGTGGAATGAAAAAAAGGGCTGCAACCATCCTGATGGTTCTTTTGGTGTTGCTGATCAGCGCATCCGTTGTTTTTGCACAAACCGTGTACTACAGTTATCTGCCGGCGGTTTTTCGGGCTTATACGAACGCTACGGTAACGGCTACTGCAACTTGCGGAAATGTATACACACAAAGTGGGGGAACTATAACCAAATCGGGCCAGGCTTATAATGCATGCAATACGGACCAATCTACGGTTTATGTATCTAATTCGGGCGCCTTTACTTTGAGCAATTCGAACATTGTCAAATCCGGCAATACCTCCTCGAATGATAACAGCAGCTTTTATGGCCTGAACGCGGCTGTGTTAGCCACAACGGCCAGCACCATCAATCTCTCGGGCAGCACAATCTACAGCGTCGGCTCAGGGGCTAACGCTGCCTTCGCCTATGGGACCGGGACAACGGTGAACCTGTCGGATGTCACCATCACGGCCATCGGCGGCGGCGCGCACGGCGTGATGGCTACCGGGGGCGGCGTTATGACGCTCACCAACGTGGACATCAATACTACAGGCGCGAACTCTGCCCCGATTGCCACCGACCGCGGCAGTGGGACGATCACCGTCACGGGCGGTGAATATACTGCTTCCGGTGCAGACTCGCCTTGTCTCTACTCGACGGGTGTTATTGAGGTTACGGGCGGCACCTGCACGATCACCGGGGCAGAGTCGGCTGTGATCGAAGGGGCCAACTATATTACGACTACAAACACCATTCTGACGTCTTCCAAGTCAGATAAGTGGAGTGTGCTCATTTACCAGAGTATGTCTGGCGACGCCGAAGGCAAAAAGGGCATCTTCAGCATGGTCGGCGGCACCCTGGCAAATACCGCGACGACCGGCCCGCTGTTCTACGTGACTAATACCACGGGTATCATCACCTTGAAGGGGGTGAGCGTGACGGCGGGTTCGGGGACGTTGATCAAAGCTGCCGCAGGCAACTGGGGCGCCAGCGGCTCGAATGGCGGCACGGTAGTCTTCACGGTTGACGGGCAGGTTCTGAGCGGGGGTATCGTTGCCGATAACATCAGTTCGGTAACTGCTACGCTGAACAATGCATCCTCGTTGACGGGCGCCATCGATGCCAGCAACACGGCCAGTGAAGTCAACCTGACCCTGGATGGGACCAGTTCCTGGACAGTGACAGCCAATTCGTACCTGACCTGCCTGAGCGATACGGATGGAATTTCGGGCACGACCATCAGCAATATCACCGGTAATGGCTACACGGTCTATTACAATGCCTCGTCTTGCAGCGCATTGGGTGGATTGACCTATACCTTGATCGGCGGCGGTACACTGCAGCCTGGCGGATAAAGCCTTCTGTCTCCTGCGGTTATTGCGAAGAGTAATTACTCCAGGGTATAATTATCCTGTACGGAGGAAATTATGCCGCAACTGCCCGCAGAAATTAACTTTGAACAATTGGTCTCTGCCATCCCCGCGGAGATGGAACGGCTGCATACCCCAGGGGTCGCCCTGGGTGTGCAGCACGGCGACCGGGTATTCACCGCTGGCTTTGGCGTAACGAGCCTGGAAAACCCACTACCCGTTACGCCGCAGACTCTGTTCCAGATCGGCTCGATCACCAAGACTTTCACTGCCCTGGCGGCGATGCGCCTGGTGGGGAAAGGCAAGCTTGACCTGGACGCTCCCCTGCGCACCTACTTGCTCGGCTTGCGCCTGGCCGACGAAAGCGTGGCGCAGCGGGTCACCGCCCGCCATCTGTTCGCTCACACCGGCGGCTGGTTGGGCGATTACTTTGCCGATAGCGGCCCTGGTGACGACGCCCTGGAAAAGGCGGTAGAGCAGATGATGAACCTGCCCCAGGAAACGCCCTTGGGCGAAATCTACTCGTATAATAATGCTGGTTTTTACCTGGCGGGGCGTCTGGTGGAAATCTTGAGCGGCATGGTCTTCGAAACCGCGGTACATAAATTGGTGCTGGAGCCGTTGGGCATGCGTACTTCGTTTTTCTTTGCCCAGGACGCAATCACTTACCGCGTCGCAGTCGGACACGACGCGGTGTATCCTGATGAAGATCGCCAGCCTGCTGTCTCTCGCCCATGGTGGTTGACCCGCGCGGCCAGCCCGGTGGGATCGCTGGTCGCGCCAGTCGAGGATTTGCTGCGTTATGCACGTTTCCAGTGGAGCGGTGGCCTGAGCGAGAGCGGCGAACGTTTGCTCTCGGCAGAAAACCTGGCCGAATTGCACACCCCTCGTACGCCGGCTGCCAATGGCGAGCAGGTGGGCGTTTCGTGGTTCATCCGCCAGGTCGGTGGGGCGCAGATCATCCGCCACGGCGGAGCGACCAACGGCCAGATGGCCACCCTGCAAATTGCTCCGGCGCAGCGCTTTGCCATTGTGGTGCTCACCAACTCGGATCGCGGCGATGAGCTGTACACACCCCTGGTCGGCCGGGCGTTGTCCCTGTTCCTGGGCGTGGAAGATAAAGCACCCGAGCCGCTGGCCCTGCCGGCCTCTGATCTGGCTCTCTATGTCGGGCTTTATCGCGCCGCGCTGAATGATATGCGCCTGGAAGTGATCGAGCAAGACGGACGCGCAGATCTGCTCGCAGCCGCACAGCCCAAAGGCGGTTTTCCCACCCCGGATTCGCCTCCACCGCCCGCTCCGCCGCCTGTGCGCCTGGCCTTCACCGGCCCGGACGCGGTCGTCGTGCTGGATGAGCCGGGTAAGGGTAACCGCGGCGAATTTCTGCGCGGTCCGGATGGCGAAATCGCCTGGCTGCGCTTTGGCGGGCGGGTACACCGTAAGATCGAATAAACTCTGGTGATGCGGAATGGGTGATGAATGGTGACGCAGCGCCCGGCTCTGCCTGCCGCCTGCGTTGCCGCTTGTTTGCGACACGAGAACATCGAAAGGAGAAACAGGAAATGAACACCCAAGCGCGTGTGGAGACCGGTGTTTTGGAAGGTGGCGAGAAGCCTCTTGGCACGGATGTGCGTGGAATGCCGCACCGGGCTTCTCGTCCACAAAACTTGTTGGCCCGGGCTCTGATCCAGCCTGGCCTGCGCGTCCGCACGCAGGTCAGCGCTGGCGCAAGTAGTAGTCAGAGCAGTTGTAATACTTGCAAGAAAAATTGCAAGGCGCATACAGATTATTACGATTGCATTTCTCAATGCGATCTGGTTTGCTCGTAACTGCTCAGTCTCTGGCTGAGAAGAGAGGTCAGGAGTAATGAGCGCTCAGGGCTTAGCTACCCAGGCGCCTGGGTAGCCTGGAGATGAGTTATCACCAGGATCGTCGATCCTGGTGATAACTCATTTCATGATCAGTGTGGTCTGCGGCTCACCCAAAAATTCGGCGCCACGCTCAGTGACCAGCACGTCCTCTTCCAGGCCGATGTAGCCGTAGCCGGGCACGGCCAGGCCGGGCTCGACGGTGTAAACGTGGCCGGGTTCGAGCGGGTAATTGGGTGTGTCGCCGTATTTCTCCCACAGCGGGCCGAGCATCGCGGCCCCGTCGTGCGCCAGCCGGCCAAGCTGGTGGCCGGTGCCGTACAGGTATTCGGGGTAACCGGCCTGCGTCACCACGCTGCGCGCAACGGCGTCGACCTCTCGGCCCAGCACGCCTGGCTTCATAGCCGCCACGGCCGCCTGGATCGAGGCGACCACGGTGTCGAAGCCGCGCTGTACAGCCTCTGGCGGGCGCCTCTCGCCAGGGGCCAGGTAATAAACCATGCGCTGGATGTCCGAGCAGTATCCTTCCTGGCGTACGCCGAAGTCGAAGTGCAGCAGGTGGCCGCGTTGCAGGACGATGTCCGATGGGCCGGTGTGACCCACTTGCGAGTCGGGTCCGGCGTTGACCGCCGGGCAGTTGTGTAATTCCCAGGCCGGGCCGACGCCGCGTAGCGCCATTTGTTCGTGCATGAAGGCAGCAATTTGCTTTTCGGTCATGCCTGGCTGCGCATAGTCTATTGCCGTCTCGTATATTTGGCGTGTCGTCTCCACTGCGGCGCGGATCAGGGCGATTTCGGCGGGCGTCTTGCGCCCGCGCAGTGCTCCGATAATCGCCTCCGCAGACACCAGGCGATCTTTGTAGGGTGTGCCTTCCAGGTAGTCCAGCAGGGTGAGGTAAAGGCCATGTCCCAGGCCATCGGCCAGTACGTTGTCCTTCGAGTAGTTGATCGCAATCTGCGCCGGATCGATCCGTTCCAACGTCTCTAAGAGCGGCTGGCGGATGGACTGGTCGTAGGTGATGATGGTCTGGTAGGCACCCGTGCAGCGCGCAGTGTCCACTTCATAACGCCCCAGGATGATGATATGCTCGCCGCGGCGGGTGTGGATCAGGGCCGTATACCAGGTCAACTCGTGCCCGTAGATCAGTGGCAGCACTGGATCACCGCTGGCCGGTGTTTCGTGCACCAGGGTCAGCCAGGCATCGATGCTTTGCTCCTGTAGAATGGCTGTAGCCTGCTGGACTTTTTCTTGTACAAGGGTCATACTTTCTCCTAATTTGGCTAAAAGCCGTTTTGTATGGGATGATTTAGAAGGGCCACCAACTGGATTTTTGGGCCTTTTCCAACGCCTGCCGGGCGGCCGGTGTGCCAATTTGCTCCAGGGCCAGGGCAGCGCGTTCGCGTACGTTCTTCGATTTGTCCTTGAACATGCCAGCCAGAGCCGGGATAGCTGCTTCGGCGCGCAGCCTGGCCAGGGCATCCACGGCCCAGTAGCGAACTGCCGGTTCGGAGTCAGCCAGGGCATCCGTCAATGCAGGTATCGCGAGCGTATCGCCGATCATGCCCAGGGTGTGGGCTGCGCCATAGCGGGCATCGACGTCCGGGCTGCGCAGTGCCTGGATCAGGCCTTCTACGGCGGAGGCGCCATATTGCTGCAGGCAGAAGATGGCCATCGGGTGGTTTTCTGGTTCTTCCAGTTGCACCAGCAGGCGCGAGATTTCGCCTTTCTGGCTTTGCTCTATTGCTTGTTGTAAGGTAGCGCGACGTTCGGCGTCGTGGCGCTGTTTATCCGAGAGCCACGAGCGTTGCCGCTCCCAGGCGACGTGCAAGTTGGCGCCGCAACGCCGGCATGAATCCGCGTCCAGATCGTTGAGCGTATAGCAAAACGGACAGCCCGATTGTAAGATCGTGGCACACCGCTCGCAGAATTTACTTTCGCTGCTGTTGACTGCGCCGCACTGATCGCAGATTACCTGTCCTTCGTCTGTCCAATCGGTGAGCACCAACATCGATCCGCACGCCGGGCACTTGAACTGCTGGTACGGGGTATAACTCTCGCCGAGTGGCGAGCCACAACTGGGGCAACATAGTAAGTCTATTTTCATTTCTTTTTAGTGGTCGGTAATCGGTTACGGGGTAATCAGGTCGCTTACTGATGTTATGTGATCCGCCGCGCGCCTCTTTTTTTCCGTGCTGTGTAATCGGTCAAACAGTGATCAGGCCAGCTCAATGACTACATTGTCTGCTGGTAAGGTGATCGTTCGGTGCAGCGACCCAGCGCGTTCAGAATGTACATGCAGGTTAACCGTCGCTCCTGGTGCTCCATGCAGAACCCATTCGGCGCGCGCCCGGTTGTCGGTTGGCGATTCGACCCAGACTGCTGCGACATCCAGCTTATTGCTGCGCCCTTCCAGGTGACCCAACTCGCTGCGGCGTTGACCACTGACCAGCTTGATATCCTCAGGCAGTTCCAAATCGGCGCGCACCGGGCGGATGGCTTTGCGCTTTTTGCCTTGTGCGCTGGTGTAGGTGGGCAGGTACCCTGTGTTTTCGACTACCAGGTTCAGCCGGTAATCGCCGCTGCCTAATGGCTGGATTTCCAGGGAATGCAGCAAAAGCCGGGGAAGCAAGTCACCGAGCGCCAGGGCGAAGGGCACGTTCCGCCCTGCCTCACCAGCCAGCAAATCCAGCGGAGGGTTGCGCCAGGTGTACATGAAATTCCAGCCGCCCAGCTCGACCTTGCCCAATTGGGGATGGTCGAAGGGGTACCAGTCTACATAGGCATCCTCGCCAGCGTGTTCGTCAGCCCATTTCAGGATTTGCAGATCTTGCTCATGGGGATGTTCACGGTACCACTCGATGAACTTGCGCTCTTTGATACCCGCTTCATCGGGCAGATCCCACAATTCGATGGTGAAGGCAAACATACCGTGATGATCGTACACCCAGTCGTCGAATGCGCCTGTGGTCACCTCTTTGGGATGGTACTTGAAATCGTGAAATGTGGACACACAGCGGTAGCCGGTGGCTTGCGTGCCGATCTCACCGATCTTTTTATATACCCACAGGTCATTGGTTTCCATGTCGTCATCCGACTTGGTGCTGTAACAACGCAGGATGACGCGGCTGAACGTATGGTAGGTAATAGCAATGTTGATATTCGGGTGTGTGACGATGAAATCGGCCAGGGCTTTGATTTCCGGCTCGGAAGCGGGATATGGACCAGCCCCATTCTGCTCGCCCTCTGTGCGCCATTCGAAGGGGAAATTGCGGTTGAAATCCAGTCCTTCAGGCTGGCGAGCTATCTTGATCTGGTAGCCGTCGAAATTCTCCATTCTGCCCTCGGGCAGTAAACGATAATACGTGCCGCCATATTCGATCGGGCTGCGTTTCTGCATCAACCGCGGTTCAAGTTCGCTGATTTTCCAATCGCCGTTGGGGTCTGGGATACGCATTTGCAAAATGCGCCCATCACCATCGATGTCTTCTTCGTGCAGGCCGTCTTCTTTTTCCTGCCAGGGATAAGGGCGCACCCCGGAGCGAATGTAGCGTGGCGTGGCGGCCAGCCCCAGTGCGGCACCGTCGGGGTTAACGCGGGGGACGATATAATATACGCTCTGGTCGAGCAAGCGGGTAATGCGCTCATCCTTGCCATAGCCCTCCAGCAAAGTGTGAGCGATGTGTATGGCAGTCGTTGTGCCGGTGATCTCAGTGGCGTGGATATTCGCATCGATCCACACGGCGGGTTTTTCGCTGTCCGGCCCGCTGGCCTGGTTCGTCAGGGTCAGCAGCCAGATCGGGCGTTTTTCGTAGCTCTGGCCGAGTTGGGTCAGCGTGACGAGCTGTGGATACTGCGCTACCCATTGCGGCAGCAGGGCTTCCAGATCTTCGTTGGTGAAATAGCGGTTTATGTTCATTGTGCCTCGTAATTGTACTGAGTCAGTTGTGTGGGGCAATAGCATTCTTTCCTGACATTGTCAACTTATGCTTCGATGTGCATTTCCTGGAAAGGCGCCGCCAGGAGGAATGTCTGACCTGGCGGGATTTCCTGCTCATCGACAATGACCTTTTGGGGTTGGATGCCGTGTAAATGACATTCGATCTCTGCATATGGGAAGGGAAAATCACCTTCGTTTTGCCAGGAGAGCCTGAAAGTGTGATGGTCGCCCTGCATGGCAAAACGTTCTAATCGCCACTCGCCATCGGTGGGCCAGCCATCGCCTGCGTCACTATAAAGACAGCCAGCCGGAGCGTCGATGGCCTCGCGGTGGGGCGCATAAATGTGCAACATCAGGCGATGGCCTTCTTCCAGGGGAAGGACGGTTCCTGCGCGAACCAGCAACGGTATCTGCTCCAGACCACAGCGGACCTCTGCCATACCGGGTCCCTGGTATCCGTGGTCATCCCAGAAATTGAGCCAGCGTCCGGGTGGGAGCACGACTTTACGGCGCCTGCCGCCTTCTTCCAGAATAGGAGCAACCAGCAGGTTTTCGCCCAACAAGAACGCGTCGTCGATGTCCCATAACCGAGGATCTTGTGGTGTGTCCCAGAACAGGGGACGCGCCAGGGGGGCACCGTGCTGGCTGGCCTGCCAGGCCAGGGTATACAGGTAGGGCAGCAACCGGTAACGCAAGCGCATGAACTGGCGGATGATGCTGGTATAAGGCTCACCAAACACCCATGGCTCACGCGGTGCAGTGCCCTGGACCGAATGCGTGCGATAAAAGGGCAAGAAGGTTGCCAGTTGCAGCCATCGCAGGTAAAGCTCGGCGGAGGGATCACCGCTGAAGCCGCCGATATCCGGGCCGTTGTATGGCTGGCCGCACAGGCCGGTACCCAGGGTAGTAGCAATGCTCATGTACAGGCTTCCCCAGGATGTTTCTGTATCTCCTGACCAGTTCCATGCATAGCGTTGCTGTGAGACCCACCCGGAGCGAGAGATAATCCACGGCCGGCTCTCCGGGCGATGGCGGCGCAGTCCCTCCCAGCCAGCACGGTTCATCTGCAGAGCGTACAGATTGTGCCCCTGTGTGTGGTCCCCACCGCGACCATCCATATGGTGGCGTAAGGCCAGAGGCAAATAAGGCCGTTTGTGCACCGTAAAAGATGTCGGTTCGTTCATATCATGCCAGAAGCCTGCAATACCCTTGTCGAGCAAAAAGGGATATTGGTCGGCCCACCATTGGCGCGTGGCCGGGTTGGTGAAATCGGGAAAGACGCTCTCGCCAGGCCAGACGATGCCCACGAAGGGTACGCCGTCGGGCATGGCGCAAAAGACGCCTTTTTCTAGTCCATCACGATAGAGTTTGTATTTTGGGTCATATTTCACCCCCGGGTCGAGTATGGCCACCAGGTGGATGCCCTGCAGGGCGAGTTCGGCTGCCAAAGCTTTCAAATCAGGGAAGCGCTGTTTATCTGTGCTAAAGACGCGGTAGCCACGCATATAGTCGATGTCCAGGTGGATGGCGCTGACCGGTAGATCATGTTGCCGGAACCCACTCGCTACCTGGCGGATATCTTCCGCATTTTTGTAACCCCAGCGCGATTGGTGGTAACCCAGGCTCCACCTTGGCGGAAGCGGGGAACGCCCGGTCAACTCAGTAAAGCGTTCCAGGCAACGTTGCGGTGGGCCGGGGATAAAATAGCTGCGCAACATACCACCCTCGAAAGACAGATGGCACTTCGCAGGCGTCTCACTGTGAATGTGGGCGCGACTGTGCAACTGTTCAGGGCGCGGGTCGGCGGAAAAATGTCCCGGGAAATAGTTTTCGTAAAAGACCAGATAGCTGCCCAACTCGTGCAGGCCGAGGTAGACTGGCATGGGCATATAAATTGGACCATCTCCCGGGCCATAGCTTCCCGCCGGGTCGGTGTTCCATAATCTCCGGCTGGCGCCGCGCAGGTTCAGCGGACCGCTCTGTTCACCCAGGCCGTACAAATGTTCCTCGGGGCGCAAGCGGGCATGTGCATTCCAGGCTGGCCCATCGGGTGTTTTCAGGTAATATGGCGCCAGTTGCTCGCACAGCACTTCGCCGGCAGTGTTCAGAAACTGCACGCCTCCATCTCTTTGGATAACAACTTGCAGTTCGGCGCTGGAAAGGCGCAGCCCGGCGGTGGTCTGAGCATTTTCCAGGGGCACATCCGGCCAATCTTGTTTTTCGATGGCATAAGGCAAGGGTTCTAAACCCGGGCTCCACGACAGACGCACAAGGTCGGGAGCCAGGAAGAATATCTCCAACTCGGCATTTTCGTAAACGATGCGCCCACCATTGGTCTGGACGTCAATCTGGTGTAGCCTGCCCGGCACAACGGGCGCGGCGTCCGTTGGAACAGGGTGGACTTTGCGGTACTGGCGGTCCAGCCGGTCGCGCTCCCACGAATAGCGCAGAATGCGCAATGAGCCGCCTATCCCTGACAGGCGTATGGTGTCAACAATCGTTTTTAGCGTGAGCATGGTATTTTCAGAAGCGCTTAGCTTTCTCGAACAAGCGCATGGGCGGCGACTGACGCTGCAAACCGCGGTTAGTCGTAACAAACTGCTGGTGAGTCATTTTTGAATTTCCAGAGGGTTTAGACAAAGTAGCTGCGGCAAGATTCATCAATGAGCTCGGGCGTCATCCGCAGAGGCGAGCCATCATATTCACAGATTGCAACCATTACCTTTAGAATGTCGCGCGGGTGGACGGATTGCATCTTACGTCCAGTTTCGCGATACCACTTTTGTAGCAAGTGTACAAAAGCATCTTTGTTAAAGGGAACGCCTAATTGCTTGGCCATGGCTACAAAGACCTGGAAAAATAACTTTTCGTCGGGGGATGTGACGCAGACTTTCATCTGAATGCGCCGCAGAAAAGCATCGTCAACCAACTGGTTGGGGTCCAGGTTTGTGCTGAATACGGTCAACTGGCGAAAAGGCACCACAATCGTTTGCCCACTTTGCAGGCGCAGGAAGTCGATGCTGCTTTCCAGCGGCACGATCCAACGGTTGAGCAGGTCTGTGGTGCTGACTTGTTGGCGGCCAAAGTCGTCGATCAGGAACATACCGCCATTGGCTTTGAGTTGCAAAGGCGCTTCGTAAAACTTGGCGATGGGGTCGAAGCGTAAATCAAGGGCTTCCATCTTCAACTCGCCTCCGACTGTCACCGCCGGGCGTTCGATTAAAGCCCAACGCTGGTCGGTGCGGCCGAATTCGGCGGTGCGCCCCCTTTCGACAGGGATTTGTTTATGTACCAGGCGATCGTTGATCTGGATGATTTGCCCGCCCGCAGTGACCGCGTAAGGCGTCCAGATTGGCTCTGTGCCAGAAAGCAATTTGGCAATTGCCAGGGCGATAGTGGTTTTACCGTTACCTGGAGGTCCATACAGGAAGAGCGATTTACCGGAATTAATCGCCGGGCCAATCTGGCGGTGGAAATCGGCCGGCAAAATCAGATGACTGAGTGAAGCCTTTACCTGGTCTATGGATACTTTTTGCGCGACTTTGTTTTGCAATTCGATCGCCCGGTTATAGTATGGGATTGCCACAGGCACTGGCCCAACATACTGACTGCGTTCCATTGCGGAGATGGCGCGTTCTTCACCCGCGCCCGTCAATGTATAAACGTTGCCCAGGCGGCCTAACTCAACGCTGGCTTTTGAAACCTCCACCAGGTGTTCTTTTTGCATCCACATCAATACCTCATCGACCAGGTTCTTGGGAATTTTAAGCACTTCAGTAAAACGCACCAGGGCCACATTGCCCTCGTTGTAGAGTAACCGGAAAATCAAATCGATTACCAGACTTTGTGGGACATGCAGATCTTCCATTGTGCGCGGTTCGGCCAGGATCTGTTTAAGTGTCAGTTCTTCGGCCATGGTTACCTCCTAGCATCAAACTTCTTCAGCATCGAATTGGATGCCGCTCTCTTCGCTAAATGTAAATAGATCACCGATGGGTTGGCGGTTGGCATTGCGCCAGATCGCTTCGCCAAAAATGGGGGCGACGGAAAGAATTTTCAGTTTTTGGGAAAATGTATCTTGCGGAATGGGCACGGTATCTGTCGAGACAATGGTACTGACTTGACGAAAAGCATCTAACTTCGCTAAAGCACCATCCGAAAACACTCCGTGTGTGCAAATGATGATCAGATCCTCGATGCCACAGTCAATGAGTTCTTTGCTTAACTCGATTACCGTATTGCCCGTGGCAATTTCGTCATCATAGATAATTGCCTGCCGGAAACCGGCTACCTGGCGTTCGATGCCTCCGATGATGACGTGAGTATCCGAAAGACGTTCCTTTTGTGCTGCCGCGGCAGTCAGCCCTAACATGGCAGCAAAACGCGTGGCAGGTTTGGCGCGGCCTATATCGGGGGCAACTACAATCGTTTTTGCCGGGTCGACGTGCATTTCGCGGACGTAATGGGCAAACAGATGACGGGCTGTGAGCGGATCAGTTGGGATGCTGAAGAATCCATGCACCTGAGGGGCGTGCAGTGTCATCGTCATAATGTGTGTGGCGCCAGCAGTTACCAACAAGTCAGCAATCAAGCGCGCAGTAATGGAGATGCGCGGGGCATCCTTTTTATCCGAGCGGGCATAGGAGAAGTAGGGGATAATCGCATGCACCTCGGATGCACCGGCGCTGCGTGCGATATCCAGCATCATAAAAAGCTCCATGATGTGGTCGCTCACCGGCGGTACAAGTGACTGGACGATGTAGACGCTGCGGCCGCGTACGCTGGCTCCGAGCTGGATGTAAAGATTATCGTTGCTGAAACGGCTGAAATGTGTCGGTTCTAGCGGGACAGATACATACGATGCAATATCCATAGCCAGGGTTGGATGCGATCTGCCGCTGAAAAAACGAACGTCATTTGGGTTGAGCGTGCGCATGAAAGGCCCTCTGAAATAGATCAGACCAGTGAATAGAGGTTACATTTCCGTGTCTTTATTTTACCATCGGCGTGTCCTTCCGCGAGTTTTGATTTGAAAGGCGGAGTGTATGGAGGACCATTAACGCACGTTTTACAAATAGCGCCTGCCCAAAAGTAAGGAAAACTTTACTGAGTCTTAACCCGACAACTGTTTGCATGATCTATCTAAATGTGCTATGATTTATCCTATCTACTATACATTCGGTACCTCGGTGTCTCAGGAGTTTCATACCTGGCAAAGCATACCGATAGATGATGTGTATGAGTAATAATACCATTCAATTTACACGGCGAGATTTTTTAAAGTTTTGTGGCATTGCCGCTGTGGGCCTGGGCTTTCGCGATTTTCCACCTGGCGGCGATCCATCTTTAAAGCGCCCCCCTTCTTATTCACTGGGGCGAGTGATTTATTCATCGCGTTATTATGATAAACCGACGATTTCGAGTAAGGAACTGGGATATTACATCAGCGATGCAGTAGTGAATATCAACGCTGAAACGCTCGGTGATCCAAAACCCACCGATAACCCTCTCTGGCTTCTTACAGATGATGGTTGGCTTCACTCAGCATATGTGCAGCCAGTGCACGAAACCTTGAATGAACCATTGCAAGATATTCCAAATAACAATATGCTGGCTGAGGTGACGGTGCCCGTTAGCCAGGCCTGGGCCGTTACTGAGAGAGGCTGGAAACGCATTTATCGTTGTTATTATGGCAGCACGTACTGGGTGCAATATGCTTTTCGCATGGAGGATACGGGCATTGTGTGGTATCAGATTTGGGATGAGCGCACCAAACAGAATTATCTGGTGCGAGGGGAACACTTGCGCCCGGTAACCGAGAGTGAACTGTTGCCGATTTCTTCCGATGTGAGAGACAAATTGATTGAGATCGATCTGGGAAAGCAGCGTCTTGTGGCTTACGAGAATGGGCGACCGGTATTTGCCGCTCGTACTGCCACAGGTTACTTCGAAGGCGATACTCCGCGCGGCGAGTTTCGCGTGGAGCGCAAGCAACCCACGCGACACATGGCCTCGAATATCCCTGGTAGCGCGTTCGATCTGCCGGGTGTGCCCTGGGTGTGTTATATTTCCTGGACGGGAGTATCCTTTCATGGCACCTACTGGCACCATAATTATGGATCTCCGCAGAGTCATGGCTGCATTAATTTAACCCCGGAAGCAGCCAAATGGGTATATCGGTGGACTGATCCCTATGTACCTTTTAACGAAGACTATGTGGAGACAGATGGGGGAACTCGTGTAGTAATTTTTTAAAATCCTAAGGAGACCAAGAATGTTATTCAAGATACAAAAGATGCGCATTTTGCTGGCATTTGTCAGCCTGCATCTTGTGCTTACTGCCTGTATACAGGCTCCTGCACCCTCCCAGGTAGTGACTCCGCCTGTGATCATCATTACGCAGGTGGTTACCGAGGTGATCCCTCCCACGCCAGCTCCCGTGACGCCGACCATCCCGCCCACCGCTACACCGGAGCCGCCAACCTTGACGCCGACCTACGATCCGCTCAGCGCCCCAATCTATTACCCCTTGTCCGATTGTGTCGCCTCGCGTCTGCGTATCGGTGATCGAGCCCAGGTTTCTTTATCAGGCGGAGCGAATGGTATCCGTTACGGGCGAGATTTGTCGGAATCGACCGTCTTTGCCTACGCTCAACCCGGCGCTATCCTCGATATTGTCGATGGGCCCTGGTGTAGCCGTGGCTGGCTCGTCTGGATGGTACGGACGGCTGATGGTAACGTCGGATATACACCAGAAGGAAATGGAAATGAATATTATCTGTTTCCTGCGCCCAAATAAAGTTCGCCTCTGAGCGTTAGCGCCAGAAAGACAAAGGAGACAATCTATGGTTAATAACAAAAATAAGTGGAAAGTGTTGGGTTTCTTACTGGTTTCTCTACTTGTTAGCCTGACAGGCTGTGTCGGATCAGCCCCTCAGACGGCTGCTGAAGCAATCTATCCAACGGTGGTTATTGTCCAGTACGTTACCCAGGTGGTGGCTACCAATACACCTGAACCCCCTGCCACGCCATTACCACCTTGCAAAGTTGTCCAACAGACCAGCAATACCGGCAGCGGGAATTATGTCATCCAGAACAGCAATGGTACTTTCGACCCGTTTGCAGTGGAGGCGTATTATCCCTTACGTGGCTGCGCTGTAGCGTCGCGATTGACGGAGGGCTATCGGGCATTCGTAGCCAATACTGGCGGGACCCAGGCAATCCACTACACTAAGGATATTGGATATGCCCCTATCGTGCGAAAGCTGGAAGCCGGCGAGGTACTCGAAGTGATCAATGGCCCGTTTTGTGATCGTGGCGCGTTGGTCTGGAAGGTGGTCGCTCAGGATGGAGTTAGCGGCTTTGCTGCTGAGGGTGATGGAGAGGTCTACTGGTTATTGCCGTATGGTGAAAAGAATGACCGAACAAGGACTAAACCTACCGCAGAAGCATTGTATCTGATTAACCCGAATAACCCGAACGTCAATTGTACGCCGTAAAAAGCCATTTACCAATTATTTCTTGCGTTGGTAGAGCATCCAGGTAGCCAGCGCTCCAATACCAGCGCCCAACGCGATAGCGGCCCACTGGCGGCGCGTCGTTCGACTGGACAGGATAGGCAAAGGCCGGGTTCGGCTCGCGATCCACTCGAAAGTCTCTCGAAAGCCATCGATGAGTGGGCGTGTCTCCCATCCCAACTGGCGGCGCGCCTTCTCTGCACTGGCGATGTAGGTCGCGTCCAGGATCGACAGCGTGTCCTGGCTCACGACCTCAGGCAGGGGGACCGCCATGCTAATTTTTCCAACCAGCGGCGCCAGCGGTTTTAGCACACGGGCGGGCACCTGTGCAAATGGAATACGTTGCCCGCTGACTTGAGACCATAATTGGATCACCTTATCCATCTTCATGGCTGGTCCGGTCAGGTGATAACTTTCGCCAGGCTGGCCTTTATCGGCAGCCAAAAGGTGCCCTTCGGCAATGTCTTCAACGTGAGCATATGTCAGGGTTAGCTCTGGCCCGGGCAGGACTGGGAAAAGCCCCTGATAAAAATAGCGCATCATTTGCCCTACCAGGCTGGTGTCTCCTGGGCCGTAAACCGCGCCAGGCATCAAAATAATAATTGGCGCGCCTTGTTCGATCAAAGGCAGCGCCACCTGATAATGAGCCAGGTGCTTGGTGCGATCATATTCGGTGAGAAAGGGTCCGCTGGGTGGGATATAAGTTTCATCAACCATTTGCCCGTGCGTGTCACCGTAGACCGCGATGGTGCTGGTATATAGAATGCGTGGGATGCCCAACGTATAGGCCAGGGTCAAGACATGGCGTGTGCCCTCTACATTGATCCGTTCCGCTTTTTGCCAGTCGCTGGCTCCCAGCCGGTACCAGGCAGCCAGGTGAAATACCACATCACAGTTGCGCATGCCATCGCGCAGCGATTCGATGGCGGTGATATCTCCCCACACAGGCCTGGCGCCCATATGAGACAACATGGCCGCGCCCTTTTGCGAGCGCGTCAGGGCATTAACCTGGTCGCCGCGCGCCACCAACTTGCGAACAACGTGGCGGCCAATAAATCCGGTACCGCCGGTGACAAATACTTTCATGACATAGACCTCCTTACTTAATCCGAGACCATATTGCGTGGCCGGAGTGTTGCACGTGTGATACGCTATATTGCCAAAAGAAAGCTGTTAGCTTTCTACGCGCCTTACACGCTCAATGCTCAACCAGAGCAAGATAATGCTGATTGCCAGATAGTACACTACATAAGGGATCCAGGGTGACGGGAAGGCAAACTCCACATTGTTCCACAGCGGAATGTGTCCCACCCAAATACTGTGTTCTGGCGATAGGAAGACCGCTTCGGTTACTGCAATTGCAGCGACTGGGGTAATCGAAATTGCAGCCCATCCGATGAACGCCAGCGCAGCCTGGATGGGGAAGGGGGGGGTGTCTCTAAGCAGATTGGTGCCGGCAACGCCGAACAAAGAAAGCATAAAGACCATGATCATAGGGATGCCAAACACCAGGAAGATGGCGAACGCATACGATAGTACTGTGGATAGCAAGGTGCGCGAGAACAGGCTGGAGAAGAACATCCCTGCCGCACAGAAAGCGATTGCTGTAACAATCAGGATCACAATCGCGATCAGAATCTCTTGAATCACTACTCCCCCGATCAAAAAAGCCGGGCTTTGCAAGGGCAGCGAGGTAAACAACAACAGCGCAATAAAAACCAGCCCGGCGGTGAATTTACCCAAAACCAATGAACGGGCTGGCAGCAAGGTGACGCGCAGTAAATCATAGGTCTGTCGCTCTCGCTCGGTGGCAATTGCGCCAGAGGTGAGCGCCGGCGCGGTGAAACTGATCATCACCAGCTCCAGCCACACCAGCAAACCAAATAGAGATTTGCCAAACGCGCGCCGGCTTTCTAATGAGGTCGTCGTGGATGAGGAAGAGAGTTGGAATACCAGGTATGCCAGGAGAACTGCGGTTCCCAGGGCCAGTAAATGAGACGTCAGGATGATAAACGCTCGTTTGCCGCGCATACGAATACGGATTTCTTTGACCAAAACCGGATTCTTCCAGAAAGCAGGCAGCCGCAGCCCGGCAGGATGTTTCATGAGACGATCCCCCGTGTGGTGCGCAGAAAGACCTCTTCCAGGTCGATGTCTTTTTCGCTAAAGTGCAACACCGGGATTTGTGCCTGTACCAGGGATGCCAGCACAGTGCTCAAAGCCAGATCGTCGCCGTTGAATTCGAAATCCAGGCGGCTCCGTTTACTACCGTTTTGAGCGGGGAGAACTCTCACGGCTTCTACGCCGGCGATTCCCGAGATAATTTGCTCTGCATGATCCAACTGGTCGAGTAGAGCTACTTCGACACGGCGAATGGGGACAACTTGCAGGTGAAGCTCTTCCAGCGTGCCGCTGGTTACCAGTTTGCCGGCTTCGATGATCCCTACCCGGGTGCATATTTCGGCTACATCGGCCAGGATGTGTGTGCTGAAGAAGATCGTCTTGCCCATGCGGGAGAGCTCGACCATCAGCTCGCGGATTTCGACGCGCGCGCGCGGATCCAGTCCCGAGGCTGGTTCGTCCAGGATCAACACCTGCGGGTCATGTATCAGCGTACGAGAGAGGCTGAGGCGCTGCTTCATGCCGCGCGATAAGCGGTCTACCTGCTCATCACCACGATGGGCCAGGTCTACCAATCCTAGTAAACCTTCGATCAAGGCCGGCTGTTCGCTTTCGGGGATCTGGTAGCAGGCGCCGAAAAATTCCAGATACTCCCTTACTTTCAAGTCGGGGTAGACCCCGAAATAATCTGGCATATATCCGATCTGGCGTTTCACTGCCTCTGGCGCTTTACGCACCGAATGGCCCCCCACGATTACCTCTCCATTGGTTGGTTGCAGTAACCCGGCAATCATGCGGATGGTGCTGGTCTTTCCTGCTCCATTGGGCCCAACGAAACCGAAGATGTCGCCCGGTGCGACGGTCAGATTGAGGTGATCCACTGCCAGGCGCGAACCATATTGTTTGGAAAGATCAACAATCTCAATGGCGTTCATGATCGTGGATTATAATCGGGAATTGTATCGAATGAGGCGATGATATGTCATCTGACACTGATCTCCCTTTGATTGTTGCTTATGTGTCTAATCTGATGCTGGTCACGCGCATCGAGGATGTTGCCAATCGTCTTGGGTATCGTCTGACCTGGGTTGAAGGGGTTGACCGGCTGCGCCAACTGGATAACTCGCTGCCTCCGCCAGATATTGAGGCAATATTGGTTGAAAAGCTCACTATCTGGCGACCGGCTCTGATGATCTTTGACCTGGGTAACGTCGCGATACCCTGGAGGCGATGGGTAGCGTTGCTGAAATCTTCGCCGGCCACGCGGCGTTATCCGCTGATTTGTTTTGGCCCTCATGTGGATGCTGCCGCTTTGCGTGCAGCCAGGAGCGCTGGAGCGGAAGCGGCTGTATCGCGGTCGCGGTTCCTGGCCGATTTGCCGGCGTTGATACAGCAATATGCCCGTACTCCAGACCGCGCCGCGCTGATTTCGGCTTGCCAAGCGGAGCTTTCCCCTCAGGCTGTGCATGGTCTGGAATTGTTCAACCGGGGTGAATATTTTGAAGCGCATGAGGCTCTGGAGGAGGCCTGGAACGAAAGCGAGCCGCCTGGGCGTGAGCTATATCGGGCGATTTTGCAAATCGGCGTGGCTTACTTGCAAATCGAGCGCGGCAATTATCATGGCGCGGTGAAAATGTTCTTGCGTGTGCGCCAGTGGATTGACCCACTACCTGACCGGTGTCGCGGGGTGGATGTGGCACGCCTGCGCGATGATGCCGCCGTGGTTTATGAGCAGCTTGTTGCCCTGGGTCCTGAGCGAATTGCTCAATTTGACTTCAATCTGCTTAAGCCGGTGGTTTACACCACTGGCCATTGCCTGGCAGGTTCAGAGGCTTAAGGCAAAACGATGAGTAATCTTGTAGAGCTGGACATCCCTGCTACCTGGCAGAAACTCCCCTGGGAAAGGATGCGGGGCACGGTGATGGTGCTTGGCGCGGTCGATACCGGAAAATCAACCCTGGCCCGTTATCTGGTGGAGATGTTGCAGAAAAGTGGCCTGCGGGCGGCTTTATTGGATGGCGACCCTGGCCAGAGTACTTTTGGCCCGCCAACTACCATGACCTTGACCGAGCGAGTGGACTCGGCGCAGGCGTTCAAACCCCTTGCGCCGGTGCAACGCTATTTCGTTGGATCGAACACTCCCCAGGGACACATGTTACCGCTGGTTGTCGGCGCTGCTCGCCTGGCAGAATATGCTTTCCAGTCGGGGATCGAAACGCTGGTATACGACACTTCTGGCCTGGTCGATCCGGGCGGGGGTGGGGTGGCCTTGAAGCATGCCAAGATCGCGTTGTTGCAGCCTGGTCTGCTGATCGCCATCCAGCGTGAACAGGAACTGGAGCCTGTCCTGTTTGCTTTGCGGCGCAGCGCTTGCCTGCGAGTGGTCGACCTGTACCCATCGGCAGCCGTCGTGCCGCGCAGTATGGTCCAGCGCCGGGAGTACCGCGCCGGACAGTTTGCCCGTTATTTTCGCAATGCTCGCTCCGTGGTGTTCAATTGGATTAAGATCGCCGTCTTTCCCTTGCCGCATTTTCGCTTGCATGGCCTGATTGCCCTGGAAGATCACCAGGGGTTGACCCTGGGTACTGGGATTGTCACTGAGCTTGACCGCGCCAACCGCCAGGTGACTTTGCTGGCTCCGCCGGTAAAATTAGAGCAAGTCCATGCGCTGCGTCTGGGAGATGTGCTGGTCGATCCGCACACTTTCCACGACGAGCGGCTGGCGTCTGACCAATGATTACTCGTCTACGAATTAACTCATTTCAGTGACGAGTAATCGTTTATTGAGTAATCAGAGTCGTTCGCTGATTTTGTGTGGCCGGTGCATTGCACGTGTTCCTCGTGCGTCGCACCTTGAACAATGAAAGGAGACTTTTGCTATGGAATACAGCCAACTCATCGCCAATCGTTATAGCGTTCGCGCTTACAAACCTGACCCGGTCGAGGATGACAAGCTGCGCAAAGTTTTGGAAGCCGCCCGACTGGCGCCGACCGCTGCGAACCGCCAACCTTTCCAGATTATCGTCCTCCATACGGAAGGACGCAAAGAGGAATTGGGACGTATCTACCATCGCGAATGGTTTGTCCAGGCCCCCCTCATCCTGTGTGGAGTGGGCGTGCCGCGTGAAGGCTGGGTGCGCTCGGATGACCAGCGCCGCTACCTGGATGTGGATGTGGCCATCGTGATGGACCACCTGATTCTGGAGGCAGCCAACCAGGGGCTGGGCACCTGTTGGATTGCTGCTTTCAACGCCAAAGCGGCTCGCCAGGCTTTACGCCTGCCCGATGATGTAGAGCCATTGATTTTTACCCCGCTGGGGTACCCTGCTGACCGGCCGAAGGTCAAAGAACGCAAGCCGTTAGAATCGCTGGTGCGTTACGAACATTGGTAAATCGGCGGTAGGCGTTGGGCGACCGGCGACAGACACGGATACCGGTCGTCTGAAACCAGGAATCGAACCCTTAACTCTGGATAACATACAATGGATTTCGTCAAAGAACTTGCCCTTCAATTGCATATTCGCCCCGAGCAGGCCGCCGCGACGGTGGAACTGCTGGACGCAGGCAACACTATCCCTTTTATCGCCCGCTATCGCAAGGAGGCCACCCGAGGATTGGATGAAGAACAGCTTCGCCAGTTGAGCGAGTTGCTGGAGAAACTGCGCGCTCTGGATGAGCGCCGCCAGGCAATCCTCAAGTCGATAGCCGAGCAGGAGAAACTGACCCCAGAACTGCAGCAGCAGATAGAAGCAGCCACCACAATGACTGCGCTGGAAGACCTGTACCAACCCTATAAGCCTAAGCGCCGCACGCGCGCCAGCATCGCCCGCGAGAAGGGTTTGCAACCGCTCGCTGACCTGATTTTGCAGCAGGACCGCCAGGGTCGGAGCCTCGAAGAACTGGTTGCCCCATACTTGAGTGAAGTTGTGCCTGCTGCAGAAGATGCCTGGGCCGGGGCGCGCGATATCGTCGCTGAAACGGTCAGCGATCATGCCGAAGTGCGCCGCCAGGTGCGTGAGAAGACGTTGCAATGGGGCACGCTGCGTTGCGAGAAAGTTGAAGATGCCGAAGACCCTCGTGGTGTATATGAGCTGTACTACGATTTCGAGTTTCGCGTGGATAAGCTACGCCCGCACCAGGCACTGGCTATCAACCGCGGCGAAGCCGAGAAAGTTTTGCGGGTGCGAGTCATCACAGCCGAACGCGACTGGCGCGGTGCCATCGAAGCAGTTTTTCGTCCCGACCGGCGCTCGTTGTTGGCAGCACAGCTCCAGGCCGCGGCTGAGGATGCGGCGGAGCGGCTGTTGCTGCCAGCTATTGAACGCGATGTGCGCCGTGAACTGGCTGAAAAGGCGGAATCGCATGCGATTGGCGTCTTTGCCGAGAACTTGCGTGCTCTGCTCGGCCAGCCGCCTCTTGCCGGGCATACTGTATTGGGTATTGATCCTGGCTTCCGCACCGGCAGTAAAGTAGCTGTGGTTGACCCTACCGGCAAGCTTTTAGCTGTGGGCACCATCTACCCGCACGAGCCGCAGAAACAATGGGATGCAGCCCTCAAAACCCTGGCGCAGCTTGTCGAGCGCTATGCCGTGACGCTGGTTACCATTGGCAATGGCACCGCCTCGCGCGAAACCGAGCAACTGGTTGCCGAACTGGCCCGCGCTTACAGCCAGTTGCGTTACTTGATCGTCAACGAAGCCGGCGCCAGTGTTTACAGTGCCAGCCCCCTGGCGCGCGCCGAGCTACCTGATCTGGATGTCAGCCTGCGGGGCGCGGTTTCCATCGCGCGCCGGGCGCAGGACCCGTTGGCAGAGTTGGTCAAAATCGACCCCAAGTCCATTGGCGTCGGCATGTATCAGCACGATGTCGACCAGAAGCAGCTTTCGCAAAGCCTGGCCGGAGTGGTGGAGAGCGTGGTCAATCAGGTGGGTGTCGATGTCAACACAGCCAGCCCGGCATTGCTTACTCATGTGGCTGGCATTGGTCCGAAACTGGCCGAAAAGATCGTCGTCCACCGTGAAGAAGGCGGCGTATTCAAGAATCGCAGGGCGCTGCGCAATGTTGCCGGTTTGGGGCCAAAAGCTTTCGAGCAAGCCGCCGGATTCCTGCGCATTCGCGACGGGGATAACCCGTTGGATGCCAGCGCTATCCACCCGGAAAGTTATGCCATAGCTGAAGCTGTATTGCACAAAGCTGGCCTGAGTGTTGAGACGCCGCCTGCCCAGCGCAAGCCAGCCCTGGATGCATTGCTGGCTCGCCAGAAAATGGATGATTTGGCGGCCGAATTGAGTGTGGGTGTGCCTACGCTCACCGATATCTTCGAGCAGTTGGTACGCCCGGGGCGTGATCCGCGCAGCGATATGCCGGCCCCCATGCTACGCTCTGACGTGCTCAAGGTGGAAGACCTGGTCGTTGGTATGCGGCTGAAGGGCACCGTACGCAATGTGGTCGACTTTGGCGTTTTCATCGACATCGGTGTCAAGCAGGATGGCCTGCTGCATCGCAGCCAGGTGCCGCCTGGTACGCGGCTGAAAGTGGGTGAGGTGATCGAAGTCGAGGTCGTCAAAGTGGAAGTAGATCGCGGTCGAATCAGCCTGGGTTGGGCCGGTACTCAATAACTGCATTGTGCCGGCTGTCTTTGGTCGAATTCATCGCTCCGCGCCGGGCAGATGGATACTGCCAGAATCTCGAACTCCAGTTATAATTCACAAAACGACTTTCCGGGAGTAAGTATTATGGAACTCAGAGTACACCAGGGTAATATCCAGCAAGCAGTGGCAGATACCATCATCGTCAACTTGTTCGAAGGCGTAACGGAGCCGGGTGGCGCAACAGGTGCTGTTGACCAGGCACTGGATGGGGCGATCCGCGAAATGATTGCCGATGGTGATCTACACGGTAAGATCGGTGAGGTCGGCGTTGTATATCCGCGCGGCGCGATACCTGCCCGGCGGGTGTTGGTGGTTGGATTGGGTAAAGCAGAAGAACTGGATCTGGAGAAGATACGCCAGGCTGCAGGTACTGCCATTCGCAAAGCGCGTGAACTGAATGCCCGGGATGTCGCCAGTGTTGTGCATGGCGCCGGCGCGGGCGGACTGAACCCGGCAGACGCGGCCCAGGCTTCGGCAGAAGGCATTCTATTGGGCTATTACCGTTTCAACGCCCCCAGGCGAACCCAGGAGCCGGTTCGCACAGTGGAAACGCTCAGTTTCATTGAATTCGATGCGGAAAAGATTCCTCATGTTGAAGCCGGTGTAAAAGTGGCTGAAGCCCTGGCTGCCGGCGTATACCTGGCCCGCGATCTGGTCAACCTGCCTCCCAATGTAGCCACGCCTACCCGTATGGCCTCGGCAGCACGGGAAATTGCTGAACTGCACGGTATCACACTGGTAGTAGGAGACCGCGAATGGGCGGCGCAGCACAAGATGGGCGCTTACCTGGCCGTAGCAAAAGGCGCCGGCGAGCCGCCTATGTTTATCGTGTTGGAATACAATCGCGAGCGTATGGACCTGGATACCGTGGTGTTGGTTGGCAAGGGCATCACTTTCGACACCGGGGGAATCTCGATCAAGCCCTCCGACAAGATGGATGAAATGAAATCGGACATGGCCGGGGCAGCCGCCGTGCTGGGCGCGATGAAGGCCATTGCCTTGCTGAAACTCCCCGTGCGTGTGGTGGGCCTCGCCCCCTGCACCGAAAATATGCCCGATGCATATGCTTACCATCCCGCGGATATCATCACTGCCAGCAACGGTAAGACGATTGAAATCATCAGTACGGATGCAGAAGGGCGCATGGTTCTGTCTGATGCGTTGGTCTATGCTCAACACTATAAACCGAAGGCGGTGATCGATCTGGCCACCCTGACGGGCGCCTGTGTGGTTGCCCTGGGCGAAGCGGTATCAGCCGGCCTGTTCTGCAGCGCCGACTGGTTGCGTGACAAACTGCTTGCCAGCGCGGCTGCTACCCATGAGCGCCTTTGGCCTATGCCGCTTTGGGACGATTACAAGAAGAAAATCAAATCTGAAGTTGCAGATATGAAGAACAGCGGCGGGCGCTACGGCGGGGTAGGCGCTTCAGCGATATTTCTGAAAGAATTTACCGATTATCCCTGGGCGCATCTGGATATTGCCGGAATGGCTCTGATCGAAAAGCGCGACGAGTCGCCTTACATTCCGGCGGGCGGCTCGGGCTATGGCGTGCGCTTGCTGGTTGATTTGCTGCGCAATTGGTATAACGAATAATTCGGTTTTGTGGTGCGTGCGGTGCATCGGGCGCACCACAAATAACTATTCCAGCAGTTTCTCCTCGTAAATCCTGCGAACAGTCTCCTCGATGTCGGGTTCGTTGACCTGCAAATCGAGGATGCGATAGCGCGCAGAAATACGTCCGATTAGCTCGGACGGCGGTATCGCCCCGCGTTCGAACAGGTAAATTGCTCGCTGGCCTTCGTGGCTGGCGACTTCGGTGCCCTCGATGCGTACATCCGGGTAGCTTTCGGCAAAGTCTACCACCAGGCGGCGCTTTCCGCCAAAGCTTTCCTGTAATGTAGCCAGCCGGCCATCGAACAGCAGACGTCCCTGGTCGATGATCATCACCCGCTCGCACAGTTTTTCTACGTCGGAAAGATCGTGGGTGGTGAGCAACACGGTGATGCCATACTGGCGATTGATATGCTGGATGAACTGGCGGATGCGCTGCTTGGCAACCACGTCCAGGCCGATGGTCGGTTCGTCCAGGAAAAGCAGGCTGGGGTTGTGTAACAGGGCAGCGCACAGGTCGGCGCGCATCCGCTGGCCCAGGGAAAGCGATCGCACCGGGGTATGGATGAATGGATCCAGGTCGAGCAGCCGGCGAAACTGGAACAGGTTATCCTGGAAGCGTGCCCGGGGGATATGGTAAATATGCTGTAGCATCTCCAAAGTCTCGATCACTGGAAGATCCCACCACAGTGTGGTCCGCTGGCCAAATACTGCGCCAATGTGGCGGACGTATGCCTGCCGCTCGCGCCAGGGGATATAACCGCTGGCAAGCAGTTCGCCGTGGGTGGGTACCAAGAGGCCGGTGAGCATTTTCAACGTGGTTGATTTGCCTGCGCCATTGGGACCTAAATACCCCACGATCTCCCCCCGTCCAATCTCGAAGCTTACACCATCTACGGCGCGCACCAGCCGGTATTGAGGGCTGAGCAAGCTGCGCATGGCGCCGGCTATACCATACCCGCGGCGGGCAATTTTGAAATGTTTGCGCAAATCTCTGACAGCGATGATCGGTTCCATAAGATGAATGCCTTTAGCCTGGAGTAGTGCCTGCAGGTGGTGCTGTATAAACCTTTGCGGATATGCTACGTCCCTGTGCTCTGGTAATGGCGGATGCCATATTGCCAGAAGGCCAGGCTGAACGCCAGGATGCCGAAACCAATCACCGGAGCCAGGAAGGGTGCAATTAGTGGCATGTGCAGCGGGTCGGGTTTATCCAGCACATAGATAGCCGGGTAATAATTCAAGAAGATTGCCGGAATGACAAAGGTGAAAAACGTCCGCATCCAGTCCGGGTAGATGTGCATGGGATAAGACATCATCTCGGTGCCACCGTAGGTGAAGATATTGACCACTTCGATCGAGTCGATCGTCCAGAAAGTAATGGTCGCCCCGACGACAAACAACCCGCCAAAGAAACACACTGTCCCAACAAAGACAACCGGCAAGTAGAGCAGTTTCGTGGTTGTCCAGGTGATGTCTAAGTTGCGGAATGCCAGTCCCAGGACGACGCCGCCTTGCAAGATACGCCCCAGGCGGCGCAGGACAAATTCGGAGCTGATCACCTGCAGGCTGATGTTTACCGGCCGCAAGAGCATCTGGTCGAAAGTGCCGGTGCGAACATGGTTACCGAATTGCTGTGGATCGAAACCGCTGAACAGCATATCCATGAAACCAAACGCAGTTTCCACCATGCCGTACAGGAAGGCAATTTCCCACAATGACCAGCCACCGATGCCGTCGAATTTTTGTAAGATCAGCGCAATGGACAGAAATCCCACCCCGCTTACCAGGCAGGTTGTGAAGACATCCACCAGGAAGGGGACACGGTATTGCATCTGGGAGCGGATGCGGGTCGAGATCAGGCGGCAGTAGAGTGAAAATGCAGCCGGCACGTTAGCCTCCCTGGATAACCAACCGGCGCACACCGGCTTTTAGGACGAGTTGCCCTATGACCACCAGTAGAACCACCCAGGCTGCCTGATGTAGCAGCGCCTGGGCCAGCCGGGGCCCGGGGAGCAGCCCCAGGTATACTTCAACCACTGTGTTTACCATGTAAGGAAATGGGGTCAGATAACACATGCGTACGAACCAATCTGGGAAGAAGCGCAATGGCATGAGGAAACCGGATAAGAACCAGCTCAAAGCAAAGAACAGTCGGCACAGGCCAACTGCATTGGGCACCCAAAAGGCCGATAGATTGATCAAGAAACGCCAGGAAAAACTGACCATCCAGGCCAACAGGATCGATACCATCAGCGACAACCATTGTGCCGGTGATTGTGGGATGGTGATGTCGAAGACGATGGCGTAGAAAGCAATGATCGTCAGGCCACGCAGCACCAGGTTGACGATGGCGCGGCCAAAGTCCTGCGCCATCCAGAAGCCGAAGTAACTCATTGGCTTGAGCAGGTCGGAGCCAACCTGTCCATTGTTTACCGAGTAGATGATCTCGAACCAGCTAAACAAAGAGAGAAAAGCGATGCAGGCCTGGGTGAGGCCTGTAAAGGTGATCGCGTCCTGCAGACTCATATCCGCCACGTATGGGCGCGCGCCGTATAACGCTACCATCACGGATGCGCGCAGCAAACCGAAGAACAAATTGGTCAGCAGGCCGGCAAATGTCGCCGCGCGGTAAGTGAATTGGCGATGAATGGCCAGGCGGGTCAGTTGCCAATACATCATTACGATATTATAATTTGTGAGATGCGCAAAATGTACGCGACAACTTGAAGGAGTTAACATGCCAATTTACGAATACATTTGCCAGGACTGTGGTGAACGCTTTGAAGTAATCCGCTCGATGAAAGACGCCGATGCGCCACTGGCCTGTCGTAAGTGCGCCAGTGAGCATACCGAACGGATGCTTTCGGTATTCTTTGCCTCCAGCGGAGGCCGTGTGGTAGCTGGCGGTGGCAGCTCCTGTGCGGGTTGCGCAGGCGGCACCTGCTCTACCTGCGGGCATTAGCGAGCATACAACACACCCGATTTCATGGATTCCATCGAACTTGTCCTGTCGGTTTTTGATGGCGAGGCACGCGCCGGCCAGGTCTTGTCTGGCCTGAGGGAGAGCGAACGCGGAATACGTTTATTGGATGGCGCCGTACTGGCCAAGGATATGCAGGGCAAGACACGCCTGGATGAAACCCAGGAGCTGGGCCGGTGGCGTGGATCACTGTTCGGCGCGTTGGTCGGTGGGTTGGTAGGATTATTGGGTGGACCTGCAGGGGCCATCATCGGCGCGGCAGCCGGCGCGGTTACCGGAGGGATTGTTACCAGCGCAACAGACCTGGGTTTTTCGGATGATTTTCTGGCGGAATTGAAAACGGCCCTCAAGCCCGGGCATTCAGCCATATTGGCGTTGGTTGAGCAAGCTCAGGCAGATGAATATGCCAGGTACATGGAGCGACAGGGCGCACAGTTATTACGGCAGGCATTACGCCAGGACCTGGTGGATCGGTTGCGTAATTTGCCTTAGCGAAGGTTGATGAGTCGGGTTAGCGAGCGTTGTTCAGTAATACCCACTCAATAGGAGAATGCTTTTACGGCGATAATCCAAATCCGCTGCCTGGCTTGTTGTTGGTGAGCAGGCGTAAGCGTGGATTGGGGTAAGGGGTGCAGGGTAGGGGGGCATCCCAGCATTGATCACTTTCGTCTGGAATGTAAATGCGCAGCCCGGAAAGAGTGATAAATTCGTGAGTAGGCGGGGTGGGCGCAGCAAGCAGGCCGTTCTCCGGTTCCGAGGCAAGCCAGGGCTTGTTTATGAATGCATAAGCGACGAAGAACGCACCGAACAGCAAACCGCAGGCGATCAGGGACCTCGCCGGTCTTTGTAGCCTTCCCAGCCCGATCACCAACGCCCCAGCGCCCAGCCACCAGAATGAGACGCCCACAAAGCGAATGTTGGGCGCGCTGAAAAACCATGCAGCCAGGGCAACCAGTGGTGGTAGCAAGAATAATAATGCCCATCTCACTGATGTTGTTCGTAAATCCAAACGATGTACTTGCCTGTATCTCCTGGCAGCATTCCTTAGCAAGATAACCAATCCCAGCCCTCCCAGGCTTAAAGGCAAAATAAATTCTGGAAAACGCCCTAACCCTTTTTTAAACTTTGGCAGCAGCCAGTCCCAATTGCCTAATACTTCATCTGGCGCCTGGTGAGGCGCACGGCTCCACGCTGCGATGGATTGCGCTTCATCGATGGCCTGTTTTGCTGGCACACGCCAGTTTACGTCGATTGCGCCAATCGTGGACGGGTAGGCCGGGTAACCGCTCAGGATGACCCCGCGGCCCATCCATAGCAATATTGGTAGGATGGATATGCATAGCAAGGCGAGCGTGCGCTGGCTCAACAGTGGCAGGCTTTGTTGTCTGCGCAGCACAGCCCAATCTAACAAAGCTACGGCGCAGGTCGTTGCACCCAACGCGGCGAAACTGAGCTTGACCGTGACCCCTGCACTGCACAGGAAGAGAATGCTGAAGACCATCTCATCCACTATGTTGAGCTGTAGATCCATGGGAGTCTTGCGCTGAGGTGAATTTTGCATATCACCAGATATACCCCGGTCTGTTTTGTTGCACAGCAACCGGCAGAGCTGCTCACCGCTGACAACCCCCAGGAGAAATACGGGCAAATCGTTGGAATAATTCGACGCGAAAGTGATGGACAAATAGGGCAGGAAACCAGCGATAACCAGGGTGAACATTTCAGAGATATCCAGCCCTTGTGGATAGGCCAACCTTCGCGCGAGCAGCCCGCCGGCGTGGAGGCTGAATACCAGCAGCAGCAGGCCGTTGGCAAAATGGTGGGCTTTGCCGTATAGCGGCCCAATTTCGAACAGCGCGGCGTACAGGAAATGTGCGCTGTTGAAAGCCAGACGCCCGTGCAGGTTGCCCAACCCGGCGGTGATAGGATAGGAGGTGTTCCAACGTACAGATGGTAAATGGTAAAGCCCCATATCTCCAAGGTTTGCCGGCCCCAAAGCACGATTCGCCAGCCACACCGCCAGCAGCAACATAACTGGCAAACAGGCAGCTAAAATGCGCGGGCGGTGTTGCAGCAGTCTCACGATTGCTGGTGCATTCCATAGCATCCCGGCCAGCCCCAGTAAGGCCAGGCAAATGGTCGCCGTTGCGTTCACCGGCGCGAACAGGTGCCAGATTTGCAGGAAGACCAACCCGATTGCCCACCCTTGCCAGAAAGCCAGCCAGGACGTTTCAGCATCTATTTCTTTGGTGTATCCAATTGCACGGCGTAACCCTAACCCCAATCCCGTGAAGCAAACCCCTGCGAACAGCCAGACTGACAGAACAATAATGATCTCGCTCAACATATCTTGCTCTATGCCTGGGCTAATAACTGGTCATACAACGTCTCTATCTGTTCAATCATGCGCCGCAAATCAAACTCTTGCCTGGCAAATTGCTGGCCGTGCAATCCTACCTCGGTGCGAACCTCAGGGTGTTCGACCCAAAATATACACTGGCTCGCCATCTGTTCGATATCGCCAGGGGTGCACAGGTTGCCAGTTTCGCCTTCTTGAATGGCTTCGCTGGTGCCGTCGGCCCGGTTGGCCAGAACCGGCAGGCCCATCGCCATTGCCTGGGGAATGACGCGCGGCAGTCCTTCCCACAGCGAAGTCAGCATGAAAATTTGCATGGCTGCCATCATGCGCGGCGCATCGCGGCGCAGTCCGGTCAACGTGACACGCCCTTGCAGACCTTGTTCGATCAGGGCCATTTCGACGCGGTCCCTCAGTGGACCGTCGCCGACCAGCAAAAAGTGCGTTTGCGGGCAGGCGCGCCCAACCAGGCCAGCGACGCGTACCCAATCCAATGGATTTTTCTGCGCCGAGAAACGTCCCACGTTGCCGATGACCGCTGCATCTTCGGGAATGCCCAGTTCCCGGCGAATTTCCTGGCTGTTGTAGCGGGCGGGATCGAATTCGTCAAGCGGGATGGCGCTGCGGATCAGGTGATATTGTTCCGGTTTGCCAATCCCGGCGCTCTGGCCTTTAGCGATATCTTGCTCGGCTACGACGATCAGTGCATCGGTGAAGGATGCCATCCAGCGTTCCAGAAAAATGTAGATATTTCTCGTCAACCGCGGCATGTAATCGTGAAAGCTCCAGCCGTGGACGGTATGGATGATTACCGGCACGCCGGCCATGCGAGCGGCCAGCCTTCCGATGATCCCTGCCTTGGAACTGTGTGTATGCACAATCGTGTATTGCTTCTGGCGCATCAAACGCGCCAGGGCGTATAGCGCGCGCAGATCGTTGACCGGGCTGATCTGGCGCAGCAAGTGCGGATGGATGGTCAGTGGGATGCCGCGTTGCTGAGCTTCATGGATCAGGCTGCCTTCGCTCCCGGTTTGCGGTCCGCTCACCACTTCCGCGTGAAACCGGGTCTTATCCAACCGTTCGACCGTGAACAGGGTGTTCTCCTGGGCGCCGCCCACGATCAAGCGCGTGATCGGGTGAAGTACTCCGACGGGGGACTGGATGGCCTTTGCCGCAGCCGGTTGTCTTCCGGGATCCGTTATTGGTTGTCTATCGCTCATTTTCCACTGCTCAAAGTTCTTTTGTCGCTTTACGGTAAACTTCCAGGGTTTGCCCGGCGCAGCGCTGCCAGGTGAACTGGCGAGCATGCTCCAAACCGGCGGAGATATATTCCTGGCGCAGCATACCGCCAGGAACGATGCTGTTCAGCGCCTGTGCAGCTTGTTCAGGAGCGTCTGGGGGCACCAGCAGCCCGGCGTTGCCGGTTACTTCGGGGAGCGAGGTCCGGTCTGCCGTAACGACCGGGGTGCCACTGGCCATGGCTTCCAGCACTGGCAGGCCAAAGCCCTCGTAGTAAGAGAGTAAAGCCAGGGCGTCTGCTGCCTGATATAAGGCAGGCAGATCGGCGTCCGGTGGATGGTCGATAAAGCGCACATAGTCCTGCAGGCCGATTTCCTCTACGATTTTTTCGGGTATCTGGTAGTCTGCATAACGCTTGCCGGCGATCACCAGTTGGTAAGGCCGTGGCGCCATACGGCGAAAAATCGCGAAGGCTTCAATCAGCCCGGTGATATTCTTGTGGGGACGGCGCTCGCCGACGAACAATACATAAGAGTCGGCCAAATTATACCGGTGACGCAAATCGTCCAGGGTCTGAGGGGGCAGGCGTTGGAAAAAGCGCTGATTTACGCCATGTGGCGCCACGTGGAGTTTGGATAATGGCACTCCAAGATAGCCATTCAAATCCTGGGCGGTGCTTAGTGAAACGACAATGACCTGGCGTGCGCGCCGGCAGGTATGCGCCATCATCACGCGCATCGCCAGCCGTTTTGCCCGACCTCTACGAGGGAAAAAATCTGGGCGGGCGATGTATTTCAGATCGTGGATTGTGGCGACTGCTGCCCCTGAAACAAACCAGGGTAAGTCGAAATGAGGGTAATGGTAGAGATCAGGATGAGCGCCGGCCAGTTCTGCGGGGATTGCGAACTGGCCGCCCAGGCTCATATGGCGATATGAAATCGGGCGCAAGTGCAAACGTTCACCGCCCAGTTGCCAGG
Organism: uncultured Anaerolinea sp.; assembly: GCA_964595435.1. Classification (GTDB taxonomy): domain Bacteria; phylum Chloroflexota; class Anaerolineae; order Anaerolineales; family UBA4823; genus RBG-16-57-11. Next base: position 88,648 of record CAZQQJ010000020.1, on the reverse strand, counting down.
CGGGGTGGCCGGCGGGCAGGCTCTTTTGCAGCCATAGCTCAAGCTCCAGATCGGGAGCAGTTTCGCGGAGCACAGGGATCAGATCCAGCAGGTAACGGCCCACTCCGGTCATGTGGGCCAGGATCATACGGCCATCGATAACGATTTGCATTTTGGTACGCCTCTTTGCCGGGGGAAGTATACCACCGTCTGGTGGTTTGCCAGGTGGGGGAGTTTATCGCAGCGAAAGTTCATTTTAGACTTTGTTACAGGTGGTTAGTGTATAATACCTGGCGATGACTGACGTAGAAAGTGTTTACCAACCTCCTGAATACCATATCCATATTGAACCTCCCAAGAGCCTGGTTCAGGTGAATATCAAGGAAATCTGGCAATACCGTGAATTGCTTTATTTCCTGGTCTGGCGCGACATCAAGGTGCGTTATAAACAAACGCTGCTGGGCGCGGCGTGGGCGGTGTTGCAGCCCTTCCTGACCATGGTGGTGTTCAGCATTTTCTTTGGCTGGCTGGCGAAGATGCCGTCGAATGGTGTACCCTACCCGCTATTCACGTATACTGCTCTGCTTCCCTGGCAATTGTTCGCTTACGCTTTGAGCGAATCGGGGAACAGCCTGGTCAACAACCAGCGCTTGATATCCAAAGTCTATTTTCCACGCCTGGTGGTCCCGATGGCCGCAGTGCTGGCCGGGTTAGTGGATTTTGTCATTGCTTTTGTCGTTTTGCTGGTGATGATGCTGTTTTATGGGTTTATTCCCACTTTATTGAATATCCTGGTATTGCCTTTCCTCGTTCTCCTGGCTATCTTGACAGCGCTGGCAGCCGGGTTGTGGTTGGCGGCCCTGAATGTGATGTACCGGGATGTGCGTTATGTCATTCCGTTTCTGACTCAACTCTGGCTGTTCCTGACCCCCATTGCATATCCAAGCAGCATTGTGCCTGAGTGGCTGATGCCTTTCTATGTGTTGAACCCGATGGTGGGTGTCATCGAAGGTTTTCGCTGGGCATTGTTGGGTGTGGATAACCCGGTTGGCCTGGCCGTAGTGATTTCTGCAGTGGTGGTGTGCCTCTTGCTGGTCGGTGGAGCGGTTTATTTCCGGCACATGGAAGCCTCTTTTGCGGACGTAATTTAACGATGAGCGACGTTGTTATTCGGGTGAACAATTTATCCAAACAATATCACCTCGGGCAAGATTCTCAGGCGCGCTATCGCACCTTACGAGATACCCTGGCTCAGGTGGCGAAATCGCCTTTGGGGTTGCTGCGCCGTGGAGGAGGACGCCGCTCTTCACCTGCCATGATTTGGGCATTACGAGACGTAACTTTAGAGGTAAAGCGAGGCGAAGTATTAGGGGTGATTGGCCGTAATGGGGCAGGAAAGAGCACGTTATTGAAAATTCTCTCCCGCGTCACGATGCCCACAAAGGGAACTGTCGATCTATATGGCAGGGTAGGTTCGTTGTTGGAAGTGGGGACCGGCTTCCATCCTGAGTTGACCGGGCAGGAAAACATTTATTTGAACGGGGCGATCCTGGGCATGCACCGGGAGGAGATCAGGCGTAAATTCGACGAAATTGTGGAGTTTGCCGAAATCGAAAAATTCATCGACACACCGGTAAAATTCTATTCCAGCGGGATGTATATGCGCCTGGCTTTTTCGGTTGCCGCGCACCTGGAGCCTGAAATTTTGCTGGTGGATGAGGTGTTGGCGGTCGGGGATGCGGTATTCCAGAAGAAGGCCCTTGGTAAGATGGGGGAAGTTTCGAAAGGCGGGCGGACGGTCTTATTTGTCAGTCATAACCTGGATGCCGTATCATCGCTGACCAGGCGTGGGATCGTCTTGCGCTCCGGAGGGGTCAGTTTTGATGGCCCTACAGATCAGGCCATTCAGCATTATCGCAAGTCGTTCGGCGGACCAGAGCAGATGACCAGGTTTGTTGACCTTAATAAAAAGGTCGGTTTGGTGCAGGCTCAGGTGATTACTTCCGGTGTCAACGGCATTCACCACTATGGTGAGCCGCTCGAGTTTGAGTTTGAAATATCCCTCAACCGGCAGCTTGGTTCCTTTGAATTCGCTTTTCAGGTGCTGAACGAGCATTTTATGCCAGTGATCAACCCTCGCTGGATTGACCTGGACCGCCAGTATGCAAATCAGGATCGCGCGGTTTTACGCTGCAGGTTGCCGCAGCCGCGTCTCTACATGGGACAATACACTTTACGGACCTTCCTGGGAGATCGCTCATCAAACCAGCATTTGGAAACGGTTGAATCGATTTGTGACTTCGAAGTGACGATGGATGGCGTGAAGACGACGGGTACCTGGTTGCCGGGTGCTTGTGCTTATATTGACGATACACAATGGGATTTGGATCACCCCGTTTCACCTTTGGGTGCTTGAAAGGGGTAGCATGGATGTCAAGATTTATACCTTCGCCGACAAGCGCCCGGATTTTATTGCCTGGCAGGCGGAGACTTTCAGTCACTTTTTAACGGATCCGTACGAATTGGTTGTGGTTAACAATGGGTCTTCACCAGAGTTGAGTCGGCAGATCAGGGATCACGCGCGATCGCTGGGATTATCGCACGTCGAAATCATTGATAAACACCATGAGAATCCGAATGTTGCATGCGCTTATCCGATTGATTGGGTGATCAAGAATTGTCTTGTGCCTGACAAAGATGTACGAAATTCGATCATTATCGACTCAGATATGTTCCTGGTGAAGAAATTCTCGGCGCTGGATTTTGTAGGTGACTATGAAATCGCCGCTTTGCCGCAAAGACGGGGGCATGTTCGTTATATCTGGAATGGGATTGTATTTATTAACCACCGGACTATAAGGGATCTGGATCAAGTAAGTTTTCATTGCTCAGGATGTTGGGGGTATTGTCCGGGTTTTGATACGCGTCGGTGGCGCAAAGGTAAAATTGAAGGGCAGGGGGTGGATGTCGGTGGCGATATGTATTTTTACTTTAAAGGCCACCCCGGATGCAAGGTCAAATATTTATTTTCAACACATCACATTACGCCGGAAAGGAAAAACTTGAATGCCCTTCCGAGCGAAATTTTAAGCGAGTATGACGCCGAGTTTGCTTTCGAATTGATCGAGCAAAAATTCTTTCACTACGGGAGTGGCTCGAATTGGAAAAATCAGCCAAAGGACTACCATTCACGGAAAACACAGTTTACCGATCAATTTTTACGGAAGGTTGTAAATGGGTCAATTGTTATTCCCGATCTTGTGCAAAGGAAAAACTATGTAGACCCGGGTTTCCGTTATTCCCAATACTTTTCAACAATGCGTTACTTTCTTTCAAAGATGCTGAGGAGTAAAGGGTGAGGTCGAATGATGCCAGTCGTTGAACAAGATTATTGGGATACTGCTTATCAAGACCTGCCGCTGGAATATAAGCCAGAGGATGTCGAATTCAAAGATCTTTTTCTTCGATATCTGCCTAAAGGGGGCGAGTGTTTTGAGGTGGGTTGCTATCCGGGTCATTTTCTCGTCTACCTGGCAAAGACATTTGACTATGTGGTCCATGGTATTGATGCCACGCCATACGCTCTTTCGCGTCTGCCTGCATTTCTGGCAGATCAAGGGGTGAAAGTTGGGAATATTTACCAGGAGGATTTTTTGCAATTCCTGCCTGATCGAGAATATGATGTGGTTTGTTCTTTTGGTTTTGTGGAACATTTTGAAAATTTTGATGATGTGCTTGAACGACATATTCGATTGGTAAAGCCTTCCGGTTTTTTGGTCATTGCCTGCCCAAATTTTCGGCGCCTTCAATGGCTTTTCCACCGGATTCTGGATCCGATCAATCTCAAACGTCATTCACTGGCAGCTATGGATTTAAGCAACTGGCGGGAAACCCTTGAGAAAGACGGAATGAAATTGCTCTATCATGGTTTCTACCGTACTGCAGATTTTTGGATTGACGTGCCTGAAGATAGGGTTTTGAACAGGCGGGTGGCACGTGCAATTCAGAAGGCGATGAAAGTGCTCGATCAAGCTGTCAGTTGGCCGAACCCTTGGTTGTCTCCGTACATGATTAGTATTTCACGGAAAGACAGCTAAGCCGGTTGGTTTAGGACCATGTTTATGGAGAAGAAAAGCTTTGCATATCCTCCATACTGTTGAGTTCTATCACCCTGGCAAAGGCGGCGCTCAGGAGGTTGTCCGGCAAATCTCCGAGCAGCTTGTCAGGCGCGGCCACCAGGTAACCGTAGCCACGACCCGCTTGAAAGAGCGCACCACTTACCTGGTTAATGGAGTGTGCGTGGAGGAATTCGACATATCCGGAAACGCTGCCCTGGGTTTCAAAGGTGAGACGGGGCGTTACCAGCAGTTTTTACGGGCCGGAGCGTTTGATGTGATGATGAATTATGCAGCCCAGGAGTGGACTGCTGATCTGGCCTATCCCTTGCTGGACGAGTTGCCTTTTGGGCGAGTGCTTGTTCCGTGTGGCTTCTCCGGGCTCTACCAGCCACTTTACCAGGAGTATTACCGGGCTATGCCGGGAATACTGCGTCGTTATGATGCCCTGATCTTTCACGCGACACAGTATCGCGATATCGATTTCGCTCGCCAACACGACGTGCAGCATTGTACGATCATCCCGAATGGAGCTTTGCAGAGCGAGTTTGATGTACGGCAACCTTCTTTTCGCCAGCGTTACCAGATCGCGGAGGATGTATCCCTGCTGTTGACCGTCGGTAGTCACACCGGTTATAAAGGCCACGACGTGGCGATAGAAGCCTTTCGTAAAGCAAAGTGTGGTCCGGCGGTGTTGGTCGTGATTGGCAATATGATGGGGAGCAAAGGTTGCCTGCGGGAATGCCAGGTACGCTCCGCCCGGGCGAATATCTTGGGAGCGGGCAAGAAACGGGTGTTGTTGCTCGACCTACCTCGTCCGGAGGTGGTCGCAGCATATCAGGCGGCCGATCTGTTTGTATTTCCCTCCAATATCGAATATTCGCCGTTGGTGCTTTTCGAGGCGATGGCCTCGAAAACACCCTTTATCAGCAGCGCTTGCGGGAATGCGGCCGAGATTGTCGATTGGGGGGGTGGAGGCACGATTGTAGAATCGCAGCCGATGACTTATGGGCGGGTAAAAGTAGAAGCAGGTGTTTTGGCAAAGGAAATTGAAACGTTGCTTGCCAACCCTGAACGCCGCCGGCAAATGGCAGAGGCAGGTTATGCTGCCTGGAGGCAGCATTTCACGTGGGAAAAGTTGGCGCGAGATTATGAACAGCTTTACCTTCGTGTCGCCCAATCGCGCGGGAAAGTGCTGGCATGAGCGTCGCGAATTCAGATCGTTTGCCTGCCTGCGGGGTGATATTCAGCATGAATCGCGCCATGCAGCTCGACGCAACCTTGCGTTCTTTTCTCTTACATTGCCAGGATGCCGGGCAGGTGGAATTGGTTGTGCTTTGGAAAGCCACCACCGAACGACACGCAAGCCAGTATGCCCAATTGGCCGCCGAATTTAGCCGCTTGCCGCAAATTCATTTCGAACAAGAAAGCAATTTCCGCCTGAATCTATTGGTATGGTTAGCGGAACAGGCAGGGCTGTCCCCGGAAAATTTATATTGCTACGTTAACACGCTGCGTTTAGGCCGGCTTGCTTCGCCGCTCGCCGGGCGATTTTTGAGAATTTCGCAACCGCGCTATGTTTTGTTTCTGGTGGACGATAACATTTTTGTGCATTCTTTTCATCTGGCTGATGTACTGAACTCGCTACTGGCCAATCCAGGCGCATTAGGGTTTTCCTTGCGTTTGGGTTCCAATACTACACACTGTTATACTGTTGACCAGCGGCAGGCGCTGCCGGCTTTTTCCTCGGTCGCTCCGGGCATTCTAAAATATGATTGGACCAGGAGCGAGTTGGATTTTCATTATCCATTGGAAGTATCCAGCTCGATATATCGATTGGACGAAATATTGCCGCTTCTTCATTCGTTGCATTTCCGCAATCCAAATCAACTGGAAAGCCGTATGGCGGCACGCTGGCAGGATTTCGTCACGACACACCCGGATCTGTTGTGTTTCCAGCGTTCAGTAACTTTCTGCAACCCGGTAAACCGGGTGCAGCAGGTGGAGCAAAACCGTGCCGGGGTTGAGTTTTCTTGCACGGCAGATGAACTGGCCGCGAAGTTCGCTGCCGGGCTGCGTGTTGACGTAAATTCGTATGACGGTTTTGTTCCAAAAGGCTGTCATCAGGAATTGGCGCTTCAATTTCGGACGGTTGAGTGAGTTTGAGCATGGGAACAGAACCGCTGGTGAGTGTCTTGATGCCCGTGTATAACGGCGAAAGGTTTTTGGCGGAAGCGATTGAAAGCATCCTCAACCAGACCTTCACCGATTTTGAGTTGATCGTCATCAATGATGGCTCGACCGATGCTAGCGGTGCAATCCTCGACACATACTGCCAACGAGACTCGCGCATCCGTATTTTTTCACAAGAGAACCGGGGATTGGTGGAGACTTTGAATTGTGGACTCCGCCTGGCGCGTGGTCGTTATCTGGCGCGCCTGGACGCTGACGATCTTGCATTGCCTGAACGGCTTGAGAAACAGGCGGCTTTTTTGGAAGACAACCCGGGGTCTGTAATGGTCGGTTCGGCCTTCCAATCCATTACGGAGGGCGGCGCTCTGCAAAAAACGGTGTTTCCACCGGAGCACGATACCCTTATCCGCTGGTCGCTTCTGTTCGACAACCCTTTTGCACACTCCGCGGTGATGCTGCGTATGGAAACGGTGCAGCGATATAGCCTGGAGTATCCGGCAAACGTAATGCTCGCTGAGGATTACGCCATGTGGTCCCAGCTTTTGAAGCATGGGCAAGGGGATAACTTGCCGGTGGTCCTGCTTAAACGACGCTTTCATGGAGGGCAAATCAGCGAGGGTGGTAGCCGTAGCCAGGTTTCGACGGAAAGCGCTGCAAAGGTGGCGCAGGATAATTTGCGAGAATTGGGTATCGACCTGCCGTTGGACCAGGTGCGGACTTTGCGATCATGGGACCGCCAGTTCCCCCGGCTGATCAGGCAGGAAGACGGAGAGCTTTGTCGAAGTTTACTGGCTGCACTCAATCGGTTTTGTGCTCTGCCCAGGCTGAATCCTGCTCAACTCCGTCTGGTTCGTGGGCGAGTCGTTTTACGTTTACTGGCAGCGCGATCTCAGGGTAAACGCAGGCCTTTTTGGAAAATGTCTCTTTTGTATCCATTGAAGCCTCGAGATCTGGTCGATGTAGCTGTTTACTGGCGTTACCGGCAGACAGTCCAGAAAAAGGTGAAGATGGCAGATGTTCGTTGACCAAAGAGTGGACCAATTGGATGTCCCCGTAGTCTTGATTTTGTTTAACCGGCCAGAGACGACGCGGCGCGTTTTTGAGCAGATTGCGTTGGCCCGGCCGCGGCGTCTCTACCTGATCGCAGATGGCCCGCGCAAAGGTTATCCGGCTGATCCGGAAGATTGTGAAAGGGCGCGCCAGGTTGCTCAGGCAGTGGATTGGGATTGTGACTTGAAGGTCGATTTTAGCGCCGAAAACCTGGGGCTTAAGCGGCGGGTGATCAGTGGACTGAACCGGGTCTTTTCCCAGGAAGAGCAAGCGATTATTCTGGAAGATGATTGTGTCCCTGATCCGTCATTCTTCCGCTTTTGCCAGGAACTCTTAGCGAGATATCAGGATGCAGACCAGGTGATGATGATTGCAGGCACCAATTATCAATTTGGCCGCCGGCAGGAGCCATACAGTTATTATTTCTCTATTTACACCCATATCTGGGGTTGGGCCACCTGGCGCAGGGCGTGGAAGATGTATGATGGCGAGATGCGGCAATGGCCTGAGGCGCGCCGGTCGGTTTTTTTGAGGAAGCTTCTCACCTCCAGTAAGGCGGAAAAGTTCTGGGCAAAGCGCTTTCAGATGACTTACGAAGGTAAGATTGATACTTGGGATTATCCGTGGACGCTGTCTTGTTGGCTGCAGGATGGTCTTACGGTGATACCAGCAGTTAATTTGGTCAGCAATATCGGTTTTGGATCCCAGGCAACCCATACGTTGGGCCGCCGCAATCGTCTGGCAGATATGCCCGCCAGGGCGATTGGTTTTCCATTGCTGCATCCTCCTCAGATTGTCCCTGACCAGGATGTGGATGATTTTACTCAGCGGACCGTGTTTGTAGAGCATCGCCTGGCGCCTTTGAAAAAAGTGTTGAAGCGATGGTTGGCGCATTACCGGATAACGCCATCGAAGTCCTGATGGTCTTCAGGAGATGTTTCTTTGCGTGTATTGCACCTCAATACCAACGAGCTAGAAGGTGGCGCGGGTAGGGCAGCGAACCGGTTGCACCAGGGTATGCTATCTGCAGGCATCGACTCGCAGATGTTGGTCCAGGTGCGCAGCACGGCAGGCCCGCGGGTCCATGGATCATCTACGAAAATCGGGCGCGGGATCGCCTCGTTGCGGCCATCGCTGGATCAGGCGCCTCTCTATTTGTGGGGCAGGTCTGCCCTGAGCGGTTTTGCCGTGCAATGGTTCCCGGATGGGCTGTTGGGCCAGGTTGGGCATCTGAAACCGGATGTGGTAAACCTGCACTGGATCAACAAGGGCTTCTTGCGTATCGAAACTTTGCGCCGGATGCGCCTGCCGTTGGTGTGGACGTTGCACGATATGTGGCCGATGACGGGCGGTTGTTTCCACAGCGGCGAGTGCGAGCGCTATACTGCTCGTTGTGGAGCTTGCCCGCAGTTGCATAGTCGCCGGCAAGGTGATCTTTCCCGCTGGATCTGGCAGCGCAAGCAGCGCGCCTGGAGCAATATTGACCTGACCATTGTTTGCCCAAGTGCATGGATGGCACAGAGGGCGGCCGCAAGCTCGCTTTTCGGTGAATGCAGGATCGAGATCATCCCCAATGGCCTGGACGTTCATCGTTATCGTCCGGTTGAACGACCTCTCGCGCGCCAGTGGCTTGGTCTGCCGCCGGATAAAAAGCTCATTCTATTCAGCGCCGTTCGAGGGCCGATTAACCCCTACAAGGGATTTCATTACCTGCCGGCCATTCTGAGCGAACTGGTCGCCTCGGGTTGGCAAGATCGTGTAAACCTGGTGCTCCTGGGGGATGTGCAGCCCCAGGACGTCGAATCGGTGCCGGTCCCGGTGCACCGGCTGGGCCATTTACAGGATGATATTTCGTTGGCTTTGGCTTATGGGGCGGCCGACGTTTTCCTGGCTCCATCCCAAATCGACAATCTACCCAACACCGTCATGGAGGCCCTGGCATGCGGTACACCGCCAGTTGCTTTTCGAGCAGGCGGGATTCCGGAAATGATCGAGCACGAGGCGAACGGTTACCTGGCCGGCCCTGGAGATATCGGTAGCCTGGCAGCAGGCATCGATTGGGTGCTTCAGGATGAAAGCCGCCAGCAACGTCTTGCCGAACAGGCGCGTTTGAAAGCCTTGAGAGACTATGACCAGGAGGCCCAGGCGCGCCGGTATGCCGGATTGTTTGAGGAACTTTTGGCGAAAAAGAGCAGGCAAGCCAATGGGTGAAATGCCGTTGGTATCCATGGTTACTCCTTCTTACAATCAGGGGATATTCCTTGAGCAGACGATCCGCTCGGTGTTGGAGCAGGATTATCCAAACATCGAATATCTGGTGATCGATGGGGGCTCGACCGACGAAAGCGTGGCGATTATCCAACGTCACGCCAGCCAGATAGCATACTGGGAGTCGCAGCCTGACCGCGGTCAGGCTCATGCGATCAACAAAGGGCTGCAGCGAGCTCGAGGCGAAATCCTGGGCTGGCTGAATTCGGATGACGTACTGTTCCCCGGTACTGTGAGCAGGGTCGTGGAACAATTCTCCCGCCACCCGGATGTTGGCGTAGTTTACGGCCACCTGGAACGCATCGATGCTACTGGCCGGTTGGTACCCACGCCTATCTTGCCCAAAGATCGCGTCGAGTTTGGCCCCGCCTATGTGATCGGTGAGTGCGTCGTGAACCAGCCTGGTTCTTTTTGGCGCCGCTCCATTATGGATGAGGTCGGATTGCTGGATGAGCATCTGGCCTATGCCCTGGATTATGAGTATTGGATCCGGATGGCCTTGACCGGGGTGCGCTTTAAACGCTTGCCGGAAACAGTTGCCCTCTTTCGCCTGTCTGCCGGATCAAAGACGGTGGGGCAAACTGCGGCAATGGCGGAGGAGCAACTTCGCGTGTTGGACGAAGTGTTGGCAGCCCCCGGCCTGGCGCAACGCCTGGGGATGAGCCAGACACAAATCGACCGGCTGGCGCGGCGTACCCGCGCTCAAATCGGCTTGCGTATCGTTTATGGATCGCTCAAATCGCGCCGCTGGGACCAGGCGCGGCGTTGGTTGGGCCGGGTCTTGCAAGACGATCCATTGGTGATCTTCGAGCGCCGCTGGCTTGACCTGGCGATTGCCCGGGTCAGGCGGAATCGCTATCGATAGCATACTGCTTTGCAATTGTTAAGAAGCTCCCTCGCCCGTGCATCTTCATCGCACGATTAAGATATAATTGCGCGCATATTACCCCTGGAGGATGGATTTTGCCTACCAAATTAAGTCGCTATGCAGAAGGGATTATCGAAGCTGTCTGGCTGGCAGCAGTGATCGCAGCCCCTGTATTTTTCAATATCTATTCTAGCCGCATTTTTGAGCCAGACAAGATAACGTTGATTCGTACGCTTGCGCTTGTTGGCCTGGCGGCCTGGCTGGTCAAGGTAATTGATGAGCGCGGAGTGCGTTGGGAGCGCATCCCGCGTGGCGAAAACCGGCTTAAATCATTGCTGAGTATCCCCCTGATTGCTCCGGTCGCTGCCCTGTTCGTGGTTTATTTGTTATCGACCATCTTTTCGGTAACGCCCTATACCAGTTTGTGGGGTTCCTACCAGCGTCTGCAGGGTACCTACTCTACGTTCTCCTATCTGGCGATTTTTATCCTGTTGGTGGCCAACCTGCGCCGTCGGGCCCAGGTGGAGCGCCTGGTGAGTGTGATTGTGCTGGCCAGCCTGCCGGTTGGCTTATATGGCATCCTGCAACGTTACAGGGCCGATCCGATTCCCTGGGGCGGGGATGTCTCCGGGCGGATTGCTGCCAATATGGGGAATTCGATTTTTGTCGCGGCATACCTGATCATGGCATTTCCGCTGACGGTGATGCGCACTGTGGATGCGTTTGATGCTCTGTTGAAAGATCGTGGGCGAACTGCCCCCCATTTTGCGCGTGCTACCGGTTATGTTTTTATTGTCGCCTTACAGTTGATCGCTTTGTACTTCAGTTCGAGCCGCGGCCCCTGGCTAGGTTTTGGCGCCAGCCTGGTGTTGCTCTGGTTCGGATTATCGCTCATCTGGCGCAGTCGCTGGATGACCATCTCTGGCTTGCTGCTCTCCCTGGTTGGAGCGGTCTTTCTGATCCTCCTGAATATCCCCAATGGCCCTTTAGAAAGCTTGCGTACCAGGCCGGAATTTGGCCGCCTGGGAGAGTTGCTCAGCGCTGAGAGCCGCACCGGGCGTGTTCGTACTTTGATCTGGCAAGGGGCTTCTGAACTGGTGAAACCCCATGAGCCGCTGGAATACCCGAATGGGAAAACCGATACCTTTAACATCTTGCGCCCTATCATTGGCTATGGGCCAGAAAGCATGTATGTGGCCTATAACCGCTTCTATCCTCCCGAGTTGACCCAGGTAGAGAAGCGTAATGCTTCGCCAGATCGTTCCCATAATGAAACGTGGGATTCGCTGGTGGTCACCGGAATCTTGGGAATGCTGGTTTATCTTACGTTATTCGGCTCAGTCTTTTATTTCGGCCTGAAGTGGTTGGGCCTGATCCAGCTACCCTGGCAGCGTAAGTTGTTTCTGACGTTATATGTTTTACTCGGCCTGGTCAGCGCCGTGGTATTTGTCGCCTGGAGAGGCCTGGCTTATCTGGGTGTGGCGCTGCCCTTTGGCATGTTTATGGGGGTGATCATTTATCTGCTTTGTGTTGCCATGTTCGGCCATATCGAGAGCCAGGCCGCTTCACAAGATAAACTGCGCGCTTATACTTTGTTGGGGTTGACCGCGGCTATCCTGGCGCATTTCGTCGAAGCGAATTTCGGTATTGCTATTGCTGCGACGCGTACATATTTTTGGGCTTATACGGCCCTCCTGGTCCTGGTGGGCTATATTTTGCCGTTATATGGCGAATTTACATTGGATGTGGCGCCTGCCGGAGAGTCGCAGCATGACAACCCTAAACAATCTGGTAGCGCTATGCCCTCGACCCGCTCTGCTGCGCCTGGCAAGGTGAAAACAACCAGCACGCTGGCTAAGAAACGCCGCCCTGCAGGACGCGCTGCGGGCAGCGCGCGCTCTGAGGGAGGATACGAAGCGGCGGCTATTGGCGGAATTATTGCCATCTTGCTGATCACTTTGGGTTATGAATATATTTCCAACGCCAGCCGGGCTACCACTGCCCTCGGTTTGATTTGGAATTCACTGACCACCCTGGGCAACACGGGAGGGCGTGCTTCGTATGGTTTATTCGCCTTGGTGCTAACCACCTGGTTGCTGGGCGTGATTTTACTGGCCTCAGAAGCTGTCCAGTATCGCAAGGTAAACGACGAGGAGCAGTTGCTTTCCTGGGGAAAGATGATTCTCACCGGGCTGGGTATTTCCTTGGGGCTCGCTTTTATTTTTTGGCTCGCGCATGCCTCTGGGCTGGTACAACTGGGCCAGAGCAGTGCGACGACCATCGATGGAATTTTGGATCAGGTGCGGCGCTCGGAGCAAATTCTGACAACGTATTACGTTGGCCTGTTTTTGATCATCTTTGGCCTGGCGGTGACGTTGCCAGTGCAGTGGCCCTCGGCCTCGGGACGTTGGCCATCGGTCAGCTATGCGCTCGCAGTAGTGATCTTTGTCCTGGCTTTTGGCGGGGCAGCTTATACCAATCTGCGTGTGGTCCAGGCCGACATTGCTTTTAAAACCGGAGACTTGTTTGCCCGGCCAGATTCCTGGCCGGTTGCCATACGCATCTATGATCGTGCGCGCGACCTGGCGCCGAGCGAAGATTATTATTATCTGTTCTTGGGCCGTGCTTATCTGGAGTATGCGAAAACGCTGCAAGACCCCACCGAGCGCGAGCAGTTGGTGGCTCAGGCCGCAGAAGATTTGAAGGAAGCACAACGTATCAACCCACTGAACACCGACCATACGGCGAACCTGGCCCGTCTGTATAGCCTCTGGTCCGGTTATGCCAGTGATGATGCTGCTCGCCAGCAGCGTGCAGAAACTTCAGATCGCTATTTCGGACAGGCGGTAATGCTCAGCCCTCACAACGCTCGTTTGTGGGACGAATGGGCGGTTCATCTGCTCAGTGTGCTCGATCAGCCGGATGTTGCGTACGAGCGGCTTCAGAAAGCCCTCGAGCTTGATCCTTATTATGATTGGACGTATGGGTTGCTGGGGGATTACTATTCTCGCTATAAAGCCGCCGCGGCTGATCTGACTTCCGATCAAAAGAAAGAGATCATGCTCCAGGCGGCGGATTATTACACCCGTGCGGTGCAGTTGTCGGGGGAGGCTACTGCCCAATTGCGCTCAGGGTATGCGACCGCTTTTGGAGGCTTGCAGACGCAATTAGGAAACCTGGACAAAGCGCGCCAGGCGTATGAACTCGCTCTGCAATTCTGGCCGGAACATCCTGATCGCTGGCGGATTCAAGCTGCCCTGACCAGGATTTATTTCGACTCTGGCGACCTGGCTCAAGCTGTGAATTATGCGCGCCTTGCCCTGGAATCTGCGCCGCAAGACCAAAAACCAGCCATAGAAAACCTGTTGGCCCAGTTGGGGATACAGCCGTGAGTGGCGGTCGATGATCTTGTCCTTTGGAATTGCTCTGGCGCTTGGCGTGTTGTTGATTCCCTCGGTACGCTGGTTTAGTTTTCGCGTCGGGCGGGTAGCTGCGCCGCGCGAAGATCGCTGGCATCGCAAGCCGACGCCTACTCTCGGCGGTGTGGCCATCTTTAGCGCCTTTGCCATTGCGCTGCTGGTCGGCGGGTTGGTGGCACGCTGGAGCAGCCTAAAGTTGTACTGGCCCGACTGGGAATGGCGGTCCTGGGGATTTTTGGCTGGCTCGGCGCTAATGTTTTTGATTGGTTTGTATGACGAATTCCGTCCCCTGTCACCTGCCGCCAAGCTTGTAGGACAGATTGTTGCGGCGACTCTGGTCATCGCGTTGGGGTACACCAGCAATTTTTTTACCCCCAAGCTGGCAGATAATCTTGTTGCCCAGATCCCCAACATCTTGTTTACCTTTATCTGGCTGGTCGGTATTACCAACGCGGTCAACTTTCTCGATAATATGGACGGTTTAGCGGGTGGCATTGCTTTTATCACGGCGGCGGTCTTGAGCTACTTCTTCTGGCGTTCCGGCGACACCAGCCTGCTTTGGGTGTCGCTGGCGCTTGCTGGTGGAGTGCTCGGCTTTCTTGTCTTCAACTTTCCACCTGCCTCGATCTTTATGGGAGACAGTGGCAGCCTGTTCCTGGGGTTCACGCTGGCAGTTCTATCCATTGCCCACCAGAAACAGCAGGCCTCAGACGTTTTAGCTGTGGTGGGTGTACCAACCTTGCTCTTCTTGCTTCCCATTCTGGATACCACCCTGGTGACGTTTACGCGTTTGCTGCGCGGCCAGTCTCCGGTGCAAGGCGGGCGCGATCATGCCTCGCATCGCCTGGTAGCGTTTGGACTTAGCGAACGCCAGACGCTGCTGGTTTTGTATAGCGTTGCGCTGGTTTCAGCCGTGTTGGCAGCTACACTGGAGACCCTCAACTATTGGCTCAGCCTGGCCCTGGCGCCATTGCTCATCCTCACCCTGGCCCTGGCGGCTGGATACCTGGGAGGGTTAAAGGTGGTGCAGGCGCCTCAACTATCGCCCCAAAGGCAGGCGATCGCCCGATTGATGCTTGATCTGACGTACCGCCGGCGGGTTCTGGAAGTGATCCTGGATTTTGCACTGATCAGCGTGGTTTACTACCTGGCCTTCCTGGCGCATTATGGCTTATATATGAATGCCGTCTATCTGGAGCAATACCTTCATACGTTGCCGTTGGCCCTGGCAGGTAGTTATATCTCCTTCTATTTTTTCGGTGTATATCGCGGCTTGTGGCGATATGTGGATTTTGGCGATTTGCTACGTTACTTGCAGTCGGCGTTGGGCAGTGTGGTCATTCTGGCTACTTTCGTCCTGGTTACTCAGAATGCCACCGTGCCCTCGCTGGGAGTTGGCCGGTTGGAATACTCCAGCGCCCTGTTGGCGTTTTTCTCGTTTTTCTTGTTCCTGGGCCTGGCGGCCTCGCGCTCATCCTTCCGCTTGTTGGATCGCCTGGTCAAGCGGCGCCCTCAGCAAGATGAACAGCCGGTACTGATTATTGGCGCCGGGGATGCTGGCGAGATGGCGTTACGTTGGATGTTGATGAATCCGGCGCTCAAGTATCGCCCGGTCGGCTTCCTGGATCCTGACCCGCTCCTGGTGGGTCGCCAGATTCATGGCATTGAAGTGTTGGGTGGCCTGGAAAAACTGCCCGATCTGTTGAAACGTCATCCCGAAGCGGGGGTCATCCTGGCCCTGGCGCCAGACCAGGTGCCGAAGGTCGCGGAATTGGCCGATCTTTGCCAGCGCCAGAATCACTGGGTGCGCTCTCTGCGGCTGGAGTTTGAGCTGGTTTCTGGGCCCTCTAACGATTCACCGGCTGGTTCTGACCATTAAACTCGCCGAGCGTAATATATTTCTTCGAACAAAGGTGCTTATGAGCGACGAAAAAACCAATTTGACAACTTCCCGCCATACCACGCCTCCTCCTCTATTGCGTGTCTCTGGCTCACATCGCGAGATTGGACAGCAGATCGGCGAGGCTGCCGCCATCCAGGTACAGCACAGCATACAAAATGCCCGCTTGTTGCTGGAACAAACTTATGACTCGCTTGAACTGACCTGGGATGGGGCAAAGATCCAGGCACGCAAGTATATTCCATTTGCGCAGGAGCGGTATCAGCAGTACGTCGATGAGCTCATGGGCATGGCTGAAGGAGCTGGCGTGGCATTTGAGGACCTGGCTGTGGTCAATGCTATGGAAGCAGTGACCATGGACGCTCTTCACCTGACCAAATGCACCAGCCTGGCAGTAAACGGCGACCGTACTGCGGATGGGCATGTACTGGTAGCGCACAATGAGGATTGGCTGCCGGATGATGAGGGCGATGTCTACGTAGTCCATGCCTCGCCAGACGATGAACCGCCCTGGCTGGCAATGACCTACGGCGGTCTGCTGCCCAATATCGGCTTCAACGCGGCGGGCATTGCTCAATGCTGCGACTCGGTCTATCCCAACGACTCACGTATTGGCATACCCCGCGTGGTGGTTTCGCGCGCTGTATTAGGAGCGCAAACACTGGGCGAGGCGATCCGCCTGACGCTGATCCCCAAACGAGCCGCCGGTTACAATCACCTGTTGGTGCACGAAAGCGGTGAGATCTATTCGGTGGAGGTTTCAGCGCGGCGCTTTGGCATTCTATATGGCGAAGATGGCGTGCTTGCTCATACCAACCATTTCATCGATGCCAAGATGCAAGCCATCGAAGACGAGCCGGACGAGTTGATCGGCACCCGGCTGCGCTATTTCCGCGCCTTGCGTTTACTCAAGCGCACCGAACTGCATACGATCAAATCGCTGCAGGCGATCCAGCGCGACCATCTGAATTTTCCTAATTCGATCTGCAATCACTGCACGGAGGACATCGAACCCATCGACCGGGAGATGACCGTTTGTGCTTTGATCATGGACCTGACCAGCAAGGCGATGCATATTGCCTGGGGTAATCCGTGCGAAAACCCATATCACACGTACTACCTGGAAAGCTAGACTGAAAGCGGACCGCCCGGCGGCCCGCTTTCAGTCTAATTTGTACGGTCCCACAATCCGAATCCAGTTGCGCGCCTGGCCTCTCGCCGCGTGTGCTGCTCGTGAATTTCTATTACATGTGCCGTTTTTTCGGCGATAGCGGCTTGCAGCCAGAATTCGCCTTTTTCAGCACTTCCCAGGCTGCCTGCCCCGTAGGCACCGGTGCGCGTATCATCGTCCCAGGGAGGGTTAGCAATCAACGAACCGCCTTCCACCCAATCCATATAATAATTCGGCGTGGCAATAAAATCGATTTCATCGACCGCGCGCTCCATGTGCACCAGGTCTGGACGCAGGTGCAGGATCAGCGATGTTTCCAACTCGCAGGCATGGCCCATTCCGCCGGTTGCCGACTGGCGGCGCTGTTCGAGGGCAGCAATTCCCTGTGGCCCAGAGAGATAGAGCCAGGCAGTGGCGGTGAAGACTCGCCGGTGGCGCTCCCCCGCATACTTGACCGCGTTAACCAGGAAGGAATGGTTACCACCATGACCGTTGATCAGGTATAAGCGGTCGAAACCTCGCCCGGCGAGTGTGTCCACCACACTTACCCAAAAATCCTCGAATGCTCTCCCGCCGCAGTTGAGCGTGCCGGCAAATGCCTGGCGGTGTGTGCTCACTCCGTAAGGAAAGACGGGCAAGCAGACAGCCTGTTGGGAGATCGCTGCGCCGGTGCCCTGCCCAACCGCCTCGATAATCAGTGTGTCTGTGCTCATCGGCAGGTGGTAAGCGTGTTGTTCGATGTGACCCACCGGAAGGATAACCACTTTGCCGCGGCTATCATCTGGCGGCAGAGAAATCCGTGGGGCAACCTGGCTCGGGTGGAACAAGGCGATGCGCGCTGCTCCCAGTCCCAGATCGAGTTCCTGGGGCGTCAGGGCATACACCCGGCTGAAGCCGTCTTCGCGCAGGCTGTCCAACAGGTTAGCCAGCAGTGTACTGAGAACTTGCTCGGGAACCGTCAGCCCGCTACCCGCCCAGCCATAGGATACCGGCGGCAACAGACCAGCTTGCGCCGGGCTGCCCAGCGCGCTCGCCAGCCGTTCCAACGAATAGCCAGCCCCCAGCGGGATAATCAGGGGGCAATCTCGCGGCAACGCTGCGATTTCTGGAAAAGTTAGATCTGCGTAAGAAAAGAATTCAGTCATAGGTCTACAATTTCGCGAGAAGCTGTTTCTTCTTTTCCTGGAACTCTGCTTCGTTCAATGCTCCCTGCTGGCGCAGCGCGTCGAGCTGGGCAATGAGCGCCGGGATGCTCAACGCAGGTTCAGCTTGTAGCGCAAGTTGGGGGGCCTCCTCCAGTTTTTGCTTGGCATTGAGCATGGCTGTCTTGAAGCGCACCGGCTTTTCGATTTGCTTGAACAGGTTGACTCCCAGTTCGCTGGCGGTGAGGATCTCGATGTCGCCATAGTCGAACATCCGACCTGCAGCGGTTTGCACCATTTTGACATCATTGACCTTTTCCAGCGAAGAGTCGATCACGCTCTTATTCAGCACGCCAGCGATGTGGATCACTCGCCGGTTGGTGACAACATATTGCTGGTGGGTGTAATTCAGAATATCGCGGGTCATGGTTGCCACCGGAAGCAAGATCAGGATGAAACCCACTGCTACAGTGATCAGGGCATAGGCCGGGGTAAACACCGCCACTGTCACCGTGATTGCCAGGAATAGTAAAATCAGGAAGATTTCAAGGGTGATATTGCGCGCCAGGATGAACCAGTGTTGGCGTGCGAAATACAATACTTTCTCGCGCTCGCTCATCAGGCTTTCGAGGTAAGAATGGGCCATGGAGACTCTCCTTGTTTGAGTGATCAGGAATCAGGCACTCGGGCGTTTGGGGCTAATGGTTTCCAGTTGACGCGGCCTGCCGCGCGAACCGCCTCATTTCTGGCGTTGTCTGTTGCAACTGGCAGCACCCGGCGCTGCCAGCCTGCGGTTCGATCGGACAACCGGCGTGGGATCACTATAACAAAGCGTGCATATTTCGTCAAGATGGGCATTTTTGCCGCGTTCGTTCGCTGCATGTTAGAATGGATATCAGCCTGCTTGAGTGATGTGTAATCCAGCCACGAGCGATCAAAGGAGAACTTATGCCTTCTCATGATGAACTCAATGCCCATATAGAGGAAGGGAGCGCGGCGCATGAAACGCCGGCGACCCCGGCCTGGCAAACTGTGCTGCGCCAAATTGTCCTTTGCCTGGACGATGCCGGGATCGCGTACAAGGTGGTCGGCGGCACGGCTGCTGCCTTGCATGGTGTGCCGCTTCTCGTCAAAGATATCGATTTGGAAATGGATGCCGCGGGGACCTATCGTTTCCAGGCAATCTTCCATTCGCAAGCGGTGTTGCCGGTTGCATGGCTTGAAGGGGATGTCTATCGCTCGTACTTTGGGCGTTTCGATTTCGACGGGGTGATCGTCGAGGTGATGGGAGACCTGCAACGACGCAAAGGCGATGACTGGGTTTCGACCACGGCGGCTACCTCCCACCAGGTTGACCTGAATGGGGTATTGGTAAATGTCCCCTGGCTGGAAGAAGAAACCCTGGCCTACCTGCGCCGCGGCCGCCTGGAGCGCGCTGCATTATGCCTGGCAAAGTGCGATGCCAGCCGCATGCAGGCGCTGTTAAATGGCGAGCAGAGGGTAGGAGTATTGTGAAAGACTGAATTCTTTACGCAGAAGATTTTTATGGAGCTACTTTCCCCGGCTCGCGCACCAGGAAATGAAAAACCAGCACGCCTGCCAGGGCACAGGCAGCCGATGCCAGGAAGGTGAGCGGGTAGCCGCCCGTATCTGCCAGCCAGCCGCCCAGGAAGGGCGCCAGGATATTGGCCGGGGCGATCAGTGTGTTGGCCATGCCTACGTAGGCCGGGCGCTCTGCTTCACTGCCAAACTCCAGGCTGACGGAGATGGCAATCGTCCATATGGTTACGTTTGCTACAGCGGTCAGGGCAAAGACCAGATAAAACCAGAACGGCGCCGGCGCCCACCAGGCCAGTAGGGCGCTCAAGCCAGCGGCGGCCAGGCCAAATTCCAGGATTGCCTTGCGATTCCACCGGTCTGCAATCCAGCCCAGAACGGCATTGCCCAGGATACCCACCGCCAGCAGCGTGCTGGTCATCCAACCCACTCCAATTTTACTTACACCATGGTGGTTGACGGCATATACCGTGTAGAAGGCGAAGCCCATCGTCGATAGAAAAGAGATACTGCGCGCCACCAGGAACCAGCGGAAGTTATGGTCGCGAGCCAGGATGGTGCGCATGCTGCTCCAGAAGCGGCTTGCCTCCAGGGATGCCGCCGTTTCTGAGTCGATCTGGCTGGCTGGTTCACGCGTCATTCCCAGGAACAGGTAGGAGATTACCATAGCCGCGCTGCATAGCAAGAAGCAATAGGTGAAGTCCATCGGGCTGTCCAGCTTTTCCAGGATGACCCCGGCCAGTACGGCGCTCAGGCTGGCCAAAAGGTTTGCGGCGGCTGCC
Organism: uncultured Anaerolinea sp.; assembly: GCA_964595435.1. Classification (GTDB taxonomy): domain Bacteria; phylum Chloroflexota; class Anaerolineae; order Anaerolineales; family UBA4823; genus RBG-16-57-11. The sequence continues at coordinate 68,204 of CAZQQJ010000020.1, read as the reverse complement.
TGTGATCCCAGAAAAGTGCCCCGCCGGTCGGATGGGATGATCTTGGCGATCATACTTTGCCACGGATTAGCAGTCAGGCCGGCGCCCAATCCTTGCCAGATGAGCAGCAAGAAGGTCAGCACCAGGGCGGTGGGGATGCCGGTACGTGGCAACAGCCAGGCCACGATTGCCATACCCAGGAAAGGCAAACGCTCCTGGATTGTGGCGACCAGCACCATAGGTTTGATCTTTTTCTGCATGGCGATGCGGCGGGCCAGGAACATTTGTGGAAGTTGCCAGCCGGCGTTGTGAATGGCGGGCACCAGGCCGATCAAAGTTGCTGAATTGGTCATCGAACTGACGAATAAAGGGATCACTGTCACGAAAGATGCAAAGCCCATGGCAAAGCCAAAGAAGGCGCCATCCATAATGTTGACGATAAAGTTATGTCTGAGATTTTTGAGGATATCGAGGTTCATAAGCGGGTGATCAGTTGTTGAGTGGTTCGTAAAGAACCCCCTGCCGTTCAGGGATCAAGCCTCAGGTTTGCGGTCTGTGTTGTGCGCGCTGCTTCGCGTAAGCAATTTTTGCAGGCGTTCCAGGCGATGCTGTAACTCGGCCAACCACTGGCGGCGTTCGTAAGGAGTGAGAAAGATAGCCTCGCCTGGGGGGGACGCCTGGTTGTTTACCAAATCAGCCGCGGCCTGGGTCCACTGCAAAGCAGTAGCATAATCTTTCAAGGTGTGTTCGTAACATTTGGCCAGTTCGACGTAAGCATCCAGGTGATGGTGGTGAGCGGCTTCTTGCCAGAGGCGGATGGCGGTTTGCCAGTCTCCCTGGCGTTTATAAATCAGCGCCAGTCGCTGGATGGCTTGCAGCAGCACCGGGCGGGGCAGGCGCATGCTGCGGGCATCTTCGTGATCCAGGCCGTTTATGTACAGCCGGGCAGCGTCGTCGATCTGCCCCAGGTCTTCGAACAGGCGCGCCAGGGCGATCAGGTCGACCCCGTGCTGGCTGCCCAGTTGGATAGGATCAGCGAGCAAGCCGGCCATGTGGTTCATTAAGGCAGCCAGAGAAATGACATCCATTGCGTTGTGGTAAAAAACACCACGTAGAGATGTAGGGTCGCCGCTGCGCAGGTATTCCATGTAAATTCGTGGGATATCCCAACCGGGGATATCTTCCTGGCTGCGCGCCAATCCCAGGATGTGCACTTCCAGGCTGGATAAGGCGCGATTGGGGATGCGTTCACGCCATAAGCGTCGCGCCAGGTGCAACAAGTCGATGTGCGCCAGGCCGGCCAGCGGAGCGCGCCAGCCATGAGCCGTGTAGCGGGTATTTAACAGCGGAACGTCAAAGGCCTTGCCATTAAAAGTTACGATTGCCTGGCAGGGGGCCAGGAAAGCTTCCAAAGCAGCGAGCTGTGCCGCCTCTTCTGCCGGATCGCGTAGAAAGAATTGCAGCAGGTGGAAATGATCTTCCTCGAAGCGGCCCACACCAATCAAGAACGCATAGGTGCCGGTGCCGCCCGACAGGCCGGTGGTTTCCGTATCCAAAAAGGCAAAGACCGAGGCAGGAAAGGCTTTGATGCGCGGGTCACCCGCCCATGCGGCGAGCACATCCAGGGGAGCGGTCAACTGCAGGGGGGAACCACGTTCATTGCTACCGTAGCTTTGGCCCACTGCATGGCGTGCCTCGACGGCGAAAGTTTCACCCAGGTGGGTGTTCCACGATGCGCCCCCCAATGCCTGTTCCAGCGCGGCATTGGAAAACGGGCGGGGCCGAGAGGTTGGCAGGTCGCTGGCGGGCTGGTGGGTGGCCAAATTGGCGCCATCCACTTTTACGCCCAGCGCCTTGAGTTTATCTGCTAACGAAGTCACCCCTGGATTTTACCATCTTACCTGTTCACCTATCTACCCATTTACCAGTGAGCGCATGCAAGATAGCCAGTGCTTCCCGTTTTCCTCCCAAGCCGTTTTCGCCGCCGGGTCCGACGCATGAAGGGCAGCCATCGGTACAGCCGCATGCCTGAACCAGCTCGGCGGCGCGGGCGAAAACCTCGCTGTGCAGCTCGAAGAGGCGTTGGCTCAGGCCAATACCACCAGGTGCCTGGTCGTACAGCACCAACGTCGGGCGTCCGGCAGTGAGCGGTGATTGTGGGTCGGAGTGCACTCCCAAATCGCCTACGTCGCACATCAAAAAGAAAGGCGCCAGGTGGCTGAGGGTATAGGCCACTCCGCCCAGGCCACTGCGTACGCGCACGGCGGTTTCGACGCGATGGTGGCAATTGGGGCATAATGTGACCAGGTTTTCCAACTGGTTCGCCTGTTCAGCGGAGGCGAATAAGCGAAAGGGCGTCTTATGATGGACATCGTGGGCGCGGTTCTCTTCGACTGCGCCACATACCTGGCAGCGATAGCCGTCTCGCTGGCGAACGATCTGGCGCAGGGCATTCCATTTTGGGCCGTAGTCGTTGGGATCGTTACGCCATAACCCTGCCTGGCGCAGTGTCTCGACAGCCATATCGTCCAGCGCCAGCCAGTAGGCGCTGGTGAGCAGTTCACCGGGGGGCATTTCCAGCGCCTCGATGCCGATCGTTTCGTTGGAATACCAGCGCACTTTTTGAAAACCGGTCACTTTTGTGGTGACCAGAATCTCACCGCGCGCTTTGGTTGCACTACAAACGGCTTCCTCGGCTGCCATTTCCACCAGTTGCACGCTGGTTTCGTTGCGTGGCAGGGTGTAGTATTCGCTTTCTACCCGGCGCAAACGCGCCTGCCCGGCTTCCAGATCGAGGGTTTCTACCTGATAGGTCGTGCCTTCGTGCAGGTAGATTGCCTGGGGGTGCACCATCCAGCACGCACTGGCGCGGTCTACGATGCCGATCGTGGATGTTGCGGATGGGGCTGCAGGGTCATCCTGCGCAGTTTGCAGCACCACCGGGCTGGCCGCTGCGCTGCGTAATGAAACTGCCTGGGCAGGGTACTGGTCGGCCATCCAGAAATATTTCGACCCGGAGCGATGCAGGCTGCCCTGGGCTTGAAGAAAATCGAGCATCTCAGCCAATTGTGCCGGCTCCACGCTGCCAAAGCGGTCTCCGGCCTGGAAAGGCAGTTCAAAGGCTGCACAGCGCAAATGATCCAGCAGAATGAGCAGGTTGTCGGGATTGATCAGGGCGTGTTCGGGATCGCGGGCGAATAAATAATCAGGGTGAGCGGCCAGGAACTGGTCGAGCGGGTCTGAAGCGGCTACCAGTACAGCCAGGGCTGGCCGTTCGCCGCGCCCGGCGCGCCCGGCTTGTTGGCGGGCCGCGGCGATCGAGCCGGGATACCCGACCAGAAGGGCAGCTTGCAAATCGCCGATATCGATGCCTAATTCCAGGGCGTTGGTGGCTACTACGGCCCGGACCAGGCCGGTGCGCAAACCGTGTTCGATCTGCCGGCGCTGCTCGGGCAGATATCCGCTGCGGTAGCCGCGAATGGCTGCATTGGCATCCTTGCTGTCCGCTTTGCCTTCTTTTGTTCCCCTGATCTTTCGAATTGCACCAGTGGCCGCGTCGTCTTTTCTTTCTCGCCACGCGGGTAGAGATGAGCCGGGCGTGAGGCCTCCCTGGCGTAAATACGACAGGATAATCTCTACCGAGCGGCGCGAACGTGCAAAAATAATGGTTTGCGCCCCGTAAGCCAGCAGATCTTCTGCCAGGCGTACGCTTTCTTGAAGGGCGCTGCGCCGCAATCCCAGTTGCGGATCGACGACCGGCGGATTGTAGATCAAAAAGTGTCGTGGGCCATGTCCGGCGCCGTCATCATCCACCAGTTTGATCGACGCGGGATCGCCGCTTTCCACCAGGCGGGCGGCGTGCTCTTGAGGGTTGGCAATCGTAGCCGAAGTGAGAATGAACTGCGGTTTAACCCCGTAGAATTGGGCAACGCGCTGCAAGCGGCGTAAGGTATTGGCAACGTGTGAGCCAAACACGCCCCGGTAACTGTGCGCTTCATCGATCACCACATAACGCAGGTTACGGAAAAACTCTGCCCAGTCGGTGTGGTGGGGCAGGATGCCCAGGTGGAGCATGTCCGGGTTGGTGAAGAGCAGGCGAGCGTTACGGCGGATGGCAGGCCTTGCGTGTGCCGGGGTATCTCCATCGTAGATCGCAGGTTTGAGCGATGCGCTCTGTGTGTTTCCTAACCCTTCGATTTTCCAGTTGCTCAACGCTGCCGCCTGGTCTTGCGCCAGGGCCTTGGTTGGAAAGAGGAACAACGCTCGTGTTTGTGGCTCCCGCAACAGCCTGTCCAGAATAGGCAGGTTGTAACATAGGGTCTTACCGCTGGCCGTAGAGGTGGCAACGATCACGCTTTGGCCGGCTCGTAGCGCATCCCATGCCGCGGCCTGATGGGCATACAGAGAAAGGATGCCGCGTTGAACCAGGGCAGAAACCAGCGCCGGATGGAGATCGGCGGGAAAAGGGCGGGTACGCGGTGCGCATGGTGGAACTTCGCGCCACGCTGCGATTTCTGCGGCGACGGAAGGGTCGGCTCGCCAGCGGTTGATCAGACCGGAAATCGGATCAGCGCGGTGCAAAATGTTTCTCGAAGGCCAGCCGGGCAGCTTCGTATCCTTGCTGGATGAGCATATCGGTGCGCTCGTCATAATCGATGATCCGGGCTACCGAATAGAAGGTGCGGGGTGCCACCACGACGATGTTGACCTGGCGGTATTGGGGCGCCGATGACCCACCGGACTGGATAACCCGGCTCAGTTCGTTGTATGCCTCGGTAATGCGCATCCGTTCTCGGAAAGTTGCCAGCAAAGCCCAATCCAGGGTGAAGGCCAGTGCTTCGCTGAAAGAGCCTGGCAGCGGCAGGCTGCCTGTATCGACTTCTTCGCCGGAGGAGATAAATTGTCCCTGCTCCACCCAGGGCGTCATCAGCACCACGATGACCTCCATCGGCACTTCGATGGGCCAGTCTTGAGCAGCGTCCAGCGCGCCGCTCAACGGGGTATTGGCGACTACTGCGCCATCCCAAAAGACCTCTGCCGTCTCGTCATCGACCGTCCATGGATAAACCAGCGGAATGCTGCAACTGGCCAGGATGCGTTGGATGGTGATGCCTGAAATGACATCCTTACGCTGTTCGCCGGTACGCCGGCTGGCTAGTGGGTGATTGCTAAAAGTCACTCGCTCGCCAGTGCGCACGTTCGTGGCAGTGATCAGCAGCGTCCTCTTACTTTCAGCGATCCTTTGTGGGTCAATCGCCAGTTTTTGTTCCAAAGTATTTTTCAGGGGGCCGGTGTCCAGCAGGTTATTCCAGCGCCCGATCAGGTTTTCAGCCAGCCATTTCGGCTTGACGGGCAAGGGCAGCCAGGAATCCTGTGGCAGCGGAGAGGTTGCCATATCTGGAGGCACTTTAGGCAGAGGCACGCCGATAAACTGGCGCAGCACCAGGTTGGAAAACCAACGCGCCGTACGGCGCATGCCGGGCGGCAACCCCTGGATATCGCGCTCGCGCAGCGATCGCCACACCTGCTCCAGATCTTCGGCGCTGATTCCCTGGCAAATAGCTGCCCCGTTGACTGCACCGATCGATGTGCCGACAATGATGTCCGGCGACCAGGAATCTTGATGGTCGGCATCCACGCCGGCCTTTTCTGCCTGGCATAGATATTTATACACTCCGGCGTGGAAAGCGCCGCGCCCACCGCCGCCGGAAAGGATCAGTGTCCGCACAGGTTTCATCTCGCCTCTTCTCTCCTTTGAAAAAACTGCTCGCAAACCTGACAGGTCTTAATGGTAGGATCGAAGCATCGTGCGCCTGCAAGGACCTGCCAGGTTTGGGCCACACAAAACGGCTTTCAGCCAAATAAGCTAATACACATCAACTGTGATATTCACGGTGTTATCGCTTGGATCGGGATCGACTTCGTTGGCCTTGATTTCCGCCTGGTCGAGGGCCGCGCCGGGTATTGCCGGTGCGATGGCGACGATGGTCACTCGCGCGCTGCCACCGGGAGGCAAGTCGCCCAACTGGCAACTGATCAGCCCCGGCGCATTCAGGCAGGTGGGGGTACCGGCCAGGGTTTCGATGGTGTAGGTGATGAACATCGCGCCTGTGGGCAAATGATTCTCTAAAATCAGGTCAGTTGCCGGCGCCGGTCCGTCGTTCGAAACGTCAAGGGTATAGGTGAGCGGTGAGCTTACCGTGACAGTGGGCGGAGCAGAAATGTGGATCGACAGGTCGGCCTGAAGGCCGGTGATGTCGGTTGTGTCGTTGGCAGTCTTGTTGTTGGTTGCTGGATCAACGGGTGAAGCGATCGAAACTGAGTTGTTAATCGTGCCCGTTGCGCTGGCTTTGACGGTCGCATTGGCTGTGAACGTGGCGTTTCCGCCCGGACGCAGATTGACCTGTGTGTTGATGTTGCCTGCCTGTACTCCGCCGGCCGCGCAGCTCGAACCGGGCGAAGCTTTGCATTGCCAGGAGATATTTTCCAGGGCGCCTGGAAAGACATCGTTGACTGTAATGCTGTTGACCGAGCTGGGTCCGTTATTGGCCACGATAATGGTGTAAGTGGTGCTATCGCCGGCTTCCACCTGTGTACGGTTGTCGGATTTGCTCAAAGACAGGCTGGCCGAGGGAACCAGTGTATCGCTATCGGTAGATTGGTTGTCGAATGGGTTGGTCTCGATCATCCCGAATGGGATCGACGTGTTCGCCGTCACGTTCAACGTGCCGGTAGCATCGGGGTTGATTTGCCCGTTGATCGACAATGTGGCAGAGCCGCCTGCTGACAGATCGACAAAGGCGTTGATATTGCCAATGCCGTTGGGCGTCTGGCAGCGAGAGCCAATCGGGGCAGTGCACGTCCAGGTAGCATTGATGAGGCCGGTGGGCAAGCTGCTGGTAACCTGAACGTTATTGGTCGTCGCTGGTCCTCGATTGATTACCGTAATGGTATAGTTGGTGTTTGTGCCAGGGGTGGATGTCGCGCGCCCGTTTGTAATGCTGATGTTCAGGTCAGCATATTGGATGATCGGCGTCGGGGTCAACGGGGGCGGACTGGGGGTGAACGTCAGGATAATCACCGGGGTGCGTGTGGGCGCCCGGAGCGGGTCGGGATCGTTGAAATCGTCCAGTCCATCCCCATCGGTATCCCATAAGAGCGGGTCGGTGCCGCGTGCCACTTCGGTGCCATCCTTCAACTGGTCGCTATCCGTGTCCGGATTGAGTGGTTTGGTCTTCCAGGCGTTGACTTCTTCGCCATCTTTCAGCCCGTCGTTATCGCTGTCCGGTTGTTCCGGCAGCGTGCCGTTGGCAATCTCCTGGCTGTTCGAAAGGCCGTCCTGATCGTCGTCTGCGTTTGCCCAGGCAGCCGTAGCCGTAACAGCCTGCACAGTAGACTGGTTGGCGCCGATCAGCGCGGTAGCCGTTAGCGCGTTCGCGGTAGCCAGTTGTTGGGTGGTCTGCACCTGTCCGGTCAGCGCCGCTTGGGCGGTAGACTGGGTGGCGCGCCGGGGAGCCAGAAGCTGGTTGAAGATCAGAAAAAGCATACAGCTCAATACCGCGCAAAGCGAGAATAGCAATACGGGCGCCCAGGCCGGGATCAGGCCGTGGCTGAAATATTCTCCGTTATGGGATTGAAGCTGGCCGGTCTGCGCACTGACATGGGCTTTGAATTGGTGGGTGATTTCGCTGCCGAACCAGCGCGGGCGGAGCATCGACGGGCGGAATTCGACCGCCGCCGACTTCCCCGGTTGTACTGTGATCTTGACCTGCGGCGGTTCGAAACTCAACTGGTTCAGGCGATCCTCCCATAGAACGGTAAAGGTTTCTGGCAGGTTGCCGCGATTGTGGATAAGAACCTGGCCTACTTGCCCGGAGGTAAGCTGGCGGGGTTGCATTTCGCTGTAGAATTGTGAAAAAGCAGTGACGGTCAGGGTGACGCGCACTTCAGTGAATTGGTCGGATGCGCTTTGGCTGGCAACGTGTATCGTCAGTACATGCCGCCCGGCTTTGCCTGCCGATGTGCGCGGCGGGCGGATGGTGACCTGCACCTCACGCTGCCCATCGGCCGGTATCCCTACCGGGCGAGGTGGGCTGGACAGCCAGTCCAGGGGAATGCCCTGGTAGCTCAGTTCGAAGACATCCGGTTTGGGCCCGCGATTAAACAAGATCAACGTGACGGTGGCGCCTGACCCAGGCGATACAGCCAGGTTGGGTGTCTCCACATAAACGCCTACCCAGCCCAGGCTGCTCACTTTGACCTGGGCGGTGTCGATGGTATCCCCCGTCGGGGTTACGAATACAACATCTGTCTGTGGCAGGCCGCGGCCGCTCGCAACCGTCTGCAAGCCCGCCGGCGCGGCAGGAGGTTGTTTGGGAGATTGAGGAGGCGCTACCCAGGCGCGTGTCGTCTGCGATTGCCCTGCTCGCTCCAGGCGCAGCCAGACTTCACCGACGCGTAGATTGTCGTCAGTTGTCCAGGTTTGCGGAATCCCAGGAGTGAGAGAAGTCTCGTCCAGAAAAGTGCCGTTCATGCTTTTCAAATCGGTTACCTGGTAGTTTTGGCCATCAAAATCGATCCGGGCGTGATGCCGGGAGATGCCTGGCCGGTCCAGGATAACATCGTTATCAGATCCCCGTCCTATGGTCAGCCCTCCAGGTTTCATGAACACACTGTTTACAGATTGGTTGGGTTCCAGAATGTGAATCTGGTCCTGGCTGATGTCGATGGGTGAAGTTGCGGTGGGCTGCGTGGGCGCGGGTGGTGGCGCTGGCGGTGTTTGGGCTGAAAGCAGCGCAAAGAGCGGTTCGGCCAGGGAGAGTTGATAGGCAGGCAGCAGGCTGGCAGGTTGGCCAAAACCCTGGGGAACGGACTGTAGCAGCGTCACTTCGGGCAGCGAATGGCTGAGCGCGGCTGCCAGTGAGCCGGGGTTGCTGTAGCGGTCGGCGGGGTTGATTGCCAACGCCTGAACGATAACTTGATCCAGGTATGTTGGCAGGTCGTTGCGCAAGGTGCGCGGCGAGCGCAGCACACCTGGGAATGGGGCCTGGCCGGTGGCAAGTTCATACAGGATTGCCCCGATTGCATAGATGTCGCTGGATGCCTCTAACTTCTCGCCGCGGGTGAGTTCCGGCGCCTGATAGGGCGAGGCCGGTGCCGGTGCAGCGCTCATCGCTGCCGGGTGGCCAGGGCGGACCATGCCCAATCCAACCAGCACGGGCTGATAAGGCAGGTCGTTGGCCGGCTCGCCTTTAAACAAGATGTGCGCTGGAGTGAGGTCGCCGTGGATAAACCCACGCTGGTGAGCATATTCAAGCGCCTGGCATACTTCAATGACCAGTTGGACTGCCTCGCTCAGGCTGATCCATTGGTTGGCACCGCGTAACCGGGGCAGCAACTGTTGTAAGTTTGCCCCGGGAATAAACTCTTGAACCACATACGATAGGGCTGCTGCCCGCCCCAGGTCGAGGATGCGAGCAATACCGGCTTGCCGCCAGCGGATGATTGTACGAGCAGATTGCAGTACAAAATCACCAATTCCGCTATCCTGTTCCCATTGCGAGTCCAACACCCGCAAAATCACGGTGCGATCCAGTTTGGGATCGTAAGCTTTGAAGATATTCCCCCAGCGTTCTTCACTCAGACTGGCGACAATTTGATAGCGGTCGAGAGTTTGCCCGATCAATTCCTGCATATCGATCTCCTCATGCCCATGCCTCCCGGGAAAATTGCATAAACCCTAGACGCCAGTTCAGGGTGCCAGGTTCCACAGGATATTGAGGAACACCTTCCGGCCTTTGGAAGACATGGCCGCCGGCCCGTTGCCGAAACCCCACAGCAGGAAACGCTGATTTTCGGCAATGATCTGGTAATGTTCGGCGTTGTCGGATTGGCGTCCAATTGGGGTAACTGCGGCGATAGGCCCGGGTAAATAGACAGCCACATATGGGCTGTCAGCATCGTACAACTTGACAATCTGGTCGGCCGGCAGGCTGATGCTTTCGGGGTAGTTCCAGTAAGGCGCCGATGGATTGTTAACAAAGATATCGTTGCCTGATCCGATCCAGCTCTGGCCCCAGTTGATAAACAAGCCGATGGCCTGGAAGAACAGGCTGCCGCCTTCGCCCAGGCCGACCACCGGCCGCCCGGCGTTGGCAACTTGCATCGCCTGCGCCTTGCCGGGATCGCCCCACGGGTTGGTCTTATACTCGGCGCTGTTGCCGGTATCTGCGCCGATCAAGATCAGTTTGTAGGGTGCGAAATTGGTGAACAGGACATTAGCCATCGGGATAGGGTCGACGACGTAGCCCTGGGATTGCAAGAAGGATTGGTAGTCATTCACTGCCGCTCCGTCGCTGGCGTAGATATAAGCCACACGGCGCTGCGCGGCGGCGGTGAGTGTAGCAGATTGTGCCTGTCCAGTCTGCTGCGCGGCGATGGCTGTTTGGGCCGATGACGTTTGGAAGGCGCCTGCCTGTGCGGTGGCGCTGGCCGCCACGGCAGTCTGCGCCAGGACGGCCTGCAAGGTGGCTTGCTGCGCCTGGGATGTTTGGACAACACCGGCTTGCAGGGTGGCCTGTTGGGCCGTTGCGGTCTGGGCAACCTGGGTCTGTACATTAGCTTCCAACGCGGTGGCAGTCAATACCTGATGGGTAGCCTGGCTGAAAGCCGTGGCGGTAGCCGCGCCTCGGGTAGCCTGGTTGGCGTTTTCCAGCGCCTTGGCCGTGGCTGCGTTGGCTGTGCCGGTCAACTGCACGCCCAGGGCCACCTGAGTTTGGGCAAAGCTGGCGGTTTGGGTGGCGTTTTCGCCGCCGAGACTACCTCCTGGGATCAGTGTTCCGCCGCCGCCCAGGATAGCACTGCCCAGTAAGACAACCCCTGCAGCCAGCGCCAGGCATAGCACGAGCAAGACGGGGATAGCCCAGGCTGGCAGCGATGCCCGGCTGAGCACCTCCGCCTGGTGTATCTGGGGCTCGCCATTCTCCGGGTTGATCTGTGCGCTGAAGGCATAGGTCTTGCTGCTCCCGATCCAATTGGCGCGGCGCGGCTCGGCGCGAAATTCGGCCACCACCTCCTTGCCCGGGTTTACCTTGACCCTCAAATTGGGTGGAGTGAAATTCAACGCTTCATCCGGGTTCCACCAGGTGAGCGTGTAAGTGTTGGGAGTGTCGCCCTGGTTGCGGATGGTCACTCGCCCGATCTGGCCTGCCTGAAGCCGGGATGGAACCAGGCGGCTGCTGAACTGGTGCGATGGCGTTGGGTAGGCCGCCACGTGGGTTGGGGCGACCCCCGGCTGGGCGGCGCGCGTTTCCTCGGCTGCAAACGAATCGGCAGCGGCGCGGATCGTCGGACCGGCTGCTGCTGGTCCTGGCTCTACTCCGGCGCGCAGCAGGCGCAGCCAGTTATCGCCAATGCGCAGCGCCTGGCCAGTCGCCCAGGTCTGCGGCACGCCGGGCAGCAGGCGCTGGTTATCCAGGAATGTGCCATTGGTGCTGTTCAGGTCAATCACTTTGTAGTTAGCGCCATCGAAATCGATGCGGGCGTGTTCGCGTGAGACGCGCCCGTCATCGATGGGCAAGTCGTTTTCGGCGTCGCGCCCGATGGTCATTTGGGGGCGTTTGATCTGGATGACCCGCGTGGTGCGATCCGGAGCCAGGATCTGGATGCGATCCTGGTTGGAAGCGGGCGGCTCGTCCAACCCGAACAGGATCGATGCCCCGCGCTGGTCGACCAGGCTTTGTTGGTATTGGGTGAGCAAACTGACCGCGTTTCCGGAGCCGCCGGGTGCTGATATCATCGGACGGGCGCTCCCCGCAACGCTCCGTAACGCATCGGCCAGCGCCCCTGCATTCTGGAAGCGGCGCGCCGCGTCCTTTTCCACCGCCTGCAGGATAATGCGTTCCAGCGCCTCAGGCAGATCGGCGCGGATGCTGCGCGGCGCAGGTGGCGGCGTGTGAACGTGAAACTGCAGCGCCTCGGCCAGGCTGCGCGCCGGGAAGGGCAAACGTCCGGTGGCCAGCTCAAAGAGCAAGATGCCCAGCGAATACACATCGCTGCGGGCGTCGGTGGCGCGCCCCATGGCCTGTTCGGGTGACATATACGCCGGCGTCCCCATGGACGTGCCGTCTACGGTGTGCATCCCCCCTTCGGCCAGTTTGGCTAGTCCCAGGTCGGTGACCACCGGGCGGTAAGGCAATCCTTCGGACGGCTCTGGCTCGAGCATGATGTTTGCCGGCTTGATATCCCGGTGCAGCACCCCCTGTCGGTGGGCATAATCCAGCGCCAGCGACACCTGGCGGATCAACAGGACAGACTCGTCAAGCAGAATCCATCCCTTTTGCTCACGCAGGTCGCGCAGCATCTTTTCCAGATTGTCGCCAGGGATGAATTTCATCACAATATACAACGCCCCGCGGTGCTGGCCAAAGTCGTAGACCTGGACGATTCCGGGGTGGTCCAACCGGGCGGCGGTACGCGCTTCCTGTAAAAAACGTTCCTGAAAATCGGGCTGCCGGGCGTAGTTGGCATGCATCACCTTGATGGCGACATCCCGCTGCAAAGTGATGTCGTGTGCTTTATAAACTGCCCCCATCCCTCCTTCGCCGATCAGGCTAAGAATTTTGTAGCGATTGATGGTTTGACCGACCAGGTTTTCCATAGTTTGATCCGGTAATCAGTAATATGGTAATCTGTAATCAGCAGCAATAGCCGGATGTTCAATCTAAATTGCATCTTACCACATTTTGATGTTTTTATCATTGCATGGACTGGATATCGCCATTGTTCGCGGGACAAAAATAGTTGCCTGGTTGCAACACACCCTCATTGCCGGTCGGAAGAATTGTGGATCGTTTTAATCTTGGCAAGTACGAATATTCAAGTTAGAATAATAAAGATCGCAATATCAAGGAGTCTCCAGTATGTCCGTCCGCCTCGTCTTGCTCGGCCTGTTGCGCCACCAGCCGCTTTATGGCTACGAAATCAAACAGCTCATCGAAGAGCACATGAGCGATTGGACTTCCATCGCGTTTGGCTCGATTTACTTTGCTCTGGATAAGCTGGCCGGGGAGGGCTTTATCGAAAAAACGGGCGTTGAACAGGAAGGCAAGCGTCCTTCGCGCAGCGTCTACCAGATTGCCGAAAGCGGGCGGGAAGAATTCTTGCGCCTGCTGCGCCAGAGTTGGCAGACGGTCGAGCGCCAGTATTTCGACCTGGATATCTGCCTGTTCTTCCTGGGCGATCTGCCGCTGGCTGAGGTGACGGGCTATTTGCAGCGCCGGAGGGCGGTCTTGCAGGAAGTGCTCGACCACATCCAATCTCACCGCGCCGAACAACTGGATAACCCCGAAGTGCCCCGCCTGGCCGCCGCCATCTTCGATCACACTCTGGCTCATACCCGGGCCGAGCTGAACTGGACAGTGGACTTGCTGGAAAAACTGGCGTGCGGTGATTACCCGTAGCGATTCATTTTCAAACAAGGGTCATCTTGTGCGACTTGTTTGTGTATGCGGCGTTGCCCGCTGAAGTTCCAAATAAATTTTTGTCATATATTTTAACTAGAATATTAAACCTGAAATATAAGGAGAAACTAACCATGACTCAACCGCGTATCCCCGAAACCGACCACGGCATCCAGGGTGAATTGACCGTCGCCACCTACGATCAGATGCAGCGCAAGCTGCGCGATCGCGGCTGGATAGAGACTTCTTCTTTGCTCTCACATGGTCTGGACCACGGCCATGCCCTGGAGATCGGACATGGGCCTGGCTACCTGGGGCTGGAATGGCTCCGCTGCACTCAGGGGACGACCCTGACCGGCCTGGATATCAGCCCTGATATGCAAGCCCTGGCGCGGCGGAATGCTCGGGATTATGGGCTATCCGAACGCACCGCCTATCAACTCGGCAGCGGCGACTGCCTGCCCTTCGATGACAATGCTTTTGATTTCGCTTTTACCAATGGCTCGCTGCATGAATGGAGTAACCCGCGTGGCACTTTCGACGAGATCTGGCGGGTGCTCAAGCCAGGGGGTGGTTATTTCATTTCCGACCTGCGCCGGGATATGCACCCGTTGGTGCGCGGTTTTTTGTGGTTGGGCACCCAACCGGCCTCGATTCGCCCGGGGCTGATTACCTCCATTAACGCTGCCTACACCTCGGATGAACTGGTTGGCCTGTTGAGTGAAACGCGCCTGGCTGGCGGTCGGGTGGAGAGTAACCCCATTGGCGTAACGATCTCAGGCGTAAAATAAGCCAGGGCTATCTGATTTTATACAATGCTTCGTACAGCGGCTTCAACTGGCGGTACATCCGCAGGTAGACCTGCTGGTATAACTCCTCGTAGACGGCATGGACCCGGGGATCGGGTTCGAAAGTGTCCCCCAGGTGGGTCATTTCCTTCACCGCGTGGTCGAAGTCCGGGTGTAACCCAACGCCCACCGCGCCGTCGATGGCGGCCCCCAGCCCGGATGCTTCGTAGACATGCGGGCGGGAAGTGGGCAGGCCGAAGATATCCGCGGTGAGTTGCATGGCGGCGTTGCTCTGGCTGCCGCCGCCCGCCACGCGCAGCTCGGTGATCGGCACGCCGCTGCGTTTCGAGGTGCGTTCGGCGCCCTCGCGCAGGGCGTAGGCCAGCCCCTCCAGGATGGCGCGGTACAGATGGGCGCGTGTGTGCCCGGAGCCAAAGCCGATCACTGCCCCGCGCGCCTCGGGACCGGGGACTTTCAGGCCCGGCGACCAATAGGGCTGAAGCACCAGTCCATCTGATCCGGGCGGCGCCGCGCTCACCAGATCGTCGAACAATTCCTCGGGCTCTACGCCGTGCTCATCGGCCAGGCGCTGTTCGTGGTGGCCAAACTCCTGCTTGAACCAGCTTACCATCCAATAGCCGCGGTAAATTTGCAATTCCAGGCTGTAAGCGCCCGGCACGGCGGCCGGGTAAGGTGGGATAAGCGGGATCAGCTCGATATAGCGGGAATGGGTTGTGTTGATCGTCGCCGAAGAGCCGTAACTCAGGCAGCCGATGTGTGGCTCCAAACACCCGGTCCCAATCACCTCGCAGGCTTTGTCGGCCGCCGCGGCAATCAACGGCAGACCGGCCGGGATACCCGTCGCCTCAGCCGCTTCGGGCGTTATTTCTCCCAGCCTGGACGCGGGGGGCTGTAAATCGATCAGCATGGGCGGCTCGATGGGCAGCACCTGCCATTTCCAATCCCAACGGCTTGCCCAGCGCATTTTCTTATAATCGAAGGGCATGTAGCCCACCTGGCAGCCGGTGGAGTCGACCAGGCGGCCGGTCAACCGGTAGGTTAGATACCCGGATAGATAGACATATTTGTGCGTTTGCCGCCAGATTTCGGGCTGGTGCGTGCAGATCCAATTTGCTTCCGCCTCCGCTTGCAGGTAAGCTACCGTGCGCGACATGCCGCTTAAGCGGAAAGCCAATCCCCACAACCCGCCCAGCGGCTTGAGCCCTTCGGTGCGGCGCTGGTCGAGCCAGACGATCGCCGGGCGCAAGGGTTTGCCGGCGCGGTCCAGGTTGATCAACGTCGAACGCTGAGTGGTCAGGGTGACGCCGGCAATGCGCTCCTTGAGCGAAGCAGCGTTTCCCTCTGGCGAACTGGCCCACAGCTTCTGGCAGGCCTGGCATACGAATTGCCAGAAGTATTCAGCGTGCTGTTCGGCCAGGCCAGGGGCGGACGAAAAATAGGCCTCGATCGGTTGGCGCGCCTTTGCCACCAGGTTGCCGCGGCCGTCGAATAACATCGCCCGAACGCTCTGTGTGCCGTTATCAATCGTAAGAATTAAATCTCGTTCGGGCATGCCGCGCTCCTGGTTCGAGTGAGTTGTTCATCGTCCATTCTCTGGCAGATGATAACACTTTTTCCACAATCGCGCATAGGTCGTGGCTTCATCCTGCCAGCGTTCGTTATCCCAACCCAGTTCGGGTTGGACGATGGTACGGATAGGTTCCAGGCATTCCAGCCCACCGTGCGGCAGGAGCAAACCCAGGCGGGCGCGGCGCAGCAGCAGATCGTCCAGGTGAACCACCGCTTCGGCGCGTGCGGCCCAGCGTAGTTCGGCCCACAGCAGGTTGGACGCGGCGACCGGTTCGAATTCGTTCAACGGAGTGTTGGCCAGCAAGGCCGGGGTCTCCGTGCCGTAGCGGCCGGCCAGCCGCAGCCTGGCTGCGGGGGGAAGCTGTTCTGGAAAAACGATCTCCGCCGGCGCGGCGCGAAGCAAGCGCTGCTGTTCGTTGGAACTTTGCCGTCCGCGCCGCGCGCCCCCCGCATGAGCGGCCCAACGATCCGCCCCAATTTTGTTCAGCGCGTCCTCCGCCATCACCCGGAAGGTAGTCAGCTTGCCTCCTGCCACGGTCAGCAAACCATTTTCGTGCCATAACACATGCTCGCGCGATTCTTTGGATGGGTCGCCCTTGCCGGTATGGATCACCGGTCGCACGCCGGCATATGTGCATTGGATGTCCTCACGGCTAAGCTCCAGGCAGGAAAAAGCGAATTGCACGGCCTGCAACAGATAGTCGACCTCTGCCTCGCTGATTGCCGGATCGGTCGAGAGTGGTTCGTCCAGATCGACATCCGTGGTCCCAACCAGCGTGATCCCTTCCCAGGGGAAGGCGAATACCGGCCGGTTGTCGCCAGGGTGCAGAAAACTGACCGAACGGGTGAGCGGCAGGCGAGCGGCGGGGAAAACCAGGTGACTGCCACGCAGCCGGCGCAGGCGCATGTGCCCGCCGATGGTCATTCGCAGGTCGTCGGCCCAGGCGCCGGTGGCGTTAATCACCTGGCGCGCCCGGATTTCCAGGCTGCGCCGTGTGCCTTGCTCCGCCGGCGCCTGATCTTCCAGAACAATACCGCACACCTGCCCGTTTCGGGTGCGCAGCAAATCTCGGGCGCGGGCGTAGTTCAGCGCCACGCCGCCATCCAGCACTGCTTCCTGGATCAGGCGTAATACCAGGCGCGCGTCGTCGGTCTGGGCATCGAAGTAGCGGTAGCCGCAGGTCAACTTTTGGGTGTTGAGCGGCGGGCACAGGTCGTGCATGTCGTAGGCGTCGTAGCCGCGGTGGCCCCATTTCAGCGCCAGCAGATCGTAAAAGACCAAGCCGGCGTTGAATACCCAGGCCGGAATAGCATCATCTTGATAGCAGGCCAGCAAAAATCCGAGCGGCGTGACCAGGCCACGCCCTTCTTTCAGCAGGCGTTGGCGCTCTCGCACCGACTCGATGGTCAGCTTGACCTGGCCGTTTTTCAAGTAACGCAGGCCGCCGTGCACCATCTTGGATGAACGGCTGGATGTGCCCGATCCGAAATCGTGCGCTTCGACCAGCAGGGCCTGCAACCCGCGGCGGGCTGCTTCTCGCAAAATCCCTGCCCCGGTAATCCCACCGCCGATCACGATCAGGTCCCAAGTCTGGTCAAGTCGTGACCAGATGCTATCCCGCCAACCTTTTTGCCACATGTTTTTTCTCCTGACACCCAGGGTGGACATAGTCGATGCAACGACTGCACCTACCCCGGGAATGACTGTTTATGAGAGCAATTTCCCTGGGTTCATCATTCCTTGCGGATCGGCAGCATGGAATGCCTGCCGGATGATCTCCATCCCGGGCTTGCTCTTTTCTGCCTCCAGATAGGGGGCATGATCCAGCCCCACGCCGTGCTGGTGGCTGATTGTGCCGTGCTGTGCAACGATGATTCGGCTGGCTGCCGATTTGAGTGCCGACCAGCGTTCCAAAGTTTCGTCCGGGTCGCTGGTACGGCGGAACAGATAGGTCACGTAAATGCTGGCGCCATCCGCGTAAATGTGGGAGAGGTGCGCAAAGGCCAGGACGCGTTCCCCCTGCTTTTCCAGTCCCTGGCGCAGGGCCTGTTGGATTTGGTCAACGGTAGGCATGATTTGTGACCAGGGCAGGGCGGTTTCCAGGGTGTCCACAATGTAGCCATGTTCCCAAAGCGTATTGCGCAGGTAGGGGGTCAGGAAGCGTGACTTGCGCCAGATGTTGCCGATCGTTGTGCCGGTATACAGGCCACCTTGAGCACGGGCAATGGCCAGCGCCTGGCGGCGGGCCGCTTGTGTCGTCCGCCTCGTGCCGGTGACTGCAAAGACCAGCAGGCAGCGCCCCGAGCCATAGCCCAGTGCGCTCAGGCCGCGGTTTGCCCAGGCGACCAGCCCATCTTTACCGGATAGGGCCAGGGTGGTATCGGTCTCCTGGGCGTTGCTCAGGCGGGCCATTGAAACGGGCACACCTTCCTGGGCGATCCGGCGTACAGCCTGCACGGCCGCCTCCCATTCCCGGAAGAACACCCCGTAAAAGGCCTCGCTTTCAGGCAATAGCTGGACGCGCACCGTCGCTTGAGTGATGACCCCCATTCGCCCCTCGCTGCCCAGGATCAACTGGCGCAGGTCAGGCCCGGCCGCGCTGGCCGGCAACGGCGGCAGCACCAGCAGGCCGGCCGGCGTTTGGACCTGCCCGCCGGCAAACAGGTTTTCGATACGCCCATAATAGTAAGATTGTTGGCCGCTGGAGCGCGTGGCAATCCAACCTCCCAGCGTAGATAATTCAAAGGATTGTGGAAAATGGCCTAACGTATAGCCTTGCAAATTGAGCTGTGCTTCCAGGTCGGGGCCGCAGATGCCTGCGCCAAAGGTTGCCAGCCGGCTGGTTTTGTCCAACGCTTCAAGCCGGTTGAGGCGGGAAAGATCGACCGTCAACACTGGCGCCTCGCCCGGAAGGGGGGTGATGTGCCCTACCACGCTGGTGCCTCCGCCATAAGGGATCAGGCTGGCGCCGGTCTGGCGGGCATAAGCAATCAATGCCTGCACCTGCCCGGCATCCTGCGGGTAGGCGACCCCATCTGGAAAAGTATCTACAGTGCCATAGCGCAGGGCGACCCAATCCGGCAGGCTCTGGCCACGGGCATGGCGCAAACGCTCCAGTGCATCCCTGTTGATTAACGGATCTTCCGGCAGACGCGACGCGGGTATGCGGGCAGACAGCTCTTCTGGGGTCGCGTCGGGTATGCGCTGTCCCTCGCCGATCCTGTCCTCCAGGTAGCGGGCGGCTGATTCGGGAAATGGATAATGGGTTTGATCGTCACCCCAACCGTTCCATCGTCGCATTTTAATTTCTCCTTGTGTGGCCGGCTCGAAGCATATTGGACATGCATCGGCCCGAACCAATGGTTATGAAGTGGCGATCTGCCATAACCTGAGGCTATCGTTCATTACTTGCCGGGCGATGGCCTCGGCTTCTGGCGCATTGCCCCGGACGGCTGCGTTGTGGAGGTCGGTATAGAAGTTGCGCGAGCTGGCACGGGCTTCTGCCGATAGAAAGTAACGCGCTGCCATTGACTGGTATAACTCGCAGAAACCGTTCAAGATCAGGGTAAAAACGGGGTTACCAGACAGAACGGTAAAGCGATGGTGCAGTTGCCAGTCGAAGGTGGCAAAAGCTGACGCACTGGCTGCTGCCTCAGTGGCCCGTGCTGGCTCGGGCAGTAGTGTATGGCTGGAAAGCTGCAAGGCCGCGGCCTGGGGCTGGTTTTCAACGGCCAGCCGGATATAAGCCGGGGCAATGGCCAGGCGCACAGCAAGCAGATTGGGGACGAAATCAGGCGGGACCTCCCGGCCATGCCGCGCCAGCGCGCCGAGCACCCCCAGGTTGCCCTCCTGCCAGTAATCGCGCACGCGGGTTGGCTTTCCGTGGCGGATTTCCAGCCAGCCGTCCCTCGCCAGGCGCTGCAGCGTCTCACGCAATGTGGGCCGGGTGACTCCTAGTTGAATGGCCAGCTCTCGTTCGGCAGGCAAAGCCGACCCGATGGGGAAGTGCCCTTTCAGGAAGGCATCGATCAGTTGATTCTCGGCGAACTCGGCCGGTTTTTGCGGGGCAGTCCATTGCATAGGCGTAATCTCCTTGACTGGTAAGAGGTCATACCAGTTGCTCGCCAGTATACTTTAAATTATGCACCGCGTCAATCTCCGGTATAATGGAACTATTAATAAGCATTGCGTCCAATCCGCTAGAATCGCGCGAGTGACCTCTGGGCAACCTGGTTTCCATCGAAAAATTGAGATGTTACCTGTGCGAGGTATGAAGGGTGATCAGGAGAGTGAGGCATGGATACGAATCCCGATGGGCAGGCACTGGATTATGTCATCATCGGTTCGGGTTTTGGGGGCAGTGTTTCAGCGATGCGCCTGGTAGAAAAGGGTTATTCGGTGCGGGTGTTGGAACGCGGCAAGCGGTTTCGTGATCAAGACTTTGCCCGTACCAGTTGGAATATTTTTCGTTACCTGTGGCTGCCAGCGCTGCGCTGTTTTGGGGTTTTCCAGATGACCCTGTTTCGCCACGTGTTAGTGCTGCATGGCGCTGGAGTGGGCGGGGGCAGCCTGGGTTACGCGAATGTGCTGATGCAGCCCAGTGAGAAAATGTTTGAGAACCCTGCCTGGCGGCACCTGGCCGATTGGAAAGCTGTGCTCACTCCGCACTATGCGACGGCCCGGCATATGCTGGGGGCGGCTGAAAACCCTTGCCTGTGGCCATCCGACGCGATCCTGAAAGAAATTGCCGTCGAATTGGGCACTCAAGATACTTTCAGCCCAACGACGGTGGGGGCGTTCTTCGGTCAGCCCGGGCAGGAGGGCGTCGAAGTGCCCGACCCATATTTTGGGGGTGAAGGCCCGCGCCGGGCCGGATGTAAGCATTGCGGCGCCTGCATGGTGGGATGCCGCTATAACGCGAAAAATACCCTGGTGAAAAATTACTTATACTTTGCAGAGAAGTGGGGGGCCCAGATATGGCCCGAATGCCGTGTACAAGATATCCGCTTGCTGCCGGAAGGTCAACCGGATGGAGCGCGTTATGAGGTCGTCTACCACCGTTCGACCGGTTGGCTATTCAAGCCAGAGCGCAAGGTGCGCGCTCGCAACGTGATCGTCGCGGCCGGTGCGTTGGGTACGCTCAACCTGCTGCTCCGCTGCCGGGATGTTACCCGATCGCTACCGAAAATCTCCAGGCGGCTGGGTGATATGGTGCGCACCAATAGCGAGTCGCTCCTGGGAGCTACCAGCAAAAACTGGAAAACGGATTATTCCAAGGGCATTGCCATCACTTCGATTTTCATGCCCGATGAAGTGACGGCCATCGAACCGGTGCGCTACAACGCTGGTTCCTCGTTGATCCGTTTCCTGGCCGGGCCGCTGGTTGAGACGGGCGGCAGCTTCTGGCCACGCTTCGGGCGTACTGCATTGAAAATTCTTCTGCGCCCGTGGGATTTCATCCGCACCCATGTCTTGCCTGGCTGGGCGCAGCGCACGACCATTCTCCTCGTCATGCAGACCGAAGATAACCGCCTGCGTATGCGCCTGGGGCGTAACCTGTTTACCCTGGGAAGCAAAGGATTGGTCACTCAGCCCGATGAGCAGAATATGATTCCCAGCAAGATCGAGATCGGCCACCTGGTCACCCGAAAATTTGCCAGGATGATGAACGGCACGCCGGCAGGCTCGATCAATGAGGGTCTGTTCAACATTCCCCTTACCGCGCATATTCTGGGTGGCTGCCCGTTTGGCCTGGATGACCAGCAGGGTGTGGTCGACCTGGATTGCCAGGTACACAACTACCCTGGCTTATATGTGGTAGATGGCTCGATCATGCCCGCCAACCCCGGGGTCAACCCAAGCCTGACCATCACCGCCCTGGCCGAATATGCCATGAGTCGTGTACCGGCGAAGCCAGGCGTCGCCCTTCGCCAGCCCTTTGGCGTGGCGGAGCAGATCGTAGCGCCAGCCTTCGAGCAGGTCGTGTGACGCAATGGAATACCAGGATCGTATTTACGGCGCGACGAACATCGTCTCGCCTGTATTGCTCGATTTGCTCGAATCGCATGCCCTGCATCGCCTGGAGGGTGTGCTGCAGCATGGAATCACTGCCCTGATCGGCATCACCCGCCCCGTCTCACGCCTGGAACATTCGATCGGCGTAATGATGCTGGTGCAGCGCTGCGGTGGCGCCCTGGAAGAGCAGATCGCCGCGTTGTTGCATGATGTCAGCCATACCGCTTTCAGCCATGTCATCGATTATGTCTTCGACGGCCATGAGCGCCAGAGCTACCACGAAGAACACAAGGAGTGGTTCATGGCGCAAAGCGACCTGCCGCACACCCTGGCGCGGCATGGCTACGACTGGCGCACTTTCCTCCACGAGGATGATTACCCCTTGCTGGAGCAACCTGCCCCGGCGCTGTGCGCTGACCGGCTGGATTATTTCTTGCGCGACAGCTACGACCTGGGGCTGGCTGCGCTCGAAGATATCCTGCACGCCCTGGCGCACTTGATCGTTTCAGATGGGCGCCTCGCTGTGGATGACCTGGGTGTGGCGCGCTGGATGGGCTATACCTACATCGCCGCCGACCAGGCCAGTTGGGCCAATTTCCGCGAAGTGGGCCTGTACGAGCTGGCCGCTCAGGCCATTCGTTATGCGCTGGACGAGAGCTTGATCACAGAAGGCGACCTGTGGACCACCGATGCTGAAGTGTGGGCCAAACTGCATGCTGCCCCTGACCCGAGATTGCAGGCTCGCCTGGCGCGGGTCTCGCCGGCCACGCGGTTCGCCTGGGACGAAACTGCACCCGATTTCCGCGTCGCTACCAAGCTGCGCACTATCGATCCTGACATACTGTGGGATGGGAATTTGCGTTGCCTGTCGGACCTGGATGCCGATTTTGCGCGTTACCGGGCAGAATATCTATCCAGTAAAAGCGGGAAGTGGCCGGTAAAGGTGACCCTTTCCTCAGGCAAAGAGAGTATAGTGAATTAACTCCCTGGTCGTTTCATGACCAGCAGCCTTTCACCGGCAATATGCAGTTTGCGGATGGCGCTGACGATGCGGCGGAGGCGGCGAAAATAGGGAGTCAGTTCATCGTTGTCGATCGCGCGGAAACCGATTGGTTCGTAGAATGAGCCCAGGCTGGCGCGGCAGGTCAGGTATAGCGTTCCAGGGTGCTGTTCCAGCAGGCGGCGGATGATGGCGCTGGCAACCCCCTGGCCGCGCCACTCTGCCTCCACGGCGATGGAGGCTAGCTCGCGCGAGCCGTCGCCGTGCGGCTTGACCTGCCCGCAGCCGACGATTTGTCCTGCCAGTCCACGGCTACCACGAAGCGCGCCCAATCCAGCCCCATCGGGTTGATTTGCACGCGGTGGATTAATTCACGGATCGCCGGGAAATCGGTTTGTGTGGCAGATCTAAGCTGATAGGATCCTGTAATCGCCTGTCCCCCGGGCACTGTGGTTGGGCGTCTGTCGTCGCTCATCTGTTGCCAGTTTTCTCGATCCACCCTACGAAATCTGTGATCATCCCGGCCAGTCTCTCCGGGCGCTGCAAGGGGATATCGTGGATCGTATCCGGCATCCATTCTACTTGCAAATCGGCGATGGTCGCCCGGGCGCGGGCAATCCCCCGCTCTTTGGCTGCCAGGTAGGCTTGCTCTTGCGGCGATGGCGAGGTGGCAGGGCTGGCGGCGATGATCAGCGCCGGGCAGCGCAGGCAGGGAAAGTAATCGTAGGTCTTGAAGTCCCAGATCGCCCGCAGGATTTGCATGTGGCGCTCGAAAGTCAGGCGTGGGTAGATCGTGTCTTCGGGGGTGATTTCCATGTTGGCCTGGATGATCGACAGGGCCTGTTCAGATGGCTGCCAGCTTGCCGTCCATGCTTTGAGGCGGCCCATAAACTCTTCCAGCGGTAACCCTGCCAGCCGCGGCGGGGCCAGGCGCTGGCGGACTTCCTCCCAGGTCGCGCCCTGGTCGTCAAGCTGAGTGGCGCCGCCATCCACCAGGATGGTCCCGCGTGGGGCGCGCTGCCCGGATCTGAAGCGGGCCGCGTAACTTAACGCCACTTGCGCGCCCCAGGAGTGACCCGCCAGCACAGGACGCTCGATGGCGCAGGCATCCAGGAATGCCCCCAGGTCGTTTGTAAATGTCTCGAAATCATAGCCTTCGTCGGGCTTATCCGTCAGGCCATGACCGCGCGCATCCAGCGCATACAACGGATAATCGCTCCCGGCCAGCCTTTCGGCGACCAGTTCCCAGATGCGGGCGTTGGAAGCCAGCCCGTGCAGGAAGACCACCGGTTGCCCGGGGGCATCCTGGTTCCAGCGCAGGTAATGAAAACGCAGGTTGTTTGCAAAAAGATAAGCAGATGTGGTCATGCCGGTTTGGGTGATTGGGGATCAGGTGCTCAGGCGCTTCGCTCGGTGAGTGATCCAGGCTGGCGTCAGTTTGGGAGATGTGGCATATTATATCAAATTTTACCTTTTTTCGATATTTATCCCTTGTGCAGAACAAATATTCTGTTATAATCTTCGGGAAGTTATCGTAGTGCAATCGAAATGTTGGCATTGTCCCTCATTTGACTTGATGAACATGTCCAGGAATGGTCAAATCTTGCCGCTGAATAGAAGTTCTTTGCGCAAAATCGTTGTTTCTCAGTGTTTTGTACACTTTATTGTGACAAGATGTCAGAATTCTTTTTCGCAAGCCCCGAATCTCCTGGAAAAAATAGCAAGATGAACATGGTTTCGGCAAAATATTTCCACAATACCTGGTCAAAGGTTCCCAAATCAGCAGGTTTTTCTCAATCTCAGATGCTTTTCTGGCTGTAAAAACCATCAAGTCAAACGAGGGACAATACCGAAATGTTTGTAGGAGGCTAAAATGGATTTCGGTTCGATTAACTGGTTGGCTGTGGTTGCTTGTGTCATTCTCAGCATGGTGAGCGGGGCGATCTGGTATAACCCGAAGACATTTTTCCCGGCATGGTGGAAAGGTATTGGCAAATCAGAAAGTGACGTCCCTGGCGCGGCAGGCAGTATGGCAATGACATGGGTATTAACCATACTCGCCTCGTTTGTCCAGGCTGTATTTATGTCCCTGATGGTCACAGCCATGGGGAGTATGACGCCGGGAGGCGCAACGCTTGTATCTGGAGCCACGGCGGGTTTTATGCTCTGGCTCGGCTTGATCGCGCCCACCTCCCTGGTCAACAAGCTATTTGCAGGTCACGGCTTGAAAGTCTGGGCGATTGAAGCAGGCAATCATCTGGTTAACTTCGTGCTCTTCGGCGCGATTTTGGGGGCGTGGCGCTAAATCTCAATGTTTGTATTGAGTTCTCTGACAGCCTGATAGACAAGCCGGGATGAGGCGGGATAATTTTATCTGGTGGCATGTCTTTGTGATATGAAGTCAGCGAAGGTTTTCCCTTCCAGGTAATCAGGGAAGGTATGGATGGCATTAATCTGTAAGTAACAGCGCCCTGGGAATTTCTTCCAGCCGCGTGCAAGCCCGATGCGTAAGTAAACTTTACTCGAGCGAAGCTTTTCGGTCAGTTTCGCGGCAATTTGCGCTGGATCGTTTTCCTCGCTGTATAGACTGGTGCAGTAGTAATCCCAGGTCAGGTCAGTAATTTTCAATCGGTACCTTGCATCCTGATCGTCGGTGAATATCAGTCGATATGAAAAGACACCCTCTTCGTCACTCGATTCGTAGACTATTCCCAGGATCTCTTTCGGGTGGAGCGTTCCCAGGGAACGGCTGCCTCTACAATCCAGAACGTAGAACCCTGGGCTATTCTGGATGGGCTGGTCAAAGATGTCCTGAAAAGTTTTAGTTGGTCGGCTTTTTCATCCTTTACCGATTTCAGAATGGATGCTGCCCCATAGACTGTGCCATCGCCGCGGATGTGGCGTACCTCTACTTCGGGGAAATATTCCAGGATGTACCTGGCGATCAGATGGTGACGGTGGCAGTTGGCCGGGTCTTCTTCGCTGCACAGGATGGCAATCGTGTGTTCGGTGGCGGCCTCCAGCAGCCGGTCGATACCCTTCTCGAACCAGGGACGTTTCATCACCTCAGGATAATCTACTTCATGGAGATAATCGGTGTCTTCGGCTGGCAGTATCCGGCTTTTATAGCACGTTGGATCGGGAGGCCGCCCGCCGAGGTGTTTACCTGAGAAGATATAATCGATGTGCCGGCGAGGCAGCTCGACTTCCAGGTTATCTTTATTGAATTGTGGATTGTGCCGGCTGTATGGCGCGCTGCGCACGTCCATCAGCAAGTCCACCCCGTTTGCTTTCAGCAAATCGATCAGCTTCTCCAGGGTGTGATTACTATGACCAATCGTATACAGTTTCATGGCTACATTTCTTTGCTGCAGGATGTGTAATAGGGATTATCTACTCTTTCAATCGTCCCTGTATTCTCTCCGAACTCAACTCGCGCAACGCATCTGTTGCCACCCAACGAGCGCTCCGCGATGGGCTTTGAGCAATTTCCTGCGCCGTCTGGATCGCCAGCGCGTTGAGCGCCCGGTTGCGTTTTCCCAGGTTGCGCAGCGCCCAGTTGACAGCCTTTTTGACATAGTTGCGCTCGTCGGCTGCTTCTCGCGCAATGACGGGTAAAAACTCAGCCAGTTTCTCATCGCTGGCGGCCTTGTCGTGTACGGCCAGGCCGGCCATTAGCGCAAAGGCGGCCCGCTTGACAAATTCCTCCGGGCGAGTGCTCCACTCGAAAGTTTTCGTATAGGCGTGGGTTGTCCGGTCGAATAAATCGCACACCTGGTCGCATACGTCCCACGAGTCGAAATCGGCTACCCAACTTTCCATCTGCTCCGCACTGACCCACTCGGGTTGCTCTATATAGCTGGCCAGGATACGCGCATCATGGATGCCGGTATCCCACAATGCCCTTGCCAGGGAGTGATCATAGCCGATATCTTTGGCTATTTTGCGCAGTTCGTAAATCGAAATTCCTAACGTATTGTGTGTATTGATCCCGTAGCGCGCCATTCCGGCCAGGTTATCCGGGTTGGCCTGCGATTGTAAACGCGCCAGCGTTTTGTCAAGAGATGGGCTCATCAGGTTTTTGCTCCTTGCGCGCTAGCTTATCCCGGTACATCTGCTGGTCTGCCTGGTGCATTACTTCATGCAACTGGCTGCCTTCAGAACCGGTCGCAAAACCGATCGACAGGCTGAGACGGGCATCCTCCTGTGCCTCCAGATGCGAACGCAGCCGCTCCACCGCAGCTTGAGCGGTGGTATGATCCGTTTGTGGCAGTAAGATGGCGAATTCATCGCCGCCGATGCGGGCGATGATATCCTCTGCGCGGAACGATTGCTGTAGCACTTGCGCTGCTTTGCAGATCAGATCATCGCCGGCGGTGTGACCATAGGCATCATTGGTGATCTTGAGATCATCCAGATCGGCCAGCACGATGCTGATCGGGAACAGGCGGCTGTTTTGCAATCGTTCCATCTCGACTTCGAAGAAGTTGCGGTTATACAGGCCGCTTAATAGATCGTGCGAACTGAGATACTGCAGCTCTTGCTCCATCCGTTTGCGTTCCGTGATTTCTTTGGAGATGCAGATCACCAAAGCCACCGTCTTTAGGTGATCAAATATTGGCTTCACCGTTGTAATGTAATAGCGGTCCCCATCTGCTCTGGGAACGCGCACCTCGAGCACTTTGATTTCACCATTTTCGAACACCCACTTGACTGCAGCGAAACGCATGTCGGCTTCATCTTTTGGAAAGACATCCCAGATGGTCTTGCCAATAATCTCGTGCAATGATTTCCCAACCCCGTCTGCAAAGGCTTTATTCACATAGCGGTATTGCCCCGTAGATGAGAACATGAAAATCGGGTCACTGGACTCGTCGAGCAGCAGGCGATATTTCTCCTCACGATCGCGAAGATCCGCCATCGCCTGCTGTTTTGTTCTTTCCTGGGTTTCTAATTCTGCCACGCGCCTGCGTAATTGCTCGATTTCAGCCAGGAGTATTGCCTTTGTCTTACGCTGCGTACTCAAATTTGCCTCATGATCTGTATTTTGCCGTGCAGCGTACGCTGCACAACCTACCGGTAAATTTTTGGAATAATCATACATCAAGCCCGGAAGTTTGACAATAACTATGATTACCCGGATTACCCATGCTATAATCCTGATACTGCTCTATCATTTTACCAGTTATGATTTTTGTCTAACCAGGAGGATACGATGACCGAGCAAGGATTGTTCTCATTGACCGATGAACACGAAATGATCCGTCAGGCGGCGAACGATTTTGCCCAAAACGAGATTGCTCCCATCGCCGCCGAATTCGATGAGTCGGGCGAGTTTCCCTATAAGACCATTAAAAAAATGGGTGAAATGGGTTTCATGGGCATCGAAGTCCCTGAGCAGTATGGCGGCGCGGGAATGGATACCCTGGCTTATGTCCTGGCATTGGAGGAGATTTGCAAAGCAGATGCTGCGCATGGCACGATCATGTCGGTGAATAACTCGCTCTATGCCTATGGTTTGCTGCACTTCGCCACCGAGGAGCAGAAGCAGAAGTTCCTGCGCCCGGTCGCTTCGGGTAAGGCGGTCGGTGCTTACTCGCTCACTGAGCCGATGTCCGGCTCGGACGCCGGCACGATGCGCAGCCGGGCCGTACGGGATGGCGACTCTTACATCGTCAACGGGCGTAAGTCCTGGGTCACCAGTGGACCGGTAGCCGATTACATTGTATTGTTCACCATGACCGACCCTGAAAAAGCGCATCGAGGCATCACCGCCTTCATGGTCGAGGCCGACCGGCCCGGCTTTGTGCGCGGTAAGAAGGAGCCCAAACTGGGTATCCGTGCCTCCGCTACCAGCGAGATCGTTTTTGAAGATTGCCGTATTCCGGTAGCCAATCGTCTTGGCCAGGAGGGCGAGGGCTTTAAGATCGCCATGACTGTGCTGGATGCCGGGCGGATTGGGATCGCTGCCCAGTCGTTGGGTATTGCCGAGGCCGCTTACCAGGCAAGCCTGGCTTATGCAAGGGAGCGCGAAGCCTTTGGCCAGCGCATCGGCCAGTTCCAGGGCATCTCTTTCACGCTGGCCGATATGAAGACGCGCATCGAGGCCAGCCGTTTGCTGACCTACAACGCTGCCCTTGCCAAGGAACGCGCCAAGAAGAGCGGGGCGCGCTTCACTCTCGAAGCGTCGATGGCCAAGCTGTTTGCCTCCGAGACGGCAGCTTTCGTCACGGACACTGCAATTCAAATCCACGGTGGTATGGGGTATAGCAAGGAGTTGCCCGTTGAGCGTTACTACCGCGATGCGCGCATCACCCGCATCTACGAAGGCACCAGTGAGATTCAGCGCATGGTCATCTCCCGCATGGAGTTGGGTTTACGATAAAGGATTATGAAAGCGATACTTTTTCACACACACGGTGGTCCTGAAGTTTTGCAGTACGCCGATTTTCCTGCTCCCGAGCCGGGCCCCGGGCAGGTCCTCGTTCGCCTGAAAGCTGCCGCGCTCAATCGCCTCGACCTGTGGGTGCGCGATGGCTGGCCAGGCATCAAGCTCGAATACCCACATATCCCTGGGGCGGATGGCGCCGGCGAAGTGGCCGCCCTGGGCGTTGGAGTGAAGCAATGGGCGGTTGGCGACCGCGTTGTAATCAATTCTAACCTGGGCTGCGGCGAGTGTGATCTCTGCCTGGCAGGGCTGGATAACCGTTGCCGGAACTGGCATTTGCTCGGTGAAACGGTGCGCGGCACCTATGCCGGCTATGTGCTGGTGCCGGCCTTCAACCTCTACCCGCTGCCGCCAGAATTCCCCGAACGTACTGCCGCCGCCGCTGCGCTGGTTTTCCACACCGCCTGGCATTCGCTGATCAAACGCGCGGCGTTACGTCCAGGAGAGACAGTGCTGGTAGTTGGCGCTTCCGGCGGGGTGAACAACGCCAGCATCCAGATTGCCAGGCTCGCTGGGGCAACGGTCTACGTGGTCGGCTCCAGCGCCGAGAAATTGGCCCTGGCCGAGGCATCCGGCGCCGATTTCTTGATCGATCGTTCCAAAGATGAGAACTGGTCGAAAGCCGTATATTCTCTCACTGGCAAACGCGGCGTGGATGTAGTGGTCGATAACGTGGGCACTACTTTTCTCCACAGTTTTCGGGCTGCGGCCAAAGGTGGGCGGATCTTGACTGTGGGCAATACGGGCGGGCCAAGATTCGAGATCGATAATCGATTTATCTTTAGCAAACACCTGAGCATTTTGGGTTCGAGCATGGGCACTCGCCAGGATTTTGCTGAAGTGATGCAGTTGGTCTTCGCCGGAAAACTCAAGCCGTTGCTTGACCGTGATTTCCCGTTGGCTGAGGCGC
The DNA here is from genome assembly GCA_964595435.1 of uncultured Anaerolinea sp. Lineage (GTDB taxonomy): Bacteria > Chloroflexota > Anaerolineae > Anaerolineales > UBA4823 > RBG-16-57-11. Next base: position 38,013 of record CAZQQJ010000020.1, on the reverse strand, counting down.
GCCAGGCGCAGGAATATTTACAGAGTGGCATGCAGATGGGCAAAGTGACCTTGAGCATCCCGCAGGAGGCGCATGTCTGAATCTATTCCTGAAACGGCGCCCCGTCGCCGCCCGTTACCCGTAACGGAACTGGCCGGCCTGGTGTTAATCTTTGCAGCGCTCAACCTCATCCGTCTGTACCAGACCGTGCAAAACTGGCGTTTTCTGACCGCATGGCTGCCCTTTTCCCCATTGTATCCGGCTTTGACCGGGTTGGTATGGGGTGTGGCCGGGTTAGTGCTTGTCTGGGGTTTGTGGCGCTGCAAGCCCTGGTCCTCGCTTTGGACGTTGATCTATTTCTTGGGTTATACCCTGTATTATTGGGCAGACCGTTTCATCATGCCCGGTAATCCAGAGCGTAACCTGAATGCACCTTTTGCTGCCCTGGTCAACCTTTTCATCCTGGTTTGGATCGCCTGGGTTTTACGAAGCCGCAAAGCGAGAGCCTATTTTGGAGTGAATGATGAGCCAAGACCCGAAAATACAGGCATTGCGTGAATTGCGTACCCGGGGACAATTGGGCGGTGGTGCAGAACGTATCGAAGCACAGCACCAACGTGGCCGGATGACTGCGCGTGAGCGCTTGGATGCGTTGCTTGACCGGGGTTCTTTCCGTGAATTGGATGCCTTTGTCGTGCATCGTACTGCCGATTTCGGTTTAGAGCAACAGAAATACCTGGGCGATAGTGTAGTGACTGGCTGGGGCACCATCGACGGGCGGCTGGTTTATGTCTTTTCCCAGGACTTCACCGTATTTGGCGGCAGCCTGGGTGAGGCCCACGCCGAAAAGATTTGCAAGGTTATGGATATGGCGTTGAAGAACGGCGCTCCACTGATCGGTTTGAACGACTCGGGCGGGGCGCGCATCCAGGAAGGCGTGGTCTCGTTAGGCGGTTACGCCGACATCTTTTTGCGCAATACGCTGGCCTCCGGCGTTATCCCGCAGATCAGCGCGGTGATGGGACCGTGCGCCGGAGGCGCTGTCTACTCCCCGGCGTTGACCGATTTCATTTTCATGGTTCATAATTCATCGTACATGTTTGTCACCGGACCCGATGTGGTGCGTGCGGTCACGCACGAAGATGTTTCTTTTGAAGAGTTGGGTGGTGCCGCCGTACATGCCGCGATATCCGGGGTGTGCCATGTGGCGTGCGACAGCGAAGCCGATACGTTATACCGTATACGCCAGTTGCTTACCTACCTGCCGCAGAACAACATGGAAGATCCGCCTTTCGTTGACGTGGATGACGATCCATTGCGCATGGAAAATGCCCTGGACAGTCTGGTCCCGGATGAACCCAATAAACCTTACGACATCAAAGAAGTCATCCACCTGATCGTTGATCGCGGTGTTTTTTATGAGATCCACGAACATTACGCCACGAATATCGTCGTCGGTTTTGCCCGCCTGGGCGGGCATAGTGTTGGCATCGTCGCCAACCAACCCGCATCGTTGGCTGGTGTATTAGATATCAACGCTTCAGAAAAAGCGGCGCGTTTTATCCGCTTTTGTGACGCCTTCAATTTGCCGGTGATCACCTTCGTCGATGTGCCTGGCTTTCTGCCCGGTACGGTGCAAGAGCATGGCGGCATTATTCGTTCAGGTTCCAAGCTGCTCTTCGCTTATTGTGAGGCTACAGTACCCAAAATGACGGTGATCACCCGCAAGGCGTATGGCGGGGCGTATGACGTGATGAGCAGCAAACACATCCGCAGTGACCTCAACCTGGCCTGGCCCTCGGCAGAGATCGCCGTGATGGGCCCGGATGGCGCGGTGAACATCATTTTCCGCAAAGAGTTGGCCCAGGCCGAAGATCCGGCGAAACGCAAGGCCGAGCTGGTGGCCGAATACCGCGCCAAGTTTGCCAACCCTTACATCGCTGCTTCGCGCGGTTTCATCGATGACATCATCGAACCTCACGAAACTCGCCCCCGGCTGATCAATGCGCTGGAGATGCTTTCTAACAAGCGTGACTCCAACCCGCCCAAGAAGCACGGATGTATCCCGCTGTAGCGTGAGTGGTCCATCTCACGAGGTGAGCAAGCTATGGTCAGTAGTTTGTCATCCGCGGTCAGTTGTCCAGGGACAAATATCATGAGTAGATATCATGTTTAAAAAGGTATTGGTTGCTAACCGGGGCGAGATCGCCGTGCGGATTATCCGCTCCTGTCGCGAACTGGGCATGCAGACTGTAGCAGTATATTCGGAGGCGGATCGCCAGTCGTTGCATGTGCGTTATGCCGACGAGGCGTATTGCCTGGGCCCAGCGCCATCCCGCGAGTCTTATTTGCGCGGCGATAAAATTCTCGAGGTAGCCGCGCGCAGCGGAGCAGGGGCGATCCATCCGGGATATGGTTTCCTGGCTGAGCGGGCCGATTTTGCCCAGGCTTGCCTGGACGAAGGTCTGGCGTTCATCGGCCCGAAACCATCATCGATTTCGGCCATGGGCGACAAAGCGGTAGCTCGCGCCACGGTTTCGGCGGCAGGCGTGCCGGTGGTGCCGGGCACAGAGGGGGAAGGCAATTTGAGCGATGAGGCCCTCCTGAGCATGGCGCCTGCCATTGGTTTTCCCTTGCTGATTAAAGCCACTGCTGGTGGAGGAGGCAAAGGTATGCGCGAAGTGCGCAGCCTGGAGGAGATGTCCACTCTGATGCATGCTGCACGGCGCGAGGCGGAAGCTGCCTTTGGTGATGGCAATATCTACCTGGAAAAACTGGTGGAAGGCGCTCGCCATATTGAAATCCAGGTGCTGGCCGATGCCTTTGGCAATACCATCTACCTCGGTGAGCGGGAATGCTCACTGCAACGCCGCCACCAAAAACTGCTCGAAGAGGCCCCCTCGCCCTTCGTGGCCGACGACCAGGCGCTGCGCAGGCGAATTGGCGAAGTTGCCGTGCGCGCTGCCCAGGCTGTGGGCTATGTGAACGCCGGTACGATTGAATTCCTGGTCGACAAAGATAAAAACTTCTATTTCCTGGAGATGAACACTCGTCTCCAGGTGGAGCACCCGGTGACCGAGATGGTCACCGGCATTGACATCGTCAAAGAGCAAATTCGCATCGCTCGCCGGCGCCCCATGCGCTATACCCAGGAAAACGTTCGCTTGAGTGGTTGGGCCATAGAGTGTCGTATCAATGCCGAAGACCCCTATAACAACTTCATGCCTTCCACCGGCCGGATCACGCATATCATCCAGCCTACCGGTCCTGGGGTGCGCGTGGATACGGGCGTCTTCCCCGGCTTCGAAATCTCCCCTTATTATGATTCGCTCATCTCGAAGTTGGTGGTGTGGGGCGAGACGCGCGCCGAGGCCATCTTGCGCATGCGCCGCGCCCTGGAGGAGTATCGTCTGGTCGGTGTGCGTACCAACATACCTTTCCACCAGAGCCTGATGGATTCGACCCGCTTTATGGCCGGGCAGTTCGACACGCGCTTTGTCGAAGAACGCTTTTCTTTAGAGCCAGCCAGTTCGGAGAGCGAAGATCATGTTGTCATTGCTGCCATCCTGGCCACGCTGGCTACCCACGATCGGGCGCAGCGTGCGGCCAATATCGTACAGCGCGGTGCACGCGATACCAGCAACTGGAAATGGCTGGGGCGTTGGGAGCGCTTACAGCGCTGAAAATCGTTTGGGTAAAGAGCGGCTTATTGGCGATTGAAACTGGACACTCATTATGAAATATGTCACTACGATCGGAGAGCGCGAGTTCATCGTAGAAATCTCAGACGATGGGCACATTTTATTGGATGGTCGCCCGTATGAGGTCGATTTCCACGCCATTTCTGACCAGCCGGTTTATTCGTTATTGCTGGATGGCAGGTCGTATGAGGCGTATGTGTATCCGGTGGAAAAAGAATGGCAGGTGTTATTGCATGGTAGCCTTTATCTTGCCCGTGTGGAGGAAGAGCGCGAAAAACGCTTGCGCGCCGTTTCAGGCGGGGAGTTCAGCAGCACTGCGGAATTCCACCTGAAAGCGCCCATGCCTGGCCTGATTGTAGCTGTAATTGTTGATGAAGGCCAGAAAGTGAACAAAGGGGATGTGTTGGTTGTTTTGGAGTCGATGAAGATGCAAAATGAACTGAAATCTCCCCGCGATGGGGTGGTAGCACGTTTGCGTATCCGTCCAGGCGACAGCGTCGAACAACATCAAACTTTGCTGAGTGTGCTATGAGCGATCAAGAGTTGGAAGTTAAATTTTACGTCGCCCGCCTGGATGCGGTCGAAGCGCGTTTGAAGTCAATGGGAGCGCACCTGCTGCAGCCGCGCACGCTGGAGATCAACCTTCGTTTCGATACCCCCGATGGAGATCTGACGCGCGCTTTGCAGGTCTTGCGTTTGCGCCAGGATGTCTCGGCTCGCCTGACTTACAAGGGCCCACCGCTCAATCAAGGCGGAGCGCGCCTGCGCCAGGAAATCGAGTTCGAGGTCAGTGACTTCGGCGCAGCAAAGGCTTTCTTGCAGGCGCTGGGCTACCAGATTAGCATTGTCTATGAAAAATACCGTGCTGCGTATGAGCTGGAAGGGGCCGAAGTTTCACTGGATGAGCTGCCCTATGGTACATTTGTCGAAATCGAGGGCCCTGATCCACATAGCATACGCCAGCTCAGCGAGCGCTTGCGATTGGATTGGCTGGCCAGCATACCGCTCAGCTACACGGCCTTGTTCGACCGCCTGCGCGCCAACCTGGCATTGCCCTTTCGTGACCTGGCCTTTAAGGAGTTTGCCGGTCGTACAATTACTGTCGCGGAGCTGGGTGTGAGCGTGGCGGACCACTTTACAGATTAAGGCATTGTCGTGCCGGGAGACCTCACTCCACTCGATCCGCTTTTAAAATCTTCTGCCCGCTTTTATAGCCGATGCAGATCGGCTTCGTGCTCTTGTTGCGGTGATTTCAATCGCCAGATTGTGACGTCTCTCGCCCGGATGTTGCTCTGAGCTTGGCGCTGAAGGACCTGGTTCGCTTGCGCCTGGAAGCGGCTCATTCGACTGTGGCTGCAATGGAGCAAAAATATATGTTTTCTTCTACCAACTTATCCCCCTCCCATCGCAGCTTCTGTGCTACAGCCTGCATTCCCAACAACTGCCTCAGCGTCTCCCCGAAACGAACCGGGTCACCGGTGGTGCGGTAGGCGGTGTAACCGGGAGCATCCCCTCCTTCGGGGAGCGTCGTCGCCGGGGCGCCGGTCTGGTTCTCCAGCAAACGGCGCGCCTGGCGCGCTACCGCCGGGGCAGGGTCGATGACGCGCACGCCTGGTCCGGCGATTTTTTCGATCTGTGGGATCACGAACGGGTAATGGGTGCAGCCCAGCACCACGGTATCGATGCTCTCAGCCAGCATTGGCTCAAGGGCGCGGTGGAGGATGGCGTTTGTCTCTGGAGAGTCTGGCTGGCCGGTTTCGATTTGGCCCACCAGCCCAGGACAGGTATCTTGCAGCAGCCTGACGCCATTGGCAAATCGTTCCACAACCGAAGCGTATAACGCCCCCTGGAAAGTGGCTGGCGTGGCCAGCACGCCGACCACGCCGCTGCGTGTGGTTTCAGCGGCGGGTTTGACTGCCGGTTCCATGCCCACAAACGGCGTGCGTGGGAAGACCTGGCGCAGATGGTTCAGCGCGGCCGCAGAAGCCGCGTTGCAGGCGACGACGATCAGCGTGGCTCCCTGGCACAGTAGATAGCGGGTGATGCCCTCCGAGAAAGCGCGCACCTCATCCAGCGAACGCGGCCCGTAAGGCACATGGGCCTGGTCGGCTACATAGATCAGTGGTATGGATGGCAGCTCACGCCACAAGGCCCGTAAGACTGACAGGCCACCGACGCCGGAGTCGAAGATACCGACCAGGGGAGTGGTTGCCGCCCGAGTCATGCCTGCAAGGTGATGAATCGCTCAGTTGTCGTGGCTGGATGCCTGGACCAGGGCCCGGAAAATCGCCTGCATGGGCAGATATTCCTGCAGCCACTCCGGGTGCCATTGCACCGCCAGTCCGAATGGATGCCCGGGCAATTCGCACGCCTCGATCAGGCCATCGGGGGCATAGGCGCTGGCATGTAGATCGCTGGCCAGGCGATCGATGCCCTGGTGATGCAGCGAATTGACCTGCGCCTCGCTCATTCCCAGGATTTGTTCCAGGCGGCTCCCGGCTTCGACCTGCACCGCATGAGCCAGGTAGTTGCGCGGCCAGTCCGGATAGTATTGGTGCTGGAGTGCGCTGGTGCGCTGGTCGAGGATATCTTCATAGATGGTTCCACCCAGGGCTACATTGACTACCTGCAGGCCGCGGCAAATTCCCAGGAAAGGCAGACCCCTTTCAATCGTACGCCGCGCCAGGTGGATTTCCACCCGGTCCCGGTCGGCATCGACCTCACTGACCAGGGGGTGCGGCTGGCTGCTGTAAATTTCAGGCTGGATGTCGCCGCCGCCGGTAAAGATGATTCCATCCAGGCGCGAAAGGATATTCTCCAGCGCATCCTCCGAAAGTCCCAGGGGGAGGATGACCGGGTTGGCGCCGGCATTGATCGTGGCCTTGATGTAGGCTTCATTGAGCGAGATTTGCGGATGATTATATTTGTTCAGTTCACGATAACTGGTCAGGCCAATCAGTGGTGTTGGCATAGGGTATTTTCTCGTTGGTAATCTGTGATCAGGTATGGATATTGTTCTGGGAACTAAAAAAGGCGCAGCGCCGGATGGGCTGCGCCCTGGGAAGCGCATTGCTGGGTTCAGGAGAATTTTTGGCGCAGGCGGGCGCCCTTGCCGGTGCGTTCGCGCAAGAAATAAAGCTGAGCGCGGCGTACTTCGGAATGCCTCTCAACGACAACCTTCTCGATGCGTGGCGAGCGCAGCAAGAAAGTGCGTTCAACGCCAACGCCATTGCTTGCCACGCGGCGTACAGTAAAGTTGCCATTGTTCCCGCCATTGCGTAGACGGATGACTGTGCCGCGGAATTCCTGAACGCGCTCGTTGGCGCCTTCTTTAATGCGCAGGAAAACTTTAACCGTATCGCCAGGGCGAATTTCGGGCACGTTGGTGTTTACGGGAGCCTCAAGGGCTTTCATCAGTTCACTCATGTCTTAAATCCTTCGTTCTCAATCATTTCACAAATGTTTGCGGTAGCATCACCGTCTATACAAGACAAAGCCGCCTCAGGCGGCGCGGTCTGGTATTATATCATGGTTATCTTGGAATGCAAAGAAAAAATTGGGCGACTTTTTTAGGGATAGATGGCGAATGCATTCGCCATCTATCCCTAAAACGATGCTACCACATTCCCCACTCGGGCATTGCCCCTTCTTCCATCATCGAAAAATCCCACATCTCCATACCTAATTCAACCATTACCGGGCGCTCCAGCGCTTCTTCGGCTTTTCTGCGTGTCATTTCGATCATCGCTGGCCCGTAAGGGCAGAAGGGAGTGGTAAGAATCATGTACAGTTCGGCCTGCTCATCCTGGATGCGCACGTTGCGCACCAGGCCCAGGGCGATAATGTCGAGCCCGATTTCAGGATCGACCACCTCGCGCAGGCGAGTCCTGAACGGCTCGACCATTTCAGGATGGGTACTTTCCATATCCCAAACGGGCTGATTGGTTGGGGTGGATTTTGAAGACGTCATGGATTTCTCCTAGGGCTCAATAACCGGGATCGCATTGGTTGCAATCAGGTCGCTGGGAATACGGTAAGTGCAATGTGCGTCGCCGTGCAACATGCACTCGATTTTCTGGGCAGGGACCTCGAGGATGGTCGAGATGAGCGTTTGATCCAACGAACAGACCTCGGGGTGGTTTTGCCCGACGTGGTAATAAGGGCAATTGGATTCACGGATCAAGTAAGTATCGCCCTGCTTTTCGACTTCGACGTTGAAGCCTTCGCTGGTCAATAATTGTTTGACCAGAGTCAGGCGGGCCTCGATCGACAGGCCTTCCGCCTCGCTGCGATAGTCGGAAAGCATATCCTGGGCGATTTGGGTGAACAAGCGGTCGATCACGGACGGCGGCATCGTTTCTTTGAGCTGTTCTAGCAGCCGCAGAGTCAGCCGGATGTAACGAGTGGGGAAGTGTTCGCGACCCTTTTCGGTAAGAAAATACATCCTTCGTGGACGGCCAACACCATGCCGCTCCTCATCCGAAGTGACCAGGCCATCGGCTTCCAGTCGGGAGATATGGTGACGTACAGAGATAGGATTGATATCGACTGCTTCAGCCAACTCATTTATCGTACAACGTTCTCGAGCCAGCAAAGTCTGTAGGACCCGCTCGCGAGTATTTTTGGCTTCGTTATCCGCTAACATCATGCAAATATACCTCTCTTTGGCAACCAGGCAGAGTATAGCATGGCAGAAAGTTTTTGTCAATATTTAAGAATATTATCCTAAAAATCATTGACTTTATCTGTCCTATCTGCTATAATGCACTCGCTTGAAAGATCGTAGGTATTTAGATAATCAAGTGACCTGAGCGTGTCGGATGGCGTAGCTCCCTCCTGCAAGCTCAGGATGCTTTTTGCATCAAAGGAGATACTTGTAACATGTCTGAATTGGAAGTTCGCAATTTGCACGTCAGCGTCGAAGGCCGTGAAATCTTGAAGGGAGTCAATCTGGTTGTGCGCCAGGGTGAGGTCCATGCCCTGATGGGCCCCAACGGTACAGGAAAATCGACCCTGTCGTATACCTTAATGGGACATCCTGGCTATGAGGTAACCGGTGGGGAGGCGTGGTTTAAAGAGCAAAATATTCTCGAGCTTGAGCCGGACGAACGGGCGCACCTGGGTATCTTCCTGGCTTTCCAATATCCGGTGGCCATCCCTGGTGTATCGGTGGCTAATTTCTTGCGTTCGGCCATCAACGCCAGACGCCGCGCCATCCATGCAGAAGATAAAGGTATGCCGGTGCCGGAATTTCGCAAGATGCTCAAAGATACGATGGACCTGCTCAAGATGGATCATACATTTGCCGGGCGTTACCTGAACGAGGGTTTTTCGGGCGGTGAAAAGAAGCGCGCTGAAGTGTTGCAAATGGCTGCCCTCAAGCCGGAAATTGCAATTATGGACGAAACCGATTCGGGCCTGGATATCGATGCGTTGCGCATCGTTTCCGAAGGGGTGAACACCTTGCGCGGGCCAGAACTGGGCGTGTTGGTCATTACGCACTACCAGCGTATTTTGAACTATATCAAGCCTGATTTTGTACATATTATGCTTGACGGACGGATTGTTGAGTCTGGTGGACCAGAACTGGCATTGCACCTGGAAGAGCATGGCTACGATTGGCTGCGTGAGAAGAACGGTGAGGCAGCCTCGGCATAGCGCATCACATGGCTGGGTTCAGGACGGGTGTATCCCCTGAATCCAGTGCGAGGATTGGAGGTAGATCATGGCAAGCGACGAACAAATCCTGGAAGGTGTCGGCGAGTACAAGTATGGCTTTAGTGACCCGGAGACTTATGTATTCAAATCGCGCAAGGGTTTAGATCGCGAGATCGTCCAGCAAATCTCGGCGATGAAGGGCGAGCCGCAGTGGATGCTCGAATTTCGCCTGAAAGCGCTGGAGCACTTCGAAAAACGGCCCATGCCCAACTGGGGCGGTGATCTCAGCCATCTGAATCTGGATGATATTTATTTTTACGTCAAGCCGACAGAGATGGAAAGTAAATCGTGGGACGACGTCCCCGAGACGATTAAGAACACTTTCGATAAACTGGGCATTCCCGAGGCGGAGCGCAAATTCCTGGCAGGTGTCGGCGCGCAATACGAGTCCGAAATGGTTTATCATAAGGTGCACGAGCATCTGGAGAAACAGGGTGTGATCTTCCTGTCCATTGAAGATGGGTTGCGCCAACACCCGGATCTCTTCCGTGAATATTTTGGCACGGTCATTCCGATCGAGGATAACAAATTCGCCGCATTAAATGGCGCAGTCTGGTCGGGCGGCTCATTTATCTATATTCCCAAGGGGCTCAAGGTAGATCTGCCCTTGCAGGCTTATTTCCGCCTGAACCAGGCCAATATCGGCCAGTTCGAGCGTACATTGATCATTGCCGATGAAGGCGCCCAGGTGCACTATGTGGAAGGTTGCACTGCCCCAATTTATTCGACCGACTCGCTTCATTCGGGTGTGATCGAGATTGTGGTTAAGAAGAATGCCCGAGTGCGCTACACTACCATTCAGAACTGGTCGACAAATGTCTATAACCTGGTGACGCAGCGGGCGTTGGTGCATGAAGGCGCAACGATGGAATGGGTAGATGCCAACCTGGGCTCTAAACTGACTATGAAATACCCTTCTTGTTATCTGCTCGGCCCTCGCGCCCACGGCGAGATTTTGTCGATGGCCTTTGCCGGCCCAGGGCAGCACCAGGACACAGGCGGTAAAGTCCTGCACTTCGCGCCCCATACCAGCAGCAAGATTACTTCGAAGTCGATCAGCAAAGGCAGCGGGCGCGCTTCTTATCGTGGTTTGCTCAAAGTGCAAAAGAACGCCCATGATGTGCGCTCCAACGTGGTTTGTGATGCCCTCTTGCTGGATAACAAAGCGCGTTCTGATACCTATCCTTACATCGAAATCGACGAAGAAGATGTGACCATCGGTCACGAAGCTTCGGTTTCGAAGGTGGGCGAAGAGCAGTTGTTCTACCTGATGAGCCGTGGCTTGAGCGAAGAAGAGGCCACGACCATGGTAGTTTCAGGGTTCATTGAGCCGCTGGTCAAAGAACTGCCGATGGAATATGCGATCGAGATGAACCGCCTGATCCAGCTTCAGATGGAAGGATCCATTGGTTGAGATGATTTAGGTGCCATGCGGCCAGTGCCGCAGATCACATCACAGAGAAGATCGATTATGACTGAACGTGTTGTTGTATCTCGCACTCGACGCCCTGAGCGTCCTGTATCGAAAGAATTTTCCTTCACCGCTGATTTCGTGCGTGGGCTGGGAAGCAGTGATGGTTTTGCACCTTCATTGAGCGATTATCGTGCCAGTGCGTGGCAATCCTTTGAGCAACTGCCGTTGCCAACGACGAGCGATGAGGCATGGCGGCGCACGGATATCCGCGGCCTGCGAACAGATGCCTTGCGTTTGCCCGCGCAAGTCGATCCATTGGCACAGCGCCTGCCTGAGCCGCCTGTCAGCCTGCTCAAGCCGTTGGCTGGTGAAAACCATGGTGGGCAGATTGTGCTCACCGCCTATGGAGCCAGTGTTGACCTCGATCATGAGATTGCCCGGCAGGGTGTAGTTTTCACCGATTTGCGTACGGCTGAACAGCAGCACCCTGAGTTGTTAGAGCGCCTGATGGGAAAGATTGTGCGCAGCGATGAAGGTAAGTTTGCTGCACTTGCTGGCGCCCTGGCGCAAACGGGTGTGTTGGTTTACGTACCGCGCGGCGTGCAAGTCGAGAAGCCGTTGCACAGCATTCTGTGGGGGGCGGGCATCGACCTGGCTTACCTGGATCATGTCCTGGTCTGGGTAGATCGCGGCGCGGCGCTTACCTACGTGCACGAAAGCGCTTCACATACCGAAGCTTCCGGGCAGGCGTTGCACGCCGGGGTCGTCGAGATTTTGGTGGACGAGGGCGCCAGTTTGCGCTTTGTTGAGTTGCAATCGTGGGGCGAGCATGTATGGAACTTCAGCCACGAACGCGTTCGTGTGGAACGCGACGCAAACCTCGACTGGATTTTTGGAGCAATTGGCAGCCACCTGACCAAGAATTTCTCCGAGCTGGATCTGGCTGGCCAGGGCGCCAACGGCCGTATGTCAGGGTTCTATTTTACCGATGGAATCCAGCATCTGGATCATGATACCCAGCAAAATCACCTGGCCCCGCATACTACCAGCGATTTGCTCTTCAAAGGAGCCTTGCGTGATAAGAGCCGCTCGGTCTGGCAGGGAATGATCTACGTCGCACCTGGGGCGCAGAAGACCGACGGATACCAGGCCAATCGCAACCTGGTGCTCAGCCCGGATGCACGCGCCGACTCGATCCCCGGCCTGGAGATTATGGCTGATGATGTACGCTGTACACACGGCGCTACGGTTGGTAAAATTGATGCGGACCAGGTTTTTTACCTGAGAAGCCGGGGTTTGCCGTATCGTGAGGCAGAACGATTGATTGTAGAAGGATTCTTCGACCCGATCATGCAGCGCATTCCCTTCGAGGGTGTTCGCTCTCGTTTCCAGGATGCGATTATGGAGAAAATGGGCTAACTTATTAATGACGACAGGGTGTGTGCGGCGTCAACGCTGCACACACCACCGAAGAAATACGCTTTTTATGAAAATGGAGACGGGCGGGGTAAGCGGTATGTTTTTAGCATGTTTGTGTGTCGACGAATACACAAACTCGATTTGCGTTTAACTAAGGAGGCGGCTTTGTCAGGTTTATTTTTTACGACCCCGCCAGAACGGGAAGAAACATTCCGGGTCGGGGATTATATTGAGGTATTGTGTGATCATGATCACCAGGGTAACCGCGTGCATGATTGGCTGATCGGCACGGTTGTACAGGTCGATCCGAAAATGATCGCTGTACAGTTCCAGCAAAATGTATACCTCACCGATGGCTGGATGGTGCCAGATCACGTATTATGGTGTCCAAAAAATTCAACGAATATTCGCAAGCCGCTTCGCCGCCGCCGAAAGACCAAACCGGTGCGGGTTATGCGGCAGTCATCTGTATACGACGAAGAAGACGATGAATAAAACACTGGATATCGCTCGTATTCGAGCCGACTTCCCGATCTTGAACCGCCAGGTGCATCCGGGAATCCCGTTGATCTACCTGGACTCGACCGCTTCCAGCCAGAAGCCGCAGGTGGTTATTGAAGCCATGGATCGTTTCTACCAACAGTCGAATGCCAATATCCATCGCGGCATCCACGTTCTGGCAGAGGAGGCGACTGCGCTCTACGAAATGGCGCGCGAGAAAGTGGCAAAATTTATCCATGCGCCATCTGCTCGCCAGGTCATCTTTACCCGCAACGCCACTGAGTCGATTAACCTTGTCGCCTATAGCTGGGGGCGGGCCAACTTGAAAGCCGGGGATGTGCTGGTTTTGACCGAAATGGAACACCATTCGAACCTGGTACCCTGGCATATATTGGCTGCTGAAAAGGGCGTCCGCCTGGAATTTATCCCGGTGACCGAAGATGGCCTGTTAGATATGGGCGTTTACCGCCAGCTTCTCGAATTGCAGCCGCGCCTGGTAGCGTTTACGCACATGTCGAATGTATTGGGGACGATTACCCCTGCTACAGAAATTATTCGCCTTGCTCACCAGGCCGGCGCGCTGACTTTGGTGGATGGCGCCCAATCGGTGCCGCATTTCCCCGTGGATGTGCAGGCGTTGGGAGCTGATTTCCTGGCGTTTTCCTCCCATAAGATGTGCGGCCCTACCGGTATCGGCGCTTTGTACGGGCGCAAAGAGTTGCTGGATGCCATGCCGCCTTTCCTGGGTGGGGGCGATATGATCAAGCGCGTCGAACTGCGTACCTTTACGCCAAACGAATTGCCCCACAAGTTCGAAGCCGGCACACCTGCTATCGCTGAGGCGGTTGGCTTTGGTGCTGCAGTGGATTATCTACAGTCAGTGGGTATGGAGGCAGTCGCCGCCCACGAGCAGGAAATCATCCGCTATGCTCTGGATCGATTGGAAGAAGTGCCTGGTGTGAAAATATTTGGCCCGTCAGCCGAGCACAAAGGCGGTGTGGCTGCTTTCACTTTGGGCGATATTCACCCTCATGACATTGCCCAGGTGTTGGACACCAAAGGCATTGCAGTGCGCGCTGGTCATCACTGTGCCCAGCCATTGCACGAAAAATTCGGCATTTCGGCCACTGCACGCGCCAGTTTCTATCTCTATACCACCAACGAAGAAGTAGATCAACTGGCTGAGGGTTTGTATAAAGTACGCCAGGTATTTGGGATGTAGGACTCATGGACGATTTGTATCGCGAACTGATCATCGATCGTTATAAAAACCCGATCTATCGTGGTTCATTGACCCCGCACGATATTGCCTTCGAAGATGATAACCCCTTGTGTGGTGACCATATTCGTGTGGAACTGCGTGTTGGGTCGGATAATCGAGTCACCGAATCAGCCTTCAGCGGGCATGGCTGTGCCATCTCTCAGGCTTCGGCCGACTTGCTGATGGAGTCGGTGGTGGGCAAAACGCTGGATGAAATTAAATCGATCTCCAAAGATGATTTGTTGGGTATGCTTGGCCTGGAGTTAGGCCCGGTCCGATTAAAATGTGCGTTGCTTTCGTTGAAGGTATTGAAAGCGGGCGTTTATGGCCTGGGTGAGGCCAGCGATGACCTGATTGAGTAGCCGGGAACCTGGCTCATGTTCAATTACCTGGAAATGGATCCCAAGAAAGTGGAATATATCGCCGTGGGGGATGCAAGAGATGTGCCTACCGGCGAACGGCTGTTTGTGGAAATAGACGGCGAGCCAATCGTCGTGTTCAACATTGCCGGGCAATATTTTGCCATCGCTGACCTGTGCAGCCACGACGATGGCCCGCTTGGTGATGGCGACCTGGATGATTTCGATATCATCTGCCCGCGTCACGGCGCGCGCTTCGATGTGCGCAGTGGTAAAGCCCTGTCCATGCCGGCAGTGGTGAACATCCCTGCCTATCCGGTACGCGTGGTAGAAGGGCAGATCGAGATCGGCTTGCCGCAGGCTTAAGAACGCTTTTTATTTGAGAGATCGCTCGAAAAAGCCGACAATGACGGCTGCGCCGTTGTGAGAGGGTAGATACCAGCCTTTCAGGATCAGCCCATCGGGAGCGCTGAACTCGACTTCCTGGTAACCAGTCAGGTGGAATTGTGGAGGTGGGGGTTGCACGACTGAGCGGCCAGGATGCAGCATCGCCAGTGCGCGCTGGCGTGCCAGGGCATTCGTCGTGATCAGCATAGCGAACAAGAATACTGCAAGGGAAAAGGCGACCAGTCGTTTCCCTTGCCGGCGGCCTTCCCTGGCGCGCCGCATCCGCTGGCGCAACAAGAAGAGGCTACCTGCGCCGAGCAGCAGAGCCAGCGAAAGGATGATCCAGCGCGCCAGCGGCGAAGCGAACATTTCAAACCGGCGATATCAATAAGGTTACGAAAACATAAGCCACCAACGTGACGATTGTCGCCAGGGAGAGCGTGTTGACAACGTAAGCGCGCTCTTTCGGTTCGACGTTCTGCATGAACAGCGGTATCACGAATGGCGGCGGCAGGATAGCCATCGTCATCACGGCCGCCTGGTAGGTTGTGTCCAGGCCGAGCAGCCGGCCGACAACGAACACATTGAAGGCGAGAGCTGCGGGCAGCCAGATCAGATAGCGCAAGAGGATCGTGCGCGCCGGCCTGGATAAACCGCTGTGCTCCAGGCGGATTTCTCCGCCGATGATAAAGGTTACCAGCGGTGTGGTTAAGTTAGCGACGAGTTGCAGTGTCGCTTGAATACTGCCAAACCATGCCTGGCCGGAGAACAATCGGTGAAGCCCAAGCTGGTTGAATGCGATACCGCCTAAGATCGCCAGGATTACCGGTGTCTTCAGGAAGGATAAAAAAGTGTCTCCAAAGGATGTCGCCTGCCTGGCTTCCTGGCGTTTCAGGGCGGGTACCAGAACAAAGAAGACAAACACCACCTGGCCAAGGTCGATGACACCAAACTTGTAGATATTGTCCTGGCCATACACTGCAGCAAAGATGGCGTAACCAAGCATTCCAGCTTCAAAGCCGGTCATCAGATAGGGAAAATAGGGCGAGTTAATCTGGATTTTCTGGTTCAAGTAATGGCTGAATAGCAAGACCAGCAGGCAAGCCGAAAAGACAAATACCGGGATCAGCAATAGGCGCACATCTAAATTGACCTGGGAGAAAGCCAGGAAGAGCGCCGCTGGCAGGGAGATATTGACGACCAGTTTCTTTAAATCCTGGAGCGTGCTTTCGCCAAGAAAGCG
Source organism: uncultured Anaerolinea sp. (assembly GCA_964595435.1). Classification (GTDB taxonomy): domain Bacteria; phylum Chloroflexota; class Anaerolineae; order Anaerolineales; family UBA4823; genus RBG-16-57-11. The sequence goes on along the minus strand of CAZQQJ010000020.1, from coordinate 22,031 downwards.
CCGTCGCCCCAGCAGGTAACCTGAGACGAGCAATAAGACAACTGGTAGTACTTTAAAGGTCGCTTGTATGAGCATGGGTTTTCAAAAAATTAGCGATTGGCAGCTCAGCCAATCGCTAATTTTTTGCTCGGGATTTACAGGTCAGGCGGCCATCAACGATTTGGCCAGGGCAACTGCCCGGCTTGCGTCGGGGGCATAGCCATCTGCGCCAATCTGGTCAGCATAGGCCTGTGTGACTGGCGCCCCGCCGATGATGACCTTCGCTTTTTCGCGCACGCCTGCGGCCTGCAGCGCATCGATGGTCTGCTTCATGTTGGGCATGGTGGTCGTAAGCAATGCCGAAAGAGCAACGATGTCAGCCTTCCCCTCTTTGATATAATCGACAAATTTATCTGGGGCTACATCAGTGCCTAAATCGATAATTTCAAAACCAGCACCTTCCAGCAGCATACATACCAGGTTCTTGCCGATATCGTGCAGATCGCCTTTCACGGTTCCGGCCACCACGCGCCCGGCGGCTTTGACATCGGCCTGCATCAGATGGGGCTTCAAAAGGGCCAGGCCGGCCTGCATCGCGCGAGCTGCGATCAACATTTCTGGCACGAAATATTCGCCTTCCTCGAACAGCTTACCAACCTGATTCATGGCGCTGATCATGCTTTCGTTAAGAATTTGAGGTGCGGGAATGCCCTGGCTTAAAGCTTGCTGGACTCTGCCCGGGGTGTTGCCTGCGTCGCCTTCCATAATGCCGTCGTAGATATCTTGTAGTATTTTTTCCATTTTCTTTGTCTCCTGCGATCGTTTCCTGGGGGCATTGGTGCCACTCGGCCAATGATACCACATTCTATCAAAGCCTGACATCCTTCAAGATGCCAGGCTTTGCAAAATCGTCAGCTATGCCATGGCGTGGAATGTCGGTACAAGCGCCGGATACAGCTCCCGATATTGCGGATACAGCACCGCATATCGAGCCACTGCATCTGGATGGGGCCGGGTGGTACTGGTGGTGCGAATGGTTGCCTGGCAGGCCTGCTCAACGGTGGGCCAGATAGCTGCTCCTACACCGGCCAGAAGTGCCGCCCCAAAGGCTGCTCCCTCGGTAGTGTTGACGGTTACCAACTCGGCGTCCATCACATCTGCCAGGATCTGCCGCCAGAGCGGGCTCTTGGCGCCGCCGCCCGACACACGCACCTGGTTGATGCTGCCCAATCCGGCATTGCGGATCAATTCCATACTGTCGCGCAGGCCAAAGGCCACGCCTTCCAGCACGGCGCGGGTCATGTGTGCCCGGCTATGGCGCACGGTCAAGCCGATAAAAGCGGCGCGGGCCAGTGGGTCGGGGTGTGGTGTGCGCTCACCGGTCAAATAAGGCAGGAAGAACAGCCCTTCTGCTCCAGCAGGCGCCTTCTCGGCCGGCGCAAGCAGCTCGTCGAAGGATGTATCTGGGGCAATCGTGTCATGATACCATTGCAGCGATCCTGCTGCGGAGAGCATAACGCCCATAAAGTGCCACGCGCCCGGCACAGAGTGGCAGAAAGCGTGCAAGCGGCCCTCAGGTTCAATAAAGGCCCCGGCTGTGGTAGCAAAAACTACGCCAGATGTCCCCAGGGTCAAGGCAATGATACCCGGAGTGACTGCACCTACCCCTACAGCCTGGGCGGCCTGGTCACCGCCGCCACCCATAACCGGTGTACCGGCTTTCAGCCCCGTTGCCTCCGCAGCCTCTGCGCTCACTACGCCGGTGATTTCGGGGCCTTCATAGGTCTTCGGCATCCACGCCCGTGGAATTTCCAGAACTTCCAGCACCTCTTCCGACCAGTCCCGTTTGTTCAGGTCGAAAAGCATCATTCCGGCGCCATCTGCCTTGTCTACAGCGTGGTCACCGGTCAGCCGAAAGCGCACGTAATCTTTGGGCAGCAGGACATGCGCGGCTTGTGCAAAAATATGCGGCTCGTGATTGCGCACCCAGAGGATTTTCGGTGCTGTGAAACCGGTCAGGGCTTTATTACCGGTGGTTTGGAGCAAGCGCTCGAAGCCCACCTTCTGGGTGATTTCGTCACATTCCGCACCAGTGCGTTGATCATTCCACAGGATAGCAGGGCGTAATACCCGGTTTTCGGCATCCATCAGCACCAATCCGTGCATTTGCCCGGTCAGGCCAATGGCGATGATGTCTGCGCCGCTGGCGCCTGCCTGGGCCAGCGCTTGCCGGATGCTTTTAATAATTCCATCCCACCATTCATGTGGGTCTTGTTCAGACCACAATGGCTGTGGGGTGGAGAGCGTTAGCGGCGTGGTAGCGCTGCTGACCACATTCCCCTGTGTGTCGATGAGCAACGCTTTTGCGCCAGTAGTGGAGATATCGATCCCTAAAAGGTAGGACATAGCAGGCTCCGTATAAAAATTTCAGGTGCGTTGAAAGATCCGGCGATGCGTCTTGAAGGTTAACGAACGCCGAGCAACAGATCGACGGCCAACTGGTCCAGCCGCTCATACTTCAAACCGCGCTGTGCCAGGGCGGATGGGTCAAAGGCATAGCGTTTCAACTCCGCTGCCTTTTCACGCGTGTACGGTCCATCGAAGGCTTTCATCGCCGCATCCTCAGCATTGATTTCGGCAAGCAGCGCCTGGATTTCGGCGTCTGCTGCCCATTGGCGGGCTTTCTCTTTGAAGATCAGGTAAGAGCGCATACAACCGCGGGCAAAATCTTTAACGCCTTCGTAGTCTTCTGTGCGGTAAGCGTGGGCATCGAAGTGACGGCTCCCCTGGTAACCTACCTCCTCCAGGAACTTAACCAGGAAGAAAGCCTGCTTGATGCTTTGTGAGCCAAAGCGCCAGTCCTGGTCGAACCGCACGTAGTTTTGGTCGTTCAAGTCGATGTGGAAAAGTTTGCCTGCATCCCATGCCTGGGCCACAGCATGCAAGAAGTTCAGCCCGGCCATGTGCTCGTGGGCGACTTCGGGGTTCAGTCCAACCATTTCAGGGTGATCGAGGGTGGCTATAAAGCCGAGCATGGCGCCGGTCGTGGGCAGGTAGATGTCGCCGCGCGGCTCGTTAGGTTTCGCTTCCAGGGCGAATTTCAAATCATATCCCTGGTCCAAAGCGTATTCGCATAAGAAATTCATTGCTTCGCGGAAGCGTTTCAGGCCAGCCAGCGGATCCTTTGTGGCGTCGGACTCGATTCCCTCACGCCCGCCCCAGAATACGTAGATTTTGGCGCCCAGTTCGACGCCCAGGTCGATGGCGCGCATGGTCTTTTGCAAAGCGAACTTGCGCACTTTCGGATCGTTTGCCGTGAACGCGCCATCCTTGAAGACCGGATGTGCGAAGAGGTTGGTGGTAGCCATAGGGACAACCAGGCCTGTCTCTTGCAAAGCCTTCTTGAAATCGCGCACGATCTGGTCGCGTTCCAGGTGAGTGGCATCGAAAGGTACCAGGTCGTTGTCATGGAAGTTTACCCCATAAGCCCCAACTTCTCCCAGAAGATAAACCAGTTCGACGGGTGAAAGTTTGTGGCGCACAGCAGAACCAAAGGGGTCGCTGCCGGTGCTGCCGACGGTCCATAGACCGAAGGTGAATTTGTGCTCGGGTTTCGGCTCGTAGATGTTGCTCATATCTGTACTCCTGAAATGATTGAAATTGAAAGGCAGTTACCGCTTTTTGTGCAGCGGCAACCACCTTTGTTCTTAGGCATCACCTGGGCGAAGCGAAGGGTCTTCGTGATGTATTGGGCAAGACCGGCTGGGATGAGCCGCTTTGATCGCGGCGATGGATGTCAATGTGGGATATGGTGAGCCGGGAGGCTGGCTGCAATGGACGGCGATGCAAACTGCGATGAGAGCCGGCCCGGGCGGCAAAGAAGGCGGTGTTGAGCCTCGGTCCGGTAATGCTTCGCTTAGAATGCTCTTGACTTTGCCCGGCATGACATTTCTACGCTTGGGTTGGATTGTAAATGTGCGGGCTGAATCTCGTCCCGGCCAAACCGGGAACTCATGTTGGCGCAGAATTTATGCCAGCATTGGTTCGCGTAAAATGTCATCCAGCACTAAGGCAATTGCCCCCATCACGCAGGCTTCCTCGCCATGGGCTGAACCAACAATTTGTAAGTTTTCACAGGACTCTCTAAGCGCATTCTGGCAGGCGATCTCTTTGATGGTCGGAAGTAGTAAAGAACTGGCGCGGCTTAACTCGCCGCCGATAACGACTAACTGTGGGTTGAAAACATTGATCAGGTTGGCGATGCCGGTGCCCATGTAGCATGCCGTCTCGTGCAAGGCATCCAGGGCCAGCGAATCGCCATCTTGGGCAGCCTGGAGAATAATGTCGAAGTTGATAGCCCCCAGATTACCGTGGGCGATCTCGCGAATGGCCGAGTGTTCTCCAGCTTCCAGGCGGCGACGTGCAAAGCGCGCTACTGCAACTGGGCTGACCAGCGTTTCCCAGCAGCCGCGCTTCCCACAGCCGCACAACTCGCCGTTTGGATTGACCGTCATGTGGCCCACCTCGCTGGCGTAACCGGTGCTGCCTCGGAAGAGTTTTCCGCCTAACACGATCCCGCCGCCCAGGCCGACGCCGGCGCTCAGATAGATAAAATCCTCGACGCCGCGCGCCGCGCCAAAGTAATATTCACCCAGGGCCGCCGCGTTGCCGTCGTTCTCTACGAAGACAGGCAAGCCAAACCGCTGTGACCACATCGCGCGTAATGGCACATTGCGCCATTGCAGGTTAGGGGCAAAGATCAATTCGCTCTGGTGGATATCGACCAGGCCGGGAACTCCCAGGCCCAGGCCAAGCGGGCGCAGGCCAAGAGCCATGCCGCGCTCCAGAGCTTGTTGGGTGAGATTGGCTGCCCGTTCCAGCAATGTGATCTGGCTTTCGGCCGGGTTACTGGGCAGGCGTTGGTGCCACAGCACCTGGGCTACGAAATCCGTCAGCACTACAGAGATGAAATTAACGCCAATCTCAACACCGACGGCGAAGCCGCCGCGCGGGTTCAGTACCAGCAGCATACCCGGGCGTCCAACGCGTGAAGATTGCAGATCGGTTTCCTGGACGAAACCTTCCTCAATTAAGCTGTTTACGATGATTGACACTGTGCTGCGATTCAGGCCGGTGTGCGCAGCAAGCTCGGCCCGAGAAAGCGGCGCCAGGCGGCGCAACACATCGAGGATAACAGCCGTATTTAATTTACGGATCAAACCCTGATCTGCGGTTGTGGGGCTGGACATAGCAAGATACTCAGGCGAATATGTTTGTTTGGAATACAAACAAATTATAGCAAACCTGAATGGGTTCGTCAAGTTTTTCTCATCTGTTTTTGCGCTATTGTTGCACAATGCTGTCATATGACATTTGTCACATGTCCCCATAGCTTAATGTAACTTGCTATATGACATATAAAATTGCTACAATGATAACGATCCCGGAAACGATAACGGAGTATTTCCGGGCCGCTCAATCAACCGGTTTGGTAAGTCAGATGCCTTGTGATGTGCAGAAAGTGAGGTGTCCTGTACGGTAAAACGGTTGTCTATTTGCCAGTTACATCCCCCTTAACATCTTTCTATAACTAAATTTTTTCAATTGCAAGGAGAGAGAAAATGAAAACTGCAAAGATCGTGTTGAGCGTGCTGTTCGTCTTGATCTTCGTGCTCCAGGCGGGTTGCCAGCAGGCTCCGGCCCCGGCTCCAGCGCAGCCAGCGGCCACCGAGGCTCCCAAGCAGGAAGCTCCCAAGGCCGATGCAGGTAAATGGTGCAGCGGTGTGAAGTTGGTCTTCTTCCCCGGCGGACCAGCAGGCGGTGTTTTTGCCAATAACGTCTACAATGGCGCCAAGCAGGCCGAAGCTGATCTGGGCCCAACCGTGCAATATGTTTTCTCTGATTGGGATCCGCAGAAGATGATCGCGCAGTTCAAAGAAGCTGCTGCCCAGAAGCCGGACGGCGTCGCCGTGATGGGCCACCCGGGTGATGACGCTTTCGACGCTCTGATCGACGATGCCGAGAAGCAGGGTATCCTGGTCACCAGCCAGAACACCCCGCTGCCGAATGTTGAGACCAAGTACAAGGGCAACGGTTTTGGCTATGTCGGCCAGGAACTGTATGCCACCGGCGTGGCGCTGGCCGAAGAAGCCGTGCGCCGCTTCGGTTTGAAAGCGGGCGACCGGGCTTTCGTTTGGGGCCTGCTCTCCCAGCCCACCCGCGGTGAACGCACTCGTGGCGTTAAAGAAGCCCTGGAGAAGGCCGGCCTGACCGTGGATTACCAGGAAATCGACGCGGCCACCAATGCCGATCCGCAGGCAGGCACCCCAACCATCTCGGGGTACATTGCCTCGCACCCTGATGTCAAGCTGGTGGTCACCGACCACGGCGGCCTGACTGCCACCATGGAGACCTACCTGAAGGCCGGCGGCAAAGGCCCGGATGATGTCATTGGCATCGGTTTCGACCTCTCACCGGCTACCATTACCGCCATCAAGAGCGGCTACACCGATCTGGTGATCGACCAGCAGCCCTGGCTGCAGGGCTACCTGCCCATCTTGCAGCTCTGCCTGACCAAAAAATACGGCTTCTCGGGCCTGCACATCGACACCGGCGGCGGTTTCGCCTCCAAGGAGAATGTAGACTTCCTGGCCCCGCTGGCCGAGAAGGAAATTCGCTAACCGCTCTATTTAGCCCGATAACGTGGCCCACATGGTGAGCCACGTTATCGGATATTCGTACACTTTCACTGCAAAGACATGCAGATCACCTTGCAGTTCTGCTCGATGGCCTGGATGGGGCAAAGTTGAGGCAAGGGGTGGCCTGGGTCTCTGTGCAGTGAAAATGGCCTGTTCTCGGAAAGTGAGGTAGTTGAATGGACCCTTTAATCCGGTTGGTGAATGTATCCAAATCATTCGGAGAAGTGCGTTCTTTGCAACACGTCAACTTCGAAGTAAACCCCGGCGAGGTGGTTGGCCTGCTTGGGGATAACGGCGCGGGCAAATCGACCCTGATCAAGATCATCACGGGCTATCACCAACCCGATCCCGGCGGAGAGATCTACTGGAAGGGGCAAAAGATCGATCATCTGAGCGTGAGCAAAGGCCGGCAGTTGGGCATCGAAACGGTCTACCAGGAGCGCGCCCTGGCCGAATTGCAGACCATCTGGCGTAATATCTTCATGGGCCGTGAGCTGCGGAACCGCCTGGGCCTGTTGGATGTTAAACGGATGAAACAGGAAACCCAGCGCCTGATGAACGAGCTGATGGGATTCACCTCCAGCGCCATAACCCCGGATAACTATGTGCAAACCATGTCAGGCGGCGAGCGCCAGGGTGTGGCCATCACGCGGGCCTTATATTTCCAGGCCGAGCTGATTATCCTGGATGAGCCGACCATGGGCCTGTCCCTTTCGGAAACCAAGAAGGTGCTGGATTTCGTCCGAGAGGTGCGCAACCAGGGCAAGTCGGTAATTTTCATCGACCACAATATCTTCCACGTCTATCCGGTCGCCGATCGCATTGTTGTTGTGGATCGCGGCCATATCGCCGGGCAGTTCTTGAAGGGCTCAATCACCCTCGAAGGGCTGATCGACAAGCTGCAACGGGTGGCTCAAACCGGTAGTCTTGGTAATGGTGATGGCCTGGCGGCTGCCCAGGCATAATCGGATCGTAATGGCGGAATGTTTTGTCCTGACAGGAGTCATCTCTAATGACCACTAGCTCTGAATCATCGATTGCCTCTGCCGATGACCGGGCGGAAATTTCCCGCACGCGTTTATGGGCCAGGCGTTATGGGCTGCAGATCGGCACGTTATCCATTGGTTTGCTTATCTGGATTGTGTTTGTCCTGGGCGCTCCCAGGGTATTTCTCTCCTCCCAGATTTACCAGGCGTTTATGTCATCCACGCCTTTCTTTGCCTTGATGGCCTTACCCCTTACCCTGGTGGTGATTACCGGTTCTATCGACCTGTCGTTCCCATCCATCATGGCGATCAGTATGACCTCTTTTTCGCTCACCCTGGTGGCGACTGGCAACGAGTGGCTGGCTCTGATCCTGTGCCTGCTCACCGGCTTTTTAGTGGGTCTGCTCAATGGTATCCTGGTCGTCAAGCTGGAAATCCCCTCTTTGATTGCCACGATTGGCACCTCGTTCGTGTGGGCAGGGGCGGTGAATATCATCAACGGCGGGAACGGCACCAGCCTGGTGCCGGTGAAAGATACGCTGCTGTACAATGCCCTGGTGGGGCGCGGCGCGGGCATCCCGGCGCAGATGATCTGGACGATTTTAATCGCCATTGCTATGTGGGTTTTGTTGAACCGCACTCGTTTCGGAGCGCACCTGTATCTGGTGGGGGATAACGAAGATAGCGCCCGTTTGATGGGCGTCCCGGTCGATAATCGCAAGATGATGATCTTTGCCGTCATGGGGCTGATCTCCGGTTTTACCGGGCTGATCGCCAGCCTGGAAGTAAACTATTTCTGGCCCACCCTAGGCGGCGGATACCTGCTCAAAACCATCTCGTCGGTCTTCCTGGGTGGCACATCCGTGTATGGCGGCGTAGGTACTGTTTTAGGTACTTTCGTCGGCTCGTTCATCATCGGCGCGATCGAGGCGGGGGTCGTGGCCATTGGTTTATCTGGCTTCTGGACGCAGTTTATTTATGGCCTGATTATCGTAATCTCGGTGGCATTCCAGATTCAATTGAGCAAGAGGTTGAAATAACCCCTATGAAACATCGCCAACGTGTCTTGATGGCCTTGAACCACGAAGAACCCGATCGCTGCCCAATGCAGGTAAGTTTTACGCCTGAATTTGCCGGGCGCCTGCGAGCAGATTTGAGCGCTGCGACAGGCAAAGCGCATAATCCGCATGGCGGTGGCAACACCTATGAATTGGAACGCAGCCTGGGTGAAGATATGTTGCTCACTTCGGTGGGCTGGGCGAATTCGTATTATCAGGAACAAGACAATTACACCGATGAATGGGGCATCGGCTGGCGATCGGTAGAATACGACACTCCCTACGGTACCGGGCGTTACACCGAAATAACCGGTCATCCTCTGGCGGAAGATAGCGCTATCCAATCTTACCGGCCTCCCGACCCAAACCGCCTGGAATTGTATGTTGAAGCCGAGCGGGTAATCCGTGAGTTCAAAGACGAGTATTGGATCGTCGGCGTTACGGTTACTACGATCTTCGAGTGTGCCTGGGGGCTGCGCGGCTATGAGCGCACGCTGAGCGATTTTGTGCTCAAGCCTGACCTGGCGGAAGCATTGCTGGATATCCCGTATCGCTATCACCTGGCGGCGGCCAGGAAACTGGCCGAGATGGGTGTCGATATGATTTGGATTGGCGATGACGTTGGCGCCCAGAAGAATATGTTGATTTCACCCAGGACCTGGCGTAAATTCCTGAAGCCTCGTATGGCAAACTTTATCGCCGAGATCAAAGCCATCAACCCGCAGCTCAAAGTTGCCTACCATTCGGATGGCGTGATTGACCCCATCATCCCTGAGTTGATTGAGATCGGTGTGGATGTCTTGAACCCTGTTCAGCCGGCCAGTATGGACCCTGCCCTTCTGAAACAGAAATATGGCCGGCAGTTGTGCTTTTGGGGCACCATCGATGAGCAATATACACTGCCTTTTGGTACGCCGCAGGACGTTCGTTCGGAGGTTTTGCAGCGCCTGCAAACTATTGGCAAAGATGGCGGCTTGATCCTGGGGCCAACGCACCATGTGCAGTTGGATACCCCCATGGAAAACTTCTGGTCGATGATCCACGCCATCACCCAGACGCAATACTCATCGATTCAACAATCAGGATGAGGCATTCCAGACAGGTGATATGGCTGTCTCATATTATTTGACTGAAAGTCATTTTGTGTGGTCTGTAGTCTTTTTTTGCAGATGAAAAATGTGCAGCGCGTCACGATAAAAGATGTAGCCAGAGCGGCCGGAGTTTCGGTGCAGACGGTTTCACGGGTGGTCAACGACCGCCCGGATGTTGCCCCGGAAACGCGCTTGCGCGTCCAGCATGTCATTGCTGACCTGGAATATCGGCCAAGCGATCTGGCGCGCAGCTTGATCCAACAGCGCAGTTATACGTTGGGTGTGGTCACGGCGGGCCTGAAGTACATGGGTCCTTCCCGCACGTTGAACGGCATTACCCAGCAAGCGAATGAGATGGGATATGCGTTGCTGCTCAAAGAGCTACCTGGCTTTACCACGGGAAATATCCCGTCTTTGTTGCAATCGCTGTTGGCGAGGCATGTGGACGGGATTGTGTGGGCCACCTCGGAAGTAGGCGATAACCAGAACTGGCTGGAAGAGAAACTCCCGGATATTCCAGTGCCGATCATCTTTTTGACAACTCGAGGGCGTCCGGGAATTTTTAGCGTTTCTTACGACAATGAGATGGGTGGTCGTATGGCCACGCAGCATTTGATCGACCAGGGCTACCGGCACATTGGACATATTACCGGCCCATTGGATTGGTGGGAGGCTCGCCAGCGCCGGGCAGGTTGGGCGGCAATTTTGCAAGAATATGGGTTGCCCGCGACGCCGAATTGCTGTGCCGAGGGAAACTGGTCTTCGGCCAGCGGCGAACAGGCTATTCGCCAGTTGTTGCTCTCTTATCCTGAGATGGACGCGGTGTTCGTAGGCAATGATCAGATGGCATTAAGTGTTTTACAGGTCGCCTGTCGCGAGGGGATTCGCGTGCCACAAGATTTGGGCGTGGTGGGTTTCGATGGCTTGTCCGAGGCGCGTTATTACTGGCCGCCGCTCAGCACGATCTTCCAGGATCAAAACTGCCTGGGAGCCACTGCGGTCGAAAAAATCATCGAAATTATCGATCGGGTGCGAGATGATGAAGAAATGATCGCACCGGAGACGATTGTGCTCAAGCCGGAGCTAATCATCCGGGATAGTTCAATCCGGCGTAAGTAGTTTCTTCTGGTATTTTTTATCGAACCAATCTATCACCTGGTCGAAAAATTGTTGAACCATTCGATTAAATTAAGGAGTGTGCAATGCAAACGAAATTAAAACCTGTTACGTTGGGAGTAATTGTTGGCAACCGGGGATTCTTTCCAGATCACCTGTGCGATAGCGGGCGTAAGACGATTTTGGCCCTTCTCGAGCAAGAGGGTATCCAGGCCATTGCTCTAACGCCCGAGGAGACCAAGTTCGGTAGCGTCGAATCGCTGTCGGATGCACAGAAGTGCGCCGATTTGTTCAAGCGCCATCGCGATGATATCGACGGTGTGTTGGTGACTCTGCCAAACTTTGGCGATGAGCGCGCGGTTGCGAACACACTGCGCTGGGCTAACCTGGATGTGCCAGTTTTGGTGCATGCATTTCCTGATGATGCTGTGAAAATGACTATCGCCGATCGCCGGGATTCGTTTTGCGGCAAGATGTCGGTCTGTAACAATCTGGTGCAGTATGGCATTAAATTCTCCTTGACAACGCAACATACCGTCGACCCACTCAGCGATGCTTTTCGTGCCGATCTGCGCCGTTTTACCGGCATGTGCCGGGTTGTGCGTGGCTTGAAGGGTGCTCGCCTCGGCGCCATTGGTGCTCGCCCGGCTGCATTCAATACCGTACGTTTTAGTGAGAAGCTGTTCGAGCGCACCGGCATCTCGGTGGAGACGATTGACCTTTCGGAAGTCTTTGGCCGTGCCTTGCGTATGAAGGAAGATGATCCAAGACTGGCGGCCAAACTGGGGGAAATGAGGGCATATGTGAACACGGCCTCCGTACCCGAGTCGGCTCTGACACGTATGGCTCGCCTGGGAGCGGTGATCGATGATTGGATGGCAGCGAACCAACTGTCTGCCAGCGCCTTGCAATGCTGGACGTCGATGGAAGAGTTCTATGGTGTGGTGCCCTGTACGTTAATGAGCATGATGTCGAACAGCCTGCTGCCTTCAGCCTGCGAGACGGATATTGCCGGCGTGGTAGGCATGTACGCGATGGTCCTGGCCTCGGGCAAGCCTAGCGCCCTGGTGGACTGGAACAACAATTACGGCGAGGACCCTGACAAGGGCGTGCTCTTCCACTGCTCTAACTTACCCAAGGATATCTTTGTCGACGAGACCATCTCGGCGGAAGATATCCCCACAATGGATTATCAGGCGATTATCGCCGGCACAGTTGGCAAGGAAAATACCTATGGCACGGTGGTCGGTAGAGTGAAAGCCATGCCATTCACCTACTGCCGTGTTTCCACCAACGATTTCTCGGGCAAGATTTTAGCTTACCTGGGTGAAGGGGATTTGACCAACGACCCACTGAAGACCTTTGGCGGGTATGGGGTAATCCAGATTCCGAATTTGCAAAAGTTGCTGCGCTACATCTGCGAAAATGGATTCGAACATCACGTGGCAATCAACCCATCGCAGAATGCAGCGGTTTTGAACGAAGCCTTGACAAAGTATATGGGCTGGGATGTGTATTATCACCAGGGATAATCCGATGACTGAACTGGATGTTAAACTAGAACGTGTGCATACTTTGTTGAAAAAGCACGGCCTGGAAGCTCTACTGCTTAACCGTGTGAGCAGTTTTGCCTGGGCAACGTGCGGGGCAGCTTCCTACGTGAATACGGCTGCTACCACTGGCGCAGCTTCTTTGTTGATTACACCGAAAGGCCGCTATGTACTCACCAACAACATCGAGGCAACACGACTCGAACAGGAGGAAAAGCTGGCGGCACAAGGTTGGGAGATGAGTGTGTCCCCGTGGTATGCTGCGCAGGATGATATTGCGCGATTAGCTGGTGGTATGAAGTTGGGAGCAGATGGTGCGTATCCTGGCGCTGTCGATCTATCTGCCGAAATTTCCCGGTTGAGAGCCGACCTGCTGCCCGAAGAAGGGGACCGTTTTCGCATCCTGGGCCAGCAGTGCGCCCAGATTATGGACGTTGCGATCCGCGCCGTGCGGCCGGGTATGACTGAAAACCAGATTGCGGCATTGTTGGCAAACGAAGCCCAGTCGCGCGGCGTCCAGGCAATCGTCAACCTGATTGCCACCGACGAGCGCATCTTCTCCTTCCGCCATCCTTTGCCGGTGGACAAGAAGATGGATCGTTACGCCATGCTGGTTTTGTGTGGCCGGCGTTGGGGGCTGGTCGCCTCGATCACCCGCCTGGTACATTTCGGCTGTCTGCCCGATGAATTGCGCCGCAAAGCCCACGCAGTGGCCCAGGTGGATGCTGCAATGATCCTGGCCACACGACCAGGCCGTTTGTTGCGAGAGGTCTTTGACCAGACCGAAGCGGTTTATGCGGAGAGCGGCTTTGCTGGCGAGTGGAAGTTACATCACCAGGGTGGCCCGGCGGCCTATGAGCCGCGCGAATTCATCGCTACTCCAGGCTCGATGGACCAGATTTCGGTCGAGCAAGCCTATGCCTGGAATCCGTCGATCACCGGGACGAAATCCGAAGACACCATCCTGGTCGGCGAGCACAGCAATGAGATCCTGACCGAGATTGACGGGTGGCCCGTTTATTCGGTCCAGGTCAATGGTCAGGCGTTCGAGCGTCCGGCAATCTTAGAGATTGAATGAAGAGACCGGATTTGTTGATCCCATCATTCACTGATTGACTACTCATCACTTGAACAGGAGGAAGCTATGGCTAAGAAATACGCGATTGGAGTTGATTTCGGCACTGAGTCCGGACGGGCTTTGCTGGTGGATGCCAGTAATGGGGAAGAAGTGGCCACCTATGTGCATCCGTATCGTAATGGCGTCATCGATGAAAAACTGCCAGGCAGCGATATTCGCCTGGATCCAGACTGGGCTTTGCAGGACCCCAATGACTATATTGCCGTCTTTCAGATTGCGGTCCCTGCAGTGCTCAAGCAAAGCGGTGTGGCTGCCGAAGATGTCATCGGCCTGGGCATCGATTTCACCGCCTGCACCATGATGCCGGTCAAAGCAGATGGCACGCCGCTTTGTACGCTGGCCGAGTTTCAGAATAACCCTCACGCCTGGGTGAAGCTGTGGAAGCACCATGCTGCCCAGCCAGAAGCGAACAAAATCAACGCCACTGCCCGCCAGTTAAACCAGCAGTGGCTGGATCGCTATGGCGGCAAAATTTCCTCCGAATGGTTTTTCTCCAAGACCCTGCAAATTTTGGACGAGGCGCCGGAAGTCTACCAGGCCGCCGATCGTTTGCTCGAAGCGGCCGACTGGGTGGTCTGGCAGCTTACCGGGGTAGAGACGCGCAATTCGTGCACCGCCGGCTACAAAGCCATGTGGTCGAAGCGCGAGGGCTTCCCAGGAGAAGACTATTTTGCTGCCCTCGACCCGCGCCTGGAGCATGTGATTGATGAAAAGATGTCCCGCCAGATCACTCCCATCGGCCAGCGCGCTGGCGGCCTGACCCCGCAGGCTGCTGCCTGGACCGGTCTGATGCCTGGTACGGCGGTGGCTATTGCCAACGTGGATGCGCATGTGGCTGTGCCCGCGGCAACTGTCACCGAGGTAGGGCGCATGGTCATGATCATGGGCACCAGCACCTGCCACATGGTGCTGGGCGACGAAGAACACCTGGTGCCGGGCATTTGTGGCTATGTCGAGGATGGCATCATCCCTGGCCTGTTTGGTTACGAGGCAGGCCAGTCCTGCGTGGGCGACCACTTCGCCTGGTTCGTCGAGAACTGCGTGCCCGCCGCCTACGAGCGCCAGGCCGCGGAGCGGGGCGTCAGCGTTCACCAGTTGTTGGAGGAGAAGGCTGGCCGGCTCAAGCCTGGCGAGAGCGGCTTGTTGGCTCTGGATTGGTGGAACGGCAACCGCAGCGTGCTGGTAGATGTCGACCTGACCGGCCTGTTGTTGGGTGCCACACTGGCTACGAAACCGGAGGAAATTTACCGGGCGCTGATCGAAGCCACTGCCTATGGCACGCGCGTCATCATCGAGGCCATGGAACAGAACGGCGTGCCGGTCAAGGAACTGGTGGCCTGCGGCGGCCTGCCCGAGCGGAACAAGCTGCTTATGCAAATCTATGCCGATGTGACCGGTCGTGAAATGAAAGTCGCCGCTTCGGCGCAGACTTCCGCCCTCGGCTCGGCCATGTTCGGCGCGGTGGCGGGCGGCAAAGCCGCCGGCGGTTACGACTCGATCGTCGAAGCAGCCCAGAACATGTCGAAGCTGAAAGAAGTCGTCTATACGCCCATCCCCGAGAACAAGGCGGTCTACGACCTGCTCTTTGCCGAATACCTGACTCTGCACGATTACTTCGGCCGCGGAGCAAACGATGTGATGAAGCGCTTGAAGAAGATCAAAGCGGACACATTGCAGTCGTGACTTGTGTAAGTGGGTGGTTAACAGAAAAACTTGCTTGACAGAAGGTCATTTTGCATAGCCTGTGATGTGTGCGGTATACCGTACTGCACACATCACAGAAGAAAAGCTTTTGGATAGGGCACAGTACAGTGAGCGGACAAAATATTCCCTCCAGTCAAAGTGAAAGGCCAGTTTTGCTCGATATGCGCGGCATTACCAAGCAATTCCCTGGTGTGCTGGCGCTTTCTCAGGTGGATTTTGATGTGCGAAAGGGCGAGGTGCATGCCCTGGTAGGCGAAAATGGCGCCGGCAAATCTACGTTGATGAAGATCATTGCCGGTGTTTATGAGCGTGATTCAGGCGAAGTCATTTTCAATGGGCAGCCGGTGAATTTCTCCAACCCCCGCCAGGCACAACTGGCCGGAATTGCCACCATTTACCAGGAATTGAACCAGGTGCCTTACCTTTCGGTGACTGAGAATATTTTTCTGGGCACCGAAATTACTCGAGGGGTGGCAATCAACTGGCGCGAAATGCACCAGCGCGCTCGCGATCTGTTGGCTAAACTGCACCTGGATATTGATCCTCGAACGCAGTTGAATAAGCTGGGCGTTGGCCAGCAGCAAATGGTGGAGGTCGCCAAGGCGCTGCACCAGAAAGCTGAGCTGATTATTATGGATGAGCCGACATCCTCGCTCAGCATCCGCGAGATTAACGATCTGTTCGCCATCGTGCGCGAGCTGCAATCTCAGGGCGTTTCGATCATCTACATCAGCCACCACCTTGAAGAGACCTTCGAGATCAGCGATCGCACCACCGTCTTGCGGGATGGCAAACGAATTACCACACAGCCATCCTCTGACCTGAACGTCGATAGCCTGATCCGGTTGATGGTCGGGCGCGACCTTTCCGAAAAATTCCCCAAGGAACAGGTCAAACGTGGCCAGGAAGTCTTGCGCGTTGAGGGGTTGACTCAGGACGATCGCCTGCTGGACATTAGCTTTTCGGTATATGCTGGAGAAGTGCTGGGCATTGCTGGGTTAGTCGGTGCAGGGCGTACCGAATTGGTGCGAGCAGTGTTTGGCGCTGATCCAATCGACGATGGGAAATTCTATGTGCTTGGCAAACAGGTGCATATTCGCAGCCCGCAGGATGCGATCAAAAATGGCATTGCCCTGCTGACCGAAGATCGCAAGTCGCAAGGACTTTTTCTTCTGTTGAACGTGCGCGATAACGTCACGATGGCAGTTTTGAACCGCCTGACCCGCGGCTTGCGGACAAACCTGCGCAAGGAAGTCGACCTCACGCAAAATTTTATCAAACGTTTGGAGATCAAGACTTCTTCGCAGGAACAGTTAGCGATGAATCTGTCGGGTGGTACGCAGCAGAAAGTGGTGTTGAGCAAATGGCTGGCGACGGAACCGAAGGTGTTGATCTTCGATGAGCCGACGCGTGGCATCGATGTGGGCGCCAAGGTGGAAATCTATCGCATGATCAACCAGCTTGCTGAACAGGGCGTGGCGATTATCATGATCAGCTCTGAACTGCCTGAAATTCTCGGCATGAGCGATCGCATTCTGGTGATGGGCGGCGGCCGGATTCGAGGCGAACTGACCCATGCCGAAGCCAGCGAAGAAAAAATTATGGAATACGCCACCGGCACTGAAAAAATAAGCAGTGATCTCTTTAAACACAAGGCTGAGTGAGACCTATGACCGAATCTACAAATGTCAGTATTGGAAGCGCTGCCCGAGGCGTGGGCGGCTTGTTCAAGAAATTCGTCGCCAACACCGGTCCGCTGATCGTCTTGATCCTCATGGCGGCCATCTTATGGGTGTTATCGCCTCCTTTTCGCACTCCCACCAGCCTGATGTTGCTCGGCCTGGAAGCGGCGGCGATCGGCGTCGTGGCCGCCGGGCAGACCTTCGTCATCCTGACCGGGGGCATCGACCTGTCGGTTGAGGCTATGGTGTCTTTCAGCGGTGTGACCGCTGCCATCCTCATCGCCGGCACGCGCGTGGCGGGAGGCCAGATCGCCAACGGTATACCCGCCTGGCAGGCGATCTTGCTCGCCCTTGCAGCCGGCGCCTCGGTGGGGTTGCTCCAGGGTTTGTTGATTACCCAAATGCATATGAACCCGCTGATCGTCACCCTGGGTTTCCGCAGCATGCTGTTGGGCGTCTCCCTGGTCTGGACCAATGGCGCCGGGATCAACATTCAGAAAGATCCCTTCTTGAGCTTTTTGACCGGTTTCATTACCGTTGGAACGTTGAAGATACCCATGCCGCTCATCCTGGCCTTGATCATTTACGCCATCGTCTGGTTTGTGCTGCGCCATACCAAGCTGGGGCGCTACACTTACGCTATCGGTGGCAATGAGACTGCCGCCCGCCTCTCAGGAATTAACGTCAACCTGGTGAAGACGGTCATCTATGGCATCAGCGGTCTGTTGGCCGCCGTTTCGGGCATCCTGGTAATGGGCCGTTTGCAATCCGGCGCTTACCAGAACGGCACCAATATGACCCTGATCTCGGTGGCTGGTGTGGTGATCGGTGGTACGGCCCTTTCGGGCGGTGTGGGTGGTATTTGGGGCACCCTGGTCGGCGTTTTGATCATCCGTATCGTGGAGGCGGGCCTGGTTTACCTCTCGGTGCCCTCCAACGCCAAAGAGATCGTCATCGGTTTTATTATCGTTCTGGCAGTTGCCCTGGACGTTATCCGCCGTGGAGAAATCCCCTGGCTTCAGCGGCGCCCGAAGGTTGCCGGTAAATCTTGATGGGTTCCAGGGTTAGCCCCTGGTAGCAAAGCCAGCCGGTATTTGCCGGCAATATCAAATTTTTGTACCACAAGAGAAAGGAAGGAGAATATGTCTAAAAAATTGCTTTACACCTTGATGACCCTGTTGACCATCTTTGTGATGGTTGCAGGGTGCGCTGGTCCGGCGACGCCTACTGCAGCGCCAGAGAAACCCGCCGAACCAGCCAAGCCGGCCGCTACTGAAGCGCCGAAACCCGCAGCTACAGAGTCCCCTCAGCCGGAGGCCACCGAAGCCCCCAAGCCGAGCGAAGGGGTCTATGTCGGCTTTGTTCCGCCCGCGCTGACCAGCCCGTTCCATGTGGCAATGGTCGACGGTGTTTCGGCGCGCGGTAAAGAGCTGGGCTGGAACGTAGATGTCCAGGCACCGGCGAGCGAAGGCGACTTTGCCGCTTTCGTCACCACGGTGCAGCAACTGCTGGAAAAGGGCGTCAAAGTCATGTCGATCAACCCCATCGGCACCGACTCGGCGGTCACTGCCGTGAAGGCAGCTAACGAAAAGGGCGTGCCGATTATGGCGCACAACTTCATCACCCCCTTCTCCGAAGGCAATGTAGCTACCTATGTTGGCTATGACCAGTGGGGCGGCGCTGAACAGCTTGCCAAGTACTCCTGCGAGTTGATCGCCAAGAAGTACAACACAACCCCGGATCAGACCCAGGGCAAGGTGTACATCCTGCTGGGCATCGACAGCATCTTCTCCCACCGCCGCACGGGTGGCTTCAAGGCTGGCCTGACCAAGTACTGCCCGAATGTCAAGGTGGTCGGTGAGCAGACCGCTGAGTGGCTGCGCACCAAGGGCTCTGAAGTCGCCACCATCGCCCTGCAGAAAGACCCCGACATCGACCTGTTCTACGGCAACAGTGACGAAATGGCGATTGGTGCGGCCCTGGCTGCCGAGCAGTTGGGCAAGACGATCAACGTGGACTTCTTCGCCGTGGGCATCGACGGCAACCAGCCGACGCTTGACCTGTTGAAAGAAGGCAAGTTCAGCGCCACGTTGGGTGTTGATCCCTATCGCATGGGCGTCACCGTGGCCGATACGATGAAAAAAGTTTTGGCCGGGGAAGAAGTTCCGGAAATCCTGTTAACCCCCTCCGTGGTGGTGACCCCCGAGAACCTGGCGGATTACCTGGCCGGCAAACTGTGGACTGAACCGGTGGCGGGCTTCCCTGAGCTGGATAACGATAAACCCACTGTACCGGATGAGGAAAAACCTGCCGGCGCTGAAGTTCCCAAAGACGTATACGCGGGTTTCGTTCCGCCCGCGTTGACCAGCCCGTTCCACGTGGCAATGGTCAATGGCGCATCGGATAAGGCCAAAGAATGGGGCTGGACGATGGACGTCCAGGCACCGGCGAGCGAAGGCGACTTTGCCGCTTTCGTCACCACGGTGCAGCAACTGCTGGAAAAGGGCGTCAAAGTCATGTCGATCAACCCCATCGGCACCGACTCGGCGGTCACTGCCGTGAAGGCAGCTAACGAAAAGGGCGTGCCGATTATGGCGCACAACTTCATCACCCCCTTCTCCGAAGGCAATGTAGCTACCTATGTTGGCTATGACCAGTGGGGCGGCGCTGAACAGCTTGCCAAGTACTCCTGCGAGTTGATCGCCAAGAAGTACAACACAACCCCGGATCAGACCCAGGGCAAGGTGTACATCCTGCTGGGCATCGACAGCATCTTCTCCCACCGCCGCACGGGTGGCTTCAAGGCTGGCCTGACCAAGTACTGCCCGAATGTCAAGGTGGTCGGTGAGCAGACCGCTGAGTGGCTGCGCACCAAGGGCTCTGAAGTCGCCACCATCGCCCTGCAGAAAGACCCCGACATCGACCTGTTCTACGGCAACAGTGACGAAATGGCGATTGGTGCGGCCCTGGCTGCCGAGCAGTTGGGCAAGACGATCAACGTGGACTTCTTCGCCGTGGGCATCGACGGCAACCAGCCGACGCTTGACCTGTTGAAAGAAGGCAAGTTCAGCGCCACGTTGGGTGTTGATCCCTATCGCATGGGCGTCACCGTGGCCGATACGATGAAAAAAGTTTTGGCCGGGGAAGAAGTTCCGGAAATCCTGTTAACCCCCTCCGTGGTGGTGACCCCCGAGAACCTGGCGGATTACCTGGCCGGCAAACTGTGGACTGAACCGGTGGCTGGCTCACCTGAGCTGGACAACGACCAGCCGACCGTGCCGTAAAATCAGTAAGGTAGAGAGAATGAGTCATCGCACTCATTCTCTCAAGTTGTTGTTCAAAGGGGTGTATGGTGCCTGGCACCGTACACCTCTTTGGTTTAATCTTCTTTGCGTCCCGCGGCGTAAAAGGTCGGCACGAACAGCGTTCGCTCCCCATCCTGCCAGGCGGCCTCGTCCAGCTTTCGCAGACGGGCTAACTCGTCCGATGGAAGCTGGCCGTCCAGATCAGCCTCCAGCACGGCCCATTCCAAGCTTACCTCTTTCATGGACGGCTGGCTGCGCCATTGCCCGCCCAGGATACCAGTCTCGATTTCATCCAGGCCGGTCGCCTGGAAAAGCGCTTTCAGGCTGCGCCCCAGGCGGGTTTTTGCCCCCTGGCGGCGTAATGCCTCTTCCTGGAGTTGGCCGAGCCGGGCCAATTCATCGGGATAATCGATGCGCCCGCCGTAATCCGGTTCAGCCAGGGCCAGCAGCCATCCTCCAGGGCGAGTGACGCGTTTCATTTCCAGCAGCGCCTGTTGGGGATCGGCGACCCAGAGCAGGAAGAAGTGGCACACGGTCGCATCGAAGGTCCCGCTGGCATAAGGCAGGCGATGCGCATCGCCCTGTGCCAGGCAGGCGTGGGGAATGTACCTGGCTGCCAGGGACAGGAAGTCGCGGCTCAAGTCCAGCCCGTAAAACACGCCAGCCGGGATGGCTCGAGATTTCTCTTGCGTGTAGATGGAGGAAAGCCAGCGTTGTACTTTGCCCCCAACTTGTGCCGGTTCTACCAGAGTGGGTGTGTGCAGCGCAGCCAGCAAGGCGCCGGTGCCACAGCCTACCTCCAGAATGCGCCCTCCTGCCTCCAGCCCGGAGCGCTGGAACAGATAGCTGCGCGCCCCGGCGGTCCACTGCACCTGCTGCGTAAAGCGGGCGTGCCAGTCGGAGGTTTGCATATCAGACCTGGTATACCACCTTCCCGCCGACCATGGTCAGGTCAATGGTCAGTTTGCGAATATCTTCCGTGGCGGCTGTGTATGGGTTGTCGTGCCATACAATCAGGTCGGCAAATTTGCCGGGCTCCAGGGAGCCTTTCTTGTTTTCCGCAAAGTCGGCGTAGGCGCCGCCCATCGTGTGCGCGTACATGGCTTCTTCCATGGTCATTGCCTGCTCCGGGCTGACCGGCTTCTTGGAGATCGTACCGCGCACGACGCTGGCGAAAAGCGTAGACTGTGGATCCCACCATGGCATCGAGGGCGCGTCCGAACTGAGACACAGGGGCACGCCCATATCCAGCCAGGTGCGGGTGGGGATTGCGCGCTGCGTGCGCTCTTCTCCCCAGATTCTGAACATCGCATCCCCGAATGCTGTGATGAGCGTTGGCTGTGTGGAGATCACCACGCCAAGATCTTTCTGCCGTTGCAGTGCCTTATCTGTGTTCAGGACCGAGTGTTCGATGCGGTGTCGCGGGTCGGGGCGCGGGTTGGCATTCATCGCTGCTTCGATGGCATCCAACGCCATATCCACTGCCGCATCGCCGCCGGTGTGGATGGCAACCTGGTAGCCGGCATCGTGGAAGGCGCGCACAGCCTCCTTCAAGTCCTTGGACTTCCAAATGGGTATGTTCCATGCGATGCCGTCATGGGGTTGGTGGGTGTATGAACCTTCCAGTCCGCCGTCGGCCTGGAACTTTGCTCCGCCGAAGTGCATATAGTTACTTATTTTCCGCTACCCTGTATTTAGGGTTGGCGCAGATGGCAGCGAGAGCT